>JAHHIH010000002.1 GCA_019358835.1 Tildeniella torsiva UHER 1998/13D
TCTGCTACATGGGTCGTGAGTGGGAACTGAGCTACCGCCTCGGTATGCGCCCCTGGATCTGCGTCGCTTACAGCGCTCCTGTGGCTGCTGCCAGCGCCGTGTTCCTGATCTACCCTCTGGGTCAAGGTTCTTTCTCTGACGGCATGCCCCTGGGTATCTCCGGTACCTTCAACTTCATGCTGGTGTTCCAGGCAGAGCACAACATTCTGATGCACCCCTTCCACATGCTGGGTGTGGCCGGTGTGTTCGGCGGTTCGCTGTTCTCTGCCATGCACGGTTCACTGGTGACCTCGTCTCTGGTGCGTGAGACCACCGAGAGCGAGTCTCAGAACTACGGCTACAAGTTTGGCCAAGAAGAAGAGACCTACAACATCGTTGCAGCCCACGGCTACTTTGGTCGTCTCATCTTCCAATATGCCAGCTTCAACAACAGCCGTTCTCTGCACTTCTTCTTGGGTGCGTGGCCTGTGATTGGCATCTGGTTTACCTCCTTGGGCATCAGCACCATGGCGTTCAACCTGAACGGGTTCAACTTCAACCAGTCCATCCTTGACTCTCAGGGTCGAGTGATTGGTACTTGGGCTGACGTGATCAACCGGGCGAACCTGGGTATGGAAGTGATGCACGAGCGCAATGCTCACAACTTCCCCCTCGACCTGGCTACCGCTGAGGCACCTGAAATCATCGGCTAGTCTTGACTGACTACCCCATTGATTGATGGATAGTGAAAGCGCTCCCCGAGAGGGGGGCGCTTTTGCGTTGGATGTTTCTAATCGTTGCTACATGGAACGTAGCAAAGCTATCCACGGCGCTCCTGTGTCATGCAAAGAAAGACGCAGACCCTCGTGTCAACGCAAAGCGTTGGCACGAGGGTCTGCGTTGAGGGCGATCGCCCCTAGTTCTAGCAGCGGTTGATTGGCAAACGCGCCGATTCTGCGATCGATGCCCTTAGCCCGGTGCTCAAGCCAGGGCCAGCCCCAGCGCAGCAGATAGAGCTGGCGAAACACCTGCTGGGGGTCAGATAGGTGAGTGGTGGGTAAGGGCGTGCCGATTTGCTTAAACACCAGCCCTAGGGGAACGGCAATTTGGTCTTGGAGCTGGAGCAGTCTGGCAAAGAGGGGGCCGTAGGCGGCGATCAGCGACCCTACTCCTCCACGGGCCTGACCCCAGCCGACAAACGCCAGGCCTTTGTAATCAGGTAAAAATGCGCCGCCGTAGCATTCCACCATTGCGCCGTTTACCCGCTGGAGCGCCGGGGGCAAAAATGGATAGGCCAGATGGAACCCGGTGGCGCAGACGATCAGATCCACGGTTTCTACGCTGCCATCGACGAAATGCACGCGATCGCCCTCCAGATAATCAACTTCGGGCTTGGGGGTAATGCGACCGTGGCGCAGATAGTAGGGGACTTCGTTGTTGAGGGTAGGATGCTTCTCAAACAGGCGGTGCTGGGGCTGGGGCAAGCCGTAGCTGGCGTGGGTGCCAAAAGCGAGGCGAATGATGCCGTGGGTGATCAGCCGCTGGAACCATTCCGGCATCCAGATTTGGGCCAGGTCGGCCACGGCCACGCCTGCAAAACTTTTGGGAATAAACCACACCGAATCGCGCAGGCTGAGGAACGCTTTTTCGCTCACGCGGGCGGCCTCTGCCGCAATGTCGCAGGCCGAGTTGCCGCCGCCGATGACGAGCACCCGCTTGCCCTGGAGCTGGCTGGGGCGGTGGTAATCTTTGGAGTGCAAAATGGGGCCGGTGAAGGTGCCCTTGAAGTCGGGAAATCGCTTGCACCAGTGGTGGCCATTGCACAGCACGACACCCTTATAGATGCGGGTTTCGCCGTTTTGAAAGGTTACCTGCCAGCGGTTATTCTCAATCGGGTGAATGTGGGTGACGCAGCGCTGCAATTCAATTGCCGCTTTTAGCTCAAAGTGATCGGCAAAGCTGTGTAGGTAGGCATGCAGCTGGCGGGCGCTGGGGAAGGGCGGATAGTCCGCTGGCATGGGGAAGTGGGTGAACTCTGTCACCGTTTTGGAGGAAATAATGTGGGCGGTTTCGTAGACGCCGTGGTGCCAGTTGCCGCCGATGTCGTCACTGGCATCGACCTGGTCGTAGGGAATGTTGGCGGCTTTGAGGGCCTGGGCCATACCTAACCCGACAAAGCCTGCCCCGAGAATGAGTTGTTTGTCTTGGGTTTCGATCATGAATCCATCAATCGATAGGTCTAACGGGGAAATTCAACAGGGCACCAGTGATGAGGCATTTTTGGGAAAACGTTTCCTCACTGGTGGGCGGTGCCCAACCCTACAGCCGCTGCGATCGCTGAATTGACGCGCAGATCTGCTAGCTACCCCGATAGTCTACTCAGGCCGATTTGGCGGCTGATCCAATTGGGTAGGGCGGGTAGGTAGCATTTGGCCAGCCGTCCACTGGAGGCGATCGCATCGGGGAAGACCTCGGCTTGGTTGCGCTCAATGGCCCGCACCGTGCGGGCCATCACCCTGGCCGGATCGGTGGTGAAGGGTATGGGTACGGTTTTGTCGGCTTGATCCCACAGGCCAAAGCGAGGGCACTGGAGCATGGGGGTGCGGCTGAAGCAGGGGTAAACGGTGGTCACTTTGACATTGTAGGGGGCGACTTCGTGGCGTAGCCCTTCGCTAAACCCGCGCAAACCAAACTTGCTGGCGGCGTAGGCGGTTAAGCCCGGTATGGCGATCCACCCCGCGAGGGAAGAAATATTGACGATGTGCCCCTGACGGCGGGCCACCATATCAGCGGCAAACCGGGTGCTCAGGCGCATGGGGGCCATCAGGTTGATCTGCATCAGCTGTTCCCAATGCTCGGTGGGGATATCGACCATGTGGCCAAGGATTGCGATACCAGCGTTGTTAATCAACACATCGATGGGCAAATTTAGCGCCTGGGTCTGCCGGTACAAATCGTCACAGCCGGTGGGGGTGGCCAGATCGGCGCTGAGGCAGGCGACGATTTCGCCGGGGGGCTGACCCAGGGTTTGCTGGAGCTGGCTGACCTGCGATCGCAGATCGACCTCGGGGCGATCGGTGAGTATCAAGCGGCTGCCTTTCAGCAGTAGCTGGCGGGTGAGTTCTTGGCCAAATCCCCCGGCAGCTCCGGTAATCAGCACCACCGCAGACTGAAGTTGAGTCATAGAGCAAGGGGTAAAAATCGAGCAAGTCACCCCTACTAAAGCACACTGGACTTGGATGCGGTTTATTCAACAACTATGGCTACGCCGCCCCCAGCGACGGTCGCGCTCCCATCCCCGTGCCCCCAGCGCCGAAAGGGCAACCACCGCCGCCCAGCGGATGGTAATCATGACCAAACCCGTACTGCTGGAGTAACGGGCAGACTCAAATCCTAGGCCTAGTGCAAGTGCCCCTGGCTCGGCCACAGCCCCCACCAGAACTCTCGGATCTAGGCTTTCTAACATAATTGGCCCTTTGCCTTGAGCCATTTGAGGGATTCTCGCTGGCTCAGGGGGGCCAGCGACGCCGTAGACACAAACCCCTGTACCGCCTCTGGAGCAGTTTTTGAATACTCTCGCAGCGCCCACCCGATCGCCTTTTGAAGGAAAAACTCTCTGGAGTCTTTGTTTTGCTCGACCAAAGAAAAGAGCAGCGCATCGTCAGTCTGTGCTTTATAGCCCAGCTGAAACAAGAGGGTGGTACGGCGTAGCCAGATATTTTCTGACTCTCGCCAGGACTCAATTACAGCCTGTCGGCTCGACGAATACTGACTCAGCAATTTGCCAACGTTGTGGCTAGCCAGCGAGTCCACCGTGTCCCACCACGATTTGGTGGTGATGAGATATTCCAGCAGAGGAACATCCTCAGGGGTTAGCTGTTTTTGGTGTCTATCTAAAAACGTCAGGGCCATGTAGTGGTACTCGCGCTCCGGCCAGCTCCAGAGTTCTCGCACTATGTCATCTAGCTGAGCTAGGTCAGGCAATCCGTTCTCCGCGACAAATTGCTTAACTAGGGCCTTTTGCATCGGGCCCCTGATGCCGAGAAACTCAAACTGATTTCTCATGTACTGCTTCATCGGCCCGGCCTGCTCTGGGCTAGCCTGCTGCCCGAATAGAGCTTTTAGATTCTGCAAGTAAGGGGTCATGGTCTGAACTTGGCAACGGTGCCGTAGGAGTTGAGTAACACCAGCTTCCCTTTGGTTGTATCGGCGGTATGCAGAGTTTGACCTTTATTTTTCTTAACAACTGCTTCGCCGACAACGGGGCTAAAACGCCCTTTCCGGGGATATAAGCCGTCGAAAGCGCTGCGATATGTAACGAAAATTGCCTTGACGCTCTCTTAAAGTTACGCGACACTACATCTAATGGATACGCCGCTCCTGGCATCAATACAGCACATTGACTTTTGCAATGAAAGATGGCGAAGTTACCTGCCCGACATTTGGATTGGGATTCGGTGAATGCGTCGTCTGTATTGGTAGATAGGGGTTATCCCTGCGGATTGATGCGCTGACACCTTAGCTCCATTCCGCATTCTTAGAGGCTGAGCAACTGTGGAAACCTTAGAGTTCATTATTTACCCCGATGGTCGGGTTAAAGAGACGGTGACTGGTATTGTGGGTGCCTCCTGCGCTGAGGTAACTGCGGCCATTGAGGCTCAGCTAGGTATCGTGGTGGCGCAGCAAACGACTTCTGAGTATTTTGCTCAGCGGAATGAACAAACGGCTACCGATACTGTGGCGGCCCAGACTGCCTACAGTCAGTGGTAATTTTTCGATTCTTATAGTCCCCTATATCACCCGTAGAAAATGTCACACTTTAGCCAAATCAAAACCAAAATCCGCAATCTAGATTCTCTCAAGCTGGCTCTAAACGACCTGGGTACTGACTGGAAGGCCGGTCCCTGCGACGTGAGAGGCTACCAGGGCCAGACCCAAACGGCGGATGTGGTGATTTCCCAAGACAACGGCTATGACATTGGCTTTCGCCGCAACCCTGAAACCAGCGACTACGAACTGGTGGCCGACCTGCAATATTGGCGTCAGCCGCTGACCGTTGAAGGGTTTCTGAGCCAGGTGACCCAGCGCTATGCCTACAACACCGTGGTCAGCGAGACCTCTCGCCAGGGTTTTCAGCTGGCTGAAGAGCAGGTGCGGGAAGATGGCTCGGTGCGACTGGTGGTACAGCGCTGGAATGGCTAACGCGCCAGCCTTTTGAAGCTTGGGAGGGGGCTACTCGGCCCCTTTCTTTGTATTGGCCCACCCTTGGGCATTCTGAACCACAAGGGGTATAACCCGATGACACAATTCGATGGGCAGCCCGATGCCACTGGCTATGAGCCCGAACTGGGCGGCCAGCTGCGCCAGACGGAAGACCGCACCGGCTATGAGCCGGAACTGGGCGGACAGCTGCGCCAAAAGGGCGTCTATGTAGATGAAATCACCTGCATTGGCTGCAAGCACTGTGCCCACGTAGCCCGCAACACCTTTTATATTGAGCCTGACTATGGGCGATCGCGCGTTTACCGCCAAGATGGCGACTCTGAAGACCTGGTTCAAGAGGCGATCGACACCTGCCCAGTAGACTGCATCCACTGGGTAGATTACACCGAGTTGACGCAGCTAGAGCGCGATCGCAAGCACCAGGTGATTCCCGTCGCTGGCTTCCCAGTAGATAAAGCGATGTCTACTCTGCAAATGCGCAAGGTCAAGCGCCGCAGCCAGCGTCGCTCAGAGACGGGTTCCCAAGAGCGATCGTCCTAGGGATTCGGCGGTACCACCACCACAGCTCCGGTGGGTAAAAACTGCACCTCCACCGTGATTGATGCATCGCTGCTGACTCTAGGAATGGTTTCACCGGGCTGAGGCAGGGTGGCGTTGGTCTGGTACGTGGCCGAGAAGTCATTGAGAGGTTCCAGCGCTGTTACGGTGCCAGCGGGGTCGAAGGTAAGGTTGTAGCGCAGGGGCGCGGCTAGGTTGGCTGGCGGTCGCCACCGCTCCTCAAGGGCTTGGGTGAGGTTGCTAATCCAAGCAAGGGCAGAATCGGGGGCGCTGGTGGCGGCGATGCTAGGGCTACTGTCGAAGGTCTCAGGGCTGGTAGGAGCCGTTAGGGCCTCGGGAGCGGGCCGAGCGGCATTCGGAGCCTGCTCGGCGGCCATATCTGTATCAGGGCTTGCAACCTGGCCCCCAGCGCGGGCCGAGGCCTGGGGCGGATAGGTGGGGACGGGTGGGGATGCTTGGGGTGCCGGGGCTGAGGCGGTAGGGGAAGGCGAGGGCGATACTTTGGGTGTCCCCGGCTGAGTCGATGGGCCTGGGACGGCGGCGGGGCTGGTTGGGGCTGTTGTGACGGGCGCTGGCAGAGCCTCGCCTGCGGCAGCCGGGGAAGCGTCTTCCGCTGCGGTATTGTTGGCGGCGGTGGGCGCAGGTTCGGCTTGGGGCAGCTGTGTGCTATCGGCAGGATTTTGGGCCGGTGACCCATTGGTCGGTTGAGACTCGCTGGGGGAAAGCACCACGGAGCTAGGGGCGGTGGTGAGCAGTTGGTTGCCCAGGAGCGCCGCAATGCCCACTGCCGCCACAGACCCCAGCCAAAGCGGCAGGCGGGGGCGAACTCGGCGAGCCTTGGGCGTTGCCGCATCGGGAAGAATCTGAAGGTTGCTGTCGGCCTGCTCTAGGGCATCGGCCAGGTCAGACAGTTGTAGGGTAGAGATCTCAACTACTCTAGGCAGCTCTGGGGGCACAGCCAAGGTGAGCCGATGGCGGGTTAGCCCCACCGGCTGAAGTGAATTTTCACCCTGGGAAACGGTGCCTCCAGCGGCTAGCGCATCGGCACTGAGGTGCTTCTGGACGTAGGTTTGCACCAAATCGGCCAGGGCTGAAAACTGCGGCTCTCGGCCACTGATCTCCAGAACCACGGCCTGGCTAGCGAGAGTTCTGGCTTCCCTTGACGCATCGCTCTCCTGCACTTGTAGGTGAAACCGCGATCGCACCAGCACCGGCCTATCCGTCACCTGGCTCAGGGGCGATAGCTCGCCCACCAGCCGTAGGGTGCAGGTACCCGCCGCATATTCGTAGGAGGTGACCGATGCGATCGCAGCCATAGCACTAGCTCAACAACACCCCAAAAACATTATCCAATCCCAAACTTCCAAGCCCAAAATCTCTATGCCTCAGCCCTTTCCAGCAGCGCCACCCACAGCTTCCGACTGCCGCCGGAGCTACTGTAGAACAACAAATCGACCAGTAGCTTGAGCCCCAGGGCGGTCAGCTCGTCGGTGGTAGCGGTTTGATCCCCCTCCATCCGATCTTGGTAGGCGTTGCTAAAGGCATCGAGGTAGTCGCCCAACTGGGCGGCACGGTGGGGTGCTTGCCCCTGGGCAAGCGCCTGTTCGAGGCGGGCGACAGCCTGGCGGATACTGTCGCGGTGGTTGACGGCTAACTTGCAACTTACCAGCACCAGGGCGCGGGCTTCGTCCACATCGAGCTTTTTGCGGCCCTGGCCTTTGCGCAGGGGGCTGGCCTGGCGCAAGCGCCACAGATTGACGCGATCGCTCAGCAAATCCGACACCCCCAGAGCGTCAGCCGCCGCCAGCATAGCGTCGGACCCCAGGCCCGTGAGGGCTTCTAGGGCCAGCAGCACCAGGTCGAGCTGAGCTTTAATGCTGCTCAACTGCCGTGGGGTTGGTGGCCCCTGCGGCTGAACCGGGTTTGGCTCACTGTTTAGCTCTCTGGGGGAAGACGGTTCCACCGGGCGGCCCTGTTACTAACGTAGGGGACTGGGCTAATTGTGGCACGGGGGTTGCAGTTCTTGAAACGGATTTTTAGGGCGACTGAAGTCAGTATTGCGCTATCTGTGCATTGTCCTTTGCGGCATAGTTAAACTCTGCGGGGTCAATATTTCCAGGCGGATTAGCTTGCTCCCACTCATGCTAAATCCTGCTTGGCTACCCCCAATTCAGCAGGGCGAATGCCATAGAACCGCTGGCTCGGCTACACGCTAGCCAACGATAAAACCGGTATGTGAAGCCGAGGGAACTGGCCAGCCCAACTATTTGAGTCGGGCTGGCAACCAGCGCTAAATCACTGACTTAACCATGGAATCTTGCTGCGCGCTACTCCAGCAGGATGGTTTTGGTCATGATCACCATCCACTGGGCGGGGGCGGCCCCTTCGGCGCTGGGCGGCACGGGGATGGGGTCGCTCCAGTCGTTGGGGTCGGCGTAGCCGAGGGCATGGAGGATTTTGATGGTGCGGTCTAGGGCGGCGAGGCTGCCGTAGAGCATGTGGCGCACTTTCTCGGGAGTTAGGGGTCGGCTCCCTTTGCTGTTTGCGCCAGATCTAGGCGGCAGCGGTAGGGAACCGGCCTCTGGGTTGTCGTTGGCGTCTGGTTCGAGATATTCAAACATCGGTTCTGTTTTCCTTTTTTGGGTTGAGGAAGACAGAACGCGAAAACCCTAGCCACCCGCAGTTGAAGTGCAAACTGGAGTGACTAGGGTACGATCTCCCTAGCCTCGCAATCTGCTCGGTAGATTTGCGGGGTTAGCTGTCTGTTGGTGCTGGAACACCTTCAGGCAGCGCCAAAGTTTTCGAGTTCTGTGTGGCCACCGTTCTGCTCAAACGGCTTAATGGATGATGATAGTGGTGCGATCGCTCTCCGTCAACCGTGGAGCACAAGATGGAAAGATAAAACTTTAATAAATTGAAATACGAATAGTCTGCTTATATACATTCAAGGAAACTATCATGCAGATCAAAAGGTTAACTCGTGAGGTTAATTTGCGAGTCATCTGCTTGTGTTACTCCTATGAATCTGCCTATGTTACTCCTATGAATGAGAGTATAGCTAGATTGATCAATCTAGCAGGTTATCAGCTATTGTGAATAGCCAAAAATCATTACGAAAAACAATGCTCAATGTGACGAAGCATGACATCAATCCAATCATTCAAATATCAAAGAGGCTGGATCCCAGTGCTGACCTTGCACAAATGAGTGGCTGGGGAATATTATTTTTGGTTTGTGGTGCATTAGCGGGGCAGTCTGAAAAAAGAATTTTGAAGAATGAGGCAAGAGTTATAAAGCCTGAAACTATTGACGAAGCTAATACCATAAAATTTTCTAAATACATCAAGACTTGGTCGCAAAACACAGCTGCTCAAATGCTGGCGAAAAAGAGGATAAATGACTTTGGAGTCAAAATAGCTAATCGCCAAATTCGCGATAATTTAATCTCATATTTTTCAATGGCTATCATGCTAGATAGCTTGGGTAGCTCAAGTATGGAGGAGTTTGTTGAGTTAAGGAACTGGGTAGAAGATAATGATCTAGGATGGGCTGGGATGTTTTTCGGTGCAGGTCTTTTATTAAGCGAGGATTCAGAAGTAAGATGGGACGATTGGAGTTCTTCTATTATAAGCATTAGTAATTCTACAAAGTCGCAGGTGAAAGAACTATTTGATAGCTACTCCTCACTTCAAAATCTGCAAAACGCTATACGAATACTTCATAAATCTCAGAAAGCTTTTCGATTTTCAGCAAATACCCTCTTGGCAGACATTGCCCTTTTTGGACTGGCATTTGATGTGCTTGATAGCGCATACGCTGTTGAGATCCTTTCAGAAACTAGGCTTCCACATAGAGGCTATCCTATTGCACGTACTGCCTTTGAAGCTGCGCAACAAGCTATGGTTTTAGCAACTCAGGAGAACTATGCTTTAGCAGGAGCACGGGCTTGGATTTATTTCTGCAAAAAAGATAGTGAATGGCTTGCCCAATCATGTCCTGAGGGTTCTGGCATTAACAATCGAGAAGATGCAGAAATTTGGTTTAAAGAGAAACTTGCTGAAATGTTAGTCACATGGGGAGAGTTCTCGCCTGGTAAGCAGATCCTAATTTCTAATGCCGTAGATCTTTTAAATAAGCAATCTCGACGTCCTGATAATTGGCTCGGTCAAAGTATGGGAAGTCTACAGGATGAAGCTTATAAAAAAATAGCAAAGTTTTTTGGCAATGATATAGTGGAGGGCAGTGTTGAAATGAATCGCTCTATATATAGCCGCCTCTCAAAGGAAACTCATGCCAGAGCAAGATTAGAACCTGTTTCTTTTGGGCTTGGCGCTGATGGCTTCATAAATGTTGAGTTTGCCACTCGTGACACGGAAGTTAACTCAAAGTCAGTATCATTAAGCACGGCTTTGTCTGTACAAGAAGCTGCTATGTCATTGGTTTATCGTATGAATTCAAAAACTGATAATCATGATGAAATTGATTGAAAATTTATTGTCCTTTGTTTAGACACTTTCAACCGCTAACTGATTGCCTTAGATTACAAACAAAAACTTTTATTTCTGACTTGTACTTAACTAGATACTCTGAAATGTCTAGTGAGTAGTGTAGTTCATGTTCCTCCACTTTCCTGACATCAAATTCAAGGTATACATTTGAGCTTAGAGATGTAAATATAGCGCTCTTCACTCTACCAAGGTGCTAATCTATTATTCCTTATTCATTGTCTTCGAAGTGAGGTTAGACATGTCAGTTTCTAAGGAAGAATTTACAGCGAAAATAGAGTATATAGGTGACAATCTTTATATTGCTCATTTTCACTTGAAAATTCATGAGAAGATGACAATCGAACTAAACAAGCGCCTCAGTAGTTATCCAGATTTTTATGGCTGGTCCCGAATGGCTCACTACGAGGCTGGGGTATTGAGGTTAACAAAAGCTTACGATAACGACAGCTTAGGGTTAGTTAAAATAATCAACATTTTCCAGTCTAACCATCATCGTTGGATATCAGTAAATCCAGCTGACGCTAAAACCTTAAATAAGGAAATAAAAGACGATCTTGATTTCCTTAATTCGGAAGATCTAATTCAAAAACTAGTACATCTGAGGAATAAAGTTATTGCTCATACAGACAATCAACTATATCCACACAAGCTTAGCCTCAACATATTTGAAATATATGAAGGAGACTGGATATATAAAGATGGAAGATTGACAACAAATGAAATCGAAAAGCTTCCTCCAAATGAAAGAGATGAAGTCTTGATGCAAAAGAGCCTTGAACTTTATCACGCTGCAAGTGATGAAAGAGCTAAGGTTTTAGGTCAAGAAGTTCCATCTTTCTCTCAGTTTTATGAATTAACCGAAAAAGGAGTTGGCATCTGTAACAGATACATGGCTAGGCTCGGGATTGACCCTATTGAATTGAAGCTTTCAGGAATTACTTGAAAGATTTCTATTACATCTAGCGCGATGGAAAGCCGCAGGCGATCGCTGATTTTCTGTAGGTAGGGTTGAGCGCAGAACCCTGCACGTACCAGAAATGCTCGTTCTGCACCAACCTTTTCCGGCAAGCAACCTTCGCCGTTAGCCTCCCAATGTTTAGTCAAGCTAAGCTGCACCAATTACCCTTCAACCGGTGGTGTTGGTAAAACCACAAGTTCACCAATATCAACATTGGGAGGTTGCGAGAGCGCAAAGAGAACCGTCCGAGCCACATCATCGGGACGCAGAGCATCGGGCTTCGGGTCATCAAAGAATGGGGTATCCACCATCCCCGGCTCAATCAGAGTGACACGCACCCCCGTGCCTCGCATCTCCTCTCGCAGGTTATAGCCGATCGCTGAGACAGCCCATTTCGAGGCGGAATACATAGAACCTTTCAGCACTGTGCGCCCTGCGATCGAGCCAGTAATGATGACGTGACCTTTGGCTTTCTTTAGTTCTGCTAGGCTGGCCCGCAGCGTGTAAGCAACGCCCAAAATATTGGTGTTGACGATGCGCTGCCAAGACTCAACCGGAGCCCCCGAAAACCCACCCGGCTCACCGCCACAACCAGCATTAGCAAACACCGCATCTAGACTGCCAAACGCCTCTACTGCATGGGCTACTAACTGTTCTTGAGCCGCATAATCAGTGACATCACAGGCAAAAGTCTGAACTCTATCGGCACCTAGTTCTTGCGCCAATTTATCCAGCTTCTCAGTAGAACGGGCCGCCAAGACCAAGTTGAAGTTTTGCGCTGCTGCCTGTCGGGCAGTAGCGGCACCGATACCTGTAGATGCGCCGGTAATCAGGAGAGTTTTAGAATTCGACACGTTGAGTATTTGCCATAGGTCTTCACGGTTATCTTGCCATAGTCGATTGGGGACGTGTGGTACGCAGCTAAACCTGCTGTGAGCGACAAGCGCTCAAATTCCTTTGAGAGCTAGGATGCTTCTGCTTTGCCCAGGGGTAGGCAGACCGCAAAGCAGGTATGACCCGGCTCAGACTCTACAGAAATGGTGCCGTGGTGGCGGTTTTCTACAATGCGAAGCACCGTTTCGAGACCCAGACCTGAGCCTTTGCCCACCCCCTTGGTGGTAAAAAACGGCTCATAAATGCGCGACTTGATTTCTGGCGGAATGCCCGGCCCCGTGTCGATAATTTCTACCCGAGCGTCGCCCTGGAAATGGCAGGTGCGCAGAGTAAGGGTGCCTTTGTCGCCCATGGCGTCAATCGCATTGTCGATCAAATTCGTCCACACCTGGTTGAGTTCGCTGCCGTGGGCCATCAGCTTGGGCAACGTCGCATCGTAGTCGCGTTCCACCTTAATGCCCTGCTTCAGCTTGAAGGCAAACAGCCGCAGGGTGTCTTCTAGCCCCTGGTGCAGGTCAACCATCTGCTGCGCGCCCTGATCCATATAGCTGTAAGACTTCATCGACTTAACCAGGGTGGCGATGCGCTCGGCCCCGTGCTGGCCGCTCTGAATCATCGACATCATCTCAAAGGAGAGGGCCAGCCAGCGAATGCCCATGTCGCGCAGCTGGGTGGGGTTATCGCGCCAGGGGGCCATCAGCTTTTCTAACGTGGGGATATCGATACCCGCCTGGGCCAGGGGTTCGGCCAGCTTCCAGGCTTCCGTAGCGCCGTAGTCTTCGAGCCAGTCGAGCAGTTCCTCTTCGCGATCGCTCAGGGTCGCCGCATTGGCTCCGCAATTGAGAATGGTCTCGTAGCCCGCATCGCGCACTCGCTGCCACTCCGCCGATTCTGCTTCGGTGGCGTTGGTCTGGCCGTAGAGCATATTCATTTTCTCTAGCTCGCGAATGGCGGGCACCACTTCGCTGAGCGATCGCACCAGGGCCGCCGCCGGGTTATTCAGCTCATGGGCCAGCCCAGCCGACAGCGTGCCCAGAGCCGCCATCTTTTCGCGCCCGCGCAAAAACGACTCCAGCCCCCGCACCCGCTTCTGCATCAGGCGAAACACCACGCGCTCAAAGTCGCGGCACTCGTGCAGCAGGGTGAGAAAGTCGGCCCCGGCGATCGCGTGGATTTGGCAATCCGACATGGCCTGTAATGTTACCGGAGCGGGCTCATCCGTCAGCACTGGAATTTCGCCAATATAGCCGGGGCCTTCGTGCTGACCGATGGGCATGGCAATGCCCTCACTCTGGCGGGTAATGCCCAGGCGGCCCGAGACAAAGATGTAGATCGTGGTGGTGAGGTCGCCCTCTTTGACCAGGTAGTCGCCCTTGGAGAGCTGGAGGGATTTGGCGCGATCGCACACCCACTCCAGCCGGGGCTGGGGCAGATGGTTAAAGGGCGCGATCGCCTGTAAATGTTCTAAACACAGTGCCGACGCGCTCATCGCACCGCCCCCAAATACTGGTGAACAAACTGCACGCAGATCGACCCTTCCCCCACCCCAGAGGCCACCCGTTTGATCGACCCGCAGCGCACATCACCCACCGCAAACACGCCGGGTAGGCTGGTTTCGAGCAGAAAGGGAGGCCGCTCCTGCGACCATACCTGGTGGGGCGGCACGCCAGCACTGGCCAAGTCTGGCCCAGTGAGCAGATAGCCCCGGCCATCCCGCTGCACCAAATCCTCTAGCCAGTCGGTGTGGGGAGTGGCCCCAATGAAGATAAATAGGGACTGAGCGGGCACAGTTTCAGTGGCCCCGGTAACGGCGTTTTGCAGCACCAGCGCCTCTAGCTGCGTACCGCCCTTGGCCTCGATCACGCTGGTGTGGGTCTGCACCGTGATGTTGGGCGTTGCGGCGATTTGGTCGATTAGGTACTGCGACATACTCTTGGTCAGCGAGTCGCCTCGCACCAGCATTGTCACCGACTTGGCATACTTGGCAAAGTTCATCGCCGCCTGCCCAGCAGAGTTGGCCCCGCCGATGATGTAGACATCTTCCCCTTCGCAGGCCAGGGCTTCGGTTTGGGCCGCGCCGTAGTAGACCCCCGCTCCGGTAAACTGCTCCAGCCCCGTCGTGGCAAGCCGCCGCCACGAGACCCCCAGTGCCAAAATCACCGCCTGGGTGCTGATTTCGCTGCCGTCGCTGAGGGTGAGCAGCCGGTAGTCGTTATCAGTGCGCAGGGCCTGCACCGACTGGGGGGTGAGAATTTCGACCCCAAAGCGGCGAGCTTGGCTGACGGCGCGGCGGGCCAGGTCGCTGCCGCTCAGCCCCACCGGAAAGCCCAGATAGTTTTCAATGCGGGAGCTGGTGCCCGCCTGGCCACCGGGAGCCTCGCGCTCGATCAGCACCGTGTGCAGCCCTTCGGAGGCACCGTAGACCGCCGCCGCTAGCCCAGCGGGGCCACCGCCGACAATCACCAGGTCGTAGAAGGGCTTGGCCGCCGCAGTTTGCAGACCAATGCGAGTCGCCAGTTCTGTAGTGCTGGGCTGGCGTAGGGGTTCCCCATCGGGAAACAGCACCAGGGGCAGCTTGGCCTGGGTCACGCAGCCCGCCAGGGTGCGGGCCTCTTCGCTGCGCTCCACATCCAGCCAGCGGTAGGGGATCTGGTTGCGGGCCAAAAAGTCTTTGATTTCGTGGCTCTGGGGGTTCCAGCGATCGCCCACCACCCGAATGCCCTCAAACGGGGGCCGAAAGTTGGCCTGCCAATCGGCCAGCAGATCATCCACCACTGGGTAAAGCTGCTCCTCAGGCGGATCCCAGGGCTTCATCAGGTAATAGTCGAGGCCGACCTCGTTGATGGCGCGAATGGCGGCATCGGTGTCGCTGTAGGCAGTGAGCAACGCCCGCTTAACGTCGGGCACCAGGTCAATGGCCTGCTCTAGAAACTCCACCCCGCTCATCTCGGGCATGCGCTGATCGACCAGCAGCAGGGCCACCGGGTCGCCGCGCTGGACGATTTGTCGGAGGGCTTCGAGGGCGATCGCCCCAGAGCTGGCCCGCATGACGCGGTAGTGCTCGCCGTAGTGCCGCCGCAGGTCGCGGGCGATCGCTTGCAGCACATCCGGGTCGTCATCGACGGTGAAAATAATGGGTTTGGCCACGGCAATAGACCTGAAGGGGGCAATTTCGGTCTAGCCCTTGACGGTGAAGAGATGACAGCCAAAGGCGTTGATGCTCAGTGTAGCTGACCGGCCTTCTAAAAATCTGCGTGGGGCTATACCTGGGCGATCGCCTACAGATCCACCGGGTGCTGGCCGTAGTAGGGCAGCACGGCAGACCAATCGGGGCGATCGCCCCTCAACCAGCGCCCATAGGCTAGATCCAAAACCTGCACCACCGTCGCTGCCAGGTCATCCCCCGTTACCACTCGGTGAAACGGCTGGGGATACTGAGCCAGCGCCTGTTCCCAGGTCTCTGCGGTGAGCACCTGATCGGGGTGGGATGGCTCAAGGCCGTCAACCGTCGATGTGTAAACGGCAGTGAATAGCTGCTCTCGCCGGGCCTGCATTTCTACGGCAATATCTGCAATAGATCCGGCGGGCGATTCATCTAAGGCTCGTTGGGCCACTGCCGCCAAGCTCGACACTCCAAACAGTGGTATCTCTAGTTGCTGAGCCAGGGTACGAGCTGTAACGACCCCAATGCGGGTGCCTGTAAACCCCCCCGGCCCCTGGGCGACCGCTAAAAACGAGAAGTCTGTCCAGCTATAGGGCGAGATAAACTCCATCAGAATGCGGTGCAGCTGGGTGGACAGATCACGCCCCAGGGGCCAGGTCTGGTGGCGGGTTTCGCCGTCAAAATTGCTCAGGGCCAGCCCCAGGTCGGGGCCGCAGGTGTGAATCGCTAGACCTAGCATGACCGTAAATTGGGTATCCAGAAGACCAGGAGTTTAAGAATACAGGAGCCAGGAGCCGGGTAGATCTGCGATTGCATCTTCTACTGTCTTGACTATCGAGGGGTGGGGAGTGAGGGAGTAGGGGGTGAGGAAGGCGATGGTTAAAGACTGGCCTTGGGCTATCGCACGCCTATCAACACCAATCGCTAGCCTAGTTCACACTTGTAGTCGTTGTAATTTTCAAACTTTGGCCCTTGCTGTAGAGTGATGGCATTCTTGCTCGGGCACTGCGCCAAAGCGGTACGGAACCTGAAATTCCGCCATGACTCATGGGTCTTCACCAGATTTAGATCCTCCATCACTTCCTCCTCGGCGGCGCTGGCTGAGGGCGCTGGCGCTGGTGGGCGGCGGGCTGGCCCTGGGTGGCGTCAGCTTCTGCTGGTGGGGCTATGCTCTGGCTCGGCGCGAGCTGCCCGAGTTTTTGCAGCGCAACCTCAGCGATGCCCTGGGTCGCCCGATCAAAGTGGGCGAGTTTGAGCGGTTTAGCCCCACCGGAGTGCGCCTGGGGCCGTCGATTGTGCCACCCACTGAGGAAGATTTTTCCTGGGTGCGATCGCAGTCCCTCGAAGTCAATTTCAACCCGTTAGAGCTACTGTTCACCCGCACCCTGCGCCCCAGCCTGATTTTTATCGACCCGCAGGTATCCCTCAAGCAAGGGTTCGACGGCGAGTGGCGACTCCAGCCGCCCCAGTCGGTGGGCGAAGACGGACTCTTTAGAACCGAACTGCGCAGCATCCAGATTCGCAATGCCAACCTGGCGATTGGCCCCCTGTCGCGTACCTCCATTGTCGAACTGCCGGAGGGCGTTTCCAGCGCCACCCTGGTACTGCTCGAAAACGTCAATCTGCGGGTGCGTTTTAGCGGCCCCGATAACCAAACCATGTCCATGGTGGTGGGCGGGCGGCTCAACACCGGGGCCTTTCAAATTCGCGGGGAAGGGCAAATCGACACCCGTCAGGTGAACCTGGCCATCCAGGCCCAGCAGTTGCCCATCGAGTCGGTGAATCCGCTGCTGGGCGGGGGGTTGTTTGTGCGCAGCGGCCTGCTGTCGTCAAACCTCGACCTCAAATATCGCCCTGAGGCCGGCGACCCGCTCACCGTGCGGGGCACCGCTCGGCTGCGCAACGGCGACATTGTGCTCAGCGATTTGCCCTCGGCCCTGCAAGACATCAATGGCACCCTGCTGCTCAATGGGGTGGGCGGCAGCCTAGAGAATAGCTCCCTTAAATTTGGCCCCATTTTGGTCAAGGCCGCAGGCCGTGTTGATGCTCGCCAAGGGCACGACATGGCCATTACCATTCCCGAAGTCAGTCTGGCTCAGGTAGCCGAGGCCTTTGCCCAACCGCTGCCGGTAAAGGCGGCGGGACGGTTTCGGGTCGAAACCCAGGTGACTGGGCCGATGGCGTTACCCCTGGTGTCGGGCAATGTGGCCAATCTGGGAACGGTGCAGATCGATCGCCTGGGTTTCGACAGCATTGCGGCCCAGTTTGGGGCCACCCTCGATGGCACCACCCTACACCAGGCCACCCTACGCCCCGCAACGGGCGGCACGATTACCGCCCAGGGCAAAGCTCTCTTCAACGGAGCCCTACAAGATCGCTACCGGAATCGCAACCGTCAACGACTGGCCGCAGCGCCCCCACCTTCCCCCGATCTGGAGCTGACGGCCCAAACTGATCTGCCCCTCGATGGCCTAGTGGCTCTCTACGATCTGGCCCTGCCCCAAACCTGGCGACTGGGGCCGCTGCTGGCCGAGGCCCGGCTATTTGGCCCCCTGGCAAATCTTCAGGGAGAGGCCGATTGGCAACTGCCCCAGTCCACCTTTCCGGGGCGGGGGCGGGTAAGCTACAGCGATCGCCTGCTCACCGCCGAAGATGCTGTCTTTGAGGTGGGGGCGGGTAAGCTGCAAGTTGGGGCGATCGCCGACCTCAACCGCCGCAATTGGCAGGCTAACCTGGCGGGTAACAGCCTGGCTCTCGGCCTTGTGTCTCCCCAGCTCCGAGGCACACTAGACACCAGCCTCCAGGCTTCGGGATCGCTTGCGATGCTGAAGCCGGAGAGTATTCGCGCCCAGGGCCAGGCCCGCTTTTCCCACGCCGTGCCTTTAAATCTGGCGGACATAGCTGTGCCTAGGGTGAACTTAGCGGGGGTCGATCAAGTGCTGCCCGGTGCGCTTAGTACCCGCTTTGCCTGGACGGGGCGGCGGTTAGAAATTGCTGAAGCCACCACCCCCAACCTCTCTGCCCAAGGCGGTGTCGATATTCGCTTTTTGCCCCAGCAAAGGCTGCCTCAGATCAGCAATATCGACTTGGCTGCTCGGCTTTCTGATATCAATCTAGGCGCTGCCTACGGGCTGGTCGATGGCCCCCAATGGCTGCGACCCCGAGGCACCCTCGCCTTTGACGGCACCCTGCGCGGCAGCCTGAACGATCCGCGTTTGGCAGGCACCGTGGGCCTACGCCAGGTGGGCATGAACGCGTTCACCCTAGTGGAAGCCGTTTCGGGGCCAGTACAGGCCTCCCGCACCGCCGGGGCCACCGTCAACCTGCGGGGGCAGAATGAAGAGATTTCTGCCAGCCTTGCCCCTGACCTCAGACCCTATGCCTTTCGGTTGGCCAGCGGCGATTTTGTCGCCAGCGGCCAGCGGCGAGGCAACAGCTTGGATACCGAAATTCAGAATTTTGACTTGACCGCCGCGGGGCTGCGGCCTGTGCCCCGCCCCGATTTGGGATTGCTGAGAGGCATGCTCAACGCCACGGCTACCCTAGATCTAGCCGATTGGACCAACCCGGCGGCAGTAGCCCAGTTTGCCCTCGATCGCCCGGCATTGGGGAACATAGGGGGCGATCGCCTCACCGGCAATATCCAATATCGCGATGGCCTGGCTCTGCTCACGGGCGGCTCACTCCAGCTCAGCCCCGACACCGAGTTTATGATCACCGGCACCGGACGGCTGTTTCCCCAGTGGCAGGGCCAGGCCGAGATCACCACTGCTGGAGCCAACTTCCAAGACATCTTGCATGTTCTGAGCCTTTACAGCTACGCCGACTTTGGCCGCTGGCTGAATCCCCTCAATCTGGGCCACGCTGAGGATCTGAGCGTCAGTTCGGTGGGAGACGACAGCGCCCCACTGCTGGAGCAGGCCGAGCTAGCCCAGGCGTTGCGGGAACTTGGAGAAAGCCGCGCCGACAGCCGAGCCACCGCCCTGCTCCCAGCCCTCGACCAGCTCGAAGGGCGCGTGGCTGGTACCCTGGGCGTGAAAGCATCCCAAAATGAGGATCTCGCCGCCGACTTTGAGTTCACCGGCCAAAACTGGGTCTGGGGCCGCTACGATTTCGACAATCAGTTTTTGGCGCGGGGGCAGCTGCGCGATCGGGTGCTCTCCCTTGACCCGGTCGAATTTCGCGCGGGGGAAAGCCGCCTCAGCCTGGTCGGCGATATTAGTCCCCAAAATTCTGATTTGGTTGTTGGAGCCGAAAACCTGCCCCTCACCGCTGCCGCCACTCTGCTCGAAAGCCCCGTGGAAGTCACCGGCTTGCTCAATCTCAATGCTCACCTCACCGGCCCCTACACCAACCCCAATCTGGTCGGCCAGTTGGCGGTGACTGAGGCCAGCGTTAACCGCCAACCCCTCACCGAAATCAGCAGCGGGTTTGAGTATCAAAACGCCGCCCTCAAGGTTGAGGGTCGAGTCGTCGGTTCAGAGCCAGAACCCCTCACCTTTGCGGGTACCATTCCCTACGCGTTGCCCTTTATGGCGGTGCGGCCTGCCAGCGACCAGATGAACCTCCAAGTGTCCCTTAAAGACGATGCCCTCTCGCTGGTTAACCTATTCACCCCCGCCCTGGCCTGGGGTGGCGGTAGCGCCACGGTTGACCTGCGCCTGGGGGGCACGCCCCGCCGCCCTCTGCTGTCGGGGCTCATTGCCTTTGACGACGCCAGCTTTGTTAGCCCCTGGCTAGGGGCCTCCCTCGACAATCTCACTGGGGCGATTCAGCTTCAGGGCACCCAGGTGAGGGTGGAGTCGCTCACCGGCAGCCTGTTCGACGGCAGCTTTGCCCTGGCGGGGCAGATTCCGCTCATTCCCCAAGATGCCGCTGCCACTGACGCTGGCCTAAGCCTAGCCCTGGCCGACATCGACTTTAACTACGCCAATGAGGTGCGCAGCCAGGTCAAC
Organism: Tildeniella torsiva UHER 1998/13D; assembly: GCA_019358835.1. Lineage (GTDB taxonomy): Bacteria > Cyanobacteriota > Cyanobacteriia > Phormidesmidales > Phormidesmidaceae > Nodosilinea > Nodosilinea torsiva. Next base: position 20,239 of record JAHHIH010000002.1, read on the forward strand.
GGCGAAATATCCCTCACCCGTGCTCTGTTAGCGCCTACCCTTGGCGGCCAGGTGCAGCTGCAAAATACCCAGGTGACTGTAGGGCGCGAGCTTACCGCGCTGGCTAGAGAGGTGTTGAGCAATCCCACCCGCCTGGGCAATTTCAGAGACCGGTTGGCCCAAGTCAGCCCGCTATTACCGGTGCAGCTCAACAATCTGCGGGTGAGCCTCGACTCGGTGCGGGTCAAGGCGCTGCCGATCTTGTCCCTGGGGCTAACGGGGGATGTGGCCCTCAGCGGCTCGGTACCGGCAGTCTCGGCCGACGGGGCCATTTACTTGACCGATGGCTGGATCAACACCATCACCGCTGAGTTTTTTCTGGTGCCGGGCCGGGAAAATGTGGTGCGCTTTAGGCCCGAAGACCCCCTCGACCCCCATCTCGATTTGGTCTTAGAGGCAACCGTGCCCCTCCAGCGGCAGTACAGCATCAACACCCTCAACTCCACCACGGGGGCGGCTGAAATTCCGGATCTCAATCGCCTGGCTGCTTCCACCATTCTCGACGAGCTGCAAATTGAGGCGCGGGTCCAGGGGCAGGCCAGCCATCTGGCCAACAGCCTGACCCTCACCAGCAATCCCCCCTATTCCCAAGACCAGCTTTTGGGCATGGTAACTGGCGGCTCGCTAGCCGGATTGGGAGGGGCAGAGCCGGGTTTGGCGTTGGGGTCTAATCTGCTAGCAGCCTTTACCGCCGACAGTCAGGATGCGATCGCCCGCTCCCTCGGCCTGCGCCGCCTGCGGCTAATCGGCACCACTGTGCTCCCCACCGCCAACAAGGACACCCTGGGCATAGGGGTGGGGGCCACCGTGGGCATTTCCGAAAATCTCTCGGCTACCCTGGTGCAGGTGCTCAACCAAAACCAGGCGCTTTCTCTCACGGCTCGCTACCGCATTAGCGACAGCTGGAGCATTGGCGGGTCAACCAACGTCAATAACCAAGGCCAAGGATTTGTAGAATACCGGGTCAACTTCCGGTAACTTTTGTAAAGCCTTTTTCGGTATACAGAAAATTTGCCAGACGCTTTCAATAATGAAGGTATCCGGCTATCGGTCTTGGTATCTGGTATTGCTACGGTTGCCCCCATGAAAAATCGCTGCCTCCCCACCTGCCTCATTCTTCGCAACGTGTGCGCCATTCTGACCCTGGTCGCTGGCAGCGTGTTGATAGCCGCAGATATCCACGCCTCGGCTAACCAGCAGCAGCAGCAGACCGCATCTCTGAGGCAGCTGTTTGTCTACCAAATCTTGCTGAGCGCCGAGCAAAAACAGCCCTAGAAGGCCTCGTTCTGTTGGGAGCATGCCTATGGCTGATGCCAAAGCTGCGGCCAGCGCGTTTAAGACAGCGGTGGTCAGCCATCTCAACCAGGTCGCTCCGGTAACGGCCCGCGCCATGTTTGGCGGCTATGGGCTGTACTGCGAAGGCATTATGTTTGCCCTAATTGCCTACGAAACGCTGTATTTCAAGGTCGATGCGGGCAACCAGGATCGCTTCACCGAGGCAGGCATGGGGCCGTTTGTGTACCACCGCAACGGCAAGGCCATAACCATGTCGTACTATCAGCTTCCCGCCGCTGTTTATGACGATTTGGGCCTACTGCACAGCTGGGTTGAGGCTTCGGTAGCCGCCGCCCGACGGGGCAAACGCAAATAGGGGCACAGCATGCTGTGCCCCTACAAAATTCACGCTCAGAGAACGGCTGTTTGCCCCAGAGCGATCCCCTAGACCCCGATCGCCGAGGGTACCGGGTCTTTCTTCACCTTCTTAGGCCGGTTGATCGGGTCCATATAGGCTTCCAGGCGCTTGAAGACAAAGGAGGCCAGAGAGGTCATCACCAGGTAGACGATCGCCACCGCTAGATACACCTCAAAAGCGCGGTAGGTGGTGGCCACCGTCAGCTGGCCCTGGCGGAACAGCTCTTCAAAACCAATTACGGCGGCTAAGCTGGTGTCTTTAATCAGGGTGATGAACTCGTTGCCCAGGGGCGGCAAAATGCGCCGAAAGGCCTGGGGAAAGACCACGTAGCGCATGGTCTCGACCGGGTTCATAGCGAGGGATTCGCCCGCTTCCCACTGGCCGCGATCGATGGACTGAATGCCGCCGCGCAAAATCTCCGCCAGGTAGGCCGCCACGTTGAGGCTGAGGGCCAGCACGGCGGCAAAGATGCGGTTAAAGCTGAGATCAAAGCCCAGGCTCTGAAACAGGGCGGGCAGGCCGAAATAGATCATAAACAGCTGCACCAGCATGGGCGTGCCGCGAAAGAAATCCACGTAGATGCGGCACAGCCATTGCAGGGGTTTAAAGGGCGAAATCATGGCAAAGGCTACCAGCGACCCGCCAATTAGGCCGATGAAGAATGAAGACGCGGTCAGCAGAATGGTGATCCACGCGCCCTTCATCAGGTTTTGGAATAGCCGCCCCCAGGCCAGGCCCGTAGCGGTGCCAGCCTCGGCCAGCGACGGGGCCACCACCGGTAGCTCTGGCGGGTCAGCGGAGAACCAGCGCTGATAGATCTCGGCGTAGGTGCCGTCTTGCAGCAGGGTGGCGAGGGCGTCATTCATCGCCGCCAGTTCTTCAGAATTTTTGGGCAGGGCAATTCCGTAGTACTCCTCAGTGACCAGCTCGCCAACAATTTTGAGGCCTTCTAGGTTGGCCTCGCGAATGGCGTAGAGGGTAACGGGCAGGTCGTTGACCACGGCGTCTACTCGACCGTTGAGCAACTCTTGCAGGGCCAGGGGAGAGTTGTCAAAGGTGCTGACGGTGGCCCCTTCTACCTGGCCAGCCTGGTCGGCTCCGGTGGTGCCAATGGCCACCGCAATGCGCTTGCCCTCTAGATCTTCGAGGGTTTTAATGTCGTTGTTGTCTTGGCGAACGGCGATCGCCAAACCCGCCTCAAAGTAGGGTCGGGTGAAATCGATCGTTTGGGCCCGTTCGGCGGTAACGGTCATGCCGCTAATGGCCGCGTCGATAGTTCTCGATTGCAGCGCCGGAATCAAGCCATCAAAGGGCAGGGTAATGAATCTCACCTCTCGCCCAGCGGCTTCCCCCATCGCCGTCATTAACTCAATGTCAAAGCCGACTAGGTCGCCAGTGGCTTCGTCCTTCATTTCAAAGGGCGGAAAGGCAGGTTCGGTGCCGACTTCCCAGACTGCTGGCGCATCCTGAGCCAGACCCGCGAGCTGAGCCGCCCCAATCCCGAGCACCAGTCCTAGCACCAAAGCCAAGCAGCGTTTCAACCAGCGTGAGCCAAACGGACGAAAAACCATGGTCGGCAGTACTCTACGACAAATAGGCCCCGGATAGTTGCAATCCGGATTGTGTTGCACAATAGTCAATTCCCTCTGGGATAAAATGTATTCCGCGATACAGATGTCTCCGGTTGCCAGTGATTCTCTGATAGAGACTACGTCCTGTCATTGCACTTGCCCATGACGACCACCATGCCCGCGATCGCCACGCCCGTAATTGCCTGCGAAAACTTGCACAAAAGCTACGGTTCGCTGGAGGTCTTGAAGGGGGTAAGCACTACCTTTACTAAGGGCGACGTGGTATCGATCATTGGCCCCTCGGGCTGCGGCAAAAGCACGTTTTTGCGCTGCCTCAACCGGCTAGAGGCCATCAACCAGGGCCACCTAGAGGTAATGGGCCAAGACATGTCGGCCCATAAGCTGCCCTGGAATGCGCTCTACCACCTGCGCAGCCAGGTGAGCATGGTGTTTCAGCACTTCAACCTCTTCCCCCACCTGACGGTGATTGAGAATCTGATGCTCTCGCCCCGTAAGGTGCTCAAGCACTCTGAGGCCGACTGCCGCGACTTGGCGGGCCAGTATTTGAATAAGGTAGGGCTGGGCGATCGCGCCGATGCCTACCCCGAGCAGCTTTCCGGCGGGCAAAAACAGCGGGTGGCGATCGCCCGCAGCCTCTGCATGCGCCCCGAAGCCATTCTGTTTGACGAGCCCACCAGCGCCCTCGACCCCGAGCTAGTGGGCGAGGTGCTGGGCGTCATGCGCCAGCTGGCCGAAGAGGGCATGACCATGATTGTGGTCACCCACGAAATGCAGTTTGCCCGCGAAGTCTCTAACCGGGTGCTGTTCTTTAACAGCGGTGTTATTGAAGAAGAAGGCATCCCCGCCGAGGTATTTAGCAACCCCCGCAGCGATCGCCTCAAATCCTTCCTCAGCCGCCTGAGCCAGCATTAGAAAGGTATAGGTTACAAGGTTTTAGGGTATAGGGTTCAGGCGGGTGCCCTATACCTTATACCCGGTTCACCCCAAGGCATTCTCTCCTCTGTCACCGATCCCAGCAAAATTCCATTCACAAAGATTGATCTAATCGTGGATCAACGCTAAGATTAGAATCTTTGGAAATTGCTTCCAACCTAGACATTGTTCGGAGAGTAAACGTTTATGTCGCGATATAGAGGCGCTCGCCTGCGGGTTGTACGCCGCTTGGGTGAGTTACCGGGTCTGTCCCGCAAATCCCCCCGCAAGGCGTATCCGCCGGGGCAGCACGGCCAAGACCGCAAGAAAAAGTCTGAGTACGCAGTCCGACTTGAAGAAAAGCAAAAGCTTCGCTTCAACTATGGTCTGACCGAACGGCAGCTGCTTCGCTACGTGAAGAAAGCCCGTCGGGCCGGTGGTTCGACCGGGTTAGTGATTCTCCAGCTGCTCGAAATGCGGTTGGATAACACCGTGTTTCGCCTTGGGTTTGGGCCGACCATTCCTTCGGCGCGGCAGGTGGTCAACCACGGCCACATCTGCGTCAATGGCCGCGTGGTGTCGATCCCCAGCTATCAGTGTCGCCCCGGCGATGTGATCACCGTGCGCGATCGCGATGCCTCTAAGAAACTGGTGGAAGCCAACCTGGAGTTCCCCGGTTTGGCCAACGTGCCCGCCCACCTCGAGCTTGACAAAGCCAAGCTCATCGCCAAGGTCAACGGCATCATTGAGCGTGAGTGGGTCGCCCTCAACGTCAATGAACTGCTTGTGGTTGAGTACTACTCCCGTAAGGCCTAAGGCTGCTGGCTTTTACTGGAGTTTGTTTGCTGGCCGACCGGTCATCGCTTACCGCCTATAACGCATTACTCTTACTCAGTTATTTATGGTTTGGCTCCTGGCCCGTCAGCTAGGAGCCATTTTTTTGCCCTCTCCGGCTCAATCCGTGAGCGCAAAACTACCCCCGATCGCGGCTGAACCTGTGCCTGGCCAGCTGTCGCGATCGATAGCGCCATCAGCAAGTGAAGACGCTATCGGTAGGTAACGTTAGGCGGTTGTACTGGCCGCAGTGGTCTCAGCAGGCGCGGTTAGCTTACCGTTGTTGTGATGCACCACCAGCACCGAGCAGTTGGCATGGTGCATGACGTAGTTGCTGACGCTGCCCAACAGCAGCTCGCTGAGGCCCTTGCGACCGTGGCTGCCCACCATAATTAGATCAGCGCCCCAGGAGCTTGCCACGTTGCAGATGGTGGCGGCGGGTTCCCCAGAGGTCTGGGTGAATTCGGCGGTAACGCCAGCGTCTCGGGCGCGATCGAGTTCTTGCCGCAGTTGGGCAATGCCCTGGGCCTCAAATTCTTCCCAGCGTTTTTGGTAGAGCCGCCAGGTCGAGTCTTCGAGCACGGGGTAGTAGGCCTGGTACGAGCGAATGGGAATGCCGGGGCTGCCTTCTTCGTAGGCCGAAAGCACATGCACGAGCATTAGGTCTGCTTGGGTGGCTTTAGCTAGGTCGAGGGCTTTTTGAAAGATCTCTTGCCGGTGGGCAGAGTTGTCGAGAGCAACCAGAATTTTTTTGAACATGGCGGTGAGTCTCCTGTTTTGCAGGCCCGCGTTTTAGGCTCTCCGTTTCACAATGTTGGGATGCAGCGATAGAGACAGTGATGGAGCCAGGCCAGGGGCAATTCGGCTACACCTCTATTATAAAAAGCCTTGTAGTCTTGCAAGGCTCGTCGTAACAATGCCTTACGGGAACCGCGAGAATCGGGCAGTTAGCTTCACAGTTCTTAAGGGGATGCATTGCGCCAACGTATCTAGAATTAATGACCTTTGGGATCATGCATGACAGGCTCTATTCAAGTAACTTTAACCGATCGACCCCATCAGGATTGCTTGACTCAAGTTGGTGACCCGTGTCTAATTTGTCTTTAGCTGAAGCAGTCGATTTTCAAATTCTTTTGCATTGCGAACTTGCTTGAATCCCATCTCTTCAGTATTTGTGTTGTTATCATAGTCCTTAGATGTATGAATATAAACGATGACATCTCCGCTTCCATCTCTATTTTCTTTGCGTGAAATGACTCTTAGCTCGGATGGCACGAAAGACGTAATTGTTCTAGGCCATCCACCTACAAGGATAAAAGCTCGTTGATTAGTTATTACATAAATGGTTTGAACCGCGTTCAACCAGCTTAGTAGAGGAATAAGAAAGATAAGAATTAGCTGTATAAAGCCCATGGCAAGAAAAATAATCAAACCTGCGATTTGAGGGAATTCATACAGAGGTATGCCGGTGCTTTGTGCCTGTTCATACATACCAAAGCCAAGGAATAAAACGAAGCTGAGTCCGGCAAGCAAAGTCAGGCAAATACCTATGGTGGCACGAGTAAAGAGGCGGGGGATAGTCTGCTCAATCCACTGTACCGTTTCCGATAAGCTAATCTCTTTTTCCAAATCTCTGCGCAACTTGATTGGCAGCTTATGGTTCTCTGTCATCTTTCCCCTAGAGCAAAGCTTCTTATTCTATTCGGTTGGTGGATGCAAAGTAGCTGCTAAATGGTATGTCAATTTAGAAAAACTACAAGCACTTTCTGCATTGTTTGTGTACGACATTTTGGCTGTCGAATCACAGGAACCAAAAATTGATCTTCTGCTATCTCCTACTTTATGCTAAGTACCGCAAATTCTCCTATGCGTCATCTATAGAAGATGTATGTGACACTGTCTCTGGGTTATATAGTGCTTTGCGAATCGCCTGCTCAATGGGTACATACGACGATTCATGCTTGCCCTCAAATTTAAAGGGTTCAGCGGCAAACAGCGGTGGTTGGGCCATAAAGCGAGGTTGAGAGCCACGGTTTATCTGCGCAGCATGCACCAGAAACGGGTGGCAGAGATACACGGTTCCGGCCTCCCCCGTTGCGGCTATCTCGGGGCAGTTGTCTGTGGCCGATAACAGGTTACTCAACTCTAGGGCCGTCAGGCCTTTTGCTCTAGCAGGCGCGAGCAGGCGGGCCACCGCTTGATGGGAGCCCACTCGAATTCGCGTTGGCGCATCTGACTCACCCACATCTGAAAAGAGAAACAGCATCAACAGCGCCCGGCCCCGCGAATGAATGTTGATGCGCCACGACAAAAAGTTGTTGGCATCTGAGTCTGCCCCCGGAAAACTGGCATCCACGTGCCAGCCGGTATCTCCGGTGTCTTCCTTCGTTGGGAAGCGGATGGGGAAAGACCCGACGCTAAATCTGGGTTTCCATTGCCCTGGCCCAGCGAGCTGGTCAAAAATGGCGTGCAGTTTTGGCCCGTTGGCGGCCTGAACAAAGAGGGCTTGGGTGTAGTCGCCGAGCCAAACAACGGGCTTTTGCCAGGTGGCGCGATCGCCAGGGTCGCACCCCGTATCGGCCCAGAGAATAGCTCGGCAGGTATCTGCCAGTTCGCGCGAAAACGCCTGCTCTATCCGGATATAGCCGTTGGTGATGAATTGTTCGATGTCTGGCGGTGTCAACATCAACCCAAAATACGCCGAAGCGCAGGAATGCGGTTCAACACAATGTAGTCCAACAGCAGCACAATGACTAGTGAAAGACCAACCAGGGGAAACACCAGCCCCAGAACCGCAACAATGGCCAGAGGAATGCGCCAGTTCTGGACATAGGCGGGCATAGCGGGGGCTCCGATTAGTCCAGATCCCTGGGGCCGCCGCTGCCACCACATGACAGCTCCGGTGATGGCTAGCAGCAGCACGATCAACGCCGCCGCCAGCATGAGCAACTGATTGGCGAAACCAAAATATTTGCCCATGTGAATAGCCGTTCCCATCTCCACGGCCTTAGGCACTAGACCGTAATCTTGCCAGCGCACGTCGGCCAGCACGGCACCGCTGTACTGATCGACATGCAGGGTCACCTCTTGGGTGGGGTCGGGCGGGAAGGCCGAAATGGTAAAGACCCCGGTCTCGCCTTCCGGCAGCGTGACATTGAAGCCAGGGGGGGCACCTTCAGCCTGGGCTAGGGCAATCACAGCATCAAGGCTAACGGGGGTGCCCGAGGTTAGGCCATTCTGAGCTGGAGTCGAATCGCTATGGTGACCCGAGTGATCGGTTTGGCCCGAGGGAGACGACTGAGGCATGGGTAGCTGTTCTACGGCCCAGGGCACCACCTGGCCTCGCTGATTTAGGGAGCCTGTGAGCACGGCAGATTGGGGAATGTCGTCCCACATTTGGGCTGGGAATTGGCCCCAAACTTGGGCAAAGGTGTCTCCCCAAAAACCTGTCCAGGGCAAACCGGTAAGAATTAAAAACCCGATTAAAAGGACGCCATAAAATCCTGGGACGGCATGTAGGTCTCGCCAGAATATCCGTTTGTTCTGGCTCCAGAGGCGCGGAATGAAGGTGCCCAAAACCGCAAACTTTTGGCGGGGCCACCACAAATATAGCCCTGTGATCAGCAGCACTAAACCCCAGCAGGCGGCTAGCTCAACTAAATAGTCGCCCAGTTTGCCAATCATCAACTCGCCGTGAATCTTGCGGGCGATCGCCTGTAGGTTATTGTCCTCATCGCGATCGCCCAAAATCTCGCCGCTGTAGGGGTTGACGAACACCATAAGGTTGCGTTCATCCGCCGTGGTCAGCAGCACTTCACTACTGCGATTTGCGGCAGCGGGCGGCGTAACTTGAGTAATGACTGCGGCGGAATAAGCGCTTTCGACGGATTGGATCTGCTCTACGTAGGGCAGCGTAGCCAGGTCGGGCTGCACAAACATGAGGTTGTTGTACATAGCCGCATCCAGCTGCGGCTTGAAGAGATAAATAATGCCCGTCGCGGCCAGAACCACCATGAAGGGAATCACAAACAGCCCAGCATAGAAGTGCCAGCGCCACACCGTGCGATAAAACCGATTTCCAGGCGATGCCGTTTGTAAAACCTGCTCTTCAGTCCGTTTCGAGGTATTCATACCAGCGCCTTTGCCCCGCAGCAGCAAATCTAGCTACCATGCCTGATGCGCAAAGACGTTGTCAAAAGACAGGTCGTCAACTCTTTACCCGTTTCCCCAGGGGGCACGGGAGCGGTCGCACCATAGTTGCCAGCAGGTGTTCGATCACAGCCGGTAGATCTCTACACAGACCGGTATGCACCCGTGAGGTTTGAATGATCGTGCTGCGGGGGGCCACCAGCCAGCCAAATCGTTCTCGCTGGGGCAGTTGACCAATGGGGCCCGCCTGGGTTTCGCCAGCACAAATAATCGGAATGGTGTTTAAGTAACCTTCGACTGTTTCTAAATCTAGGGTCGGGTCAAGGGCGAGCAGCCGTTGCGGAATGAGTTCAATTTTGGCTTCGAGAAATTTGCGCGTCGCGCATGAAACGATCGCACCCACATTGACAAATTCTTCTCGCTCAACCTTAGGCACCACCCGAATGATGGCGTAGTCATAGGTGACCTGATCGTGCACGAATGGCCTCCTCTAAAAAAGCGTGGGGTGGCTCTAGCCGCTTCAGCAGATACTCAATATAAGCCTCGCGATGGTGTTGGCTATTGGTAAACGGAGAACCCTCCAGCAGCCAGGGCTCTGGAATTAGGTTGACGATGTGAGTGATGACGTCTGGCGTTAGCTGGGCCGTCATTTTGCCATCAACTTCCTGTAGCTGACTGGCAAACCGCAGCAAGACGTGATCTTTGATGCCGGGGAAGGGGGTGCGGCTGCGCTCTAAGTAGTTGTTCCAGCTGTGATGAAAGTAAAGGGCAACGCCGTGATCAATCAACCAGAGGCGGCGGTGCCACATCAGCATATTGGTGTTGCGGGCAGTGCGATCGATATTGGTGACGTAGGCATCGAGCCAGACAATGGCCGAGGCCAGGGCGGCATCGGGCTGTTGGGCAACGGGGTCAAAGGTGATGGAGCTGGGCAGGTAGTCGAGGGCCAGGTTGAGGCCTACACTGGCCCGAATTAAATCTTGAATTTCGGGATCGGGTTCGGTACGGGCCAGTTCAGCATCGACTTCGATCAGGACAATTTCGGGCACCAGCAGGCCGACGGCCCGCGCAATTTCTCCCGCCACGAGTTCGGCAATCAGAGATTTGACCCCCTGACCGGCACCCCGAAACTTCAGCACATACATGCCATCATCGTCAGCTTCCACAATGGCGGGGAGAGAGCCTCCCTCCCGCAGGGGAGTGACGTAGCGGGTGGCAACAACGGTTCGCAACACAGTTCGCAAACGGATTCTCGGTTACAGAGCCTCAGCCCATTTTAGTGGAACTGACCGTCGCGATCGCCCCAGGCAGTGGCTGGTGCAAGGTTTGCTCAGGCTGAAGGGGTGACGCATGCAGGCGCTAAGGGCGATCGCTCGCTGGCTACAATCCCTACCCAGATAGCCCGGTTGGGTAATTGCCGTAACCACCATCTGGGGCAAAATCAGGCATCATGAAGAAGCGTAGTAGTGTCTTTGTACCGTTGACCCATGGGCGACTTCAACATTCAGGCTCCCTTTGAACCTGCGGGAGACCAGCCAAAGGCGATCGCGGGCCTGACCCAGTTTCTGCAAGACAACACCAAGTACCAAACCCTGCTGGGGGCTACGGGCACGGGCAAAACCCACACCATTGCCCGCGTTGTTGACAACATTGGCAAGCCTGCTCTGGTGCTGGCCCATAACAAAACCCTCGCCGCGCAGCTCTGCAACGAACTGCGCGAGTTTTTCCCCGACAACGCTGTCGAGTACTTCATCAGCTATTACGACTACTACCAGCCCGAGGCCTACATTCCCACCACCGACACCTACATCGCCAAGACAGCGTCGATCAACGACGAGATCGACATGCTGCGGCACTCGGCGACGCGATCGCTGTTCGAGCGCAAGGACGTGATTGTGGTCGCCTCGATCAGCTGCATCTACGGTCTGGGAATTCCGTCGGAATACCTGAAAGCCTCGATTCCGCTGCATGTGGGTATGGAGGTGAACCAGCGCCAGGTGCTGCGCGACTTGGCCTCGATTCAGTACGCGCGCAACGATTTAGACCTGGGTCGAGGTAAGTTTCGGGTTAAGGGCGATGTGCTGGAGATCGGCCCCGCCTACGAAGACCGCATCATTCGCATCGAGTTTTTTGGCGACGAAATCGACGCCGTGCGCTACGTAGACCCGATTACCGGGGCCACCCTGCAAAGTATGGATGGGGTGAGCATTTACCCCGCCAAGCACTTTGTCACCCCCGACGATCGCATCGAAGAAGCCTGCCAGGCGATTAAAGATGAGCTGTTAGAGCGTCTAGGGGAGCTAGAGAAAGAGGGCAAACTGCTGGAGGCCCAGCGCCTAGAGCAGCGCACCCGCTATGACCTGGAAATGATTCGCGAGGTGGGTTACTGCAACGGGGTGGAAAACTACGCCCGCCACCTGGCTGGGCGCACTGCTGGGGCACCGCCAGAGTGTCTGCTCGACTACTTCCCCAAAGACTGGCTGCTGGTGATTGACGAATCCCACGTCACCATTCCGCAGATTCACGCCATGTACAACGGCGATCGCAGCCGCAAAATGGTGCTGATCGACCACGGCTTTCGGTTGCCCAGCGCCGCCGACAACCGCCCCCTGAAGGCCGAAGAATTTTGGGAGAAGGTGAACCAGTGCATCTTTGTCTCGGCCACCCCCGGCAACTGGGAAATGGAGATCTCTGGAGGCAAAGTGGTCGAGCAGATCATTCGCCCCACCGGGGTGCTCGACCCCGAGATCTCTGTGCGCCCCACTGAGGGGCAGGTGGATGATTTGCTGGGCGAAATCAAAGAGCGGGCGGCGCGGCAGGAGCGGGTGCTGATCACCACTCTGACCAAGCGCATGGCCGAAGACCTCACCGACTATTTCGACGAACACGGCATTCGGGTGCGCTACCTGCACTCCGAGATCCACTCCATTGAGCGGATTGAGATCATCCAAGATCTGCGGGAGGGGCTATACGACGTGCTGGTGGGGGTCAACCTGCTGCGGGAGGGGCTAGATTTGCCGGAGGTATCCCTGGTAGCGATTCTCGATGCCGACAAAGAAGGGTTTCTGCGGGCAGAACGCTCCTTGATTCAAACCATCGGTCGCGCGGCCCGCCATATTAGCGGGCAGGCCATCCTCTACGGCGACAACCTCACCGACAGCATGGCCAGGGCAATCAGCGAAACCGAGCGCCGCCGCGCCATCCAAACCGCTCACAACGAGGCGAATGGTATTACGCCTACGTCGATTATTCGTCGCAACAGCAACTCGATTTTGTCGTTTCTCGAAGTGTCGCGCCGCCTCAGTGCCCACGAGCTAGAGGAGGTCTACGAGCACAAGGAAGAGCTGCCGTTGGAAGAAATTCCTGAGCTGATTGGCCAGTTTGAAAAGCAGATGAAAGAGGCGGCGAAGAACCTCGATTTTGAAGAGGCGGCTAAGTTTCGCGATCGCATTAAATCCCTGCGCGATCAGCTCTTGGGCAAGCGATCGTAAAATAGGTTCAGTAAATTGCAAAGTCCTTGTTAGCCCTCTCCCCCAGCCCCTCTCCCAGGGAGGAGAGGGGAGCCGGAAAACCTTTCAAAGCCCCTCTCCCAAGGTTGGGAGAGGGGTTTGGGGTGAGGGTCGAGTCAGTGCTGAGAGAACCCTTTTGAGGCTTACTCAATCAGCAGGGTTTTGGTCAAAATGACCATCCAGGTCTGAGCTCTGCTGGGCGATCCTGTCTCGACGGTGTTGGCGGGCACGGGGATGGGGTCGCTCCAGTCGTTGGGGTCTGCATAGCCGTAGGCGTGGAGGATTTTGATCGTGCGATCAATTCCGGCTAGGCTGCCGTAGAGCAGGTGCCGCACCCGCTCGGGGCGGGGCTGAGGCGTTGCAGAGTGAGACGGCGGAATGTTCGACGCGCCACTGGCGTCGGGTTCGAGATATTCAAACATCGGTTCTGTGTTCCTTCTATGGGTTTGAGGAAGACAGAACACGAAAACCCTAGCGCCCGCAGCTGAGGTGCAAACTGGGGGAGCTAGGGTACGATCGACCATAGCCCGGCAATCTGCTGAGTAGATTTGCGGGGTTAGCTGTTCGTTGGTGTGCCACCACCTTCGGACAGCGCCAAAGTTTTCGAGTTCTGCATGGTCGCCGGTCGGGTTGAACGGCTTAATGTAAGAGAATACTGGTACAGACGCTCGGCGTCAACAGTGGAGGAGAGGTTAAAGGAAGGGGGTGCAATCGTAACCTGCAACAAATAGGGGGTTACACATTGAAACTTTCCGCTCGATTTTCAGTATAAAAATATTAGCCTGATTAATTTCTACCTAATCACCCTCTACAGGGGTATTAAACTGCTAAAATTTCGTCTAACCATCCGCACGGAGATACTGGACTACAAAATCCTTTTAACAACGAGTTATGTATAGTTGTTTAGTCAAGATGAATCTCATAGCTACCTTGAAAGCCACGAAAACTGCCATAGATTGAAAACTTTAAACATTAAAAAACTTCATGACAGAGCAGATTCATATTAGAGACTTACTTCTCAATAAAGGCTTTTTCCCTGAAGTTTTACCACCTTGCTTTGATAGTGAGAATTTGGCCGCAAGCTTTGAGGGAAAGACTCAAGATATAGAAGCGCGGAAGTTCCATAATCGGTCAACAGATTACGTTCGCTATAGCGGTACAAAACATGACGGTCATCGGAGAGCTTATGGAACAGTAAATCCTATTCCTTATTTCAATGCTTGCCAGTTTATCTTCAGCAATTGGGAAATATTTGAGACTAAGTTTAAGTCATCGAAGCTGTCATTAGATAAAGTCAGATTAGGCCGCGACACAGAGGATCGAGCTATTATTGTTCCGACTTTGAGCGAGCTAACAGATCGAATATCATCTCAGCTCCGTTTTTCACCTTACATATTGAAAACCGATATTGCGCAGTTTTTCCCAAGCATCTACACTCATGCCGTGTCTTGGGTGGCCCATGGTCGTGATGTTGCTAAAGCCAATCTTAAACATAATTCTACCGCTGCAACGTTCAATGCATTTGACTGGTTCACTCAGCAATGCCAAAGTGGTCAAACTAGAGGAGTGACTGTTGGTCCTGACTCATTTAGGATTTTTGCTGAATTTATAAGCTGCGAAATTGACAATCAACTTCTCGAAAGGATAAACAACATAGACCCTCATATAATCATTGGGGGAGTTCGACACGTTGATGACTTTTATATTGGAGTAAGAAGCGAAGTCGATGCGGCAGTGGTTCTGTCGGTTCTGCGCGATGTTCTACAAACATATGAACTCCAGATCAACGATACTAAGACGAAAATAATTAGCGGTCTTGAGGCATTCGATGATGTGTGGGCTCAAGAACTCAGGACTATATCGCTCGAAGTGTGGTCGGGTAAGTACTCGTATGCAATTGACAAAGCACATGAAGTTGCAAAGTCAATCAAATCACAGAGCCCGATGAAATTAATCTTAAGACGTCTTGATGTAGCAAGATGCTATAGCTCAAATTCATGGGAAAGCATTGAGGCTATGCTTCAGCGTGTTTTGTGGCACTACGAGCATTGTACTGACTATGTCTGCCTTCTACTAACGAAGAGATTCGCGATACAACAGAGTTATGATCAAGAAGGTTGGTCAGAGACGGTAGCAATGTTGATCAAAAGACATTTGACATTCAATCAACACCATGAAATAGCATGGCTTCTGTGGACGGCCTTCGTATGCGATTTACAGCTTGACGAAGACCTCATATCCCAAGTGAGTAAGATGCAAAACTCACACCTGCGTGCGCTGATCATCGCTGCTTATCAAAAAGGTAAGTTAAATAAAAAGCCGCCTATTACACTTGGAAGCAGCCTCTCGACATCTGATTCAAATTGGCTCCATAATCTCGTGGGAAAGTCATCAGGCTACTCCAAAGCCAGATTTTCTGGCGACTTTGCAGATGAGTTTGAACATCTTGCAGAGAAAAAGGTTGAGCTTATAAACTTTGACAAGCATATGACATCTGTCTCGAGATCTAACAAAGCAGCGATAAGTTCGTCGAAGTACGGCTACGATGCTCAGGAGGATGTAAACGAAGACGAGATTGATTTTAGTCTTCAATTCTAGTAAACGTAAGGTGCGTTATCGGCTCTAATATTTTGGCAATTCTCCTAACCGCAACGCACCGATCTCTCCATTAGAATGCTTAAAACTACCAAAAGTGCATCATGCTGCGCGATAACACACCCTACCTAAGAAATTGTTTTGTGGATCGCCCTACAGCACTGGCCCTGCAATGTAGCCAGCAGTAGCCAAGGCAAATTCCTATTCCATTCCATTATCAAACGAATCACGAGGCGGCGAAGCCTTTACAGGCTACTTTGGTTGACTTCGATGACGCTGAAGCAAACTTGAGGATATCAGGCTTGGGTCTAGGGCGATGCTGTTTCTGTGCCTCATACCGTTCGTTGATCTCAACTTGTTTGCGATAAAAATAATATTGTTCTTGAAAATACTGATAAACCTCCTCGTAGGATTGTTCAATATTAAAATCTATCTCTTCCAGCTCTAGGGAAGTCAACGTTTTTTCGAGCAGTAGTGTCTTGATTTTGACATCCTCGATACTGTGCTTTCCACAGGACTTCAACAGTTCTATGCGCCACTTGAGCGGCACATAGGGCTCAATATCGATCGCAAAGTCTTTAGTGCCATTGCTGCGGATATAGCTAACCACTCGGCCAACCGCCGCGTATCCGCCAAACCGTTCAAACTTAGTCTCGATCTCGGCATCTTTGTCTACATACAGCCAAACATGGTCTAGGGTTCTGATTTGCGCCTGACAGCCTTTGTAGGGCACCACCTTGACATGGCGCAGCAGATAAGCCGTGTCTCCAGTTTTGTTAGCCGTTTCCCAATGACTTAAATATCCCTGAAAGCGAACATTTTGCCCTAGCCAATCGGCAAGCGGTCTACAGGCGATCGCTGACTTCTGCATCCTGATGCTCCCCTGACCCAGATTCATTTACTCTTAAAGGCCAATCCGTTATTTTTTCAGATTGCCCAATTGCGAGCCAATGATCTTAAAAGCGAGGGTAGAACTCAGGCAGTAGTGATGGGTTTGTTGAGGCGATCGCGCAGCACCCTTCTACAACCCACTAGGCCCGCTGTCCACACATCAGCCGCTGTTCTGCCGTCACCTGACTGTACATGGCCTCTAGAGCAGAAATGTTGTCCTTCAGCGTATAGCGCTGGAGCACCCGCTCACGGGCCTTATACCCCAACAGCTGGGTGATCTCGGCATGATCGCGCAAAATCGGCAAAATAGTTTGTAGCTGAGTTGCCACCCGCTGGGTATCGAGCACAATGCCCGCCCCCTCCGCCAGCACTTCACCATCGGCTCCGGCATCGGTGGCAATGCAGGCCGTGCCGCAGGCCATCGCCTCCAGCAGCGACAGCGACAGCCCCTCTACCAGAGACGGCAAAATAAACCCATCCGCCGCCCGCAAAATATCGATGCGGCGCTGCTCGTTGGCCAGGTAGCCCAGCCAGATAATGTCATCCTCGTCGCCGTAGTAGCGCTTCAGAGACGCCTCCAGGGGGCCGCTGCCGACGATCGCCAGCTTGCAGTTTGGCCCCATGTCGGCCTGACGCCAGCCCCGCAGCAGCGCCTCCACATTCTTCTCAAGGGAAACGCGCCCTTGGTAGACAAACAGCTGGCTGGCGTAGAGATCGGCCTTGACCGCCGACGGCCCCGGTGAGTAGCGGCGAGTATCGACCCCGTTGGGAATGACGACCAGCGTATCGTCGGGCACCCCGAGCTTAGTCAGCAGATCGCGCTGGAGATCGGAGAAGACGATGACGCGATCGTAGTTGGCCAGGCAGGGGGCGTAGAGCTGGTAGGTGAGGTGCTGGGTGCCCGAGGTCAGGCTGCGCACCCGGCGATCGAAGGCGGGGTGAAAGGTGGCCACCAGGGGAATGTTTAGCTCGGCGCAGATCTCTGGCAGCCGGAAATCGAGGGGCGACAGGGTGAGCGACGCGTGCACCAGGTCGGGCTGGATGCGCTCTAGCGCCTCTGCCAGCAGCTTGCCCGACTTCAGCGAGGGAATGGTGAGAATCTGCGACTTAAAAAGAAAGGGGAGGGGGACTTCCTGCGATCGCTCCGCAGAACTGCCCCGGTTGTGGCCATCCTGAGACTGGGCAAAATGGAGAAACGTTACCCGATGGCCGCGTTCAAGCAACGCGTTGGTGACCTCTCGGCCATAGGTGACGTTGCCGCAAAAGGGCGATTTCTTGCCAAGCCACGCGATGTGCATGCTGTTCAGCGTTATCCGTTAACAACCTAACCCAGCGCCAGCAAAATGCCGCCGCGACTGCCAAGCCCGCAGATCTGCCTTTGGTAAAAAAATGGAACCTAGCTTGGGGCCTGGGTCTTTCTCATTGCCGTATCGGCAATATACCAGGTTACAACTCCCCCTAGCCCTACCAGGGCTCCCATGCCGACAAAAACGTTAGCCAAACCCAGATGCGCTTCTATCACGCTAGCCAAGGCCAGGGGCAGGCTAAGGGCAATGTTGACCATGTTGTTCTGCAGCCCAAACACCTTGCCGCGCATGGCTTCCGGCGTTTTTTCTTGAATCAGGGTTTGCATCGGTATGCCAACAAAGGCCCCGCACAGCCCCAGGGTGGCAATAATCGCCATCGAAGCCCACAGCTGCTGCGTTGTCCAGGCCAGGGCAATCAGGCACACTCCCATCCCCAGGGCACCCCACAGACTCAGGTAGCGCCTTGGAAAACGTGGCCCAAAATTCCCCACCAGCACGGCCCCCAGGCCCAGGCCCAAGCCACCCGCCGCCAGCAAAAAGCCAAACTGCGACGCCTTGATAGCCGGAATCATCTCCGCTAGACGCACCGCCAGCACTGCTAGGGCCGCAAACACCGACGACAGCAGCACCAGCTGAATAATCGCTACCCGCACCTGCACCTGCTCTCCCAGGTAGCGCCAGCCGTCTTTGATGTCGGCCCAAAATTGAGATATATCTTCGTGGGCAGCGGATAAATTTTCTTTGCCAGGATCCATATTCATCAGGCAGAGCCCGGCTACCATATAGCTCAGGCCGACCAGAATCGCCGGGCCGTTGTTGGCGATACCGAGGATCAGCATTAGGCGATCGGCTAGGGCCAGAACCGGTTCCCCTACGGCAAACCCGATGATCACCGAGGCCATCATGGTGGTGGTGTAGAGCGAGTTGGCCGAGAGCAAATCTCCCTCAGCCACAATCAGGGGAATAATCGACTGCTCTGCCGGGGCAAAAAACTGAGTCAGGGTCGAGATCAAAAACGTGACGACCAGCAGCAGCAAAAAGGCCACCGGCAGTCCCATCACTGGCCCCCAGCCCGCCGTCAGCCAAATCCCGAGGGGCAGCGCAATCACCAGGCCGCCGCGCAGCAGGTTAGACCACACCAGCACCGGACGCTTGCGCCAGCGATCGACAAACACCCCCGCCAGCGCCCCGAACAGCACCGCCGGTATGGTAAACGCAATCATCACTGCCGAGACCCAGCCGCTGATGCTCTGCCCAGGGGTATCAAACCGGGCGGCGATGATGGCAATCATCAGCACCAGATAGACTTTGTCGGCGAGCTGAGAAAACAGCTGCCCCGTCCACAAAATCAAAAAGTTGCGATTCTTAAAAATGGCCCGAAACCCATTCTCAGGCTCTGGGTCAGCGGCCTCAGCGGCAGGAGCAGCGGGCAAAGTGGCGGTTTGGGATTTGGCATCTGCCCCAGCGCCTAGGTCGTTGCCGTGGCTAGACCCGCGATCTTCTGCCTGGGGCAAATAGTTTGCCTCGGTGGCCTCTGTATCAGCTTCAAACTCACGGAGCATGGGGTAACCAACGAACCTGGGCACTGGGCGGCGCAATATCCAGCAGTTTAAAGGGTAGCTAAACAGACATCAACTAAAGCCGCCGACCGAATAGGACGTTCAAAGTAGTTCTCAGTATATTCTCGCAGAAGCCGCTCGACTCGTGCCCATAGCTGCTGAGTTTTTCCGGTCGTAGGGTCTTTATGCTCTAGCCCCATGGATAGGGTAGATAAAATCTCCGGCTTGGTGAGCTGCTGGAGCAGGGCCACATCGGTGGCGGTGAGCAGCAGGGGGCGCTTGGGGGGGTGGCCGTAGTGGCCTTGCCCTTCGCTGAGTTGAGTGGCCCCGTTGGCCTGCACTAGCCCCCCCGATTCGCAGCTAAATTCTACTCGCCAGGTGGGGTCGAGCAGATTGGGCACGATCGCGACCCGGCTGAGGGTGCATCGCTGCACCTCTGGGGCCACCCCCGCCAGAGCCAGCAGGTGGTATAACCCGTGGCACAGGGCCGCCAGCACCGCCCCGGACGATGCCGTTTCCAGCCGCTCTAGATGTTCTACAAAAACGTGAAATAGCTCGCTCTGGGGAGAGTCGCTGAGGGCCATCAGCAGCACGACCTCCGCCAGATATTGGCTGGCGGTGAGTCGGGCCAAGTGACGGCTCAGCCCCGGAAAGGTGCGCACGGTTTCGGCCTGAATGAGCTTGTCGAGCCGCTTGCCCTTTACCACCAGGCACTCATTAATTACAAAGAGATCGCTGCGTCCGCCCAGCCGCGACTGGTGCTTACGCGACCCTGGTGCCACCGCCCGCACCAGTCCGACATCGGGGGTGAGGATGGTGAGCAGGCGATCGCTTTCCCCTAAGGGCATGGCCTTGAGGTTGATGCCGGTAGCTTTGTAAGTTTGGCTCATGGGGCAGTAGAGGGCTAGAGCTTTAGCATAACGTTCTAGCTAAGGAAGGTTTGCTCTGGGACGGGTTGGCGGGGGAGAGGGCGATCAGACTAAAACTCCAGGGAAAGGCTGATCCTGACTACGGGCTTAATCCTGCGGCATTCGCCGACATTAACCACGAAATACGCTGACAGTAATAGGCCAGTTCAGCACATTGCCTTAAACTGTAGAGGCAGATCAGAAGCATTAGTCATCATGATTTTTCCTGGGGCTCCGGTTACGGTGATCAACGTCAACGATACCTACTACGGGTTTCAGGGTCTGGTGCAGCGCATTACCGACGGCAAGGTAGCGGTGCTATTCGAGGGCGGCAACTGGGACAAGCTGGTCACCTTTGAAATGTCTGAGCTAGAGCCAGTCAGCTCTGGCAAGCGGCGCTAGGTACCGCCATGCGCTTACCCCTGCCCCAGACCACGGCCCAGGCGCGGCAGCCCGATCACATCGCCGAGGTGATTGAAACTGCAACTACTGAATTTTTGGCCCAGTGCCTAGAGCCTGAGGCGCTGGCGTTTTCGGCCATGCCCCCCTTTGGCAGCTGGGTCACCGCCTTGGATGAGGAGTCAGGCAATACCGTCTATGGGGTGGTCTACCACGCCACCACCAGCCCCATCGACTCGGTGCATCGGGCGCGGGCGCTGGGGCTGTCGCTCGAAGATTTGCGCCAGCAGCAGCCGCAGATTTTTGCCATGCTCAAGACCGAGTTTAAGGCGGCAATCGTGGGCTTTCGCGCCCCTGACCTAGCCGGGCGACCCCAGGGGCCGATCTTTCAGCACCTGCCGCCCCGCCCGCCCCAGGTACACCAGGGGGTGTATGCCTGCTCGCCCGAAGTCGTGATTGAGTTTACCGAACAGCTCGATTTTTTAAGAACCCTGCTGGCTATGGGCAGCGCTCCGGTCGATAGCCTGGTGGCGGCGGTGCTGCGCCAGGGCTACCAGCTCCGCAAGCTCGATCGCGCCTGGCTGGTGCAAGCGGGCCGCACCCTCAGCATTTTTCTAAAGGATGACTACGATCGCCTGCGGATCATCCTGGGGCAAATCTACGCTTAACTATGGAAACCTTTGACTGGATTGTGGTCGGCAATGGTCTGGTGGGGGCAGCGGTCAGCTACGAACTGGCCCGGTGTGGTCTCTCAGTGCTGCTGATCGATCGCGCCCTAGAGCCCAGCAATGCCACCCGCTACAGCTATGGCGGTATCCCTTACTGGTCGGGCAGCACCGCGCTCACCCAGCAGCTCTGTCAGGAGGGCATTGCCAAACAGCGCCAGCTCAGCGACGAGCTGGAGGCCGACACCCAGTTTCGCGAGCTGGATCTGGTGCTGACCCTAGCGGCGGACGGGAACCCCGATGTCGCCGCCAAAGCTTACGCCAAATGTGCGACGCCGCCCCGGTTTGTGTCGGCTGCTGAAGCCCAGGAGTTGGAACCGCTGCTGAATCGGGATGCGATCGCCGGAGCTTTCACCGTACGCCACGGCCATGTCTCCCCAGTAGCCCTGGTCAGCGCCTACAACCAGGCGTTTCAGCGCTTAGGCGGCACCCGCATGATTGCCGATGTGGTAGATGTGGTGCGAATCAAAGACCGCATCACGGGCGTGTTAACCACCGAGCAGGCCTGCCCCGCCAAGAACGTTCTGGTGGCGGCGGGGGCCTTGAGCCGATCGCTGCTGCACCAGGCCCAGGTCAATATTCCGCTTTACTACACCCACGCCGAGCTGATCGAAACACCGCCGCTTGATCTCAGGCTGCGATCGCTGATTATGCCCGCCCAGACCCAGCGCTTTGCACAGGAATTTGAGGCGAGTCAGCCCGATACCGACGGACAGTGGGATGAGCCGGGCCATGAGCTGACCCCTGCCATTCTTGATAGCGGGGCGATTCAGTTTTTAGACGGCCATATCTGTCTGGGCCAGATCAGCCGCACGCTGACCGATTTGGATGCAGAGCTGGATGGGGCGGAGAGCGATCGCACCCTGCGGGCCGCCATGGCGGTTCAAATTCCTGCTCTGGCGGATGTGCCGGGCTCCTGGCGGCGCTGCCGTGTCAGCTTTAGCCGCGATGGGTTGCCGCTGGTAGGCGCTGTCCCTGGAGTTGAGGGGCTGCACGTGATGGCCGGGTTTAGCGCTCCTTTTGTGTATTTGCCGCCGGTTGCCCAGCGCTTTGCCCAGGCGGTGGTGGGTGAGGCGGATACGGCGATCGCAGCGATGGCCCTCGATCGCTTTTCCCAGCCATCTTAAATATTCGGAAACTCTCCCATAAACTTCACTTCGGTTTGCAGGCGCACGGCCCAGCGGGCTTCTACCTCATCCTGCACGTGGTGAATCAGGTGTTGAATGTCGGTGGCGGTGGCACCGCCCAGGTTCACAATGAAGTTGGCGTGGCGTTCAGATACCTGGGCATTGCCAATGCGGTAGCCTTTCAGTCCGGTTTTCTCAATCAGCGTCCCCGCCGTGTAGGGATAGGGGTTGCGAAACACACTGCCGCAGTTGGGCAGGTCGTAGGGCTGGGTGGCCCGCCGCTGGTTGAGCCCCGCCAGGGTGTCGGCCACCACCACCTCGGGGTCGTGCCCCGGCTCCAGCTGAAAGGTGGCATCCAGCACCACCCGCCGTCCCCCTTGAAGGATGGAGGTGCGGTACTGAAACGCCAAATCCTTGGGAGTCAGAGTCAGAATGCCGGTGTCTGGGTCGAGGACGGTGGCTGAAACCAATACGTCCGCTGTGCAGCCCCCATGGGCACCGGCATTCATCACCACCGCGCCGCCCACCGTACCAGGAATGCCCACGGCCCACTCCAGGCCGCGACAGCCGCGCTTGGCGGCCTTCCACGCCAGGGTGGGCAGCGGTTCACCCGCCGCCACAGTGACACGACCCGCTTCGCCAAACTCAGTGCCGCGCCAGCGACGGGTGCAGAGAACGAGGCCGGGGATACCGCGATCGCTGATCAGCAGATTCGACCCTGCCCCCAGGGGGGTGATCTTGAGATTGGCGGCGATCGCCCAGTCTAAAACCTGCTCCAGCTCGCTCTGGCAGCGCGGCATAGCCAGCCACTCCGCTGGGCCTCCCACGCGAAAGGTGGTCAGCGGCTGGAGCGACACCTGAGATTTTAGACAAGCAAAATTAGGAGCGACTCCAAGGGTTTGGTTCATGGTCCCAGCTCTCAACAGTCGTTCCCTAGGCTAGTCAACTCCGTCGCGATTCCGGCACGGATCGCTCCGCGAATCGCTGGTGCCTAGCAGGCCTCTTGCAGCGAGGGCACTTCGGCCTCGGCATAGTAAGCCATCACCTGAGGAATAATCTGGTTGAGGTTGCCCGCCCCCATAAACATTACTAGGTCGCCAGGGCGCAGGCTGTGAGCCAGGGCCGCCTGAATGTCATCTAGGGTGTGGCCGTACAAGACTCTCGGGTGGGCATGGCCCACGGCATCGGCTAATTGGCGACCCGAGACCCCAAAGGTATTCTTCTCGCCCGCGCTGTAGATGTCGGCCATAATCACCTGGTCGGCATCGACAAAGGCATCGGTAAAGTCGTTCAGCAGCGCCGCCGTACGGCTAAATCGGTGGGGCTGAAACACGGCCACCACGCGACGGTTATCCTGACGGCTATCCGCCATCAGGGTCTGGTCGGCTTTGATGCGAGCCGCCGCCAGGGTGGCGCGAATTTCGCTGGGGTGGTGGGCGTAGTCATCAAAAAACTGAATGCCGTTGTAGCTGCCCCGGTGCTCAAATCGACGGCGAGCGCCGCAAAATTTCTCCAGCACATCGGTGATTTTGTCAAAGGCGATGCCCAGGTGCCGACCCACGGCCACAGCGGCCAGAGCGTTGCTGAGGTTGTGACAGCCCAGCACCCGCAGGCGTAGCACCCCCATTGGTTGGCCCAGTTCCCAGACCAGGGCCGAAGTGCCCTCGGCCCCAAACTGCACGTCGGTGACGTGGTAGGTCGCACCGCTGTCGGGGCTGAGACTGTAGGTCACATCGGGGTTGAGGCTGGTGCGCACTACCTCGCAGTCGGCGCTGGCGACCAGCAGACCGCACTGGCGCTGAAAGGTCTGAAAGATCTGCACCACATCTTCCAGGTCTCGGTAGTGGTCGGTGTGGTCTAGCTCGATGTTGGTGACAATGCCAATGCTGGCCGACAGCTTCGCCAGGGTGCCGTCTGACTCGTCGGCCTCGGCCACCAGGTAGGGGCCGTGGCCCAGGCGAGCATTGCCGCCCCAGCTCGACACCTCACCGCCCACCACAATGGTGGGATCGAGGTTGGCATTGAGCAGCAGGTGGCCAATCATGCTGCTGGTGGTGGTTTTGCCGTGGGTGCCGGCAACGGCGATGCTGCTATACTCGCGAATCAGCGCCGCCAGCAGGTCAGAGCGGTGCAGGATAGGGCAGCCCAGCTCTAGAGCCGCCTGATACTCAGGGTTACGGGTGTCGATCGCGGTGGAACAAACCACTTGAGGAGTCGCGTCTGGAACCATAACTGGTGTCGCAACCTTAGACCCTACCGCTACGCTGGATCCGGTGCGGCCCGCTGCGGTGGCGAGGACAGGCTGGTTGGTGTTGAGAAAATAGCTGAGGTTAGCGGCTTCTTGTTGCCAAAAGATGTGGGCACCGGCCTCTTGCAGGCGTCGGGTGATGTGGGTTAAACGCAGGTCAGACCCCGATACGGGCAGGTTTCGTTTGGTCAGAATGTAAGCCAGCGCCGACATGCCAATGCCGCCTATCCCAATGAAATGAAAGGGCCTGCCGGTAAAATCTACGGAAATCGGCATCGTTACACTCCTTAGAACACCACACCACACCAAGTGTCAGGCGTAATCATAGCAAGAATTGCCGAATTGGCCTAAACATCGCTATTAGCCTGACTGGGCGGCGGTTCGGCAGTTTTTTGACTCTGATCCCCGCCAGGGCTGAGGTGGGTTCAATCGTTTGGCCAGCCCTCAGGAGGCCTGTCTGCCCAAGGCTTGACTGATGCTTCAAAGAGCGCTGCCATGGGGCAATGGTCGACATAGGGTGGGTCAAGCCTTTGCCTATCCTCATCTCTATATAAAGAGCCCATAAGGGCCGCATATCAATTTTCTATGTAAACAGAAGGGACGAAGTAGAAATACTTATGCTGTTTCCCAGAATTGAGTCCAAAGCGTGGGTCGAGAGGGGGCGATCGCCAGACCCTACCATAGACTCACAAAGTCTATCTTGAATTATGGATAGATTCAGTTCAATGGCTGGCCCCTATAAAGTGGATCATGCTTTGCGATATTATGGTGTCGTCTAAGAATAGATACCTAGTCCGACTACAACAGAGGGTTAAACGCAGTGGTTAGAGTAGCAATTAATGGTTTTGGCCGCATTGGCCGTAATTTTCTGCGCTGCTGGTTGACGCGCGAGAACAGCCAGCTTGAGGTGGTCGCTATTAACGATACGTCTGATCCTAAGACTAACTCCCACCTGCTGAAGTATGACTCGATGCTGGGTCGCCTCGATGCCGACGTCAGCGCCGGAGAGGACACCCTGATCGTCAATGGTAAGAGCATTAAGTGCTACTCCGATCGCAACCCCAACAACCTGCCCTGGGCCGCTTGGGATATCGACCTAGTGATTGAGTCCACCGGAGTATTTGTCAGCGAAGAGGGGGCCTCTCGCCACATCGAAGCGGGCGCTAAAAAAGTGCTGATTACCGCGCCGGGCAAGGGCGGCGGCATTGGCACCTATGTTATGGGCGTCAACCACCAAGAGTACACCCACGATCGCCACAACGTGGTCAGCAACGCCAGCTGCACTACCAATTGCCTGGCCCCCGTGGTCAAGGTGCTGAACGACAACTTCGGCATCATCAAAGGCACGATGACTACCACCCACAGCTACACGGGCGACCAGCGGCTGCTCGACGCTAGCCACCGCGACCTGCGCCGGGCTCGCGCTGCTGCGTTGAACATTGTGCCCACCACCACCGGGGCAGCCCAGGCTGTGGCTCTGGTGATTCCTGAAATGGCGGGCAAGCTGAACGGCATCGCCCTGCGCGTGCCTACCCCCAACGTGTCGGTGGTTGATCTGGTGATTCAAGTCGAGAAGCCTGCGATCGCAGACCAGATCAACCAGGCGTTGAAGTCTGCTGCCGAAGGCCCCATGAAAGGCATTCTGGCCTACAGCGACCTGCCCCTAGTCTCCAGCGATTACCGCAAGACCGACGAGTCTTCCACCGTTGATTCAAGCCTGACCATGGTGATGGGCGGAGACATGGTGAAAGTGGTGGCCTGGTACGACAACGAGTGGGGTTACAGCCAGCGCGTCGTTGACTTGGCTGAGATGGTAGCCGCTAACTGGAAGTAGACAGCGGCACTCCGCTAACTAAATTCCTTAAGCACTATGAAAAGGGGGCCGCGATCGCGCCCCCCTTTTTGCGTTTTAGAGAGGAAATTTTAGGCGTGATGGACTACATCGAGGACAGCTCGGGCCGCAGCACCGCCACCCGAGCTTCACTCAGGGCAACATAGCTGCGCTTGAGGTCATCGAGCAGAACAGCGGCCCCTTTGGTGTCGCCCAGGGCGCAGGCGATCGACAGGTGGTGCTGAAGGTGCACGATCGCCCGGTTGTGATCGCCCATGGCAATGCTGGCCTGGGTGAGCTGGGTGAGAATACGGCGGTTAGTGCGGTTGTCGGTAGCCCCCTCGCCGCTTTCGCTGACGGTTAAGAAGCGCTCGTAGCAGTCGATGGCCTGGGGATACTCCCGCAGGGTGAGGTAGGTGTTGCCCAGGTTCTGCAAAATTTGCAGCTTGGTGGTGCGATCGCCCAAACTGGTGGCCATCATCAGGCTGGCTTCGTAGAGGGTGGCGGCCTGACGGGTCAGCCCCTTGGCGCGATAGATCATGGCCAGGTTGTTGAGCGATCGCATTTCGCCGGGGCGATCGCCAATTTTTTTCGCTAGGGTCAGACTCTGGCCCATGTACTCTAAGGCCCGCTGGAGGTTGCCCAGGTGGCGGTAGCTGTTGCCTAGATGGCCCAGGGTCTGCTGCATCAGGGCATCGTCGCCCAGCTCACGGGCAATGCGCAGGCACTGCCGCCCGTAGTCTGCCGCCCACAGGTAGTCGGCCACCCGGTAGTACAGGCTGGCCAGGGTGAGCAGTACCTTGGCCTGGCGCTCCTTGTCCCCCAGGTTGCGGTAGCTCTGAAGCGCCTGCTGCAACAGGGACAGGGCTGGGGTGTACTGCCCCTGCCGCAGGTGGGCTAAACCTTGCTTCAGCCATTGGGAAGCTTCTGCTGCCTGGCACTGGTGGTAGCCCTCAGCAATGCGCTCGGCCTGGGCGAGCAGCGATGGATCGCGGGGCACGCGTACCGTGGTCTCGTCGGCAAGAATATAGGTGGGGCGAATGGGAGGCATAGAGGAAGTCATAGGCCGAAGCCGCAGAGCTGCTGCGGTAGCGTTTATCGAAGTGTCATAACGGTGAGGGAATCAGGTAGATCGCGTTGTCTTAATCGTAGGTTTATGAACCTCAAGGTGACACCGTGCTATTACGACATCTTCACGAGGGAAGACCCCACCTCCTGCGCAAATCAACTGATCTGGACTCGGTTTATGGGAATAAAAATGTCGTTTTCTCAGCTCAGTTAAGCGATTGGCATTAGGCCGGTGCGGAACCTACGTAAAGCGCTATTGCCGCCTCTGTAGTCTCACGGGGCGTTGGTTTGCCGTTCCTGCTTGGGTGAAGACGGCTGCCACTGATTACACTGGAGAAGCTTCATTATGTGTAACGCTGCCTGTGCCCTCCCTCCCCCTTCAGGATGAAACCCTGCTGTTTGAGCCCGCTACCCCCTCGGAGGATGCGCTGTCCGTGGTGTTCGCTTTCCCCAACGAGTACAGCGTGGGCATTACCAGCTTGGGCTATCAGGTGGTGTGGGCCACCCTGGCCCGCCGCGCCGATATCAGCGTCAGTCGGCTGTTCACCGATGGCCATGAGCCGCTGCCTGCCGTGGTGGATGTGCTGGGCTTTTCACTGTCCTGGGAATTGGACTACGCCAACCTGCTGACGCTGCTAGAGCAGCTCGATATTCCGCTGTTTGCGGGCGATCGCACCGCCGATCACCCCTTGGTCTTTGGCGGAGGCCCGGTGCTCACGGCCAACCCCGAGCCCTTTGCTGACTTCTTCGACGTGATTTTGCTGGGGGATGGCGAGACTCTATTAGATGACTTTTTTGATGCCTTGGTTGAGCTAAAGGCTGCTTCCCGTGCTGAAACCCTGCGCCGCTTAGCGAGGGTGCCGGGCATTTATGTCCCTTCTCTGTACGAGGTTACTTACGATGGGCCGACGGGGGGTGTCCGGGCGATCGCGCCAGTAGATGACGATATCCCCGCTGCGGTACAAAAGCAGACCTATCGGGGCAATGTGCTGTCGGCTTCGACCGTGGTTACCCCCCACGCCGCCTGGGAAAACATTTTTATGGTGGAGGTGGTGCGCAGCTGTCCAGAGATGTGCCGCTTTTGCCTGGCTAGCTATCTGACGCTGCCCTTTCGCCCCGCCAGTCTAGAAGAATCCCTAATGCCCGCCATTGAGCAAGGGCTTGCGGTCACCAGTCGCTTGGGATTGCTCGGGGCTTCAGTGACCCAGCATCCCGAGTTTGACCAGCTGCTTGACTATTTAAATCGGCCCCAGTTCGACGATGTACGGATCAGCCTTTCCTCGGTTCGGACCAACACCGTCACCCCTAAGCTGGCTGAGACCCTGACCCGTCACGACAGCCGCTCGATCACCATTGCGATCGAGAGTGGGTCAGAGCGGGTGCGCCAGATCGTCAACAAAAAACTCGAAACCGACGACATCGAGCGCGCCGCCGTCAACGCCAAGGCCGGGGGGCTCAGCGCCATGAAGCTCTACGGCATGGCGGGCATACCGGGTGAGACTATGGATGATCTGGAGCAAACCGTCGCCCTGATGCGGCGGCTCAAGAAAGCCGCCCCCGGCCTGCGGCTCACCTTTGGGTGCAGCACCTTTGTGCCCAAGGCCCACACCCCGTTTCAGTGGTGCGGGGTCAACCGCGAGGCCGAGAAACGGCTCAAGTATCTGCAAAAGCACCTGCGCTCAAAGGGCATCGACTTTCGGCCCGAGAGCTACAACTGGTCGGTAATACAGGCGCTGATTTCGCGGGGCGATCGCCGCCTCGCCCCCCTGCTAGAGCGGGTACGCCACTACGGCGATAGCTTAGGCAGCTACCGCCGCGCCTTCAAAGACTTCCAGGGCCAGATTCCGCCGCTAGACTACTACGTCCACGAAGACTGGGATCTCGATCAACCCCTGCCCTGGGATCACCTGCTGGGGCCGCTGCCAAAGGCGACTCTACAAAAGCACTTTGACTCGGCTGGGGTAGAAGCCGTACCCGCTTAACGACAGAATGCTCTGGCAAATCGGCAACCTCGGCTCTGAGTCCAGTTAGGGGCTGATGACCTCACCCAGGGTTTGCTCGTATTCCTCCAAAGCCGCCAGCACCGCTTCTAGCTCTCGGCGGTGGGGTGCACTGGGGTCGAGCTGATATCGGAGCCGGGCTTTTCGGTAGCGTATTTCCTGTCGATCGCGTCGAGTTTCGCGTCGATCGCGTCGAGCTTCGCGTCTTGCTCCCTCAGCTTCTCGTCTTCCTCTCTCAGCTTCGCGTTCTGCTCTCTCAGCTTCGCGGTCTCGTGCTTCAGTCTCGCGGTCTCCTTCTCGATTTCGACGGTTCCACTCAACGCCGAAATTAGCCAGTGTAGCCAGGAGGGCTGCCACAGTGAGTCGGTTGCTCCAGAGTTGGGGCTGGGCGACGGCGCTGAGGAATTGGAAGTCTTGTTGGTCATAAAACCGGAGGAATGCGACGGCAATAGCGAGAACTGTCACCAGACTGCCGGGAAGCAGGCCCAAAAAGTTAATCCACACCTGACGGCTGAGCAATTTCATTTTACGCCATCTCACCTTGGCCCTGGGGCGACCCACGCAGAGCAAGTCTTGCTAAGGATTCCCCAGCTGAGGGCCGACGGCGCACTGGGGTTGAACCAGGCAGGGCAACGAGGGGGATTCTGCGTTACCGGCAGCCCAAACTATCCCTGGTCGCCACCCCGGTGGTCTCATTCACGCCGTCGGCGTACTTGCACATCTGGGCGGTCTGAAAGCGATCGACGATCGCCCCCGAAAAATCAGCCCCGGTGATATTGGCATCGCCAAAGCTGCTGCTGGTGAGCAGGGCATCGATAAAGATAGCGTTAGAGAGGTCAGCGCCGTCGAAAATGACGCGATCGGCAAAGGTGCCTGTCAGGTTGGCCCCAGCCAGGTTGGCCCGCAAAAACGACGCCTTGGTGAGAATGGTTTTGCTCAGGTCGGCTTTCTCAAAGTTGGCCTCCCGCATCTCTGCCGCCGCAAAGGAGGTGCCCGAAAGCTTCTTGCCTGAGAAATCACGGAAGCTGAGGTCGGTGAGGGTGTAATCGACCGTATTGTCTTGGGCATGGGCAGTGGGGGCAACACCGAGCCACCCGGCGACCATGACGACCAGGGCGCAGACAATCGCAAAGGCTTGGGGGAGGGGGAGAAACATATCCAAGGCATCTGTAAGGGGGCAAAGGGCGCTAGACCGTGCCCATAGAATTTCAGATCTAGGGCTTGATTGGCACGCTGCGCTTTGCTCATCCTACAAAGTTTTAGGGCAAAGTTCTGGGGCGAAGTTTTGGGGCTGTGCCGTAGGGGAGTTAGAGCCTTAAAGAATAGAATTCAGGGCAGTCTGTAGGTGCTCAGGGAGGCGGCGCAGTATCCGGCGAGTTGCGAAATCTACTGGAGCTAGGGTGACGGTGCCTTCGATGCAGGTTTCTTGGGTGGCGGCGTTTTGAATGTCGTAGTGCCAGACAAAGCGGACTCCTTTGGTGGGTTTAAGGTGGGCTTTGACTAAAGCTGTGTCGCCTAGGGTGAGCGATCGCCGATACTTCAACCCCAAATCCACCACGGGCAAATCGACCCCGGCCTTGACCCAGTCGGTAAAGGTGAGCCCGCAGTTGCTGAGATAGTTCACCCGAGCTTCCTCCATCCAGGCAATGTAGGTACCGTGCCAGACAACGCCTGCGTAATCGGTGTGGTGGGGTTGTACTACGACTCGGTGCTCATACCAATGGGACTGTTTCATCTATAAGCCCAACCAGCGGGCGAACTCTACTACAAATTATGAATCGCGCCAAAATAGGCTCAAAACCAGTGCCTATGATGGTTGAGAACACCTTAGCTCAGTTTTATATCCCGTTGAGCCGATGGTCTTAGACGGTTGGGAGAGGGCATCACCTCAGGCTTTCTGCATCGAGACCTGCCCTTGGACACCGGCCCATCCTTCTTAACCCTTGAGCTCAACCACACGAGGACACCATGATCGAAAAAATTCTTTTGGCCGACTCTGGCACTGGCAACACCGAAGCCATGATGAAAGCACTAATGGAAATTCCGTTAGTGCAGCGAGCCTCGGTGACGGTGCTGCACGTGGTGCCATCCCAGGTGTCTGCGGAGACCATGGCCGAGCGCTGGGAGGCTGGGGGTCGCACCCTGGCCAATGCCATTACCAACCTCAACCTTGACCCTAGCCGAGTCAACGCCGTGCTGCGGGAGGGCGATCCTAAAGATGTGGTGATTCAGGTGGCCGACGAGGTCGATGCCGATCTGATCATTATGGGCTCACGCGGGTTGCAAGGGCTCAAGGCAATTCTCGAAAATTCTGTCAGCCAGTACGTGTTTCAGCTGTCGTCGAGGCCCATGCTGCTGGTCAAAGACGATCTCTACAGCATTCGCCCCATGAAGCGGGTGATGGTCGCCATGGATAAATCTGACTCAGCGCGCGAAGGGCTAAACATTGCTATTTCTCTGCTGCGCGACGTTAAGGGCGGTGAGCTGACCCTGGTGCATACGGTCTCTAGCCTGAAAACCAAGCCTTTTGATGTGGCCACCGCCGACCCTAACCAAGACCCCATTTTGACAGCGGCGGCGGCTGAAGCGAAACGGTATGGCATCGCCTATAAGCTGTCGGCCCCTGAGGGTAAGCCAGGTCGCCGCATCTGCCAACTGGCCGAAGAGCGCAATGTGGATCTGATTATTCTGGGCTCCCCCGATCGCCGTCCGACCATTGCCAAGGGCCTGCCCGACCTAGACAAGATACTGGGCGAGTCGCTGACCGACTTCGTGCGGGTGTACGCCCCTTGCCCAGTGCTCTTGACCCGGATGGCAGGCTAGATGACGTTGACCATTGTGCCTTTACCCTGGCGGTAGAGGCGCTTGGGTTTAGAGTCTTGGCTTGATTCTGTGAAGGGCATGGCGTTGGGTAACTGCCTGTAAAAATTCGTAATGCAAACGATCGTCAAATAGGTCTAAGTTAAACAAATGTGGCTTTTGTCAGGGCATGTTACGGCTTCTCATAATTGAAGCCGGTCTGGCTGGCCAAGTATTGTCTAACCGAAACTCCGTTTAAACCTCACCTTTTAATTCACCCTAGAGCGAGACAGTCAGCATGAGCAGTAACCTATCCACCGAACTGCGCGAAGGCACCAAGAAAGCCCACACCATGGCCGAAAACATGGGCTTTGTGCGCTGCTTTTTGCGGGGTGTGGTTGAGAAGAACTCTTACCGCAAGCTGGTGGCCAACTTTTATTACGCCTACGCGGCGATGGAAGAGGAGCTAGAGCGCCATAAAGACCATCCGGTCGTCTCTAAGATTTACTTCCCTGAGCTACACCGCAAGGCCTCGCTAGAGTCCGATCTGGCCTACTACTACGGCCCCAACTGGGCGAATGAAATTTCGATGACTCCTGGCGGTCAGCGCTACGTCGATCGCATTCGTGAAGTGGGCAACAGTGCGCCTGAGCTGTTGGTAAGCCATTCCTACACTCGCTACATTGGCGATCTGTCAGGTGGGCAAATTCTCAAGGGCATTGCTCAGCGGGCGATGAACCTCTCTGAGGGCGAGGGCACGGCGTTTTACGAGTTCCCTGAAATTTCGGATGAGAAGGCGTTTAAGGCCAAGTATCGCGAGTCGATGGATGCGGCTCCGGTGGATGATGCCATGATTGCCCGCATTGTCGAAGAGGCCAACGATGCCTTTGGCGTCAATATGCAGATGTTCCAAGAGCTGGAAGGAAATCTGATTAAGGCGATCGGTCAGATGCTGTTTAATACGCTGACCAGCCGTCGTCGTCGGGGCAGCACTGAGTTGGCTACCGCCGAGTAGAATCTCCGGTTTATTCCAGACCGTTGATTTCTGTTTTCAACTACCGTATTGAGGAAGTGACTCACCGTCGCTTCCTCAATTTTTTGGAGCGTAGGGTGCATTCGCGCAGCAATGCACCGCCCTGGAGGAGATCCATTGGTCTTAAATCCAGATCTACCGCTGGGGGCGTTTCGATTGCCCCCAGACCCCATCGACCAGGGCCGTTCCGCCGCCCTGGACCCAACGGAAAGGATTGATCTGCCATCGGTTTAAACCTCTGTATTGCCAATTGACTGATTCGCAGATCTGGTCGGTACTGTAGGGTGGGCATTGCCCACCATCTGATAAGACACTTGTAAGACAACCACCTGGTCGGGCTGGAGGGATAGCTGAGGTTAAAAGTGAAGGCAGTGGCAACGTTTGTTCGAAATCTTAACTCTGGCTGGAGTTGGCGACACACAGGTCTAGTTGCCCTCAGCGGGGTTTTGATGGCGCTGGCGCTGCCGCCATGGAGTCTTTGGCCATTGGCCTGGGTAGGGCTGGTGCCGCTGTGGTGGGTAGTGTTAGCGACGCCCTCAATGGAGTTAGCAGCTACCTATGGTCTGCTGTGGGGGCTGGTGTATTACGGTATTTCGCTGGCGTGGATTACCCACCTGCACCCGTTGATGTGGATGGGGGTGCCCTGGGGAAGTAGCGTTGCGATCGCGCTTTCCTCCTGGCTCTTTATCGTTCTCTGGGGTTCTGTTTGTATTGCGGTGTGGGGTGGAACGATCGCCTGGGCTTCCCATCGCTGGCCTAAGCGCTCATTTTGGCTGGTGCTCACCGGTACTGCTCTGTGGTGCTTCCTCGAAGCGCTACGCAACCACAGTCCTCTCGACTGGTCGCCCCTCAGCCTCACCCAAAGCCCCAACAACCTGTGGATTTTGCACCTGGCTAGAGTTTCCGGGCCAGGAGCCATCACCGCCATTCTGGTCGCTACCAACGGTCTCCTCGCCCTCGCCTTTTCCCCAGTCCCCAAGCTACTGGGCAGCCCGCCCCCATCCCCCCATCCCCCCATCCACTCATCCACCCGCCGCTCCCTGACCCTCACAGCGATCGCACTAGTACTGCTCGGCCATACCCTCGGTGCTATCCTCTACGCCCGCACCGAGACCGTTCCCGCCAGCCAGTCCCTCACGTTGGGGCTGATTCAGGGCAATGTGCCCACCCGCGAGAAGCTCACGCCCCAGGGAGTCAACCAGGCATTAGAGGGCTACACCAGCGGCTACCGTTCCCTAGTGGCCCAGGGGGTAGATGCGGTGGTGACACCAGAAGGGGCGATGCCGCAGCTGTGGAATCCGAATGCGCCCCAGATTGCGGCCATCATTCGCATGGTGGAGCAAGCCGGAGTTCCCCTGTGGTTGGGGACGTTTGCGCCAGTGCTCGGGGAGGGGCGATCGCAGTACACCCAGAGCCTGCTCGAAATTCGCCCCAACGGCCAAACCTACGGGCGCTACGACAAGGTGCAGCTAGTGCCCCTGGGAGAATACGTGCCATTTGAGGCGGTGCTGGGTCGCCTGATCAGTCGCCTGTCGCCGTTGGATAGCTATCTGGTGCCAGGGGCAGCCGACCAGCGGTTTGTGACTAGCGTTGGCCAGGGCATTGTTGGCGTGTGCTACGAGTCGGCCTATAGCCGTCTGTTTCGCCAGCAGGTAAAAAGCGGCGGCGAGTTTATCGTCACCGCCTCTAACAACGACCCCTACCCGGTGTGGATGATGAGGCAGCACCACGGGTTTGACGTGCTGCGAGCGGTGGAGAGCGATCGCTGGGCGCTGCGCGTGACCAACACCGGGCTTTCTGGCCTGGTCGATCACCACGGTCGCACACTCTGGCTGGGAGAGCCCCACACCTACCTCACCCACCGCGCCGAGCTAGATCGTCGCCAGAGCCTCACCCCCTACATTCGCTGGGGCGACTGGCTGACGCCGCTGTTGGTGGGAGCAACGCTGGTGCTGGGATGGGGCGATCGCCGCTGATATTAGTTTTGAGTTTTAGGTTTTGAGTGTTGAATTATTCCCCAATTCAAAATTCAAAATTTGCCTGCCTGGGGCCTAAAGAAATCGAGCGTCGCCAACAGGGCACCGCCGACGATTAGCGCGCAGGCCAACCCCACCACCGCTGTGGCCTCGGCCCGGCCAAAGACGATCAGCAGCAGGGTCGAGAGTAAGGGAGCTGCGTAGGAGAGCGCCCCGAGCACGCGAATATTGCCGCGTTTCACCCCGTAATCCCAGGTGAAGAAGGCTAGCCCCACCGGCCCCAGCCCTAGGGCGAGAATGGCGGCCCATTCCCAACCCACCGGAGCCACTGTTGTTTCAAACAGAGCGTGACAGATCCAGGCCAGCAGGGCCGTGGCTCCGCAAAAGCCCCCCACGGCATTGGTCGGAATCGCCCCAAAGTATCGAGAGAGAATCGAGTAGCCCGACCAGGTGAGGGCGCAGACCAGCGCCGCCAGGTAGCCGGTGGTGTATTGGGCGTCAAAGCTAAACCCCTGCCCCTTGGTGACCAGCAGACCCGCGCCGAGAAAGCCAGCGATCGCCCCCGCCCCGTGAAACCACCGCAGTCGCTCGCCCGGCAACAGCGCCGAAAAAAACACGATTAGCAGCGGCCACAGGTAGGCGATCAAACTCGCTTCCACCGCCGGGGCGTGGCGCAGCGCCATGAAATAGAAAAAGTGGTAGCCAAACAGCCCAACGATACCCAGCAGCCAGACCTGCCAGGGCAGCCGCAGGTGCCGCAGCACACTGCCCCCGGCCCGCAGCCAGGCGGCCAGGCCAATGCAGAATGCGATCGTAAACGCCATCGCCGTTAGCTGAAAGGGCGGCACGGTGCCGCTCAGGTCGGTCAGCAGGGCCAGGGTGGCCCACATGAGCACCGCCGAAAATCCAATCATGGTTGGCCGTCGTTGGTTCTGGGCTGGCTCCACAATGCTCTTCCTTAGCTATCCCCTAGCTGTGTATTGTAGAGAGGCCATGCACCCAAACAGCTTTAGAGCAGAATCTGTCGATTCCTCTAAGAACTATAGAAGCAAGAGAAGAATCATTCTATGACTACTCCCCTCTCTGTTTTAGTCACTGGTGCCACCGGGCGTACTGGGGCGATCGCCGTCCAAAAACTTCAGCAGCGGCCAGAGCAGTTTGTGGTCAAGGGTTTTGCCCGTTCTGAGGCGAAAGTACAAGAGCTGTTTGGCACCACTGAAGGGTTTTACCTGGGGGATGTGAGCGATCGCGATCGCCTCAAAGCCGCGCTAGCCGACTGCGATGCCCTAGTCATTCTCACCAGCGCCATCCCCCAAATGAAAGCTCCCCCAGAACCGGGGCAGCGGCCAGAGTTTACCTATCCAGATGGGGGAACCCCCGAACAGATTGATTACCACGGCCAGATCAACCAAATCGAAGCCGCCAAAGCCGCTGGGGTCAAGCACATCGTGCTAGTCGGCTCCATGGGTGGCACCAATGAGCAGCACCCCCTCAACCGCATGGCCAACGGCAACATTTTGATCTGGAAGCGCCAGTCCGAAGCTTACCTGATTGACTCTGGCCTCGACTACACCATCATTCGGGCGGGCGGGCTACAAGATCAGCCGGGAGGCCAGCGCGAGCTGATCGTCGGCAAAGATGACCAACTGCTGGCCAGTCCGCCTGACGGCATTCCTACCTCCATTCCCCGCGCCGATGTGGCAGAGGTGGTGGTGCAGGCGTTGCTAGCGCCCACCGCCCGCAACAAAGCCTTTGACGTGATCTCTAAACCCGAGGGCACGCCCGGAGCGGTAGTTACCACCGATTTTGACGCGCTCTTTGCACAAACCACCCCAGGCCTGTGACTCAAGGCGTGGGGTCAGAAACCCCTATTGCGGCCAGCTTGCGCTCACGCACAAACATAAATAGCGCAAAGCCAAAAGCAAAGGAGATCGCAAACATCAGGGCAATATAAATGCCCCAGAACCTGAGCTTTAGCTGCCGCCCCTCGGTCACAATAAATGTGATCACCAGCAGCAGCGCAATGGTGAGATCGACGGCGACAAAGCTAGAGGCGGGGTTAGCCCAGACCTGCTCGATAAAGGCAGATAGGTCAAAGTTCAGCAGGTTGGTGGCGGTGAACTCGCCCTTGGTGGCAACGGTGAACTGCACCAGGTAGTGGTTCGTCCAAACGAAGCCGATCAGGGTCAGCGCGGCGTAGATAGCTTGACGAATGAGCGTTCCGGGCATGGGCAAGACTCGGTAAACTGGGCCGGTTGATTGTCCCCAAGCAATGACTCTAACAGGACTGCTGGGTGAGTTATGCGGCAAAAGAACAGAAAAACGAAAACATCCCGCTGGGCGTGACTTCTGGCATTGCGGGCCGTTGCTGTCGTAACTCAGATTTCACTAGTTCCATCAACCGCTCAAGGCAGGCAGGGGATGCTAGAGGTGCTCTAAGCCTGCGATCGCTACTCTGAAAGGCGGCAGCGGCTAAAGTCGATCTGTGGCCCGGTAGAATACTGCACCAGGCTACGGCCAGCGGCCAGGGCTGCACCGCTGGTGGTGTAGGTTTCGCCATCGGTAAGGGTAGACAATTCGGGCGTAATCACCCAGCAGCAAAAGCCCTTCGCAGGCCGATAGGTGACAGCCACAATCCAATCGGTAAGGGCAATTAGAGTATTGAGCTGAACGTTTGCCATGGGTTAACCCCCTCCACAGGTTTGGGAGGCTTGTTTTCAGGACTATCTAGTGCATCAATTTGGCTTCAGGAATCTAGGATTTCTGAAAGGCGAACTAGATAACTACCTATTGTGATTTAGGTCAATTGTACTATACTGGTTTTCTGAAGACAACTGTCCTGGGGTTCAGGGGTCTTGTCCTAAAGCATTGAGGCGACTATGGCGGCAAAAAAAGGCGGAAGCAAAGAGCAAAGCGAGAAGGAAAAAGCCCTGACGATGGTGCTGGGCCAGATTGAGCGCAACTTTGGCAAAGGCTCCATCATGCGCCTCGGCGATGCTGCCCGCATGAAGGTTGAGACTATTCCCACAGGTGCCCTCACCCTCGACCTGGCCCTTGGCGGCGGTCTACCCAAAGGGCGCATCATCGAAATCTACGGCCCTGAAAGCTCGGGTAAAACCACCGTGGCCCTGCACGTGCTGGCCGAGGTGCAGAAAATGGGCGGCGTCGCGGCCTTTGTGGATGCTGAGCACGCCCTCGACCCGATCTACGCTGCCGCCCTCGGAGTCAATGTCGAAGAACTGCTGGTGTCTCAGCCCGACACGGGGGAAATGGGGCTAGAGGTGGTCGATCAGCTGGTGCGATCGTCGGCCATTGATGTCGTCGTGGTTGACTCGGTAGCTGCCCTGGTGCCCCGAGCTGAGATTGAAGGCGAAATGGGCGATGCCCACGTCGGCCTGCAAGCGCGACTGATGAGCCAGGCCCTACGGAAGATCACCGGCAGCATCGGCAAGTCGCAGTGTACGGTTATTTTCCTCAACCAGCTGCGCCAAAAAATTGGCATCTCCTACGGCAACCCCGAAGTTACCACTGGGGGCAACGCGCTCAAGTTCTACGCCTCGGTGCGTCTCGATATTCGCCGCATTCAAACCCTGAAGAAGGGCACCGAAGAGTACGGCATTCGCGCCAAGGTCAAGGTGGCCAAAAATAAGGTGGCCCCACCCTTCCGCATCGGTGAGTTTGACATTCTCTTTGGTCAGGGCATCTCCAGCATGGGCTGCCTGGTTGACCTGGCCGAGCAGCACGGCGTCATCGTCCGCAAAGGGGCCTGGTACAGCTACGAAGGCGACAATATCGGTCAAGGGCGCGAGAACACGATTCAGCGTCTGCAAGAGGATGCTGAGTTCGCCGCCAAGGTTGAAGCTCAGGTGAGAGAAAAGCTCGAAATTGGTGGCGCGGTGGCCGATGTGGCCGATGTGGAGATCGAGGTCGAAGACGAAACCTACCTGGACGAAGACGAGTAAATCCGGCGTTTATCTTACGAACCGTCGAAAAGCCCCGATGCTCAGGCCTAAGCATCGGGGCTTTTTAAGTAGAGCGGGGCGCGGACGTAGTTCAGGTTTTGCTGACACAAGCTGATCAGCTATTAGCGCGTGATTCGTCTGCTGCACCACGCTACTGGTGCAGGTGCCTCTGCGATCGCCCCAAAATTACCAATAGTTTCAAGGGTTAGAAAGCCGCTACAGAAACCTCTCGATCCCAAAGAAAGGCTTAAACAGAAGGTACCCGTGCGGGTCATAGGAAAGCGGCGGTGAATTTGACAGCATGAGACTTCACGCTCTCGCTTGGCAACAACTCTCCCTCTCCGACCCAAACACGAGGTACACCATGGCAACCGATTTTCTCCCCATTCCCGGCTGGGTGTCTTGGGAAAACCAGGGCGCAGGCATCGCCGTGGCAGACCTAGACGGCAACGGCAGACCGGATCTAGTCATGTTTCAAATCGATAATCCCCCTGGTGCTAACCAGGGGTTTTACAAGGTCGGCAAAAACTTAGATACCGCTGGCACCGTAACCGGGGGATGGAGCGATTGGATCGCCGTGCCCGACTGGTTTGCTTGGGAGAACCAGGGCGCAGATATTGCGATCGCCGATCTCAACAACGATGGCCAGCCAGAGCTAATTATCTTCCAGATCGACAGCCCGCCTGGTGCCAACCAGGGCTACTACCGCATCGGCTGGAACCTAGATGGCAACGGCAATGTGACCGGGGGCTGGAGCGACTGGATTGCCGTGCCCGACTGGTTTGCCTTTGATAACCAGGGCGGCGGTATTGCTGTAGCCGATCTGAACAACGATGGCCGCCCCGAGCTGGTGGTGTTTCAGGTGGATAGCCCAGAGGGGTTGAACCAGGGCTATTACCGGGTCGGATGGAGTCTTGGCCTCGATGGTTTAGTGACCGGCGGCTGGAGCGACTGGATCGCGGTGGATTGGTTCTCTTGGGACAACCAGGATGCCAGCATTGCGATCGCCGATCTCGATGGCAACGGTCGCCCTGAACTGGTGGTCTTTCAAATCGACAATCCCCCTGGTGCCAACCAGGCCTTCTACCAAATTGGCTGGGATCTCGACGCCACCGGCAAAGTCGCGGGCGGCTGGAGCAACTGGACGGCGATTCCCGACTGGTTCTCCTGGGAAAATCAGGGAGCGGGGGTGGCGATCGCCGCCCTCGGCCCCAATCAGCGCCCCGAACTGATTTTGGCTCACATTGACGCGCCACCCCAGGTCAACCAGGGCTATTACCGCACTGTTGAGCTGTCCCTGGATCTAGACACCGCCGCCACCGAGGGCATTTGGCGATTGCTGCCCGACACCTCGCAAATCCTCGCGATCCATGCCGCGCTGTTGCGCACGGGCAAGGTGCTGTTCTTCTCAGGTTCGAGCAACAACCCCGATAACGCCAACGGCGAATTTGGCAGCGTCGTGTGGGACTACAGCCAAAACACTTTCCAGTTCCCCGACACCCCCGCCGACTTCTTTTGCGCTGGGCACTCTTTTTTGCCGGACGGTCGGTTGCTGGTGGCGGGCGGCACCGAGGAATACGACTTTGGGCATCCCTTCATCGGGCTGCGCGACGCCTACACCTTTAACCCGCTCACCGAGCAGTGGGATAAGCAGCCCTCGATGGCCGACGGTCGCTGGTATCCGACCCTCGTCACCCTGGCCGATGGGCGAGTCTTTACCGTGTCGGGCTTAGACAAAGACGGCAACCTCAACCAGACCGCAGAAATTTACCAAGACGGCACGGGCTGGACGACGTTGCCCCAGGCCCTCAACCAGCGCTACCCCCTCTATGCCCACCTGTTTTTGCTGCGCGATGGCCGCATCTTTTATTCTGGCGCTCAGTATGGCACCAACGAAGGCACCCCGCTCAGCCTGATCGATCTGCAAAGCAACACTGTGACGGCGGTTCCTGGGTTGAGCGAACCCAACCACCGCAACCAGGCGGCCAGCGTGCTGCTGCCCCCGGTGCAGGCGCAAAAAGTCATGATTATGGGCGGTGGGGTTCTGGGCGGTGGCGCGGCTCACCAGCATGCCCAGGGGGCCACCGACAACGTGGATATCGTCGATCTCACCGCTGCCGCGCCGGTCTACCAGGCCGCGCCAGCGTTGCACCACGCCCGCACCCATGCCATGGCCGTCACCCTGCCCGATCGCACCGTTCTAGTCTGCGGCGGCAGTGGGGCCGACGAATCGCGGGCTGAGGCCACCCTGGAAGCCGAAATCTACGCCCCCACCACCAATACCTGGACGGAAGTTGCGGCGGCCCGAGTGCCCCGCCTATACCACTCCGTTGCCATCCTCTTGCCCGATGGTCGGGTGATGACGGCGGGGTCTAACCCAGCCCGCAAAGACGAAGAACTGCGCCTGGAGATGTACTATCCGCCCTATCTGTTTAAGGGCTCGCGTCCAGTAATCACAGCGGCTCCCCAGACCGTTGCCTATGGGGGTGCGATGGAAATTCAAACGCCCCAGGCGTCGTCGATTCAGTGGGTTAGCCTGATCAAACCGGCTGCCCCCACCCACACCCTCGATACCGAGCAACGGCTGGTGGAATTATCGTTTACGCAGATCGGCGGCGATCGCCTCAAAATTGACCTGATCGACGAACCCAACCTGGCTCCGTCGGGCTGGTACATGCTGTTCGTCACCGATCGGCAGGGCGTTCCTTCGGTGGCCAGATGGGTGCAGCTCGCTTAACTCGATGCGATCGAGGGCGTTCAGCGTATCCCACCGCTGAACGCCCCATTAACTGCTGGCAACTTCAGATTTTTGAGGCGTAAAATGACGTTATCTTTAGCCTTAATGCTGTTTTTGCGGAACCAGCCATGTCGATCTCTACCTACGAGCCCCCCGTTGCTGAGCTGTTGAGCTATGGCGAGGCCGAAGGCAACACCTCAAACGACTGGCCCAACTATGTGCAAAATCTGGGGCTCACCGCCGAGCATGTTCCGACTCTGATTCACATGGTTCAAGATGAGCAGCTGTGGAAGCTGTTCATGGGCAATTTCGACAAGGAAGACGACTTCACAGACGCAGGCATAGACCCTGAGGCAGCGCTTTGGGCTCCTATCCACGCCTGGCGATCGCTGGGGCAACTGCAAGCCATTGAAGCCATTCCACCCCTCGTCCAGATTTTGCAGCAGCACGACCTGGACTGGTGTTGGGAAGAACTGCCCCAGGTCTTTGGCCTGATGGGGGCGGGAGCGCTTGACCCTTCGGAAGAACTGCTCTCTACAAAATTGACTACAACAACAAAATTACCCTGGTGGAGGGAATTGGCGGAGTTGCCAAGGCGTTTCCTGAGCTGCGCGATCGCACCGTAGAAGCCCTCACCCGCCAGCTCAGCCACTTCAAAAACCACCACCGCTCCGTCAACGGCTCCATCATTGCCCAACTGCTCGATTTTAAGGCGACTGAAGCGGTGCCGGAGATGGAAGCCGCCTACGGTGCCAGAAAGGTTGATGAAATGTTTGTGGGCTCTTGGGCCAGGGTACAGATCGACCTGGGGCTCAAACAGGAGGCAGATTTTACTGCCGAAGAGCTGGAGATTCACTACACTCCCAGGCAGGAGCAGATGATGGCCAATATCAGGGCGTCTCTCGATCGCCCCAAGCCCAGCAGGAAAAGCCTCCCAAACGTTGAGAAACCGCCAGAATTTAAGGATATTGTGGCTCAGTCGGGCACCAAAAAGCTGGCTGACAAAGCTGGCTTTGGCGGCGGGCTATCAGTTGCCCTCAAAAAGAGCAAGAAAAAGAAGAAGTAGAAGTAGCGCCGATTAGGCTAAAGCCTCCATTAGCCAGTG
The DNA here is from genome assembly GCA_019358835.1 of Tildeniella torsiva UHER 1998/13D. Taxonomy (GTDB): domain Bacteria; phylum Cyanobacteriota; class Cyanobacteriia; order Phormidesmidales; family Phormidesmidaceae; genus Nodosilinea; species Nodosilinea torsiva. Next base: position 63,237 of record JAHHIH010000002.1, read on the forward strand.
CATGAGGGTGGTGTCGTCTTCGGTCTGCGATCGCCCCAGCGCCTCTTCAACCAACGCTAGTTCTAGCCCCGGCAACACCCCAGATGCTCGGATTTGTCGGCTCCCCCCCTCAGCCACCGCAAAGGCTAGCACCTGCTGTTCTGCCACGTTCACTACCCAGTATTCGCCCACCCCTAGCCGCTCGTAGAGCAATCGCTTGGCCCCCAGGTCGTCTTTGAAAGAGCTGCCGCCAATCTCGATCGCCAGTGTCGGCGGGCCAAAGACGTTGACATCAATGGGGGAATTGTCTTGAGGTGGTAGCTGAAAATCTTGCCCAATGTAGAAAGCAGCATCCGGCTGGCAGCCCCGCTCTCCCGATTTGTGAAAGCTGCCATTGATGAACTTGGCAATCCGGATTTTGTTCACTACGGCAAAAATGCTGACAACATCCATCGCAACTGAGTTTTGCCGCGCATGTCCGCCACCTAAAGGAGCCATCTCAATCCTCATGTAGCCGTTGTCGAAGTAACCTCGGCCCTCGTCGTAGGGGGCGGTGTCTAGGGTGGCGACGAAGTCGTCCCAGGTGGCCTTAACCCAGGTGTCGGTCTGTAGGGCGGTGGGCGTGGAGGGTGCCATGGTGCAGGGTTCCCTTGGTGCAGGGTGGCCAGTGATATTGATCTTAACCGATGCGGTGTCGGAGCCTTTACCCACCACGGGCCTACTCTCTCGGCAAAAACTTCACCAACGCTTTCATGAACTCATGGGGCTGAAATTGCAGAGGGCGATCGGCGTTGGGAGCGCTGAGGAAGTCTGTCCACTCAAAGATTTCGGCAAAGCCGAGCTGGTGGAGGGCGACGATAATGGAACTCACAGAGCGCTTGCTGCCGATGACGAGGATTTTGACGGGTTCGCGATCGGGGTGGGGGTAGCTGTGGAGTTTGAGGGTGAGTTCGAGGTGGACTGGCTCGGAGGATTCGGGGTTGAGGATGCGGGCACTGTAGCGAGCGGTGGGGGTGGATTCCATGTTTTCTGTCAACCACTAGGACGTTGCGAAGCAGCTTATCCTGCCTAAAGGTTGACTGTCAACCACTAGGATGTGTCTGGATGGGTAAAACTCTGAAACCATGAACGCATGGGAAAAGCAGGCAAAGCGCTCAAGCAGGTTTTAGAGGATTACAGCATCAGCCAGTTTGCGTTGGCGGTGGCTATGGATGTGGAACGCAACAACGTCTACCGCTGGGTGAATGAAAAGCGCGATCCAACAGCTGAAACGGTAGTGGAAATTGTTAGAGCGCTTAAAGAACTTAAGCCAGAAGCCGCTAAAGTCTTTGTAGAAAGCTATTTAGGTGAAGAAACCAAACATACTTAAAAGCCGCAGGGTTTACCAAGCTTTCCCTACGGCTAATCAAGAATAATGAACTTAAGGTTGTGAGGTTTTAGAGAAGGTTTGATAGAAAACCCCAAATGGAGCCCGACTTTTGAGGGCCAGCTTGCGACTTCCGAGGGTTAGGAGTCGAACGATAGTGCGGTCTTACTTCTTTGCCACCCTTAACATGCCCATGAACATAAACTTTTTTCTTACCGGCTTGAGTTTTAGCCATATTTCTAATCAATAACTGAGTACTTCAACATTAACCGGTGAATTCATTGCCCCAAATAGGGAAAATACGGAAAGCGTAATTAGGGTGGGCGCTGCTTTCCGCCGATCTGGAGAATGTGCAACGGTTGCGCTGGGCTATGACTACCCAAAATGCCTTTTGACGTTACAGCGGCGGTAACCTTACTCGATCCCTTTCATCTTTTGTGGACTCTGCCGCTAAATGACGGCAACTATGCGAAACGTGTGGGCGGTTGAAGGTGCTGTTTACACGATCGCTACGGGGTAGCGATACACTACCCCAAGATGTTTGCCTATCACGGCAACGGCAGCGAGAAAGCGATGTGTGGCAACGACAATTTTGGGAGGCTGTGGCCATAGGCAAGCTGGCGCGGCGATTCTCCAAGGGAGAGGCTGCGCCAACGCTGAGTTAAGGGGTGGCCTAATCAGTCTTTGGTGGAGACTCCAAAAGTTCACGCATCGCTTGAACAAAACCTACTGAATCTTGAATAATTCTTTCAACCTGCTCAGGCGGAAAGCTAAATAAGATCAGGTAATCTGCTTCTTGGCGGGTCTCAAAGGCTCGGTCAAAAACTTTGCCCCAATGGGGTGCCAGATAGCCAGGTTTGACCAGGTCTTTGTGGATGGCGCTCCTTAACCCGGTATGTTTAACGAACTGCTTGCCTCGCTGGAGCATGATTGCACTAGCAGAGTAAAAACAGGCGTAATAGGCCCAGTTGACAGCAAAGTCAAATCTTTTTGCCTGAAATTCGGATTGGGCTGACTCTAAGGATTGGTCTGCTTTTTGCAGCAAGTAATTGATGACATCATCGGTTTGAGGATCTGGCATCATCAGGCTGCTACGCCCTGTTGCGATATTTCCTGGTAGATGGGAAGCCGCGTGTAGTAGCCGTTCAGCCAGTCTGTTTGAGCGACTACCAGGGTGCTGATGACAACATCATGGGCTAGCTCAATGTCAAAAAGGGCATCGGTGATGGCGTTGCGCTGTTGCCAAGGTAGAGGATGTTGGGTAAGCACCAGCAAATCTATATCTGACTCGTCGGTGTCTTGGCCAGAGACTTTAGAACCGTAGAGGATGACTTTTTCGACCGGAAATTGGCTTTGCAGCAAGGACACAACAGCATCAATAGCCTGGCGATCGCGCTCTTTTAGCTGTACGTTCCAGAGATAGATGGCACTTTACAGAATTAATGTCGCTGGAGTATTATTGGTTCATTTGTACCATATTTAACGGCAGGTCAACGGTTTGAGGCGTTGGATACACCTAATCGGATTCAAGCAACCCAAAAAGTGCTGATCCAGCCCATTCCGAAATTAAGTGTCGTTTTCCAGCGATTTCCAGAATTAGGTGTCGGTTTATGGAAGCTCTATTTGAAGATGCCCAAAACTCTTATGAACAGGCTGTTTTTCCTGCTCAACTAAGCCCGGTCTCACAACAAAGGCTGGATGCCATCATGCGACTCCTTGAGCCTTGTGCATCTAGAAAGGAGTATGGCGAGAAGCTCCGGGCAGAGGCAGAGAAGCTGGGCGTTAGCGAAAGAACCTTGCACCGATACAAGCGTACCTGGCAAGAGAAAGGGCTTGTTGGCTTGATGGATGATACTCGTGCCGATAAGGGTAAGTCCCGGATACATTCAGAGTTGCAAGCGTTGGCGCAGAAGCTGTTCAAGAGCCGAAACCGCAATGGCAAAAGACTGAACCGCAAGGATATCTATCTGCATGTTCGCCAAAAGGCCATTGACTTAGGTATAAAGCCCCCAGCTCAAAGTACGATTTACGATTTTCTAAAACCTTTGTATGAATCTGAGGAATGCAAAAAATCTATTAGAACGCCGGGCTGGCAAGGTGAGGCATTAATACTCAGCACCAAAGATGGTGGCCAACTGGAGCCAGCTGAAGGCTACCAAGTTTGGCAAATTGACCATACTCCAGCCGATATTTTGCTGGTTGACTCTCATGGAAAGTTGCTTGGCTGCCCTTGGCTAACTATTGTGGTTGATTCCCGCTCCCGATGCATTATGGGAATGCACTTAGGCTTTGATGCGCCAAGCTCAAAGGTAGTGACTTTGGCGCTACGCCATGCCATTTTGCCAAAGCGATATCCTGAAAGTTACGCTCTAAAAGCCGAATGGGGCACTTTTGGCATACCTAAATGTATTTATACGGATAATGGCAAAGACTTTAGATCTGACCATGCTCAGCAGGTGTCCGGACAATTAGGGTTTACCTGGCGTTATCGCTCCCGCCCATCGGAAGGCGGAATCGTGGAGCGTTTCTTTAGAACGCTAAACGATCAGGTCTGGTCAAAATTAGAAGGCTACAAAGGCTCTAATGTCCAGGAGCGGCCAGAAGGGGCTGAAAAGTTTGCTGTTTTCACATTAGAGGCCGTTCACAAAGGCTTGGTTAGATATATTGTCCACCAGTACAACCAGAGTGTTGATGAGAGAACTGGACAAAATCGATATCAGCGCTGGGAAGCCGGATTGCTGCATAGCCCTGTGCTACCTACCGAAAGAGAGCTGGATATTTGCTTAATGAAGCAGGGCACCCGCAGAGTACAAAGAAGGGGTCAAATTAGTTTTGAGGACATTGTTTATAAAGGAGAATATTTAGCTGGTTATGCTGGGCAGCAAGTAGTTTTTAGATATGACCCTGATAATCTTGGGGTCATTTATATATATCGCTTGGAGCATGGGAAGGAAGAGTTTCTTACTAGAGCCTTTCCTGTATTAGAAGAATTTGGAGAACGCTCACTGAGGGAGTGGCAGACGATCAAGAAAGAAATGAAGAAGTCTAATGCTGTTATGACACCTACAAATATCTCTGACTTCTTTGACAAGGAAGACAAGAGCCCTCAGAAAACCCTTCGTCAAAGGCGGAAAGGTGCTCGAAAAGAAAATAAGCGACTTCTCACTGATTCCTAGAAGTTCTGCAAGATAGCTCTGACGAGCTGGAAGTTTTAGAGGCAGAACAGACTAGAAGCAACCCACTACTTGGCTTGCAACTCACTTATCAAGATGATTTATTTGAGTAGCTAGAACTATGAGCCATGATATTAATCAAGTCGCTTCTGCATTAGGGGCACTGCCAGAACTAACGCCTGACATTCAAAAGGAGCTAGAACGCTTAGCGAAAACCCCTTACTTCGACCTACCTAAAGTTAAAAGCTGCCATTTGTTTCTTGAAGAGTGCCGTTTGGGTAATGCTTGTGCCCGTGTGGTGGGTGATAGTGGTGTCGGCAAGACTATGATGGCAAAAGCATACGCTAAGAGACTGAAGGCCATTTCCACTCGGGAAGAGGCAGTATATATTCTTTTGCCGCCCAACTGTACCTCAAAGGGGATCTACGAAGAGATCCTAAAAGCTCTTGGATTCACCTACACTAAAGGCAATATCAGTGTGCTACGAAATCGAACGCGTCAGACTCTAACGAGTCGGAAAGTAGCTGTTTTATTGTTCGATGAGGCAAATCACCTTAAGAGAGATGCACTGGGAGAAATGCAATATTTGGAAGAGGCTGAGGTTGTTAAATCTATCATATTAATTGGTACAGATCGCCTTGACGCAATGATTTGCCAGAACGAGCAAGTACAAAGGCGCTACCCTCGCTATCAGTATGGTCGTGTTACGCCAAATGAATTAAAAGACTTAGTGGAGCTTTGGGAAGCTCAGGTGCTTGATTTGCCCGTAGCATCAAATCTGGCATCAAAAAAGCCTTTTGCTTTAATTGAGAGTGCCACAGGCAGGTGCATCGGAAAAATGGATGAACTGCTTCGTAGAGCAGCTAGAAAAGCCTTGATTATGGGAGAAGCCAAGATCAATTACGAACGCCTTCAAGAAATAGCAGCTCAATTTTAGATATGGACACTGAACAGGATGGTCATTGGCATTTCCAGCCAGAGCCTTTTGAAGGGGAAAGTTTTAGTCACTTTTTAGGGCGATACTGCGCGTTGAACTGCATCACCCCTAGTGGTTTGGCTCAGCACACCCTGGCTGGCTCTGTTGCTATTGGACGCTGGCGCAAGCTGCGGTACATTCCACCCCCATCAGAAGAGCAGCTCCAGCGTTTAGCTGAAATCACTGGGGTCAGTCGGGAAAGGCTATCGGCCTTACTGCCCCAGCAGCCCATGCAAATCGGCACCATTCGCCTCTGTGCCGCTTGCTATGCCGAACAGCCCTATCACCGTACGCATTGGCAATATAAGTCCACAGATTACTGTGAGCGCCATGGACTGGCTTTGCTGGCTCGCTGCCCCTGTTGTAAGGCTTCTTTTCCGATCCCGGCTGAGTGGGAGACTGGAATGTGTCTTAGGTGTGGCAAGGCTTTTGCCGACTTGGCTAAACTTCAGAAACAAGTTGTCGTTCCCCAGCATAGGAGCCGAGGAGCGTCCACCAAGTCACCCTAGCAATTGTGGCTACCTGTCTCAGTATTCTCATTGCGGGACACTTCAACGAAGTTACAGGACTTTGAGGCTCGTCTCAAAATGGGATTGGCCAAACTTTAGTCCAGGGCTATAAATGGCCTAGCTACTACAGCTAATGGGAAAGGGGTCTAGACCGTAGAATAGTTGCCTGAAAGCGCAAATATTCTAGGCAGTTCGGAATACCTTGGCAGAGTTTCCTTCGTTCTCACACAGGTGTTTGGTGATCTTTTCCTGCCAGCCGAGGGGGACAAGACCATCCTGGTTCCCAGAGGATATTGGCATCGCTGTCGTAAAGGCTGAGCCCTAATTTTTCCCAAAATTGACGAAGCCTAAGGATTTGGCGGTCTTTATCCTGAAAGACCTTTTCAGGTGCCAGCGGAGCAGGAGTTAAGAACACAAACCCATTTCTAGCAAAAACCTCTATGTAGGCAGCCACGGCTTTTAGAGTAAGGCCTTTGCCTCGCCACTGGGGATCAATACAAACTTTGTCAATATATAAAAAACCGTCATATATACCATTTTCAATGGCTATTTTAGCCTGCATAGAAAGCCACTCGACAGCTTTGCTCAATTCATGAGCGGTAAACTCAGCCCAGGTAGTTAAGGTGCTGATCTCTCCAAAAAGGCGGTAGCCAACAATTTCACCTATTTGAACGCTACTTTCTTCATTGTTAGAGGGGTTGTGGGTAACATACAAAATCTTTCCCACCCCACACTGATAAATCTCACGGGAATCATAATCGTCAATATCAGTTTTGATGCTTATGTCAACTCGAACAAAGCTAATAAGTTCGTCTTCAAAACTCTCAAAGTCTTCAGTAGGCAGGTTCATCAAAGTAACTACCTCGTTTTTCCTGGGTTTACCTAAGCCTCAAGACAGAATGCCCCACAATAGGCTGTGCCGTAGGCAATATCGGACTTTCCAGTGAAGACTCCTTACAGAGTATCAGATTGATCTGATTCAATTCCGCAGACTGTTGCTAACTCGTCAGGAGACCCCAAGACCGATCCAAACATGATGATGACGCGTAGTAATTCGGCGTAGTTGAGTAGGTCTAAGTCTTCTAAAAAGCTGTTAAGGAGTGATCGAGGTATCCCAGCTTTTTTGCATGCTTCTTCCTGTGTGAGACTAAGGGCCTCGAGACGGTTCTCCACATAGTCTCTGATGGCTTGCTGGGTGTCCACTGAGAAAGTCCTCCAAACAGCGTCAGAGCATAACAGCCTCTTCAGCCTTCAGCTCTAGGCTTGAAGAGGCTTGGAACGCCGCCTAGCTAACGGGTTCCCAAACGAAATTACCAGGGCACCCTCAGGGTGAGGGAACTCTGGTTGCTGCGCACCACTGCCGGGGTTAGCGACAACGTTCTAAGCCTGCAAGAATTATAGCCCATAGGCTATAATTCTTGCATTATTGCTCAGCGGCTTCTTCCCTCATTTTTTCTGCTGTCCAAACTAGATCGACCAAGGTGAGGTATTTCTCAACCAGTTCTGGGGTTCGCTCCCGATCGCTCAACCAAATGTTCGTAGACGTAGCCTGATAGCCCGTAAGCTCTGCTAGAAGGGCCTTTGATGCTTCCCGAAAACCTCTCTGGTCAGGAGTGATCCCTTTCTTTTCAGGCGTCCATTTGGCGCAGAAGCCGGCGGCTGAGGTCTTCTTGAACATAACGTTCTCATTACTCATCGCCGCAAGAATAAGGTGTAGCGGGATTTCTAAATCCATCTGTAGCTCATCCATTATCAAGTTTGGCTATGAACAGGTTCTCCACTCATAGCCTATAAGCTACAGAACTAAGATTTCGGATCGCTGCTTATTCCACTGCCGCTGCCTCAGTGGCCGCTACCTCTTCAGCAAAAAAGATGGGCTTGCCCATAGCGGCCTCGATCTTTTTCAAAAAGGTCTGTTGACGAGCTGAGAGAAAGTCCTCAAAGTCGTCTGCCCGAAGGTGCTCCGGGTGATGACGTGGGATTGGAGGATGGCGTCCATGCTCTTGTCGTTGAGCTGGACGTGTTCGTGGGTCTGAAGTTGCTGTAAGTAAGCGCTGGGGGCTCTACCGCCGATCATCCAGTTGGCTTTGTAGGGGATGGGGGTTTTGTTGAGAATGCAGTTGCACTGGCTGCGTGGGATGTTCCTGCCTTGGCACCACTTCTGCGGAAAGATGTGGTGATGTCGAGCTTGCGCTCTAATTAACCATTTTCAACTTGGTGAGTTTGGCTGAATTTGCTAGCTCTGGTATTTTGAGTCTCTTTTCCGGAACGCTGGACGTGTGCCCTCGAGAACATCAATTATGTGCTTATTAATGACTGGATCCTCAATAGAGCCAGAGGTATAAGTAATATTATTACCATCTAATCTATCAAATTCGGCGTGAATTACTTGCTCAGCATCACAGACAACAGCAATGTTTGGGCTGTGGGTAACCATAATAATTTGCCTTTGCCTCTTAACTTCCTTGATTACAGGAAACAGAAGATTATAAACCGTGAAATTATCTAAGTTACCTTCAGGCTGATCGATAATTATCGGTTTCCTGCTTTGGTCAATCAGCAAGTAAAAAACTAGTAATAGAGATCCTCTTTCTCCAGGAGATAATTGAGTAAGATGTTTTTCATCCAGCTTGAGATAGTACTCAGGCTTTAGATAATCAAACGACCATAAATAGTTGTATAAATCTTGCAATGACTTTGCTTTTTTGATCTGACCTTCAATACTTAACTTAGCTCCCAAATCATCCCTTTTATCCACCTTGAGATGTTCTATCAAGTCTGTGACCAGTTGAATTACTTCATCCTCATTATCAAAATCATATTTCGAAATTAGTGAATCCAACTTCTTCTCTCCATCTGCTTTCCCACAAAATGAACCAGTTACTCCTTGGCTAATATAGTTTTCAAAGAACTCATGCTTAAGACTAAACTCAACTACTGAAGCACCAAAGCTCAATCTAAAGTCATTCTTGATCAAAGTACTTTTGTCAATCAAATCTTGAAGTCCAGAAAATAATTGCTTATAAGTTTTGCAAATTTCAGAAGTGCATTGGTAAATATTTCTGGCTACTACTTCTCGATAAGATTCCAGTTCCTCAATTTTTGATTCCAACTCTTCTTCTACGTAGTTTATTTCGTGCTCATAAAATTTTATTGTATTCGGCTTTTCTAAACTTCCCTCGATTTCATTTTTTTCTTTTTCCCAAGTGCTAATAGCCCGAAGGTATTCTTGGTATTGCCTTTGTGGCTCATTCAGCTTTGATTCAAGAGCTTTTATTTCTGAACTTAGACTATTTTTCCGAAAAACTAGGCTCTGCTCATTCTCATTAGAAAGACTAAGTTCTAATCTTTCTCTTTCTTGGTTAATTTTCTCTTCCAATTCTTCAATAGGTTTCCTATTAATGTCAAGTTTAACAATCTCATGAATATCTAAATCTACATTCATTAAAATGTCCGCGCTATCGCGCATAAAACTTTGAAATTCTCCTTCAAAACTAGAAATCTTAACTTTGAAATTATCAATCTCAGCGCTATTTTTATAGATTTTCGTTCGTTTTTCCCTAGCCTCTAATATTTCCTTCTCTATACTAGAAAGCGTAGTGTTTTTGGTAGAGAGTTGATCTCTAATCGAAGCAAACTGGGCTTGGGCATCTTCCGGAAGCTCTTCCGGATTTAGAGGTTCATGAGGTTTATTTGAAATATGGCCTTCAAGCTGGCGCATCTTATTAGTCAATTCTTCTCTCAACTTTTTGAGATAACCAGGCTTTAATTTTTGTTCTAGGGAGACTATTTTTTGATTGAATTCATCCAGTTGAATCTTAAGTAACTTAGCTTGTTTCTTCGTCTCATCCGTCTTGTAAGCGATCAATTCATCCATACTGTTTTGCTCTAGTTTTTGAGCTTCGTCCAGATGAGAAAAGATAACTTGTTGAATCTCCTGCTGAAAAAGACTTTTTTCAGAGTCATTGTTTTCTGTACAAACCTCTTCCAAGTAGGATTGAGGTATATAAATAGTAGATTCAATAGAGTCAGGGCTAGGATTTTCATTTAGCCCTATCGGCCCAACTTCTACACCGTCTTCCCAAAGAAGAGATGCCTCAAAGTTAGCTGCCAGTCTTCCACTCTTAATGCGGAATCTATCTTTAGTTAAAAAAGAGAAATGCTCTTTCTTTCTGGTATTTCCAACCAAAGCAATGATGTCCGTTAACGCACTTTTCCCTTTGCCTTTATTTCCAATAATGGCAACTAATCCATGATTCAAGTCTAATTCGCAATCAAACCATTTATCCCTTAAACTTGAGCTTTCTTTTTTCTTGATTCTCACACGAGATATATAGAAAGTTTTGTTACTATCTACTACATCAAGCTTAGGTGGACGCTTACCTATATGAATTCTATCCTCAGGCTCATGAACTATCTGGCACAATCCCTCAAAGGTCGGATCGGCTTTTGCCCAGAAGAACTTATCTGTTGGCCTTGATTTCTCATCTTTCAAGCGGCCTAATTCTTCTTTTACGTTATGAGAATCACTTCCCTTAACACATGGCTTTAACTTGCCTATCCAATCTTTAATTTGTTGCTCAGAGTATTTTTCATGCTTCCCAAGAAAAAAATTAATTTGATTTTCGTTGGAAGAACCTATTAAGTCCGCAGATTTAATCAGTCCAGTTTTGAGAAGCTTGTCAGAATTAGGATCAATTTCATCAATGCCGCCATATTCATCATAAGGAAGCCAAATTAAATACTTGTTCTTGAAGGTTTCGCTTTTAAGCTGCAACAAGATTTCATTGAAACTTACTGATACATCATTAAGTAGAAATTTAGGATCTAAATACTTAGAGCCGATCATTTCGTCGTTTATCTTAAGACTCTTTATAAAGGTTTCAACATTATCTATATCAACTTCATCACTAAAAATGATGTGAAAGTTAATTCTTACACCTGACCTACCATGCCTATTTTGAAGTATATTATTCATTCTGCACTCTACGACTGGCAGAAGTTTTTTGGTTTTAACAATATTTATAGCTTCACTATAATCTTGGTCAGCAGAGGGATTGCCCTCAGACTCTTGTAATATACTTTTTAAGTGCTTATACCCATCTACTGAAAAGTAATCATTGATTCCTATTAATGAACAGTCATGTCGAGCCAGTTGGAAAATAAATTCTTCCCATGAGCCACTGAAGTTATATGAGGCTGGACTATGGACATGTAAATCCCATTTTCGCCACTCTGAGCCTTTAGGAAATTTTGCTAGTACCATTGTTCTATATACCTTTCAAAAAATAAATACTTTGCATTAGTCTTAGCATTTTTATAGGCTCACTGTCGAATAATATATAAGCAAATAAATTTAACAATTCTAATTAAGCTTTTTCTGCTCTTTTTTGCCTGAAAAATAGAGTGGCAGAAACGCCTATTTTCTTAATTATTTATGTGATAAAAAATACGTTTTAACCTTCATCTAATTAATGCTAAAGAATTTATTTCTTATTGTGGATAAGTCACTCAAACTGCCAAATTATTAATTGCCGAGGCCGCTAATGCCTCTGCCTGCTGCTGCTGCTGTCGCAGGCTTTCTTCGAGCTGGTCGCATAGGTTCATTAACTCATCAACTCTGACGATGATGCGTTTTTGTTCGGCTAAGGGTGGCAGAGGGATAAGAATATTAGCAACTTGAGGCTGACTTATAGAAGCTTGTCCAGATGCTTGTTTTGAAACCTCCTGAAAGAAGCTCCTCACCTTACGAGTCCTAAAAAACAAATTTACATACTCAGGGACAGTTTCTTTGCACAAAAAACGAACTCTGATATTCATAGCTTCAAAGACAAAAGGCTCTCTTATATCAGCGACTAAAGCCGCTTTACCGACTAGCTCTCGACTATTTACTCTGTTAACAATTAGATCACCTTTTTCTAATGCGTATGCTTCAAGTTCATTTTCGTCAACGAGAACTCTTTTTATCTTAGCCAAATCAAGGTAGCCGTCTTGTATGTTATACATGCGAATAGATGCGGTACCTTGATCAGAATAATATCTAGATGGTTTGTATAGCCCATTCGTAAAGGACTCAGCCAATTGTCCTACTACAACCCATTCCCATGTCTTAGGAATTTCAAATTGGTTTTTGTCTCCCTGAGTCCTTAGACTATTACTCTTCTTATTCCGCCTGGCGGTTAATTTTTCTGCAAGAGATTCTATTTTCTTTAGTAACTCTTCAACTGATGCGTCAGATCTATTTTGTGGCAACAACTTTCCTCTAACTGCCATTTGTAAAATTGATTGTCTAAATCCCTCAACATCCTCAGCCCGATCGCACATCAGCTTCCAGTTATCCCTCACGAAGGCCCAGGCAGTTTCTAGTTCGCTATCGCTGGGAGCATTCATCAGCCCATCTAGGGCAGAAGCGCGCAGGTTTTGGCGCAGAGTGTTGCGGGTTTGCTGTGCCGCTTTGAGGGCATCACACAACGCCATCAACTCATCCACCTTCGCCACAATCCGCTTCTGTTCTGCCAGGGGTGGTAAAGGGACTGAAATAGAGTTCATCTTGGCCTGATTCATCTTGGGCTGTGCTGTCCCAGTTATGTAAGGCTTCAAGTCAATCGAGTTGATAAATATTTCTAGATACCTTAAATAGTCATAAGAAATTCCATCTAGGACGTGAGCATGATTATTAACCCAGTATTTACCCGTCGCGATAAATGCAATAGGTGTCGATCGGTTTATGAGATTAGCCCCGTCCTCCCCTATCAAAAGTAGAGGTTTATCAAACAGAAAATCATCGATTTTATCTATTACCCCAGAAGCGCCATAGTAATCATAGATTCCCTGGCGACTTTGCCTTAAATCCTTTGAGAGAGGAATTCTCTCCCCATCTCGACATATCGTAACTTCTCCAAATTTTGCCCATATCCAGTTCTTTGGAGCTGGATATATTTCCTTAACATCCGGAGGATTACTTGATTGAGAAGCTTTAGCCTTCTTACCCTTAAGGATTCTATTTCTCTCAAAATTAATGATTTCTATCAGCTTTTCAGCAGACTCATCCTCTGGATCTTGCGGCACTAACCTCCCCCGCACCGCCATGTCTAAGATCAGTTCCCGCAACCGCTGAATGCCGTTGGGTGCTTCGGCCAGAGTATCAAAGTGCTCAAAAAACGTTTTCAAATCCATGCCCACCTACTCCGTATCCGTCAATTTTTTCCTCAGGGCTTGTCGCACTTCAGCCAATGGCTCCATCACCTCTGCCTCAAACTGATCTAGTCCCTCTTTGCGGTACAGTTTCAGCGCCCGCTCCAAGTCCTTCAGTGCTAGCTCTAGCTGCCCCATCGCCCGATGCACCAACCCCCGAATTTCGTAGCTTTTTCCAAACTTAGGGTCTTGCTGTATGGTCGTGTTGCAGTCTTTTAGCCCTTCTTCATAGCGCCCTAGACCATACTTAGCCCACCCCCGCCACAGGTATGTCGTTCCCAAGCTCGGCATTAAATCAATCGCCTTCTCTGCCGAGGCCAAACCCTTCCCCAACTCACCGATATAGCAAAATGCCTCAGCTAGACAGCAGTGCGTTAAGAAAAAATCTGACTTCAGCTTGTCCGCCTGGATAAAATCGCCTAATGCCCGATCAAACTTGCGTAGATAGATAAACACAGTCCCCCGCCCCAGGTAACCCATAAACGCCTGAGGGCCATTGGCGTTGATAATCTCGTTATTGAGGGTCAGCGCCTTTTGATACTCCTTCAGACCACAGTGAGCGGCTGTGGTCATCAAATGGATGCCTGGGTTATTAAGCGTTTGTCGAGAGGCTTGCTTAAAGTCGGCTAACGCTCCACCATAAGCCTTCTCAGTTAACTTCACCTGCCCGCTCTCCACATAGAGCCCTGGGTTTTTGGGCTGCTGGGCAATCGCCTGCTTGTAGAACTTTACGGACTCTTTGGCATTACCCACATCCCTTGCCGCTTGGGCCTTAGTTACCAGCGGTTGTATCTGCTGCTGCCGTGCAGGTTTCCACACATACTTCCATGCCGCCCAGGCTCCAATTGCCACCATCAACAGCACCGGAATCGGATGCCCTGTTGTAAAGGCGACAAAGCTGATGTACGCCAAAGACCCTAAGAAAACGTAGTCCGCAAACCGATAGCGACCCATCAGTCATCTCTCCGCTCTAGCGCCACCATCAAACTAGCTTTGAGGGCATACCGAGCCTTGTCGGCTGCTATTGCAGCTTCCTGATACTGCCCCAGCAGCATCATTGGGTCTTCGTGCTTATCTTCCGGGGCATTGGGGTTCTTAATATCTAGGTTGTAGCCATTGGTGATGATGTCCGCCACCGGCACCTTCCAGGCTTGCTCAGTCTCTTCTCGGTTGTGCCACCAAGCTTTCTCTGGGGCAAACTCCTCCACACGCAGCGGCCTCGTCTTCGAGTACGACTTGTAGCCCGCTGGGTAGGGGTGCTCGTAATACCACACCGCCTCCGTCGGCTCCCCCTTCATAAAAAACAGCACATTGGTACGAATGCTGGTGTAGGGGTTAAACACACCATTGGGCAAGCGCACAATCGTGTGCAGGTTGCAGTCGCGCAGCAGTTTTTCCTTCACCCGTGTCTTAATGCCCTCGCCAAACAGGGTGCCATCGGGCAACACAATCGCCGCCCGCCCCCCCGGCTTCAACAATTCCATCACCAGCACCAAAAACAGATCCGCCGTCTCCCGCGTACGAAACTCCGTGGGGAAGCCCCCCTCAATACCGTCCTCCTCCATACCCCCAAAGGGCGGATTCGTCACCACCACATCCACCCAGTCCTTAGGGCCATAATCGCGCAGTGGTCGACGCAGGGTATTGTCGTGGCGAATGTTAGTCGGTACCTCAATGCCATGCACCATCATGTTGGTCACACAGAGCAGGTGGGGCAGCTGCTTTTTCTCCACCCCCTGAATGCAGCGCTTCGCCGTCTCTAGGTCTTGGGGCTTCTTGACCTGGGCTTTCAGATGCTCGTAGGCACAGGTCAAAAAGCCCCCTGTACCACAGGCAGGGTCGAGCACCGTTTCCCCCAGTTGGGGGTTGGTCATATCCACAGCAAACTGAGTCACCGCCCTGGGGGTGTAAAACTCGCCAGCATTGCCCGCACTTTGCAGGTCTTTGAGAATCTGCTCGTAGATGTTGCCAAACACATCTCGCGTTTGGCGTTGATTGAGGTCAATGCTGTCGTTGATCTTGTCGATCACCTGGCGCAGCAGAGTGCCTGACTTCATATAGTTGTAGGCATCCTCAAACACGCTACGCAGCAACAGCGCTCGCTCGCGTCCCTGCCCGCTAAATTCCTCGGGGTCTAGGTTTTGAAAGGTCTTAAACAGCTTGGTTTCAATAAACTCCAGCAGGGCATCGCCAGTTGGCGCGTCTTTGCCCAGAGTTTTACTGTCGGCCCACTGATCCCAGCACAGCGACATCGGGATAGGCGATTCGTAGTTATCGTTGTTGAGTTCTAGCTCAGCATCCTGGTCGCTAAAAATCTTGAAGAACAGGATCCAACCCATCTGCCCAATTCGCTGGGCATCGCCGTCCACCCCAACATCCTTCCGCATGATGTCTTGAATCGACTTAATCGTGGCGCTGAGAGACATAGATTTTCAAGCGTTATTAGCAGCTACAGTGTAAAGCACAGGAATTCTGCAAAGTAACTTTAAGGAAGAAAGCAACTTTAAGGAAGAAAGATTAAAATCGAGTCACTCATTCCTCAAAAAATGCCTTAGCTGCTCAATCCATTCAATATCAAGCAGGAAGCGAATTATACGCGGTTTTTGATCGATAAAAACAATAGCCTCGATTTCATTCATATAGTCAACCTTCATATCAAGAGCTCTTGTGTTTGTTAACAATCCTTGCTTTTCATAGAGCTCAAAAAGCTTTTTAGGGAGATCGAAGGAAAAGCTAAATTTTATATTATTGCGAGGAGTGGATGTGAACCACCAACCTTTTTCGTTGTCCCAATAGATTCGAATATGATGAAGATATTTAGTAGATAGTTCTTGAAGATCGGTTCTTTCATTAGGCACTAAAAATACGGGAAATTGCCTCGAAATCATTCCGACTAGAGCCTTGTTGACGCCCTGATCGATATATTCTCGAACTGCGTCTAAATTTTGTTGCAAATCACGCAAGACATAGTTAGGAACTCCTTTTCCCTGTTTCATCATTGGGTCTATATGATAGACCATTGGATCTATATTATCGATTTCCTCCTCATGATAATCAAAATCCTGAAAGCCTTGATGATAAATGTTTTCATCCTGGAAGATAACAGACAGGCCAATATTTTCAAAGTTATCGAATGAGCTATTTATTTTTTTTCGAAAAAAAGCCCTGAAGTTACTCAGGTTAACCAGTATTTTTGTGTCACTCTCAGCTCCAAATGACTTCGCAGTCAGACTACCTATTTTGTCCAAGATTGGCCTCATAAATCTTGAATTTCCCAGAGGGATTAGATATACATCGTGGGCATATGCATACCTTTGAGCTGGTTCTGAATAACTAGTTGCTGAAAACAATGCGTATTGATAATGATATCTTGCTCTTGCTGGTGCACCATTCCTAGAAACCCAATATTCTCCAACATCTTTTAGAACTCCTATAGCATTTCTTACTACTTCTATACCCACTGATTTCTTGTTGAAGAATTTTGCCTCTACTAGCAATCTTTGTGGATTTGAGAATGGCGGTGAAACAACAAATTCAGCAATGGCATCTATTTGATGAACTCCTCCTCTTCCAAGTAGCTCTAGTCCAGCTTTTCCTTGCTTTATCGAATCGTCTTTAGGATTTATCTTTTCGACAGTACTGTAGCCAGAAGCACGAAGCAGGTAAAGCAAAATCTCCTCTAGGAGCATGCCTCTAATTTGTCCAATTGTTGCCATAACTAAGCTCCAAAGCTAATCCGAAACCAGTCACAAGCTGATTAAGCACTTGTTTTCTCATAAAGCATCTGCTCTAGCTCTTGTAGGGCAGCCTGATACTGTCGCTTGCCACCAAAGCTTGTGACCAACTCTACCGGAGTGCCCAGGCCTGAGAAGGGGGCAAGCTGCAAGATCTGGGTGCTCTCAATGGAGGTTATGCCTTGGTCAGCATACTTCTCTAGCAGCCCCTCTAAGACCAGCTTGGCCGTTTCTCCGTACTTGGTAAAGACATCGCGCTTTTTCACTTGCTCAGCCCGTTCTCGGCGGGTGAGGGGTGGCTGATTGAACGCCACATGGCAGACCAGGTCAAAGGGGTCGTAGCCTTGCCCCACCATAGCCTCTAGGGCTTCTAGCAACACCCCCTGCTCCTGAAGTTCTTGGAGAATGGCTGCCTTGCGATCAGACTCATTCCACTTGGTCAAAAATTGATTCAGCGACGTATACGCTTCAATCACGGTACGGCGGGTGTAGTCGCGCAGCGATTCGGTGGTCAGCTCGCCATTTTTGTCGTAGTAGCTCACCTGTTCCTGCACCACCTGAAACTCTTGGTGGCTGACGGTGTATTTGATGCGCTCTCCGGAAATGGGTGGGTCAACAGGTTGGATAGCGTCAGTGCCGTCGGTGCTGTCCGTGCCTGAGCCGCCATTAGAGCCATCCCCCTGCTCCTGGCCAAAGTCCTCATTCTGAAACGGTGGCCCATCCCAGTCCTCATCCTTGAAGAGACTGGTTGCCCCCCGAAAGTCGATGATGGTGAAGTAGTTTTTGCCGTAGTCGGGCCGAAGGCGCGTTCCTCGCCCAATGATCTGCTTAAATTCCGTCATCGACTGAATGCGCCGCTCCAGCACAATCACCTGGCAAGTCTGGGCATCGACTCCGGTAGTCATAAGCTTTGAGGTAGTGGCAATGACCGGGTAGATCTCATTGGGGTTAATGAAGTGGTCCAGCTGAGCCTTGCCCTCTTTCTCATCCCCAGTAATTTGCATCACGTAGCGGCGATCTTTTTGCACTAGCTCGCGGTTAGCATCCACATTCATCAACGCATTCCGCATTCGCTGAGCGTGATCTATGTCTTCGCAAAACACAATGGTCTTGCGCATCGGGTTGCCATCGTGCAAAAACTCACTGACGTACTGGGCCACCAGCTCGGTACGGCGGTTAAATTTGATCGTGCGGTCGTAATCCCGCAGGTTATAGATCCGATCTTCGATCAACTGACCCTGGTCATCCACCTCTCCGGTCTCAGGCTGCCAGCCATCTAAATCCTTATCCAAGCTCACCCGCACCACCTTAAAAGGGGCTAAAAAGCCGTCTTCAATTCCTTGGCGTAGGGAGTAGGTATAAACTGGCTCCCCAAAGTAGTCAATGTTAGAGACATACTTGGTCTCCTTGGGCGTCGCCGTCAACCCCACCTGAATCGCGGTGGAGAAGTAGTCCAACACCTGTCGCCAGCTAGAGTCATCGGCAGCGCTGCCCCGATGGCACTCGTCGATCACCACCAGGTCAAAGAAGTCGCGGTCAAACTTTTCGCAGAGGTTATCCTGCCCTTCGTTGCCAATGATCGCTTGGTACAGCCCCAGATACACCTCGTAGGAAGTGTTGATGCGGCCATTCTCATCCAGTAGCCTGCGAGTCAACTTGGTTTTCTTATCGCCAAAGGGCTCAAAGTCGTTGGTAATAGTCTGATCAATCAGAGAATTGCGGTCTGCCAAAAACAGCACCCGCTTCACTGTCCCCGTCTTCCACAGCCGCCAGATGATATTGAACACCGTATAGGTTTTGCCCGCGCCGGTCGCCATGACCAGCAGGCAGCGCCTTTGGCCTCTGGCAACGGCTTCAATTGTGCGGTTGACGGCAAGCTGCTGGTAGTAGCGAGGATTCTTCCCCCCGACCTTGGTGTAGAACTGGGAGGTCAGAAGGTCTTCTTTTTCTAAAGAAATCTGCTGCCACTGGAGATACCGTTGCCACAGCTCTTCTGGCGAAGGGAACGACTCTAGAGAAATTTCTCGTTCAATTGATCCATAGGTGCCGGTACGGTCATGCAGCAAAAAGGCATCCCCATTGGAGGAAAACACAAAGGGTGTACCCAGAGTGTCGGCGTAGCCTAGAGCCTGCTGAATACCAGCATTAACGCTGTGCTTGTTGTCCTTAGCCTCAATCACCGCGATGGGTTGGTTGGTGTGGTGAAACAGCACGTAATCCGCTCGCTTCCGGGCTCCCCTGGCGGCGATCGGCCCTCGTACAATCATCGGCCCATCAGTAAAGGAAAGCTCTCGACGGATCTGAGACCGTTTCCAGCCCGCCTGGTGCAGAGCCGGAGTGATGTATTGATCACAAATGTCGGCTTCGCTTAGCTCTTTTTTTGACATAAATCTGACCTGACAGGTTCGGCAGGAGTGTCTATGGCCCTAGGAAGCGACCGCAAGCATACCCTTTACTTCCTCATTGATACCCAAGTATCCCTATGAAATATAGCTACAGCCGAACTCTTCACCCGGATTTTGCAAACAAGCGTACAGCCCAAGTTCCTCAAGAGAGAAACCCACAAAGTCTCCAACTTGACACCCACGGAGCAAGTAATAAACTATTCTTTTCTAGTACAAAAAGACTATGAGCCAAAAGACAATTCGCTGCCGACTCGTCGCCTCAGAGGCGGCCCGAAAAGCTATTTGGCACCTTATGGCAGAGCGCAACACACCTCTGGTTAACGAAGTAGTCCGCAAACTACCGGAGCACCCTGACTTCCTTACCTGGCAGCAGCGAGGCAAACTGCCGGATGAGCCTATCAAAACGTTGGTCGATTCACTCAAAGCTGATCCTCGCTTTAGTGAGCAGCCTATTTGGTATTACATATCAGCTCAAAAGCAGGTGACTTATACCTTCCGAAGTTGGTTAAGCCTTCAACGTCGAAATCAGTGGCGAGTTGAGAGTAAGCGGCGCTGGCTTAATATTCTCCGCCCTGATAGTGAGCTAGCGGAGAAAGCTAAATGTAGCTTGGAGAAGCTACAAGACACTGCCCAGAGTATTCTGGGCCAGATTGACGCTCCAGATCCCTTCAAGTGGCTGATGCAGGAGTATGGGCGTACAAAAGCTGCTAAACGCCAGATGGTTTTGGCTTACCTACTCAAGCGCAGTGGAAAACTTGAGCCTGTCAAAGAAGACCTGGAAAAACTGGCTCAGAGGTACCGCAAAACTGAGATTGCTATTCGACGGTTAGAAATTCAGCTTAAGGCTAGCTTGCCAAAAGGGCGGGATTTAACTGGCCAAGCCCATGATTTAGCTTTGGAGCAGGCCACAACGGCTCCCCCACTAGACGATGAGAGCTATGGCACTTGGCACCAAGCTTTGGCCCGAGAACCTGCCAAATTCCCCTTCCCAATCATCTACGAGACTGTAGAATGCCTGACCTGGTCTATTGATGATAGGGGACGTATTCTAGTTCGCTTTAGCGGCAAAGGCACAGGCGATCACGTCTTTAAGATCTACTGTGATAAGCCCCACCAGCATTGGTTTGAGCGATTTCTAGATGACCAAGAGACGAAGAAATCTAGCGGCGATCAACATTCAGCAGGGTTGTTTACGCTGCGATCGGTCAAGCTGGCTTGGGTGCCCTCAAAAGCCTATCAGAAGGAGCTAGAACCCTGGAATTGTTATCACCTAACCCTTGCCTGCACGGTGGATACTCGTTTATGGACACAGGAAGGCACTCAAGTCGTAAAAGAGGAAAAAGCAGCGGGGACGGCGGCTAAGCTTCAATCGATGCATGCGAAAACAGCCCTAACTAAAAATCAACAAGGCTATATTCGCCGCTTAGAATCCACCTTGGACAGGCTCAATGCTCCCTACCCTCGACCCAGCCGCCCCCTTTACCAAGGAAAGGCAAATATCTTGGTTGGGGTCGCGATGGGGCTGGAGAAACCTGCCACACTTGCCGTAGTGAACGTACTTACCCAGGAATTGCTGGTCTACCGCTCTATCAAGCAGCTATTGGGTGAGCACTACCGACTCTTACAACAGGCTCGGACTGAGAAAGCAAAAACATCTCACCAAGGGCACCGGCAACGTAGGAAGGGAGGTAAGCGAATTGCCCAGGAGTCTAACCTGGGCAGCTATGTTGATCGACTGTTGGCCAAAGCTATTGTCGAAATTGCCCAACAGTATCAGGCGGGCAGCATCGTTCTACCTGACCTCAAGCATGTGCGAGAAATTGTAGAGGCCGAAGTCGGGCATAGAGCCGCAGTTAGAGTTCCTGACTTTGTTGATGGCCAAAAGCAGTACGCCAAAGCCTATCGAACACAGGTACATCGGTGGACTTACAACCGTTTACAGCAATTCGTTACCTCTAAGGCGGAGCAATACGGCCTTGGTATAGAGGTAGTTAGCCAAAGCCATCTGGGCTCCCCCCAGGAAAAGGCGAAGGAACTTGCGCTTCAAGCATACGAAAAACGATTGGCTGCACTGTCTTAGCAACTGGTTACTAAAGCCATTACCCTTGAAGGCAAAAGAGGCGATATTAATACTGAAAAAACTTTAGCCACGAGTGGGCGACAAAACCAGCAAGAAGCGCTAGTATAAATGCACTAAAAGCGCCGCAGGGCATGCGAAAGCCTCTGTTCTGTGAAAAATGAGGGTTTGTTTGGCTGCGAGATAGCAGTCTTACTTTCTGGCCCTGGTAGCTGACCACTCCGATGCTGCTGTTGTAAGTGAACTTGCTTGGACTTGGACACCGTGCAACAGGATGAGGGGCGCACCCAGCAAGAGAGGACGGACTTACTGTAGTGTTGGCTGCCGAAACAACTCCGACCAAGGAGTAATCCATGCATCCATATATGTATCTTAACCTCCGCGAACCTCAAGCGCAGGACTTTTTCCTGGTAGGTTCGCGCAGCCTTAAAGCCCCATCCGTTGGTACTGCCACACAAAAGGGCATGTTTAGGATAGTTGAGCAGGCTGTTGAGAGGACGGTTCGCGATCAAAGGGTCTACATGTCCTGTGAACCGAGGGATTCAGATGGGTGCTGTCGCATTGGGCTTCTACAGTCCATGAGGATTGAAACCAGGTGAACATGAGCCGCTGAGCGCTGACGACCACGTCGCATTGGGCTTCTACAGTCCATGAGGATTAAAACTCCTTGCCGCACAGGATGATTCGGCGCTCCTACCAACGGTCGCATCAGGCTTCTACGGCTAATAAGGATCATCCTGTACGGTCCCAAACAGGAGCACCGCGTCAAGCTTCTATGGCTTATAAGCAAGCAAATTAGCAGCTCTTAACGGTTAATACGGTTCGGATAGTCTGTTTGAACTATTATTTAGAAGCATGGATTGAAACGAATCCCGCCAGCCTTGACTGGGCAGATACGTTCGGGCGACACTAATCCCGGAACAGTGACCATAATTCCGGAACGATGCCAAATAATTCCGGAACGTACATTAGCGGTAGGTCAGCAAGTTTCTGCATAGCCCAATGATGCAAACAACGGGGCTGGCGGGAT
Organism: Tildeniella torsiva UHER 1998/13D; assembly: GCA_019358835.1. Classification (GTDB taxonomy): domain Bacteria; phylum Cyanobacteriota; class Cyanobacteriia; order Phormidesmidales; family Phormidesmidaceae; genus Nodosilinea; species Nodosilinea torsiva. The sequence continues at coordinate 85,680 of JAHHIH010000002.1, forward strand.
TCGAACCCACGACCTGCCGCTTAGGAGGCGGCCGCTCTATCCTGCTGAGCTACAACCCCAGGTCTTTGGCCATTCTACACTCTGGCCTGGAGGTGGGGCTAAGCCCGAGTAAAGATCGCGCGGTGGACGGGCAAGCCCTGCTCCAGGGTGACGCGCTCGCGATCGGTTTGGGCCGGGAAAGGGCTTTGGGGCAGCCAGTCTTGGCCCTGGCGGAGAAAGTGGGGGTTTTCGGCAATGCGATCGCACATATCCACCGCCACCTCTTCCACATCCGACTGCACCACCAGCCGCCCGCCCGAGGGCAAAAACTCCGCCAGGGTGCCCAACAGCTCGGGTTGCAGCACCCGTCGCTTTTGGTGGCGCTTCTTAAACCACGGGTCGGGGAACTGAATCGACACCTGCTGCAAAGGGTTCTGGTCGCCCCAGCTCTCTAGCAGCGATCGCAGGGAGATATTGACGTTGCAGTACATAAAATGAAGATTGGTCAGCCCCGTCTCTTGCTGGCGCTTTTGAGCCGATTCGACCACGGGCTTGCGAATTTCGAGGCCCAAAAAATTCCACTCGGGGGCAAGCTGGGCCATTTGCAGCACAAACACGCCCTTGCCGCAGCCAATGTCAATGTGCAGGGGCTGTTGGGGGTTGGCAAAGGCTTCGCTCCAGTTGGGAGCATCAACGGGAGCCTGATATTTTCCGCTTAGGGGGTTAACGTGCTGACGCACCCGAACAACTGCCACAGCCTAGACCTCGATAAACCATAGCTTTCTATAATGCCATTTGAGGTGGGGGGTAGGGAGTAGGGGGTAGGGAGTGAATGAGTTGTTTCCCTAATTCACTCTCCCTCACCCCTCACCTACCGAATCTAGCGGCTAGGGGCTAGGCTGTTAGGGACATGCATAAAAATCAACGTTTTACTTCCATGGGACAGCGTTTTCGCTTCGCTATCGTCAGCGACCCTCACATTGCTCGACCTGAGACGATCTACAACGGCCCCAATCGCTTTCATTTAGTAGAGGTCAGCATTCCGGGCATTGAGCAAATTTTTGACCACCTCGAAACCCTAGATTTAGATTTCTTGTTGCTGCCCGGCGACCTCACCCAGCACGGCGAATGGGTCAACCATCACTGGCTGATCGATCGCCTCAAGCGGCTGCCCTTCCACGCCTACGTGGTGCCGGGCAACCACGATGTAATTGCGCGGGATGCGAGCGATCGCGCCATTGGCCTCCACGACTTCCCCCAGCTATACCAAGACTTTGGCTACAGCGACGGCAAAACCCTGCACTACCAGCAGGAAATTCTTCCCGGCGTGCGGCTGGTGGCGCTCAACTCCAACGCCTTTGAGCCCAACGGCGAGCAGCTGCGGGTGGGCTATGTGGATGACGCCCAGCTCGACTGGCTAGAGGCCACCCTGGCAGAATTTTCGGATGACTTGATCTTGGTGATGCTGCACCACAACGTGTTGGAGCACCTACCGGGGCAGTCCAACAGTCCGTTGGGCCAGCGCTATATGGTCAGCAATGCCGAGGCGATCATCCAGCGGCTAGAGGCGGCGGGGGTGCGGCTGATCTTCACCGGCCACCTGCATGTGCAGGATGTGGCACGCCGGGGCGACCTGTGCGAGGTGCTGACCGGGTCGCTGGTCAGCTACCCCCACCCCTACCGGATTGTGGAGATTGAGCATGGGGATGGCGAATTGCAGATGGCAGTGCGATCGCGCCGTCTCACCGCCGTACACCCTTGGGATGACTTGCAGGCCATGTCGCACCAGTGGATGTGCGATCGCGCCGAGGGGTTTATGACCAAATTTTTGATTAGCCCACCCGTAGGGCTGGCCGAGCATGAGGCGGCGGCGATCGCCCCCACCCTCAAAACCTTTTGGGCCAGCGTCGCGGCTGGTGACACCCAGATTGACCTGTCTCACCTGCCGCCCGACGTGCAGGAACGGCTGGCCCACTTCAACTCGGTGGATAGCGACGGCAACCCCCAGGCGATCGACAACACCGCTACGCTGGTGTGGCCTGCCAGGTAAAAGAAATCCCAGGGTTCTTGAAGAACTCTGGGATTTGCCGCTAAAACCAGCTCATCCTAGAACACAAAGTTCTCGGCGTTGTTCAGCGCTGCCGCATCCACCCCCTCGAAGGTGATGAAGTTGGTGAACTGGGTGCGGCCACCGCCTACGCGGTCTAGCTCCAGGGAGAGTTGGGTGCGATCGCTGTTGCCCAGGCTGCGAATCTGCACCAGACCATCGGCCAAGGGGTTGCTGCCGGTGTAGCCCACGCTGGCCAGCAGGTCGGTGAAGACCAGCTTGTCGGCTCCCACTTCAAAGTCCGCAATAGTAGCCCCGGTTTGCCCGGTGCTAGTGTAGACAATCTGGTCGCGCCCGCCGCCCGTGGTGATTAAGTCGGGGCCACTACTGGCCAGAAAGATATCGCTGCGATCGCTGCCCGTGAGCACATCCCGCTGGGGTGTACCCCCGATCACGTTTGGAGCCTCAATGGTAAACCGGGCCAGCACTGGGTCGTGGTCGCTGGCCTGGAGCGCCTCGGCAAACTCGGTGTTGACATGCACTGCGTCGTACTCGGCGGTAGCGGCTAGGCTCTCGCTGACCAAAATGTGGTCGATGGCCTGGGAACTGCCCTGGAAGATGTAGGAATAGCGCTCATTCTCAGGCAGGGTCTCAGTCAAATTGGTGAGGCCGCTGTTGGTGACCAGGTCGCGCACGGGTGAGACAAACTCAAACTCGTTGAGATCACCCAGCACTACTAAGTTGGCGCTGGGGTCGCTGCTCAGCAGGCCGTTGACGTAGCCCTGCACCGCCGCCGACTGCGCCTGCCGTTCGTCTACAGAGCCGTTGACGGTGGGGTCTTCCTGACGGGCCTCAAAGGGTTGCTCAGTGCCGAGAATCGGTGCGCTGCCGCCTTTTGACGAGAAGTGGTTGTTCACCAGGGTCACGGTTTCGCCGTTGAACTCAAAATCGGCCACCAGGGGTAGACGGGCACCGGCAAAGGCTTCGCCCTGGGCTTGACTACCGATGGTGGCCACTGACCCCTCTACCAGGTCAACTCGGCTAGGATCGTATAGGTAGGCGGTGCGAATGTTCGCCCCAGGCTCGCCGCCGCTGGCATTGTTGGTGATGAACGGGTTGTCAATGAAGGCATAGGTGGGGCCACCCGCAGCGGCGATCGCATCCACCAGAGTTTGCAGCGTCAGATCCGCCGCTATGACGCCATCGTTGGCTGAGCCGGTGTTATCCTGCACCTCTTGCAGGGCAATAATATCGGGGATGTTGAGGTTGTTGACGATCTGCTGGGCGATCGCACCAAACTGCCCGTTGGCAATGTCGGTATCCCCATCGCTGTCGTTGGGGTCGAGATTGAGCACGTTGTAGCTGGCCACCGTAAGCTGGTCGCTATTGCCGCTGAGGGTGCTGACCTCCCGCTGTAGGCCCGCCGCCTGAATGTTGCCCGTGAAGTCTTCGGTGGCGACAATTTGGAAGTTGCCAAAGTCGTAGTTGACTACGCCAGTGACATCCCCCAGGTTGTCGCCCACATTTACGTCGGGGAAGGCGAAGTCAAACACGCCGCTGTCGAACTGCACCTGCACCCGCTCGGGGTTGAAGTCGTCGGGGCTGAGGTTGAGTGTGCCGCGATCGCTCAGGCCAGTCGCGCCCGCGCCGTTGTCCACCACTCCAAAGATTTCGCCAAAGCCGTTGGTGCCATTCACCACCCGCAGATCCTGGGCGGTCACCCGCATGCTCTCCAGCGACTCAAAGAAGTCGATGCCGTCAGTCTCTGGGTCAAAGCTGCCAAACGCGTCGTCGTCAATGTTTTCGGTGGGGGGCACCCGACCGCCCTGGCCCAAAACTACCGCCGCAGGCAGGTCATTGTCGGTGCTGAGAGTAGTAATAGTCAGGCTACCGCTGAGCTGAGTGGTAGATAGGTTGCGGGTAGACACACCGCCAGGGGTAAACTCCGACACGGTGCCGGTCACGTTTAACCCGTCGCCCACGGCCACTGTAGGGGCGCTGCCGGTGAACACAAAAATCGCGTCGGAGGTGGCAATATCGCCATCGCCCAGGGCGTCTTGCAGATAGAAGCCGTTGCTATCCACGGCGGTGACAATGCCCATAGTCGAGACCGTCTGGCCCACCAGCGTCGAGCTGTGCCCCGCCCCTTGAATGCTATAAATCGCCGTCGGCTCTAGATCGCCGCCGCCGTTATCACCGCCGCCGTCATCCGCGCTGTTGACCGTCCCTTTGGTCGCCGCTAGGGGGCCAGTCCAGACCCCGTCAATGAGCTGTAGCGATTGGCCAACGAGGGTGGCACCATCTTCTTCGACGCCAATATTCACACTGGTGAGGCCGTCGGCAGGGCCGCCCACCGCCGTAAACGAACCCTCGTAACTGAGGAATTCCAGCACATTGCCCTCGGCATCGACCAGGGCAACCCCATCGGGTACGCCATTCTGAAGGCCGTTAACCGGGAAATCGACCGCGATCGTACCCTGGCCATTGCTCTGATTGGCCACCACGCCGCTGAGGGCAACGGTGCCGTAGACTGTGCCACCATTGCCGTTGTACAGCACCAGGCTGTAGCCGGTTAAATCGGTGCCCATGGGGGCCGAGATTTCGATAAATTCGCCGACATCGGTGCCGATGTTATCGTAATGCAGTTCGCTAATAAAAACTGAAGTTGTCATGAGAATCAATTACTCCCAAAAAATCGATTTTTAGCCGCACAAAATCCACTCCATGGCGCATGGAGCTTACATTTCGCACAGGCTTCTACGCCTTTCAAATACTTAGGCACTCTGAACAGCAGAGCGCGGCAGACTGACCTAGCAAAAGGCAAATTCAGGTCAACCCAACAGCGAACTTTGCCTGAAACAAAGTTCTAACTAGCTATTCTCTAGGAGGGCATTGCGGCTCCAAAACTTGCTCTCCAAACACGTTATTAAACATGTCTGAAATGTCAGTGTTTTTACATAAACAGACTATCAGAGGGGCAGCGGCAGTCGGTAAAGGGTTGTTTAAAAGTGCTTTAAGCTACCGGGCCTTTGCACAAGCTTTATAAAGGCCCAGCGCTTCACTCCTAACTGGCGACGGCATGATGCCCTCGGCGCTTTAAAATAGAACGCCTGAAGGTGGGAAATTTTAGACGTTAAGCGTGGCAGGAGAGCAGGCCGATGGCCGGAGTTAAGCAGCCCACTTCCAACAGCTTTAAGAAGCTCCAGGGGTTTTTGCGATCGCGCGTCGGCCAGGCGATCGCCGACTACGGCATGATCCACGAGGGCGATCGCGTCATGGTCTGTGTCTCGGGCGGCAAAGACTCCCACACCCTGCTCGATATTCTGCGCCACCTCCAGCGCCACGCCCCCATTCACTTCGACCTGCTGGCGGTGAATCTCGATCAAAAGCAGCCGGGCTTCCCTGCCCAGGTGCTGCCGGAGTATTTTGAGGCGATCGGCGTGCCCTACCGCATCGTCGAGCAAGACACCTACAGCACTGTCAAGCGCGTGATTCCAGAAGGCAAAACCATGTGCAGCCTGTGCTCGCGCCTGCGGCGGGGCATTCTCTACCGGGTCGCCGCAGAAGAAGGGGCTACCAAGATTGCCCTCGGCCACCACCGCGACGACATGATCGAGACGCTGTTTCTCAATATGTTCCACGGCGGCAGGCTCAAGGCCATGCCCCCCAAGCTGCTGACCGACGATCGCCGCCACATCGTCATTCGGCCCCTGGCCTACTGCCCCGAGGCCGACATCGCCCGCTACGCCCGCTACCGCGAGTTTCCGATTATTCCCTGCACGCTGTGCGGGTCGCAGGCTAATTTACAGCGCGCCCAAATTAAAGACATGCTGCAAACCTGGGAAAAACAGTGGCCCGGTCGCACCGAAACCCTGTTTCGCAGCCTGCAAAACGTCGCCCCCTCCCAGCTCGCCGACCCCACCCTGTTCGACTTTGGTGGGTTAGAGTCAGCCCAGATTGTTCCGACCGACGATGATGTCAGGGATGAAGATGGGGATGCGATCGCTACCGAATTAGAGGCCGAGTTTGACCCGGCCATGGCGCTGTTTGCCGATGGACTACCGCTATCAATGGGTGCTGGGGCGGCAGAACGCTAAGGCTCCTAGTCTACTGGGGCAGGTACTTGCGATCGCGCACCTGCTCTTGAGTAAATGGGCTCTCGACTGGAAAATTCTCTAGGCCAACCCCAGTCTCTGTGGCGGTTAAATCGCGAGCCTCCTGGTAGCAGTCGGCAAATATCTGGTCAAAATAAGGTGTCAGGCTGGGGCTCGTGGTCAGCAATTCCTGTAGCCGACGGCGATGCTCTTTGAGGGTAAACCGCCAGCTGTTAGAGCGCTGCCCCGGCTGGTAGGCGTACTTGAGCAAATGCATCAGCACTACGATTAGGCTGCTGGTCAATGCCCGTTTTTCGCTGCGCCCCATGTCGGTTAATTCTTCAAGTAAGTTAGCGATATCTACCTCCGCGAGTCGGCCCGCCGTCAGCAGCTGGCACGTCGTGTCAAGCCACAGAGCGTAGTCTTGCTCGTAGAGACTGGCTAGTGAACCAGCCAGGGCACCAGTTCGAGACGACATGGCGACAGCCCTTATAAACTTGCACTGCCATTGTAAGCGTGTGAAGAGGATGATGCAGCCATAAGCAAGGTGGCGAACGGCTAGTCTAGGCGCTAAAGTACTTCGCCGCCGGGTGGTAGGCCACGATCGCCGTCGTTGACTGCTCGGGGTACAGCTGCTCGCTCTCGTCGATGGTTAGGCCAATCTGCTCAGCCTTGAGCAGTTCTAGCTGCACCGGCTGGTCGGCCATATTGGGGCAGGCCGGGTAGCCAAAGCTGTAGCGCGACCCCTGGTACCGCTGCTGAAGCACCTCCCGCAGTGTGGCAGGTTCCAGCTCGCCAAAGCCCAGCTCGCGGCGAATGCGGGTGTGACACCACTCCGCCAGGGCCTCCGCCGTCTGCACCGACAGACCGTAGTAGTAGAGGTAGTCGGTATAGCGATCGGCCTTAAAGAGGCTCTGGGCAAACTCCGTGGCAATTTCGCCCACCGTCACCGCCTGCATGGGAAACACGTCGAACTCGCCGGGCTTAGCGATCTCTTTGGGCAAAAAGAAGTCGGCAATACACAGCCGCCGCAGGGATTTTTGACGGGGGAAGGTGAATGTTGCCACCGGCAGGGGCAAATGGCCATTTACCCCTACGTCGAGATTCTCAACAACCGACGGATCGTAAATGTGCAAGCTATTACCCTCTGCTAGGCAGGGGAAGTAGCCGTAGACCAGTTGGGGATGGAGCAGGTTTTCGGAGAGAATCCGCTGCTTCCAAGTAGCCAGAATGGGATGTACCGTCTCCTGCAAGAACGCATCGTACTCCTCGCGGGATTGCTCCTGGGGTTTGCGAAACTGCCACTGGCCGACGAATAGCGCCTGCAAGTCGAGGTAGCCAAACACCTCTTCCAGCGAAATATCCGCTGGGGTGAGCACGCGGGTTCCCCAGAAGGGCGGGGTGGGGCGGGGGATGGCGGGGTCTACGGCGTCGGAGCGGGTGGTGTCGAGGGGAGTGGAGAGTGGGGAGTGGGGGGTGGGGAGTTCGGCTTCAGTGTCTAAATTTTGTTCGCGTAGCGTCTCCGGAGGAGAAATTTTGAATTTTGAATTTTGAATTTCTTCTCCCGCCACTGACTCCTCATCCAAGAATCCCTTCAAGTCATCCCACTTACTTTCGGCCTTCGCGGGCATCAGCTTATCCATAAAGTGCAGATCCGAGAAGGCGTCTTTGCCGTAGACAACCTTGCCCTTGTAGGTGTTCTGGCAGTCTTCGTGGACAAACTTGGGCGTCAGGGCCGCGCCGCCGAGAATGACGGGCACGGTGATGCCCTCTTGATTGAAGGTCTCCAGGTTGTCTTTCATGAAGGCGGTCGATTTGACCAGCAGGCCGCTCATGGCGATGCAGTCGGCGTGGTGCTCGCGGTAGGCCTGGATGATCGCCTCCACGGGCTGCTTGATGCCCAGGTTGACCACCTTGTAGCCGTTGTTCGACAGAATGATATCCACCAGGTTTTTGCCGATGTCGTGCACGTCGCCCTTGACCGTGGCGATGATGAAGGTGCCCTTGCCGGAGCCGTCGCTGTCGGCCTTTTCCATGTAGGGTTCCAAATACGCCACAGCAGCTTTCATGGTCTGGGCCGATTGCAGCACAAAGGGCAGCTGCATTTGCCCCGAGCCAAACAGTTCGCCCACCACCTTCATGCCGTCGAGCAAAAAGGTGTTGATGATCTCCAGCGGCGGGTAGGTTTCCAGGGCTTTAGCCAGGGCGTCGTCGAGGCCGATGCGTTCGCCGTCGATAATGTGCTGCTTGAGCTGTTCGTCGATGGGCAGGTCTTTGGCGATCGCCTCCTTTTTCTTCAGGCTCTTGCCCTCAAACAGGGTGGTGAGCTTGGTCAGCGGGTCGTAGGAGACAATGTCGCCGTCAAACTCGCGGCGATCGTAGATCAGGTCGCGGCAGACTTTTTGGTGGTCGGGGTCAATCTTCGCCAAAGGCAAAATCTTGGCGGCGCTGACGATCGCCCCATCCAGCCCCACCTGCATCGCCTCATGGAGAAACACCGAGTTGAGGGTAACGCGGGCCACCGGGCTGAGGCCAAAGGAGACATTCGACACCCCCAGCATGATGTGGCTACCGGGCAGGTTTTCGCGAATCAGCCGAATCGATTCGAGGGTTTCGCGACCGTTAACCCGGTCTTCCTCGATGCCCGTCGAGATCGGCAGGGCCAGGGTGTCAAAGAAAAGCTCGTGGGCGGGGATGCCGTACTCTAGTGCGTCGCGATAGGCGCGCTGGGCGATCTGGAACTTCTTCTCGGCGGTGCGGCCCATGCCGTCTTCATCAATGGTGCCGACAACGATGCCCGCGCCGTACTTCTTCGCCAGCTCTAGGACTTTAAAGAAGCGATCGTCGCCATCTTCGTAGTTGGTAGAGTTGAGAATGCACTTGCCCCCGGCCACCTTCAGCCCGGCCTCCATCTTCTGCCACTCGGTAGAGTCGAGCATCAGCGGCAGGGTGACGTTAGTGACCAGGCGCGAGACCAACTCGTGCATATCGCGCTCGCCATCGCGCCCCACGTAGTCCACGTTCACGTCGAGGACGTGGGCACCTTCTTTAACCTGTTCTCTGGCCAGCGCCACCAGCCCATCCCAATCCTCCGCATTCAACATCTCGCGGCATTTCTTAGAGCCGCTGGCGTTCAGCCGTTCCCCCACGATCAGGAATGAGTTGTCTTGGTCGTAGGGCTGGGGACTGTAGATCGAAGCGGCGGAAGGAGTGTAGTTGAGGAGAGGGCGGGGGTCGGGGTAATGAACCGTAGGGGCAGACCCACGTGTCTGCCCTAAATTTTGAGTGTTGAATTTTGAATTTTGAATTGACCGCACAGGCCTTTCCCTGGGCCGCAAATCCTTCGCCAATTCCGCCAGTTGTGCAATATGCTCAGGCCGCGTACCGCAGCAGCCGCCGATTACCTGCACGCCGAGGTCTTCGATGAAGTGCATCAGCGACATGCGCAGCTCCATTGGGGTGAGGCGGTAGACGGCGTGGCCGCCCACATTCTCGGGCAGACCCGCGTTGGGGATGCAGGAGATCACAAAGGGCGACTGCTCGGCCAGGTGCTTGACGTGGTCTTTCATCAAGTCGGGGCCGGTGGCGCAGTTGAGGCCCAGAATGTCGATGGGGTAGGGTTCGAGGATGGCCAGGGCGGCGGCCATTTCGGTGCCGACGAGCATGGTGCCCTGCTGCTCCATGGTGACGGAGACCATGAGCGGCAGGCGCTTGCCGGTGGCGACAAAAGCTTCTTCGATGCCGTTGAGGGCGGCTTTAATTTGCAGTACGTCCTGGCAGGTTTCCACCAGCATCAGGTCTACGCCGCCGTCGATCAGCCCCTTCGCCTGATCGACGTAGGAGTCTTTGAGGGTGTCGAAGTCGATGTGTCCGAGGGTGGGGAGTTTAGTGCCTGGCCCCATGGAGCCAGCCACAAAGCGGGGTTTCTCTGGGGTGGAGTATTCGTCGGCGACGCGGCGGGCCAGGGCGGCGGCGGTTTTGTTGAGTTCGTAGGCGCGATCGGCCAGGTCGTATTCGGCCAGCACGATCGCAGTGCCGCCGAAGGTGTCGGTTTCAATCACGTCGGCTCCCGCTTCGAGGAACCCACGGTGGACGATCTCAACCGCCTTGGGGTTGGTGAACACCAGGTATTCATTGCAGCCTTCATACTCGGGGCCGCCGAAGTCTTCCGCCGTCAGGTTTTGCACCTGGAGGTTGGTACCCATCGCGCCATCGAAGACCATGACGGGGCGATCGGAGCTGTGGAGGCGATCGAGAAAGGCGCTAGACATGGGGCTTTAGAAGGGGATTGCGGCAGAGATCACCTATTATCAACCATTGCCCCCAAAGAACGCATCCGAAACCTAGCTTCCCAGGACTACAGCAGATTCCCTAGCGCGGATCGATGGAAGGAGCCCGATCGACCAGGCGAATCTGGTTTTGCCGCTCGACCACGGTGACCAGGGGCAGTGGTTTGCGGGCTGGCCCTCGCAGCACCCGGCCCTCAGCATCAAATTTAGAGCCGTGGCAGGGGCAGGCAAAACGGTTTTGGTCGGCCTGCCAGATGACGGCGCAGCCCCGGTGCGGGCAGACGGGGCGCAGCCCGTAAGGGGCCAGAGCTGGACCTTCGTTAATCACAAGGTAGGTGACGCTGGGTAGCCCCTGCACCGGCTGAGGAATGCCGGTAGTGGTGGTGGGCAAGAAGGTATCGACGGCGATCGCATTCCCCGCCGCGTCCAGCGCCTGCACCCCTGGCAAATAGTCGAGGCAGCGAGAATTCTGCGGAAACATTGAGCACAGCTCTTCGAGGTCTTGGCCCGCCGCTGGCTGGGGCCGTGAGAACACCATGGCGATCGCCCCCAAGCTGCCCCCAGCCATATACCTGAGCAGATGTCGTCGGTTCAGGGGTCTGGGCTTAGACTGGGAATGCGAGGAATGGGTCATATAGTCCAAACTGCCTGTCGAAGAGCTGTAAAAATCTTGAAAACCGATCTGTTCGCTAAGGTCAGGCTAACGAACAATCTCGCTCTCCGCAAAGGGCAGGCCAAGGCTGTGGGCAGCCAAAAAACACAGACTGCTGATGTCTGAGTACAGTATTCCGAATTATTCGGGTTGCACCGCCATCCAAGGGCTTCTTACTATATGCTTTGTCTGTAGTTATCTGGCATGATTCATCACTGCAATGGGCAGACTATCCACCCACGTTCTCGATACGGCCCTGGGTAAGCCCGCCGCCTCGCTGCGGCTCACAGTCTGGGCCATTAATAATGAAGCCGACATCAAAACGGCGCTAAAAACCGTCGAAACTAACAGCGATGGCCGCACCGATGAACCCCTGCTAGAGGGCGATGAGTTGCACAAAGGCACCTACGAGATCACCTTTGATGTGGCGGCCTATTTTGCCAAAACGGGGGCAGCGCTTTCTGAACCACCGTTTCTAGACCAAATACCCGTTCGGTTTACGATCGCTGACCCCAGCGGCAACTTCCACGTGCCGCTATTGGTATCGCCTTGGTCCTACAGCACCTACCGGGGCAGCTAGATATGAGTCAGCGGCGATGCCGGGGCGAGGGCCGAGGCCATCACAATGCGATCGCGGCCTTCGGCTTTGGCCTGGTACAGAGCCACATCGGCAGCGCGCAGTAGGTCTTCAGGCGTCAACTCCTCGCTGGGCACAGCCCCAGCCACGCCAAAGCTCAGGCTGACGTAGGGGCTGACGGATGATTTTGGGTGGGTGATGGCGCGGGTGCGCAGGGTACTGCGAATGCGGTTTAGCAGATGCAGCGCCCCCTCTAAATTGGTTTTAGGCAAAATTAGGGCAAACTCTTCGCCGCCGTAGCGGGCGGCCAAGTCTGCCGGGCGTCGAATCGCTGCATCGAGGACGCCAGCAATCTCCCGCAGACACTGATCGCCTGCAATATGACCGTAGGTATCGTTGTAGGCCTTAAAGTAGTCCACATCGCAGAGCACTACCGCCAGCGGGGTTTGCTCTCGGCGGCCGAGCTTCCACTCGTAGGCGAGCTTTTCGTCAAAGGCGCGCCGGTTAGGAATCCCGGTCAGACCATCCTGAATCGCCATCTGATGGAGAATCTGATTGTCGGCCTCAAGCTGCTGCTCGTGTAACTGTTCCTGGGCCAGCAGGGCGCTGAGCTTTAGCGACTGCTGGCGGGCGCGCAGCAGTGACTCAATCCGCAGCAGTAACTCGGTCTGGTCAACGGGTATGGTAATCACATCGTCAACCTGCTGCCGGTGGGATGCCGTCATGAGCACCAGGTGCGGGCGCTTGAGCAGCAGCAAAAAGGGCAAAAATACCGGGCTGGCCGCTGCTCGCTGCTCGGCAATGAGGGCAGCACAGCGGCCCAAAAAGGCCGTGTCAAAAATGCATAAATCAACTGCCTGAGTCCACTTTAGGGGCTCTACTGGCAAGTCTTGCAGGCTATAAAAACGACCCAGTAGAGTGGCTAGTAGCTGACGATTTTGCGGATGGTCTACCCCCAGCAAAATGCGAGACTGCCATCGATTGTCGGGTTCCGGGGGAGGCTTAGCCAGGTCAGATAGAACATCATGGCTCATTTTCGTGGGACTTAATGAATTCAGGAACTCCGCTTAAGATGCCCCGCAGCTGGGTCAGGGGACGACCCACCTTGATACCGTAGCGAGAAATTTCAAACTCGCGTAAAGTCTTCTCAAAATCGCTGAGGCGCTTCTTCAAAACGCCGATGGCCCGCCGCATCTGCCCGCGGATTTCTAGGTACCGCAGAAAGATAATGTTGTCGGCTAAGTAGGACACGCCCAGCTCCGTTACTTTAAAGTCGCCGGTAATTGACTGGATCGCGTTAGTGAGCAGGGTTGTGACACCTTGCGCCTTCAAATACTGGCAGAGGGTATGAATGTTGCGAATTAAGTCGTCTTCCTGAAACGACAGCTTATAGCCCAGCACACTATCGATCATAATGATGCGGGCACCGGCTTTTTCGACCTCCAGCCGCACCCGATGGGAAAACTCATCGGGGGAATAGACCAGCGGGTCAATTTTGATCACCGAGAGCGTGCCCCGTTCTACCATCGCCCGCACCGGAATGTTGATGCCCTCACAGCGGTTGAGCAGGGTATCGACGGCTTCCTCAAATAGATAGACTACGGAGCGATCGCCCCGTCCCGCCGCCTCTTTTATAAATTGCAGCCCCACTGTGGTTTTGCCCACGCCGCTTGGGCCAGAAATAATTGTTACGGTGCCCGTTTCGATGCCGCCGTTGAGCATCTCGTCGATTTCGGGAATGCCAGAGGGGCAAAGGCGGGTTGGGGTTGGGGCCACGCTATCTTCCCTAGCGACTAGATGGGGATACACCACCAGGCCGCGATCGTAGATTCGCATGGCGTGGGGCCCCTTGCGAAACCTGCTGCCGCGCAGCTTCGACACCTCAATATTTCGCCCTTCCCGATGCATCCCTAGGGTGATAATGCCGTCGCTAATAAACTGCAAATCTTCGTCGGGAGCCTCTTGGCTGCTCTCCGAGGTAAACAGCACCGTCGCCCCCTGGTGCAGCAAAAAGCGCAAGAACCCCACTACCCGTCGGCGAAATTGGTAGGTATCGGTGGATAGGTAGCGCAGCTGAGTCATCGAGTCGATAAATACCCGCTGGGGCTTAAGCCCGCTCACCTGCTCGACAATGCGCTCTGTTAGCGGATCCTGCTCTACCTGAGCAGCGGCAAAAATGTCGTATCCCTGGTTTTGCACAAAAAAGTCGGCGTTGGGGCTTAAATCTAAGACTTCTACCGCCTCTACCGGAAAGCCCAAGGCGGCTCCGTTACGTTTCAGCTGCGTCATCGACTCCCCTAGGGTGATGAACAGGCGGGGGGTATCATCCTTCAGATTATTGGTGAGAAAATGCCATCCGAGGGTGGTTTTGCCGCAGCCTGGGCCACCCCTGGCCAAATAGGCCTGCCCTGACGGAAATCCTCCTTCTAAGACTTCATCTAGCCCTTCAATTCCTGAGGAAAGTCGATAGTATTCTGACATCTTGGCTCAATGGCCCCAACAGTTAACGCAGGTGCGCAGCGATTTCTTCCTAGGCAACCTCAGCGAGTTACCTAGCTTCCTATCCTGCCACCAAATTGCCTCGCCGAACGACTGGCGAGTAAAACGCTTAACCTTTGGCCCTTAACCTTTGACCCTTAACCTTTGGGCCGTTGGATGATCTGCTCCATCACCCGCTGCTTGGTTTTGGGGTCGATGCCAATCAGCCGCACATAGTCATTGGCGTAGTCGCCCAGGCAGCGCTCTAGGGCCGCGGTGGCGGTGGCGGCATCTTGGTTGGGGATGGTCGGGCCGCTCTGCCAGGCGTTGGTCTGAAAGCGACGCTGATTGACGTGCTCGATGCCCAGCCGGTAGCCCTGGGAGAGGATGGCGTTGATTTGGTCGCGGACGGCGGCGGGGAGGGAGGAGGAGGAGTGGGCAGGTGGGGGAGTGGGGGAGTAGGTGGACTCGCCAGACGGGGGCATGGGGCACTGGGGAGAGTCGCCGTTGCCGTCCCCTCGGGAGATCTGGGGGTCTGGAGACGGCGGGGTGGCCGAGTCGCCCGGTTCGTAGGCCCGGTAGAAACTGCCAGCCGGAGATCCTGCCGCTGAGTTGCCTTGCAGCACGCGGTTGTATTCGTTGGCGAGGCGCATGTCGTCAACCCGGCGCTGCTCACCCACCAGGCGATCGCCCACTTCGATCAAATGCGAAATGCTAAAGTCGGGCTTGCGAAAGCTGGGCGGCGTGGTGGTGTTGACCACGCTGCGCGAGACATTCTCAAGCCCCACCGAATAGATAAAGTCGCGGATCTGCTCGTTGTAGATCTGGGCGCGCACGGCCCCAAAGAAGTCGATCGCCTGGGTTGAGAAGGTGTCCACCAGCAGGGTGACATCCTGGGTCGAGAGACCGTCGGGCTCAAAGATGCCGCCGACAATGCCGATGCGATCGCTGCGATCGGGCTGCCAATAAAACTTGTCCATCCGCCCGTCGCGAATCAGCGGCGCGTAGAGGGTCGAGAGGTCGTTGCCGGTCATAATCACCGGCACCCGCTGAATCTCATTCTCGTCGTAGCTGCCCGGTAGCTGAACATTGGTGGGGTTGTCGGCAATGTTCATCAGGGTGTTGTTCACCAGCTGGGTGTTGACCGTGTACTGCGTCAGCGCGTCGAAGCGGCCCGCCCCAGCGTCGATGTCGTTGATCATCAGCACCGCCATTTTGCCCCGCACCCGCACCAGCTCGGCGGCCTCGCGGTAGCGCAGGCGAATCAGCCGGGCCGGGTCGCCCGCGTCGGGGCTCTCTAGCTCACCACCCGAGATATGGACGACTTCGACCCCCATACGCTCGTACACCAGCTCGCACTGAAAGGTTTTGCCCTCCCCCTTGCGACCATGCACCCCCAGCAGCAGCGGAATTTTGACCTGGGGCAGCTTGAGGTAGTTTTTGGTGATGTGCACCGCCAGCTTTTCGAGAAACCGGGGGGAGAGATAGTAGGCCATGGGAATTACAACGCGGTGGGGTAGCGGGGATGGAAACCTGATCGAGGGCAGGAGCGCTGCGCTCCTCGCGCCAGATTCAGAAGTATCCGCGTTTACATTATCCCGTAGCTTGGTTCAGCGAATGGTTCAAAAGGCTGAAGGGGGCCATAAGCGATCGCTATAATTCGACCACCCAGCCATCTTAGACCAGCCGTCACTTGGCAAAGAGCAATTCCCAGGCCCAAATTTCACGTTCCAAAGACAAAACCCCCCAGCCCCTGAAGAGGGCTGAGAGGTCGTCTAACTACGAGGTAGAACCGATGCCCAATTACCGGGCCGACAGCACTAGGGTCTCGTTGACGGTCAGGGTGAGATCTTGGCTGGGGTTAATGGCAATCACATCTACCCGGTCGCGGCCAAAGATGCGGGCCAGGGTGGCTCCGGTGGCCGTGCCAGCTAAGACCTCTAGGGCACCAACGCTTTGGTCGCCAGTGGTGCGGGAGATTGCCGCCGCTGCGCCCGACCCCAGCACTGCTCCGGCCAGGGTCTCGCCAAAGGTGGCTCCCCGTCGAATCGTTTCCGTCGTGGTCACGGTCTGCGACGTGGCGTTAATTGCCAGCCGCTGCCCGCCAGTTAGCACCAGTTCCTGGGCCACAAACTGCGAGCCGCTGCCGCTGGGGCGCAGTTCTCCCACCACCTGGCTGCCCGCCGGTACCAAGACGCGACCCATGCTGTCGGTGATGGCCTGAGCGATCGTTAGGGTCAGCGGAGCGGTCTCATCGGGGAGCACGACAATTTTTTCGCTCTCGGCATAGCTCATGGTCAGGGTTGTGCCCGCTGGTAGGCTAGCTTGAGCGGCTACCTGCTGCCCCACAATGTAGGGCGAGTTGACCGTGGCCACCTGATTTTGGCTGGCCAGGGCCTGATAGATGAAAGCCGCTACATCGGCCCGCGTCGCCGTTTGGTTAGGCCGCAAGACCTGCACATTGGGATAGTTCACCACTAAGCGTCGTTCTGTGGCCGCCGCCAGGCTAGCCACCGCATAGTCAGGAATCGAGGCCGCATCCTGATAGACGTTGATGCTGCCTGAGTTGCTGGCGGTGTAGTTCAAGCCATTGGCCAAAGAAACCAACACCTGAGCCCGAGGAATGTTCTGGTCGGGCTGGAAGATGTTGCCGGGGTAGCCCGACAAAAAGCCCATCATATCGGCCTCACGAATGGCAGCGGCGGCCCAATAGTTGGCGGGCACATCCACAAAAGTGGTCGCACTGCGCACGGAAGTCTGGCTAAAGGCCTGGCGAACCATGGCGGCATACTGGGCGCGGGTCACCGGCTCATCGGGACGAAAGGTGCCGTCGGGGAAACCAGCGATCACTTCCCTGGTCGCCAAACTATTGATGAACTGGTAGGCCCAGTGGCCCGAGGGCACATCGGCAAACTGGGTTTGGGTTTGGGTTTGGGCAATCACCGGAGCCGCTGTGATCACCGGAGTAAAGGCACCCATGGTGAGCCCCAGGGCCAACATTAGGGCGGTGCCAGACTTGAAACGGAGGGAATTAGACATCGTTAAAAAACTCCAAATGCAAACAACGGGCGGACACATCCTTAGCAAAATCATCTCGACAGACTGGGCTCAAGATGCTCTCGTGAACCTTTCTTTGGTTAGTCAGAACATTCGTTTGCGAACTAAATTCTGTGAATCTGGCTTCAGTAAATTCTCAGATTTCCTAGCCCTTTAAGTATCAGAGAAAGTTGGCAAAGACTCGTTTCTGTGTAGAAATGGGACGATTGCATGGCTTTGATGGCCCATACTTAGAGTCGATCAGGCAATTGTGTCTCGCTCTCCTTAATCTAAAGCTGCTTTTGTCTAAGTGACTGACAGACTCTCCGCTATTTCAACTGTCACATCTGTAATCTGCACCGTATCTCCTCTGAATTTTCCTGTGCAGAAGCAGTAGATCAGTAATAGATTGGCGCAGGTATCCGAAAGTTCCAGCCATTTTTTGACGCTGTTTTTGTCTCTATAGCTCACTCGAATTGGTCTTGACAGAGTCAAATCTGTCCTTGCTCAATGGTTTGGCTAGCTAGTAGCGCGCGCATTTCTCAAGGAGAGATGAGGTGGATCGGCCTGGGTGAGTACAGCCAAAAGCGTCTCGGCACACACACAACGGCGCACCCGGCGAATAGCAATGGGGCGATGTTCTAATCAGTCAGATTCACGGTGCTGTGGGCAGCGTGGTCTTAAATAGCTGAAGCACCTGCCCCCAGGCGTCGCGGGCGGCCTCAGGGTGATAGCTGTAGCGCTGGTCGCAGAAAAATCCGTGCTCGGCATTGGGGTAGCGAAAGATTTGGTGGGGCACGCCGTGTTCTGCCAGCGCTGCTTCGATTTGATTCACTTCCTCAGATGAGATGAGGGGATCTTTTTCGCCGAAGAAGCCGTAGAGGGTGCCTTTGATTTCAGATGTGCGGCTGAGGGTGGGTTCGCCGCCGGCGGGGGTTAGGGTGGCAATGCCCGCCCCGTAGAACGATGCGGTGGCTTTGACCTCCGGCAGGGTGGCTGCCAGGTAGGCGACGTGACCGCCAAAGCACAAGCCGATGCAGCCCACCCCGGCGGGAATAACATTGTCTTTGCTGTAGAGGTGGGCGATCGCCCCCTGCACATCCGCCAGCAATTCTTCTGCCTTGGTGCCCTGCTTGTAGCGACGACCCAACTCTAGCTCTTCGGCGGTGTAGCCGACCTCAAAGCCGGGAGCCTGACGGTGGTAGATGTGGGGGGCGATCGCCACGTAGCCCGCCCCCGCCAGCCGTTCGGTTACTTCGCGAATGTGGCTGTTGACCCCAAACACCTCCTGAATCACCACCACGGCCCCAAATCGCCCCGGTCGAGATGGCTCGGCCAGGTAGGCCAAAATCTCGGTATCGCCGCTAGAGATAGGGATGGTCTCGGTTCGCACGAGGGATGTCATCGTGAGTTGTCTATACTGATCACTCCTACCTTAGCGCTGGGCCTGGGAGCTGGGTTGGGGGATCTACAATTGTCAAAAATCATTGCGGGGGGCGGGGCGGCCGGCCAGAACCCGGCGACTTTTCTGAGATTCGTCCTAAATTAGCAGTATGGCCGGTGTATCTAACCTGAGTTTGTTGAAATTGTGTTGTCTATCGACAACCTGGAGGTAGTTTGGTGGTGCAGTTTCACATTCAGCCCGATAGCGAGATTCCGGCGTCGACCCAGCTCTACGACCAGATCTGGTTTGCGATCGCATCCCGGCAGTACCCGCCTGGCTATCGGCTGCCCAGTACCCGGCAGCTGGCCATGCAGACAGGCCTGCACCGCAACACGATCAGCAAGGTCTACCGCCAGCTCGAAGACGCCGGGGTGGTCGAGGCCATGCCCGGCTCCGGCATCTACGTGCGCGAGCAAAACAGCACCGACAGCGCCCGACCCCAGACGGTGCTGTGGGCCGAGTTTCCCCAGGCCCGCGACGTGGTCGAGACGGGGTTAGACGAGCTGCTGCGCCAGGGCTGCTCGCTGAACCAGGCACGAGAATTATTTTTGGCGGAGATCGACTGGCGGCTGCGCTGTAGCGCTCGGGTGCTGGTCACCGCCCCCGGACAAGACATTGGGGCCGGTCAGCTAATGGTGCGTGAGCTAGAAAGCGCCCTGCACATTCCGGTGCAGCTGGTGCCGCTGGAGGAACTCGACACGATTTTGGCCCAAACGCGATCGGGCACGGTGGTTACCAGCCGCTACTTTATTAGTGAGGCCGAGGCGATCGCCGCCCCCAAGTCGGTGCGCGTCATTCCGGTCGATATTTACGACTACAAAAAAGAGCTGGGCCTGCTGAAGGATCTGCCCAAGGGCACCTGCCTGGGCATGGTCAGCGTCAGCACCGGCATTTTGCGGGCGGCGGAGGTGATTAGCTACAGCCTGCGGGGCGACGAAATTTTGCTGATGTCGGCCCAAACCGATGACCCCTACAAGCTCAACGCCGTGATCCACAGCGCTCAGACCATTGTGGTGTTTGACGAGGCGAGCTTGCCCACAGTCAAAGAGGCGATCGCCGAAGCCCGCGAAGACCTGATTCGCCCCCCTAAGCTGGTAGTCTGCGACAACTACATCGGCGAAAAGTCGATCAACCTGCTCAAGCGCGAGCTGGGGCTAGATTGACAGGCTAGAAGATGGTTCCCTGAGGCTGCCGTTAGCGCGGCTGCGCTGCATCAGAACGTGTGAATGTGCAGCAACGCTAGGTCTCACGGCCCAACCTGGCTGCACACCTTATCCGAATTCGTTATTTTTTTGGATTTACAAAACTTAGTTAAAAACGTTGGCTTCAGGCATGAAACATGCGGGAGCTAGCCAAGGTTGTTGGTGAGAAATCGGCTGTAGCTGCGAAAACTGACTGACCTTCCTATCCCTTTGCCAATAGGGAGAAGGTTCTACAGCCGTGAGCGCATGACAAGACGGAGAAGTAGCCGTCTGTATGATTCCGCCAGTGGAAGAAAAGGCGAGGTTCTTTGGCGAAAACCCTATCTTCTACCAATAGATAGAGCATCTTATCGTCATTTCGGTAGGAGACTGAAGCTTGGGATGTAGCCAGAATGGACTTGATTAAATAAAGACTAGGCGAATCAATAACTATTGACTCATCGCTGTCTGAGCTAGGGAGCCTGTACTTTCAGGGGCATTTTCACAAACGCTTTCTCTAGGCAGTCTGAGGCAATGGTTGTATCAAATTTGGAGTTTACGATTATGCCTCAACTTAATAGAAAACAAACCAGTTTTGATGGCAAAACCCGGACGTTCGGCAGCATTTCTAACCTCACAGCGAAAAATTTTTGCCGCAGCACTCTCGTCCTTGGGCTAGTAACTGTACTGGTAGGTGCCTGTGCCGAAGCGCCCCAACGGGAAGTCTCAGACGGTTCAACCAATGTACAAACCGAGGAAGTCGCCGGTAACACTGAAGGTTACATCGGCCAAACTGTGACCATTAGGAGCGAACCCATTGAACCAGTGGGCGACAATTCATTCACCGTCAGCGATGAGCGGTTTTTGGCCAACGAACCCATTCTGGTCATCAATGCCTCGGGCACTCCCCTGACCCTGCCCGAAGAGGATGGCCTTGAGGTTCAGGTAACCGGAGAAGTCCGCAACTTTGTCATTTCAGAGGTAGATCAAGAGTTTGACCTCACCCTTGATCCGGCTACCTATGAAGACTATGAAGATCAGCCGGTCATCATTGCCCAATCCATCACCTTGGCACCTAAGCCAGGGGAAATTACTGCCGACCCTGAGCAGTACTACGGGCAAACCCTGGCTGTCACGGGCGAAGTTGAAGACATTCAGAGTGAAACCACGTTCACCCTGGATGAAGATCGGTTGCTAGGGGCAGACGATCTGCTGATTGTCTATGCCCAGCCCAAGGCAGGATCTTCGGCTTCTCAGGCGGTACCGCCTACCATTACCGACGATGAGCAGGTGGCAGTTACCGGTGTGCTGCGTCCCTTTGTCATCAGTGAACTAGAGCGCGACTATGATCTGACCTGGGATGCTGGGGTGCAGCAGCAGCTAGAGAAAGACTACAGCGAAAGACCGGTTTTGATTGCGACCGAAATCTACCAATCAGCTATTCCTGAGTAGGGTTAAACCCCTGGTATGGGCGGGATATACCAGTCGTGTATCCCGCCCATGCTTTAGCTGAGAAATCTTAGTTGACACATGCCGTATCAGTGGTGGGCCGCAATTCCTGCAAGGATTGATCCTCAGTTGCCCCTTCCCACCGACTCCATCTCCTGGTGTACTGCGCGCAGACTTCGTCTTGCTTGCCCTGCCTCCCTTCGTCCTTTAACCACGAACCTAGATGAGCAGTTCTCAAACTACGCCCGCCGATAACCCCAATGCCAACAGTCAAGATCAGCAGATTCCGAATCCGCCTGAGGGCAAAGACTGGCTGAAATGGCTTGGCCCTAGCTTTATCTGGATGCTCTCCGCTGCTGGGTCAGGGGAATTGCTGTTTACCCCAAGGGTGGCCGCTCTCTACGGCTACGCGCTGCTGTGGGCGCTGGTGGCGGCTGTGGTGCTCAAATGGTTTATCAACCGCGAGGTGGGGCGCTTTACCGTCTGCACCGGTATTACCATTTTGGAGGGGTTTAAGCGGCTGCCAGGACCTAAGAACTGGGCGATTTGGTTGATTTTGGTGCCTCAGTTTGTGGTGGCGATCGCAACCGTAGCCGGTATGGCCGGAGCAGCGGCCACGGCTCTACTGCTGATGACCGGAGGCACCGCCAAACTCTGGACGCTGATCATCATTGCGGTCACTGCTGCGATCGTGTTTCTGGGCCAGTACGACGGCGTGGAGAAGGTGTCGTCCTACATTGGCATTGGCCGCACGCTGGCTGTTGTGGCCGCCGCTGTATTTGTCTTTCCCAACCTGGGTCAGCTGGGGGGCGGGTTAGTGCCCCAAATTCCTGAGGATGTGCAGTATCAGGAGATTTTGCCCTGGCTGGGGTTCATGCTGGCGGGGGCCGCTGGGCTGATGTGGTATTCCTACTGGGTGGGGGCGAGGGGCTACGGTGCAGCCACGGCTCGGCGAGAAACCCCGGTTGACTTTAGCCAAATTGGGGAAGATCAGCAGCAGCGGCTGCGGGGCTGGCTTAAGCTGATGACCTTCTCCAACACCCTGGCGGTGGTTGGGGCGTTGTTGGCGGCGCTTTCCTTTTTGATTTTGGGGGCTGAGCTGCTGCATCCTGAGGGGGTAGTGCCTGAGGAAAATCAGGTGGCTGAAACCCTGGGTCGGCTGCTGGGCGATCTTTGGGGGCCATTTGGCTTCTGGTTTATGGTGGCCATTGTCTTTGTCACCTTTTGCAGCACTACGCTTTCGGTGCAGGATGGTTTTGGCCGTATGTTTGCCGACGGCACCCAGATTTTGGTACAGGGCTTTGGCGGGGCCGGTCGGTGGGTGAACGAAAATTTTCTGCGCAAGTTCTACATTGTGACGCTGCTGGCGGTGCTGCCCGCTGCGGTTTACCTGTTTTTTGGTGAACCTGTGGGGCTGCTGCAAACGGCGGGGGCGATCGAGGCGGCTCACATCCCGATCGTGACGGGGCTGACGCTCTATATCAATCACCGCATGCTGCCTCAGGGACTAAGGCCCTCGGCGATTACCTTTTGGTCAACGGTGCTGGCTGGGGTGTTTTTTGCGGTTTTTGCGGTGATCTATCTCATTCAGCTTGTGGGGGCAGGCGGTGGTTCCTAGTCAGCATTCAGCCGTACTGTTGTGATACCCTCGCGCAGAGGCTGCTGTTGCTGAGTCCAGATTTGTTTAACGACGGGGCCAACCAGAGGGGAGAAAGTGCTGAGCCCCTGGCGTAATAGGCCAAAGCGACGCAGCAGTTCGCCCCGACTGGCTTCGTGGGCCTGGAGCGTTTGGGCCTGAATGATTTCGGGTTCGCGTTCGGTTTGGATGTGGGCTAAGGCGCGATCGAGAGCGGTGGGGTCTGATGCATTGGTGGTTGTGAGCACCGGAATGAGATGATTGGCGGCGGCGATCGCATCCCTGAGCGCCATGTTGATGCCCTGGGCGCGCACGGGCGACATGGGGTGGGCGGCGTCGCCCAGCAGCAGCAGACCGGGGCGGTGCCAGCGATTGCAGCGACCGACCAGCACTGAGAGGCGCATGGGGGGCGAAATGCTGTCTTTTGCGGAGTGAAAGTGTGCTACGAACTCGGGTGGTACGAGGGCGGCAAAGGTCTTTGCCCAGTCTTGTTGCTCGGTGGGTTCATCGGGGGCGATCGCCCAGGCCAGGTGCAGTTTGCCCTCCTCGGCTCCGTGAAAGAGGCTGAAGACTCGTCTCTTTTTGACTACGGTGCAGAAGCGGTTGTCGGTGGCATAGTCTGGCGGCGCTGGCAGCTTAAACCAGAGCACGTCGATGCTTTTGGGCTGGGTTTCTAGGGTGAGCCCGGCTTTTTGGCGAATTGCAGAGGCGCGACCGTCGGCTCCAATCACCAGGTCGGCGGCGATGGTGCGACCGTCGGTAAGGTGAACTCCTGTGACGCGATTGTCGGGTTGGGAGGTTTCGCCATCGCTCTGCCACAGCAGGTCTTTTACTGCTGTTCCGGCTATCCACTCAAAGTTGGGTTGGCGCTGGGCGGCCTGTATTAGGGCTTCTAGCAGCGGCGGTTGGGAGACTAGGGTGCAGGGGTGGGCTGAACCTAAGGGCTCGTCGGCGCGGAAGAGGCGGCGATCGTTGAGCCAAAATTCCCAGGCGCTGAGGGGGCGGTGGGGGATGGTTTCAAGTAGTGGGCCGAGCCCCATTTGGTTTAGGGCGTCGAGGCCGCTGGGCATGAGCCCCTCACCGCGAAACTGGCGCTGAAAGTTGTGGGCGGCTTCCACTAGGGTGACGGGGATGCCTTGCCGAGCCAATAGGAGGGCGAGGGTTGCTCCGGTAGGGCCAGCGCCGACGATGACCACGTTGGGCATGGGTGCGATGTTTATCAGAAACTCCGTTTAGGATAGCGCTCAGCGATTAGGAAAATCGTAGGGTGCACTCGCGAAGCAGTGCACCATTCCAGAATTTGGGCGATCGCGCAGTAGTAGCGGCGCACAATTGGGGATAAAGCCAGATCTACTGCTGGGGCCATTTCGCTGGCCCCAGACCCCTGTCGACAAGGACGTTCCGTCGTCCTTGACCTCACGGAAAGGATTGATCGATCATCGGTTTAAACCTCTGTTCTGCCAACGGGCCTGGGGGTTAACATAAACCCTGTCCTTCTTTGAATCACCATAGGGTGAGCATCACATCGTTTAGACTGGGACTACCGATCGAGAGAATCGTATTGCTCGCCGACCCAGGGCATAATCGCTAGATCTTCGAAGCTGACCTGGCGGTCTTTCTCTAGAACTTCGATGCGGCGTTTTTCGGCATAGATTTGCCGCTGGTATTCGGCGAATTGCTCGGGGGCGGTGGTGCAGTCGGTCTTTTCCCACAGGGCGAGAAAGTGGCGGTAGCGTTTTTCGCAGAGGTTCTTTTCCATGCAGGCGGCGGCGGCGCGAATGATCAGGGGGGCGCGGATGACGTCGCGTTTGGTCTTTTCGCTGAGGTGCAGCAGGGCTTGCAGGGGGGTGGTGGCCAGGCCAGTGTCGGCGAGCTGGTTGCGCAGGAGGTTGACCAGGTCAACTCTGGGGTCGTCGGTTTCGGTGAGCAAGCGCTGCATCTGCCGCCACAGGGCGCGGTGGTGGGAGTAGCTAAATTGCAGGTCGCGGTCTTCGAGCACTTGGCGAATTTCGTCGCGGTGGGCGGCATCGTGGAGAAAAATGCGCAGCAGGGCGGCCTCGGCCTGCTCTAGGGAGCTGGCGCTGGGGGTAGGGTTGGGGGCGGAACGGGAGGGTGCTGCGTCGGAGGTGGTGCGGCGCTGGCGGCGCACTTGAGTGACGAGGTTTTCGGCAAGGAGGGGCACCAGGCGGCTGTCGCCGTTGCTAAAGATTTCGGCGCAGTAGCGCACGTAGTGGGTGCGGGTGTCGGCATTGGCGATGTCGCTGAGCAGCTTGACCACCGCCTGGCTGGTCTGCTGAAACTGGTCGGCCTGGCGCAGGTCTTTGCCCTCGATCAGGTTGTGGATTTGCCAGTCAATCCAGAGGGGGGCGGCTTCGATCAGATCGCGGTAGGCGGTGGCGCTGTGGTGGCGCAAAAACTCGTCGGGGTCTTTGCCATCGGGAATGTTGAGCACCCGCAGCTGCACGTCGCCCCGGTAGGCCATCTCTTCGACTTCGCCGATCGCTCGCTGGGCGGCCTTGACCCCGGCGGCATCGGCGTCGAAGTTGAGCAAGATCTGCTTGGATTCGGTGTAGCGGAGGAGCTGGCGCACCTGGGCAGCGTTCAGGGCGGTGCCCAGGGCGGCGACGGAGTTTTCTAGCCCGGCAGAGTGTAGGGCAATCACGTCGAAGTAGCCTTCGACGACGATCGCACGGTCGTCTTTGGCGATCGCGGCCCGCGCCAAGTCCAGTCCATAGAGGGTCTTGCCCTTGTCGAACAGCTCGGTATCGGGCGAGTTGAGGTATTTAGGCTTTTCGTCCCCCAGGGCGCGGCCACCAAAGCCAATCACTCGGCTCTGGCCGTCGCGAATGGGAATCATCAGGCGATCGCGGAAGCGATCGTAGTAACCATCGCCCTTTTGGCGGGGCACAATCAGCCCCGCCTTTTCCACCAGCTCGACGGGGTAGTGCTTTTGCTCGACTAGGTAGCCGTAGAGGGTCTGCCACCCCCCCGGCGCGAACCCCAGCTGAAACTGCTGAATGGTGGCGTCACTCAGGCCCCGCTCATATAGGTAGGCCAGGGCGGCGGCCCCGTCGATCTGCTGGAGGGCGTGCTCGTAGAACCGGGCGGTCAGCGCCAAAATTTCGTAGAGCTGCTCCCGCAGGGTGAGCTGCCGCTGGAGTTCCTGGCGTTTGGCAGGTTCCAGCGTCGTCACCGGCACCTGGTAGCGCTGGGCCAAGTCCAGCACCACGTCGGCAAAGGAGCGCTTGTTTAGCTCCATCAAAAATTTAAAGGCGTTGCCCCCCGCCCCGCAGGAAAAGCAGTAGTAAAACTGCTTGCCGGGGCTGACGCTAAAGCTGGGCGACTTGTCTTCGTGGAAGGGGCAGAGGCCAACAAAATCTTTGCCCTGCTTTTTCAGCACTACGTGCTGGGAGACCACATCGACAATGTCGGCGCGATCGCGCACCGCTTCAATGGTGTCGGGGTGGAGGCGAGGGGTATCCATGGAACGGGGGGCGCTAGAGCTGAGGCTATCGGCAGGGGCGAGGCGCTAGATGTTGGGGATGGGTTGATTGTAGCCGATCTGCTGGGCTGGGGAGGTGAGGGGGTTAGGGAAGGTGGGGAGAGGTAGTCCTAAAGCAAAAATCCTCTGAGGCAAACTCTAAATGTAGAGTTTGCCTCAGAGGAAATCGAGTTAAACCATGATTGGCGAGGAAGAACTGCGCAGCAGCCTACTCGGCAGTTACCCGCAGGTTGACGATGGCAGTGACTTCGGGGTGCAGCTTCACTTCGGCCTGGTATTCGCCCAGCTTGTTGATGTCGGGCACCGAGATATCGCGGCGATCGACTTCTTTGCCTGCCAGCGACTTGATCACATCGGCCACATCGCCAGAGGTGACGGTACCAAAGATGGCCTCGTTTTCGCCCACAGGCTTTTGAATGGTGAACATGCCGATGGTGGTCAGCGCTGTCTTAGTGGCTTCGGCCTCCTGCTTAATCTCTAGAAGCCGCTGCTTTTGCGCCTCGCGCCGACGCTCTACCTGCTTTAGCACGCCGGGGGTGGTGCGCACCGCTTTCCCGTTGGGGATAAGATAATTACGTGCATAGCCAGGGGCGACATCTACCAAGTCGCCGTTATAGCCCAGCTTGCGAACATCTTCTGTGAGAACTACCTGTACCCGTTTTGCCATGATTTTTCTCGTATAGCCCAGTTGACTATACTACCCAAAGGCGTTGTGTCTTGGCAACCCTTTCCCCATCGCCCCATAACTTAACCCTGGCCCATGATTAGACTTGTGTTTGCCCTGGTGCCCGCCGTCTGGGTGGTTGCGATCGCGATCATCGCCGTGCAAAACGCCACCCCCGTCTCTTTTCGCCTGCTCAATCTGCAATCGATTCAGATTCCTTTTGGGGTATTGCTGGCCTTTTGTGTCGCCGCCGGTATGCTGGCGGCCGCCCTGGTGCTGCTGGTACTGGGGGGCAACCCACTGCGGGCACCCCGTCGCCAAAAACAACGGCCTGAACCGTAGCCCAGACCGTTGGTTGAGTGATTTACCGATTTTATAGACGGCCCGGCTAGTTGCCCGGTGCCGTCGTAACGCTGTCGCCAGCGCGGGCTTCCTGAATCTCGGTGCTCAACGCTTCCAGTGCCGCCGCGTACTGAGGGTCGGCATCGGTGCCAATGGCCTCGCGATTGGTCGAGAGTTCTTCCTGCTGCTCTTCGGTCAGCTCGACTGCAATATCGGGGTCGATGCCGTGCTTGTTGATGTCGGTGCCGTCTGGGGTGAGGTACTTGGCCACCGTAATTGCCACTCCAGAGCCATCGCCCAGGCTGCGCACCGACTGCACCAGCCCCTTACCGAAGGTGCGCGTACCCACCAGCAGCGCCCGCTCGTTGTCTTTCAGTGCCCCCGACAAAATTTCGCTGGCGCTGGCCGAGCCGCCGTCAACCAGCACCACGAGGGGCTTGTCGGTGAGGGCGCGGCTGTTGGCGGTTTCTTCATCCACCACCCCTTGGCGGTTTACGGTCGATACAATAATGCCGCTGTCGATCCACATGCGGGCGATGTCAATGCTGGAATACAACAGCCCACCAGGATTCGATCGCAGGTCGAGCACGTAGCCCGTTACCCCCTGCCCTTCGAGATCTTCAATGGCTGCACCCATTTCCTCAGCGGCGTTGGCGCTGAACTGGTTGAGGCGAATGTAGCCCACCTGTCCCTCGGGGCCAGCCTGCACGTTGTAGCGCACCGGGTGAATCTCAATGCGAGCGCGCACCATCGACACTTCCAGCTCTTCTTCGCCCCGGCGAATGGTGAGGGTGACCTCAGAGCCGACGGTGCCGCGAATTTTGCTGACGGCGTCGTTGAGCTCCATACCCTCGGTAGATTCACCATCAATGGCTAAAATCACGTCCTGGGGTCGAATACCGGCATCAAAGGCCGGGGTGTCTTCGATGGGAGCCACGACGACGATGTCTTTACTCTCTTCATCCTGGGAAATTTGGATTCCGACCCCGGTGAGTTCGCCGGAGGTGTCAATCTGCATGCTGCGGAACTCTTCGGGATCCATGAAGCGGGTGTAGGGATCCTCCAGCTTCTCCAGCATCTCGCGGATAGCCCCGTAGGCTTCTTCCTGATTGGTGTAATTTTGGCCTAGGTACTCCGTACGCACCGCATCCCAATCGACCTGGTTGAAGGTGGCATCCACAAAATTGCGGTCAATTAGCTGCCAAACTTGATCAATCAGTTCCTTGGGGCTTTCTTCAAAGAAAGCTTTGCTTTGGGACAGGTGAATCCCGGCGCCGGTTACGGTTACCGCAGCCACAGCGACGGCGGTTGCACCTAGGATCAGTCCGCGCTTTGCAAGTGTCATGTGATATAGCTTCTAGCAGCAAATTACGCCCAATCTAACACAGGAAATTGAGAAGCAAGGGGAAGATTTTGTGAGGTATTTTGCCCTCGTTACTAACGGTAACAATGGACACTTGAAGGGGCTAACGTAGGGAAAAATGGGAATTTAATAGTATTTTCCAGCGGCAATCGGTCTAGCGGCAGCAGCGGTCATTCCCCTAGCCGCCGTGCCTCCCAGGGTGCCGCGCTATAATCAATCGCGACCCTTTGCAGGCATTGTCTGTGAAACGCCAACTCGATCATCCGCTCATTTCAAGCCCCAGGCGTTGAGACGTTTTAAATCCTATGGGCCTATCCACCGCCGATCAGGGCACCCACATTCTGCTTGTGGGTACCAACGAGGGCCAAACTCGTCAGATGGAGTTTGACCTCCAGGAGGCCGGATACCATCCTGTGGTGGCCAGCAGTGCTAAAGCGGGTCTCGCCCTGGCGACGGAGGGGCATCCGGCACTGATTGTGGTCGATCGCCTGCTGGGGGGCGAGTCGGGGCTGGCGCTGTGCCAAACCCTGCGCAGCCAGGGCGTTAAGTCGCCGATTGTGCTGTTAATGGCCAAAGACAGCCTTGAAGACCGGGTGGCCTGCCTCGAATGCGGCGCTGATGACTATTTTCTCAAGCCCTACCGCGCCGACGCTTTCTTAAAAATCGTGCAGCTCTATCTGCAATCGACCCCAGGGGAGGTCGAGCACCTGCGCTTTGGCGATCTGACGCTGGATTTAGACAATCGCCATGCGCTGCGGGGCGATCGCGTCATTGACCTGACGATGAAAGAGTTTGAGCTGCTCAAATATATGATGGAACACCCCCGCGAGGTGCTGCCCCGCGAGCAAATTTTAGAGAATGTCTGGGGCTACGATTTTGTGGGCGAGTCGAACGTGATTGAGGTCTACGTGCGCTACCTGCGGCTCAAGATTGACGGCGAAGATGACAAGCGGTTGATTCAGACCGTGCGGGGTGTGGGGTACGTGCTGCGGGAGAGTTAGTTTGTGGGTGAGTAGATGGGTAGGTGAGTAGGTGATGTGGATGGGTAGGTGGGTGGATGCGTGAGGGGCAACATCCAGGGGGTGAACGACTAGAATATTAGCGCCCTGGTTGGGCAACCGCAGTTACTTTCCCTGGTTTGTTCATGTCCTATTGTTTTGCTGGTTTGGCGTCTCAACGGCTCAGGCAGAGTCTTGTCTTGAGCCTGGTGCTCAGCGCTCTGGTGTTGGGGGCTGGGTGTGCGCCAATGCCCTCAACCACTGCGCCGTCGTCTCCAACAGACAGTGCTGCATCGACGCCGACTACCACCGAAACCCCTATGGCTGACCCTCGCGGCCAACAGCTTGCCGTCACAGCGATGACGACCCTGGGGGGCGAAGAGATCTTTCTAGAGGTGGCGGCAACCCCTCAGCAGCAGGCTCTAGGGCTGATGTACCGGGATGCGCTGCCGAGCGATCGCGGCATGCTGTTCCCGATGGGGCGACCCCGCCCGGTGAGCTTTTGGATGAAGAATGTGCCGGTGGCGCTGGACATGGTGTTTTTGCACCAGGGGCAGATCGTGGGGCTGATCGAGGCTCCCCCCTGCACCACCGACCCTTGCCCCACCTACGGCCCCGGCAATCAGCTGGTGGATCAGGTAATTGAGCTGCGGGCCGGACGCGCCGCCGAGTTGGGCCTGGCCGTGGGGGATGAGGTGGTGATCAGAGAGGTAGGAGAGTAGGGTGCCGTCAGGCCACAGAGCGCTTCAGTTGATAACGAATCCTCTGCGCTAGGCCGTAACACACCGTTGAGGAATCCCTACGTTGGGATTATTGATACAAAAACAATCGCTTGGCGGCGCGAGTGAAGGCGACGTAGCAGAGCTGGTTGCGCTCGATCGCAGTGCGGTTGGCGGCCATCGATGGCACATCCACAAACACATCCTGAAAGGTTGAGCCCTGACTCTTGTGGATGGTGAGGCTGTAGGCGTAGTCCACGGTGTGGAAGCGCTGCTGCAAGTCCCAAAATTCCATCCAGCGCTTTTCTTTGGCGAGAAAGTCGAGCCTAGTTTTGAACTCGGCCTGGCCCGACTCGTGCAGCACCCGCAGAGTTTTGTCATCGCCGGTTTCGGTTTCGACTTCAAGCATCCATAGGGGCCACTCGCCCTCACGACCTCGGGCGATTTTGAGCACCTCGCACTCGGCGGAGGTGGGCAGCACGATCGCCTCTTCTTCTAAACAAGGGTTGATGGCAATCAGCCGCTCGCCGGGCACAAACCGCTTGGCGTTAGGGCCGTAGATGGCGGCGCGAATGGTTTGGTTAAGCTGGGCCACCCGACGGTTGGTGTAGGCCAGGGCACGCACCTGGTCAGGATTTTTTTGGTAGGCGGGGCTGGTAAAGGCGCGAATCAGCAGGTCGTGCCAGGGTTTGCGGGGCAGCACAAAGCAGCCCTCGGTGTTGTCAGCATTGGTGTCGTTGGCGAAGCGGGGCAGTGAGTCGCGCTCCAGGTTGCGGCGAATGTCTTCGGCGATCACGCCGATCGCGCCGCCGTAGCGCACTACCTCGGTAAGCTGTGATTTGTGCACAATCTGGTGAAAGCAGGCCGACTCGGGCTCGTTGACCGGCGGCAGCTGGGCCGGGTCGCCGACAAACAAAATTTGGGTGCCCCGGTACAGGTTCGACACCGCATTCACCAGCAACTCCCACAGCTCCTGGTTGATCATCGAGCACTCGTCAATGATCACCAGGCGGTAGCGATCGATCTGGCTGGCCTGCTGGCGATCGATCGCAAATACCTGCTTACCGTTCTCTTCGTCGATCACCGGGCGCAGGCCCAGGAGCTTGCAGCAGGTCATGGCATCAATATCGAGCCGCCACTGGGCCGCCATCGCTGCCAATACTTTGGTGGCTTTGTTGCTAAAGGCGCTGAGTACAATGGGGCGATCGTCACCGCGATCGCGCAGCCCGTTGACAAATACCTGAAGCAGCGTCGTTTTGCCCGTACCCGCGTAGCCGGTCAGCAGATACAGCTTTTCGGTGCCCTGCACAAAGGCGTCCAGCGCATCCAGTGCGGCCTCTTGCTCGGCGGTAAGCGCCAGGTCAGCTTTAGCAGATTTGGATGGGGATACAGCCATGGATGCGGAACAGATGTTCTATCCCAGATTAGCCTGCACGGTCTCAGACAGGGGAGACTTTATCCTAAGGCAAGCTTTGGATGGCAGCGGCAATGATGCTGGCCAACACCGGTTTATCGATCTGGCCCTGGGCAGTCTGCATCACCAGATCGTAGGCCTCGTCATCGCTCAGGGTCAGACAGTAGCCGTTGACTTCTAAAAACGTATCCATCGCCGCAAAAGCTGTCCGCTTATTGCCATCTACAAAAGGATGGTTGCGTGACAGGTGGTATAAATATGCCGCTGCCTGCTCTGCTAGGGTCGGATGCAACAGTTCACCGCCAAAGGTGATCTTAGGCTGAGCTAGGGCAGAATCTAATAGCCCCTCATCTCGAACGCTATGGGTACCGCCAAAGCTCTCAATCTGGTCGGCGTGGAGCAGCAAAACGTCCTCTTGGTTGAGAAAATTAGGAGTCGGCAAGGCGGCGGTAGACCTCCCCACGTTTTTGCTTAGACCGCTGATAGGCCTGCCAGACAGCGGATTCCTCAGTTATCTCGGCTGATGGCTGGCGAGATTTGATGTAATTCAAAATTTCAGCCAGCGTTTCCACGGGCAGAGGGTCGATCGCTTCTAGAATTTGGTCTTTGAGGGTGGTAGCAGTGGTGGTCATGGCTCTGGCCTCAACCTATAGGGATTTCGAAGGTTGGTTCCGGCTCCCCTCTCCTCCCTGGGGTTGGGGGAGAGGGCTGCGGGGGCTTTGTGATCTACTAAGTTTTCTTAAACCACCGCCATGTCAGCCTTAATGGCAAAGATATGCCCGATGGTCTCTTCTACTGAGCGATCGGGGGTCGAAGCGCCGGAGGTGACGCCCACAGTAATAGGGCCATCGGGCAGCCAGCCCTCGGTCACGGTCAGGTCGCCATGAAGCGGTTTGTGCTCAATGCGGTTGCCGGGGCCAATGCGGCTGGCGCTGTCGATGTGGTACGAGGGAATGCTGCGATCGATCGCAATCTCTTGCAGGTGAGTGGTGTTCGACGAGTTGTAGCCGCCAATCACCACCATCAAATCCAGCTTTTCATCCACCAGCTCGAACATAGCGTCTTGGCGCTCTTGGGTGGCGTCGCAGATGGTGTTGAAGCTGAGGAAGTGGTCGTTGAGAGCCTGGGGGCCAAATTTCTTCAAGATGGTGTGCTCGAAGAGTTTGCCGATTTGCTCAGTTTCGCCCTTGAGCATGGTGGTCTGGTTGGCCACACCGATGCGATCGAGGTCGGCGTCGGGGTCGAACCCGGCGGAGCAGGCGTTGGCAAATTTCGCCATGAATTCGGCCTTGTCGCCGCCGTTGAGAATGTAGTCGGCTACGTAATTGGCCTGGTCTAGATTCAGCACCACCAGGTACTTGCCCGCAAAGGAGCTGGTGGCCACGGTTTCTTCGTGGTTGTACTTGCCGTGGATGATGGAGGTGTGGTCGCGTTTTTTGTGCTTTTCGACGGTGTTCCACACTTTAGAGACCCAGGGGCAGGTGGTATCGACGATGGTGCAGCCTTTATCGTTGAGCAGCTGCATTTCCTGCACGCTGGCCCCAAAGGCGGGCAGAATCACCACGTCGCCCTGGCCCACAATCGAGAAGTCTTTTTCGCCATCGACGACTTCAATGAACTCCACCGCCATGTCTTTGAGGCGCTGGTTGACGCTGGGGTTGTGGATGATTTCGTTGGTGATCCAGATGCGCTCGGTGGGGAAGTGCTGGCGAGTTTCGTAGGCCATGGCCACCGCCCGCTCGACCCCCCAGCAAAAGCCAAAGGACTGGGCCAGCTTGATGGTGACGTTGCCGCGAGTGAGGGTGTATTGGCGATCGCGAATTTCTTGAATTAGCCCGCTGTTGTACTCGGTCTGCATTTGCCCGGCGACCTCGTCTCCGTGGCCAAACCCCTGGCGAAAGTACTTGTCGGAGTGGTTGAGAGAGCGCTTAAAGGCCTTGGTATCCATCGAGTCTTCACCGGGTGCAGCACGTTATCTAGGATAGCGGGTTGTGGGTGGGGGTTTGGGGTGCGATCGCCCAGTAAATTTCAATCGTTGCTCCTTAAAAAGCCCAGGCTATAGTATTGGGCAACCGCCACCCCGACCCCACCATGACCGGATTTGAACCCCTGATCGGAGCCGCCGCCGCTGGCCTGGGTGGCCTAATCACCAGCCTGGTTAAAGACAAGGGCACCGAAACCCTCAAAAATCTAGACTGGGATATTGGCAAAAATCTGGCCGTAAGAAAGGCAACGGTGGATTACGTACGCCGCTACATCGATCGCCACGGCACCCTCAAGGTTGCGTGCGTGCGAATGGACTATCCCGTTCGCCTCGACGAAATCTACACCGCCGTGCAACTGCTGGATCGCTCTGCCCTGCGCTACTTTGAGTCTGAAGATGCCCTCCAAGAGCAGTATCGTGAAAGCGGCAAACGAAACTTCAGCGTTACCAACGCCGAAAAGAAACCCGGCCTACAAGTCGCTAATGAACAGCAATACCTGATGGTGCTGGGTGGACCAGGAGTTGGCAAATCGACTTTTTTGCGAAAAGTGGGACTGGAAGCCCTGCGAACTTTGGGCCGTCGAGATTTTGCGGGCAAAGACCCCGGCAACCTGCTAGTTCCACAAGAGACCTTCTACCAGCATCCTTGCATTCCCGTCATGCTGGAACTACGCCAGTTTGATAAGCTCGATACTAGTATTCAGTCGTTTATCTCGGAAGAACTAGAAACCTGTGGCTTTCCTCATCCAGAAGAATTGACAGAACTCTTTCTGAAAAACGGCAAGCTCTTGGTGTTGCTGGATGGCATGGATGAAGTACCTACCGCCAACCTTGATCACGCCATCAAGGAAATTAAAAAACTAGTAGATAACTATAGCAAGATTGAGAATCCAACAGAAAAAAACCGTCGAGCCAAAAAAATATTAGATAATCCTGATACCAATCGCTTTATTGCATCTTGTCGGATCGCAGCTTATACCTTTGGCGGCTTTACACGATTCAAAGACGTGGCTATGGCCGCATTTGAAGACGAACAAATTGAGCAGTTTATAAAAAACTGGTTTCAAAAAGACAGGGATTTAGAAGTAAATACCGCCGACCGCTGCTGGGAACTACTGAATAGCAATGATTATCGAGCAGCTAAAGAACTCGCCCAAACCCCACTGCTACTGACCCTATTGTGCGTTGTCTATGATGAATTTCAGGACTTTCCCAAAAAGCGCCATGCGCTTTATAGCGAGGCACTAGACGTACTATTGAGAAAATGGGCTTCTGAAAAGAGGATTCAAAGGAATCCCATTTATCAAGAACTAAGCGCTGAACTGGAGTTGGATATGCTGGCCGAAATTGCTTACGCCAGCTTTGTAGATAATCAGCTTTTTTTCTCTAAGAAAATCCTCGTTGAGCAGATTCGAGGCTTTTTAGTGGATAACCTTAATGCCCCTAACCATCTAGATGCTGAAACTGTGCTGAGAGAAATCGAAATTCAGCAGGGAATTTTGGTCGAGCGGGCACGAGATGCCTACTCTTTTTCGCACTTGACCTTCCAGGAATACCTGACGGCCAAGTGTATCGTTGACAACCGAAAAGTTAATCAATTGGTGCGTAGCCATGTAAATCATAAGCGGTGGCGGGAAGTATTTCTATCAGTGGCGGGGTTGGCATCAGGCAGGCGCGGGGCCGACGATATGCTACTAGCAATGGAGCGGCAAGCTCAAACTTGTCTTGATAGCGATAAACTAAAAAATACTGTTGCTTGGGCGACATTGGCATCCGAGCACTCTCCAAGAGATGCTAACCCAACAGCTAAAAGGATTGCAGCAATATTTCTTGCCCTTGCTCTCGACTGTAATGGTGCAGTTAACCGTGTCCTCACTCTCGGTCATGCACTTGATAGCATCCCCGATCTCGACCTTAACTTCACCTTTGATAGTACTCGTGGCCTCGCGATTGCCTTTGCCCGTGCTCTCAGCATTGCTTTTGACCGTGCCCAAACCTGCGCTCTCGCCCTTGACCGTGCCCTCGCCTTCGAACGTGCTCGAAGTCTCGCCCTTGACCTCGCTAATGAGTATCAAAAAATCGGATTGTTTCCTGTTAGTTCAATAGATACAGTTATTCTGAATTTAGAACGACTAGAAGTTCAAGTTTCTGCCGAAAAAATATCTCAAGCCAAAATCAGAAAACTCAACCATGAAATTATTGAATCTTTTGTTGTAAATCTCAATATGAAGATGGAATTTTTGTCACTATCAGATCTAGAGATCAAGCAGATGATTAACTATTTCTACATCCTAGAACTCATGATTCGTTGCAAAGAGGCAGCGGTGCGGGTGTCGCCGCAGGTGTGGGCAGGCATTGAGTCGCGCATGGTCACAGTACCCACCGAGTGAGCCAATTTTAGATTTGTGATTTTGGAGACTTGTTAAAATGAGATGATGTTGTGCTCCAACTTAGGAAATGACAGTGCATATAGCGATCGCGGATAAATGTTGACCTATGCCAACGGTTCTAAAAGTTGGAGCCTACCGTTTCTATTTCTTTTCTAGAGAAGAAAGCCGAGTCCATATTCATATCTCCTGTCCTGATGGAGAAGCGAAGTTTTGGTTAGAGCCAGACATAGAGTTGGCCACAAATCATAAGCTTTCGAGAGTACAACTAAAGCAGATTGAAAAGCTGGTTGAGGAACACTATGACGACTTCAGAAATGCGTGGAATCATTACTTCCCAGACAGAGGTTAGCAATATTTCGGCGAACGGTCTGTGGGTACTCTGCAACGATCGCGAGTATTTCCTGCCCTACGACCAATTTCCCTGGTTCAAAGATGCCCCCATCAAACACATCTTCAACCTGGAAGAACCTCACCCTGGCCATCTCTACTGGCCCGATCTAGATATCGATCTATCCCTTGACATCATTCAGCACCCCGATCGCTTTCCTCTGATCAGTGGATAGCCTTATTGAACGGAACGCAGAAATGCAGCAGTGGGGGCGTCGTCGCAGGTATGAACGGCTAGGGCATACCTTTCTTGGTAACCCAATTCCTACAAGATGTGTAGACAGGGTTCCAGGGTGCCCCGGTAGCGATTACAACAAAAGATCCGTTTTCCTGTGAGGATCGTTGCTGTGAAGAAGCGTTTGCCGTCTGGTCTTGTAGTGGGGGGATGTTTGGTTGGCCTGGCGGCCTGGCTGTGGAGCGTGCCCGCTGCCGTAGCCGACCCCTGCACCGTCAACTGTCGCTCAGGGCAGATTCAGTTTACGCCGGGCGATCGCATTACCGTGCAAGTCGTCAACGTGGGCAGCCGCCCCCTCAGCCTAGAGCAGCCACCCCTGCTCGGCCCCCGCCTGCTCTACACCGGCAACACCTTCGAAACCCAGCTCAACTGGGCCGGGCAGCCCAAACCGTCTTTCTTTTTCTGGTCGCAGGAGCGGCTACCCGTGCGGGCTCGCCTCGGTCGCCCCAGCCCCAATACCCTGCGGGTAGAAATCTACAACTCGCCCAGTGAACCGAGCGATCGCAGCATCACCATCGAAGCCGATGGCCGCGTCTCAGTAAAATAGCAGGATTGGGCCAGTGGGCCGTACCTGCTCACCTACCCACCTACTCACCCACCCACCCACTCTTCTACCCCCACCCCGCCAACACCAGCTTTCCAATCGTCCTCCCCGACTCAATCTGCGCATGGGCCTGGCGCAGGTTGGCGGCGTTGATAGGCGACAGCGTTTGCCCCAGAGAACTGCGGATAGTCTTGGCATCGATCAAGGCCGCGACCTCGTCGAGCAGGTTGCCCTGGTCGGCCATATCGGCGGTTTGGTACATCGAGCGGGTGAACATAAACTCCCAGGCAAAGGTGGCGCTTTTGTTCTTCAGCAGGTTGAGATCGAGCGGGTCAGTATTGCCGACGATGCCGACAATTTTGCCCTGGGGACGAATCAGCTCGGCCATCACGCCCCAGTAGGCATCGGTATCGCTAAAGTTGGCAATAAAATCGACCTCGCGGTGGCCGAGCTGGGCCATTTCTTCGATCAGCGCACCGCTGTAGTCCACGGTGTGGTCAGCGCCTAGCTCGCGCACCCAGGCCTGCGACTGGGGGCGTGAGGCGGTGGCAATCACCACCAACCCCGCTAGTTTGGCCAGCTGAATGGCGATCGACCCTACTCCCCCCGCTCCGCCGATAATTAGGATGGACTGGCCGCGATTGCCCCCAGCCCGATTGATGCCCAGGCGCGTGAACAGGGCCTCCCAGGCGGTGAGGGTAGTGAGGGG
Organism: Tildeniella torsiva UHER 1998/13D; assembly: GCA_019358835.1. GTDB lineage: Bacteria > Cyanobacteriota > Cyanobacteriia > Phormidesmidales > Phormidesmidaceae > Nodosilinea > Nodosilinea torsiva. Next base: position 123,793 of record JAHHIH010000002.1, read on the forward strand.
CAAAGCAGCAGCCTCCGCAAAGGAGAGGGTTTTGGGCATGGCACCTACAATCCGCTCATCCACCAGCTGAAATTCGGCGTTAGAGCCAGGGCGGGTGATGTCGCCCGCGTAGTAGACCGCATCGCCAGGCTTGAAGCGCGTCACCCCATCGCCAACGCTTTCCACCACGCCAGCGGCATCGTAGCCCAGCACCTTGGGTGGGTCTTCGACTTTATCTTTAGGGGCACGCACCTTGGTGTCAACCGGGTTCACCGAGACCGCCTCTACCCGCACCAGAATGTCCTGGCCCGCAGGGCTGGGCTTGGGCAGGCGAGCGTCGAAAAGGGATTCTGGGTCGCTGATGGGCAAGTAGTGGGTCAGGGCAACAGCTTTCATAACCGATGGCAGCTCAACATCCCCAGTGTGCCTTGCCAAAGGACGCAGCGAGCACATAAACCATGAACCGAATACTCCTTCTCCATCCCCCTACCCCTTACTCCCTACTCCCTCCCCAATTCGAAAATACCGCCTAAAGCCCAGCAAACCACTCATACCCCCGATCGACCCAATAGCCCTGCTCGGGCCGCAGGTCATTTTCAAAGCTGATTTGCGTGACCCACTTGCTCTGCTTGTAGCCCAGCTTAATGGGCGAGGCTAGTCGCAGAGGGGCACCGTTGTCTACCGAGAGGGGCTGGCCATTTTTTTGGTAGACCATCAGCGTTTGGGGATGCAGGGACGAGGCCAGATCCCAACTTTCGTAGTAGCCGTCGGCGGAGGTGAAGTAGACGTAGCGCGCCCCTGGCTTGGGCTGCACTAGCTTGGCCAGGGTCTGGAGTTGCACCCCACCCCACTGCACGATCGCCGCCCAGCCCTCAACGCAGACGTGGCGAATGACCATCTCCGTCAGCGGCAACGCCTGAATATCGGCCAGGGAGAGCTGCATAGGCTGGTTGACTTCGCCCCCGACCCCTAGGCGAAACTGCTCGGGGTCAAGCTGAGGCGTGGTGTTGAAGGAGTTGATCAGGAGTTTGTCGGGTTCGATCGCGCTGACCGGAAACTCAGGCACCGGGCTTTGCGAGAGCAGCAGCGCCTTGATCGCCTGGTTGAGTGGTTCAGTTACCTGCCTGACCTGGCGCACCCCTAGGCTAGTGCCACAGCCGTTGAGCAGTAAACCGGCTCCCGAGAGCCCGGCCCCAATCAGCAGCTGGCGGCGCGAAATATGGCGAGGAAGAATGAGACCCATAGGACTAGGTTGAGGTAAGGGCTAAAAGAACATCGACTTGACCAGGCGCAGCTGCCCCACCTTGAGGGCCAGCAGAGAGTGCACCAGAGAAAACGCCAGCACCAGGGGAACGGTCATAAAGTGGACGGTGCGCAGGGTCTGCCAGTCGCCAAAGAGAGCGGCTAGCCAATGGAGCTGGGCGGGTTTGTACATGGCCAGGCCGCTGGCGATCGCCAGCAGCAGCACCGGCACGATGATGGTGTAAATCAGCCGGTGCTTGGCGAAGTTCTTGCGCTTTTCGTTTTGGCTGGCCCGCAGGGCTTTGAGGTCGCCACTGCTGGCAAAGCGGTGCTGCCAGCGGCGGGTAACGAAGACATAAACCCCGTAGGCCAGCAGGTTGAGCGAATATATCCACATGATGGCGAAGTGCCAGGCTCGCCCCCCGCCCAGCCAGCCGCCCAGCAGCACCGCATCCGGGAAATCCCACCCGGCCCGCCCGCCAAACACGGGGTTGGCGTTGTAGATCTGCAAGCCGCTGGCCATCATCAACAGCAGGGCGATGATATTCACCCAGTGAAAGGTTTTGGCCAGCAGGGCCTGGCTGGGGAGCTTGGGTTTGCGTTTTGCCACAGATGCGGTCATGGGTGTACTCAGAATAAATCACGTCAAGGAGCTCTTACAGGGGCAGACTGGGAAACAACGGCGCTAGCCAGAGCTGAACGCGGATATCCCACCCCAGCAGAATGGCGATCGCAGTACCGACAATCAGCCCGCCACCCACGCGCTGCATGGTGGCGCTGTGGGGGCGCAGCCCCAGCAGTCGCCGGCTGACCCGTCTGCCGCCGTAGGCGAGCGCCAGCAAAGGCAGGGCTGCCCCCAGTCCGTAGGCCACCAGCAGCCCAAAGGCACCCGCCACCTGACGGTCTACCGCCGCCAGCACCAAAATACTGCCTAAGACTGGCCCGGCGCAGGGCGTCCAGAGCAACCCCAGCTGGGTGCCCAGCCAAAATTCGCCCTTCAGGCCCAGTCGGACGGGTTCTTTTAGGCCTTGGCCCAGGGGGAGGTAGCTGGCCAGGCGGTAGCTCACCTGGGGAAACAGAGCGGCAAGGCCCAGGCCGAGGAGCAGGGCGATCGCCCCATAGCGCAGCCCGTTAGCCAACCCCGTAAACCAGCTAGCGGTAATGCCCAGCAGACTGCCCGCAACGGCAAAGCCCCCTACCAGACCCGCGACCAGCGCCACCGGGCCGTAGCGGTGCGATTGCAGCGATCGCCCCAATACAATCGGCAGCACCGGCAGAATGCAGGGCGACAGCACGGTCAACACCCCGCCCAGCCACGCCAACCCCAAGGATGCGCTTGCGGCCATGACCTCTATCCCAGCAGCGCTTGAATGGTTTGCTCGGTGGTGTCGTAGGCCCCTTCGCCAATGTGGTCGTAGCGCAGGAACCCGTCGCGATCGGCCAAAAACAGGTGGGGCCAATACCGATTGCTGTAGGCCCGCCAGGTTTGAAAGTCGTTGTCCAACGGCACCGGATAGGTGATGTTGGACTGCGCTAGCGCCCGCTGAATGTTGTTGACATCGCGCTCGTAGGCAAACTCGGGGGTGTGCACGCCAATAATTTTTAACCCCTGGTCAGCGTAGCGCCGATGCCAACCCACCAGCGAGGGCAGGGTGCGCTGACAGTTGATGCAGCCAAAGGTCCAAAACTGGAGCAAGACTACGCTGCCCTTGAGACTGGCAATCGTCAGCGGCTCTGAGTTGAGCCACTGGCTAATGCCGCGCAGCTCAGGCATGGGGTCGCCGCTGGGGGCCGGGGCGGCACTGGGGCGATCGTTGGCTATAACCGACTCAGTGCCAGAGTCAGCGCTGGTGGTGACAGGCGATCGCCGAGTGCCTAATCCGTAGGCGATCGCAGCTGAGGCTCCGGCCAACCCTAGCCCGGCGTAAAGCAGCTGACGCCTTTGCCATAGTGGTCTATCCATGGGCATTTCGTCCCTGTGGTAAGTCAGTCGTTGCCTTGAAACTTGTTTTTGGCGTCAATGGTTGGCCGTAATCGCCCAGCCATCTGCAAAACAGCTGATTCAGACCAGATGCCCGGCGGGGCAAAGGTCTGTTTGCCCCGCCGGGACCGGGTGCTGCAACTGGGTTGGTCAATATACCCAATCCAGACGGTCAGCTAGTTAGAACCCTCTTGTTCCATGGCACCGCCCTCTTCCTTCATGGCATCACCTTCCATAGCGCTACCTTCTTCCTTCATAGCGTCGCCTTCCATGGCGCTACCCTCTTCCTTCATAGCGTCGCCTTCCATGGCGCTACCCTCTTCCTTCATGGCGTCGCCTTCCATGGCACTGCCTTCTTCCTTCATGGCATCACCTTCCATAGCGCTGCCTTCTTGCTCCATGGCGTCGCCGGTCGGGGCGGTCTCAGTGGTTCCGGTAGAGCTGCCACAGGCGGTCAGGGTAGTGGTTAGGGTCAAGCTGGCTGCTAGAACTAAGAGTTTCCATTTCATTGACGTTATCTATCCTCATATTGATTTCGGTGGATACTTGTCCCAAGATCTGCCGAGGCCCGACGTTTTGTCGTAGCCAAAAGCAGTCTGGGAAACACCTGAGGGAACTCGGCTGTAGCGAGTTGATTCAAGCTGCTGAGTTGAAGATGCCAGGTTTACCTGAAATTTTCCTGAGACCGAGCCTCATTTAGCCTGAAGAGTTTGGGCGCGGCCCACCATCGGAGAAACTATTTTTCAAAAGTTGCCTCAATAGCGGCAAACCAGGACTTAGGCCGCCCCATCTCTCAACCGTGGGGATGACTAAACAGGCAGCCGAGGGCGATCGCAGTCTCTCCTAAGACTGATTTGCGCAGTCTTTCGGCTAAGAACGCTGAAAACAGGGAACAATAGCCTAGTGCTGATGGTCACGTAACCAAAAGCACAGCATTTTTTCCATAGGTTCCCGTGCATTTACCACCTAGATTGGCTAGACACCAAACCCCGCTCCCAGGGTTTAGCCGCTGAATTTGCCCCAATTTTGTCGGTTTTGCCAAGGATGCCCTGGTAATACGACCAGTCTTTGTATCGTCATCTCTGACTTGCTTTGGCTTGTTCTGGGACTATTTTGCTGTAGCTGACAGCCCCGTCCACTAATTTTGCGTTAACACTCCGATTTTTAGGAATTCACCGAGTATGAGCACCGTATTGAATCTGTCTGCTAAAACCACGGCCTTTGTGGCTTTGGGAACTGTGGCATTTGTTGGGCTAGCACTGCCCGCCACGGCCCAAACCACTGAGTTTGCCGATGTCGGTTCGAGCTACTGGGCGCGCCCCTTTATTGAGAGCTTGGCCTCTGAGCAAATTATTGCCGGGTTCCCCGATGGCACCTTTCGCCCCGACCAGCCGGTGACCCGCGCCCAGTTTGCCGCCATTGTGCGCAACGCCTTTGACCAGCCCCTGGATCGCACCGCTCCTCGCTTCAGCGATGTCTCCAGCAGCTATTGGGCCAGCGCTGCGATCGCCGATGCCTACGGCCAGGGCTTTCTCTCGGGCTACCCCAACGGCGCTTTCCAGCCTGAGCAGCAGATTCCTCGGGTGCAGGCCCTAGTCGCCCTGGCCAATGGCCTCGACTACAGCCCTCAGGGTTCCGTCAACGAAGTGTTGGGTGTCTACCGCGATCGCGGCCAAATTCCTAGCTATGGCGAAAGCCCTGTGGCGGCGGCCACCGAAAACCGGCTGGTGGTCAACTACCCCAACGTGGACAGCCTGCAACCCCAGCGCACCGCTACCCGCGCTGACGTGGCGGCCTTTATTTACCAGGCGCTAGTGGCCGAGGGTCGCATGCCTGTTCTGCAATCTGGGCAAAGCGCCAACAGCTATATCGTTGGCGCTACCCCTGGGACGGGGACGGGTACCGGTACCCCCACTAGCTCGCCTCGCCTGGTGCCCAGCGGTACTGAGCTGGCGGTGCGCTACCCCAACAGCAATGCCGATGTGGATATTGTGGTGGCCCCCGGCCAAACCGTTGCCACTAGCCTGCAAATTACCGAGCCGATTCGCAATGGCCAGGGTCAGGTGCTGGTTCCTGCGGGCAGCACCATGCTGGGCCGCATTGTGCCGGTAGAAATTCGCGGCTCTTCGATCACGGCTGCTAAGTTTGTCGCCGACAACCTGACAATCAACGGACGCACCTACAGCATCAACGCCGAGTCCAGCGCGATCGCGGCTACCAACAGCGTCAACAGCGGCACCATACAAGGGGCGCTGATCACTGGCGCAGCCGAGTCGATCTTGGCTTCGATTACCGGCAACAGCGGCTTGGGCAGTATAGTTGGGGCCGTCATCAACGGCGACAACCAGGTCACCTCTAACAGCGCGGTCGTGGTCATTCGTCCTAGCGATCTCGACATCACCCTGCGCTCTGACCTCACGGTAGACGCGATCGCCAACAACTAGGCTCAGTAGATTACAAAGTCCCCGCAGCCCTCTCCCCCAGCCCCTCTCCCAGGGAGGAGAGGGGAGCGGAACCCAGACTTCAAAGTCCCTCTCCCAATTTGGGAGAGGGATTTAGGGAGAGGGCCAGATTACGGCAAAAAAGCGTGTTTGTGATCTACCGAGGCTACTCAGGAACCCAGTTTCTCAACCAAAGCTGTGGATCGCCAGCCATATACAGGGCGGCTCGCTGCTGGTGAAATCGACCCGGTGACGTACGTGGGCCGGTATTAGCACATAGTCTCCCGGCCCCAGCGCTAAAGAAGCGCCATCCTCACAAGTGAGGGTGGCGCTTCCCTGTAGCAATAGAACCCACTCATCCTGGCTTTGGTCGTACCACTCGCCGGGGGGTGTGGTTTGCCCGGTCGAGAGAATGCGCTCGACTCGCAGGTGGGGCGTTTCAAACAGCGCGGTAAACGCTTCCGCCCCCGGCAGCGGATCGGGCAGCTGAAACAGGTTGCCGGGTTCTGGCGCGGGGGGCATAGGGCAAGAATGCAGGGCCTAGCTGATCGTACAGCTGTCTTGATCGCAGGTGACCTTAGACGCCACCGCACTCTCGGGCACCACGGTAAACCCGCCCACACTCACGCCAACCACGCCGTACTGCTCTCGCAGCACCTGGTTAAAGCTGGCAATAATTTCTGGCAGCTGCTCCTGTAGCACAGAGCGCACCTGATCGGCCTCGGGGGGCGGGCTGCCAACGGTTTCAACAGGCATAGGTTTAATCCAGTAATGGTCATGGTCAATTGTAGAGTGACAGGAAATCTCAAAACTTCTTGCTTCACGGCTCTACATATAGCGGTGAATTTCCTAGATTTGCCCCTGCTAGATTCGCTGCAAATTCACCTGTAGTCGGTGAAATCGCGGTTAGGACAGCCCAAAATGTCGAGATTCAAGCCTATCGGGCAGTTTTTTCCATTTTTCGTTCTTCGTTCTTTTGTTTTATGCCTTACTCGTTGGGCACAAAGCTACAGGAGCCGTTGCCGTTGGTCAGTTGAGGCGGCTGGCTGCAAAGCTCTTCGTCGGGCGATCGCACATAGACCCACTGGCCTTCCAGCTTCAGCCCCACCTGATTGGCGTCAGCATTAAACGCCAAAACCGCTTCGCCTGCCGAAATAATATCGGTGTAGCTGCGATAGACCTGACGGCACAGCCCCAGCGATCGGCAGCGGAGCAGCATCAGCTCGCCGTAATTGTCATCCAGTGGCAAGGCCACATACACGGTGCGATAGGTAATGCCCCAGGGCGCAATAGTCTGGCTAGCCTTAGGGGCATAGCCGACAATTAGAGCTGGCAGCAAAGCCACCAGCAAAAGGATGCCTGTGATCAGCAGCCACACCACTTTTGCTACGCCCCGTCGGGCACTCTGTCGCCAGTTTAGGTTGAAGCTTAAGAGCAGAAGTAGACAGAGGGCCAAGCCGCCTACTATCACCAAGACAATTACCGCCAGCAGCGCGATCGCAAAGAGCTTGCTGTAGACCCAAGCCAGCCCATGCACCCCAGGTACAGATCCCCAGACAAAAGGTAAATACCCCAGCCATCCCAACCCAGCCAGTATGGCCCAACCCAGCAGTAGACTCCGCCTTGGGCGACGGGTGAAGCGCTGACCCAGGGCATAGGCCGCAGATTTGCTCGCGGGCGTGTTGTGGCTAGACATGGGGGCAAATGGCTAGAACGCTAACCCCAGGGTGGCCCAATTCAGGCACCACTGTCATCGGCGTTTGTAACCTTGGCTCTAGGCGCTGCCCTGGGCAAGGGTAGGCCGTAAAGCCGTTGATCTTTGCCTGCTGGGGGAGAATTACCCCGCAAAAAGCCGTGCCTAAAAGTCCTGTGATATTCTCAGGGAACGGTGGCGCGATGCCAGAATTGTCTAGTTTTCAGCCTTTTTAACCCTATGACGTTAACTCGACGGTGGTTTGGCCAGGCCTGCCTGGGGGTAGCGACGGCGCTGGTGGCCGCGGCCTGCGGCGGTGGCGGTGGCGACAATGTGGTCAGCGTTGGCTCAAAAGACTTTACCGAGCAGCTGATTATCGGCGAAATGTATGCCCTGGTGCTCGAAGAAAACGGTCTGACCGTTGAGCGCAAGCTCAACTTAGGGGGCACTCCGGTGGCCCAGGCTGCGATCGAGAGCGGCGAAATCGACCTTTACCCCGAGTACACCGGCACCGCGCTGCTGACGGTGCTCAAACTGCCGGTCAGCAGCGACCAGCAGGCCGTCTTCGACACCGTCAAGCAAGAATACCAAGAGCAATTTAACCTGGTGTGGCTCGACCCCTCGCCGATGAACAACACCCAGGCCCTGGCCATGACCGAGGAACGGGCCGATGCCCTGGGTATTCGCACGATCTCTGACTTTGCTGCCCAGGCCAGCAACCTAACACTGATTGGGCCACCCGAGTTTGAGGTGCGCGAAGATGGTCTGCCCGGTCTGCAAGCGGCCTACGGCAATTTTTCGGTCAAAGAATACAAGGCTGTAGATGCGGGCCTGCGCTATAAGGGGCTGGTGGATGGCGAAGCCGATGTGGCGGTGGCCTTTGGTACCGACGGCGAAATCAGCGCCTTCAACTTAGTGGTGCTCGAAGATGACGAGGGGCTGTTTCCGCCCTACCAGGTGGCCCCCATTGTTAGCCAGGCGGCGCTAGATGCTAACCCTGCGATCGCGGAGGCTCTCAACCAGGTTTCGCCCCTGCTCAACGATGAGGTCATGCGCCAGCTCAACTACGAGGTCAGCGGCAACCAGCGCGAACCGGCAGACGTAGCGCGCGAATTTTTGGTCGATGCGGGCCTGGTTGCAGAATAGCCTCTTGCCGAGTAGCCCCCTAACGAAAAGCCATGAGCAACCTCCAGTTTGACGATGCTTCGCTGCGGTTTGCTGGGGGTGCTCGCCCGGCGGTAAACCGGGTGACTTGCCAGATCAACTCGGGCGAGATTGTGGTGATTTTGGGGCCTTCGGGCTGCGGCAAAACCACGCTGCTCAAGATGGTCAACCGCCTCTATGAACCCACGGGCGGCAGCATCTTTTTGGATGGGGTGAATATTCGCAATCGGTCGGCGACGAAGCTGCGCCAGCAGATTGGCTACGTGATTCAGCAGTCGGGGCTGTTTCCCCATATGACGGTGGCCGACAACGTGGCGGTGGTGCCCAGGCTGCTGGGCTGGCCCAAGCCTCAAATTCAGGCCCGCACAGATGAACTGCTGGAGTTGGTGAAGCTGTCACCGGGGGAATTTCGCGATCGCTACCCCGCTCAACTTTCTGGCGGTCAGCAGCAGCGGGTGGGTATTGCTCGGGCGCTGGCAGGCAACCCTGCCATCATGCTGATGGATGAACCCTTTGGAGCGATAGATGCGATCACGCGCACGGCCCTGCAAGACGAAATTTTGCGCCTCCAGGGCCAGCTCAAAAAGACGATTCTGTTTGTCTCCCACGATGTAGAAGAGGCCCTGCGCCTGGCCGATCGCATTCTAATTATGCGGTTGGGCGAAATAGTGCAGTTTGACACTCCCTTTAACCTGCTGACCAAGCCCGCCGACGAGTTTGTGCACACTCTGCTGGGGGCCGACGACATGGTGCGCCAGCTGGGGCTGCTGCGGGTGGGGTGCGCCATGATGGCGCTGCCCCCCAACTACAGCAACGGGCACAACCCCACTCTCTCCCATTTAGACAGCCTGCGGGATGCCCTGTCGCTGATTCTCAAGACTGGGGCACCGGCACTCACCGTGTTAGAAGAGGGCAACCCGGTGGGGCTGCTCACCCTCGACCACATCCGCGAGTCGGCGGTGAACGGGCGATGAACTACCTGCTGAGCAACCCCGGCGATGTGCTGACCCTGCTGCTGCAACACCTGCGGATGACGGGAATTTCTTTGGGGATTGCGATCGCCCTATCCGTTCCCCTTGCCCTGCTGGTTTCGCGCCTGCGCTGGCTGGCGGTGCCCGTGCTGGGCGGGTTGGGGGTGCTCTACACCATCCCCAGCCTGGCGCTGATTATCTTTTTGGTGCCGCTGTTTGGCCTCAACGCCACCTCGGTGATTGTGGCAATGGTGCTCTACACCCAGGTGATTTTGGTGCGCAACCTGACGGTGGGCCTGGCGGGCATTAGCCCTGCCGTGCTAGAGGCGGCGCGGGGCATGGGCATGAGTGTGAGCCAGCGCTGGTGGCGGGTGCAGGTGCCGTTGGTGCTGCCGGTGTTTTTGGCGGGAGTGAGAATTGCGGCGATTGTGGCCATTGCGATCGCCACCATCGGAGCCAAGTTCAATGCCGGGGGCTTGGGCAAGCTGCTGTTCGACGGCATTCAGACCAATCGCTATGACAAGATTGTGGCAGGTGCGATCGCAGTTGCTGCATTAGCCTTGGTGATTAACGGACTGCTGCTGGCCCTAGAGCACTACGCTCAACCCCAACGACGGCTAAAGCGTGATTAAGACGACAGTGACGGCTGGCGAAGCCACTATCCGTATAATCCACCCTGGAAGGGCAGTTATATGGAAACTGTCGGCATAATAAGTTGTTAGCCAGTAGCAATAACACGCTTATCTAATATAAGGTACTGCTATCCTCTAAGCTCAAGGGGAAAACTTACCACGCTTTGAAGGAAACTGTGCCTCAAATCCTATCTGGATTGACGTACTATCACGCTGATGTGTTCAGTGCCCAACCACTGGCTGGAAATGGGCTTACAGTTTTTCCAACAAGTGAGCATCTTTCCTCAGACACGATGCTTCAACTTACTCAGGAAATGCGTCAGTTTGAAAGTATTTTCTTGATGGCAACTGATCAATCTTCTACTTATCATGCCCGAATTTTTACAATGGAGGAAGAGCTAGGGTTTGCTGGACATCCAGTGCTGGGGGCTGCCAGTGTTTTGCACTATCTATACACAGGCAATCAAACCGACGCTGATTGGAGTCTCATTCTGCCAGAAAAAGAGATTCACGTTAAGACAAAACAGCAAGGCGATTACTATACTGCGTTGATGAATCAAGGGCGTCCAACTTTAGGCAGAGCACTTACACTTGCTGAGAGCTTACCTTTTCTACATGCACTCAATCTATCACTGGAGAATGTCACAAATAATTATCCATTACAAATGGTTTCAACTGGCTTGCCTTACCTCATTGTTCCAGTCACTACTGGTCTTGCCCAAGCTCGTATTTTACATTCAAATTTTGAAGCATTACTTGGCACAATTGATGCCAAATTTGTCTATATTTTTGATGTCAACACTAATGAGGGACGTACATGGGATAATGCTGGACTAGTAGAGGACATTGCAACTGGCAGTGCAGTAGGACCAGTAGGAGCCTATCTTGTCGAACATAGTTTGGCTCAGTATAACGAAACGGTGATTATCAATCAGGGCTGTTTTGTTGGGCGACCTAGCAAATTATCAGTGCGAGTTAGTAATCAGAATAAGCCAGACCTTGAAGTGCTTGTTAGCGGTGATGTTTACATTTTTGCTCAGGGTCAGATACTCTGAATACCCAAAAACTTTGTTCACCTAAGCAACATACTGGCTAACCCTTCAGCGCAGCGGACGGACAGAAACTGTTGATGAGGTTGCTGAAGTCATTCACCGCTGCTGGCTTTTGCCGTTATACAGCTTAATTTCCCATTGAATGTGGCAGTCTCTAAAGTCATTTATCAGTTGGGTTGAGGCACGAAATCCAACTGCGGCGTCTTATATTTGATTACGCCTTTCTACTTACTCAAAAAGCTTGCCTAAAATCATCCCCAACCTCTCTTGGCAAGGGGTTGGGGATGATCGCTCAAAGCGTTAGTTGAGAAGTCTAGCGAATCCCTAGGATCTCCAATTTGGCCTCAAGCAAAATCGGACAGCTCGATAGAGGGTCAGCCCCTGGAAAGATCATATTCAGGTTGTACGCGCCAGTAATGGTGTATTCTCCCTCAGTCAGCTCAAAAACCTCTTCAAAGTCACCGCCACCAAAAGATCTGCTCTGCCCATTTTGGCTACTGTTGAATCGAATTTCTACCCCGCTGCCAGGAGAGTCGATGATGCCGCTCAAACGCACGGTAAGCGTTTTGCGAGGGGGCAAGTCAATCACCTGAAAACCCATCGAAATCCACTCTTCAACGATCGCCTGAGCTTGAATAGATGACCCATAGGGAACGTCTACGTTGCCTTCGCTTTTAAATTGCAAAATGGTTTGAGACTGGCTTTCAAAACCATAGGATGAAGAAGTTTTGAGGCTAACCGAGATGGTGTCCTCGTCGCTGCCCTGCTGTAGATTGAGATGCCGCTCTAGGGGTCTAAACTGCTCGCTACTGTCGATGTTGTAAGACGATTGCAGGGGATCTCCCTGCCCGGTTCCTAAGAAAATACGTCCGTTGCGGTTGTCTGCCATGGGCATAACATTCAGCGTTGCAATAGTCATGATCAATCTCCTGGTAGTAAGCGTGAAATGGATAGAATTGACGCAAGTTGGAACACAAATCTTTGGGCCGCAGGTGTCTATCAGCGGCGGGGGGCTTTGCCCTAGACGGCTACCGGCGATCGCGCCCAAGCCACCACATCTACTCCCGTGGTCATAAAGGCCGTAAAGCTGCGACGAGTCACCGCTTGGGAAGTACCTTCAGCAGCAGTAAACTGGGCCGTTACGCGCTGGAGCACCCGATTGGTATCAAAATCGCGAATATCTAAGGTGATTGATCCGGCGGGTACCAAGTCGGTCAGGGTGTGATGCGGCACGAATTTGGCCATCAACAGTTCGGGGTAGTATTTCCATCGACCGCCGACCAAAAGCCCTAAACCTCGCAGGGCACCCTTTTGCTCAGGGGGCAAAAATTTGATGCTTTGAAACTCCAAGAGCCCGATCGCATCGAACTGCTGACCGCCCGATGGGCTATCAACGAGTCTGACCAACAGCTTCGCCTTATTTTGATAGTTGCGCCAGCGATCGCCGGGTATCAGAATGTGCCCTAAGAGCGCTTCTGGATTAGCCTTAGCCATCACGGTACGCTGCTGATAGTGATAGGTTTGGCAGAGACTATTATCTACCGTTAGCGAGACAAACCCATCGTAGTTAGGCTGTAGTGCTGGATCAGGAGTCCGGCGTAGGATAATGGATCGGCGGGTGGTTCCATTGTCGCCAACAGCATTTATCGTGTGGCTGTTGGGCTGGCTGAGGATCGTCAAATTTGCGATCGCACAGGCCCGATTTAAGTAACTTCTGAGTTGATCACTCTGCTGATCCAGTGGTTCATTCCACTGAAAGACTGTCACCAACTCTTGAATGGGTTTTAGCGTTTTCCCAGCAAAATAATTGACCTGCACTAAAACTTGGCGAATTTCCTCTGGGATCTCTACTCGGCTGGCAGGACTTTGAGGGTAGGGAAAAATATTGATCAGCCACTGCTCAACTAGGTCAACAAACCCGCTTACTTCGGGCTCAAAGACGATTTTATAAAACCAGTCTAGAAACTCTTGAGGAGTCATACGAACTTGTGAATCTAGCGGCGTAGCATAGTGCACTCGGTAAGCATCTAGCAAGATCTGCATGTAACGCAGCTGAATCAACAAAATAGAAGCGAATTTCTTCTCGATCTTCTGGTAAAAGACAATCAGATCAATATCTTTATTATCAGTAAATCCTTCTGTCTCCTGCATGGCCTGCTTTTGCCAAATATCAAACAGGCTAGCGTTTTCAGATGCCTTAGGCTGAATCAAGATAGACTTAATGCTCGTCATGCTTTCTTGGTGAATCAACTCTCCTTGGAGAATATTCTGAGCATGTTGATGGGCAATTTCCTGGGGAGTTTTGAGATCGGTTCTACCGAGAAATGGCCTGTGCATCCTTGGTAGTTCATATTCAAAAAAATTATCTTCTAGCGTAACTTTTAGAAGCAGGTTGCTCTCGGAAGTGGTTAGGATGTTAGAATGAAGATATTTCACGCGGCTCTCAATTAGTTCGCTTAGCGCAAATACCCTTTCTTCTAAAACATCAATTCGTTGGTTTGTCTGAGATAGTTGTCTATCAAGAATATCTAATTTGTCTTCGGGAGGAAAATTTCCGGTGAATGCAATTGTGAAAATTAAATCTTGCCATTCTTCATAGGTTTTGTTTTCTAGTCGCGTTTTGCTCTGTGCCTTTTCGAGTAGAGCATCTTGAGCTTTTTCTCTGACTGACTCAGTGGCTTTTTCTGCTAGAGACTCAGCGATTCCGGAGGCAATTTCTTCGTAAAGCATGACCAGATTCCTAGGGTGTAGATGGGGCTAACTCAGCCGCTTGATCATAATTTTCTAGGTTGCGAAGGCAGATTTAATTCTGAATTCACAACCATGCATTGATGCAGACGGCTGGGCTAAAGGGAGCTTCAAAAAGACTCCGTAGGATTACAGACGCCACTTGGTGATCTGGATCAGTGCCTCTGGTATGCCCAGGTCAATCTGAAGCTCAAACCCCCTACTTATTAAGGGATTTATGCTGTTCAATAGAGATGAATAGGCTGACTCAGCTTGCTTAAATTAGTCCTCTAAATCAGGCCGATTCGCCCCAGGTGCAGAAACTGATTCAGACCGGTTAGCCTCTCGGAAATCGCGGCTATACTCTGCCTGCTGCTGAATTAGCTTGGCCACCAGCCCCGTCCAACCGGTTTGGTGACTAGCCCCTAGCCCTGCCCCATTGTCGCCATGGAAGTATTCGTAAAACAGCACGTAGTCGCGCCAGTATGGGTCGTTCTGCAAAGGGGCACTGTCGCCGTTAACGGGTCGGTTTTGCTGTAAATCTGGCTCAAAAATGGCGATTAGTCGCTGAGATAGCTCACTGGCGACATCCCACAGGTTCATCCAGTGTCCAGAGCCGGTGGGGCACTCGACTTTGTAGTCGTCGCCCAGGTAGTGGTGAAACTTTTGCAGCGACTCAATAATCAAATAGTTGACCGGAAACCAGATCGGCCCTCGCCAGTTGGAGTTGCCGCCAAACAGCCCGCTGCTCGACTCGGCGGGTTCGTAGGCTACGCGGTACTCTTGGCCATCGACGTGGAAGCTGTAGGGGTGCTCAGCATGGTATTTCGACAGGGCGCGAATGCCATAGGGGCTGAGGAATTCGGACTCATCCAGCAGTTTTTCGAGCAGGCGGCGGAGGCGATCGCGCGGTTCGACCTGGCCCAGGGTGGCGTAGCACAGGGCCAGCATGCGCCGTGCCCCAGTGCCCTTGGTTTCCATGCAGGCGACGTTGCGTTTAAGGTTGGGGCGGTTTTGAATGAACCACTCCAGCCGCTCGGTAAAATTGGGCAGTTTTTCCAGGGTTTCGGGCTCCAGGGCCATGACCGCACAGAGGGGAATTAGCCCCACCATTGAGCGAATTTTCATCTGGATGCGGTGGTCACGGGCTGGCCCTGGGCCGTCGCCATCGGGCAGGTGCAGCACGTCGTAAAAGAAACCATCCTCCTCATTCCACAGGCGGGTTTGATCGTCGCCGATGTGGTTCATGGCGTCGGCAATGTAGATAAAGTGTTCGAAGAATTTGGTGGCCATATCTTCGTAGACCGGGTTCTCCAGGGCCAGTTCCAGCGCCATCTCCAGCATGTTGAGGCAGTACATCGCCATCCAGCTGGTGCCGTCAGACTGCTCTAGGGTGCCGCCGGTGGGCAGCGGGGCGCTGCGGTCAAACACACCGATGTTGTCGAGGCCGAGAAAGCCGCCCTCAAACACGTTTTTGCCTTCAGCGTCTTTGCGGTTGACCCACCAGGTAAAGTTGAGCAGCAGCTTTTGAAAGACGCGTTCTAGAAAGGGGCGATGGTCTACGCTCGGCCCGGTCATCTTTTGGGCAATTTTGTACACCCGCCAGGTGGCCCAGGCGTGGACGGGCGGGTTGACATCGCCAAAAGCCCACTCGTAAGCGGGCAGCTGACCGTTGGGGTGCATATACCACTCCCGCGTCAGCATATCGAGCTGGTGCTTGGCAAACTCGGGGTCAACCATAGCCAGGGGAATGCAGTGAAAGGCCAGATCCCAGGCGGCGAACCAGGGGTATTCCCACTTGTCAGGCATGGAGATGATGTCGGCGGTGTCGATGTGTCGCCAGTGGCGGTTGCGGCTGCGCCCCTCTGGCGGCTCTGGCATGGTGGTATCGCCCCTCAGCCACTGTTCCACTGAGTAGCGGTAGATCTGCTTGCTCCAGAGGAGACCTGCGATCGCCTGCCGCTGAATTTGGCGCTGATTGTCACTCAGCTCAAAGGGGGTAAGGGCGGCGTAAAAGTCATCCGCCTCCTGCCGCCTGTCGCACAGAATTTGGTCAAAATCGGGGCCAAAGGGATGTTCTATAACAGGCTGATTTGTCAGCCGCAGGCGCACTGTCCGCCGCTCCCCTGGCCCGAGGGAAAGGGGATAGTGAGGCGAGACTTTGGTGCCCACCAAGTCAGGATTCACCGCATCTGTTTGCCCGTGAATCACGGCGTTGTGAATGCCGTCTTTGACGTAGGGGGAAGCATTTTTGCCCCCAAACACGGCGGTGTAGTTGGTCTCGTTCTCGGTGAAATAGAGTGGCAGGGTTTCATCGTCAGTCGAGTTTCCCTCGCAGTGGAGCCAGTAGTTCCCCAACGTGGGGTGGGATGCCTCCACAACGGCTCCCTCGTCAGGGGCAAACGACCTTTTGCCCCTACGTAACCTCGGCTTTTCTACCTCATCACCCCAGGCCCAGGTGTTGCGAAACCACAGGGTCGGCAGCAGGTGAATTGCGGCTGGCTCAGGGCCGCGATTGATGACTTCAATGGCAATCAGAATGTCTTCTGGCGTCGCCTTGGCGTATTCCACGAACACATCAAAATAACGGTTGTCGTCAAATACGCCGGTATCTAGCAGTTCGTACTCGGGCTGGTCGCGCCTCCGCCGCTGGTTCTCGGCCACTAGATCGGCGTAGGGGTACTCGGCCTGGGGGTACTTGTAGAGAAACTTGAGATAGCTGTGGGTGGGGGTGCTGTCGAGGTAAAAGTACTGTTCCTTCACGTCTTCGCCGTGGTTGCCCTGGTCGCCGGTCAACCCAAACAGGCGCTCCTTGAGCACCGGGTCGTGGCCATTCCACAGGGCTAGGGCAAAGCAGAGCAGCTGCTGGTCGTCGCAGATGCCGCCCAGGCCATCTTCGCCCCAGCGATAGGCGCGGGCGTGGGATTGTTGGTGAGAGAAATAGTTCCACGCCGCACCCGTGGCGCTGTAGTCTTCGCGCACGGTGCCCCACTGGCGATCGCTCAGGTATGGCCCCCACTTTTGCCACGGCGTTTGCAATTCGTGGGTCGCTTTGAGGCGCTGGTGCTCTGGGGTCATGGGGCAGAAGAGAGTTTGGTCTTCTCTAGGATGAGGCTTAATTCTGAGAATGACTTGAGGCTTACCCGGAAATCTTAACGCTAGGGCAAGGTAAAGATGGTGGCCTCAACTGCCCTACCCCAGCCTTTGAAGAATTTCTGGCTACGTCCCAATGGCATTGCTCTGGCGATCGCGGTGGCCTGTGCTCTGGTGGCGGGTTGGCTGCTGCTTGAGCCCAGCCCCGATCTGCTCAACCCCACCGCGCTGAAGCCAACCCTTCAACAGATGGGGCCTTGGGGGCCAGTCACCTACATCGCTGTCCTTGCTCTATCGGTGGTGGTGAGCCCAGTACCGGGGGCACCCCTGGCAGTCGCCGCTGGCATGGTGTGGGGCATGCCCATGGCTGGCCTCTACAGTGTCATCGGCGGTTTTTTGGGGAGCTTAATTGCCTACTTTCTGGGTCGCACTCTGGGAAGTGCTGCTATTCGGGCGCTGACGGGTAAATCTATTTTCGTAGATGCGCACCGTGGCGAGCGGTATTTGGGCTGGCTGGTTTTCTTTAGCCGCCTGTTTCCGGTGCTGCCCTTCAATGGGGTGAGCTACGGAGCCGGAATGCTCAAGCTCTCGGTCAAGGTCTATGCGGTGGCCACGCTGCTGTGCATGATTCCCTCTACTTTTTTGTTGAGCTACGCGGGGGAGTCGTTCACCACTACCCTGCCGCAAAACGTGGCGATTTCACTGCTGCTGTTGCTGATGATGGTGGGTTTGCCCTGGCTGGCCCACCGCTACAACTGGTTTGGCTTTCGCGACATCATTCGGATTGAATGATGTGTTAAAGACGAGGGCAAACGGCCCTTGTCTTTTCCTCAACCAATGGTGAATTGGGCAGCTTTGCTATGGGGTTAGTTCGAGGCGAATGGGCTCAGCTTCAGTGATAGTTGCAGGATTCAATGGCTCAGCGCTGTTGGCCTGGCTGGGTGGTGCGATCGGCACCACTGCCGTTTGGTCGGTTGGTCGGTCGGGGGGCAAGACTGACCAGTTTTTGGCTAGCGTGATCAAATCTGAGGGGAGCATCACAATTGTGGTGGTGTTGTTTTCGGTGCCGATTTCGGTGAGCATTTGCAGTCGCCGCAGCTCTAGCGCCGCCGGGTTTTCCATAATCTTGCGGGAGGCTTCGGAGAGCTTAATCGAGGCCTCCTGTTCTGCGGCAGCTTTAATCAGCCGAGCCCGTTTTTCGCGCAGTGCTTCCGCTTCTTTGGCCATAGCCCGCTGCATGCCCAACGGAATTTCTACGTCCTTCATTTCAACGCGTTCGATCTCAATTCCCCAGGGTTCGGTAATTTCGTCCACGATTTCTTGAACCTTGAGGTTGATTTTGTCGCGATTTTGCAGCACGTCATCCAACATATTTTGACCTACCACGTTGCGTAGGGTCGTTAGCGCAACTTGGTAAACAGCCATCTGATAGTCTTCGACCCGGTTGATCGCTTTTTCGCCATTCAAAATTCGGTAATACAAAACGGCGTTGACCTTAATGGTGACGCTGTCGGCGGTGACTGTTTCCTGGGGTTCAATGGAAACGGTTTTGGTGCGCACATCGAGCTGTACCTTTTGATCTACCAGGGGCATAATCCAGTACATGCCCGGCCCCATCACGCCTTTGACGCGCCCAAGTCGGTAAATGACGCCGCGCTGGTACTCGCGATCGAGCTTGATGCCCATGCTGCCCAAAATTAGCAGCGCGACTAGAATCGTACTGGCAATTGCTCCCATGGTCTTCCCTACTCCAACACTGAGAATTTTCTCCATTCTAGAAAGGCCATGGGGTCTCGCTAGAGACTGTGAAGCAGCAGGAGAGAATTTCTAGCCTTTCTTCACACGGGTGTTGGCGTCAATAGCGGGCATTGACGCTTCAGAGTGTCGGGTTTAGCGGCGTCCTCAGCTTGCGCTTGGTAGTGGAGTAGCCGCTAACAACTATCTAGGGTCGCTAGTCGGCCAGGGTTTCAATCAGCAGATCTACCTGTTGCTGCTTCTCTTGCAGGTAGGTTTCGCACTGCTGGAGCGCCTGCACGGCCTGCTCAAACTGACTAAGCACTGCGGCTAGGGGCAGGCTACCCGATTCGAGGTCGGCGATGATGCCTTCGACGGTGGCGACGGTGGTTTCGTAGTTCCAGGGGTCGGGGGTTTTCTTTGGCATGGGGGTAGGAGGTGGGGAGTGGGTGGGTGGATGAGTGGGTGGGTGGGTGTAGGGGTAGACCTATGTGTCTGCCCTGGGGTGGGTGGTGATGGAGTTAGTCTTTTGGAGGATGGATTTCGGTGACTTGGACGGTGAGGTGGCCTTGGGCGAGTTGTACCTGGAGGGTTTGGCCGGGGGTGACGCTGCTGGATTGGGTGACGAGTTGGTTGGCTTCGTCGCGGACTAGGGCATAGCCTCGCTTAACGACGGTGTCGGGGTCAAGGGTCATGAGGTGGCTGCGGAGAGCGGCGGTGCGATCGCCTGCCTGCCGCATTTCTACCTGTACCCCCTGCACCAGGCAGCGCTTGAGCTGTTTGAGGTGAATGATTTGCTGCTGCACACGCTGGTCGAGGCGGGTGCGCAGCAGTCGCTGGCCGAGACGATGCACGTTGCTTTGGGCGTCGAGCAGGTGCTCAGTGGTCAGGGTTTTGAGCAGGGCCACGCGCTGGTGGTGGGCGTCGATTAGGTCGGCTAGGGCGGGGACGGCGGCGATCGCAGCGGCAGTCGGTGTATGGGCACACACATCCGCCGCCAGATCGGCCAGGGATTCGTCGCGCTGGTGGCCGATGCCCGTCACGACTGGGATGGGGCAGTTGGCGATCGCCCGCACCACGCGCTCGTCGTCGAAGCATTCCAGGTCTTCGCTGGCCCCACCGCCACGAGCCAAAATCAGCACCTCGGCGCGACCGTCGCGGGCCACCCGCTCTATGGCGGCAACGATGGAGGCGGGGGCGGTGTCGCCCTGCACCGTGGCGGGGGAGAAGAGAACGTGCAGGCCGGGGTGGTGGTGGCGCAGCGATCGCTGAATGTCGCCCCAGGCCGCCGCCTGGGGCGACGATACCACCGCAATGGTCTGGGGCAGCGCAGGCAGCGATCGCTTAAATTCGGGGTCAAACAGGCCCTCGGCGGCGAGGCGCTGGCGCAGCTGGCGATAGCGCAGGGCTTTGAGGCCGTCGCCGCTGGGCAGCACCTGCCACACGGTGAGCTGGTAGCTGCTGCGCTGGGGGTAGACCTTCACCGTGCCCAGGGCGATTACCTGTTCGCCAACGGTGGGTAGGGTGGTAAGCCGCGCCTGCTGGCTGCGCCAGGCCACGGCATTGATGGCCGCCCCGGTGTCGGGGTCAGTGAGGGTAAAAAACAGCCCCTTGGCGTGGTTGTTGGCGCTAGACACCTCGCCCACCACCCAGACCTGGCGCAGGGTGGGGTCGTCTTCTAAAACGGCTTTGATGTAATCGACTAAACCGCCGACGCTCAGCGCCGTTGGGGCGGTAGCCACAGTAAACTCAGGGTTAGTCATAAACCGGTTGTTCTACGCCAAACTCCAGTGTGGGCCAGATGGCTATGAACATCAACCGGCTAATGGTGGCAGGCTTACAATAGCTAGGGTTCAGGGTTTTAGGTCAGGCCGGTCGTGAACTTGAAACCTTGAACCTTGAACCTCCACGGACTTATCACCGCTGGCTTGGCAGACGACTAGGTAAAGCTTTCGCCCACCACGTACCGGTTGCGGCCCTTGGCTTTGGCGGCGTAAAGGGCCAGATCGGCCCGGTGAATCAGCTCTCGGGGCGAATGCTCTTTGACCGACGGGCGGTGGCATACCAGGCCAAAGCTCAGGGTTAAGTTGGAACTCACCGCTGAATGAGCGTGGGGTAATGGGCGCTGGGCGATCGCCCCCTGAATCTTTTCGATCAGCTCGACGGCCCCGTCGAGGGTGGTATCGGGCAGCAGCAGCACAAATTCTTCGCCCCCGTAGCGAGCCACCAGGTCGCCAGGCCGCCTCACCACGGTGCTCAACACTTGGGCCACCTGGCGCAGGCAGTCGTCGCCGGCCAGGTGGCCATAGTTGTCGTTGTAGGGCTTGAAGTAGTCAATATCGCAGAGAATCAGCGAGAGAAACTTTTGCTGACGGCGGGCTCGCTGCCACTCTAGATCGAGGGCCTGGTCAAAACTGCGGCGGTTGGCAATTTCGGTGAGGCCATCGACGGTGGCCAGGCGGTTAAGCTCGGCGTTGAGCAGCTTGAGCTTTTGGTTGAGGTCGGCCTGGGTGACTTCGGCCCGCTTACGCTCGGTAATGTCGCGCACAATCACCAGCGCTTCGTTTTGGCTAATGGGCACCACCCGCGACTCCTCGTGGCGCAGCTGGCCACCGATCTCAAGGGTGTGTTCGTAGCGCTGCTGGGTGCCTGTGGCCAGGGCCAGCCGCACGTAGTGCATGCGCTGGTCGGCTAGCTCCTGGGGAAAGCTGTCGTAAATCGACTGTTGGCGATCGAGCAGGATGGGGCTGTAGAGGGTAATCTCACCCCCCGAAATCAGGCTGAGAATATCCCCGTTTTCGTCGATGCGCAGCATTAGATCGGGGATGGCTTCGAGAATGGCCTGCTGGGTGGCCTGGTGGTCTTGGAGGGCCAACTCGACCCGTTTGCGATCGCTAATATCTAGCGTGGTGCCGTCAATGCGCAGAGGGTTGCCCGCCCGATCGCGCACCAGGCGAGCCTGCCCCCGTACCCAGCACAGGGTACCGTCGGCGCGAAAGATTCGATACTCCCGGTCGATTTTGCCCTGGTAGCTGAGGGCCTCAAAGTCGGCCAACAGCAGCGGGTAGTCGTCGGGGTGAATGCAGTTAAACCAGAGGTCGGCATCGGCTAAAAAAGCCTCTGGGGGATGGCCGTAAAGGGCGGTAACGGCGGCGTTGACGTAGATAGTTTCCAGCGTTGAGGGCTCAACCGACCACACCACGCACTCCAGCGAGCTGAGAATGCTGTCGATGCGCTGCTGCTGCGATCGCAGCTCGGCCTGGGTAATCTCTAGTTTTTCAGAGCTGCTGATCACCCACTGCTCTAGCTGGCGAGACAGGGCGTTGCGCTCGGTTTCGGCCTGCTGGCGTTCGGCCTCAAGCCGTACCCGTGCGCTGATATCCCGCAAACTCCACAGGTGATGATTGGGGTAAACGTGGGCCGTCGCCGCAAATTCCACCGTTTTAACCGTGCCGTTGTCGAGCCGCAGCTCCTGTTCTCCCCGTTGCTGACCCGCCGCCAAAAACTCTTGCCAAACGGCCTCAAACTCCGTTGGCAGCGGCAAAAAATCGGCCAATCGCCGCCCGATTACGGCCTGCTGGGGCAGTTCTAGCAGGGCGCAGGCCGCTGGGTTAGCCGCCAGGTAATATCCAGCGTCATCGACAATCAGCATGGCATCGAGGGCGGCCTCGAACAGATTTTGCCAGAGCTGAGCCGAGTCTGCCAGGGAACTAGCCCCTGCCTCGCCCACGTTAGACGCATCCCCGCCAGATCTTGGCGGGGATGCGTCTACCTCAGCGGTGGTCTTTGACTCAGCGGGCAAGGGCATTACGTGGCTAGTAACTTCAGCTTAAACATGATCAGATTCCGCCAGGAGCATGGGGCCATACCTATCAAACCATCCACAGTCAAAGGGGAGAGTATCTCTGTTAGCATGCCCCAATCGTGGGTGATGCTTAAATTTAGCTTCGCTCGAATCTCTCTAAACGTAGACGGGTTAACTGTAGACGGGTTTTTCGACGTTTCTAATGCAGTCTAAATCGCGGGCCACTGATTTAGGGTTCACAGATAGCAGCTTCCACAACATCGCCCCCTCAACAATCTGTTTACTATGGAAGCAGGCGCTGCTGGGGCCGCTCTAACCCGGCTAGATTGCCCCCAATACCAAGTCCTGCTTAGTTCCCCCGATTGAACAGGGCGAATGCCACAGAGCCTCTGGCTCGGCTACGCCTACGCCCCTACTGTTTAACCTTTGGGAAATCGGGGCTATGTGATTCGGATTTGGTAAAAGGCCTACACCCTGCTCAGGCCGCCGACTGGGCCAGGGGGCCGCCACCGCCTGCTGCCGCTACTGCATGTGTTCCATTGCGATACCTTCGCCTTCACGCCTACATCGCCCTTCGGCTCACCCTGCATCGGTTGCGGCAGGCGGCCACCACTTGGCCCCCAGCCCAAGACTGGGCGCTAGCGGCAGGGCTAACGGTGGCCCTGGGCCTCGTTACTATTCCCCTAGGGCTGCGCAGCCATTTTTTGGCCCCCACCCTGGCCGATATTACCTGGGGCGACGGGCTGCTGCTGGCGGCGCGGGTGCTGCTGGTGCCCGCCCTGCTCGAAGAGGGGTTTTGGCGGGTGCTGCTGCTGCCCCACCCGACGGAGATCATGAGCGATCGCCGCCGCTGGCGGTTGGGCCTGCCCATGCTGGGGCTGTTTGTCGTCATGCATCCCCTCAACGCTATGACCCTTTACCCTGTGGCCTTTGCCACCTTTAGCAACCCGGTGTTTTTGCTGTCGGCGGCGCTGCTGGGGCTAATCTGCACCATCGTCTACTGGAAGTCGGGCTCGTGGTGGGTGGTGGCGGCCATGCACTGGCTGGTGGTGATGGTGTGGCTGGTGTTTTTGGGCGGCTACAGCGCCCTCAGCCTCTAGGGCAGCCCGATTCCTCGATGGTGTTTCTCAACTTTTATGACGACTGGGTTAGGGGCAAGCGGTTTTGCCGATCGCTAGTGAACCCTAGGCCTGGGGAATGCTAAGCGGCACCCATCCCCTCGCTGTCAGCCCCAACCTGTGAAGAGTAACGCCCATGAATGACTTCTTTAAAGGCTTTGAACAACTGCTCGAACTGGCTAAAACGCTAGAGGAAAAAGCCGAAAGCGGCGAGCTAAAAACCAACGTGCAGATCAACGCCCGCAGCATGGGCAGCATTCCCCGCCAGGGCAACATCCCCGACATCGGCGTCAGCCGCATGAACCGCCCCGCCGGAGGTAGCGCCCCCATAAACGACCCTGCCGTCGAAGAAGTCATCATCACCCCACCCCCCACCAGCGAAGGTTCCTCTCCACCCTCCCCATCTTCCCCCTTCGACTCCGCTCAGGGATCGGCCCCGCACCACCCCACCATGGGCGACGTCGGCGGCCTCTCCGCCACCCTGCAAGAGCTGCGCGAACTGGTGGAAATGCCGCTCAAGCGCCCCGACGTGCTGGCCAAACTGGGGCTAGAGCCCACCCGCGGCGTGCTGCTGGTGGGCCCCCCCGGCACGGGCAAAACCCTCACCGCCCGCTCCCTGGCCGAAGACCTAGGGGTCAACTACATTGCCATCGTCGGCCCCGAGGTAATGGGCAAATACTACGGCGAGGCCGAGCAGCGCCTGCGGGCCATTTTTGAGAAGGCCAAAAAAGCTGCCCCCTGCCTGGTGTTTATTGACGAAATCGACAGCCTGGCCCCCGATCGCAGCAAGGTTGAAGGCGAAGTCGAAAAACGCCTAGTCGCCACCCTGCTGGGCCTAATGGATGGTTTTGCCCAGACCAAGGGCGTGATCGTGCTCGCCGCCACCAACCGGCCCGACCACATCGACCCCGCCCTGCGCCGCCCCGGCCGCTTCGATCGCGAGGTGCAGTTTCGGGTGCCCGATCGCCAGGGTCGGTGCGAGATTCTGCGCATTCAAACCCGCACCATGCCGCTGGATGGCGTGGATTTAGAGGCGATCGCGGATCTGGCCGTCGGGCTGGTGGGGGCCGACCTCAAAGCCCTCTGCCAAAAAGCGGCCTACTTTGCCCTGCGCCGCCAGGTGCCCAACCTCAGCGGCCCCGTCCCCGACACCATGACCCTGGTGCACGACGACTTTCTCCAGGCCATTAAAGAGATCAAGCCCTCGGTGCTGCGATCGGTGGAGGTGGAGTCGCCCGCGATTGCCTGGGAGGACATCGGCGGCTTAGACTCCATCAAGCAGATCCTGCAAGAATCGGTTGAGGGGGCGCTGCTCTACCCCGAACTCTATGCCCAAACGGGGGCCAAAGCGCCGCGCGGGCTGCTGCTGTGGGGGCCTCCCGGCACGGGCAAAACCCTGCTGGCCAAGGCTGTAGCTGCCCAGGCTCGGGCCAACTTTATAGCCGTCAATGGCCCTGAGCTGCTGAGCCGCTGGGTCGGTGCCGCTGAGCAGGCGGTGCGCGAACTCTTTGCCAAGGCTCGCCAGGCCGCGCCCTGCGTGGTGTTTATTGACGAAATTGATACTCTGGTGCCCGCCCGTGGCCAGTATCAGGGAGATTCTGGGGTGAGCGATCGCGTCGTTGGCCAGCTGCTCACTGAACTAGATGGCCTCCAGGGCTGCACCAACGTGCTGCTGATTGGGGCGACCAACCGCCCCAGCGCTCTCGACCCCGCCATTTTGCGGGCAGGCCGCATCGATCTCCAGCTCGAAATTGGCTTGCCCGACGCGGCGGGCAGACTGGCGATTTTACAGGTGCACAACGGCGATCGCCCCCTGGTCGCCGTCGATCTCAACGACTGGGCCACCCGCACCGATGGCTGGAACGGTGCCGACCTGGCCCTGCTCAGCAACCAGGCGGCCCTCGAAGCCATTCGCGAATACCGCACCCAGGGCCTGGCCGACCCCAGCCAAATTCGCATTGCGACCCACCACTGGGAGCAGGCCTACCAGGCCATTCTCAGCCAGCGCAGCTCGGTGGCCAACCGGGGATAAGGTGAGCAAGACTTGGGTTAACCTGATCCGCCAAGGATGCGATCGCGCCCCTGGTGCTTGGCCTGGTACAACAGCCCATTGATGGCGCTGCTTTTAAGTTGGTGGACAGCAGCGCCTAGAGTACTAGCCCTACCAAAGGCAGCAGTTTGGTGCCGTGCTCGCCGAGCCAGCCTGCGGTGTTTTGCACGTGGGGGCGCAGTTTATCAATGGCCTCGGCAAAGCCTTGCAGGTTGCGGGCGTAGGTGAGCCCGGTTTCGAGGGTGGTGGCGACGACGCTTTTGTCGGGCGCGGGCTTGGCGGCTTCGGCGTCGAGTTTGGCGGCAATGCCGGTGGTGACGGGGTCATTGAGACCCGCGAGAATGGCTTGCAGGGCGGCTAACTCGGTTTGGATGTTGACGCGATCGGGCGGGGGTAGGGTGACTTGCTGAAGCTCAGCGGTGTTGCCCTGCCCAGCCTGGAAGACGTTGCCAGTGGCATCGCCGCCAAAGCTAATCTTTTGGCTGTTGTCGTTTCCTTGCATGGCTTTGCTTTCTGCGGTGGCTTTGACATCTACGTTAATCGGGCGCTGGGCCAGCAGCTTGACCACTTCTTGCATGTTGGCGCTCTGCTGGCGATAATCGGCAATTTGGTCATCTTTGGCGTCGAGCTGAGCTTTGTAGCGGGCTTCGGCTTCTTGCAACGCTAATTGATAGATTTCGGTGAACGATTGGTGAATGGCGGGTTTATCGGCATCTGGTGCGGTGTGGAGCTTGACGACAACCACGCCATCGCCTTTGTTTTCGATAGCCTGCACACCTAAATCAGCGTTGTCATACTGTTCTTGGACATCATTGAAGGTGCGCACAAAGGCTTTCCAATCGACGCCGTTTTGAAAGATAAGATCGATGGTGTCGAGCACTTCTTGAAAGAGTTTGCTGAACTCGCCGGAAGCAAAGCTGCCGCTGCTTGGGCGACGCTCTTGGTGGTCGCGCAGTAAATAAACGTAATCGCAGATGGCTCCATCAAGATTGGTGGTGCTGTCGATATTCCACGCCTCTAGGGTAACCCCGGTGAGAATAGTTTGATGAAAGTTGGTGCCGAGCGCTTGAGTTTTGGAAAGGTTTGCCCGCGCCAAGGTTGCGCCTTCTAGGGTCGCTTGGCTTAAATCGGCTTCGGTGAGGTCGGCATCGGCGAGGTCAGCGCCAACTAGGTATGCGCCTTTGAGATTGAGTCCGATGTAGGTTTTGCCACTACCGCGCAACGTGAAGAGCAGGTTTCGCACAGGAAAGTTGGCCAGAATGGTTTTACCTAAACGAGATAGATTGACTTTTTTGGAAAGGTGAAAATTAGTTCTGATCAAATCGACTTCATACAGGAGAGTGCTCTTGAGAATGGCCTCTTGAAAGGAGGCATCAGTTAAGTTTGACCCTAAAAAACTAGTGCCGCCCCATGATCTCAACCAAATCGATATATTGCGAATAAAACTATCTCTACGATCCCCTAAAAGAGCACGTCTAGCTATCACAAAACTCACCACAATGCCTGAAAGGCTGCCAATACATGCTATAGCGATAACTGAGGGTTCATAGCCACTGGTAACAGCAGAAAAGAAAACAAGACCAACAACAACGGCAGAAAAAACGGCAGAAAAAACGACCTCAATAGCAAAAGCGACAGCACTAGCGATAGCAAAAGCAAAATCGACAGTGACATCGACAGCAAAATCTCCAGCAACGTTTGCAGATCCGACAAAAGCGCCAACGAAAGCGGCAAGAAAAGTGACAATGAAAGCTCCTAGCGCTGCTCCTAACGCCTTTAAAACACCTTTGGCATAAATCAAACCCCAAAAGCTTAGGGAAATCACAATCCCTAAAACGCCAAACATAGTGTCTCCGGTTACAGAACCAGTGGTTTTTCCGGAAGGACTAACAAAGCATGAGGCAAAAGTAAGCCAAAGTACATTGACCAACAGGCTTGCAGTAATAGTTAGCGCAACAGCAATGAGCAATTGAGGCACCAACCAGCGGCGTTGGGTACCGGCTTGAGCCCCTATAAACTGAGTGCTTTCCAAATTTGCCTCAGCAAAGTTAGTGCTGCGAATGTCAGTGCAGCTGAGGTTGGCCTTGGCTAGATTAATACCCTTCAGATTCATGCCGCGCAGCGATTCGCCGCTGAGGTCTACTTCGGCAAAGTTGCGCTCTCCGGCGCGGTAGCGGCGCTGTAGTTCTTTGGCGGTGAGCCTTTGCATAGGGCGAGGCAATTTTAGATTTTGGGTTTTAGATTTTGGGTGTGGGGATGAAGTTACAAGGTTGGCAGCAGTAAGGCTTTGCGCTACGCAACGTTGAGAGGATTTTACCTAACCCTACAAGCGCTCAGCCAGAATTTCGGTAATCTTTCGGCGAAAATCTAGATTTAGACGCCGGGTCTCTGGGGTGGTGGCGTTATCCTTTCGTCTACCCACAGAAGAAACCCGGTCTCTGCGGCAGGGGAAATGCTTGATGGTTGGGTTGCGGTGCGGCGCAATGGATGAGTGAGGAGCGCGTTGGCGAAGCCTCGCCTAGGGCGATTGCCCCCTCCCCCACTTCTGATCGCAATGCGCCCAATGGATATCTCAATGCCCCCGCTGGTAATGCCAATGCAGGCAGCGGCAACGCTATAACCACAGTGCGATCATCAATGTCGGGCTCTGGTTATGCCAAGGCGGGGGCGTGACTTGGCAATGCAGCGGGTGGTATTGGCAATGCGTTAGCGAAGCTATCCGAAGGAATCGCTGGCAATGCTATTGCAGCAGCTCGATTTGCGATCGCATCAATAGACAATGCCATTGCCATAGAACGCTTTAACCAGGCCAGAACTCACAAATACCCTGCCGCCTGCATGGTAAATAGGCGGGCGTAGCGGCCATCCGCAGCAGTTCCTTGCGCTTACTGCCCGCGTCCGGGTTTGCAGTCGGCAAAGCCCAAGGCCTCGCTGTCGAGAAAGCTAGCTATGGCCATTTCAACCACCGCTTCTACGGGATACTCGATCTCGGCAGCACGAGCGATGAGAGCTGCCCGAATACGCTCAGGCAAGTGGCTTAGAATAGCCTCAGCATCGGCGGCGGAGAGTTGTTCTAGAGTCTTAGATTGCATGGCCTAGCCTTCCGGTGGAATTTGAACGTTGTAGGGCGGCTCAGTTGCTCTCAGAATGATGGCTTCTAGTTCTGATAGTAGCGCAGGGGTATTCCAGGCCGAGAGCGGATAGATAGCTATGCGAATATTTGAGTCGTCGTACTTGTCGAGCCACGCCCAGAGAAAGGCTTTGTGCCCGCCGTTAAATCGACCGCGCAGGCTCTTGGTTTTGCCGATGTAGAGCAGACCGTGAGATCGGTGTCTAACAGCATACAGCCTGGACGAGCGGGATAGCTGGCGAAGTCACGGCTGATGGGCTGACATTGCTCGAAGGGCATGAACGCCAGCGTGTCCATAATTCCTTGAGCATCTTGTTGGCTAGATGTGGCCATAACAGCAAAATTCTGGGGCTGAAATGCGAATAGGGTTCAATCTGTTTGCTTACAAATACCCCGCCGCTTGCATAGTGAAAAGGCGGGCGTAGCGACCATCCTGACGCAGCAGCTCCTCATGGCTGCCCTGCTCGATCAGCTTGCCCTGGGCCAGCACAATGATGTTGTCGGCCCGCCGCACCGTCGAAAAGCGGTGAGAAATCAAAATCGCCATCTGATCCTGGGTGGCTTCGCGAAACTGCTCAAACAGGCGAGTTTCCGCCTCGGCATCCATCGCCGATGTCGGCTCATCCAGCACCAGAATGTCAGCATCGGTGCGCATAAAGGCGCGGGAGAGCGCAATCTTTTGCCACTGCCCGCCCGACAGCTCCTGCCCGCCAAAGAACCATTTCCCCAGCTGGGTGTTGAAGCCCTCCGGCAGATCCTCAATGAACTCGGTGGCGGTGCCTTTCACGGCAGCGACTTTCCAACGCTGGGCATCCTCAAAGTCGGTGACATCGCCGACACCGATATTTTCGCCCACCTTAAACTGGTAGCGCACAAAGTCTTGAAAAATCACGCCAATGCGCTGCTGCACCACGTCGGCATCCCACTCTTGCAGGTCGCGGCCATCCAGCAGAATGCGGCCCTGAGACGGTGTATAAAGCCGGGTGAGCAACTTGATCAGCGTCGTTTTGCCCGAGCCGTTTTCGCCCACGATCGCCATCTTTTCCCCCGGCTTCAGGTGAAACGAGACGTTCTCTAACGCCAACCGCTCGCTGCCCGGATAAGTAAACGACACATTCTCAAACCGCAGTCCATCGCTGGAGTCAAGGCCACGATTGGCGGTGCCCATATCCTCAGGCACCGGCTGTTCTAAAAATTCGTAGAGGTTGGCCAGATAGAGCCCGTCTTCATACATGCCGCCGATCGCCGTCAGGGTGCTGGCAAACGTAGTCTGCCCCTGACGAAACACCGTCAGGTACATAGTCAGCTCGCCCAGAGAAATGCGGCCTGCGATCGCCTCTAGCACAATCCAGCAGTAGGCCAGGTAAAACGATACGGTGCTCAGCAGGCCCAGTCCATAGCTCCAGCCGCTGCGGCGCACCGTCAGGCTGCGGTCCTCTTTATATAAGCGCTGAAAAATGTCCTGGTAACGCGCCAGCAGCAGTGGCCCCAGGCCAAACAGCTTCACCTCCTTGGCAAAATCCTCCCGCGCCAGCAGCGCCTCTAGATAAATTTGCTGGCGGGTTTCGGGCGATCGCCACTTAAACAGGCGAAAGGCTTCCCCGGCGAACTGGGTTTCAGCGATGAAGGCGGGCAGGGTGGCGATCGCCAGCAGCGCCACCGCCCAGCCCGAAAATTGCAGCAGCAATCCCCCAAAGGTAAGCAGCGACAGCAGGTCTTGAACCACGCCAAAGGTGCGGTTCACCATGCTCAAGGGCCGCGACGAGGCCTCGCGCCGGGCCTGGGTCATTTTGTCGTAAAACTCAGAATCTTCGAAGTAGGTCAGCGGCAGGGTCTGGGCCTTTTCTAAAATCATCACGTTGACCCGCTGCCCCAGCAGCACCCGCAGCAGCGATTGGCACAGGGTTAAGCCCTGCCGCGCCCCCGCTAGGCCTGCCACCAATACGGCTTCTAGTGCCAAGTACATTAGTGCGGCCTGGCGATCGATCGCTAACCCAGACTGGGCCGCCTTGACCACGCCATCGACAATCAACTTGCCGACGTAGGCGATCGCCGCTGGCAGTAGGCCCGCCACCAACGTCAGTAGCCCCAACACCACTGTCAGCCGCCAGTCGGTCTGCCATACCAGCTGAATGGCGCGCTGCCCGTAGCGATACATTCCCAACGACTGGCCCAGATTGCGCCACGAGGCTTTTTTGGGGGGAGCCGGAACCCGTTTTACCCGATATTCACTCATTTTTCTACGATAGCGTTTGGTGAGTGAGGGATGGGCAGGCAAGTAAAACCTATGCTGAAACATATATTCAGCGGTTTATTCTGAGCCAGTAGGAGGCCACTTTGTATAGAAAAGCCAAGAACTTGAGTTGAAAACGACAGCCTATTTTGAGCAAAAGCTGCTAGAAAGACCCGAAATCCGGCGCGAATGGTGCGTTCTTGTCCTGCGGAACCCAATCAAAACAGTAGTTCAGCCCAATGGACGCACAAGTGCCTGGGCTATCATTCCAGAGTATGGCGATCGCGTTCTCAGAGTCATCGTCTTAGAAGACGGTGAGACTTTGCACAACGCTTACTTTGACCGCAACTTTCGCTCTCGCTTACAAAGGGGCCTAGAACCTTGAAAATTCAGTACTTCCCAGAAACCGACACTCTTTCGATTCGCCTTAATGATTCCCCCAGCGTAGAATCTGAAGAAATTGCCCCTGATGTTGTGGTTGATTTTGATGAGGCTGGCGGCGTTGTAGGCCTTGAAATTGACCTTGCCTCTGCCAAGGTGGACTTGAAGAATTTAGACCTCAAGGGGCTTTTGATACCAGAACTGGCTTCAACGTAAGTATCACTATGCCAAAGCCTTAGTTTAGTAAACTCACTTTGCTCGAAACTCCAAGTCCCTTACTGCATTGGCGGCATCACAACACCTGACGGTGCTGAAATTTCCTTGGAGACGGGGAGAACACCAGCTTTTTCGACGCTTGGCTGTACTCCCGTCAGATATTCGGGATGCATCAATTCCCGCGCCTTGAGCACAATTAAATATTCATAGAATGCCTGGAGGGTGCACCAGGCTAGCCCGGCTCGGCCATCGCGCCAGCCGCCGAGGATAAACATCATGTAGAGCCACCGGGTCAGAGGGCGCATGGGCAGTCGCAGCGAGAGATCTTTCAGCGCTCGCCGTCGCTCGACTTCCGATTTGCCCCAAACCATAGCCTGCCAGTCAACGCTCCCCTCCTGCAACTGCCGCAGGGTTTCGGCGGCCTCGTCGGTGGAATAGCGGTTGTGCTTCTCAATCCAGCGGCTGAGGCCCTTGCTACAGGTGTAGTGGGGGTAAGTTTCCTGCAAAAAGCCGGTGGGGCCGTCTACGATCTCGCGCTCGGTGTGGCCGTAGTCGTCGAACCACACTTTGCCCCGTTGCAGCAGCCGCAGCTGGTAGCGGGGGAACTGGGTGCTGCGGCGAATCCAGCGGCCCATGAACATAACCCGCTCGGCCACGTAGTAGCCCACTTGATCACCGTTAGCAATCACATCCAAACATTCAGCAAATAGCTCTGGCGTCATGCGCTCGTCGGCTTCAAGAATGTAGGCCCAGTCGTAGCGGTAGGGCACGTGCTCCAGCATCCAGGTGCGCTGCTGGCCGTGGCTAGCGAAGGGATGCTCGATGAAGCGCACGGGGTATTGGGTGGCGATGGTTTTGGTGCGATCGCTGCTGCACGAGTCCACCACAATCACATCGTCTGACAGCAGGGCCGACTCAATGCAGGCCGCAATATCCCGCTCTTCGTTATGGGTAAGTATAAAAATGGAAAACATAGTCGCGGTGCATCCCAACGGTAAATAGGGAATCTCCTCTGGTTTAGAGAACCCACTTTGGCTCCCAAACTGAAATTTATCCGGCAACTTTGCCAGCAACCACAGTTCCCCAGCATCTTTACGCCTTCATTACTACAACCCCGGATGGCTGTCCAACAAAAAGGGGCAGCCAGTGGCTGCCCCGGCGGGTCACTAATAGGGTTCAAACGGTAGGCTGTAATGCTTAGTGGATAGCGTTTTTCAGCGCGTCTTTAACATCTTCCTTAGCATGGGTTGCTTTGGCCTGGGCCTGCTTGGTTTCACCTTCGGCTTTGCCTCGGGTATCACCCGTCAGTTCAGCCGCAGCGGCCTGCACTTTGCCTTCAATATTTTGAGCTGTGGCCTTAACGCGATCTTCGATAGACATGGTGTAAATTCCTTAACGCTAATCCTCTCCTACTCTAGAGTTAAGCCCAACGGCACAGCATCTACAGCAGGACGTAAATCTGAGCCTCTTTTGATAGAGACCCAGGTGGGGATATCCGTCTTGGGGGTGGCATAGAACCCAGCTCTATCCCGCGTTACACTGTTAAAAACGCGTATTTGGGCGTCTTCGGTCTATGAGTTTAGA
Organism: Tildeniella torsiva UHER 1998/13D; assembly: GCA_019358835.1. GTDB lineage: Bacteria > Cyanobacteriota > Cyanobacteriia > Phormidesmidales > Phormidesmidaceae > Nodosilinea > Nodosilinea torsiva. Next base: position 157,019 of record JAHHIH010000002.1, read on the forward strand.
GATTAAAGCCGTGCAGGCACCGTATGGCGATGCGACGTACCGTACGCCGCCCCCAGATTTGCCCTCCTTGCTGCTCAAGGAGCGGATTGTCTATCTGGGCCTGCCCCTGTTCTCAGGGGATGACATTAAGCAGCAGGTGGGCATTGATGTTACCGAGCTAATCATCGCCCAGCTGTTGTTTTTGCAGTTTGACGACCCCGACAAGCCCATTTTCTTTTATATCAACTCCACCGGCACCTCCTGGTACGACGGCAACATGATTGGCTACGACACCGAAGCCTTTGCCATCTGCGACACCATGAACTACATCAAGCCCCCGGTGCACACTATCTGCATTGGTCAGGCCATGGGGTCGGCGGCGGTGATTTTGGCGGCGGGCACTAAGGGCTATCGGGCCAGCCTGCCCCACGCCCGCATTGTGCTCAATCAGCCCCGCAGCGGTGCCCAAGGCCAGGCCACCGACATCGAAATTCGGGCTAAAGAAGTGCTCGACAACAAACGCTCGATGATGAGCATTTTGGCTAAGAGCACCGGCAAAACCCTGGAACAGGTGCTGCGCGACTCTGATCGGATGTTCTACATGAACCCCGAAGAAGCGAAGGAATACGGCATCATCGACCGGGTGCTGTCGAGCCGCAAAGAGCTGCCGGTGCCCGCTGGTGCCGGAATTTAGGCCGCCCTGCACCTCGAAGGGCGATGGCGCAGCCTCCCCAGAGGGGAATCGCCCCTCAAACCCGGTTTTGACTATTCCACGTCCGTTGTTTTGTTTTTAGGTTGAAAGAGCACTATGCCCATCGGCACTCCCAAGGTTCCCTATCGTTTGCCCGGTAGCCAGTACTCCCAGTGGGTCGATATCTACACCCGACTGAACCAGGAGCGCATTATTTTCCTGGGGCAAGAGGTTACCGACACGCTGGCCAACTCGATTGTGGCTGCCATGCTGTACCTTGACTCCGACGACAACACCAAGCCCATTTACCTCTACATCAACTCCCCCGGCGGGTCGGTGACGGCGGGGATGGCCATCTATGACACCATGCAGTACATCAAGTCTGACGTGGTTACCATCTGTCTCGGTCTGGCCGCCTCCATGGGGGCGTTTTTGCTGGCTGCGGGCAGCAACGGCAAGCGGGTCGCCCTGCCCCACTCGCGAATCATGATTCACCAGCCCATGGGCGGCACCGGGCGGCAGCGGCTCCAGGCCAGCGACATTGCCATTGAGGCCAAAGAGATTCTGCGGGTTCGCCAAGAACTCAACGAAATGATGGCCCGCCACACCGGTCGCTCCATCGAGCAGATCCAAAAAGACACCGATCGCGACTACTTTATGTCGGCAGAAGAGGCCGTCGCCTACGGCCTGATCGATCGCGTCATCGAAGAGCGCACCCAGGAGTTGGCTTCTCCTGTACCCGCAACGGTGTAATTGGCTGCGCCATTTTTGCCGACAGTTGGCAGAATAGGGCCAGCACACGTACCTCATTCTGCTGAGTTTGCGAATCATGGCGCTGGCGCACTACTACCGCATACTAGGGCTGAGAACCGGGGCCAGCTTTGGCGATGTCAAGCTGGCCTATCGCAACTTGGCCCGGCTCTACCACCCCGATACCAACCCCGGCGACCAGCTGGCGAAGGAAAAATTTATTCAAGTGACCCAGGCCTACCAGGCCCTGGTCAACGCACTGCCTCCAGAATTGCTCAAGGCTCAGAAGGCCGCTGCCCCAGTGCGGGCGACGCCATCTCCCGCTCCGACGCCTACCGTCCCTGCCCGGACAGCCCCTGCCCAACCTTCTCCCAGCCCAGCGGCGGCAGAGGTAGAACTCACGGTTAGCCCTACTCCCGGTGGCTCTGAGGCCGATCAACAACTGAAAGTAAGCAGCTTTAAGCAGCTGCGGGGGCTGTTTCAGGAGCAGCGGTTTCCCCGAGCGGTGGCGCTGGTGGAAGGCTTAGCCCAGCGCTTCCCAGAGGATCCAGAGATTCGCCAGTGGCACGCGATTACCTATTACCGCTGGGGCCATGAGCTGCTCAACCAGGGCAATCCCCAGAAAGCCGAAGCCTGCCTGAAAAAGGCCCGCCGGGTTGACCCTCAAAACCGCTCCCTGCGCCAGGCGCTGCACCATGACTTCCAGCGGTTAGAAAAGCTGCGCCAGCGCCCTGTAGCCCAGGCTCAGTGAGCTGAGGTGATGATGGTCTCAAACCATTGCTCAAACCTGGCAGCCAGCGCGTCTAGGGAATACTCGGCTTCTGCTTGCTGGCGGCAGGCGTGGCGATCAAGCTGATCGATATTGGCGATCGCATCCACCAGCCCCTGCACATCATCGGGCGGCACCAGCCAGCCTGTTTTGCCCGGCTGCACAATCTCAGCGGGGCCACCCCGGGCGTAGGCAATCACCGGCACGCCGCAGGCTAGGGCTTCGATCGCCACATTGCCAAAGGCCTCGACCCAGCGCGGGGTCATCACCAGGGCACGGCACTGGCGCAGCACCCGTTGAAGCTCGGCGGTGGGCAAGAAACCCAGGTAGCAATTGGCGGCGTGGGGAAAGCGATCGCAGAGGGTCTGCCAGTAGTTGGCATCTTCCAGATTGCCCAAAATCTTGAGGGGAGCCTGGGCGATCGCGGCGGCTTCTAGCGCATCCTCTAGCCCCTTCTCGGGAGAGATGCGCCCCATCCAGGCCAGGGCATCACCGGGGCTAGGGCAAAAGTCGTAAAGTTCTAAATCGATGGCGCTGCTGAGAATTTCAAAGGCGTTGGCTACCTCAAAGGTCTCAGCCTGGGTGCGGGTGTAGGCCCCCAGCCGACCGGGAAACTGCTGAGCCACCTGGCCAATCGCCTCATCCATGGCATCGCTCAGGGAGCCCATGGTGACGAAGTGGGCCACTGGGGTACTGAAAAACTCGGTCAAATAAAAGGGCAGCCAGTCGTAGGCCAGATTCACGATCAGGTCATACTGCTTCTGGTGCTGCTGGGCGTAGCGCCACATCGCCCCCAGCGCACTGTCTGCGGGAATGATAACTGGCGCACTGCGTCCCTGGGTGTGGGCTGTAGGCTGTAACTGCCCCGGCACCGTCACGATGGCAGCATCCCCTAAGCTCGACCCCTCGGGAGCCAGCACGGTGATCTGGTGGCCGCGATCGCCCAGGCCCTGGGCCAGGTTGAGCAGGGTGAGTTCGACGCCGCCCCCGAGGCCAGACCCCAGCGGCCCCACGGGAGTTGAGATGAACAGCAGGCGGCGGGGCATGGGCATGGGAGAGGGTGAGTAGGAGAGTTTTGAGTTTTGAGTTTTGGATTGGGGGGTGGGGAGATGGGGAGGGAGGGGGAGTGAAGGGGGGAAGTAAGTTAGCTGGGGGGGAGGCGATGGCTATTGCTGTCGTAGGGGGAGTTAGCCTCGGGGGGCAGTGCTGGGTAGGCCGCTGCCGGAATGCGGTTGAGCTGGCTGAGTGCCCACTGGGCGGTTTCTTGCACGCTGGGGTCGGGGTCTTGGGTGGCGTGGGCCAGCATGTGGCTAAGTTGCACCACCGTATCGTAGACCCGGCTGAGGTCGCGAATGGCGTTTTTGCGCACTTCCGGGCTGGGGTCTTGCAGTCCGAGGGCTAGAGCGCGGTGCATGGGCTTAAGGCTGCGGCTGCTAATCTCGGCCAGGGCTGCAAGAATCAGGCTCTTTTCCTGGGAATCTGCCTCCAAGAGCCCGTCAATGAGAGGCTGAATGGCGTCGGAATGACCCCGCTGACCCAGCTCCCAAATGGCGTGGCGACGTACCGCACCATCGCGGCTAGCCAATTCGTGAACTAACGAATCCACAATATCCCCAGAACTGAGGCGGGTGGTCGCTTCTAGCGGCAGGTCAGCTGTATCGGGGGGAACTGAGGACCGCAGCGGTTCAGGGAATGGCGAGGTGTCTGTAGGCGCTGCTGAGTTACTGGGAATGGGGAAATCGCTCGGAGCATCTGCTGAGACTACGGGATGAGCTTGGGATTCTGAACCGGGTAATATTTCTGAGGCAGGTTCTCCATGCTTTGCCGATCGCGCTGGCGAAGCTTCCCGAGATGAGGATCGCCCCCGCCCTAAAAATCGCCATCCCCCTAGACAGCCGACCAGCGCCAGACTGCCCACCACCCACCACCCCCAGCGGCGACCAGGGAAATTGTCCGTATCGGGAGCTTCCGTCTCAGAGGATTTAGCCGATTCCAAATTTTCAGGTTTAGGGGATGTGGCCGATGCAGCAGGCTCAGCATTTGAAGATTCAGCGGGTGCAGAGGTCTCGACCGCAGGCGCTGGGGTAGGGGCTGCGGCTGGAGAAGGCGTGCCAGCCGTCGCTACCTCAGGGGTCTCTGGCACCGCAGCGGTAGGGAACAGCACCGGCGCTTCTGCTGTGGGGAGCGCATTCTCTGTAACCAGTTGGGGCGTGCTCATGCGCTGCCAGGTGGCCTGGTCTAGGATGCCGTTGGCGGGCAGACCAGCGCTGGTCTGAAAGGCCGCGATCGCCTCCTGAGTAGGCCCCACGTAGCGGCCATCCAGCGGCCCCTGGTACAGGCCCAGCAGTCGCATCTGCCGCTGGAGCATCATTACCTCGTCGCCCTCAGCCCCAGGCTTCAGCAGCACAGGGTTGGGATCGGGAGCCGCTGTCTGGGCCGCCGCTGGAGCTAGGATTGCTGGGGCGATCGCAGATTCGAACCCAGGTAGGCCAGTCACAGACAATCCCGCAGCCAAAGCCAAGACAGCAGCTTTAACCCCAGAGCCTCTGCGGTAGCCTAGCCCTCTCCCTGGCGATGCCCTTCTAGATCTCATATCGGCCCATAGCTGGCGGCAACGGTTCCCCGGTGCAATGCTCCTAAGGTAACTTAACCTGCCGAGGGCGGCGCGATCTAGAGTGGGTGCGTAGGTGGGTAGATGAGTGGGTGGACAGGTTATTTCACTTACCCACCTACCCACTCACCTCACCCGCTCAATTAATCCGGTTCCACCGGAGTACTCTCTGCCGAGGGTGCCGTTTCGTAGGCCAAAGTTAACTGGCGCAGCTTCTGAGTCAGAGCATCGCGCTGGTTAATCAGGTAAATGCTGACCAGGGTAAAGCTTACCCCAACCCACTGGAGCGAACTCAGGGTTTCGCCCAAAAACAGGTTGCCAAACAGCAGGGCAAACACCGGGGTCAAAAAGGTCAGGGCGCTGAGGCTGGTGAGGTTGCCCTGGGCCGCTAAGAAAAAGAAAATACCGTAGGCCAGGGCGCTGCCAAAGATGGTCGAGTAGGCGATCGCTCCCCAGTCTAGCCCCGTCAACCCCTGCCAGGGCTGCGATTCCCCCAGAGCCGACAGCACAGACAGCGGTATGCCCCCCAGTACCATGTGCCATCCCGTGGCCACCACCGGATCCGCATGGCGACACACGTAGCGAATCAAAATTGTGCCCGTGGCCATCGACAGGGCCGCCAGCAGCATCAGCCATTCGCCCCCCTGCAAGAGGGTGTTGAGGGCAGTACCCTCGCTCAGCCAGGCGGTGTCGCCGTGAAGGAGCGAAAAAATCCACTCGTCGGGCAGGCCCAGCAAGCTGATTCCCGCAATGCCCCATAGCAGGCCAATCCAGCCGAGGGCACCGATGTACTCCCCAAACAGCCCCCGCGCCATCACCGCCACCGCCAGGGGTTGGGAGTCAATCATCACCGAGCCCAGGCCCGCCCCAGTGCGCTGGAGGCCCGCCGCTAGAAACCCTTGAAAGAGAGCACCATCCACCAGAGCAAAGAGCGCTATCCACAGCCAGCCCCGGCGACTAATGGCCTGGGGACGGCCTAAAACCAAACCCGCCAGCAGCACAATCAGGCCCGCAGGCAGCAGCCGCACACCCGCCATAAAAAACGGCGCGGTGTGGGGCATGGCTCCCTTCATCGCCACCATGGCCGTGCCCCACAAAAAGAAGGGCGCAATCAGCACAATGGGGTTGCGGGTGGTCGATGGGGAAGTGGGGGAAGAGTCCATAGAGGAGGCAGAAGGGCGGTAGGTGAAAATCGGCCCAGAGGCGATCGCCTTTCAAGGCGAATCTTTGACCATCGCAGCGGCCAAAAAGGCTTTCTTTTAAGGAATGTTAACGCAGTTCGGGGTCGGGTGCTGTCTCCCCCAAGATCGCTCAATCCCTAACAGGCTACGGCGCTACGCCCCGCCACAGTGTTGTTTTGGCTACAATAGACCCTGGCCCTAGCACGCTCAGTGCCGGGGCTATGTACGGTTTGCCCTTGTCCGCCTACAGTTGTTGATACCCCTATGGTTTGGCCGTTCTCTCGCCGTTCTCGCAAGTCCATTGCCCGCATTGAAGTGACCGGCGTGATCGGGGCCGCCACCCGTAAGCGGATGCTAGAGGCCCTCAAAGAAATCGAGGAAAAGCGCTTCCCGGCCCTGCTGCTGCGCATCGACAGCCCCGGCGGCACTGTCGGCGACTCCCAAGAAATCTATGCCGCCCTCAAGCGGCTCAAAGACAAGCTCAAGATTGTGGCCAGCTTTGGCAACATCTCCGCCTCGGGCGGGGTCTACATTGGCATGGGGGCCAACCACATTGTGGCCAACCCCGGCACCATCACTGGCAGCATCGGCGTAATTTTGCGGGGCAACAACCTGGAGCGCCTGCTCGACAAGGTGGGCGTCTCGTTCAAGGTGATCAAATCTGGCCCCTACAAAGACATTCTTGCCTTCGATCGCGAGCTTACTGACCCCGAAAAAGGCATTCTGCAAGAGCTGATTGACGTTAGCTACAGCCAGTTCGTCAAGACCGTGGCCGAAGCTCGTCACCTCAGCGAAGAGACCGTGCGAAGCTTTGCCGACGGACGCATTTTTACCGGCGAACAGGCCCTGCAATTGGGCGTGGTAGACCGCCTCGGCAGCGAAGAAGACGCCCGCCGCTGGGCCGCCGAACTGGCCGGTCTCGACCCCGACAAGGCCGAGTGCATCACCTTTGACGAGAAAAAGCCCCTTTTGAGACGGCTGGTGCCCGGCGGTAGCAGTGCTAGCATGGGCAGCTCCATCCCCGGCCTAGCCTATCCCGCGCTGGCGGTACCCGCCCTCAACGCAACGCTAGAGTGGCTGGAGTTTGAGCGCTCTACCAGCGGCATCCCCCTGTGGCTCTATCGACCTTAGGGGCATCCCTAGGGGCAGGCACAGATCAGTGCCCTGGTAGGATTAAAACAGTAAAATGCAGTCAATTCTCTGTCCCCACTTCTGTCCTCACTGTGGTCACGGGTGGCTTTGGGGCTTTGAAGAATGACCTTTGGAGGCTAACGCGTGGACTGGCGAATGTGGGCAATTCGAGGAGCGGTGACGGTACCAGAAAATACCGAGGGGGCCATTCGGGAAGCTGTCACAGAGCTGATGGATGCCCTCGAAGAGCGCAACCACCTCGACCCGGCCTGCATTATTAGCGCCACCTTCTCCGTCACCCGCGACTTAGATGCGGTGTTTCCGGCAGCGATCGCCCGTCAGCGCCCTCAGTGGGACAACGTTGCCCTGCTCGACGTGCAGCACATGCATGTCGAGGGCAGCCTACCCTACTGCATTCGCATCCTGATGCATGTGCAGCTCCCCGTCCTCCACGGCAAAATTCAGCATGTCTACCTGCGCGGTGCCCGTGATCTGCGGCCCGATCTGGTGGTTACGGGTTAAAGGGTAGCAGGTTGGAAGGTTAGCAAGTTGGCACGTTGAAGCGTTTTACCCCTCCTAACCTACAAACCTGCAAACCTTCTAACCCAACCTAGTGACTCTTAAACCGAATCCCCAGCACCAGATCGTACAGAAAGCCGAAGAAGTCTTTCATTTGCAGCAGCCCGAGGGATTGAGGTGAACCCTTCTCGTCAAGCAAAGGCTGCATTACCTCGTAGGTAGGCTTGTACTTGTACCAGGGCACCGAGGGCCACAGGTGATGCACCAGGTGGTAGTTTTGACCCATGATCAGCAGGTTGAGAATGGGGCTGGGGTAGACCCGGGCATTCTTCCAGCGATCGCGGTCTTTAAAGGGTCGATGGGGCAGATAGTCAAAAAACAGCCCCAGGGCAATGCCCACCACCAGCGCAGGCGAAAACCAATAGTTAAAGATGTAGCCCAAAAAGTCGAACCGCCAGGCGACAAACACCAGCAGCCCCACCACAAAGCGCCCCAAAAACCACTCCAGCAGCTCCCAGTTGCGCCAGAGACGGCGCTTGAAGAAGTAAATCTCGTGGTAAAAGAAGCGTGCTGCAATCAGCCACAGCGGCCCGCCCGTCGAAACAAAGTGATCGGGGTCGTTCTCAGGGTCGTTGACGTGGGCGTGGTGTTGCAGGTGCACCCGCGTAAACACCGGGAATGAGAACCCTAAGATCAGGGCGCTGCCGTGGCCCAGCAAAGCATTCACCACGCGGTTGCGGTGAGCCGAGTTGTGGCTAGCGTCATGGATTACCGTCCCTGAGAGGTGCAGAGACAGCACGTTCATCAAAAACACACACCAGCCGGCCCAGTGCCAGCAAAAATAACCCACCGTAGACAGGCTAATCAGCCCCACGGAAGTTATGAACATGAGAGAATTTAGACTCAATCCGCCCTCAGTTTTGAGTAACTCAGGGGGAACCGTCCTTCGAACCGTCAGGGCTTCAGCTGCCACCGACATGATGCATCGCTCCTACACCAGTGCCTTCGGTAGTATACGTTACGACGCATTATTAATAAAGTTTTGTGACATAGCCTAAAGCTACGACCGGCCTGGGACGCTGACCTTCGATCGCGTGCTCTAGAGCGGGCTGGGCGAGAGCTGGCTGCCTTAGCCTGTGGTCTACCGCCCATCGTCCGTAAAAACGCTGAAATTCTTCCTGGTTTTGGGGTGAAGCGTAAAGCCCATCGGCATTCGTGCTACTATCCCTGTGCTTTATGGCTGCTAGTCTACGGGCTTGATTGCTGGCCCGATGCGGTAGCGTTTTACTCTCAGTAGAGGTCGTTTATGCGCCTGCGCAACTCTGTTCGCCGCACCAAAATTGTGGCCACCATCGGCCCTGCGACCCAGAACGCCGACGTGCTGCGGGAGCTGATTGAAGCTGGGGCCACCACCCTGCGGCTCAACTTCTCCCACGGCAGCCACGACGACCACCAGCGCAGCATTCGCCTGATTCGGCAGATCTCCTTTGAGCTCAACCAGCCTGTGGGCATTCTGCAAGACCTGCAAGGCCCCAAAATTCGCCTGGGTAAGTTTGAGCATGGCCCTATCCAGCTGGCCAAGGGCGACCCGTTTGTGCTCACCAGCGAAATCATTCCGGGTACCCAGGAGCGAGCCTGCGTCACCTACGACAAGCTGGCCCAGGAGGTGCCCGCTGGCGCCACCATTTTGCTGGACGACGGCAAGGTCGAGATGCAGGTGGAGTCGGTCGATCTCGAGGCCCAGGAGCTTCACTGCCGGGTGGTGGTGGGTGGCACCCTGTCGAACAATAAGGGGGTCAACTTTCCGGGGGTTTATCTCTCTGTCAAGGCGCTGACCGACAAAGACCGCGAAGACCTGATGTTTGGCCTCAACCAGGGGGTTGACTGGGTGGCCCTGAGCTTTGTGCGCAATCCTCAGGATGTGCTGGAGATCAAGGAAATCATCCATGCTGCTGGCAAGAATGTGCCGGTAATCGTCAAGATCGAAAAGCACGAGGCGATCGAGCAGATGGAGGCTATTCTCTCCCTCTCCGACGGGGTGATGGTGGCTCGGGGCGATTTGGGGGTGGAACTGCCCGCCGAGGAAGTGCCGATTCTCCAGAAGCGGCTGATTGCCATGTCCAATTCCCTGGGCATTCCGGTAATTACGGCCACCCAGATGCTCGACAGCATGGTGTCGAACCCCCGCCCCACCCGAGCCGAGGTGTCTGACATTGCCAATGCCATTCTCGACGGCACCGACGCCGTGATGCTCTCCAACGAAACCGCCGTGGGCAAGTTTCCGGTGGAGGCGGTGGCGACCATGGCCAAGGTGGCGGTGTGTACCGAGCAGGAGGGGCTAACCCTGGGCGATCGCAAAGACAGCGGTGCCCGCTCGATTCCCAATGCCATTAGCCAGGCGGTGGGACGCATTGCGACACAGCTCAACGCGGCCGCGATTATGACCCTGACCAAGTCGGGGGCCACCGCCCGCAATGTCTCGAAATACCGTCCCCAGACGCCAATTCTGGCGGTGACTCCCCACGTCCATGTGGCCCGGCAACTGCAGCTGGTGTGGGGAGTGCGCCCTCTGCTGGTACTAGATTTGCCCTCTAGCACCCAGACTTTTCAGGCGGCCATGAGCGTTGCCCAAGAAAAGGCCTTGCTCAACGACGGCGATCTGGTAGTACTGACGGCGGGGACGCTACAAGGGATATCGGGTTCTACCGATTTAATCAAAGTAGACGTGGTGACGGCGGTGCTGGGGCGCGGCGTAGGCGTGGGTGAAGCCTCGGTGAGCGGGCGGGCTCGGGTGGCCCACAACAGCCTGGAGGTCAACGACTTTAACGATGGTGAAATTTTGGTGGTGTCCCACACCAGCGCCGACTTTGTAGAGGCCATTCGGCGGGCGGGTGGCATTGTCACCGAGGACGACAGCCTCACCAGCCACGCGGCGGTGATTGGCCTGCGGCTGGGGGTACCGGTGATCGTCGGGGTCAAAAACGCCACCGAAATCATCCGCGACGGCAGCATTCTCACCCTCGATACCCGGCGGGGGCTGATCTACTCTGGTGCTTTGGGGCCGGTTAAGAACGAGCCCGCCATGAGCCTGTAGCGCCTGCCGACTGATTCAATTATTATTCTTTCATAACAAAAGACTCCAGCCCATGGGCCGGAGTCTTTTGTTATCGTGAACTATGCCTGGGGGACGTTAAAATAATGCCCCGACTTAACCTATTTATAAAGCTCAGTGGACAGGCGAAATGCCAGAATACCGGGCAATAGAGCTAGGGCCAGGGCAATGAAAATCTGGGTGTCTGAAAGGGGCATAAAAATACTCCTCAAGGCTGAGTGAATAACGCTTAAGCAAAGACGCTGGGTCTAGACCGATTGTTAACTAAGATGGGAGCGATCGCGAGGTCGGCCAGCCTAACTGTTACAGAGCTTAACGGGAATCCAAACGGGCAGCGCTGGGGTTCCTGAGGTGGAATTAGCCCCGCTGGGCTGCTAGGCTGAAGAGCCACAATCGCTGCGGTCTCCCTTTCTTCGGTTTGCTTCGTGATGCTTGATATGGATATGACTCAACCCGTACGCGGTGACTTCGATCGGCAGCTGCTGCGGGTGCAGCGCGATCTGCTGCGCATGGGGGCGCTGGTGGAAAACTCCTGCGTGCTGGCTCGGGAGGCATTGTGCGATCGCAACCTCGATGCCGCCCAGCGGCTCCACCGCCACGACAAGCAGATCGACAAGTTCTACCGCCAGATCGAGGTAGATTGCATGCACCTGTTCACCCTCCAGGCCCAGCCCGAGGCCGAAGATCTGCGGCGCATTGGAGCCTTTATGCAGCTAGTGCGCGACCTAGAGCGCATCGGCGACTACGCCGAAGACCTAGGCGAAGTGGCGATTAAACTCTTCCCCTATCCCATCCACCCGCTGATGGGCCGGGTGCAGACCATGCTCGATCGCTGCCGCTCGATGGTGGCCATGTGCCTGCTGGCCCTCTCGGATCTCGACGCCGAAAGCGGCCTAGAAATTAAGCAAAAAGACGACGCCATCGACGCCGACTACGACGAGCTGTACGCCCTGTTGGCCCATCAGCACAACTTGGTAGGTTCGGTTGAGCCGACGGTACTGCTGGTGCTGGCCATTCGCTATATGGAGCGGATTGCCGACCACGCCACCAACATTGGCAAGCGGGTGGCCTACATCGTCACGGGCGAGCGGACGTAACGGATCGAAGGAAAATGTCAGGGGTAGGGGGGCAGGGGTGGCTCACGACCTTGCACCCACACCTTGAACCTCGCAACTCCTTTACAAAACGTTGTCTTCCATTGACAAAAAGATTTGACAGCGGTCCATTTCCTGAGAAACTGTAGGGTGTAACCGGCTGCCCATCGTTCAAGGGGTTTAGCCCCTCGTAGGCGGCTGAGCCTGAGGTGAGGGTTAAGTTCTCCTGCCGGGTTCATCTGCGGCTGTAGCAGTTACACTTGGGCGTTGGCTAACCCAGTCTGTCGGTTATCCTCTCGACCATAGCTAGAGGAGAGAGCCAGGGCGCTTGTCTGCAACCTTGCCTTGAGGAAGACGAATTGAGGCCGGTTGCCGCTACGGTTTCACCCCCCCCCCAGCACTGGTTTCGGCGTCGCCTCGTTGCCACAGGCAGCGTACTGAGACCGCATCCCCTGGCGCTCATACGGGTTGATGGCCCGCCGTAGCCCAGGGCACCCCAGTCATGAATAGTTTTAGGAATCAGTCGCTACATGGAACTCTCGATCGCGGCCTTACTGGCAAGCTTTGCCAAAGATAAAACCCATACCCTCAAGGGCCTAGAGAAAAAGCTGCACTGCAACGACGATGCCAGCCAGCGCGACTTGCAGATTGCTGTCGATGCCCTAGAGCGCATTGGGGTGCTGGTCAAAGAGCGGGGCAAGTACCGCCGCGAGCTGGCGGAAAATGTTATTGAGGGCAAGCTGCGCTGCTCGAGCAAGGGCTTTTGCTTTGCCATTCAGGACGAGGAGGGGGCCGACGACATCTACGTGCGCGAGAGTCAGCTAAATACGGCCTGGAACGGCGATCGCGTGCTGGTCAAAGTCACTAAAGAGGGCAGCCGCCGCCGCAGCCCCGAGGGCGAAGTGCAGCTCATTCTAGAGCGGGCCAATGCCTCAGTGCTAGCTCGCGTCAAGCAAGAGGCCGAAGACTACCGCGCCGTACCCCTCGACGATCGCCTGCTGTTTGAGCTGGCCCTGGTAGCCAACGGCGGTGACCTGGCCGACGCCGTCGATCAGCTGGCCCACGTCGAAATCGTGCGCTACCCCCTGGGTCAGCACCCGCCCCAGGGCCGAGTTGCCCAAATTCTCGGCAGCGACGCCGAAGCCGCCGCCGACATCGACATTGTCTACTGCAAGCACGACCTGCCCCGCAAGTTTTCTGACGCCGTGCTGAGCGCCGCCCAAGATCTGCCCACCCGCGTGCTCAAGGCCGATATCAAAGACCGCCTTGACCTGCGCGAGGCCCTCACCGTCGCCATCGACGGCCCCAACGCCCAGGTAATCGACGACGCCCTCAGCCTGGAGCGCACCGCCGCTGGCCAGTGGCGGCTGGGCATTCACATTGCCGATATTTCCCACTACGTCCCGGCCCATTCCCCCATTGATCAGGAGGCTTGCAAGCGCGGCACCTCGGTTTACCTGGGTGACGAGGTGATTCCTATGCTGCCGCCGCCCCTGTCTGGCCCCCTGGGGTCGCTGCTGGCGGGCAAAGACCGACTGGCGATCTCGGTGCTGGTCACCCTTGACGACACGGGGGCCGTAAAGGAGTACGAGGTGCAGCCCACGGTGGTGGCCGTAGACCACCAAATCTCCTACCAGGAAGCCCAGGGAATTTTGGAGCGCGACAACTCCGATGTGCTCAAGAGTTTAGGCATCAAGCCCAAGGCCCTGAAGGCCCTAGAGCCGGTCTTCGACCTGCTGGATAACCTGCTCTACCTGAGCCAGGCGATCAAGCGGCAGCGCCTCCACCGCGGTTCCTTTGAGCTGAACCTGCCCGAATACGACTTCCCCGCCGATGCGGGCGAGCCGCTGGCCCACTACCGATCGCCCAAGTTTCAGTACGACGACGAAGGGCTGCTGGGGGTGATGGTGACGGCTACTAGCTTGCCCTCGCGCCAGATTGTGACAGAGTGCATGCTGCTGGGCAATCAACTCATTGCCCAGCAGCTCAAGGCGCTGGGGGTGCCCGCCATCTACCGCCTGCACCGTGCCCCCGACGCCAGCGACGTGCAGGAGCTGATCAAGCTGGCCGAAAACATGGAGATTCAGCTCACCCTCGATGACGAAGCCGCTCCGCAACCTAAGGACTACCAGCGGTTTGTGGAGCAGTTTGCCGCCTCAGGGGCCGAGAAAATTCTCACCTACCTGCTGCTAGAAACAATTCAGCCCGCGTTTTACAGCACCCACGCCGACCTGCACTTTGGGCTAGCCCTCACCGAAGGCTATACCCACTTCACCTCGCCCTCCCGCCGCTATGCGGATTTATTGATCCACCGCATTCTCCACGCGGTGTTTGAGTCGGGCCGCGATCGCCGCTCCACCCGCTCCAAAGACCCGGCCAACCTGCGCCACAGCTCCTGCCACGGCCAGGTCAACTGGAACGTGCTGCCCCCCGAGATTCAGCACGAGCTAGAGGATGACCTGCCCCGCATCGCCATTCACCTCACCGAGCGCGAGCGCCTGGCCCAGGAGGCCGAATCAGACCTGGAGGGGCTGAAGAAAGCGGAGTTTATGCGATCGCACACGGGTGAGGTCTTCCACGGCCTGATTACCGGCGTGCAGTCCTACGGCTTTTTCGTCGAAATCGAAGAATTGCTGGTCGAAGGCCTCGTCCACGTCAGCTCCCTCAAGGACGACTGGTACGAGTACCGCGCCCGCCAGCAGAAGCTCGTGGGCCGCAAAAACCGTCAGCAGTACCGCCTCGGTGACAAAGTCGATGTGCAGGTCAAGAGCGTTGACTACTACCGCCAGCAGATCGACCTCGTCGCCGTCGGCGGCGGCAGCCAGGCCCCCGAAGACGAAGACAACAACTACAGCGAAGACGACAACGGCGAACCCATTGAGGAGCGCGAGGAAGGGCGCGATGGTGGGCGGGATGAGAGTGAGTAGGGGAGTGAGTGGGTGGATGGGTAGGTGAGTAGGTGGGGCGGTGAGTGCGACAGCGAGTTGGTTCAGTGGCATTAGCTCTAAAACCACAGGCTCGTTAGGATTAGGACAGGTCGCGGGGGGCCTTGGACAGCTATGCACTGGCCTATTCCCACCTGCACCCACACACCCACACACCTCCCACCTGCACCCACACACCCACACACCCACAATGCCCTCACCCGAAACCCTCGCCGCTACCCGCCCTCTAATTGTGGGTGTCACCGGAGCATCGGGGCTGATCTACGCCGTGCGCACCCTCAAACACGTACTGACCGCTGATGGTGTAGTGGATCTAGTGGCCTCCAAGGCATCGCAAATGGTGTGGCAGGCCGAATCGGGCATCCACATGCCCCTCGACCCTGAAAAGCAGGAGCAGTTTTGGCGCGATCGGGCGGAGGTGCCTACCGCAGGCAAGCTGCGCTGCCATCCCTGGGGGGATGTGGGGGCGACCATTGCCAGCGGCTCGTACCGGGCAGCGGGGATGGTGGTGATACCGTGCAGCATGAGCACCGTAGGGCGACTGGCGGCGGGTCTGAGTTCTGACCTGCTGGAGCGAGCCGCCGATGTGCAGCTCAAGGAAGGCCGCAAGCTGGTGGTGGTGCCGCGCGAAACGCCCTTCAGCCTGATTCACCTGCGCAACCTAACTGCCCTAGCTGAGGCTGGTGCCAGAATTGTGCCCGCGATTCCCGCGTGGTATCACCAGCCCCAGACCATCGACGACCTAGTGGATTTTGTGGTGGCTCGCGCCCTCGATCAGCTCGACATCGACTGTGTGCCCCTCAACCGCTGGCAGGGGCACCTATCTAACGTCTAACCTTCGCGAGTCGCGATAGGATGGGCAGGACGATGCTATAGGGCTAACCATGGCTACCATACGTCTAATTGTGGTCTTGCTGGTGTTGGGGGCCGTGCTGCTGCTGGGGGTGCAAAACTTGGCCCCGACGCTACCCCTGGTCTTTTTTGGCGGCACCACCCAGGCTTTGCCGCTCGGCATTTGGCTGACGGGGGCGGTGGGCCTGGGGGCGCTGACAACGCTGGTACTCACTGCTCTACTGGGATCGATTGGCCCCAGTGGCGGCGATCGCTCCAAGGCCTACAAATATCGGCCTCAGTCCTTCTACGAACCCACTGGCCCTGGGGCAGGCTCGACATCCACCCAGACTGGGCGCAACGCGCCACCGCCCTACACCGCCCCCGGATCGAGGAGTGGCGGATCGGGGCGATCGCCCGCCTCTCCCAGTACCGGCAGAGATAATCCCGCTGACGACGACCCCAGCTGGCGAGCCTGGACAAACCTGAAATCGCCCGCCCAGTGGAACGACTGGGAATCGCTCAGCCAGGCTCCCAAACCCGAAAGTACCCCAACCTCAGCCTCCTCAGCCTCTGGGATAGTCGATAGCGTCACCACCTGGTTTAGCAGCAGCAAGCAGCAGGCCAAGCAGCAGCAGCGGGTCAACGAATCACTACGAGAACTCGACACCGATTGGGATGAGCTAGAAAATCGCCCCTACCGCGCCCCCGGAGTCAGCCCCGTGGAAGACCACCTGGATGACATCACCCAGGGCTGGGAACAGGACAGTGACCCCAGCCGTAACCCCAACCGCGATTTTGAAGCCTCCCAGGCCCCGCGTCGGGTGTATCGCGACGGTTCGCTGTACTCCTACAGCTATCGCGATGAGAACGACCCAGCCCCCCAGAGCGGCCAGGTTGACAACATTTACGCCCCCCCCGATGACGTCATCTACGGCAATGCCCCAGACTCCCGGTATGCTGACACCGCCTATCCCAGAGGCCCCGTCTATGCCGCCGATGACAGTGCCTACAGCCGAGATAGGGACGAGGACGACGATGACAATGATCTGGGCGAACCTGAAATCGCCGAAGACGGCGTCGTCGATGCCGACTATCGAGTAATAGTGCCTCCCTACACCGCCGCCGCCGCCGCCGCCGCCGTCGAAACCTGGGGCGATCGCAACGCCCCCCCCCCAACCCGCCCATCCACCGACGAATGGGACGACACCGACGACGCCCTCACCCCCTAACTCCCTCACCTCCCTCACCTTCCCCACCCCCTCACCTTCCCTACCTCCTCACCCCCCACTCCCAACCCCCTCCCCTCCATGACCCTGACCGATCGCCTCAACGGCATTAACCTCTATCTCATCGGCATGATGGGCGCTGGCAAAAGCAGCACGGGCGCGGCCCTAGCTCAGATGCTCGGCTACCAGTTCTTTGATACCGATGCCGTGGTAGAAGCCGCCGCCGGGCAGTCCATCCCCGATCTTTTTGCCAGTCAGGGAGAAACCGCCTTTCGCCAGTTCGAAACTGAGGTGCTGGCGGAGCTGTCGTCCTACCGTCGCCTAGTAATTGCCACGGGCGGCGGCATTGTCACCCAGCAGCAAAACTGGAGCTATCTGCACCACGGTATTGTGGTGTGGCTAGATGTGCCAGCCGTAGTGCTGCAAGGGCGACTGGCAGGGGAGGCGGGCCGTCCGCTATTGCAGGGGCAGGATTGGGAAACTAAACTGACGACCCTTTTGGCGCAGCGACAGCATCTCTACGCCCAGGCCGATGTGCGGGTGACGGTGGGCGCGGGGGACGCGGTGGGGGCGATCGCCGCCCGCATCCTCGACCTAGTGGCCGAAAGAATTCGCGATCAGACTGATAGCGCCAAGACCGATTCTGCCGTGCTCAATTGATACACTACTGGCAGCTTAATTTCTGCCAACCCTATCGGTAGCGCCATGGTTCAGTCTCCTTCTTCGCAAACGGGCAGCATCCACGAGGCCGAGGCCGCCCGAGTCCGCATTCTCAGCGAGGCGTTGCCCTACATTCAGCAGTTTCGGGGCCGCACGGTGGTGGTGAAGTACGGCGGCGCGGCGATGAAAGACGGCAGCCTGAAAGCTGGCGTCATTCGCGACATTGTCTTCATGGCCTGCGTGGGCATTCGCCCGGTAGTAGTGCACGGCGGCGGCCCTGAAATCAATATTTGGCTGGGCAAGCTGGGCATTGAGCCCCAGTTTAAGGACGGCCTGAGAGTTACCGATGCCCCCACTATGGACGTGGTGGAAATGGTGCTGGTGGGCCGGGTCAACAAGGAGCTGGTGTCGCTGATTAACCAGGAAGGGGGCAAGGCCGTGGGCCTCTGCGGCAAAGACGGCAACCTGATCACCGCTCGGCCCCAGGGTGCAGCCGATGTGGGCTTTGTGGGCGAGGTCAGCGGCATTAATTCAGGCATTATTAAAACCCTGGTGGAGGCGGGCTATATACCCATCGTGTCTAGCGTGGCCAGCGACGAAACCGGCCAGGCCTACAACATCAACGCCGACACCGTCGCGGGAGAAATTGCCGCCGCTCTGGGGGCCGAAAAGCTGATTTTGCTCACCGACACCAAGGGCATTTTAGAGGACTACCACGACCCCTCTACCCTGCTGCCCAAGCTTGATATTCAGCAGGCGCGGGAGCTGATTGAGAGCGGCGTGGTGTCTGGGGGGATGATCCCGAAGGTGAACTGCTGTGTGCGATCGCTCGCCCAGGGGGTCGGGGCCGCCCACATTCTCGATGGCCGTGTGCCCCACGCCCTGCTGCTGGAAATTTTCAGCGATCTGGGCATTGGTTCGATGATCGTAGCTTCAGAGTTTCGGGGGTAAGCCCCAAGGAACCTTGTAGGGGCGCAGCATGCTGCGCCCCTACAAGGTTTTCCAAAGGAATGCAGCTCTAGGAAATCACCTCCAAGAAGCTGGGACGATGACTGACCTCAGCCCACCAGGCGTTGAGCTGAGGAATTTCGCTGGTGACGGCGGCAAATTCTGGCGTCTTCGACAGGTACAGCATCACCGGCATGAGATAGAAGTCGGCCAGGGTAATGGTGGGGCCGAGCAGATAGGGACTACAAGAGGCGATCGCCTCAATCGCTTCCAGGGCAGTTTTGACCTTTGGCGCCGCCTCGGCAACAGCCGCCTCGTCAGCTTGCCCACCCTGGCTGGGCACAATCAGCCGCTGAATGGTGATCGTGCCGATGGCGGGGGCGTAGAGATAGCTATCGACGATCGACATGATCTGGCGCATGCGGGCCTGGCCCAGGGAGTCGGCGGGGGTGAAGGCGCGATTGCCTACCACCGCATCGAGATATTCCACAATGGCGCAGGTTTCGTAGAGCGTTTCGCCATCCACCTCCAGGGTGGGCACCTTGCCAAAGGGATGCTTGGCCAGGTAGTCAGGGTCGCGATCGCTAAAGATATCGACCTCTTTAAAGTCGTAGGGCGTGTTGGTCTCCGCCAAAATCATGCGAACGGTGCGCACGTAGGTGCTGATGGTCGGGCCGTAGAGCGTATATTGTGTCATCTCAGTTAGCAGATAAGTATCAGTGCCACAAGCGGCCTCTTCAACCTACCGCGATTCGTCTGATGCCGGTATTGCCAGGGCTTTATCTGCCCCTAGAACCACTGCCTTAATGGGCCAGCCCCCATAGAGCAGGTGCATTGGTCGAGTAGGATTGTGTTCTTCAACCGCTGTCTGTTAGAGCGCTTGAGGCCACTATTATCAGAGTTCAATTTCAGGCAAAACCATCCCATGTCTCGTCAGCGGTTTCGGGCCAATTTGCTCTATTCAACCCGGCTTTTAGGCTGGCTTTATATCGGCGCGATCGCCCTTTGGTTTGGGCTACGGCTTGTTTTCTTTGACCGATTTTGGTGGCTGGCGCTGCTGAATACGATCGCATTTTATTTATTTCTGCCCGTTGTGCTGTTGCTGCCCCTGGGTATTGGGCTGCGGCTGCGAGGACTGCTGCTAGGGCTGGCCCTGCCGATCGCTATATTTGTGGGACTATTTGGCCCGCTGTTTTTGCCGTCTGGAACTGTGCTCGATTCAGCCCCGCAGCCCGGCTTTAAGGCGATGAGCTTTAACCTGTTGTGGAGCAATGAGGACTATGCCCAGATCGCTCAATCTATTCGATCGGCTGATCCCGACATTGTGGGGTTTCAAGAAGTACGCCCGCCGAATATTGCAGCGTTAACAGCGGCTTTGCCTGACTACCCGTACACCGTTTTTCATCAGTCAGACAACTACCATACCGTCGGCCTGGTGAGCCGATTGCCCATCGTTGCCTCTGAGCAGCTCCCCAATCCACCAGTTGAACGCGGCCTGCAAACTGCGATTGACCTAGAGGGAACGCTGCTGACCGTTATCGTCGCCCATCTGGCCCCTAACAATATGCCGCTATTTCCGCTGGGTGAATTTGTCAGGCAGACCCAAGATCGCTATGCCCGCCGGGCCGCTGAGGTAGAACTGTTGAAGCAGGTTGTTCAGACCCGCGATCGCCCGGTGGTGATCCTCTGCGACTGCAACATGACCGACACCTCCCAAACCCACGCCGAGCTGCTGTCGCTGCTGACCGACAGCTTCCAACAGGTCGGGTGGGGATGGGGCCATACCCTGCGAGTGGGGAGCGTTCCCTGGCCGCTTCAGCGGGTTGACTACGTGTGGCACACCGCCGACCTGCAATCGGTGAGCGTGGAGGTGGGCGATCGCGGTGGGTCTGACCATTACCCTGTGGTGGCTACCCTGAGACAGCAGACGCCCTAACCAATTTCTTCATTGACTGGGAAGCGGTTCATTAGGTCTTTGGCGTCGCGGGCGGCGGTGCGCAGGGTGTCGCTGATATAGGGCACGTGGGGAATCTGGGACAGTACATCAAGGGTGCGGCGTAGAATGCGAACGATGTCGCCCTCGTCGAGGCTGGTGTTGCTGCACAGGGTGACCCAGTCGACTTGCAGCGCCCACTGCTCGACCATGCCCACCAGGTCATACTCCAGCCAGATGGGGGCGGCAATGTGGCGGCGGTGCTGCTGCTGGTAGAGCTGGCGGCGCAGGCTGTGCAAGCCACCCAGGGCTTCTTCCACAGTGCCGGAGAGTTTATAGCGGCACCAGCTGTCGGGGCGCGAGTTTTCGGTCACTAGGGCAGCACAGGCGGCGGCTAGCTGGGCGGCATCGAGGTGGTCAAACTCACCCGACTCTAGAGCCAGGGCCAGCCACAGCTCGTTGTCGCCGCGAATGGCGGCGGCCATTTCTCCCAGCTCGGTAGGGCGGTTGTCTTCCAGCCCGCCAAAGTGCTTGAGCACCTCCATAATGTGGAGAAATTCTTGCCAGTAGCGGCCGGTGTGCTGGAAGAGTTTGGCTTTGCGATCGCGCCATTCGTCCTCTAAATCGCGCAGCCGCTTTTGGCGCTTGAGCAGCCCCTTGGCGTTTTCCCACTGGCTGGCGGGGTGGCTGGCCAGGGTGTGCTCGACTTCGCGCATGCGATCGAGCTGTTCCTGAACTTCGGGGGCCAGCATTTCGAGAGTAGGTGGGGTGGCCATAGCATTTACAATGGCGGCGGTGTGGTCATCGCCCCGACAGCGCTTACCAGGACTGGGCATCAGCTCCGAGGGAGGAGCCAGGGTATCGACCGACTGTAATCGGGGAATATCGGCGTGCAGGCCCACCACGTCGGCAGCGGTGACCACGCACCAAAGGTTGGTTTTGGTCAGACACACCAGGTAGGGGAACTGGCCCGACCCCTGTACCTTAGTGACCAGCACAGCGGGCACGGGTTCGCTGACGGGAATGTGCTTGCCCTTGAGGGAGAGCAGGGTACCGGCGATCGCAAAGGGCACCATTTTTCCCACATCGTCGGCCAGCACCTGGGCCGCCTGCTGCTGAAGGGTTTTGAGCAGCCGCCGTTCTTCTTTAAGGCGCTCTTTGAGTTTGGCGTATTCGGCCAGTAAGCCTTCGTCGAAGGCGGCGAGCTGGGCATGCTGATGGGCGATCGCCCCCTCTAGCCGATCAATTTCCTGCTGTTGGGGCACTAGGTGCAGGGTGGCTAGATATTGGCCAAAGCTGCGCTCGATTAAGTCTTTGGCTTCATCTAGGGTGTGGGTTTGCAGCAGGTTGAGCACCATGCCGTAGCCGGGGGTGAACTGACTGACCAGCGGATCGGCCCCCGAGGTGGCCAGGTGCACCGCCTCTCGGAAGCCCTCAAAGGGGCTTTCGACCGTGACCACATGGCCCTGGAGATCCATGCCGCGCCGCCCGGCTCGCCCCGCCATCTGCAAAAATTCTGAGGAGGTGAGCAGGCGGTGGCCCATGTCGGTGCGCTTCGACAAACTGGCAATCACCGTGGTGCGGGCGGGCATGTTGATGCCGGCGGCCAGGGTTTCGGTGGCAAACACCACCTTGATCAGCCCGGCCTGAAAGAGTTCTTCCACCAGCCCTTTCCACAGGGGCAAAATGCCCGCGTGGTGGGCGGCAATGCCCCGGTACAGCGGCCCGACCTGGCCCGCCCGCCCGGCGTCGGGGTTGTGGGCAAGAAAGGTATCAATGCGGAGCTTGAGTTCCTGGGCTTCCTCGTCCGTGACCAGCGAGAGGTGACTGACCTCATCCACCGATTTGTCGCAGCCCCGGCGGCTAAAAATAAAGTAGATGGCGGGCAGCATGTCCCGCTCTTGCAGCTGACCCATGACGAAGGGCAGACTCACCCGTCCACCACCGCGCCGACCGGGCTGGCGCTGGGGAGCCCGCTGCTTTTTGAGCTGGGGGTTGACCGCCTTTTGGGAGGCATCGAGCAGCGGTACCAATCGCTTGCCGGTGCAGTAGTGAAATTGCAGCGGCACCGGGCGAAAGTCGGAATAGATTAGCTCGGTGGGGCCGTGGACTTTTTGCAGCCAGTCGGTGAGCTGGCCGCTGTTTTCGACCGTGGCGGAGAGGGCCAAGAGCTGAATTTCGGGCGGGCAGTAGATGATCGACTCTTCCCAGACGGTGCCGCGCTGGCGATCGTTCATGTAGTGGCATTCGTCGAGCACTACGGCCTCGACCTGCTGCAGCGTAGTACCCGTTTCGCCAATGCGGGTGCCGTAGAGCATGTTGCGAAAGATTTCAGTGGTCATCACCACGATGGGCGCGTCGCGGTTGATGGAGAGATCGCCGGTCAGCAAACCCACATTTTCGTAGCCAAACTGGTCGCGAAAATCGCGCAGCTTTTGGTTAGAGAGCGCCTTCAGCGGGGTGGTATAAAACACTCGCTTGCCGTGGGCCATGGCCCGGTAGATGGCGTATTCACCAATTAATGTTTTGCCGGAACCGGTAGGGGCACACACCACCACCGACTTATCGGCATCGAGGGCCGCCGCCGCCTGGTGCTGAAAATCGTCGAGGGGGAAGGGAAATAATTTGGCGAGATCTAGCACGCGGTTGGCAATGAGGTACGTGACTATTCTAGTGTGCCAATAGATTGACGAAACAGATGACGATGTAGTCTTAAACTTCGCGCCCTTCTAGGCAGAAAATACGGCATTTTTCGGAGTCTATTCTCGATACATTAAAGCCAGGTTGAGTTAATTTTTTAGTTGCGGCTGGGGTCGTCATGAAAGCACTTTTACATCTGCTGGGTCTGGTGGCTGTGGGGTTAGGCCTGTATGTGCTGGGGCAAATTCTGCTGGGGGCGATCGCCCTAGACCCTTACTTTTGGCAGGGGTTTACCGCTGGGCTAGCGGTGCCGCTGCTGGCGATGGGGCTGCTGAAATTGCTGCTGTTGCCCATGGGGCGCATTGGCTATTTGGGCTGGGTCACCGGGGGGCTGGGGATGCTGTTTGTGGTGCTAAGCGATGGCGCTCTGCTGACGCCATTGGTGCTGCTGCCGTTTGCCCTGGCGATTTCCTCTATTGTCATCGGCTACCGACTGATGGCGATCGCCCGCCTCAGCCTCTAGCGGTCAGCAAAACCCCACATAACCTTTACTCAAGTTTCCAGATCAACCCAATTTTTAGCAGGATCGCGCTCCAGAACGGCTGAAAATCAAACTATTCATGCCCGATAGTTTGGCCAAACCCGTTACTTGAGGAGGAGTGATGATGAAACTGAATATAGCCCTGTTGTCTGCCGTGGTGGTGGGTGCTGTGGCGTCCCAAGCCCAGGCCCAGCAAGCCCCTGACTACTACGTGGGCGCAGGCGTGCGGGCTGGGTTCAACGACAGCATGTCGTTTGTGATTGACTCTAAGGCCAAAATTACCGAACTGGGCGATCGCACCACCCTTTCGGTGCGGCCCTCCCTCGTCTTTGACAACAGCACCGAACTGCGGCTGCCCATCTCCGTAGACTATGCCCTCGACCAAGCCCTTTACCCCTACGCCGGGGCCGGGGTGGCCTACAACGCCGATGGTCGCTCCGCCATCGACCCGATGATTACCGCCGGGCTCGACTGGGGCATTACCCGCAGCGTGGTAGTCGATTTCAACGCCAGCATGTTGTTTAAACCTGGCGATACCGACGCTGAGATTACAGCCACGGTTAACTATGCCTTTTAGGCCAACCGAAACTTTGGTTGCCAAAAATTAGGGGATCTTCACGCAGGCGACCAGACTCTGGCGGCGGGGCGGATCCCCCAGATTCTCGCGGGTATAGGTGCTCGATTTGACCCCATTTTAAGGGGGTAGGTGCGTTTAGCTGACCGCCATCTCTGGCTCGGCGGCTTTGCGGTGCCCTTCGGAGGTGCCCATCTGAATCAGCTCGACTTTGTAGCCGTCGGGGTCTTGCACAAAGGCGATCACCGTCGAGCCGTGCTTCATCGGGCCGGGCTCGCGCACCACCTGGCCGCCCTGGGCTTTGATGCGATCGCACGTCCCGTAAATATCATCGACCCCGAGGGCAATGTGGCCGTAGGCGGTGCCCAGGTCGTAGGCCTCTACGCCCCAGTTGTGGGTTAGCTCTAGCACGGTGTGGTCAGCCTCCTCCCCGTAGCCCACAAAGGCCAGGGTAAACTTGCCGCCGGGGTAGTCTTTTTTGCGCAGCAGCTGCATGCCCAGCAGGTCGCAGTAAAACTTGAGAGAACGATCCAAGTCGCCGACTCGCAGCATGGTGTGTAGTAGTCGCATGGTGAGTTCGCTGTCGTAATTGATCTTTACCATTATGACCACGGCACCCATCGGCGTGGCGGTTACTCCTCAGCGGCGGGTTTAGTCCGCAGGTTGCCCAGGGCGTGGGATAGCTCCAGCGGAAACAAAATTACCGTATTCGACGGGCTCGCCCCCAGCCCATCAATGCTTTGCAGAGTGCGCAGCTCTAGGGCGATGGGGTTGGCTTCCATAATTTGGGCGGCGGCGGCGAGGCTTTGGGCGGCAAGGCGATCGCCATCCGCTTTCGTTATCGTTGCCCGCTTTTCCCGCTCCGCCGAAGCCTGGCGCGACATCATCCGCTTCAAATCCTCCGGCAGCTCAATGTCTTGCAGACGAATGGAGTCGATGTGCATGCCCCACTCCTGCACCTGGGCCTCTACAATGGCCCCAATCTGAGACTGAATCTGCTCTCGCTCCGACAGCAGATCGTCCAGCGAAAGGCCGCCCACCACATCTCGCAGCGCCGCCTGGGCATACTGCGACACCGCAAAGCGAAAGTCTTGAATCGAAATCACCGCTTTTTGGGCGTCGCTCACCTGAAAAAACAGGGCGCTGTCGATCTCGGCGGGCACGTTGTCGCGGGTAATCACCTTCTGGCGCGGAATATTGATTACCAGGGTACGGGTGTCAATAAACTGCACCGACTCGATCACCGGCACCACGTACAGCAGCCCCGGCCCCCGCACGTCCTGAATTTTGCCCAGTTGCAAGATTACCCCCCGCTCCCACTGGGCGGCCACCCGCACCCCGCTCACTACCACGTTCCACAGCACCGCGACAATGGCTCCAGCCGTGAGCCCTACCGTACGCTGACGAATAGGGAGCCCAAAGAAGAGCAGGGCAAACAACATCGCCATGGGCACTAAAAACAACACCTGCCGTAGCCCCCGACCCAGGGAGACATGGCCTTCGGTCGGTTTGGCATAGACGCGGGTTGGGCCGTCAATAGAAGAGTCGCTCATAGCGTTGCCTAGGGGGGATGATGACCAGACTAGCCAACGTTCAAGGGTTACAGGGCTCGCGTCACGATTTTGGTTGCAACTGTAATATTTAGTTGCGGCATTCTACGGGTCGGATCTGCTGATGGTATTCGGCAAGTCTAGGGTTAGGGCCGGAGGCTAGAGTCGGCGATCGCGCTTGCCGTGCAGTCTAACTCCCCAGCGCAAACCGGCTCGGGGAACGAAAAATGCTCCAGCACCTGGGGATGAATCTCGCCAAACTCTCCCACAGGTTGACTCTGAATCAACACCGTAGCCGCCCGCCCTGGAATATAGTATGGGGCCTCGCAAAGCGTCAGTTCATAGCTCAGCCCCAGGGCTTTGAGCATGGTCTGCATGTAGGCCTTAGCGGTGGTAAACGAGGCGCGGGCATCTAGACTGGCAAAGCCCCAGTGCTGGCTTTCCCTAGGGATATCCGTCGCGTCGAACCGCAGCACTTCCCCGGTTTCGTAGATATTGATTGGTTTGGGCGCGTTAATGTTGCGGGCCAGAATATCGAGCAGCCCCGCTTGCAAGGTTGTACGGGTGGCGCTAAAGGTGCGGCTTTTGGCATTGCCGGTCTGCACGTAGGGGGCCGCAAACAGATCGAGAATGGCCGGGTCGGTGAGCACAAAACTTTTCACCTCCATCAGCCCCATACGCTGGGCCAGATCGCCCACCTTAAACATGGCCTGGCGTAGGGCATCGGCCTCCCCCAGATGAAATTTGACCGCCAGGGGTTCGGCCTGGAGCGTGCCAATCCCTACAGCTACGAGCAGATCGCCCGCCAGGTCAACCTGGCTAAAAATGTCGGTGCGGTAGGTAGGCACATGCACCACATCGGTACCGCTCACCTCTAGATCCATACGGGAGAGCACCTGGCCCAGGCCGCTTTTTGGAATGGCGGTGCCCATAATTTCGTTCAGGTACTTGGCCGAAAACTGCACCGGGCGACGGGCTAGGGTGGGAGTGGTCAGAATGTCTTGGGGGGTGGCAATCTCCACAGTTTGCACCTCAGCCCCGGTGTCTAAAAAGTTGTGGGCCAGAATGTTGGCGGTCTCTAGCACCGTTTGGGCCAGAATGCCGGTGACATCAATGAACAAATTGCGGGTGCTGGCCTCTACCTCTCCCACCCCCGCTGCGTTGATGATGGGCGGCATCGAGAGCACGGTGCCGCTGGCGTCGCGCAGCACAAGGGTATAGTCATCACCTGGCAGGGTGTGGCGATAGGTCTTCCCCGCCGGGTGCTCACGCAAAATTTGCCGGGCGGTCATAGGGTGGGCGCTGTGCAGGGGCACAAAGGTCAACTCATCTAGCGGTTCAGCCCCGTAGGTTAAGTCGCCGCTGATTTTGTCGAGGTCGTAGACGCCGATCGCAATTTTCTTGCGCTGGCGGCCAAAGGTTTGGGTCACTTTTTCTTGAAACTGTACCAGCACCTCTAGCCCGCCGCCCTGTAGGTTGGCCCCGCGCACCACCAGGGCAGCAATGTAGGGCCGTAGGGGCAACACTTCGGGCCGCACTGTGACCCGGCGGCCCGAGGGTGCAAGCTGGTCGGGCACGGCACGGCTCAGGCCGTTGTAGATGTTGATGGCACGGGTAAACCCCTCTGCTGCCAGTAGATCGGGCCGCTCGGCGGTGACTTCGACCTCTAGGGTCTGCTCGTCTAAGGTGGCATCGAGGCCGTAGTCAAAGGCTTGCTGGGCCAGCTGCTGGGGGGCCGTGGGGGTGAGCCGTCGCAGGTAGGCGAGGGGGAAGGTGACGGTGGGCATGGGGGGCGTGGGGAAGAGGAGAGTGATGGAGTGGGGGAGATGGGGAGGGTGAGGGAGATGGGGATGGCTGAGGCTGAGTTTAAGAGCCTGGTTCTAAGAAAGACAACATTGGGGAGAGCAGATGGCGTTTGTTTGAAATTACCTGAGTTGATCCTCCCATAGGTTGAGGGGGTTGGTTATGGGCAGGTACAAAAAGCACCCCGCCCATAGGCTTCTTTAAGAAGGCTACAGGCGGGGTGGTCAAAGAGGCTAAGTTTAGGCTCGGCGATGGTGCTAGCAGATCGAGTCTAAGAACTCATGGCTAAAGCCCATACAGATGATCCTATGGTCAGGACATCCTGTTCGTTAGGACAGCTCTAGGCTGACTTGTTGGTGGCTAGTTCCTTGTCGCGGGTGCCGCTGGATTCGAAGGATTCGCCGTCGAGGAAGGAGCGCAGCATCCAGGCCATTTCTTCGTGCGCTTCCATCAGGCCGGTCAGAAAGTCTGAGGTGCCTTCGTCGTGGAACTCTTCGGAGGTTTGGTCAACAAATCCGCGCAGGTTGCGAATGATTTGCTCATGGTCAATAACGAGGCGCTTTACCATTTCTTGGGCGCTGGGGAGGTCACCAGGATGCTCTTTTAGGGAAGCATTCTTGAGAAAGCCTTCGGCAGTGCCTAGGGGGTAGCCGTTGAGCATACGAACCCGCTCAGCAACAGCGTCAATGCTGATGGTAAGGGCTTCGTAGTGCTCTTTCCACAGCTCGTGAAGGGTGCGAAACTGGGGGCCAACGACATCCCAATGGTACTTTTTAGTTTTAATCAGTAGCAGATAGGCGTCGGCTAAAACCTTGTTGAGAATATCGGTAACGCCCTGGCGTTCTTGTTCGGAAAGGCCAATGTTGATGCTCATAGTTCTGTGTCTCTGCGTTCGGTTCTTTACTCATCTAATCGCAGCAGCCCCAAAGTCACCTCTGCCCAATGCGGGAAATAGCGCTGCAAAAGTCCCTATCCTTAGGATGTTTTGAGGGCCTAAGTCTGCCGCAGGTTAGATGTGGGAGGCTGCTGACAGCCATAGTTTGGAAGGCAACCAGACGTTTTAGAGTCAACTTTGCTATGGCTAGTTCATCTCCGCTGACTGGTGTAATTTTGGTGGATTGCGCAAAGGCGAATGCTACTGAGGGGCTGGCGATCGCAACCCAACGCTGCGGCTACGGCGACGATACCGCCAAATTTCAGGTGGCGCTGAGGGACGCTTGTAACGAGATGAATGTTACCCCTAGAGATCTGGCTGACCTGGTGGATGACGAACTAGGCCAATGGAAACCAGAACCCGGCATTGAGGTCGCCCCAGACACCATGGATGAGCTGTAGAAAAATTCTCAGTAACGGCGAAAATGAAAGCTCAGGCTTCGCTGTGGATTTAGAGCGGCATCGGTGGTTTTCCCACTGATGCCGCCATTTGTTTTTTTTGGGTTGGCTTTTCCAAGCGTAGGCAGGGTAAATCAAGGGGTTTTCGACGTTGCCCGCTTAGCCCGCGCCGTCTTAGCCTTAGGTAACGTCATCCCTGGATGGTGCAGCGCCAGAGCCTGCTGGAGGCAATCTAGCGTTAGCAGGGGTGGCTCAGTTTGCTGGGTCAGGGCCACGGCAGTTTGAGCTAACGTCGCAATTTCGCCGCCCGTGAGGCTGAGTTTTTGGGCCACGTAGGGCCAGGTCAGCGATCGCTCTTTCTTGACCCCTGGGGGTAGCGCCCGTTTCCACAGCAGCTCGCGGGCCGCTGAGTCGGGAATGGGAAACTCGACGGTGCCCTTCATGGTCTGCCGCCAGGAGGGCTTGATGCTTTGCAGGTAGGGGCTGCTGAGCAGAGTCAGCCCCGGCTGGCGGCGGCGCTGAATCACCCACGACTGCACCAGGGCCGACTCGATGGTGGGGGTGCGGCCAAACCAGTGGGGCGCATTTTTGAGCAGCAGCACGCATGGGGGCAGGTTGACCAAGTCTTCCAGCTCGGGGATATTGCCGTCTTCATCGGGGGCGATCGCCGCCAGGTCAACCATGACCAGCAGCAGCTCTAGGTCGGCGGCCAGCACCTTGGCCGCCAAGGTTTTGCCAGTACCGCTGGGGCCAGTCAGCAGCACCATGGTGCCGTCGGTGGCGCGGGCGGCGGCGGCCACGGTTTTGAGCTGGGCCAGCTGGGGGTCGGGCAGCACCAGACTATTCCAGCTTTCGGCAGGGATCTCAGAGGATTCCCCGGCTTCGGCGGCGGGTGCGATCGCCCAGGCGTCGAGGGTGGCGGGGTCGGGTTCCTCCGAGAGCAGGTAGGTGGTGAGGTCTTCGGTCAGGCGCAGGTGGCGGCTGAGCAGGGTGGTGTCGTCAGCATTCAGCCATTCCACCAGGCCCAGGCTCGACAGGCGGCTGTTGGGGGCAATCAGGGGGCGCGATCGCCGCCACTCCTGGTCGTTTCTGCACAGCAGGCGCAGGCACAGGTCAACCGTGGGTAAATCCCAGTCGGCCTCGTCGTGCTGGTAGTGCAGGTAGCTGTAGAGCCGCCCAAACCGCTGGTTGACCTCGGGGGCCAGGGCCAGCAGCAGCACATTCTTTTCAAACATCGTCAGCTGGAGGCGATCGCGCAGCTGAGGCAGGGCCAGCACTACCCCCTGCCGCTGGCTGGCCAAGATGCGGGCCTCAAGCTGCTGGGCATAGCTACCGCTGGGGCGCTGGGTCTTGGGGGGGCGGGCGTTGTCGTAGTTGGGCTGGCCGCTGAGGCTGATGATGCCCTTCCACCAGTGGCGGGTAACCCGGTCTTCGCCCGAGAGGGCAAAGTCGTCTAGCTCTTGCAGCTCGCGCTTTTGCCGCGATACGGCCACCATCAGCAGGCGATCAAGCCAGGCCAGCTCGGTTTTTAGATAGGCCCAGTTGTCGGTAAACGGCGTCATTCTCTCGAAATTAGGCCCCTCAGGGTTGGACATAGCCCAGCACTCGAATAAATTCCAAAGGCAGCCCGTCGGCATCGGCGAGAAAGGCGACCTCATAGACGCGATCGCCAATGATTTGCTGCTGCGGTTCTAGCAGCACCGTCAGCTCTCCCGCCGCCGCCGCAAACCGCTGGCGCACCTCCCCTAGCCAAGCAGGCAGGCTGGCGGTCGCCTCGGTCAGATCAAAGGATAGATGATAGTAGCCGGTATAGTGCTCATCGCTGAAGGCATCGGCGGCGGGGCGGGGCTCCGGCACCTGCATCAGCTCAATGCGGCCCCCCAGCCCCTCCATCCAGCAGGCCAGGGTAATGCCAGCAGTAAAGCGTTCGTGGACGGTAAACCCCAGGGCTTCGTAGAACGCGATCGCGCGGTGAATATCCTGGGTGCGAATTGATGCGTGGTGGAGCATCGGGCGGGCTATTCAAATAAACGAAAATAGGGGTAGCGCACCGGCACGCCGGGCTCTTTCTCCAGGCTAAAGTTGATCACCGCCCAGCGGGGGTCAACCTCGGCAGAGGGGCTAAACTCCACCGGCAGGCCATAGAGCTTAGGCGCTGTGGAGGTTTCGACCTGGCCGCGCCAGGGATTGTTGCGCTCTAGGTAGGCATTGACTAGCTCTTGGTAGCGCGCGGCGATGATTACCCGCGTGGCCCGGTAGCCCTGGGTATAGAGGCGATCGAGCGCCTCGTGAATCTCAAAGCGAATGCCGTCGGGGTGGGTGTGCTGGCGATACCATTCGCCTTCCCACTGCCGCCAGTGGCGGCCCGATTGCAGGTGTACCAATTCCTTTGAGTCGGGGTCGGCCTCAAAGGCACCGTGGCGGGTGCACAGATACGTGTCGGTCAGCGTCAGGGCCGGAATCGTTTGGCGGCAGTGAGGGCACTGGATTTCTGGGCCATAGATGGGGTACTGCAAGGCGGAGTTGACCATTGGGCTGAAACCAGACGTGTCCTCTTGAGGGCGGCAGGCAAAGGGGCAATAAACAGATGGGGTCGGGGGCTATAGCCGTATTATACCTGTGGGAACTCGGCTGTCTCCGTAGCCGGGGTATCCCATTGTCTGAAACCGCCGACTTTTTTGGGAACTTCCCTGGAGACTCCTCTGGCTATGGCCTTTTCCCCCAGTTCGCTCTGGCCCCGACCCGATCTGTCTCAGGCCGCCTTTGTGGCCCCCAATGCCACGGTGATGGGGCAAATTACGCTCCACGAAGGCTGCAACATTTGGTACGGTGCCGTGCTGCGCGGCGATGTCGAACGCATTGAAGTCGGAGCCTACAGCAATGTGCAAGATGGCGCGATTCTCCACGGCGACCCCGGCCAGCCGACGGTGCTCGAAGACTACGTTACCGTGGGTCATCGGGCCGTCATCCACAGCGCCCACATCGAGCGGGGCTGCCTGATCGGCATCGGGGCGATCGTGCTGGATGGGGTGCGGGTGGGCACCGGCAGCATTGTCGGGGCCGGTGCGGTGGTGACGAAGGATGTGCCGATGCGATCGCTCGTCATGGGTGTTCCTGGCAAAGTGGTGCGCCACATCTCCGATCAGCAGGCCCTAGAACTGCTAGAGCACGCTCAGAAGTACTACCAACTCGCCCTAGCCCACGCCGGGCAAAGCAACGACCTGGGGTTTATCTAATCTAAAGGATGTCGCTATGGTGTAGTAAAGGCAGTGATTTCTATCCCCCGACCGTTAGGCTACCTATGATGTTTTGGCCCCACCCAACCCAGAACCTCACTTCACAGACGCGCACGTCTATTCCATGGATAGGGCGATTGATAGCTGCTACCCTCTGTCTGCTCCTCTGGACGGGCTGGTGCCTTCCCGCCCTGGCCCAATCTACCCCGGCGGATCTTTCCCCCCAGGTGGTGCAGGAGATTTCTGACCTGCGCCAAAAAGCCTTTACGGCATCTCAAAGGGGTCAGTTTGTTGAGGCCGAAACCTACTGGAGCCAGCTGATCGACTACCTGCCCAACGAAGCCGCCCTGTGGAGCAACCGGGGCAACGTGCGGGTGAGCCAAAACAAGCTGACTGACGCGCTGGATGACTATAACCAGGCGGTGGCCCTGGCCCCGGAGCAGCCCGATCCTTACCTGAATCGGGGGGCGGCTCTGGAGGGATTGGGGCGTTGGGAGGATGCGATCGCCGACTACACCACTCTCCTCACCCTCAACCCCAACGATGCCGCCGCCTACAACAACCGGGGCAACGCCCAGGCCGGCCTCGGCAACTGGGAAACCGCCCTGGCCGACTACCAAAAAGCCGTCGACCTCGACCCCAAATTTGCCTTTGCCCGCGTCAACGCCGCCCTGGCTGAGTACCAGCTGGGCCACGCTGACGAGGCCATTCGCCAGTTCCGCAGCCTCACCCGGCGCTACCCCAGCTTTGCCGATGCCCGCGCCGCCCTTACCGCCGCCCTCTGGGGCCAGGGCCAAAGCGGCGAAGCCGAGAGCAACTGGGTGGCCGTCATGGGCCTCGATCGCCGCTACAAAGACCTCGATTGGGTCACTAGCGTGCGCCGCTGGCCCCCCGCCATGGTCGCCGCCCTAGAGCGGTTCTTGCACCTATAGTGAGGGTATGGCCAAAGTTGTTGCCATTACAGAAGCATTCAAAACCCTGGCAGAAGTAGAAACTCGCCTAGGGCTAAGCCGCAGTGAAGATGCGACATTTTTCTCGGAGTGGCGCGCACCGCTACCCAGCCTTAGTGCTGTGGAGAGCGATCGCTTGGAAGTCATGCGGCAGCGGCTGTTGTATCACCGGGCTGACGGAGATTTGCTAGAAGGCTCCGTCATGCTGCTGGTGGCATCTCCGCTACTAGAGCTAGCGGGCTTCTATGACCCGCCTTTTAAGCTCAAAGCTGAAGCTGCGGTAGAAATCGTCGTAGACGACGGAGAAGAGGTGCTGCGAGGGCGCATTGACGCGCTGATCTTGCAGCAAAGTGGGCAGCAAACCTTTTGGGTACTCGTGCTAGAGGCTAAGAAAACGACCATTTCTACCCGTTCTGCCCTACCCCAGGCCTTAGCCTACATGATGGCCAACACCCAGCCTGGCCTACCGACCTTTGGCCTGCTCACCAACGGCGACGACGTACTATTTGTGAAGCTAGCCACTCAACCCGTCAATCAATACAGCCTGTCGCGGGTGTTCTCTCTCTACACATTGCCCGAAGAATCGCAGGTAGCCTTACAGATTCTCAAGCGCATTGGCGGTGCGATTACTGCGTTGGCACCCGACCAAGCAGGCTAGTCAACCCACTCGCCAGCTCATACAGCGCAGCAGAAATTCCATGCTATTTTTAAGATAACGAGCGCTCAGTTAAAAAAGAATGCCCAAGGTTGTCGATCACGACGAATACCGCAAAGTGCTGCTGGAGCAGTGCTTTGATCTGTTTGCCGACCACGGCTATGCCAGCCTGACCACGCGGCAAATCGCCAAGGCTTTGGGGGTTTCTACTGGCACGCTGTATTACTACTTCCCCAGCAAAGAAGACCTGTTTATGCAGCTCATCGAAGAGCTGACCACTCAGGATTTACTGCGAGCGACCGCTCAGATTGAGGAGCTGAGTACTCTAAGGGAGCGCATTTTGGCCCTAGGAGATTTTTTGGCCGCCAACGAAGACTATTTCATCAAGCAGACGTTGCTGATGATGGATTTTTATCAGCAGGCGGGGGTGGGGCAGTCGCGTGTGAATGAGGCTTTGCAGCGGGTGAGTATGCGATCGCGCGACGAAATCATGACTGCCCTTCAGCTCGACAATCCCCTGCTTGCCACCCATGTGCTCTGCCTAATCGACGGGCTGATCGCCGAGCGCATGGTGAACCCAGAAATGGTGTCCTACCGCGAGCAGGCCGAGCTTTTGGCCGACTTGCTCACCGCCTACCTAGAGAACATTTCTGGAGGAAAGCGATGACTCTGCGTTCCCGTAGGGTGGCCGTTCGCCGTTCGCCCTGGGTGTGGCTGCGCTATGGCCGCCGCCATCTCTATCCCTGGATGGTCTTGCTCAGGGCTGGATGGCAGTGGCTGCTGCTGTGCGGCATCGATCGCGATCGTGCCGCCATTCGCTGGATGGCCACCCTGGTCAAGATCGATGGCGTTAAGCTGACCGCGTTTCTCAACGACCTGATCTGGTGAACCCTATGGAAACTCTAGCCCTAACCGCCCTGCAACCGACTCAGTTTGATGCGGCCACTGACCTGCTGTGCGCGGCCTTTGCCGATGACCCGCTGTTTAACTACCTGGTGCCCGCCGATGTGGGCGATCGCAGCGAGCTGATGACCTATCTGTTTCGCCTGCTGCTGCTCTGCGGGGCCGGGGGTAGCCACAGCTATTGCCTCACCGATGACCGGGCAAACACCCTCAAAGGCATAGTGATTTGGATGCCGCCTGGGCAATCTGTGGGATTGGTCGATATGCTGCGGGCTGGGCTATATGGGTTGCCCTTTCGTCTACCGCTGCCCTATTTGCCCCGCTGGCAGGCGGCCCTGGCCCTCGACCACTATCGCCACCAGGCCATGCCCCAGCCCCACTGGTATCTGATGCTGCTGGCCGTTAGCCCCAGCTACCAGCGCCAGGGCGTGGGCCACCAGCTCATGCAGCCCGGATTACAGGAAAGTGCACGTACTCAGCACCCCTGCTACGTCGAAACCTCCACCGAGGGGGCAGTGCGCTTTTACCAACGCCACGGCTTTGAAATTGTCAAAACTGGCCCCTTTGGTGAGCAAGCTCCCCCGTTTTGGACGCTACAGCGACGGGGAGGGGAGTAGGTGAGTAGATGGGTAGGTGGGTAGGTGAGTAGATGGGTAGGTGGGTGGATGATTGAACGAGTAGAGGGTAGATGGATTTTGTTGCTTACTTCACCCCTGCCCACCCACACACCCACACACCCTCTACTGGGGCGGGTTCAAAAAGCGTCCGGCAAACTTCATTACGGTGCCCAGGTCAGTGGTGTTAGGACTGTTGGAATCCAGAAACGCCTTGAGCAGCGGGTTGCCGCTGCTGGCTGCACCGGGCTTAGTGGCCCCCATGCCCAGCAGCCCAATCACGACGGGCAATAGCTTAGGCAGCAGGGTTTGAATTGTGCCTGCATTGAGGCCGCTTTTTTGGGCGACGGCTTCAATCAGCTGCTGCTGCATTTCGGGCGGAATGGCGGCGGCCAGTGCAGCGGCACCGCCGTTTCCGGCCAGTTTGCCGAGCATGCCCTCGAGCTGACCGGTGCCTAGGGTGGTGGCCTGCTGCTTGAGGGTGGGCTGTAGCGCACCCCCTAGGGCGTTGAGAATGCCCCCCAGTTGATCGGTGTTCATGCCCTGGCTACCGGCGAGCTGCTGGACGGAGGCCATGACCGAGCTGAGCTGGTCGATGCTGCCCTGCTGGTTGGGGTTGTTAATCGAGCTAAGCACATCAAAAAACAGAGACATGGTGGTTCCTTTCGATTAAATACGGTCATGAAACAGGGGGAAATGCCAGGCGCAGGGCCTAGGCGGCGGGCACTCGCACGTGGAGCGATCGCACCAATTGGAGCCACTGACCATCGTCGGTGAGGTAGCCCAGCTCGGCCACATAGTCGCGATCGGGCGTCCAGATCGCCACGTGGTGGTCTGGATCGCTTTCCTCCAGAATGTATTCCTGGGTAGCGTGGGGGGGCTGGTAGTCAAGCTCTAAGTTGGTGGCATCGTGAATTCGCAGGGCCATGACCCGGCCCCCCTCCTGTCGCAGGGCCTCTTTGTGGACTTGGGCGGCTTCCCAGTAGGCGTAGGCGGCATCGGCCCCGCGAGGCACCAAAATAATCTTGCTCTCTGCCCCCATGTCGGTGCGGCGGCCAATTCCAACGGCGGGTTCCTGCACTGGGTCTGCTGCGGGGGCGGCGGTGCGGCTCCACAGAGTGGCCCCCAGCCCGGCGGCGGCCACCCCTCCCGCTAGGCCGGTGAGGGAGGTTTCGGCGATTGAGCTGACTTCAGCCGGTTCAGGTGGTCGGTCACCCACTAGACCTGCGGCCCCGCCCAGGGGCGCACCGAGGATGGTGCCATTGACGGCGGCGGCAGCGGCTCCATTGGTAGGGCAGGCGGGTACGCGCACCGACTCAGATTTAGCTAGGGCTTGCCACTGGTAGTTGCTATCGACGTAGCCAACCTCCACCAGGTAGTCGCGATCATCGACGGCAATGGGCAGTTGTAGGTCGCCCTGGGGCAACAGCTCGGCGTTAAACTCTTGCAGACTGTTGAGGCGATTGCCGCTGCCGGGCATTTCGGTGACATCGTACAGTCGAGCCTTGAGGCTGCGAGAGCCCGCCTTGAGGTCATCTACGGTTGAAGGGGGCAGTTCCCAATAGGCGTAGGCATTTCTACAATCGCGGGGAGTGAGAATGACCCGTGCTGGGGCGGCGGTGTCTGCCGGGCGGGCGATCGCCGCCGCGCCAACCCCTAAGGCACCCAAACCGGCAGCGGCGGCGGCAGCGGCCCCAGCCCCACCGGGAGTAACGCTGCTGGGACAGGCGGGCACGCGCACGTGAGCCGATCGCGCCAGGGCGTGCCAATCATTGTCGGTGCCCACGTAGCCCAGTTCGACCAGATAGTCGCGGTCGTCTACCGAGACAGGCAGGTGGCGATCGCCCACGGCCACCGTGTCGCAGTCAAACTGGTAGGTGTGGTGGGGCGCCTGGCGGTCAACATCGGCAATGTCGGTGACATCGTGCAGTTTGAGCGCCAGGGAGCAGTTTTGCTGGCGCAGTGCCTCCACCTCGCCTTCGGGCAGTTCCCAATAGGCGTAGGCGTCGCGGCAGTTGCGCGGCGTGAGGATAATGCGGCGATCGGCGGCTGCCGCCAGGGGAGCGGCAATCGGTGCGCGATCTTTGAGGAGCCACCAAAGCAGGCCGCCCAAGACGGGCAGTGCTAGCAGCCAGGGCCACCAGGGCAGCCCCCGCGCTGGCCCAGGAGCTGTGGTAACCGGTGCCGTTTCGTCGAGGGTAGTCTCTGGGCTAGCTTCTGGGGCGGTTTCGGACGTGGCCTCAGTCTCGGCTCCAGGGGTGGCCTCGGCGGCAGGATCGGTTGCCGCTTCGCCGGGGGCAGTTTCTGTGTCGGTGGCCCCACCGTCTGCGATCGCCGCGTTGCGGGCCGCCTCAATCAGCGCCTCGCTGTTGGGGTTGACGGCAAACCCCAGAAAGGCTAGCACGGCTGGGCTGGCGGTCTCGGGACTGTAGACGTAGGACAGGGGCTGCGAGAAGGGGTAGCGCTCGTCGTCGGGCAGGGTGTCGTGCATGGGCACAATTTTCACCGCCGGGTTGTTAAGCGCCTGCTCAGCCACGACATAGCTAATGCTGTTTTCATCGAGGTTCTCGGCGATGGTGGCAACGCTGGCCTCTGACAGCACGGTGGCCCCTGGGGCCGACTCAAACACCCCGCTCTCAAACACCGGATAGTTGCGAAAGGCCTGGCGGGTATCGCTGTCGGCGGGCTGGTCAACCAGGGCGATGGGGGCATCTTGGCCACCGACCTCAGACCAGTTGGTAATTTCGCCGCGAAAGATTTGGGCAAACTGCTCGACGGTGAGGCTGCCTGCAAAGGGGTTGCTGGGGCTCACCAGAATGGCAATTTTGTTGCGCGACACCGGCACTTCTTGCAGCCCGGCGCTGGCTTCTTCCTCGGTGAGGCTGCGGCCGATAGCGGCCAGGTCGGCGTCGCCATCGGTGAGCGCCTGCAGGGCATTGTTGGCGCTGTCGTACTCAACGTCTACCTGGGCATCGCCGTACTGGCTAGAAAAGCGCGATCGCAGCGCCTCGTTCACCAGGCGCATGGCTTCAGAGCTCTCAATGGTCAGCTCGCTGCCGGGTTCGAGGGAAGTGGGAATTTCGACCCCCTCCAGCGGATTAGGGGTCTGAGCCCAGAGCAGGCGATCGCCCTCTAGCACAGCGGTGGCGGCCAATAGCAGGGGGGCTGCGGTCAGCCAAAGCCGCGATCGCCCTCGAAAGGTAGTCGTGCTTTGGGGGGTAGCACTGTGGCGTTTAGTACTGTGGCGGTTAAACATAAGCAGGCACCAGGATAGTCAGAGCGTAAAGCCAGAGGGTCGCTGAACCTCTAGAGCAGTAATTTGGGTAGCTAAAGACCCTACAGCAAAGCAGTTTGAGCTGATTTAAACCTGAGTTAGAGTGTTCCAGCTAAATACTTATCCAGAGTTTTACAGCAACAGGCCCAGCGGGCAGAGTTTGCGACATCAAAGGGGACGGTTATTTAGATGGAATACTCTTAAGCCGCTTTAAAGAGCTTTCAAAAGCTGGAGTAACTACTCCTTAACGGTACAAAAAACTGGGGCTGGTCTCGATTGTCGATCCGTCAAAACCCAAGAGGTGAATTGACAGATGCCTAACCTAAAACAGTCCGCAAATTTGCCCGCCAAACCCAATCCTTTTTGGCATCAGGAGCTTAGATCACAAACATAAGAAATTCATAAAAGCGCCTGGGGTGGGCGATCGCCTTACAGCCGGGTCACATCAAAGGTGTTGCACTGGTTAATGTCGCCCGTTTCAATGCCGCGATAAAACCATTCGGCCCGCTGCTGCGACGACCCGTGGGTAAATGAGTCGGGGGTGACGTAGCCCTGGGCCTCCATCTGTAGGCGATCGTCGCCGATTTGGCTGGCGGCGGTGAGGGCTTCTTCGATGTCGCCTTCCTCTAAAATTTCGCGCGATCGCTGCGTCCGGTTGGCCCACACCCCAGCAAAACAATCGGCCTGGAGCTCTAGCCGCACCGACAGCTCGTTAGCCTGGGTACTGTTCAGCCGCTGCTGGGCGCGCTGCACTTGGCTAGATACCCCCAGCAGGTTTTGCACGTGATGTCCCACCTCGTGGGCAATCACATAGGCCTGGGCAAAGTCGCCCGGCGCTCCCAGGTTCACCTGCAAATCGCGGAAAAAACTGGTGTCGAGATACACCTTTTGGTCAGCCGGGCAGTAAAACGGCCCCATGGCCGCTCGCCCCGTACCGCAGGCCGACTGGGTGGCCCCAGAGTACAGCACTAGGCTGGGCTCCTGATATTGGGCACCAAACTCAGATTGAAAGATGCTGTTCCAGGTGTCTTCGGTTTCGCCCAGCACGGCTGCCACAAAATCCGCCGTGCGATCGCTCTCCTCTGAGGAGGCTTGGGGCGCACTTTCGTAGGGGTTACCCTCTCCCCCACCCTCAAACACCACCGATGGATCGCCGCCCAACAGGGCTACCACCAGTGCCAGAAGGAGTGACCCCAGCCCCCCTATAGCCGCACCGCCGCCGGGCATGCCCCGGCGATCGTCAATGTTGATGCTGCGCCGACTCGATTGCCACTTCATCCCGTCACCTCGTTTTGCTAGACCCTGGCGGCTATGCCTAAGCGTACCGAATTACAGCGCCCTGTGAATGCTGCGGGGGTTAGTCTGCTGTCAACCCTTGAGAGAAACCCCCTGGCCGAGCTTGTATAGCTTTAGCAGTTTGGTTAAGACATTTCCCCTCAAAACGTTCAAACGTTTC
This sequence comes from Tildeniella torsiva UHER 1998/13D, assembly GCA_019358835.1. GTDB lineage: Bacteria > Cyanobacteriota > Cyanobacteriia > Phormidesmidales > Phormidesmidaceae > Nodosilinea > Nodosilinea torsiva. Next base: position 196,930 of record JAHHIH010000002.1, read on the forward strand.
TAGATGTTCTAATTCAGGTGACTATGGCAATAACGCCAGGTCTGCGAGGTCTATCTTTGGATAGAGGTGCAGGCGTCTACGCTAAAAATAAAATGGCGTGTCGGCTAGCGACAGTCAAACCCTGAGATGCCTCGCCTCCATAAGCAAACCCCAGCCCTCGAGGGAGAGCTGGGGCGAATTGGTCGTTCCATTTATGGTCGTTGAATAGACAATAGAATTTAAAGATAAGAAAGTCATAAGATTAAGCCTCTAAAAGCCCCGCTGGGGGGTCAATTTCGAGGTACTTTTCCGCTAAATTCACCACGGGCACAATGGCGGTAACGAAGGGCACCAGAACCTTGCGAGGCTTAGACGGGGCCGAGTTCTCTCCTTTAGAAGAATAATAAGTAATTTCTAAGAGGTCGTTGCCAGCGGCAAATATATCGGTCACAGTGCCGATTTCGGCACCCGTAGCCTGCACAATTACCCGCAGCCCTACCAGGTCGGCCACATAAAACTCGTCGGGGTCAAGCTGGGGGCGATCGCCCGCTGGCACCAGCAGCACCGCATCCCGCAGGGCTTCGGCATCGTCGCGGTTATTAACGCCCGCAATCTGCACCACATACAGCCCCTTGCCGTCGATGTGCCGCCCCTGCACCAGCTCTACAATCTCCGGCGTGAGGCTGCGGGGGCGCTTGAGCCAGCGTTCGCCCGGTTCTAAAAATCGCTCAGGAAAGTCGCTGCTGGGGTAAACGCGCACCTCGCCCTTTACGCCCTGGGGGGCGACGATGCGGCCAATCTCAACCCAGTCTTCAGGAGTCACGGTGGTAGGGGGCATCAGACAGATACCGCCATGGGGCTGCGCTGGGTTTGGTAAACCTCGCTGACCAAGGCACCCAGTCGAGTGGCGGCTTCCACTAAATCTTCGCGGCTGGCGGTCAGGCTCAGGCGTAGGCACTGGCGAGTGTGGAGCCAGGGTTCACCCTGCTCCAGGCGCAGCCCAGGGAAGAAGGGATTGCCCGGCACCACAATCACCCCAACTTGCTTGAGTTGTTCGTACAGCTCCTGGTCGGTGATGGGCAGCTGATCAAACCACAGCCAGGCAAAAATCGCCCCCTCGCCGTTGTGCAGATACCAGGGCAGGTCGTTGGGCATGGCCTGATCCAAGGCGGCTTCGAGTACGGCAAACTTGTCTTGGTAGTAGGGCCGAATCACCTGTTCCGCCAGGCGGGCCAGTTCGCCGGAGGCAATGGCTCGGGCCGCGATCGCCTGCCCATACCGCGACGAGTGAATGCAAAAATTCGTCTGAAAACATTCCAGCACATTGATCAGAGCCGGGTCGCCGATCGCCACCCCCAGCCGCTCGCCGGGCAGCCCCGCTTTAGACAGGCTCATGCAGTGGAGAATGTTCTCCCCAAACACCGGCTCCATATCAGTAAAGTTGAGCGCCGGGTAGGGCGGTGCGTAGGCCGAATCAACCAGTACCGGAACATTGTGAACGGCAGCCAGGCTGGCGATCTGCTGCACATCCTCGCTGCTCAGCACGTTGCCCGTGGGGTTGCAGGGGCGCGAAAACAGCACAAACCCCGTGTCGGCGGTAATGCTGAGCTGGCTAAAGTCGGGCCGATAGCGAAACCGATGGGCCGCCTCATCCACATCAATCGTAGGCCGGTAGGCCCGCACCGCCTCAGGCACCAGGGAAATGCCGCCGTAGCCGGTGTAGTCGGGGCTGAGGGGCAGCACAATATCTCTTATACGCCCGTTGGCCTGGTAGCCGCCCAGGGCGTTGGCCGCTAAGAAATAGAGCGCCTGGCTGCCGGGGGTGATGAGAATGTGGCGATCGCTCAACTCCAGCCCGTAGCGCTGGTTGAAGTCGTCTTTAATCGCCTCAATCAGCGGCTCGTAGCCCTGACTGGTGCCGTAGCGGCAGACCACATTGCCGTACTCGGGGCTGGCCAACAGCTCCTCGGTGCAGTCGCGCCAGAGCTGCTCAATTTCAGGCAAAATCACCGGGTTACCGGCGCTGAGGTTGATGAAATGCTGCCCCTGACCCGCGTGCAGCGTCTCAATGATGTCCTTCATGATGGCGCGCACGCCAGTGAGGTGAGACATTTCCTCGCCAAAGCGGGTGAGTTCAGGGGTCATAGGGAGTGAGGGGTGAGGGGTGGATGGGTGAGGGGTGGATGGGTGCCCTAGGCGTAGTTCACTCTACTGCTCTACTAAAGATAGTGAGACTAGTATAGTAACCTCGCTGGGTCAGCCAACCTCAAATCTGTTACCCCCCCCACTCCCCACTCCCTACCCCCCACTCCCCACTCCCTACCCCCCACTCCCCACTCCCCACTCCCTACTCCCCACTCCTCTACCCCATGAATCCCCTAGCCTCTGGATTTCTCGCGAGTCTCTTAGCCGGCATGAGTACCAGTATTGGCGCCCTGCCGGTGCTGCTGCCCTTTGACCCGTCGGAGCGCACCCAGGGCATTTTGCTGGGCATCGGCGGCGGCATGATGCTGGCGGCCACGTCCTTTTCGCTGATTTTGCCCGGCACCGACGCGGCGATCGCCCTGGGCTACCCCGGCCCGATCGCCGCGCTGGTGATGGTGACCGGGGTGCTGCTCGGCGGCGCGTTTCTGTGGGCCGCCCACAATGTTTTTCCCCACGAGCATTTTTTTAAGGGGCCAGAGGGGCCAGAGGCTCAAAACATCAAGCGCATCTGGCTGTTTGTGATCGCGATCGCCCTGCACAACTTCCCCGAGGGTCTGGCGGTGGGCGTGGGCTTTGGCGGCGGTGAGCAGGCCGGGGCGATCGCGCTAGCCCTGGGCATTGCGCTCCAGAATATTCCAGAGGGGCTGGTGGTGGCGATCGCCCTGCGCGATATCGGCTATGCCCCCCGCCAGGCCTTTGCCGTTTCGTCGCTGACGGGTTTAATTGAGCCGGTTGGCGGTCTGTTCGGGGCGGCGGTCGTCACCTTTGCCCAGGCCGCTCTACCCTGGGCCATGGGCTTTGCCGCCGGGGCCATGCTGTTTGTGATTGTCGATGAAATTATCCCCGACATCGATCAAAAGGCCTTTGGCCAGCGGGGCACCCTCGGCCTCATGGGTGGCTTTGTAATCATGATGTTTTTGGATATTGCCCTGTGATCGGCGGTTTGGGCTGGCTGTGGTAATCACCCGATCAAAAAAAGCCCCCCGACAGTTGCGGAGGGCTTCAGTTACAGGCGCGGACAAACTTATTAGCCCATTAGAGCAGGCGGATTTAGAGAGAAATCCAGCCAAACCACGACAGGATGGTTGCGATCGCCACCAGACTGAAGAAAATAGCCAGTCCAGCGGTAACCGCCCCAGCCGCCTTGCGAACGCCATCGGGAGTCTCGATCCAGTCTCTCTGGCTAAGGCGGCGATCGGCTGAGAAGTCGTAGCCCAACGACTCCAGTTCAGTCAGGTGGTCATGGGTGTAGCGGGGCACCCGCTCAAAGGGCAGGTCGCCCTGGGCGTGCTGGGGCAAGACCCGTCGCCGCTGGTAGGGCACCGTAGCATCACCAAAACTTGTCATGTACTCTTCGCTGCCCATCAGGGCATCCACTAGCCCCTCAACGCCCTGGGTGGCCAGCACAATTGACCAGGCCAGCGTTTCTTTGTCGTCATAGACATTGCGACCCAGCAACCGCTGCACACACAATTCTACAAAGCGGTAGTTGTTGTTGACCTCGTAGTTCCAGGTGCGAAATGCGTCGGATGTTGCCAAGCCCCGCACAAAATCTTTGACTGAAATCAAACCGCCGCGCAGCTGTGATTCCAGCAGGGTTTGGCGATTGCTTTTCAGCATTTGTTGCTCATGGAAAATCTGTCGATAGGCCGCCGAAATCAGGGCATCCATATCTAGGGCATCCCCATCGACAGTAGAGAAGGCTTTATCTAGGGTAAAAATCCCAGACTGCTCGTCTCCCGGCACCTCATAGCCCTCTACACGCTGGTTTTGGCTGCGGGGGACATAGGCTAATAGCGGCAAAGTCACGACTATATTTCCTCCACTTACGAAATAAGAATCTACCTGTTTCTCAAGTCTCAGGCCCAAGTCGAAACAAAGACCTCGCCATTGTTTTTGCTGCTTAGAAAAGCTCTCAGTTGTAGCTGAATGTTTGCCACCAATGGCTAAAGCTAGCCTAAAAGATGCTGGGATCAAGCATTCTTATTTCGACAGGGAGAGTAACAAACGGTTACGTTTCTTCAAATAGACAGGAACTCAAATATTTTCTTTTCAAAAAAGAATTGAATGCAATGCCGGGGGGCGGTGGGATGAACGTCTGATTGAATTCCTAGGCTGAATTCACCGGAGCGGGGTCAGCTTTTTGATGCAGGGTAAGAGCTGGCCAAGATTGGGATTAGAAGGTTTGGCTCCTCCTCAACGCAAGTGCCCACACAAAACCCCTCTTCTAGAGACTGAAGAGGGGTTTGCCCTTCGAGCTATGACGCTGTCTAGATGGGGAACGCACTCAGCCCCTTACCAGCCAAAGGCTGAGACAGGCGCTAGCGATTGCTCTGTTTTGTTCTCGGCCTCGGCAGCTGGTGCGGCCAGCCGCGATTCGGCGCAGAACGAGGCGGTGCTAAAGCCGCCAAACCGCTTCACCACGCTGGTGCGCAGGCGCAGGTTGGGGTTGGCAAACCAAAAGCGCTCCACTGAACTCATGGTTTCGTACTCAGTAATCAGCAGCAACCCTTCGTCACCGTCGATTTCGTAGCGGCCAATTACGGGCACAATTTCGGCGTAGCCCCGCTCGCGCAGGAGCTGGCCGCGGCTGGGGTCGTCAGCATCGGGTACCAGGGCAAACACGGTGCTGCCTTCGTGGTTCTCATCCTCTTTGTCCCAGGCCATGGCCCCTTGCCAGGTGACAAGCGCGCCACCGACGGCCAGGGCGGGATCAACCTCATGCAGGTTACAAATTTCCACCACACTGGGGTGAGCGGCATCCAATGCTTCTACCGCAATGGTCGAACCCCCCAGCTCAGCCCGGCGAAAGGGCAGATGGTGGGTGGTTCGCTGGGAGTTCCACTGGCCCGCACTCATGCGGAAAAAGTCCATTACGTCCATGGGGCAGCTCTCTAATGTCTTAACGGTTGCTTAGGGGCGTTTTCAGCATTACAAATTGAATGCAGCCGACACCAGTACAGTCGATACCGGGTCGCCATAGCTGGATCTTACCGCTGTCTGCGGGCCATTGCAGGGGCCAGATCAGCGGCGACTACTGCAATGGCCGGGGGCTACTGAGCTCCAAATCTAGGTTAGAGAATGGCGATCGCGCTCCTGAGGAACGTCTCTAGCCCTTGCGATCGGGGCATATTCCTGGCCCCAATGTTGCGAAATGTTACGTTACCTGAGAAGGCCTGAACCCAATTCAAAGTCCCTAGAGTGCCCGAAATAGCAGAATTCTTTCGCTTTGCCCCCACTGTGAAGGTCACTTTTCCTTAATAACTTGTAAAAGACAAAGACACACCAGCGGTGTATAAACATCTTTGGAGGGTTAATTGAATTAGCGAAAGCCAATTCAGGCAACGGTTTCGAGGAATGTTGCGGATCCCTTACAGAGACGCCTCTCCTCCATCTCATCTGCCTTCCCTTTAAGACTGTTGAGCTGACTGTGTAGAAGCTTGAACAACCTTGAAGAAATGTAAACTAGATGAGAAAACTGAACCCGCTGATCTTTAAGATCCTTCCTATAGATTGGTTAGACAGCTCCGGCTGAACTAATGATTAACTTGGTCATTTGTGACCACTTTCAAGCAAACTCAGCGACAAAAATTAGGAGATTTGAGTCGATGTTTGACGCATACACTAAGGTTGTTTCTCAGGCCGATGCACGTGGAGATTTCCTGTCTGGCGATCAGCTAGACGCTCTGTCTCGTGTTACCGGCGACGGTCTCAAGCGGATCGATGCTGTTAACCGCATGACCGGTAGCGCTTCCAAGATCGTGTCTGATGCCGCTCGCGCCCTGTTCGCTGAACAGCCTCAGCTCATCGCTCCCGGCGGCAACGCTTACACCAACCGTCGTATGGCTGCCTGCCTGCGCGACATGGAAATCATCCTGCGCTACGTGACCTACGCTACCTTCACTGGCGATGCTAGCGTCCTCAACGATCGCTGCCTGAACGGCCTGCGCGAGACCTACGTTGCCCTGGGTACCCCCGGTGCTTCCGTAGCCGCTGGTGTTGAGAAAATGAAGGCTGCTGCTATTGGTATCGTTTCTGACACCAACGGCATCACCCAAGGCGATTGCAGCTCCCTGTACTCCGAAATCGGTAGCTACTTCGACCTGGCTGCTGCAGCTGTTGCCTAGGTTCAGCCTAAATTGAACCTCACTTGAGTTGAGCCAGTTTGGCTTAATTCGCATTGCCTGTTCATTTGCTGTGAAGACAACTTAAGGAGAATCCTAGACTATGAAAACCCCATTAACCGAAGCTGTTGCAGCAGCTGATTCTCAAGGTCGCTTTCTGAGCGCTTCTGAGCTACAAGTTGCTTTTGGTCGTCTGCGTCAAGCCACCTCTGGTCTAGAAGCTGCCAAAGCTCTGACCAACAAAGCTGATTCTCTAGTCAGCGGCGCTGCTCAAGCTGTGTACAACAAGTTCCCCTACACCACCCAAATGCAGGGGGCTAACTACGCTTCTGACGAGAAGGGCAAAGGCAAGTGCGCCCGTGACATCGGTTACTACCTCCGCATGGTCACCTACTGCTGCGTAGCTGGCGGTACTGGCCCTATGGATGAGTACCTGGTTGCTGGTCTTGACGAAATCAACAGCACCTTCGAACTGTCCCCCAGCTGGTACGTGGAAGCTCTGAAGTACATCAAAGGCAACCACGGTCTGTCTGGTGACGCAGCTTCTGAAGCTAACTCCTACATCGACTACGCCATCAACGCTCTAAGCTAGGTTGGCCATTTGCCCGGAGGGGCAGACAGTTGTTAGCGCATTGTTAGCGATTGTTTGCTGCTCCGGGCATTGTTGTATCTATACACGCCCAAGGAGGCAACCATGGCAGTAACCACTGCGGCGGGACGCCTTGGCGTTTCGCCCTACGATGAGTCGATGCGGGTTGAGCTGCGGCCTAACTGGCTCGAAGGTGATGTGGAGGCAGTAATTCGTGCTGCTTACCGTCAGGTCTTTGGTAACCAGTACATTATGGCCAGCGAGCGCAATACCAGCGCCGAGTCTTTGCTTCGGCAGGGAGATATTTCAGTTCGGGATTTTGTGCGGGCTTTGGCCCTGTCTGACCTCTATCGGGATAAGTTTTTCCTGAGCGGGCCGCAGAATCGCTTTATTGAGCTGAACTACAAGCACCTGCTGGGTCGGGCGCCCTACGGCCAGGACGAAATCGCTTTTCATACCGACCTTTATAACACTGACGGCTACGCAGCGGAAATCAGCTCCTATATTGATTCCCAAGAGTACCGCGATAACTTTGGGGACAATGTTGTGCCCTACTATCGTGGTCACCTGACCCAGCGGAGCCAAAAGACGGTCGGGTTTACCCGCTTCTTTCAGCTCTATCGGGGCTACGGCACTAGCGATCGCGCCCAGGGGGGCGTTCGTTCGCAGCTCGTGTCTGAAATCGCTAGAAACTCTGCATCGCCCGTGGGCAGCGGAGCGACTGGGGCCGCCATTGTCGGTGGTTCTGGGGGCGATCGCGAGAAGCTCTACCGGGTGCGGGTTACCCAGGCCACTAGGCCCGGCAGCCCCCAGGTGCGTCGTACCTGCACCGAGTTTTTGGTGCCCTACGAGCAGCTGTCTCGCAAACTTCAACAAGTTAACCGCTCTGGCGGTCGGGTAACTAAAGTCGACCTGGCCTAGGCTGCGGCTTTAATACCTTTCTGGCGGAGTGCTTGGCCTTGCTTTGGCAAGGCTGTGTTGGTCATCTCTCTGGGGTGGGGTTGATTGGGGTTTAGGCCTCAGCTTGCTCGACTCTAGGGAGAACTAACGTAAAGTACTGCGCCATTTTTTTATTCTGCTGTGTGGATTGAGCCCGTGCTCACTGTGTTGATAAGGAGGATAATCCTGTGCCTATTACAACGGCAGCATCCCGGTTGGGAACCGCTGCGTTCGATGAAACCCTGCCCGTAGAGCTACGCGCCAACTGGACCCCCGACGATGCTGAGGTGGTGATCCGGGCCGTGTACCGCCAACTGCTGGGCAACGACTATTTGATGAAATCGGAGCGCTTGGTTGGTGCCGAGTCGCTGCTCAAGAATGGCTACATTAGCGTGCGCGACTTTGTGCGGGCGGTGGCCAAGTCTGAGCTGTACAAAGAGAAGTTTTTCTACGGCAACTTCCAGACCCGCGTGATTGAGCTGCACACCAAGCACCTGCTGGGCCGCGCCGTCTACGTCGAGTCTGAAGTGGTTGAGCACCTCGATCGCTACGAGACCCAGGGCTACGACGCTGACGTTGACTCGTTCATCGACAGCGAAGAGTACCAGGCCAACTTTGGCGACAATGTCGTGCCCTACTACCGCAGCTTTGTCTACCAAGCGGGGCAGCGTTCGGTGGGTTTCACCCGCATGTTCCAAATGTATCGGGGCTACGCCACCAGCGATCGCGCCCAGGCCGGCGGTAAAAAGTCTCGCCTGGCCGGCGAGCTGGGTCGCAACACCTCTTCGTCGATCATTAGCCCCACCAGTGCCGCTGCTGGCTGGTCGGCTCAGGCCAATAAGCTGACCACCCCCAGCCAGGCCCTCGGTGGCTCTACCCCCTACGGTGCCACTGCTGGCAAGGTTTACCGCATTGAGGTGGTGGGGGCCAACCTACCCCGCTATCCCAAGGTGCGGCGGATCAACACCGCCTACCTGGTGCCCTATGAGCAGCTATCGGCCAAGCTTCAGCAGATTCATAAGCAGGGTGGTCGGGTAACCAGCGTTACCGCTGCCAGCCTCTAGGTTAGTCATACGCTAGGCAAATCCTTGGATTTGCCTAGCGTGGTTTCTATCGCCGTATTCGAGATCTCGCAACGACCAGGAGAGTTTCCTATGCTCGCTCAAAACGCCTTTGGTAGCCAATCCGCCGCCGGCAATCGTGTTTTTCTCTACGAAGTTGAGGGGCTGCGTCAAAACGACGCGACCGACCAAAACAACTATCCCATCCGCCAAAGCGGCAGCACCTTCATCAAGGTGCCCTACAGCCGTATGAACGAAGAAATGCAGCGCATTGTCCGCATGGGCGGCAAAATCGTCAGCATTCAACCCCTGTCTGCCGACTAAACCCCGAGCAGATTTAGCGAACGCTGGAGACAAACTGAGGTATGGCACAGGATCCGCAACCGCTGGTCAACGCTGAGGGAGAATCCCTAACGATCGATCAGGCCCTTGAGAACCTTCGCCAAACCGCTGATACGGGATTGCGCTACTATGCCGCCTGGTGGCTAGGGCGCTTTCGCGTGTCTATTCCCGAGGCGATCGCAGGTTTGGTGTCGGCGCTTGAGGATGAGGGCGATCGCGCCCCCGATGGGGGGTACCCATTACGCCGCAATGCGGCTCGGGCTCTGGGTAAACTGGGCGATCGCACCGTTGTTCCGGCCCTGATTCAGTGTTTAGGTTGTAACGACTACTACGTGCGTGAGGCTGCCGCCCAGGCGCTAGAATCGTTAGGCGATCCCCAGGCGATTCCAGCGCTGCGATCGCTGCTGGCGGGCGGGGTTGCCGCTGCGGTTGCGGTGCCCGACAAGCCCCACCTGGTGCAGCCCTACAACGCGGTGCTAGAGGCCCTGGGCACCCTGGGTGCCACCGATGCGATCGATGAAATCAGCCCATTTTTAGAGCATGAGGTGGCCCAGGTGCAAAATGCCGCCACCCGCGCCCTCTATCAGTTGACGGGGGAGGCGACCTACTGCGATCGCCTGGTACAGCGTCTGCAAGAGCCCAACCTGCAACTGCGGCGATCGGCGATGATGGATTTGGGTGCGATCGGCTACCTGCCCGCCGCCCAGCCCATTGCCGCCACCCTGGCCGAAAACAGCCTCAAGCTGATCGCCCTCCAGGGCGTTTTAGAATCTCACCTGCGGCAGACCGGGTTTCCCAAATTTGGGCTCACGGATGACGCTCGCCAGGTATTGGTATTAATGGATGAGCTGCTGTAGGTTCTGGCGCATTGCAGCTCAAAAGAATCAACTGGGTCAATTGGGTATTAATAGGGCTGGAGAACGGTTAGGCGTGGGTGCGACAGTAGCAGAGCTAATTCGGGCGGTTGAGATTGCTGATTCTAAGGGCGCAATGATTGTTGCGGTCAATCAGCTGGTGGCGGCTCAAGATGTGGCCGCGATTCCTACCCTAATTACCGTGCTGGGCTATAACAACCCCGGCGCGGCGGTGGCGGCGGTGGATGGGCTGGTGGCGCTGGGCAGTGAGGCTGTGCCTGCTCTGCTGGAACAAATTGATGGTTATAACTACGGAGCCAGGGCTTGGGCCATTCGTGCCGTGGCCCTGATCGGTGACCCCCGCGCCCTGCCCGTGCTGCTAGAAACGGCGAAAGGGGATTTTGCCCTGAGCGTGCGCCGCGCCGCCGCCCGAGGGTTAGGCACTATCGATTGGTCTAAGCTGACCTCTGACCAGTCGGTTTCATCTCAACGGGAGGTGCTTGCCGTACTCATTGGCGCTGCCCAAGATCCAGAATGGGTGGTGCGCTACGCGGCGATCGCCGCCTTAGAGGGTTTAGCAAAGGCTCTAGTGAAGCCTGAAACTCAAAAACCACCGATTCTTGACTGCCTCGATCAAGTCTTTCACCACGACGAAACGCCTGCTGTGCAGGCTCGGGCCTGTAGGGCCTTAGAGGTCTTGGGTGAGCCCAGTTAAAGCCTCTGCCTTGACGTTGAGAAATGCAACACATTGATTCAATTTCGAGGTATGGTCTCTATGGTTAATGCGCACAGGGGGTAAGCCCGAGTGCTGGAGTCAGCTGCTCAGCGGTTTAGCGCCCACACTTGAGGTTGGGGAGGGTTGTTCATGGTGTTGGTAGATCGATCAAATACACCAGAGGTTTTACAGGTGATGGGGCTGCCGGTTCACTGGCGGGCCGACTATGCAGGCTGGCTCGTCGATCAGTATCGCCGGGGGCACGGGGCTCATGTGGTCACCCTGAACGCCGAGATGGCCATGCAGGCCGACCAAAACCCCGACCTACGCCAGGTCATTCTCAATGCTGAACTGGTGATCCCCGACGGGGCTGGGGTGGTGCTCTACTTTCGCACCAAGGGGCAGCGGATTGAGCGAGCCCCAGGGATTGAACTGGCCGCCACGGTGCTTAAGCGCCTGTCGCCCCAAGAAACCGTCTTTATGTATGGGGGCGTGCCCGGCGTTGCCGATCGCGCCGCGATGTACTGGCAACGCCAGGTAGGCGGGCTCAAGGTGGTGGGCACCCAGCACGGCTACCTGGGGCCAACCGATCAGCCCGAGTTTTTGCGCCATCTAGAGCAGCTTCAGCCCAGCGTGATTTTGGTAGGCATGGGTGTACCCCGCCAAGAACTGTGGATTCGCGACCACCGCTACCTCTGTCCCAACAGCCTGTGGATTGGCGTTGGCGGTAGTTTCGACATCTGGGCCGGGGTCAAGTCTCGCGCTCCCGAGTGGATGTGCAACAATCACCTGGAATGGCTTTACCGTCTCTACAAAGAGCCCTGGCGCTGGCGACGTATGCTGGCGCTGCCCCATTTCGCATGGCGATCGCTCACCTATTCCGCTCGTTAAAGCTTTAAGGCACTGGGCTAACGGAAAGTCCCTGAACCCGATACCCTCCGTCCTAACCCCTCCTCAGTCCAGCCTCAGGTTCGCCAGCCCCAGATACCGCAGCCCAGCTGGCGTTACCTCGAAACGACAGGGTAGAACCTTGACGCCCTTGGCCATGGCTTCCCTCAGCAGCAGGCCGTAGGTAGGGTCTGCCTCATCGCCAGGGGAAAAGTCGGTGCAGTCGCCCCGGTTAATGAAGTACAGCATCACGGCCTGGGTCGGGGGAATCAGCGCCGCCAGTTCCTTTAAATGCTTTTGGCCGCGGGTGGTCACCGTGTCGGGAAACAGCGCCAGGGTGCCCTTGGCCCAGGTCGTGTTTTTGACCTCAACGTAGGTCATAGGGTCTGCGTCTTCTCCGGAGATGACAAAATCGATGCGGCTCTTGCCGTCGCCGCCGTAGCGCACCTCGGGGCGAATGGTGGTGTAGTCGCCTAGTTCTGGAATTTGTTTGGCCTCCAGCAGCGATTTCACCACGCGGTTGGGCAGCGCCGTGTTGACTCCGGCCCAGGTAGGTACGGTGTCGCGCACTTCTGCAAGCTCCCAGGTGTAGGCCAGCTTGCGCTTGGGGTCAGAACTATAGGAGACCAAGGCGCGTCCGCCAATGTGATACACCCCGGTCATAGGCCCGGTGTTGGGGCAGTGGGCGACGATCACCTCGCCCGTCTCAAGTTCAATATCGACAAAAAATCGCTTGTAGCGCTTGAGCACTGTGCCTTCGATGAGGGGCGGAAAGGGATAGAACCAGTCGGCGGGCATGGTGGCGGGGGATGGTGGGCAGTGCCACCCTACCAGGAAAGGGCGGTCACCGGCACCTGGGCGAAGTAGCGGCGGCGAAATTGCTCCTCTTTCAGGGCTTCGAGGAACTGCTGGATTGCTGCCGGGGCAGGCGTCACAGGGTCGGGATCAAATTGGATGGTGATGAGATCTTCATCTGGATCGGTAACCGCTAAGGGGCGCAAATCTGGCGCGATCGCAAAGCCAGCGGTTTCTAAGGCGGCTAAGCCCAGGGCAAGGCTAGGGGGCGAGAGGCGCAGGCGATCGCCCAGCTGCGATCGCGTCACCCCGGTTTGGGTGCGGGCCAGATACTTGGCCAGACCCACCAACTCTTGCCACACCTCCCCCGGCGATAGGTCATCCATCTCTGAAGAAAAGGCCAGGGCTAAGGGCAGACCAGCCTGAGCGGCCTGCCGCTGCCACGCCTGCCAGTCGCTCCACTGCATCGGTATCTGATTGACTACTAGGGCAGACTCCCGATTTACAGGGCTGTGCTGCCGCCAGTCAAGTACTGGGGCAGATTGCCCTGGTACAGGCCCAGGTGCCTCTACGGCGGTCGGTCGCACGTCCACGAGCTTGACGTGGTAGCCGGTATTGCTGTTGAAGTCGAGTTCGACCACCACATCGCAGCGGCCGGGGGGCAGCTCGTCGCGGTAGTGGCCCCACCACTCACCGGGGAAGCCTGTCTCAGCCACGTCATCCCACAGCTCAAATTCGGTCTTGATGAAGCTCACGGCCTTATTTTGGCGATCGCGCAGCTTCTTGTGAAAGACATTCTGAAACCACACATTGCGAAGCAGCAGCTTGGGCACCGGATTCCCCATGCCGCAGGGCTCGAGCCACTTGAGTTCGCGAAACAGAGGTTGCCCCAGTTCCGCCACCGTCACCGTTAAATCAATTTGGATTGTCGGCTGAGGCGCACCGTCGCCCCCCAACTGATCACGCACCATGCGGTTGAGCGCTGCCGCCAGCACCTCAATATGTTCCACAGGCAGCGTCAGCCCCGCCGCCAGGGGATGGCCACCAAAGCCACTGAGCAACGCTGACTGGGCTTGAAACAGCTGATAGAGATCGAGCCCCGCCACCGAGCGGGCCGATCCCCGCGCCAGCTGAGGGCTACCGTCCTCCGTGGGTGGATCGATGCGCAGCAGAATGGTTGGGCGACCGAGGGCTTGGGTCACTTGCCCGGCGACTAATCCCAAAATGCCGGTGGGCCAGGTCTCGTCGGCCAGTACCAGGCAGCGGGTGGTGGCTAAATCGACCTGCGCTATTCGCGCCATCACCTGGCCGTAGAGATCGCGCTGGAGGGCTTTGCGGCGGGTGTTGGCCAGCTCGGCCTCGTAGGCCAGGGTTTTGGTGCGATCGCGATCGCGACTCGTCAGCAGCTCCACACAAAAGCTGGCGTCACCGTGGATGCGGCTGACGGCATTAATACGCGGCCCCAGCCCAAAGGAAATATCGGTGGGGCGATCGCCCGTGCGTTTGCACAACGCCAGCAGCTCGGCCAGCCCCGGTCGCGGGTAGGGCGGATGGGGCTGAGTCTGGGTTTGCAGGCGCGCCAGCCCAATCTGAGCCAGGTAGCGGCAGTCACCCCGCAGCTCCACCAGGTCGGCAATCAGGCCAATGGCGACCAGATCGAGCACGTGCTCTAGGGGTAGCGGCGGCGGAGAATCCAGTGCTTCGTACAGCCCCTCCAGCAGCTTGTAGGCCACCGCCACCCCCGACAGCGTGGCCAGGGGGTGCTCCGGGGGCAAACTGCGGGGGTTGATCAGGGCGATCGCGCCGATATCCCCATCTGGCAGGGTGTGGTGGTCGGTGACAATCACCTCTAGCCCCAGGGTCTTGGCGTAGGCGATTTCAGCGCCGCTGGTGCTGCCGGTGTCGCAGGTCACCAGCAGGGTTGCGCCCCACTGGGCCAGCTGATCCAGGCCCCGCTGCGATAGCCCGTGGGATTCGCTCAGGCGGTTGGGGATGAAATAGGTGAGGCGATCGCCCTTCGGGATCAGCTGCCCCAGCCCATCCCACAGCACGGCGGTAGATGTCACCCCGTCGGCGTCAAAGTCGCCCCAGATCGCCACTTTCTCCTCACTGGCGATCGCCTGCTGAAGGCGGCTGACGGCGATCGCCAAGTCTGAGCCAAAGGTGCTGGCGGGGGTGGGCTGATATTGGGCCGGGTTTAGCCAGCCGCCCAGGTCGCTGGCAGGGCCTAGCTGCCGCTGCCACAGCACCTGGGCCAGCCAGCGGGGGGATGTTATTCCTGGAACGGCCTGGGCTACGGTCTCTACCCAGCTGTCGGGAGCAGCATCTGCCCTTGGCATGTCCCAACGCAGCGGGAGTGCATCCATAGGTTGGTCACGAAATAGTGAGGTGGAGATGGTGGGAGGTTAGCGCAGGCGGGCAATTTAAAGAAGCTTCCGTAAACTAAAGAAAGCCTAAAATCATAGTTCAATTTCGTGGGATAGCTTGGGCGAGAGCAAAATATTCCTCCATTTGGCTGAATATACCTATATTAAGCCTTCGCTCTCCGACGTTATCCTAGGGCTTTGTCCTCTCCTATTCTCTGTATATCCCCTTAGGTTTTAATCCTTAACGGAAGCTCCAGACGAGCGCTGCGGTGGCCCCTGGCTCGCAGGCTGGTACTGGAGTTGTTCACTCCTCACTAATCCCTATGACTAAACGCAGCCACCCTGAACTAGACGGGCAAAATCCCCAGACTCTTTACAGTTTTGAACTCAAGCGACCGGGGCAAACCCTGCGAGAACGGCTCACTTGGAGCGCCGTCGGCCTGTCGGTGGGCCTTGGGGTTGCCGCTGGTTTTGTGTTCCTCAACCCCCAAGAGCGCACCTGGTCTTGGCCGCCCGAGCGCGCCACCGTGGCCGCCAGCGACGATCCGTTTCGCCAGGGGTCTGAGCAGGCTATGAAGGCCGCAGAACTCACCCAAAGCGCCGAATTCAGCGAAGAATGGGCGGAGGTGGTAATCCTTTGGCAGCAGGCGATCGCCCACATGCGATCGGTGCCCAACGCCAGCGCCAACGGGGCTCTGGCCAAGGAAAAGGTGGTCGAGTACGAGCGCAATTTGCAGTACGCCCAGAGCAATGTGGGCACCCGCACCAGCCGCGCTCCCAACCTCAAAACCTACTGGACCCTGGGCTCCGATCGCGACCTGGTGATGGCCATTCAGGGCGCGCCCTCCCAAACGATGCAGTACCAGAGCGCCTGCCAGCAAACCCTGCGCTACGGCAACAGCATTGTTGAACTGCACAACGGCTACGTAAAGCAGTACGACAACCCCGATGGCAACCTCCAGGTGCTGGCCGAAGGGGACGTGGTGGTGGCGGTCAGCGCTCCCCCAGGGCGCTGGACTCTGGGCTCCACCGAAACCGACGTAGTGCAGCTGCAGGGCACGCCCACGCGGCAAGAACAGTACACCTCAGACCAGTTCACAACTCTGTACTACGGCAAAAGTTCGGTGCTGTTTGAAAACGGCCAGGTGATTGGCTACCTCAACTCCGACCAAAACCTCAAGGTTTCGACGCAGCCCCCCGCGCTGCCGTCCGGCCAGACCGCCCCCGACTTTTGGACGATGGGCTCTAGCCGCACTGAAGTGCTGCGGGCCGAGGGGCAGACCCCGGTGGCCATCAGCCGCAACGACAATAGCTGCGAAGAGGTGTTTCACTTTGACGACGACGAAGTCACCTTTCGCCAGGGGTTGGTGACGGGCTACCGCGATCGCGGCAATACGCTTCACGTCCGTTAGCAGGTCATCAACCTGCTCCCCGAGCGCAGTCCCTTAGGCACATTCTCTGGCGTAACGGCGTTACCCTAGAGCTTGAGGGTGTAGATCCGGTGCATCGTTTCGGCTCAATGCTCGTATGCTTAAACCAATCCCCTAGTCTGCCTGCCCTCGCGCTGTGGATGATGCCCCCATCGCCATTGATTTAGTTATCGTCGATGACGATGCTGAGACATCGTGCCTGCTGCAGCGGCTTTTGAGCCAGCAGGGGTACAGAATTCAGGTGGCTGACAGCGGCCAGCAGGCGATCGCGCTAATTTTAGAAAGACGCCCCGGACTGGTGCTGCTCGATATTTTGCTGCCCGACATGGACGGCTACTCCCTCTGTCAGCAGCTCAAGCACAACCCCCTCACCGCCGAGATCCCGGTGATTGTGCTGAGTTCGCTGGTAGATTCCCTCGACAAGGTCAAGGCGTTTCAGGCCGGAGCCACCGACTACATCACCAAGCCCTTTGCCGTGCAAGAGGTGCTAGTCAGGGTGCAAAATCAGCTGCGACTGGCCCAGCAGCGCCAGCAGCTCAGCCAGCAGAATGCCCTACTCACCCAGGAGGTGCAGGAGCGCACCCAAATGGAGCAGGCGCTGGTTGCCGCCGAGATGAACTACCGCAGCATTTTTGAGAATGCGACGGTGGGCATTTTCAAAGCCTCGTCTACGGGGCAGCTGCTCAGCGTCAACCCCTCCATGGCCCGCCTCTACGGCTACGAGTCGGCAGAGGAAATGGTGGCGACTGTCGAAGACATCAGCCGCCAAATCTATCTTCAGCCCAAGCGCCGCGACGAACTGGCGGTCTACCTCGATCGCTTCGACAAAATTACCGACGCCGAGTCGGAGGTGTTTCGCAAAGATGGCACCACCTTCTGGGTGAGTGAAGATCTCTGGAAGGTGTGGGATAAAGCGGGCACCTTTTTGCACTACGAAGGCATCGTCCACGACATCAGCGAACGCCGCCAGATGGAGACTGAGCTGCGCCAGCAGCGCCAGCAGGCCGATCGTTTGCTGGTGAACATTCTGCCCTACCGCATTGCTCAACGTCTCAAGGGCGGGGCGCGCACCATTGCCGAGAGCCTTGACCAGGTGAGCGTGCTGTTCGCTGACCTGGTTGACTTTACCGCCGCCTCTAGCGAGATGACGCCGCGCCAGCTGGTCAAGCTGCTCAACGAAGTGTTTTCTATGTTCGACCAGCTGGCCGAGTTTCATCGACTCGAAAAAATTAAAACCATCGGCGATGCCTACATGGTGGCCGGGGGCTTGCCTTCGGCCAACGACGACCACGCGGCGGCGATTGCCCAGTTTGCCCTCGACATCTGCGATGCCATTAAGCAATTTCCTCGCCCCGATGGCAAGACTTTTCAGATTCGGGTGGGCATCAACACCGGCCCGGTGGTGGCCGGGGTGATTGGGCGACGCAAATTTGCCTACGACCTCTGGGGCGACACCGTCAACATCGCCAGCCGCATGGAAGCCACCGGAGAAGCCCAGCGCATCCAGGTCACCCCCGACCTATACGAACGGCTGAAGGATCAGTTTAAGTTTGAGCAGCGCGGCTACGTGGCGGTTAAGGGACGTGGCCAAATGCTCACCTACTGGCTGGTAGGCAAGCTCTAGTCGAGTATTTGTATGGCTATGGTTCCTCTCTCCTCTACACTCTTGCAGCGGCTGCGATCGCCCCTGGTGATCGGCTCGGTCACTATCCACAGCCGGGTGCTCCAGGCTCCCCTCTCGGGCGTGACCGATCGCGCCTTTCGCCAGCTGGTGCGCCGCTACGCCCCGAAGTCTATGCTCTACACCGAGATGGTGCAGGCCACTGGGGTGTGCCACGCCCAGCAGCTAGAGAAGATTATGGATATCGGCGATCGCGAGCAGCCGATCAGCATTCAGCTGTTTGACTGCCGCCCCGACTTTATGGCTGCCGCCGCCCGCAAAGCCGTTGCCGAAGGGGCCAAAACCATCGACATCAACATGGGCTGCCCGGTGAATAAAATCACCAAAAAAGGCGGTGGCTCGTCGCTGCTGCGCCAGCCCGAGGTTGCTGAGGCGATCGTGCGCACGGTGGCGGCGGCGGTGGATATTCCTGTCACCGTCAAAACCCGGATTGGCTGGGATGACGACCACATCAACGCTGTGGAGTTTGCCTGCCGCATGGAGTCCGCCGGGGCGCAGATGCTCACCCTCCACGGCCGCACCCGTAGCCAGGGCTACCACGGCCCCGCCCGCTGGGAGTGGATTGCCAAGGTCAAGGCCGCCCTCTCGATTCCGGTGATTGCCAACGGCGACATTGTCTCGGTGGAGTCGGCGGTGCGCTGCCTAGAGAAAACCGGGGCCGACGGGGTGATGTGCTCGCGGGGCACCCTAGGCTACCCGTTTCTGGTAGGCGAAATTGACCGGTTCCTCAAGACGGGCCTAGTTACCCCAGGCCCCACCCCCGTAGAGCGGCTGCGCTGCGCCCGCGAGCATCTGGGCCTGCTGTGGCAGTACAAAGGCCAAAAGGGCATTCACCAGGCCCGCAAGCACATGGCCTGGTATGTCAAAGGCTTTGAGGGCGCTGCCCCCCTGCGCCAGCAGCTCTGCCAGATCGATACGGTGGAGGCTGGTTATGATCTGTTGGATAGGGCGATCGCTCAGCTCGACAGCACAATAGAGCCGCGAGGGGCGATCGCCCTCGTAGAACCCCAGGCACTGGCTCCTGTAACGTGATCTTTTCGTGGAATCGCTATGGTTCAAGCCCCTAACCCCAGCGCCATGAGTTTTGAGGAATTTATCCAGTGGATTCCTGAAGACGGCGGTCAGTATGAACTCTACAGCGGGTACGTTGTTGAAATACAGCCCACCGGAGCCCACGAACTCATCGGTGCCTTTTTGGCCGAAGAGCTAACCCTGCACTTTCGGCAGCAAAACTTGCCCTACACCATTCCTAAAAGTGGGCTCATCAAGCCCCAGCAGCCCGACTCAGGCTATCGCCCCGATGTGATTGTGCTCGATAAACGGGAGCTAATGCACGAACCCCTCTGGGAAAGTGCTTCCACTGTGCAGTTTGGCAAAACGTTACCCCTGCTGATTGAAGTGGTCAGCACCAACTGGCGCGACGATTACGGCCATAAGCTGGTGGAATACGAAGCCATGGGCGTTCAGGAATATTGGATTGTGGACTATCGGGCGCTGGGGGCCGTGCGCTACATCGGTCAGCCCAAACAGCCCACCGTCACCCGTTGTCAGCTCGTGGAGGGCGAATACCAAATGCAGCGATTTATCAGCGGTCAAACGCTGGAATCGAGCACTTTTCCGCGCCTCAATCTATCCGTCGATCAGATTCTGGCATCGGCTAGCTATTAGCACCAGCCCACCGCTTCACTTCCCCACCAATCCCGAAAGCGGATAACCGCCCCTTGACTAAAAAGGTTTAAGGTAGGATCTATGAATAAATTTGATTTGCAGTTTTCACCCCCGTAATCTCCATGACCTCGTACGCCACCGCCACTGCCCGCGCCGATATGGGTGAGCTTCGCCGTCTGAGAAGCCTGCTGCCCCCAGAACTTCAGAGCTGGGTGACGGTGGAGTCGGCCATCGATGTCACCCCACCGCTAGTCACTTGCGAAGAGCTGGGTAAAGACCAGGTCGAAATCCAGATTGACCTGATCAAGTGGGAGCAGCTCGCCCTCGACCAGCGCAACCTGCTGTTTTGGCACGAGGTCGGCCGCATTCAAAACGACACCATTCCCCGTGACGGTTGGGAAATGGCGGCTCTGGCCATTGGCCTCGGTGGTGCCGTGGGCGAACTGTGGGTGCAGGACGGTCTGCTGCTCATGCTGGCCCTGGGGCTGTGCGGATTTTCGAGCTGGCGGCTCTACAAGCGCAACAACAACCAAAAGACGCTGCAAGAAAGCATTAGCGCCGACGAGCGGGCGATCGCCATTGCCACCCGCTTTGGCTACACCCTGCCCAACGCCTACAAGAGCCTGGGCAGCGCCCTCAAGACCTTAATTGAGCAAACCCCCAAAAAGCGCCAGCGCGATCGCTACATCAAGCGCCTCGAAGCCCTCAAAAAGAGCGCCGCTAAGGCCAAAGAGAGCGCCCGCGCCGAACGGGGCGATATGCGATCGGCCTATTAAGCTCTCTCGGCAGGGGTCGGGTGCCTACAGCATTGGCTCAGATCTTTGCTGGAGCTATGGGCACCCGACTCCTCACCCGAGAATTTCAAAAATTGCCTTGATTGCCGCTGGATTAACCTCCAGCGGCAGTTTTTTGGTAGCCCCAATCACCGCAAACCCCTGTCCCTGGGGAATCACCCCAGTCAGCCCCGCCTCCGCAAGGGAATTGCTCAAGTCTTCTCTCCCCTGGGGCACTACAACTATTGGCTTTGGCCCTTGGCGGTAGACCCCGAGACTCTGTACGGTTAGCTCAAAGGAACCGGCATTAAAGGCTGGGTTCAGCTCACCGTCGTACTCAAACTTGCTCAGCATTAGCTGCATAGAGTAGAGCCGTGCCGGATTGAGCGAGCTGGCATCGGGCACGGTACGGGCGCGGCGAGTAGCCACCATCTCTAAAAATGGCGTTCTTACCGAGCTTGGCAGAGCAGCATCAGTATCGAAAGATCGACAATAGGCCAAGCTGTCCCAGCCGGGGTCGTCGCGCAAAATCCACTTATAGCGCTGGCCATCGCCCTGGACTTGGAGTACGGTGCCCTGCCACTTACCTAGATTCAGCGGTGGCTCAATGTTGCGGGTGCGTATAGAGGCGAAGCCGCCGCTGTTGGCTGTAGAGACCTTTCCCACAAACCGTAACCCTTCCTGCCACTGCACCTGGCTCGTGCTGACGCCACCCATCACCCCATCGTCTAAACTGCCCCAGAGAGCTGCGATCGCCGGGTCAGGCTGGCGAAAGTCTATCAAAGTAGCCTGCTGATAGATCGTCCTGTGCTGCAACTGCTCAAGCAGTGGCTCAAGGCCCAACTCATCGCAAACCACCAGGGGTACATTCACCAGGGCCTGATCGGGCTCTAGGGTCTCGGTAGTAACTCCGTAGCCTAAAGCAGCCAGCCCTTGAATCAGCGCAGGGGATCTCTCTGCGGCCTCTGCCAAGAGCCATAGCCTCTGCTCTGGGGGTGCTGGCACTAAGCTGCTGGCGTTTAATTCTGTCATTGCGATACCTGAGTCGTTCATGCCGGGCAACCAGCGCAATCCTTGACTGAGAGGGCCAGCAACCTCGAAGTGAACTAGGGTTTTTAACAGCCTCAGAGGGTTCCAAACCATGGTAAAACCTGGCACAATAGCGTTTTGAGAATTCTAAACGTGACTGGCTCTGTCACATTGATCAGTTATCTTTTCTGTGAATTCACCCATTAAATAGCCGAGGTTCCCTGGGTATGCTGACTCTAGCGATAGCTAGGTAGGTATAGCGAGCGATTGCTTGGCGATTGTGGCCCCGTTGACCAATAGGAGGCTAGACTGACAAGCTAAAGCTTCCCCGAGGTGAAACTACTGGGTGGTGTATCAATAGGCCATGCATCAATTTTGATGAACTCGGCCTCCATGCTTCCGGATACTGATAATCACCTTCAGTTTAGTAGAAGCAAGCCACCCAGGGTTAGGGCACAAACCGGCCTTGACTCAGCCTTACCCTAGTCATCTTTTGCCCCAACACAACTGTTGTGTACGTGGTTTTCTGGAGCAGGCGCGGTTCATGCGAATTTTAATTTATTCCTATAATTACTACCCTGAGCCAATCGGCATTGCGCCACTGATGACCGAGCTAGCCGAGGGGCTAGTCGCCAGAGGGCACCAGGTGCGGGTAGTAACCGCCATGCCCAACTACCCAGAGCGCACCATTTATCCTGAGTATCGCGGGCAGCTCTACGCCACCGAGGAGCGCAATGGCGTTATCATTCAGCGCTGCTTTGTGCTGACCAATGCCGGACGGGGCCTGGCGGGACGGCTGCTGCTGGAGTCGAGCTTTATTACCCTCAGCCTCTGGCCAGCCCTGCGGGGTTGGCGACCCGATATCATTCTCAACGCCAGCCCCTCTCTGCCCGCTTGCCTGCCGGTGGCCGCCCTCAAGCTGCTGTTTCAGTGCCCCAGCGTGCTAAACCTGCAAGATATTTTGCCGGAAGCCGCCGTCCAGACTGGGCTGCTGACTAACCCCTGGGCAATTCGCCTGTTTGAGGTGCTAGAAAAATTTGCCTACCAGAATGCCACTCGCATCACCGTCATTGCCCAGGGCTTTCGCGACAACCTGCTGGCCAAGGGGGTGCCCGACGCCAAAATGGTGCCGGTTTCCAACTGGGTGGATGTTGATTTTATTGCCCCTCGGCCCCAGAGCAGCAGTGAGTTTCGTCGCCGCCACGGGCTGCAAGACAAGTTCGTGGTGCTCTACACGGGCAACATCGCTGAGACCCAGGGAGTCCGCACGGCGATTCGAGCGGCCCGGGCGCTCCGGGCTTACCCCGATATTCAAATGGTGATTGTGGGTGAAGGTAAGCAGCTAGAGGCGTTAGATCGCTTTCGCCAGCAGCTGGGGCTGACAAATGTGTCGCTGCTGCCCTTTGTGCCCCGCGCTGAGCTGCCCGATATGCTGGCCGCAGCCGATGTGGGGCTGATTTTGCAGAAGCACGGCGTGGTGGGGTTTAATATGCCCTCTAAAACCCAGGTGCTGCTAGCCAGCGGACGGCCGATTCTGGCATCTGTGCCCGCCCACGGCACGGCGGCCCAAGCGGTGCTGGCCAGCGGCGGCGGCCTGGTAGTGGAACCCGAAAACCCCACGGCCCTCGCTAGGGGGATTCTAGAGCTGTACCATCATCCCGCAACGGCGCAATTGCTGGCTCGTCGCGGGCGACAGTATGCTCTGGAGCACTACTCGGCTAAGCGGGCCATCGATCGCTACGAGGCGTTGTTCTATGCCCTAGTGGCACCCCAGCGGTGGCCGTTAGAAGGTGAGGTGGTGCTGGCGCTACAGTCGGTGCAAAAGTAGGTGGATGGGCTAGCCAGACCTAGCGGTTGTTCTACGCTTTGATGGCTACTCTTCGATCGCGAGGGAAACTCGGTTGCCCCCGACGGCGCGCATTTCGCCGAGAAACTGCATCACCTGTTCGTAGGGCAGATCTTGACTGGGCAGTAAGAAAACCGTGTTTTCGGGGTTGCGGGCCAGGTAGGCGGTCATCTGCCCCTTGAGGGTTTCTACATCGGTAGGCTGGCCGTTGAGCTGTACCTGATTTTCGCCTGTGAGTTCCACGATGAAGGGTTCGGCGGGCAGCGTTGCCGGGGCGTTGTCTGGCTGTTCGGCAGGCAGCTGTACGTCAATGAGCTTTTCGCTGCCCAGGGTCATGGAAATGATGATGAAGAAAGTCAGCACTGTCATCAGCACATCCATCATCGGAATTAGATTGATCTCTGGCGGTTTGGAATGGTTTTGCCGATTTCTAAAGTGCATAGATCAGCTATAACCGCTCAGCGGCGGCTCCACTACTGGTGAATTCGCCCGAACGAAAGGGATCAGCGGAGACCTGACCGGGTTCGTACCAATATTGGCGATAAATCAGGTCGAGTTCATTCCCCGCGTCGGAAAAGTAGTCGATTTGTTGGGATTGCAGGGCGACTAGCACCCGAAACACCAGGAGCGCGATGATCGCCACGATCATGCCAGCGGCGGTGGTGATCAGGGCTTCGCCGATACCAGCCGCTGCCGCACTGGCTTCTTCGGTTCCGCCACCGCCACCAATATTGAGGTTTGAGAAGGTGGCAATCAATCCGGTCACGGTGCCCAACAGGCCCAGCAGTGGGGCAATGGCGACGATGGTCTCAAGCATCTTGTCGCCCTTGCGCATTCTGACAAATTCGCGATCGCCCGCCGTTTCCATCGCCAGACGAAAGGTGTCGGGGGAGGGCTGCTTGAGCCGCAGGGGGGCCAGCAAAAACCGGCCGATGGGAAGGTCTTGGGACTGGGCTGCGATCGCGGCCGCCTGACTCAGATCGCGGCGCGAGGCATCGAGCACCTCAGACACAACTTGATCTTCGCGGCGCAGCAGCTTGGTCCAAAACAGGGTGCGCTCTAGGGCTGTTGCAATGGTGAGCACCGAGCACCCCATGATGGGCACCATTACCGGGCCACCCTTGACCAAAACGTCGAGAACAGTTGTCATAGCCCGGCCCTAACCTCGATTGGGTTTGTTCGTTGGTGTCTCTTTTACGATAAGCCTACCGAAAGCGGTTGTCCCAGAAATTAAAGAATGGGAATTGCCCACTTAAGGAAAGATTAAGTCGCCTAACCTACTTGACCTAATCACTGTCGCCAGGAACGTAGGGACGGGTGATGGAGCGTCCTGTAGGCCCGGTCACCGCAGGGGGTGTGGTGGTTGTGGCGGCAGCGGCTGGAGAATTGGCCGGGGGTGCTGCGGTACTGGGGGCGGATGAGCGGCCTGGGGATGCGATCGCCTGGAGCGATCCCCCGGCGGTCTTCATCTCCTGCCAGCTGAGATTGCCGTCGGGGTCGATGCTGACTAAGACCGCGGTGATGGTGCTGGTATCGGTCGTGACGCCCCCGACAACCTGGCACTCAAAGCGATCGCCGGGCTGATTCACCCGGTAGGTGGCGCTGCCGCAGTCAAGCTGGGCGCGCTTGCCGTAGGCCTGGGAGAGCCCCTGCTGAATGCTGTCTTCGACCTTGGGCAAATTGAGCAGCGCTTTAGAATTGGGCACGTCCCAGGTGACATTGCCCTGGGAGTCTTGCTGGGTGACGTTGATCGTGAAGGTACCTTCCGGGTCTACCTCGCCGACGCAGCGAAAGGAGGCCTCTGCCTGGCGCTTCACATCCCCTGGGCAGAGCACGGCCTTGAGCGAGAGGCGGCGGCCCTGCCGCTCAATATCGGTCTTAATCGCGCCTTCGACGGCTGTGGTGTCGAGGCGACTGCCGCAGGCTGTCAAACCCAGCGCCAGGGGCCAAATTAAATACGGAGACAATCCCAAAATGCGCCTTTGCATCGAGCCACAGAATCCTTTGAGCAGTTGCAGTTGCCAGGGGCAATACCCCGATTGTGCCAGGAAGCTGGTGCGATCGCATGCTGTCTCTACTACCTTCTTCTCGACCCCCTTCACAACCTCAGTGGGCCAAAGAATCGGGCTGGCATCTCCAGACTGGTCCCCCGCTCTACCATAATGAAGGTGGCCTTAACACTCGTTCACAAACCCTTTTCCTATGGCAAACGATCTACAGCAGTTTCTCACCCTTTTGGAACAGCGAGGTCAGCTGCGCCGTATTACGGCCCCCGTCAGCCCAGAGCTAGAAATTGCTGAGATCGCCAACCGTCTGCTGCTAGGGGGCGGCCCCGCCCTGCTGTTTGAGAATGTGCAGGGGGCAACGATGCCCCTGGCCATTAACGTGCTGGGCACCGTCGAGCGGGTGTGCTGGGCCATGGGTATGGAGCACCCCGTCGAACTCGAAACCCTGGGTGAAAAGCTGGCGCTGCTCTACCAACCCCGCCCGCCCAAGCAGTTTTCCCAGGCCATCGACTTGGGTAAAGCGCTGTTTGACGTGGTCAAAGCCAAGCCCATGCGCGACCTGCTGCCCCCCTGCCAGCAGGTGGTGCTTAAGGATGACGCGGTTGATCTCAACCAAATTCCCCTGCTGCGGGTCTATCCCGGCGACGCCGACAAGGTGATTACCCTGGGGCTGATGATCACCAAAGACCCGGAGACCAACATTCCCAACGTGGGGGTTTATCGCCTCCAGCTCCAGTCAAAAAATACCGCGACGGTGCAGTGGCTTTCGGTGCGGGGCTGTAGCCGCCACCTGCGCAAGGCCGCTGAGCTGGGCAAAAATCTGGAGGTGGCGATCGCGATCGGCGTCCACCCCCTAGTCATTCTCGCGGCGGCCACCCCGCTGCCCATTGACCTCTCGGAGTGGCTGTTTGCCGGGCTCTATGCTGGCAAAGGGCTCAGCCTGGCCAAGTGCAAAACCGTTGATCTAGAAGTCCCCGCCCAGTCTGAAATTGTGCTGGAGGGGACTATTACCCCCGGTGAAACCGCCGTCGATGGCCCCGCAGGCGACCACATTGGCTACTACGGCGGCGTCAACGAAGCCGCGCCGCTGCTGCGGTTCCACTGCCTCACCCACCGCAAAAATCCGATCTACATGACCACCTTTAGCGGCCGCCCGCCTAAGGAAGACGCCATGATGGCGATCGCCCTCAACCGCATCTACAACCCCATCCTGCGCCAGCAGGTGCCCGAAATTCAGGACTTTTTCTTACCGATGGAAGGGCTGAGCTACAAGGCCGCCGTGCTCTCCATCGAAAAGTCCTATCCCGGCCAAGCCAAGCGCGCCGCCCTGGCCTTTTGGTCGGCCCTACCCCAGTTCAGCTACACCAAATTTGTGATCGTCGTCGATAAATCGATCAACATCCGCGATCCGCGTCAGGTGATGTGGGCCGTGACGTCGAAGGTTGACCCCGTGCGCGACGTGTTTATTTTGCCCAACAATCCCTTTGATAAGCTTGACTTTGCCACCGAAAAGCCTGGCCTTGGCAGCCGCATGGGTATCGACGCTACCACTAAGGTCTACCCCGAAACCGACCGCCCCTGGAGCGAAGAACTCACCCCCGACCCTGACACCGCTGCACTGGTCGATAACCGCTGGGTGGAGTACGGCTTGAGCGATCTCAATCTGGGCAAGGTAGACCCAAACTTGTTTGGCTACGACTTGAAGTAAGCAGGCGAGGTAAAAAGATAGTGAAGGCGTTTGTTTTTGCGATCGCTGGGCTGGTTTGGGCGGTGAGTTTACTCAGCTGGGTGGAAGCGGCATCGGCCAGCATTCTCTGCCGAGATGTGGCGGGGCAAGAGATATGCCTTGAAAGTATTAAGCGCAGCGCTAAGTATGCCTGGGAATATCGGGTAGTGCTTAAGGTGGATGGCCAAACCCGACCTATCAAACGCTACGATTGCCGTCAGCAAACCGAACTCGATCCAGAGTCTGCTAGCCTCAATTCTGAAGCTGCTCTACAGCAATTTATTTGCGCCCTGGTTACTCGTTGAGATGCCTAATTGACTCGAAAAAGACAGTGGCTGACCAGCAAGAATTTCAGCGTAGGACTGACTGAGCTGTTCAGCAATCTTGGGCCAGCTGTATGTCGTTGTGGCCAGATGTTGGCCATTACGGCCTAGCTGAGTTCTTAACTCAGGCGAGTCAAGGAGACGAGATAACGCGTTTGTCCACCCACCTAGGTCGTCAACAATGACTAACCCGGCTTGGGCCGCTAAAATATCTGGCGCGATTTGAACCTCAGGGGTAATGATGACGGGAAGCCCATGGGCTAATGCTTCTGCTACAGCGACGCCAAAATTTTCTGAATAAGATGGCAGAGCAAAGAGATCAGAACCCTGTAGCAGCAAGTCTTTATCCGAACCAGCAACAAAGCCTGTAAACGTAACGCTGTGGGCAATGCCTAGGGTATTGGTCAATTCTTTGAGGCGATCGCAGTAGCTGGCATCCCCAGAACCGGCTAACAAGAGGTGATAGCCGTGAGATTTGGGGTCGAGTTGAGCAAAGGCACGGAGTAGAAAATCCGGGCGCTTTTTTTTGTGCAGGCGCGATAGAAATAAAACGATTTTGCAGTTGGTCGGCAAACTGTAGCGATCGCGCAGATTCGCTGCTGCATTAGCGATCGTAGCCGTTGAGTTAACCCCCAAAGGTAAAACTAGAGTCGGTGCGCTAATCCCAAACCGTCGGGCATCTTCAGCTTCTGCAGAGGTAGTGCAGTGAATCGCAGCGGCTCGATTGAGTGTGGAACGCTCTATTAAACGACTGTAAACTTGCTTTTTGAGCCTGCTTTGCTGGAGCGCCCAGGGGGTTAATTGGCCAATCGTACGCGAGATATAGGGAATTTTGTAATACTGAGCTAACCTAGCCCCAACAGTGGTTGGATAGCAGAATAAGTAATGGTTGTGAACAATGTCGTATTCGCCTAAATGGCTAACCATCCACTGAGTCAGACCAATAGAGGGAATAAATGCCTTGAGCCGAGCCAGACGCGGAAAAAACCAAACTGGTACGCCTTCGTAGTCAATGCGTTGACCAACTGGCACGTCTAATAACTCGGCTTCGTCATCATTAGTGGTCGCTATTTCGGCATCAATGTCTAAATTTCGCAGCCCACGAACAATATTTAGAGCAGCTTGAGTTGGCCCACCTAGTTTGTAGCTTAAAGACGGTAACACATGAAGAACTTTCATCTCATTGAGCAGCAAAGTGAAACTCTTTGAGTAGATCTAAAAGTTTTTCTTGGAATCTCTCAAATCCATAGATTTCGTCAACTTTTCTCCGCAAAACTTCGGGCTGATAAATAAGTGGATGCAGCGATTCACCTCGAAGAATTTCTATAAGCCTAGAAGCAATTTGAGCAACATCGTCAGGATCAACCAAAATACCAAGTTCGCCATTGCATAGGGCATCGATTGCTCCATCTTGATTGCCCCCTACAGTGGGTTTGCCGCAGGCCAAGGCTTCAAGATAGACAATGCCAAAACCTTCGCTCTTGCTAGGCATAGCAAAGACATCACAGAGATTATAGTGGTCACAAAGCTCATCGTCAGCGACAAAACCTGCTAAGGTGACGCAGTCTTGAATATCTAACTTAGCAATCATTCGTTCGATGCGTGGGCGATCGCTCCCTTTCCCCACCAAAATATAGTGAATATCAGGAATTTTTTGCCGTATCAGAAGAATAGCCTTGATAACTTGATCGTAACCATTGTACTGTTCATCATCAGCCAAACGAGAAACCGTCAGGATTATGGGTTGATCGGCCTTGATGTTATATCTGGCAAGCAAATAGTCAGGCTTTGGCTTAATATGAAAACGACTAAAATTAAATGTGACTGGCAAAAGTGAAATCTTGTCAAGCGATAAGCCCTGTTCTTGTATGAGGCGATCGCGAGTGTACCCGCTAATCGAAATCACTTTCTTGGTCGCACGCAAAGCTTGACACCGGAAGGAATCTTGAATACTCCATGCATCCACACCATATACTAAAATCCAATACGGAATTCCCAGTAGACGGTGCAGCAGGTAGGCAACGGGAGCAAAATTGAGGTGTCCGCATACAATCAGACAAGGTCGCTGTTGCCAAGCAGCAACCAAAGTCTTTAGGGTAAAAGCTAGCGTTTGCAATGCCTTGGGCCATTGACCAGTAAACTCAAATGAGAAATAGTCCGCACTAAACAGATCCTCTGGTCTTTTAGAGTCGAGCTTATTCAAAATTGTCACATCATCTAGAGTAATATCATTGTGCTCATGGAAATATTCCAATGCAGCTAAAATGTCGCACAAATAAACCTGGATTCCACCTTTAAACTCAAAAAGATTAGGCACCCAAACGTGAATTGAATTGTTAGAACTTGAGCTTTTAGTCATATGCTAGCTGTCTATTTCTGCTACCCAAGCAGTAGCTGTTGGATTTTATGGGTCAGTTTTTGACGATAGGCAGCCCAGCTAAAAGCCTCGGCTTTTAGTCGAGCAGCAAGCCCCATGGTGGCTAGTTCCGTAGGATGCTGATAGCACCACTCCAACTTCTCCTGAATTGCATTAGAGTCACGAATAGGCACGATGAATCCGTCTACTCCATCGGTGATGAGATCAAGCCCAGCAGCATTAGGGGTAGTTATTACAGGAATTCCACAGGCCATGGCTTCGAGTTGAACAAGCCCAAAACCCTCCACTAGAGATGGAAATACAAACACATTAGCACTACAGTAATGTTGATTTAGACTAGTGTGGGGAACGCTAGTTTGGTAGTGAATATAATCTCGGTGAGATTCCAGCCAGCCTAATGGAAATTCATCAACGCCTACCAGTTTTAGTTCGGCATCGTTAAGCCTAAGCTGCTTCCATGCATCTAGTAAATAGTGAACCCCTTTTCGGGGGCCAACTCGACCCACAAACAGGGCTCGAAATTTTTTGTCGTATTTAGACTGGGGCTTAAAGTAATCAATTGGTGCACCGTAGGGAACGACTGAGATACGCTCTGAGGCTATTCCTGCATCTAGCAGTGACTGACGTGATACGGTTGATGCTACAAAAATATGATCAGCCAAAGTAACCTCTTGGTCTTTTCGCTCTAGCTTCCACATGGGCTCATGGATAGCCTGTAGAGAAGGTGAAAACTCAGGAAAGCGATCGGCTTCTTCTTGCTGAATCTGACGGCTAGTTCGGTGAAAAGTGATCGGCAATTCGTAAAAACAATGTATACCTCTTTGCTTGGCTGCTTGAAACGTAGTCGCTGCGCCATCTTCGTAGGCGTAGATTCCATCCAGTTGATCGAGATGGTGCTGCGCAACGTGGCGATCGAGGGAAGTGTATACCCAGTCTATGGGACCCTGTTGTCCTAATCCTACCCTAGAGCTTAATCCCCCCTTAACTAAGCAGACCCTAAGGGCTTCTCGCCATGGATGAGTTCTTATGACAGCGCTCCTGGGTGGCATCCACGCCCGCCGTTCTAGCTCTTGACTGAGGGGCAACCCAATGGCACGAGGTAACCGTTGAATAGTTTGAGCTAGACTGCCCTTGGGATTATAGGCAGTAGTTGTAATAATTTCATTGAGTAGATTTGCCTCGGCTAGGGCGATCGCCGCATTGCGAGAATTAGGGTTGCTGGTGGGATGCACCAGAGAGATGCGTCGGTTGACCATATAAAAAATTAGGTGGTTGGGCTCGCTGCCATTGGTCTACCCGATCTAAATAAGGAAGCAAAAATATAAATCCGTAAAAAAACCAGTGGTAGACGTTAGCAGTGTGGTTATAAACCATTTGAGCAATAAAGGTTACGCCCTGATAGACAAAAGCACTTAGGGCCAGCTGACGTAAAAATGGATGAGTGAGCTGAAGAAAAACTCTGAATAGAGTAAACAATAACACCAACCGTAAGCCATACCAAAGGAAAAAGCCTATGGGCCCAATCTCTAAGCCAATGCGGCCCATCTCGTTCTCAAAATAGACTGGAATAATCTCTCCGGGAGACAGCCGAAACACCCGGCGAATAATACCGTTAGCCTGAAACGTAGCTCCCAAACCATAGCCGTCTAAACCCTTAAGATAAAAATTGTTGAAAGGTTGAGTAAATGGGTTTAAAATTCGATTAGCAAGACTGTCATTGGCATTTTCGACTCGAATCCAAAATGATTCAAAGGCCAGTCGCCCCCCCTGGTAAACTGCCAAAAAACTGACTATGCCTGGTAAAATCAGCTTACGCGCAATGCTAAAAAAGCTAGAGAAACTGGTTAAAGCGAGCAACAACCCATAGCCGGACACCAACAGCACAGAACCCAAGACAAGGCCGCGAGAACCAGTCATAAATGAAGTTACGGCAATTAGTCCTCCCTCGGCCAGGGTTAAGACTTGCCATAGGCGAGGCTGAGGGCGAGAGATTACGGGTAATAGCAGGCATAAGCATGCTAGTAAATAAGTTGCATAACCTGTCAAATAAGAAAAAGTGCCCGTTACCCTTACCGTATCTAATCCAGAACTCACCACCGCTGGGCCATCCTCGCCCCAAGCGTAAACATTGAGGGGGCTATCGGGGGGGCTAAAGAATTGAGCAATGGCTAAAATAGCCACCGGGATCAGTAACAGTAGATAGTTTCGAATAAATCTATACAGTTCTTCCTCAGTGTTAAACATCTGAGGTACCAGCCAAATGAGAGGCACGTAGAGAAAATAGCTCTTGAAGCCAAATAAACCAATTAGTGGTGATCCCAAGCTTGGGTTAAAAGCTTGCACTCCTCCCCAAACGGCTATACAACCGATTAGTATCAAAAGAAAAGGTTTCTGGAAAAACAGCCGGGTCTGAACTGGAGACAGCAAGAAATAGCGCAAATAAGCGCCAATCAAAACAAAATCCTTTAGGAAATAGATGAACTGGCTCGCTTGGGGAAGTACCCATTTTCGCAATGCTCCTTCTAGCACTACTAAGACCAAAACCGCTTTTACAGACCGCTGCCAGTTTTGGGCCGATAGCAGCACTACGAGGCCAGTGGCCAGTAAACCTATAAAAAGATTAGTCATCGGCAGGCAGCCTCTAAAACTTGAAGATACGCCTTAGCCACGGTTGTCTGTTGGTGCTTGGCTAAGTGACTAGGCGCATTAGCTCGGTAGCGACTGAGTAACTCCGGCTGAGTAAGTAGGTGGTAAAGCACCTGCCTCAAAGAGGCCTCATCACCATTGGGAAATGTAGTACCACAATCACCAATGGCATCTTTTAGCCCGCCTCCCGATGACCCAACGATGACGCAACCACAGGCAATGCCTTCTAAGGCTACAACCCCAAACGGCTCATGCCAGCGGGAGGGAACAACCATAATTTGGTGTTCGTTGAGCAGGTGAACTAACTCATCGCCAACTCTTGCGCCGACAAAATGAACCTGCTTATTGATCTGGAGATACTCAGCTTGCTGACGTAAGGCTGCCTCATCTTCACCCGTGCCAATTACAGTTAGCTGAGGATATAGGTTGTTGCTCTTAAGGTTTGCTATGGCGCTTAGCAGCAAATCTAAGCCTTTATCAGATACTAAACGTCCTAGAAACACTAATTCTTTAATACGTAAAATTTCTGGAAGATGACGAAACAAGTCTTCACGATAGGGGTTAGGAATTAGGGTAGATGGATGATTGAGATGAGCAGCAATAGGCTGACTGATGGAAATTGAGGTGGCGAGCCTAACCATGCGAAGTTTTAGCCGGGTCAACCAAGTACGCTGTTGGCCAGGATGCTGAATCCAGGTTTGGTGACGAATGACCCAGGGGGTGCGGGTGAGCCACAGTGCCCATGCTTGTTTGAGAATAATGCCATTTTGCAGGCACACATCACACCAGTGAATTAGCGCCAAGAATTGCAGCCCATTAGGTTGTCGGATCACTTCGAAGGGAAATGAGTTGCCGTGGACATCATTTGCAGTGCCGGGAGTTTGGGTAATTATCTTGACTTGATACCCGAATTGCATAAACTCACGAGCGAGGATTTCGGCATTGGTCTCGCTTCCCCCTAGGCTAGGGTAGAAAAAACGGGAGGCAATCAAAATGTTCATGATTCGTCGGACTCTGACTGTCTGCGAATGAGCAGACACAAAATATCTCCGGGCAAATCATCTTTGAGGAAGAGAGATGAGATCACAGACAATAGCTTTAAGGCAGGGCGGGAGGTAACAGATGTCGTTTCGGGAAAAGTCCAGGTTTCGAAAATTTCTAACCCATGCATGGCAAGTAACCGTTGCAAGGGAGTAAGAAACACGGGATAAATGTGGGTAGGTTCTCCTTTGGCATCAAATTGGCGAAGATTACCGGTCAGCAACAGCCGCAAACGACATAACACGGAATGCAGATTGGGTGTTGTAAGCAGGAAGTAGCCCTCAGGGGCTAATAGTTTTGAGACGTCATAAAAGAGCCTACCAGGATTTTCAAGATGCTCAATCACTTCAATAGAAGTGATAAGGTGGAAGACTTTGCCATCCAAGATGGAGTCTTCATAATCAAGATTGGCAGTAATAAATTGACCTTTGGTTGCCTGAAAACGATGGGGATCCTTATCGATCGCGTAAAGGTTCTCAAATCCAGCCATGCCCAGTCTTTCTAACCACGCTCCGGCGCCGGCACCAATATCCAGAATGATGGCGTGCTTATCAAACTGTGAGGATATTTTTTCGGCTAAAGACGCATGAAGTCCTTTAACCATCGTATATTCAGTTAGGACAGCAGGCATAAAATTATCCGTGTTGCTAAATTATTATGGCTTTTGGCTAATGGCCAAAATGTTATCGCTAAAGCATAGCCCGCCCAGGGAAACCAACGGCAAGCTCTGCCAGTGATGGCGGGGGAATTTAGGGATTTTTCCGACACAAGTGAATACAAACTGGGGTGAGCAGAAACCAGCTTCATTCAATATACGGGAAAGGTCTTTTCGTATCAATGCTGTGATGTGTGCTGGATAGGACAAGTTACCAAAGTCAACAAAATGTCCCTGATAGATTAGTGCCAAGACTGCCCGCCAGCTCTCATTGTTAGGTGTACTGAATATCAGGAGACCATCAGGCTTAAGCAATCGAAACCATTCCCGCACAATAGCTCTGGGGTTTTCGAGATGCTCGATAACTTCTGCTGAAACAATTACATCGAAGGTTTCGGCTTCCAGGTTCAACGGGTTATTAAGATCAGCTTGAATCCATTGAACGGCAGAATCAATAGATTCAGGGCGAGGCTGTATATCTGTGGCAGTAATGGATTGGAATTGCTTCAAGTTAAGCAACTGCTGAATTAGTAATCCCTGTCCGGCTCCCCAGTCCAGTACAGTTCCAGTCGCTGAACGGTTCAGTAGTGCTCTTTTAAAGCAGGTATAGATGGCTTCGCTACTGATACCAGCGCTTGCTTCGGCAGCCTGTTGCCGATGTTGATACAGCGCCGCAGGAATTAAAGCTGGCTCATTCATGGTTGCGCGAGTTCCAAGTCTGACAAGAGCATATAGTAGGTTTTTGCTTGTGCCGATAAGCTGTGCGTCTGATACCAGTTGTAAGCATTGTCTGCGATCGCCTGCATCAATGCCATATCTTTTTTCTCAGTATTATATTGGTCTGGTAAGGCGTAATGCTGGCCAGGTTGCAACCCCTCTTCGGGATCATCGGCCACCATGGCGCTAATGGGAACGACTCCATGGGCACAGTACGCTGCGAAAATCGTAGATTTGCCAAGGAATGCAGGATTGTAGCTAAAAAACCCTGCAATCGACTCAGAGAGAATGGCAGATATTTCTTCACTAGTAAGGCAACCTGTAGCGGCAATCGGCACTTTAGCTATACTGGTAGGAATCGAGTCGAGGGGTGGGCCAATGTCGAGAATCTGTTGAATATCGAGGTATCGACAAATTTGATGCAATTGTTCTGAGAAATTTTTGTAGACCTTAGTACGTTTGCTATGTCCTCCAAAGATGACAAGGCGATGGGCACGTTCAGACAAGGTTGAAGGGTTTCGTAGTTCGCCTACTGTTGAGAATACAGGAAGTGTCGGAATAGTCGTAAACCTCTCTGAGGTATAGCTCTGAAGTAGCTCTGCGTAGGAACGCTTGCTGGTAAGGATGCGATCGCTTGCTCTCACCAAATGTTTTACTAAATCTTTTTGAAGTGCAGATAGCCAAAAAGCGCTCGTCCAAATTGGGCCAGAAGCAGAAATTTCATGAAATATCGTAACTAAGTTCGCTTTTTGATCTTGATGTTTCCAAGCTCTTAATCCATCGATTAACCATGATGGACACCCACGCTTAGCATAACCATAACCTACATAGTGTAGAAGGATTGGTTTTACAGAATTTATCTGAGCTAGTTGAAGGCAAACAGATGCCGCCGATCGATCGACAATCTTTGTAATCTGAAATCCCTCTAATGCTTCATTACCTACCCAATCTGGGTCTCCAATCAAAAAATGAGTATCAAGTCCATAGTCTAGATGAAGTTGCCGCGCTAGGTTGAAAGCGTAGTCACCTACTCCATCAACAGTAGGTGGAAGGCGTGGAACTATGGATATTATTGATTGTGAGGTACCCACTTTGCTATTTATTTAACGTAGTTATATAGATGAAGTTCATGATATGCAATTTTTTCTGCCGCTTTAATTTCTTCAGCATCTCGATTCTTATATTTCCCAATGGACTTCACTGAAGCCTGCCTAAACCTTTTCTGAAGCCGCTGGTCAAAGTTAGCACCAATATAGCGAACAATTTTTTCTCCGAAAACTATAGGCTCATGCACTAGGTCTTCGTACTTGATTTTTAGGATTCGTCCACTCAACAGAACGCTATCTTGTGAGAAAAAGCTCTCACAGTGATGCACCATCTCTTTCCACATCCAAATGGAGCGAATATAGGGAGAAGCCTCTATAAAATCACTGGCTTTGTTAACTGAAACCCACCAAGGTATCCAGAAGTCTTGATACTGATAGCCTAGTGATGATTCTGATGTATAGAGTGTCCTAAGACTTTTATTAGTTAATACGTCATATTTCTTGACTAACGAGTTTGCACAATCACGGCCATCTCGGTATAAATATATAATCTTGCAGTTGGGTAATGCTCTATAGAGAAAATCGGGTGCAAAGCTAAAAAATGGCTCTTTATAAATTAATCTTTGTAGCTGTCTTCGCCGTTGAAATAATTCTTTGGCCTCCTTAAACCCAATAGAGCCGCTTATCAGATTATGAATTGCCCTAATTCTAGAGTTGGGAATAGAACTAAGATAGACACTCAAAGTAGACGCTAATGCATACTCTAAACAGCAGTTTATTTGATCGGGCAACTGCTGGGCCGCAAGATGAGCTATAGGTACAGGAAAAGAGATGCCTGATAAACATTCAGTATAGGGAAGTGAATTTAAGCAATGCATTAAATAGGTTGTTCCTGATCTTGGACAACCTATCACAAAGAACGTATTCATCAAATCATTACTTCTTACTGAGCTTTTATACACCCTCAAAGGATTTATTGAGGAACATCAGAAACAGAAAAAGCGAACGAGGCACGAGACCACAACACCTGCAACTTTAAGTCGATAAGGTTTTAAGCCAACAAAAACTTTGGGAGGTTAAAATCCGTTATCAAAAATTGAAAGAAAGGAAAGAAGTTTTATCTGATCAGAATGACCAATTTTCTAGCAATCATTTTACTCTATCCTAAGGTGATTCTATGAGAACCAGTGCAAAAACCAAGGCAATTGAGAACTAAGCAATGCTTTTTCTAGGCTACAAACCTAGTACACTACTCAAAAGGGTGAAACTTGAACTTACTTAGAGCTTAGCCTAAAATCTTCTACAGAAGCTTATTATACATATCTATCCGTTGCTGATAGCATAAAGTATAGTCAGTCTTTTTCAGCTTTTCTCTACCTCTTTGGCCATAAATTTTTGCCTCTTGTGGATGCTTTAATACCCAAACTAAAGCATTATAAATCGCTTCGGAATTGCAGCAAGGTATTTTTATTCCATCTACATGATGCTCAATGAACTCATCCGCAATTCCAACTGATGTCGTAATAATTGGAATTCCCGATGCCATTGCCTCTGTCACTACCTTTCCAAATCCTTCATAGCGAGATGGAAAGACAAACACATTATGATCTAGGTAAATTTGAGGAAGATTCTCGTGATCAATGCTAGAAATGATTTTGACAAACTTACTTAATGAATCAGAAAAATATTTGCACACGGCTTCTTCCTCAATTCTGATTCCCACGAAGGTTACTGAAAAGCTACAATTGGTTTCAACTAACTTCTCTAAGGCGTCAATTAAATAATGAATGCCTTTTCTTTCATTCCACACTCCCACATAAAGAATTTTGAGCGTATTTAAGCAAGAAGGTTTTGGTAAATGGCTAAAATATTGGGGTAATACGTGGTGAAAAATAGAAATTTTACTTTCAGGGAATTTAAACTTATTTCTGATGTATTCTTTTTCTTTATTTGTTAGCGCAACTATGTGATCAGCAGTTCTTAGGCTTAGCGCAACTAAACTCAGATTTATATGGCCCCAAACAATACGTGTTTTAAGGGGAATACTATCTCTGTATCGAAGCCTAGAATCAAATTCCATATGTTCTAGACCAGAACTTCGGATTACAATTTTTAAGTTTTTTCTGTTTCTAAGCAATCCCAATAGCCAGGTGTCTCCAGTGCAAGCGTCTACTATGTCAAAACTTCTATCTTTGACATATCGGTACAAAAAATAGGGGAATAAAAAATGATATGTGCGTTTGCTGCGAAATTTTGGCAGATCGTCATATGTAAAATATTCAACATTTATGCCTCGCTTTTGCAACTCGCTTCCTATCCTTATCATGCTGCCTGATGCACCTGAGCTGGCATCCATATTGCCGTGATAAGTCATGAGGATGTTCATAAAACTTATAATGTAGTTATTGAACTTTAGCTATTACAGTAATACTATCCACTGTATCTACTACTCTCCATGGAGCGTAAAGACCCGAAAAAATTTCATGGCATAGCCTAACAGGGCCGACTTTGGAATTGAGATCAGGTCGCGCATCGCATATCTGACTATCGTGGAATGCCATTACCCCGTTATCTGAAAGGAGAGGTGCCCAAGCTTTAAAGTCTTGTAGCACAGAAGTGTAGTCATGTTGTGCATCTATAAAAATCAGATCAGCACTGGTATTTAGTGAGCAAGTTTTAGCTGCTTCAATAGAAGTTTTTTTGACGAATTTAGTTTTTCCTTTGTGACAATCTAGATTCTTTCTTGCGATATACTCAGTTGTCGAAAAATTTAGTACTCTCTCTATTTTTAAGGACTTAAAGTATGGATCAACTAAGTATAGAATTCCATGAATATCCATGTTTTCGCAAATTATTTTGCTTGCTGCACCTTCAAAAACTCCAACCTCAACAACACATTTTTTCCCCTTTGCTAAAAGACCTAAGAAAGAAAGCTCGTCCTTTGTATCGGAAGTTTTTGCGCTGCGAAACCCCAAGGTAAAAGACAAGAAATCTAATGTCTTACTGGCCATACTCATCTTTCCTATTTCAATTCAAGAATTTTGATTCTTTATGAATGGCTAAAATATCAGTCTGATTATAGTTTGTAGAGCTGTTATCAATTTCTACAACTTTGACGTCTTTGGAATTTATTCTCAGGTTTTTTGGAGAATTGTGAGAATGAGGAAAATCAGCAGGCTTACAGTAAAAAACCTTTAGATTTAGCGACTTTAGGTATTCGATAAACTGTTGGGCGGATATATTTGACCTGTTGAGATTTTCAGGAGATATCTCTATGTACAGCGCTTCTATCTTGCCAGTTCTAATGCTCTCTGAAGCGCCTTGAATTGCAAAGGGTTCCCATCCTTCAATATCGATTTTCATGAAGTTTACTTTATGTATATTGTGCGATTCGATGTAATCATCAAGGACTAAATTTTCTATCACGTAATCGCCTTTACTATCAATATATGACATTCCTAATTGTTGAGTTACGATCTTGATTCTTGAAGTGCCAGCTTCATTGCTCACACAGGAATTGCTTATATAAAATCTTTGCCCTTTGTGTAACCCAATGGACTTTAATAGAATTTTGTAAACTTCTGGATTTGCCTCAAACAGATGATAGCCAATATCAAAGTCTTTCAATAAAGCAGCGACTCCAAATGAGCAAAATCCGAAATTAGCACCTACATCAAAGAATATACCGCCTCGCTCCATAAAAGAGACTGCGAGATCGAAAAAAGATGGTTCAAACTGCCTTTTAATTAAGCAATTTCTTGGATTCGGATCTAAGATATCAGCCCAGGCCTTGGCTGAACTGTTAAATTCAACGACTTGCAATCTGGAGCTGGGAAAAAACCACAGAAGTAAAATCACAAGTTTGTGTCTTCGCAAAAAAGGAGGCAGTAAGGTTAGGAGTTTGCTAAGATTCATTGATTGCAAAAAAACTTTTTATTCTTAGGCATTAAAGTGCATGGCTATGGTCATGCTTTTTCGGAAAATTCTTAACGATGAAAAAAAACTGAGAACTTGTACGAGACATAGGGAAACCCAAGTGAATACGGATGCGCAGCTAGTTCTTTTAACACCGTTAATTTTCCTATAGGTTTAAGCCTGATACCATACTCACTTTTGAAGAGATGTTTCCACTCTCTAGAAGCTTCCTCTTGCTTAATTTCGGGTATGGTTGAGCTTTTATTTAGCTTATGGCAGCGGAAGTAGCCTAGATAATCATCAATTTTCAAAAACTTCCCATATGAATACAAACGTCCAAAAAATTCTAAATCCATTGCAAATTGGAGTTCTTCTTTTAGAAGCCCAGCCTGCACCATTGCAGATCTTTTCCAAAGAGTAGTTTCTGAGCAAATAACGTATTGGGTAACTTCGGGGTCAAAAGGTGGGAGAAGAGAAAATCCAGTGACTTGGCTTCTCTCATTGATCAAAATTCTGTTGCCATGGGCCAACGAGTATGCCGAGCTTTTATGGAGTAACCGGGTGACTTTCTTTAGAGTATCTGCTGTATACAAGTCATCGCTGTTGATCCAGCCAAGAATAGATCCGGTGCTTACTTTCAAGCCTTTGTTAACTGCGTGGGCCTGCCCTTTATCTAATTCGCTAACCCAGTAAGCAAGGTAAGGCTCATATTGTTTGATTATTTCCACTGAATCGTCGGTGCTTCCTCCATCAATGATTATGTATTCTAGATTTGGATATCCCTGAAGTAATACTGAGCGAATTGTTTCTTCTAGGAATTGTCCTTGGTTGTAACTTGGGGTTATAACACTAACGCGCGGCCACTCTGAACCATCGGACATGTACTTTGAAGACGGTTGACTGGCTTTTGTCCAAGGCCACCCTACTTTACCTGCTGGAGGTTGAGGTAAATCTGTAAGCATCAGAGGGCCGTATTTTTCTTTCATTAACAATGCAGTAGGATGTAGAAAATATAGCGATTAATCTGAATTCTTTATGGTTTAACCCTTGCTAAGGAATGTGTAAGCAATCAAAGGAAACGCTTATGAAATATACTAAAAAATTAAAACCTAATTATGATCGGATGAACAATCTAGAGAAATGTTTATCCAATATTTTGGGAGGCTTAGGATTTACCTATGAATAAATAAGTGGTTGGGAGAAATACTTATGCAATATTCTATAAAAAATAAACTTTGCTCATTCATGAGCAAGCAATTGGCTAGATCAGTTTGTGTAAAAATATTTGCTAGTCAGCATAAGTAGTAAGGCTCAATCATTTATAAGATGGCTCGGCTTCTTCACAATCGCTGAAAGCTTTGACTGGCAGGGGTTGCTGACGCTCAACCTGGTTGATATTTAATTCGTCCCACCTAATTATCTTTTATCTAGTACTTGTTGGTAAAGATATTGGTAGCGCTTAGCTTGCAGGTCAAGGGAGTATTCATCTAAGGCAATGCGGCGACAGTGTTCACCCATAACTTGGCGCTCTACGTTGTTATGCAGCAGATCTATTGTGCCCTGGCAAAAATCGTCCATGTTGTCAGGCTGAGCCAAATAACCTGTAAGCCCAGGGCGCACTAAGTCTGAGACTCCACCAATGTCAAAAGAAACCATAGGAGTACCACATGCCATACTTTCTTGTAGCACTAAGGGTAAGTTATCGGCACGGGTCGGAAAGAGGAAGAGATCTGCCGCAGAGTAGACTACAGCCTTAAGGCGATCGCTGCTCACATGCCCCAGGTTGATAACAGTCATATCGACCATTGACGTTAGCTGATGAGTTGCATTGCCCAGGGTTAGCAGTACACAGTCTTGCTTGAGTGTGGTTGGCAACTGATTGAGCGTCTTGACGAGTAAATCTCCCCCTTTGCGAGTGTCTTTGAGATTGATAGCGCTAAATAGTAAGATCTTTTTGTGTTGGGAAATGCCTAGGGTGTCACGACAGAGCTGGGAGTCGAGGGGTTTG
The DNA here is from genome assembly GCA_019358835.1 of Tildeniella torsiva UHER 1998/13D. Taxonomy (GTDB): domain Bacteria; phylum Cyanobacteriota; class Cyanobacteriia; order Phormidesmidales; family Phormidesmidaceae; genus Nodosilinea; species Nodosilinea torsiva. The sequence continues at coordinate 238,674 of JAHHIH010000002.1, forward strand.
TAGGCATCGGTATCTATGCCATAAGGTATGTGATGAACTGAAAATCTTCCTAAGAGGCTTGCTTTGGCTTGCTTTGTCAACCACTGGCTAGGAGTAACTATTGTCAAGTTTGAATGATTGTATACCCAATCTTTCAGCTTCCACTCCCAACTGGTACTATCGTGGCGAATACAAGGATAACTTTTGGGATAAGGACAGTGACCACAGCCAGTTTGCCATCGTTTGCAATCATAGCTGTAAGCACAATGACCAGTAAAACTCCACATATCATGGAGAGTAAATATGGCAGGCTTTTGAGTGGTAAGACGTGGAATAGCAAGATAGTTAAAATAGCTGTTGTGCAGATTGTGAAAGTTTAGAATGTCTGCCGCTTGAAAAAATGGGTGATTGGGAATATTGAAACTACTAGTATGATTGAGATAATTGAAACCTGCTCTGTGAGTTAACCGTTGAAGTTGGTTTTCGAGCCATCTATTGCGTTTTACCTGTTCAACCAGCGGATCATCTGTTTGCTTTTGCCCTACCAAAAGTCTGGAATTTATACCATGCTGTAGCAAACCCTGGTGAAGTCTGTATCCAGCAATGGCCGCGCCACCTTTAATATCTGACTGATTAATATGAAGAACTTTCATTGGGCAGGCTTAATAGCCTCAATAAATAGAGAGTCAGGTTTATAAGTACTGCCGTCGAGTTCAGTGTCAAGATTGTAGCTAGGCCAATATGGTATGTAGCTTGTTAAAGCCGTACGTTGGACAATGTCAGTAAATCCGCACTTCCTTAATAGCCGTGACACGGAATAGCAGTCATACATCCACTGATGAATCTCCCCCCCTTGCCGAAAGCGCCCGATTTGGAGGGCTTGATAATCTTTAGATCCTAAAACTAATTGGAGAAATGCATTATGACGATGACTAGAATACCGCAGAAAACGGTAGATAGGCTTCACAGCGGTTTCTACTATCTCAGATAAGAAAGAAAAGCCGATCTCTAACTCGTTTGTATGGTTTGGTATCTGATCTACAACAGGCACTAAGTTTTTTGCTTCTGCACCTAATCGCTTAATTACAAAGTCTAAGTTAGACAAGTCTTTTCTACTTAAATATTCTGTCATTCCTCCTCCCGATTTATTTCGCACCATTTGATCCAATAATTCTAGTAATATCCAATCATAGTTATCAGCTAAGTCTGAATCTTTAGTGCTGGAATTTTCTAACACGTGTAAATAATGTCGAGCGATAGTCTCTAAATCAGGTACAACAACTCGCAAAACACCCTTGGGACGTAAGACTCGAAAACACTCTTGTATAAATGCAGGAGCCTGATCTTTAGGAAAATGCTCAAGTAGATGGGAGTGATAAACTAGATCGAAAGCATTATCAGCCGCAGGGATACCCGTTGATAAGTCGTAGGCAATGACTTCCTTGCTGTGGGAGGCAAAATCTATATTAACCCAGTTGGGGTGGTATCTTTGACCACACCCTAAATTGAGAGCTTTCATCGTTAAGTTAAGCTTGCCACTTGATGGCAACTCTACCCGTTGAATCGATGCGGTTTAGCAAAATAGGTAGATTGTGATCACGTATGTACTCATCTGTAGCCTCTTTACAGCCTTTCCAATAACCATAATCATCAATGATAATGACGCCACCCGGTACTAATCGCGGAAAGAGATGCTCCAATTCATGCTTAGTTGACTCGTACCAATCAGTGTCTAATCGGAGTAAGGCGATGGTTTGGGGGGCTTGCTCAGGAATCGTATCTTCAACTTTTCCTTTGATAAAATGAATACGTTTTGATGGATAGTCTGTTAAATCTAGGTTTTCTTGCACTTCTTGCAGTGAAGAATAGCAGAGATAGGCCTGCTTCTCTGCTGGATTATTACTATTTAGCAAAGAGTAAGCATCTACATTTCGATAAGTCCTATCTTTTTGGGTTGGAGGTGGCATACCCTCATAGGTGTCAAAAAGATATAGATCGCGATTTATATCTGATAATTCTTTAAGCATATAAGCAACAGCCATCATGCTGCCACCTTTCCACACGCCACACTCAACAACGGAGCCTTCTATACAGTTGGAAACTAAATATTTTACCGAGTTCATTAAACAATTTAATCTTTCAGGGCTAGTCATTGTTTTTTCTTGAACTAGCCTAATAATTTCAATATTTCTGGCATCAAAATCATTTGGGAATGCCACTTTTTTATGATTTTTTTGGCTTCTTACGATTCGATAGCCAAATTGGTCAGCTATGTTTTGAATTGTAGATTTAATGTACTTCATTGTTTTATGAATTCAAAACACACTTTCAGTAAGGTTTTTTTGCTAAACCCTAAAAATCAGTCATTGAAAACATTCTTGTGATCTCTTAATTTGATGGTTCGGGCTGGAACTCCGCCAACAATACTGTAAGCTTCTACATTGCTAGTAACGACTGCACCAGCACCAACGATTCCGCCCTCGTGTATGGTCACACCGTCTAGAATCTTTGCTCCTGTTCCAATCCAAACGTTGTCTTCTATGCTAATACCAAGGCTGGTATTACCCTGAGTTCGAATTGGATGTTGCAAGGAATCAAAATTGTGATTGGAGGGAATGATAACTACATGAGCTGCTATCAGTACGTCATTTCCGATATTTACTCCACCATGTCCATAAATAATTGAAAAGGGGTTAATACTACAATTGTTGCCTATTTCTATTGAGCCACCGTACGTCCATAAAATGCTGTAGTCAAGAATTTCCGTGTTTTCACCAATTTTTATACGCCCACCAAAGCGGCATTCAACTTTTGCATTGCTGCTAATTCGAGCAGTCTGAGAGATTTCTAAAGAAGATCGAGGATAAAAATACTTTCTTTTAATAAATTGAGTAAGTGAACGTATTGCTTGGATGCTTACCATAAAAGGCAATTAGGGTGGTGATTTCTTGCTTAAAGACACAATCGATAAGTTTTTGAAAAATTTTGCCTTGATTTTGCGTAAAATCAAATATATCTCTATGACAGTTTTTCTTTTAAAAAGCTTTTCGAAGTCTTGACGGTCTGCCTCCGAATTTTTGATCATTAAGGGAGGATGATTAATGTGCCCAATGTCCTCAATTGAGATATTAGATAGGTGGCTTTTCCCACCAGTATTAGTGGAGTTAGGGCCAAAGCCTATATTAGAAACTAAATTGGTTCGGGGTAAGATTGTTAATCCGTTGTAAGCCCAACAGGTAAATAACCAGACATAAGCCCAAGTGTCTGGTTTTCCTTCCAAAAAAACGGTATTAAAGATGCTAGTCCAATATTTCTCTTCATGGGTATTAGGGCAAAAGGTTTGAATTAAGTTCTTGTCACGAAACTCAATCCACTTTTGAGGATTAAACTCCCAGTGTTGCCATGCACGTCGCCATGAAGCCCAGCCCCAGCAAAAACTATATTTAGAAAAATAGTAACTGTAAAGAGTTCTTCCGCCTTTTTCTTGAAAATTATTTCCGCTAATCACCATTACTTGTTCATCATTTCGGTAATATTCGAGCAGGCTTTCACAATAACTAAAAAATGAAGGATGAGGAAGGCAATCGTCTTCTAAAATGATAGCTTCTTCAACTTGCCTAAATGCCCAAGTCAGTCCTGATGAAACGCGATTCCGACAGCCTAAGTTAACGTCGGAGTAATTGCGTAGAACCTCGCAGTTCCAGTCAATGTTTTCTGTAATAGCTCTAGCCTGCTGGCATAGTACAGACTCTTCTTCATTTCGAGGGCCATCAGCTACTATTAGCAACTTTGTGGGTTGTGCCTGACGAATGGTCTCAAATACCTGAGCTGTTAAGTCAGGTCGACGAAAAATCAGAAACACAACTGGGGTAGAGCAAACCATAAATCAAAAAGAGTAGTTAAAGAGAGCTATATCAGGCTCAAAAGCAACTTTGACTATATCTTGCGTCCTCTCAGTATAGAATTTCTGATATGGAACAGTGTTTGAAACATTTACTTTGGGTAAACGAGCAGGTAAATCTATATACTTGCAAACTGCTTCAAAATCTTTTTCGAGTGTTTCAAATCTACCCACAAAATCCACCAGTAGTTCCCCATTTTGAGAATATATAAAGTCTTTCTGAAGCCTAATCTCTTGTGTGCATCGCCAATCTATATAATCTTCAAAACCATCGAATTTTTTAGCGAGTTCATGCTGATGATGACATGGATTTTTCAGCATGTATTGGTAGAGAGATACTTGCCAGTCCCATGGATTTCTTGCAATGCAAAAGGAGAAGTATGATTTAAATTTTTCTTCTCCAATAGCTGACATTATTTGAGAAGCTGTAGCATGAGTTGAACATGGCTGATTAAGATAAGAAATGCCAATTCTCTTAAGTTTACGATGTGAAAAGCGCTGAAACTTCGTAGTTATAAGAGGCAATAGAGCAGTCGATATGCTCGTGCCAGCATTCTTATATATGTGAATAAAGATAAATTTGTGTTTATGTGAGATCAGCATTAACTTCTACTTTAATCTCTGACTTTGGGGGTTTTATTTTTCTAAAATGTAAAAAACCGTATTCACAGTTTTGGCAAGTAACCTGTAACCTTGACTTCTCAAAAAGATGTAAGATTTGGATGTTTCGATCGGCTTTTCTAAAGAGAACTCTAGCTCTTCAACTAAAAGAACTTTTGGACAATACTTTTCCCAATCATTTGAAAGTAGAACTTGATAATCTAAGCCTTCTACATCAATTGACATGAAATCAATTGATGTAGAGCTAGGTAAGTATTTATCCAAAATATTGCTAAGTCTCTGGGTTTTTACAATCTTTTGGTCAATTAGTTTGACCACGCCTCTTGTCCCATCCCGCTTTCGTGAAAGCTTCTCGGAAAAGCTGTTATAAGCTGGGTTGCTGAACATATAGTATGTCAAACCCTCTTCTTTTTCAGAAATAGCTAGCTCTAAGTTGATGTCGTTAGGCCTAGTTAAACTAAAGGGTTGCATGCTGCCAGGCATAGCATCAATATTTATGCCTCGCCATCCTCTCAAATAAAAAAGATAGGTGTTCGAATATAGTTGAGGATGATGTGCTCCGATATCAATATAAAACCCTTTTTCTTGCTGCTCAAATAGACGACTTAGTATGCGATCTTCGCCTTCTTGAGAGAAGGATAACTTGTGATGATTGTAAGTGTTTAAGGGATAGACAAAAGTTCTTTGAAACGCTGTATTGGAAACTTTCTTTAGTCTATTAGCGCACTTTTTTAGATTGAGTTCAATCATTAATTCTTGCATTAGGGAAGTCTAATGATATAGCGGTATCAGGACAGTCATATTTAGATACTTGTTGAATCCCAGCAGCGGAGATAGTAGGCTGCCTTTCCTCGCGAGGTGAGAAACGAAAATTTCGATGAAAATATAAAGATGTTGTCCAAGAATACGAATTGATCGGGCCAAAGCCATGCATGTCTACTTCGAGTAGGTCACAGTGATTTCTCAAGAACGCAGAAGAATTAGGATGCCAGTCTGAGTTGTCCAGTATTACCAACCCTCCATCATTGAGATACTTAATACATCTATGAACACACTCATACCTTCGCAGAGAATCCACGATGATTAGATCAAATGTTGTGGAGAGTTCGTCTATTACTTCAGCAAATGCTGATTCTTCCCGAAAAATAATTTTTTGGTTGGACAGTAATTGGCTGGAACAGTAGTCAAACCATTCTTTATTATTTTCAACACTTGTGATTTGCTTGCAGCGCTTTGCAAAAAACAGTGATGAGTTGCCTGAGCCCCACTCAAAAATTGATTTATTACTCAAGTCTAACTGTGCTAGATACTCAATTGCAGGATAGGTAAACCAAGGTAAAGGTTGACGATTAATATCCACTGGCCTTTGACTGGCTTTTGTATGGTGATAGCCGTACTTCTCTTGTAGATTAGCTGCCAGTCCTTCTAGGCTTTTGTTGCATGGAAAGACATTGAACGCTCTCATAAACCTGCGGGCAGCTCTATTTAAAATAGATCTACTTGGAGTATTCATAGCAACTTTTTCTTACTGAGAAATCGACAAGAATACTTTTGCCTTGGTGACCAGGAGGGCAAGGCTTTCCGGTACCATAAAAGTCTCCACCTTCAACTGAGAATTGGATTCCTTCCGTTATCCAGTCTTGGATAATGCCATTAGACTCTGCGAAGAGCATTAGCGAATATCCACCTTCAGTGAGAGGTAATTTCTCAATGCAGAAGTCTAAAGATTCGCCATCTCTGATATCGACTTCATCTTGGCATATCATCTCGGTTGAGAGCACAATTTTTGCTCCAGATATGCTCGATATAGCAATGCCTATGCGACAGTTCTTGTAAGTATATTTTTCTGAAAAACTAGAAAAGTATAAACGAAAAGTTAACTTTTCCCCAGATAACGCGGCATTGACTAGTTTCTCTTGATCGTTTAACAATGCTAGCCTTGAAAACTTCAAAGCTCCTTCTCCTCGACGTTGGGTAATTTTGTGTAAATCACTCCAATCTTCAGAGGTAACACCTTCATCAAGGTAGAGCTGGATTGTGGAATCTGGGTTGCCTATTGCTTGAACTTGACCACGGTTAAGGAAAATAATTTGATTGCAGAGGCTTTGTATTGTGGCCATATTATGGCTGACGAATAAAACCGTTCTTCCTTCTTTCTCAGCCACATCTTCAATTTTGCCGAGACATTTTTTTTGGAATGCTGCGTCGCCTACGGCTAGCACTTCATCCACCACTAGTATCTCTGGCTCTAGGTGTGCGGCTACTGCAAACGCTAGCCGCACATACATGCCACTGCTGTAGCGTTTGACAGGTGTGTCTAGAAATTTCTCGACCTCAGCAAAAGCAACTATCTCATCAAACTTATGGCGAATTTCTACTTTGCTCATCCCCAGGATGGCACCGTTCAAATAAATGTTTTCGCGCCCTGTGAGCTCGGGATGAAACCCAGTGCCGACCTCTAGCAGACTGGCTACGCGACCTTTAATGCTGATTCGTCCTTCTGTAGGTTCGGTGATGCGGCTGAGGACTTTGAGTAGGGTAGATTTGCCTGCGCCATTGCGGCCAATGATGCCGATGCGATCGCCCCTTTTAACCTCAAATGAAACATCCTTTAAAGCCCAAAACTCCTCCGATTTTGGATTTTGGATTTTGGATTTTGGCTTAAAAAGCTGGGTCATCCCCTTGGCTTTGTAAGCCAGTACATCTCGCAGGGCTGTGTAACGCTCTTGCTGTTGATGCCCAATGATGTATTTTTTGCCCAGGTTTTCAACACGAATTACGGTATCAGACATTGTGGCCGTAGGTGAAGATCGTCGTATGGAGCCATCAGATGCTAAATGACGTCTGCAAAAGTGCGCTCCATTTTTCGGAAGTACCAGATACCAGACACCAGCAATAGCATTACTAAACTTACCGACAGGGAAAATCCTGGCCAGTAGATGCTGGCCTCATCCCCTAAAATAGCCCAACGGAAGCCGTCAATCACCCCGACCATAGGGTTTAGTGAGTACAGCAACCGCCACTGGTCGGGCACAATGTTGCTACTAAACCCTACAGGAGAAATGTAGAGACCAAACTGCACTAAAAACGGCACAATATAGCGAAAATCGCGATACTGCACATTAAGTGAGGCCATCCACAGCCCTACGCCCATGGAGGCCGCTAGGGCAATCAAGGTAAACAGCGGCAGGGTAACGATTCGCCAACTGGGTACGTAGGCAAACCACACCATGAGCGCCACCAAAATGATGCTAGAAATGGCAAAGTCTACAAAGCTAACTACTACAGCGCTAGTGGGTACAACCAAGCGAGGAAAATATACCTTTGATAGGAGATTGGCGTTAGCGATCAGGCTGTTGCTGCACTCTGACAGGGCAGTGGAAAATAGCTGCCAAGGCAGCATGGCAGAAAACACCAAGATTGGGTAAGGAACCCCATCCGACGGCAGGTTGGCTAGCCGACCAAACACTACCGTAAACACCACCATGGTCAAAAATGGCCTGATCAATGCCCAGCCCACGCCGATGGCGGTTTGCTTATAGCGCACTAAAATGTCGCGCCAGGCCAGAAAATAAAACAGCTCTCGATAGCGCCAAATATCTTGCCAGTAGTTTTTCTCCGTGCGGCCCGCTTCGATAATTAACTCGGTGTCTCCAGGAGCGCTCGATGCTCTGCGCCGCTTGATTTTGAGCTTGCTCATAGATAGCTGCTGTCAATGCTCATGGTGGTTTCGACCTCTCTTATCTTTGTATCAACTCCATGGCTTGGGTTTGGATGTCCTCTGGGTCAACCATCGCTCTAAGCTCCTGGTCAGAATACTGCCCTTCAAAAGCCTCCAGCGCCGCCTTGCGAATAGCGATCTCAAACCCATCGGCCAGCAGATCGGCCAACTCAGATTGATTGGCGTAGGTGCCGCCTGCCTTTCGGCGACGATTTACTCGCTGTATCCCCTCGATCGCGGTGTAAATAGAAAACTCCCAGGAGCGAGTGCTGCGCTTTTCTGCCTGCTGCTTGATCAGATGCACCAGCAGCACAATCCCATAGCTATAGATCTTGTTGAGCTTATCGTCCTTAGACATTTCTTCTAAGTCGGCAACCAGCTCCAGGGCTTTGTCGTAGTCGTGAGCTTCAATATACTGGCGTAGTTCGATTAGCTCTTCCATCAGATTGAGGTAGGTCAATACTAGATATAGTAACCAGCCTAGCCAATGCGGCGAAAGTCTTTGATGCCCTGGTACTGGGTCTGGCGAGCCTGGCGACGGGTAAACTCGCCAACTGTGGGGTTACCTGTGGTCAAAATCACCCCGCTGGCCTGCATCCACAGGGTTTCTGGCGCGGCTGCAACGGTGTATTGGTTGGCGACGGTTCTGTGGATATGGTACCAGCGGGTTTCTTGGCAGTGATCGCACCAGAAGGCTTCGAGCCACTCGCCGGTTAAGGGAACGGTGCCGTAACCGGCGATGACCGTGAGCGATCGCAGCCGACTGAGCCCCCGCTGCTGGAGATGCTCGGGCTCAGTGGTGTAGAGGGGATACTTTTGGCTAACGCTGTCGAGGTAGGTGCCGTGGTCGGGGCAGTAAATGGCGCGTCGTTTAGAGCGGTTGCGATTGCGGCGGGGCTGAGTCATGGTGAGAAATAGCGAAGAGTACAGGGCTAGCTGACGAACAGTAGCGAAAATTGGCTATACCTATCCCAGGCTACGGCCTCGGCTGTGCTACCGAGGTTGTGGGGGAGAGACTGAGATCATGACGACCGTCAAAGCCCACTCCATGCCAGAAGAGTACAGGATTTATTTAATTAGGCAAGGGTTAGAGCCAGGTTTTTTTAAGATTGTTTCGTTTATGGCGGTTTGGGTTAGAGGCGAGAGGCGGTGGCCTTGGGCACTTCAGCGGGCGGGGGTATGGCTGCTGGAGCCTGAAGGCAGGCTTTTACAACTTCAAAATAGCGGTGGGTGCCCTGTTCGGGGGTAAATTTTTGCTGCATGTAGCGGCGACCTCGATTGCCCATCTGATGAACGAGGGCTGGGTCGGCTACCAAGGTGCGAATAAAATTGGCTAACCCCGCGCCGTCGCCGTTGCTAAAGGCGCGGCCAAATCCACCTTCGGCCAGCAGCGATCGCAGGTAGGAATGGGGCTCGCAGATAGCCGCCACCGGACGGCCCGCCGCTAGGCTACCGTACAGTTTGCTGGGGGCTACCAGCCCCTCCACACCTTCTACCAGGCTCACTAAGCTGAGGTCGCAGGCGGTGAGAGAAAAGGGCAGGGTGTCTTTTGGCTGGTAGGGCAAAAATAGGCAGTTAGTGAGCGCTGCGCGGGCGGTGTGGTCGATACAAAATTGGCGTTTAGCCCCGGCCCCAATGAACACAAACTGTACGGGCTCGTGGCGCAGCGCTGTGGCTGCCGCCAAAATGGTGTCCATGTCGTGGCAGCGCCCCATGTTGCCGGAATAGAGCACCGTAAAGACTTGATCGAGGTGATGGTGTAGCGCGAACCAGTTGTCGGTTTTAGGTCGGGGAACAATCAGGCTTGGGTCGGCCCAGTTGTGGATTACTGATATTTTGTCGGCGGCTTCGGGGCAGTGGTCAACAATGCGCTGCTTCATGGTTTGGCTCAGCACCACAATGGCATCGGCCTGGCACCAGGTGCGGCAGTTAAGCCAGCGCCAGAGGCGCACGAGCCAGTGATGCTTTGAGACGACCCCCAGGGCGACGGCCACTTCGGGGTACAGGTCGTACACCACGCACAGGTAGGACTGGCCAAAGAGACAGTGCATGAGGTAGGCCAGCACCGGCAGGTAGGGAGGCTCGGTGGTGACGAGCAAAAGCTGGCCGCGACGGGCCGGGTGCAACAGCTTAATGAGCGATCGCAAGCAGTAGAGCAACCCCCCTATCGCTCGACCCCGAATTCTCTGGGGCCACAGGCGCGAGGTGCGTGTGCGGCGGATTGTGACCCCCCGCACCTTCTCCTGCTTGGCGGCTAGCCTGCGATCGTAGGCGTAGCCGGGCTGCCCCGCAAACACCTGTACACCAACTCCCCGCTGACTAAAGCTCTGGGCTAGTTCTTCCACTAGCTGCCCCGTCGCCGCATAGTCAGGGGGAAAAAACTGAGTCAGAATCGAGACCTGCAACGGGAGGCTAGGCGGGCCATGGTTTGCTCTCATTAGGGATCTACTCATGGGGAGATGCAGCACGGATAACAGCTCAATACTCAAATTCTGAGCCTCAGGAGCTTTGGGGATTAGGCGATGCAGAGTCTATAGGTTGAAAAACTCTATCGATTAGACGTGATATTGCCCCTAACTAGAGATTTAAGTATGTATTGAGAGCAACATTTTTTAGCTGTTGCTAAAGTTAAAAATCTATTCTTTGCGTTCAGAGTATTCCCTAGATTTTAATAGGAGGGGCTGCAAAGATATTATTTTTTAACAGTTTATTCTATAGCTGCGCGTTTGGACTTTCTAGCTGCAAAATTGGCTTTGCACCTTTAGGGAAAATCTAGGGCAAATCAGCACTGTGTTTGTGGGCTCAGCCCCCAGCCCTATTGCACCAAGTCGCTATAGAAACCGTTTCTTAAGATGGTGCAAATACGGTTGAAGTGTTGCCAAGGGAAAGGCGTGAACCTTTTCGGAAACTATGTAAGCTGGAATCAAAGCTTCCTGAATCTATCTCAGGGATGATTTTCTTAATACCTTTTGAGATATGTCGCCCCCCTGGATTGATCGACTCACTTGCAGGATGCTACATGTTGTTAGGCAGATTGCTGATACTCAGGTCTTCAAGATATCGGCAGACTTTGAACACAGGCTGCTGCCAATAGCTGCCAATAAAGTACGACAGATAAAGGCAGTCACCTTAGCAAAGAAAGATGTCAGTTAGACAGCACAAGTCAGGATATTAATCTGCTTTTTATTCTCTCAAACCCATTCACTAATGCGATTCGAATTAATCGCATTAGTGAATGGGTACAGCTCTGTTTTGATGAAGTTTGGTTCGCTTAAATATTCCTTTCTAACTGAGCTTTACTCTTCTCAATTTTGGAGCGCGGTAGTAAACATTTTACTGGCGATTGATGAGTCTGAGACACTAACTAACCACCTCAATGGCAGCCCGCAGCTGTTGCAGCGATCGCCCCAGGGCAACAAAATCTGAGTTTTCGCTCAGGGCCGCCAGTACTTCTGGGGTGCTGTTATCGACAATGCGGTTGTAGGCCTGGATGGCTTCCTCTAGCTGGGTGGGGTCGATGGCCAAGGCCGTAGCGCGAGGCGTGGGCTGGGGGGGGATCAGCCCGCTCACGGCGTTAAAGAGTGGCACTAGATCTTGGTAGGCAGCGCCAGCCAGAGCCATTTCGGTGAAGGGAGCCACCTGGCTGGGGGTGAGGCCAGTGGCAAAGGCGGCGGCTAAAAAGCCGACAGCATTGGCAATTTGAGCCAGGCTGCCCTGCAGCGGGGCCACCATCGGGGTGCCACCTGGGAGCGTAAACACCGCCGAGGTGACTAGGATAGAATCACTGCCGCTGGCTTGGGCAACGGTTGGGGCGGCAATGCCGAGGGTTCCCTGACTGCTGGTCAGCGAGACGCTTTCACCATTGGCGATCGCCGCCGCCGCCGCTGCCGCAATCTCATCCACTGTCTCGTCATCATCTTCGTCCTCGCTGACGCCGCTGGCACCTACGGGACTGGGGCTATTTAAGCTAATCTCCCCTGGGGTGGTCAACGCAGTGGCTAGGACGGGGTTGGTGCCCTGGAGTCCCTGGACAACCTGGTTAGCCGAGGTGTTGAGCGCCTGCTGGGCGGCGGTAGTTAGGGTGATGTCGCCAGTGATGGGGTCTACGGTGGCGTTGGCCGAGGCTGACTCCAGCAGCTCCTCGCTCCCTAGGGTTGAAGCCCCAATGGGCAATAGGTTTGACCCACCGACGTTAACGCCGCTGGTCAGCCCCGTGGGGACTGAACCACTGTGTCCAGGTAGGGCGATCGCCAAGCTCCCACCTACCAGAATTAGCATGAGCCATATTTGCCGCTGCGGGCGCGCCAGTTTGTCCACGGGTATTCTCCTAAACAAGATGATTGGGGTGCAGGTAACGTTGACAGGAGCGAGAAGAGGAAAAAAGAAGTTTAAAACCGAGGGCCGAAGTTGAATCCATAGCCAATGCTTAACACTGCGACGGAACCTGTCCGCGTATTGTTGCCGATGTCGCCGTAGAGCAAGTTGAGGGTAAGGGGCAGCGTGGACACTGGCACAATGGAAGCCCCTACATTTAGACCCACTCCGCTCCAGGCGGTGTTGACAGAAAACTGTGGGTGCACCTGGAGCCCAACTCCGGCAATCACCCCCACATCGCTGCTCTCACCACTGAAGGAGCCGCCGCCCAAACCCAGCGATGCAGTAATCGGCAACCGGTTGCTGGGGTGGTCTGGCTGAAGCAGATGAGCCGCCGTGACCACGCCGTAGAGGCTAGACTCGCTGCCACCAGCGTTGGTGCCGTAGGACGCAAAATTATTCAGCCCCACGGCTGCGGCCACCTGGGTTTCGTCGCTGCTGTAGACCTGGCGATGGATCTTGGCATCGAAGCCGCCGTTTTCGCCAAACTGGCGCACGCTCTGGAGGTTGTAGGCTAGCTCAACCCCCACGGCCCGGCGCGAGTCGCCTAAACCAAAGCCCATCGAGAGACTGCCATCGGCCTCAGGGCGAATGCGATCGGCTCCAGCTAGCGAGGCGCTGAAAAACACATCTCCCCAGTTGGCCCCAAAGGCCGAGGGAATGCCGGCATTGGGCGAGGGGGGAAAGGAGCGTGTAGCCTCAGCGACAGTCGTGAGCGGTGCGACGCGCAGATCGTCGCGCAGCTGGGTTGCATCGGGGGACGATGGCGTGGCTCGAGCGGTGTTGACAGCGGGAACTGTATTTGCCGAGAGCGGGGCTGCGGACAGCTCTACCGGCGGTAAGCTTAGGGCAACTTGACCCGTCGATAGGGTGGGCTGAGGCGTCGGCAAGGCTAGAGCGATGTTGGGGCTATGTTCGGCGAACGAGGGTAATTGGGGGTTCCGCTCGGTCTGTCGAGCTACAGACGGGGAGGGCGGTGGGGCCGTTACGGGAATCGAGCTAGCGTTGGCGATGGTTTCAGCCGCGGCGATGGAACGGTCAGCGGGACGGGCCTGGGTCGAGCGCGAGGGCAGCGGCGGTAGCTGTGGCCCCCGGCTTACGGTTTCAGGCTGAGAGACCTGTCGAGCAGGGTCGCTCGGGATCTCTAGGCCGTAGGTGGTGCGCAGGTCGCGCAGCAACGCTTGCACCGTCGTTGCCCGCGATCGCAGGGTGGCCATATCAACGGCGGCCTGGCGCGGGGCTGCTCCCGATGCCGCGACTCTGGCCGCTGGGGCAGGGCGATCAAGGGTGGCTGCTGGGGCAGGGAGGGGGGCGATCGCCAACGTTGAGGTGGCGGCTAGATCCTCTGATGCGGTGGGCTCTACCGCTGTGGAGATCGCGGAGCGAGGCTCTACCTCGGGTAGCTGAAGAGCCTGGGCTGGCTTGCTAGCTGCGGGTTTGGCGCTAACTTCACCAAAGGTCTCAGCTGGAGTAACGGTTGACGCTGTCTCAGTGCTGTTAACAATGTTCTCAGCAACTGTCGGAGGAGCAGTTATGCCGGAGGGCGGGCTGGCGATCGCAGCCTGGTCACTGGCTATTTCAGCTTGAGCGATCTCGGGCGTTGGCGTGGGGGCTACTGGCAGGTCAGCCAGGGTGTTGGCTGAGGTCTCTGGACTCACCAACGCGGGGCTTGGTGCGGCATCAGGGGCGATCGCGGTGGCCTCTGGCACTGCTACCGGTGCAGTTATGACGGCGGGTTCTACGATCTCTGGAACCCTGCTTTCTGCGGTAGCAGTGGCCGGAGCCGATAGCTCTGGCTGAGGAGTGACGACTGCTGCCGGTGCTGGCGGCTGGGCAGAGGCAGCAGCTGAGGCGACAAGGGGGCGATCGCCCTCGGGAGTCCAGGCGGGCTGGGGGCTTCCCTGTTCGTCGATCTGGGGTTCAGTGGTCTGAGCCGACGGCTCAGGCGCCACCACCGGGTGCGGATCTACAGCCAGAGCCGTGCCTAGACTGGGATCATGGGCTACAGCCAAATTGTCAGGGCTGGCCTCGGCCTGCGATGGCAGCAACCCGAGACCGGCTAGCCCCAACAGTCCGCCCGTAATCAGTGGTCTTGATTTGCGCTTCATTCCCTATTGCTCCTCACATCGCGTTGTCATCACCACCCCTGCGGCTAACCGGGCAACCCCCGGCTAACCGTCATTTATCCCTGCGACCACTCTGGGGCGACCGTAGTAGCCGTAGTAATAGTCGTAGCCACTCTGGCGGCTGTGGGGCACGCCGTTGACCACTAGACCCAGCAGCGGGGCCTGGGCTGTGGTGCCCAGGTCGGCCAGCACCCGCTGAATTTCTGAGCGCTCCGACCGATTTAGCCGCACCACTAGCAGCAGCCCATCGGCGTGGGCCGCAGTCAGCTTCGCGTCAACCATACCCCCCGCCAGGGGTGGGGTATCAAAAATAATCAGGTCAAAATGACGGCGGTACTGCTCAGTAATTTGCTGCATTTTGCGCGATGACAGCAGCCGACCCGGAGCCGGGGGCCGCGCCCCTGCCGTCAGCAAGTGCAAGTTGGGATTGCCCGGTATCACCTGCACCAGATCCATCGGGTCATCGAGCGGTTGAGTGATCAGATCGCTCAACCCCTGGTGGTTAGGGTGGCCAAAAATCAGGTGCTGGCTGGGCTTGCGCAGATCGCCATCCACCAGCAGCACCCGGCGGCCCATGTTGGCGGCGGCAATGGCCAGATGGGCGCACATGGTCGATTTCCCCTCGCCAGGCTCTGAGGAGGTCAGCGCTACCACCTGGATAGGGATATCAGAGCTGAGCATGCGCAGGTTGGCTTCCAGTGAGTAAAATGCCTCAGCGAAGCTGAAGGAGGTATAGAGCTTGTGGGGACTCTGGTTTTGGGTGAGCACATCGGCCATGGTGGCCGATAGGTTAGGCACCATCAGCAGGGGCTGCTTTTGCAGCGCCGGGGCATTGGGTACCCCAGCCAGGTTGGGCAACTGAGTTGCTTTGACCAGTTCGTCGGCGGTGTGGAAGGCTTGATCGAGGCGATCGCGCAGCAATGCCGCCACCCCTCCCAGCAGCAGGCTGATCACTGTGCTGAGCAGCAGCTTGCGGGGCAAATTGCTGGTTTGGGTAATACTCGATTCATTCAAAGGCGAAATTAGCTCCCAGGGAGACGCCTGCCGCGCCATCTGAAACCTGAGGTCTTGGCGGCTAGTCAAGAGCTGATCGAGACTGCTCTCCGCTACGGTCAGCTCACGGCTAATCTGCTGAAACGATCGGGAGAGATCCGCCAGCCGCTGAATTTCGGCCCGCAGCTGCTGCACGGCCTGGCCAATCGCCTGATCCTGGGTTTGCAGCACCTGCATCTGGTTCGCGGTATCGACCAGCTGCTGCATCAGGTCGCGGCTTACCGATCCTTGATAGCCCAGGGTTTCGGCTTCTACCGCTGACCCCACCAGGCGCTGGGCTTCGGCCTCTAGCAGCGGCAACAACTGCTGACGCTGATCGCTCAGCGCCTCTATCATGGGGGTGTCGGCCTGAAACCGCGCTGACTCGGCGGCAATGGTCTGTTCGACCTCGCGTAAATCGCCCAGCAGCGCCTGGTAGGTTGGTGACTCATTCAGGTTCGCGACTCGAATGGCGGTATTGGGGTCAAAGCCCACCTGGGCCGTTAGATTTTCGTAGAGAGGATTTAGGGCCGTTAGCTGCACCCGCAGCTGTTCTTGGTCAGCCAGCATCTGGTTGAGTCGTTGGGTAACGCTTTCACTGGTCGCGTTGACATCGACCAGGTCATAGCGCTTCTGAAACTCGCTGAGGTCATCCTCAATGGCCGCAACTTCCTGCCATTTTTCCTGGAGCTGTTCATCTAAAAACGTCAGACCCCGCCGCAGATCCCCTTGACGATCTTGCACGCTGTAGTTGACAAACCCTTCAACCACCTGGGTGAGTACGAACGCCGCTACCGCTGGGTCGGTATTACTGTAGCTAATGCGCAGCACCTTAGATTCGCCTTCCTGGCTGATGGTCAGGCCGCTGAGCAGAGAGTTATAGGTAATGTTGGGGTAGCGCTGCTGAATATTGGCCAAAATTGGGTTGATCACCGCTGGGCCGCGCAGCACCCGAATTTGGCTGGTGTAATCGAGCCTGGAAACCGATGGGCTGGGCACCCCAGTGACTGCCTCCAGCCCCAGGGTGTTTACGGCGGTAACGGGCTCCACCAAAAGGCTGGCGCTGCCACTATAGGCTGGCGGACGGCTCAGATACCAGAGGGTCAACCCTCCCAAAGAGAGGGCCGTCACCCCCAAAAAGACGCCCGCCCGCCGCTTAAAAACTCCTAGGATCTGCCTGAAGTCAATCTCATCTTTCTGCTCCACCAGGGACGGCGGAGCCATGGCAGGGACAGAACTAGGTTTAGCAGGGCCATGACCGTTGCCGCTGCCATTGGGCTCGTGAGAGGTGGAGGAGTGGGGGAAAGGCATAGGATGGTCTGGGGAAATATTCCCTAGAGTTCGTTAACTTATAGCTCAAAACTCAAAATCGAACTTAGTTTCGGGCTAATTCGCACCGGAGCTCGATTTATTTTGAGTATTTGGAGAGAACGTTCACTCGGGTCACAGGGCTAAAAACCCAGCAGCCTTAAAACAGTAGTCAACGACGTAAACGGACGTAGAAAGAGTCCTATGGTGTCACCGGCAGCGGCGGCAACATTGCGATCGACAATCACCACATCGTTAGGCCGCAAAATTGGGTTCGTAGTGTCGTTAGCGGCAGCGGCCAGATCGACATTCACCGTGCGTTGGTCAACGCTGCCGTCTGGGTTAAGTCTCACTAGCTCCACCGTAGAGCGTTGGGCCCGGCTGCTCTCAAACCCGCCAGCGGCCAAAATCGCCTGGTTTAGGGTGGCGTTGGCGGGCAGGGTGACGCCACCGGGGCTAGCTACCTCGCCCACTACCTGCACCGGCATTTCCTCGGGAGAAAAATTGGCGCTAGAAATGGCCACGGCCTCCTCGGGCAAAACTGCTATGGCCTGGGGAATCACAATGGTATCGCCGTCCCGCAGACGCACATCTTGGCTGATGTCGCCCGTGCGAATTAAGTCCCACAGGCTGGTGGTGAGAATGGCCTCACCCTGGCGCTGGGGCCGCCGCACCTGAATCTCCTTGATATTGGCCTGCTGGGTAATGCCCCCGGCCGCCTGAATCACTTGAGTCAGGGTGGGCCACTGGCGGCCAACTCCGGCGCTGCTCCCGCTGGCCTCGGCTTCTAACTCAATGGTGTAGGTACCGGGGCGATTGACTTCGCCAGCCACCACCACCCGCACTGGGCGAGCCGATAGCAGCGTGACAGTGAGCTGGGGCGGGCGGGTCAGCAACGGAGCATAGCTAGCGACTAGAGCCGCCTGGGTTTCGGCTAAGGTCAGCCCCTGCACGGCTACTACCCCGGCCATAGGCAGAGACAAGGTGCCATCGACCAGCACCTCGTGAATGCCGTTTTCGGGGCCGCTGAACTCTGGAATGTTGAAAATGTCGATGCGGATGCGATCGCCTGGCCCCAGTACGTAGGCTTCGGGGAAGCCTGCCTCAGCGCTGCCGACATCAGACCCTCGTGGGCCTAAAATTCTTGGGATTGGGGCTGCGTCGGCCTCTGCTGGGTTGTTGAGGGGCAAGGCTTCTGCCCTGGTTGCCCCAGGTATACCGCTCAGGGTAGCGGCGGCTATTAGCACCCCTAATCCCCAGTCCATCGGTCGAAAGCGGGTCATGACTGACCTCCTCAGGCTGTCCGGACAGTTTAATCAAATGTTACAGGTGCACCACGGTCATGTCATGATGGGCGATCTGTTTTGATTTGACCTCCGTAATTCGCAAAGGTTTACCTTTTTTTAGGGAATATTTTTCGGAGGAAATATCGACTGGGCTGAAGCTACTGATTGCCTGGGATCGAACTGGCCCCGGAGATGGCATTGGCCTGAAGCTCCCGCTGCACCTGCTCGGTCAGCCAGGTGTTAAACAGCTCGTCAACCAAACGCTGGCGCGTGGCGTCATCCAGGCGGGCCGGCAAAAACTTCTCCAGGCGCACCACCACGAACCATTCACCGACGCGAGTTGGGGGCCAGAGCTGTTCAGGTTGGCTCATGGAGAGAATCCGGGCCAGGGCCGGGTGGGGTACCGATAGCTCTACGGGGCCGATCAGGCCGCCGGTTTGGGCCTCTTGCCCTTCGGAATACTGGCGGGCTAGGTCGGCCAAGGGTTGACCGTCGTCTTTGATGCGAAAGTAAAGCTCCTGGGCTAGGCCCGCATCGCGGGTGCGAATCAGGGAGTACAGCACCCGATCGAGGTGGGCCTTGCGCTGCAAAAAGTGAGATTCGACCTGGTGGCCCCAGGTGTCGAGTTTATACTGCTGAAGCTTTTGAGCCCGCTGGGCCAAGACCGGAAGATCGCCTGCGCTCAGCCCCCGCTGGGCTAAAAACCCCTGCTGCTGCTCGGGAGATGCTATCTGGTTGGCCTGCAAAAACTGCTCTAGGGCCAAGGCGTTCTGCTCTGGGGTGAGGGTAACGGCGGCGATCGCGCGATCGATCACCAATTCTTTGAGCAGGGCGGGCAGCATGCCGTAGCGCTGTAGCAAAGGCACAACGTCGGTGGCCGCCAGAAATTGGTCGCCGATGTGCAGCACTGGACTGGGCTCTGGATTAGACGGACTGTTCACAGACAAAAGCGCTGGCCAACCACTTAGCCCAACCTTATCGCATTATGTCGGGTCATTCTCGGTAGATAATCCGCTTGATGGTCAGGTTTAGCCAAATTTGGGACGGCTCGCTGCCGCTGTTACTTAAGCGCAGGAACGACGCGGCGAGCCGGGCCTTGGCAGTTGACTGGGCTGCTACAATCCAGCCAACCTGTTTTATTGTCCCAAGGATCACCCCATGACCCGGCCGCCCATTCCTGTGGTGTCTTACGCAGATTTAATTGGCCCTACGGCGGTGCGGCAGCGGGCGATCGCGACGTTGGGCCAGGCCCTCGAAGACATCGGATTTTTTATTCTTGAGCCTCACCCGGTTTCGCCGGAGGTGGTGCGGCGCGCCTACCAGGTGGCGGCGGAGTTTTTTGCCCTCTCTGACGCGGCTAAAGCCCAGTACTCGCTATCCCAGCAGCAAGGGGGGTTTTCAAGCTTTGGCAGTGAGCAGGCGAAGGGCCACACTATTCCCGATCTGAAGGAGTTCTGGCACGTCAACCGTCACAGCCTGCGTGACGATTCAGGTGCTCCCTGGCCTCAGGAAGTGCCGTCCTTTCGCCCGGTGATGACGCGCCTCTACCAACAGCTGATGGCCTGTGCGGAGGTGCTGCTGAACGCCTGTAGCGATTATTTAGGTCAGCCCAGCAACTGGCTGATGGCCATGGCTACTGAGGGAGACACGGTGCTGCGCCTGGCCCACTACCCGCCGATCGGTCAGACTGCCCCCGGTAGTCTGAGGGCCGCTCCCCACGAGGATATCAATCTGATCACTTTACTTTGCGAAGCTACCGCTCCAGGGCTCGAAATTCTCACCCAGGATGGGCAGTGGCTGCCGGTTAAAACCACCCCTGGTCAGATCGTGGTCGATACCGGCGACATGCTGCAAAACTTGACCAATGGTCTATTCAAGAGCACCACTCACCGGGTGGTTAACCCCCAATCCACCAACCAAGCGCGGCTGTCGATGCCGTTTTTTGTGCACCCCCGTCCTGAGATTGATCTCACCCCGGTCGATAGCCTGGTCGATCGCACCGGAGGGGTGCTTCAGTTTCCGCCGATCACGGCAGCGGCCTATCTGGCCCAGCGACTGGGGGAGATTCAGGTGGAGCCGGTGGGGTAGGGGGTGGTCAGTGATGTGGGTGAGTGAGGGCAGAACACCTACCCACTTACTCACCCACTCCACTACGCTCCAATCCCCAGCCGCCCGGCCAGGCTTGGAGTCAGCGGGAGCAGTACCGTCAGGGCTAAAAACAGAGCCAGCAGCCCCAGGGCGGCTCGGGCGTCGTTGGGTTCAGAAATATCGTTGAGACAGGGGCGCTCTAGGGTGCGCTGCAAGATCACAATCACCCCGGCCCAGTAGAGGGCGAGGGGGTTGGCCAGCGCTACCAGAGCTAGCACCACGAGGGTAAAGACCGTCGTGCGGTTGGCGGTTTTGCGACCGTAGATGGCCTGCACCATGCGGCCACCGTCGAGCTGACCAGCGGGCATTAGGTTAAGGGCGGTAATCACCAGGCCCAGCCAGCCCATGATGGTGAGCGGGTGAATATCGACCAGGGGTTCTTGCAGGGCCGAGCCCAGCACTACCTTAGCAAGAGCCCCGATTAGCACCGACCCCTGAAAGAACCCGGAGGGAATTTGAAAGGCGCTGCCGGGATGCGACAGCAGCAGCCCGCCCACCAGCATTGCTAAGGAAATGATGCCGCCAGCGGCAGGCCCGGCCAGGGAAATGTCAAACAACACGCTGCGGTTGGCCAGCAGTGACTCAAACCGGGTAAGGCTACCAAAAGCCCCAATCTGCCAGGCGGGAATGAAGAAGGGCGGGCTGAGGCGCACCCCATAGCGGCGGGCGGCAATCCAGTGGCCCGCTTCGTGGCTGAGCAGGATGACTAGCAGTGCCACCAAAAAGGGCAGGGCCGCCTGCCAGCGTGAAAAGTCTTGCAGCAGGTCAAAGCCCTGCAAAATCGCCCCGGCTTCTAGGCCGGTGAAAATAGTGGCGATCGCCAGCACCCCGGCTAGTGCCCACTGGGCTGGGGTGGTCTTGACCGGGTCATTGCTGGCGGGCAGCACCACCACCGTGGGCTTTTGCTCTAGATTTTCGACGAGAAACAGGCGGTAGCGATCGCCTAGCCGCTCCCGTAAGGATTCTGCCAGCTTAGTTTGAGTAGCCGCCGGTTCGCCCCGCAGGTTGCCGCGAAAAATCGCCCCCTGGTCGTAGGGAATGGTCTCGGTGCGAAAGTAGGTGTCGAGGCCAAAAATACCTTCGATCTGCGCCAGATCTTCAGCGGGAAGGGCGATCGCCTCTGGGGCGGTCGGAGCAGCGCTGGGTTGATCGAGGGGCTCCAGGCGATCAGTGGCCTCGGGGGGAGAGTCCATCGCTGGCGCTGGCCGCTGGGTCGAGAGCATGTCCTGGCCTAGGGCACGCAGCCGCCGTCCCAAATAGATATAGATGCCCGTAGACCCCAGCAACAGCAGCAGCACCCCCGCCAGGTTGACATAAATACCCAGGGCAAACAGACCAAAAAACAGCAGCCACGGGGCCATCAGCACCAGCGATTGCAGCCAGGCCAAAATTCCCACGGTGCCGTAGGGCTGTGCTCGGCGGTAGCCCCAGCCTAAAATCGCGATCGCAGCCAGCAAAATCAACCCAGTAATCACCATAGTGCCGCTGCCCCCACCCTCCTCAACATGTGCTGAAACGCCCGTTCTAGCGGGCAAAACCCCCATCAGTCTACCGTCGATGGGCCGGAGCCGACTAGTCAAGGCCAGCCGCCCCGCCCGATTAGCGAGGGCAAACCCGCCCCAATGGCTGTAGTTCCAAGATTAAGGTGCTTAAATATAGCCAGACAATTGCCCATTGCCGCCGTATCTCAGGGGCCTGTCGATCTTGCTCACCGTTGCGCACCCATGACTCCCCCGACCCCCGACCCTGCCCAGCCACCGCTACCCACCGCTGCCCCAGACAACGGTGTTGGCGCTACCCCCGACCAGCTGATCCGGCCATACCCTGGTGAAACCACCCTAGGGACTGTTCCGGGTGCTACTCGGCTCGATGTCGATCCCTCTGACCCCATGAATGTCGAGCCGTTGCTGGTTGACCCCACGGTCACCTCGGCCAGCGCAATTACCATCGTGGCGGTGGCGGTGATTGCGCTGGGGCTGATCGTGGGCAGTTTTTGGCTCACCCTAGCCGGGTCGCTGGTGGCCACCCTGGTATCGATTCGGCTGATGTGGCCCTTCTTTCAAGACGTGCTGGGGGAGCTGTCGGCCCGGCAGCAGTCGCTGCTGATTGCGATTCCTGGGGTGCTGATTGGGCTGGCGGGGCTGATGAATATCACCGGCATTAACCGCGCCATTTTGACCTGGGGTTTAACCCTGCGGTGGGATATTTTGGGGGCCTTGGGAGACTTTTTGGGGGCGATCGGGCAAATTTTTATCGCCTTTTTGGCTCTGTTTGTGGCCTGGCGACAGTACGTTATTTCCCGCGACCTGACCAAGCAGCAAAACCTGATTACCCAGCAGCAAACCATCGACGCCTACTTTCAGGGCATTTCAGAACTGGTGCTCGATGACGAAGGCCTGCTCGAAGACTGGCCCCAGGAGCGCATCATTGCCGAAGCCCGCACCGCCGCCATTCTCAGCAGCGTTGATGCGGGCGGCAAGGCCAAGGTGGTGCGCTTTCTCTCCCGCTCTAAACTGCTCACCCCCCTGCGCCGCGACAATCGCCTGGGCCGCCCCATCCTCGATGGTCGGGGGGGCTACGAAGAAGATCGGCTGAGTGGCACCCGCGTTATCGACCTGGGAGCCATGCTGGCCGCCGCCGACCTGTCGGGCACCGACCTGCGCTGGGCCGACCTCAGCGAAACCAACCTGATTCGCGCTGACCTACGCCGCGCCGACCTGGTGAGAACCAATTTCGCCCGCTCCATTTTGTACCAGGCCAATCTGTCTGGGGCCGACCTGATGGAGGCGCGACTGTTTTATGGAGATGCGGCCACGGCCACCCCTCGCACCCGCACCGGCGCACCCGACTACACCACCGGAGCCAACACCGGGGCCGTAGTCGAAGGGGCCAACTTTAGCGGCGTGTACCGCCTATCTGAAGAACAGCGCCGCTACATCGGAGCCTGGGGCGGTGAGGCGACCCGCGCCACGGTTCCCGGCGGTTGTGCAGATATTCCCAATTTGCTGGGACGGTAGGAGGAGATGAATGAAATTTAGTTTTGAAGGTTGAATTTTGAGTTTTGAATTAAAACCCGACTGCAAGAACTCAAAACTAAGAACTCAAAACTCAAAACTCAAAACTCTCTCACTTAAACTCCGGCGTTGCCCCCAGTTTACGCACCGCCACCGAAACCTCCATGCCCAGGTAATCGCCCGCGTCGCCAAACCATGAGCCAGTGAGGGGAATGGCCTGGCCGGGGTGACGGGCGATCGCCACTGCAATCAAATCAAACCCTTCAGTCAGGCGATTGGTGGGGTCGTACACCAGCCATCCCGCCCCCGGTAGATACACCTGAAGCCAGGCGTGGGTGGCCCCTGAGCCGGTCATGCCCACATCGCCGCCATCCAGGGCCGAGTCGTACAGGTAGCCCGACACAAACCGACAGGCTATCCCCAGCCGCCGCAGGGTTTCCATCATTAGCCAGGCGTAGTCGCGGCAGGTGCCCGACTTCAGCCGCAGGGTTTCACCCGGTGGCTGGGTGCCCTCCTCCTCCCGCGATCGGTAGGTGATGGTGTCGCGAATTGTGTTCATGATGCGACTCAGCACGTCGCTGGTGCGATCGCGATCGCCCGCCACAAAGCTCTTAGCCCAGGCCGCCACCGAGCCATTGGGGTCTTCGGCGTGGGGTCGCAGATAGACCGCTAAATCTGTCCACTCGTCGGGGGTGTACTGCACCGGCACTTCCTCCGCCCTGGGGTCGAGGGGAAAATTATCAATCCCCTTCGTGCCAAAGTGTTCACCCCGAAACCGACAGGTAAACGTCAGTTCTTGGGTGGGTGCGCCGATGTCAATCACCGCCACATTGTTCGAAAGGGTATCGCTGACCCAGTGCACCTTAGCTGGCACATTCACATTAATGGCATACTCCAACAACCGCCCGCTGTAGTTGCCCCGAGGCAGAAACATCGCCTTGTGGGGGCCAAAGGTGACTGGCTTGGCGTAACGGTAGGTGGTGACATGCTCAACTTCGTAAATCACCGACATGGTGCAGTCCTAGAGTGGGGCTTCGTTCTTTGTACTACGGCTGGCCAGTCTAGAATAGGCCCATTGCGGTTCTTTACCTCTATGTCACCCCCCGAAACCAGCCCAAACGTGGAGAATTCTACCGTCACCGATCTCTATGAGTCAGATTTCTATGCCTGGGTACAACAGCAGGCTGGGTTACTCCGCGCCCGACAGTGGCACGATATCGATCTGCCCAACCTAATTGAGGAGATAGAATCGTTGGGCAAACAGCAGCGCCAGGAGCTTCGCAGTCGGCTCAGCGTTTTGCTCGGGCACCTGCTGAAATGGCACTTCCAGCCTCAACAGCGCAGCCGCAGCTGGCTTGCCACGCTACGAGTTCAGCGCCGCGACATTCTACGATTGCTCGATGAAAACCCCAGCCTCAAACCCTATTTAGAAGAGGCATTAGCCGATGCCTACGCCAACGCTAGGGATTTGGCGATGGGTGAAACTAACCTGCCAAAGGCAACTTTCCCGCTAGGTTTCCCCTACAGCTTGGCCGAGATCTTTGCAGAGGATTTTTATCCTGGCGAACCCAGTGATTTGCTGAATGGCTAAGGGGTTTACGCCCAAGACTTTGATCATTCTTGGCTCAGAATCGCATAAATCGCTTGGGTAATCTGCCGCAGTTGCTCTGGCTCGATGATGTAGGGCGGCATTGTGTAGACCAGGCGGCCAAAGGGGCGGAGCCAGACCCCGTGCTGCAAAAACTGGGGCTGCACCACCGCCATATTCACCGGCCCATGTAGTTCAACCACGCCGATCGCCCCCAAGACCCGCACATCCTTCACCGCTGGTAGGTCGCGGCAGGGAGCTAGCTCCTGCTTGAGCTGGATTTCTATGGCTTGTATCCTCGCGGCCCAGTCGTAGCTTTCCAACAGGTTCAAGTTTTCCAAAGCCACTGCGCAGGCGAGGGGGTTGCCCATAAAGGTGGGGCCGTGCATAAATACCCCGGCCTCGCCCTGAGCAAAGGTTTCGCTGATGTGGTCAGTGGCCAGCGTCGC
The DNA here is from genome assembly GCA_019358835.1 of Tildeniella torsiva UHER 1998/13D. Taxonomy (GTDB): domain Bacteria; phylum Cyanobacteriota; class Cyanobacteriia; order Phormidesmidales; family Phormidesmidaceae; genus Nodosilinea; species Nodosilinea torsiva. Next base: position 264,221 of record JAHHIH010000002.1, read on the forward strand.
CGCCAGCGACATAAATCCCCCCGTCAGCGCCTTGCCGACGCAGAGAATATCCGGCGCAACGCCCGCATATTCACAGGCGAACAGCTTGCCCGTGCGGCCAAAGCCCGTGGCGATTTCGTCAAGAATCAGCAGCACCCCGTACTCGTCGCACAATTCCCTAGCCCGCCGCACGTACTGCGGGCTATAAAACCGCATGCCCCCGGCCCCCTGCACCACCGGCTCAAAAATCGCGGCGGCAATCTCGCCGTGGTGGCGCTGCAAAATCGCCTCAAAGCTGACTATATCGGTCGCATCCCACACCCCCTCAAAGGGAATCTGGGGCGCATCGGCAAAATACTGCTCCACCAGACTGTTGCGAAACAAATGGTGCATGCCGTTCACCGGGTCGCACACCGCCATAGCTGCAAAGGTGTCGCCGTGGTAGCCGTTTCGAATGGTCAGAAAATGTTGTTTTTGTGGCTTTCCCCGGTTGTGCCAGTACTGAATCGCTAGCTTCATGGCTACTTCGACCGCCACCGAGCCAGAATCGCAGAAAAACACCTGCTGTAAGGGTTCTGGCGTTATCTGCACCAGCTTCTGAGCCAGCTGCACGGCGGGCTGGTGAGTCAGCCCGCCAAACATGACGTGGCTCATACGCCCCATCTGCTCCTGAGCCGCTCGGTTCAGCCGGGGGTGGTTGTAGCCGTGAATGCAGGTCCACCACGACGACATGCCATCCACTAGGCGTTCCCCAGTTTCTAGCTCTAGATAAACTCCCTGGGCCGATCGCACCGCAAACACCGGCCCAGTATTGGGCATCGCGGCGTAGGGATGCCACACATGGCGGCGATCGAGCGCCATCAGTTGATCCGTGGGAAGCCTATCCATTGCTGATCACGCACCATACATGACCTGTGCAGATGCCAAGATTGCTTGACGACGGATGGCATTGTGGCTTTGCTCAATAGACTTTTTGCTGACCAGATCCACCTTTCGGTTGAGGATAGCTTCTAACTTGCACTGCATTTTGGCCAGGGTGAGCAATCCCTTACGCGCATCTGGCGCAAAGGTAATCAGCATATCCACATCGCTATCATCCCGAAAGTCGTCGCGTAGCACTGAGCCAAACAGGGCAAGTTCGGCGATGTCCCAGCGCTGGGAAAATTCCACCAGTTGGGTGGGGAAAATGCCGAGGCGCTCATAAATTTGAGGGACTGAGCTAGCTAGGGCCATGGAAGCGATCGCAATCTTTCTATCTAAACGTTCTCTTTAAATTTGGATCAATCACAGGTGCATGATGCCGATAGCCTACGCCAGAAAGGCATTGACGTAATTCAAATAGGTCTCTGAGTCTTCCAGCATAGGGAAATGCCCGGTGTTCTTGACCAGAGCGTACTCAATCTTGGGATTCAAAGCCGCCGCCGTCCGCCCTAGCTCTGCCGGGGTGATCTTGTCAAATTCGCCCGAAACCAACAAGGTCGGCACGCTAATTTTGGCAAACTCCACCGGCATGACTTCGGTGGCTTTTTTGCTCACCGAGGTAAAGATGGTGCCCAGCGCCGTGGCGTAGTCGGCGGTTAAGAAATCGTCCAAAAACGCGATTTTTTCCGCAGCGGGGATGGGACGGCTGAGGAACCGGGCCATAAAGAAGCGTGGGGCCAGGGGAATTTTCCCCAGCCACTTGGGCCGAAAAGCCACCACGTAGCCGCCAAATTTGTAGAATGCCTCGAAGGCCGCTTTGTCGTACTCAAAAATGCCGTTGCAAGCCAGAATGGCGCGATCGCACAGCTCCGGATACTGGTTCAAAAAGTACACTGCCACCGACGCCCCCATAGAGTGGGCATTGATCGACACCTTGGGCAGGTTCAGCACCTTTAACAGCTCGGCCAGATCGTCGGCGTAGGTCTCTAGCTCGTAGCCTCGCGCCGTCGCCGCCTCTTGTTGATCGGGGGCGAGGCGCGATCGCCCGAACCCGCGCATGTCGTAGAGCAGACAGTCATAGCGATCGCTCAACGCCGCTGCCGTACTTTGCCAATAGCGGGCCGACCCAGCCCAGCCGTGGATGAAGACCATCACCGGCTTCGAAGAGCTTGGATCGCGTGGCGTATCGGTGCCGACCCACTCGTAGTAGTGGTTAACCTGGTTGACGTCAATGTAGGGCATGGCTAAGCAGACTCGGGCTTAGGCATAGACGAGGGATGCAGCAGCAGATCCGCTGTCGAACGTTGTTCCACCATTTCGCGGGTGATCATGCAGCGCTTCAGGTCTTTGCGCGAGGGCAGCTCGTACATTATGTCGAGCATCAGCTCTTCGATGATGCCGCGCAGGGCGCGGGCTCCGGTCTTGCGGCGATAGGCTTCTCGGGCGATCGCCCGCAACGCATCCGGCTTAAACTCAAGCTGCACATTGTCCATCAGCATCAGCTTTTGGAACTGCTTCACCAGCGCGTTCTTGGGCTCCGTCAAAATCGCCATCAGCGACTCTTCATCCAGCGGCTCTAGCACCGAGGTCGCCGGAATGCGGCCAATAAACTCAGGTATGAGGCCGAATTTCACCAAATCGTCGGGTTCCAAATTGCGCAGCACGTCGGCGGTGCGCTTTTCGCGGGAGAACTGGCCTTCGCCCGGCTGTACAAAGCCAATCGACTTCTTGCCAATCCGCTGTTCGACAATTTTTTCCAGCCCGACGAACGCACCGCCGCAGATAAACAAAATGTTGCTGGTGTCGATCTGAATGCAGTCTTGGTAGGGGTGCTTGCGACCCCCTTGAGGCGGCACGTTGGCTACGGTGCCCTCAAGCATTTTCAGCAACGCCTGCTGCACCCCTTCACCCGACACATCGCGAGTAATGGAAGGGTTTTCGCTCTTGCGGGCAATTTTGTCGATCTCGTCGATGTAGATGATGCCGCGCTGGGCTTCTTCCACATCCAAGTCGGCCACCTGCAGCAGCCGCAATAGAATATTTTCCACATCTTCGCCCACGTAGCCCGCCTCGGTGAGGGTGGTAGCGTCAGCTACGGCAAAGGGCACTTCGAGAATGCGGGCCAGGGTCTGAGCAAGCAGCGTTTTACCACAGCCTGTGGGGCCAATCAGCAGAATGTTTGACTTTTGTAGCTCAACGACATCGTCGGCTGATTCCCCCTCAGACCCTTGCAGGTAGCTGAGGCGCTTGTAGTGGTTGTAGACCGCCACCGACAATACCTTTTTGGCCTCATTCTGGCCAATGACATGATCGTCGAGGTAATTTTTGATTTCCCGAGGCTTGGGAATTTGGTTGAGGGCAATGGCCGGAGCAGTGCGCGGGCGATCGGCAGCGGGGGTATCGCGCCGGGGCACGGGCTGGGCGATCGCCGTGCCCGAGTCAAACAGCTCTTCGTCTAAAATTTCGTTGCACAGGTCAACGCACTCGTCACAGATGTAGACCCCCGGCCCCGCAATCAGCTTGCGCACCTGCTCCTGAGATTTGCCACAAAACGAGCACTTAAGATGGGAGTCGTACTTGGACATAGAATAATGACCCTAATTTAGTGCAGTCATAGTGGGGGCGGCGGGAAGATATTGCTGCTCAACAACATCGTCAATCAATCCGTAGGCCTTAGCTTCGGCAGCAGACATGTAAAAGTCGCGCTCGGTGTCAGTCTCGATGCGCTCCATCGGCTGCCCGGTGTGGTGAGCGATCAGCTCATTCAGCCGATTCTTGTGGTAAAGAATCTCCCGCGCCTGAATCTCGATATCCACGGCCTGACCCTGGGCACCGCCCAGCGGCTGGTGAATCATAATCCGCGAGCTAGGCAGGGAGAGGCGCTTGCCCTTTGCGCCGGCACAGAGCAAAAATGCGCCCATGCTGGCCGCAAGACCAAAGCAAATCGTCACCACGTCGGGGCGAATTTGCTGCATGGTGTCGTAGATCGCCATGCCCGCCGTCACAGACCCCCCTGGAGAGTTGATGTAGAGCTGCACGTCCTTCTCAGGATCCTCAGCATCTAGATACAGCAGCTGAGCAACGATAGAGTCGGCCACCTCATCCATTACCGGAGTGCCCAAGAACACAATGCGCTCTCGCAGCAGGCGGGAGTAGATGTCAAACGCCCGCTCCCCTCGCCCCGATTGCTCTACGACAACGGGCAGCATACTGCGAACCTGGTTAGCGCTCAGGGCGGACTGGCTCAAGCTCAAAATAGGGCTACTCAATGGGTTCGATGCAATCATAATGGGTTTGCGCGAGATTTCAAGGGCTTAGGAATATTGCGTTACGGTCAGGGCGCTAGGGGCACAGCAGGCTGAGCTAAGTGCTTAGACCAACAAGCCATCGGTTAGCCTACCCGACATTATGCCCCAAAAAATTAGGTTCACGGGGTGGGCTAACCGATGGTTTACCGAAATCTATAGGCAAGTACAAACGGCTCTAGCTGTCCTTGGCCGATTTTTTAGGTTCGCTGGCCTTGGCCCTATTCCTCTTCAGTCGAATCGGCTGTCGCTGCAACCTCAGTGGCCTCCACCTCAATGGCGTCGCTGTTTGAGGCTGTGGTCTCAACGGCTGCGGCTTCAATGGCATCGGCCTCATCGGCGATCGCCGCTTTTTGCAGCGTGCCTTCGGGCACCAGCTCAACGGTGTTAGCTTCCTCTAGCCAGGCCAGAATTTTTTCCTGAAGCAGCTCTTCGGTTAGCACCTGCTTGAGGCGATCGGGATCGACCTGGCTGGGGTCTTCCACCTCGGCCATCGCTTCCTTAATCTTTTCTTGCAGGGCCTCTTCTTCAATCTTGATGCCTTCCTGCTTAGCCACTTCGCCTAGGGCCAGGGTGCGGCGGAGGCGATCGATCGCCTCGGGGCGGGTGCGCTGTCGCATACTGTCCACCAGCTCGCGGGTCAGCATTTTGTTGACGTCAATGCCCTGACGGCTGAGCTGCATAATGGTTTGGGTGAGCAAAAAGTCCACCTCTTTTTGCACCAGCGTATTAGGGATTTCGGCTTCCAAATGCTCGACCAGAGCTTCGATTAGGGCCGCATCTTTGTTGGCCTTTGTCTTCTCGTCGGCCTCTTCCTGGTAGCGCTCGGTTAGCGAGGTGCGCAGCGCCTCAATGGTTTCGAATTCGCTAATTTCTTGGGCAAAGTCGTCGTCTAGCTCAGGCAGTTCCTTCTCTTTAATTTCTTTCAGGGTGATGGAGAAGACCGCTGGTTTGCCCGCCAGTTCGGCTTGAGAATAGTCATCGGGGAACGGAATCTTGACATCTTTGGCCTCTTCTAGGGCCATGCCGATGATGCCTTCTACAAAGCCAGGAATGAACCGCCCCTCCTCTAGCTCCACCTGGAAGTCAGTGCCGGAACCACCCTGGAACTCTTCAAAGTCGTCGCCTTCGGTCTGCACTTTGCCCACAAAGTCAATCACCGCTACATCGCCAGCCTGGGCCGTGCGATCTTCGATCGGCACCAGGGTGGCCAGGTTGTTTTGGTATTGGGTCAGGGTGGCATCGACCCGCTCGGGGTCAGGGAGAATTTCCTCGGCCTGGACGGACAACCCTTTGTAGGTTTTGAGGGTGACTCGGGGCGGCACGTCTACCGAGGCCTGAATGGTGATGGGCTGGCCAGGTTCGTACTGGCCGATCAGGTCTTCAAAGCCGCTTTTGAGCTGGTAGTTGCCGATCGCATCGATCTCTTCTTGCTTGATGGCTTTTTCGACAGCGTTTTGTACCAGTTCTTCGATGACGGCTGCTTTAAACTGAGACACCCCAACGCGCTGCATAAAGACCTGGCGAGGCACCTTGCCCTTGCGAAACCCCGGTACATTGACCGTCCGCATCATCTTATTTAGCACCTGATCGTAGGTCTTTTGAGACAGGTCGGCGGGAATCTCAATCTCTAGTCCCACCTGGCTGTCGGGCAGTACTTCCTGGGTAACTTTCATGGGGTCTTTTTGCTAACTAGACGGCGACTGCGCGCGCTCCATACCGGGGGAGAAACTTTTGGCGCAATTAATAAGCATACTCTATCGTCACAGCCTGGCGGCTATTCCTTGGTTTTAGTCCACAATCCTGGCCCTCAGGTTCTGGCCGTAGGGCCATTGGTTGGCAAATTGGCCTGTTCGGGGTGGTTCTGGATTGCCTGAATTTCCCCTAATCCCTGCTCCTCAGGGCGGGGCTGTTGGCAGCCAGGGGCGAAATGTTAGTATCGGCTGATGCAATAGGTTCTGCGAGTAGGTTGAGGTAGCGCTGTGTCGAACGGGCTGAGAGTTGCGATTATGGGGGCCACCGGGGCCGTGGGGGCAGAGCTGCTGGCGCTGCTGGATGAGCGATCGTTTCCCCTCAAAGACTTAACCCTGCTGGCGTCTCCCCGGTCGGCGGGCACCACATTGACATTTAAAGGCGAGGCGATTCCGGTTCAGGCCCTGGGCGAAGATTCATTTAAAGGTATTGACCTCGTGCTGGCTTCGGCGGGCGGGTCGGTGTCCCAGGAGTGGCTGCCCAAGGCTGTAGCGGCGGGGGCCGTGTGCATCGACAACTCCAGCGCCTATCGGATGGATCCTACCGTGCCTTTGATTGTGCCCGAGGTTAACCCCGAGGCGGCCCAGACCCATCAGGGCATTATCGCCAATCCCAACTGCACGACCATTCTCATGGCGCTGGCGGTGTGGCCGCTGCACCAGGTGCAGCCAATCCAGCGGTTAGTGGTGGCTACCTACCAGTCGGCCAGCGGTGCCGGGGCGCGGGCGATGGAAGAGGTGAAGCAGCAGGCCCGCGCCATTTTGGCTGGGGAAGAGCCGGTGACTGAGGCGTTTCCCTACCCCCTGGCGTTTAACCTGTTTCCCCACAACTCGCCCCTTAACGAGCAGGGCTACTGTCAAGAAGAAATGAAGATGGTGAACGAGACCCGCAAGATTTTTGGGGCTGACAGCCTGAGGATCTCGGCTACCTGTGTGAGGGTTCCCGTACTGCGAGCCCACTCCGAAGCGGTTAACATTGAATTTGCGGCACCGTTCTCACCCAAAGCGGCTAAAGCGTTACTGGCCAAAGCTCCAGGGGTAAGAGTGGTTGAAGATTGGGCGCGGAACTACTTCCCCATGCCCATCGAGGCCAGCGGTCAAGATGATGTGCTGGTGGGCCGCATTCGCCAGGATATTTCAAACCCCAACGCCCTAGAGCTGTGGCTCAGCGGCGATCAAATTCGCAAGGGGGCAGCCCTCAATGCGGTTCAAATTGCTGAGCTGCTGCAAGTTCCCCAGGCGGTAGGCGCTGTTCACTAAAGCGTAGGTTGGGCACTGCCCACCATTTAACTGAGGTATGAAAGGGGCTTCGGCTAGACACCCCCAAGTAGCTTTCTTCCCCACAATCTTTCCCAGGGCCGACCCGCTAGGGGTGAACTTGGTATAATCTCAGGGTCATTGAACTTCGTAGGATGTAAGGCATTTCGGGTGACGTATTTTGGCAGAGTGCTAACGGCAATGGTGACGCCATTTTCTGAAGATGGCTCCGTTGACTATGCTGTGGCCGAGCGCTTAGCTGACTATTTGGTCAACAATGGCAGTGATGGGCTGGTGGTGTGCGGCACTACGGGCGAGTCACCCACCCTGAGCTGGCAGGAAGAGTATCAGCTATACAAGACGGTGCGCGAAGCCGTGGCTGGCCGTGCTAAGGTGGTCGCGGGCACGGGGTCTAACTCAACCTCTGAGGCCATTGAGGCTACCCGCCATGCCTGTGACCTGGGGCTAGATGGGTCTCTACAGGTGGTGCCCTACTACAACAAGCCCTCTCAAGAGGGGCTTTATCAGCACTTTAGTCAGATTGCGGCAGCGGTGCCCGGCCTGCCCATCATGCTGTACAACATTCCGGGACGTACGGGCTGTGCGCTGGCGACTGAGACCACCGCCCGCCTGGCAGAAATATCGAATATAGTAGCTATTAAGGAGGCTAGTGGAAGTTTAGACCAGGCCAGTCAAATTCGATATCATACCCCTGCTGAGTTTGGCATCTACTCTGGGGACGACTCGCTAACCCTGCCAGTGCTCTCGGTCGGCGGCTGTGGAGTGGTGAGTGTAGCCAGTCACCTAGTTGGCCCTCAAATTCAGGCTATGGTGCAGGCCTACGAAGCCGGAAAGACCCGGTTGGCCACTGAAGTTCATTTGCAGTTGCTGCCTTTGTTTAAGGTTTTGTTTGTCACTACAAACCCGGTGCCGCTGAAGGTGGCTCTAGCGCAGCAGGGATGGCCGGTGGGGGCAGTGCGATCGCCTCTGTGCATGCCCGATGAGTCTGTGGGTATTGCGATCGCAGAGGTGCTCCAGCAGCTCTCTGACCAGGGTATTCTAGCTACCAAAGCATAGGCTAACGGCTCTGACGTTAGGCTGTGAGCGATCGCATTTAGTCGCTATCGACCATCTCCAAACCGGTTCCGGCTCGCCTCTTTGGCAGGGGCTGTCTGCCACTCTAGTTTTCTAACAACTGAATAGTCTGTTTATCCTTTATCTCTGTGTGAACCGTATTTATGGCTCTATCTGTACTGTCTATGGCCCTGGCTGCTCTACCTCTCGATGTTGCGACATCGACCTGGGCCTCAACTGCCTCTACAGTGGCTACTCTCGACAGCTAGCGCTCTGATCGTGCTGCATCTTGGCAAGCAACAGCTGTACCCATTGGGGTGTGACACAGGTTGTAAATGCTGACGCAGTTAGGCTTTAGCTGCCACCCATTCTTTTTTAACTGTTCAATTTTTCCATCACAATTGTTTACTGACGAGATTGTTTATGACTTCAAAATCTGCCAATAATGCCCTGAAAATCATCCCGCTGGGGGGACTGCACGAGATCGGCAAGAATACCTGCGTCTTTGAGATCAACGACGAAATCATGCTGCTCGACGCTGGCCTAGCCTTCCCCACCGACGGTATGCACGGGGTCAACATTGTGCTGCCCGATGTCACCTACCTGCGGGAAAATCGCCACAAAATCAAGGGCATGATTGTCACCCACGGTCACGAAGACCACATCGGCGGCATTGCCTTTCACCTCAAGCAGTTTGACATTCCGGTAATCTACGGCCCTCGCCTAGCGATGGCTCTGCTAGAGGGCAAGCTGGAAGAGGCCGGGATGAGCGATCGCACCGAGCTGCGACCCGTGCGCCCCCGCGAAACCGTACGCGTCGGCAATTCTTTTCTAGTGGAGTACATCCGCAATACCCACTCCATCGCCGATAGCTGCTCGGTGATTATCCACACCCCCGTGGGCATCGTCATCCACACGGGCGACTTTAAATTCGACCACACCCCCGTCGATGGCGAGACCTTCGACATTCAAAAGCTGGCGGAGGCCGGGGAAAAGGGCGTACTGTGCCTGGTCAGCGACTCCACCAACTCTGAGGTGCCGGGGCACACCCCTTCGGAGCGATCGGTCTTTCCCAACCTCGATCGCGAATTTTCTAAAGCCGACGGGCGGCTGATCGTCACTACCTTTTCGTCGTCGGTGCATCGGGTCAACATGATTCTGGAGCTGGCCCAAAAGCACAACCGCAAGGTGTTTGTGGTGGGGCGCTCTATGCTCAACGTCATCGCCCACGCCCGCGACCTGGGCTATATCAAATGCCCCGAGAGCCTGTTTGTGCCCCTCAAGTCCCTTGGGCACACCGCCGATGAGAACGTGCTGATTCTCACCACCGGCTCCCAAGGTGAGCCTCTGGCGGCCCTGACCCGCATTGCCGAAGACTCTCACCGACAGATCAAGGTCAAGCAGGGGGATACGGTGGTGTTCTCCGCTAACCCCATCCCCGGCAACACCATCTCTGTGGTCAACACCATCGACAAGTTAATGATGCGCGGGGCCAAGGTGGTCTACGGCAAAGATAAGGGCATTCACGTCTCGGGCCATGGTGCCCAGGAAGACCAAAAGCTGATGCTGGCCCTCACCCGGCCCAAGTATTTTCTGCCCGTCCACGGTGAGCACCGCATGCTGGTGAAGCACTCTGAGACGGCCCAAAGCATGGGCGTACCCGCCGAGAACATGGTGATTATCAATAACGGCGACATCGTCGAAGTCAATCCGGCGGGCATTCGCATTGCTGGTCAGGTGCCCTCGGGCATTGAGCTAGTCGATGCCTCCCGCGTTGGGGTGGTAGGCCGCGATGTGCTCAAAGAGCGGCAGCAGCTGGCCGAGGATGGCGTGGTAACGATCGCCGCCACCGTAGGCAGCAACGGCAAACTGCTGGCCGACCCCACTGTGCAAATTCGCGGGGTGGCCCAGTCGATCTCCCAGGAGCGCTTTCAGAGCCAGGTGAAGCAGGTGATTACCCAGGTGCTCGCCAACCGGGGAGCGGAGCTGGTGGTGTCTAACGGCAATGGCAAGGCGGCCCTCGATCTAGATGCCCTCAAAGCTGCCCTCGATCAAGACCTACGTCGCCTAGTGCGGCGGGAACTCGACAAGCGCGACCCCATGCTGATTTTGCTGATTCAGGGAGCTGGTGTAGACGGCACAGTGCAATCGCAGCCCCAGGCTGAACGCAAGGCTCACGCTGAACCTAGGCCCAAAGCTGAGCCCAAGGTGCAGAAAAAAACGCCGCCTCAGGTTGAGGTTGAACCCCAGCCCGAGCCTGCGGTGGCGGTGGCCGAGCGCCGCACCCGGACTCGAGCGACGGCGGCATCGGCCTCCTGAACTGATAGTCTGATGTAAACAGGAGGGGGCGATCGCCCCCTCCTGTTTTTTTTACCCAGTGCGATGATTCAGGTCGATCAGCTCAACATTACAGGTGCGAATTTTCCCCACCTGTGGTAGAAAGAATACGCAACATCGTGTTGCTGCTTCTGCTTGGCGCTATAATGCACACAGCAGGAGCTGATGTACCTGAGCAAAGGTGCATAGCAAGTGTCTTAAGCTGCTACACATCCCTAGCGTTAAGCGCTTCTGTCAGAATTTTTGTTCAGCTTGTGCGGTTTATCCCAAGCAGATCTAGCGCAAACGAGATCCACTACGAACAAGAATTCCCAGAGCGCCTGGCGAGTTAGGGGATCTGTGCATGCCCTTAGGAAGCAGGGTTCATTGCAGTTTTGTAATGAACTTTATTGCCCAACTTTTGCAAACAAGTTTTCCGATCGCTCGGTGGCGGTGTTGACGTGGCTGGTGAATGGCCAAATCACCCACTCAGGGCGGGAAAAGTAGACTTTATTCGCCCTGGTGAGCGTCGTATGAGGAATTTGGATGCCGAAGCAGATTGTTATTGCTGAGCAAAACCGGATCGCTGCGGTTTTTTCTGAAGATCAGATTCAAGAGCTAATTGTGGCCACCGGTAGCCATCAGGTTAGCGATATTTATTTAGGCACAGTAGAAAACGTGCTGCCCGGCATCGACGCTGCCTTCGTCAACATTGGCGACAGCGAGCGTAACGGCTTCATGCACGTGACCGACTTAGGCCCCCTAAAGCTTAAGCGCAGCGCTGGCTCTATTACCGAGCTAGTCGTGCCCCAGCAAAAGGTGCTGGTGCAGATCATGAAAGAGCCCACAGGCAATAAGGGGCCGCGTCTAACCGGCAATATCAGTCTGCCTGGGCGCTACCTGGTGTTGATGCCCTCAGGGCGCGGCGTTAACCTATCACGGCGCATTCGTAGCGAGAGCGAGCGCAACCGCCTGAGAGCCCTGGCAATTTTGATCAAGCCAGCGGGCATGGGTCTGTTGGTGCGCACCGAGGCTGAAGGCATTAGCGAAAATGCCATCATTGAAGATTTAGAAACCCTGCAAAAGCAGTGGGAAAGCATTCAGCAGCAGGCCTTAACCACGCGCCCTCCGGCCCTGCTCAACCGCGACGATGACTTCATTCAGCGGGTACTGCGCGACGCCTACAACGCCGAAGTCAACCGCATTGTGACCGACTCCAGCACCGGCATGAAGCGGGTGAAGCAGCACTTGGCCAACTGGAGCGATGGTCAGGTGCCCGCCGGAGTGCTGATCGACCACCACCGCGAACGCACTCCCATTCTGGAGTATTTCCGCGTCAACGCCGCCATTCGTGAAGCCCTCAAACCTCGGGTAGATCTGCCCTCCGGCGGGTACATTATTATCGAGCGCACCGAAGCGCTGACGGTGATTGACGTTAACTCTGGTTCCTTTACCCGCTCTGCAACGGCACGCGAAACCGTGCTGTGGACCAACTGTGAGGCCGCTGCTGAGATTGCCCGCCAGCTGCGCCTGCGCAATATTGCTGGGGTGATTGTCGTTGACTTTATCGATATGGACGCGCGGCGTGACAAGCTGCAAGTGCTCGAACATTTCACTAAAGCGCTGCGTTCTGACAAAGCCCGACCCCAGATTTCTCAGCTGTCTGAACTGGGTCTTGTGGAGCTAACCCGCAAGCGGCAAGGGCAAAATATCTACGAGTTGTTTGGCCGTCCCTGCCCCACCTGCGGTGGTTTGGGGCACCTAGTGCACCTGCCCGGTGAAGTTCCGTTAGATAGCAGCAATGAGGTCGCCCCCAATGCGTTCGTGTCTGGGGTAATCCCGGCTCCTCAACCAGCACCGCTTCCTCTGGGTGAGCTGGGCGACTTTGATGGCCGTCCCGATCTGCAAGAGCTAGATTTGGGCAATCACCCCAGCTATCAAGATAAATCGGGCCGCGGCAACAACCGTCGCCGTCGCCGTCGCGACCCCTTGCCAACCCGAGGCAATGGTAAAGAAGCGCCCGTGGTTAAAGAGAATGGGGCCGCCCTAGTCGAGTTTAAAGAGCCCACGGAGCTAGCAACGCCGATCGTAGCCCCCAGGGTTGAAGAGGAAAAGGCCGCTCCTCGGGGGCGCGGACGGGTGGGAGGGCGAGTCGATTCGCAGAGTGATTCGGCCCGAAATCGCAAGCCTGCTGCTCCACCCCAGGTCGTGACTGTAGAAATGACCTCCGACGAGCAGCGTATCTACGCGATGATGGGGATTTCGCCCATGGTGCTGTCGACTCAAGAGGTGACTGACCCCCGCAATGTGATGGTGTCGGTGGTGCTGCCTGGTCAGGCTCCGCCGGAAATTGTGTCGCTCACCCCTATGGAGGCTTCAGTCGAGGCTCCAGCGGAGGTTGCGGTGGTGGATATAGCAGAGCCAGAACCCTCATCGCCAAAGCCGTCTCCTAGTCGCACCGTGCGCACGCGTTCTGCCCGCGCCCAGGCCCAGGAGGCTGATGTAATGGCTCCTGAGGCCGCATCAACTCCTGAGCCGGTGATCGAGCCGGTCTCTATGGTTGAACCGAGTCCTGCAGAGGTCACCCCCGAAGCGGAGCCGGAATCATCTAGCAGTGTGCGTCGTCGCCGTCGTCGTCGCTCCTCCACGACGGGCGACGGTGGTGATGGTGGCGACGAGTAGGCCCTGTCTCTGTGAATGGTGAGCATTCCCCGGAAACCAAAATCGCCGGGGTCGATGAGGTGGGACGCGGGTGTCTGTTTGGCCCGGTGGTCGCTGCGGCAGTGGTTCTGTCACCCCAATCTGGGGAGCAGCTTTTGATGCTGGGGGTGACCGACAGCAAATGTCTGAGTGTCGCCCGCCGCGAAAGTCTGGTAGAACCCATTCAGCGACTGGCCACAGACTATGCCCTGGGGTTAGCTACTATCCACGACATTGAGCGGCTGAATATTCTGCACGCCAGTCTTTTGGCTATGACTAGGGCGCTGTGCCGCCTCTCCACGCCGCCAGACCTCTGTTTGATTGACGGCAACCAGCCTATTCGAAATTTAGGTTTGCCTCAGCAGACAGTGGTGCAGGGCGATCGCACCCATACCGAGATCGCTGCCGCCAGTATTTTGGCCAAAGTATGGCGCGATCGCCTGATTGTGCGCCTCGATCGCCGCTACCCCGGCTACCACTTGGCCCGCAATAAGGGCTATGGCAGTGCTGCCCACCGCCTGGCCTTGCAAACTCTAGGGCCAACGCCTCAGCATCGCCGCTCCTTTAAAGGGTGCGGCCTTTTTTGATCTGACCAAAGCGATTGCCCAGCAAACTCATCTGCCTTAAGGTGCGATTTTGGGCCAAACTAGACAAAATTGCTGGCCTAGACCATCAAAGCCGATAGACTACAGTTGCCCTAATTCGTCTCAAAGGAACCCCCATGAAACGTCTTGTGGTCTGCTGCGACGGCACTTGGCAAAACGCTAGCCAGAAAACTCCCACCAATGTGGTCAAGCTAGCTCAAATTATTCAAACCAACGATCGCGATCTACAACAGCCCCAGCTTGTGGAATATAGCCCTGGCATTGGCTCCGGCGGGGAGTTGCTCAATCGCCTGGCGGGTGGAGCCTTCGGCTGGGGCATTGATGAAAATATTCAGGCCGCCTACCGCTTTCTCTGCCTCAACTACGACGAAGGGGACGAAATCTACCTGTTTGGCTTCAGCCGTGGAGCCTATACTGTTCGCAGCCTAGCCGGGCTGATGCGCATCGCCGGGGGGTTGTTACCCAGTGCCGAAGTGCTCAAGGCGTCATCTGTTTACGACATCTATCGCAGCCAGGGCCGTTACAGTGACGAACGCCAGATTGGCAAAGACGAATTTAACCGCCGCGAGCTAGATCGCAAACAGAGAGCCATGCAATCCCTGAGCACCCGCGTACGCCCCGCCAGAATCACGGTACTCGGCTGTTGGGATACCATGGGGGCGCTTGGCGTGCCCCGCACTATTCCGCTGTTGAGCCAGCTACTCAACAAAAAGTACGAGTTCCACGACTACCAGCTCAGCAATATTATCGATCATGCCCTCCATGCCGTTGCCATCGATGAGATGCGCAAAGCGCTTGATGTTACCCCTATGCAGCAAAGCCAAAAGAATATTGAGGCGGGGCAAACGCTTCATCAAGTTTGGTTTCCGGGCGACCATGGGGCTGTTGGCGGCGGCGACTTGGGATCATTGCCTCTAGCTGATGGGGCGCTGCTTTGGATGGTTGACACCGTGCAATCTACCCTTGGCCTTGGCCTAAAATTCGACCTCAGCCAGCTGCAGCGTGATCCAACGTCTTCAACCCCGCTTCAGACCCCCAGCATTCGCCCAAACCCTGCGGCTCCAGTTCCTTCAAAACCTATTTCCTGGCTATTTCGACTGACCGGCCTTCAGCCCCGTACTATCCCTACCGATGCAGTTTTGCACCACAGCGTATTTCAGCGCTGGCGATCGCTAGGTACTGGCTACCGCCCCAGCAATCTGCCCCCAGCATTAGTGGCCCAGCTCAACGCCTTTATCCCCGCCTGAGCCAAGGATATTTCAAAAGAACAGGTCAAAAGGTTCCCACAGCCCGCCGTTGTTTGCTATGCTTAATCACCGAACGCGGATGTGGCGGAATTGGTAGACGCGCTAGATTTAGGTTCTAGTGTCTTCGGACGTGAAGGTTCAAGTCCTTTCATCCGCATTATTACTCGCCTGAAGGCTCCGGTAGCAGTTCAATGCTACCGGCCTAGAGTTTCCTTCGGGTCATTCTTTTGGTTGCGGGGATTAACTGGGAAAAAGCCAAGATAGGGTTGGTCGGCTTGCTGCAGATGGCTGCGCCCATGCGTTTCAAAAGCTAGACGACGGCTAGTGAGGTTTTAGGTGTAGCACTAAGACCTTATTTTCCTAATCGTTAGTAATGCTCGTATAGACTTGCTGCTAGCGATCTAATTGACTAATAGATTTTTAAGGGTAGTTAGTTTCGGATCACTTGCCCAACTTACAGCCGTTCAAAAAACCGCCCTAGGCAAATGCTTGGGGCGGTTTTTTGGCTAAAACAGTTCTAAAACCTTAGAAATTGTACTCAACCTGGCTTGGTTTCAACTCGAAGGAGTTGTTTAGTGCGAACGAAATCCAGGCAAAAGAAAGGAGAAATTCACCGATTTCATCCAGCATGAAAAGCTCTAGCATTCCCAGGTTCAGGGCTCTTGGAACAATCATAAATACAATTGAAAGGGCCACCAGCCAGACTGTGCTAAGCGGAAAAATTGGTACGCCTAACTGAGTGTAGATCTGGCTCATTCTCTGGTTTAGTCGATTGCTAATCGGAATTAGAAAACAAAAAAGGCCTACAAAAGCAACACCTATGGTTCGAACATACTGGTGAATACCATCAATATTGTGAATGTTAAACTCATTTTGTACATTCACAGCATTGAGGGATTCAGGAGTCGCAATGCCAAAAATTCGCTGTCCCCAGCTAATTTCCTCTCCGCCAACTAGAAATAGTAAAACCGCAAAAAATAGACACCAAAACCGGAGAGGTGCTGATTTATTCTTAAAGCCAATCGCAAAGATGGCTGCTGCACAAAAATAGAAAACTGCGCTCAGATTTTCTAGCGGGCCGTCTTCCATGAAGAGGAAATTTAGATCGGTGCTTCTATGACCAGCTAGAAAGATGCTAAATAAATTCGTGGCAAGCAGTACCACGAGAAAGTTCAGCCAAATATCGTGCTTTCTCAAGTCAATTTTTTTTTGGATCTTAGGTTGAGAGGCATTTTGGACGGTCATGGCTCCTCCTTGGTGAAGACTGGAAAAGTATTCATAAAGCTCTCAGTGAATGGCACGCTTTTGAAGGCTGTACTCTCTAAGGAAAGTTGCCGCTGCGCTGGAAATGCACCGTCTAACTGCCCAGCTATTTGAAGCGTCTGTAGACCTACGGAAAGTTGTCTCTGTAGCCATAAACTGGCCTAATGAGGAAAGTCTGCCATGCAGGATTAAGGGCTAGACAACTCTCCATAACCTAAATATCAGCTTTATTTCACCTTCGGTTAACCTAAATTTAATCATGCAGCCTCGGCTGCTGTGTGAGGTTCCTGTAAATATGAGGCAAGGAAATATCTAGAGCATGTGAAAATACGTAGATGAATAAGTATTCATCTACGTGATGCTACTGAGTTGATGAAGCTGCTGTGTTTTAGACACTGCGAATCAGGCGAGAACCTGCCTGCCTGACACAAACAAGTCCCGAAGGCTTGAGCAATAGGTTGCCTTGAGGCTGAAGCCTGGCGCTAATTAGCTGAGGCTAAAAGGCCTGGTCTAATGGGCTTTCGGACAGTATCTCTGACAAGAGAGCAGGAGTTTCCAGAGATGTGTCATACCAAATCCGAACCGCATAACCCCGATTTCCAAAAGGTCAAATCGTGGGGGCGAATGTAATTTGCCCTGGTGAATTGGAGGGTACCAAAGCCGGATTTAGTATCAGGAAGGCAAGGCGAGAAGATGGAATTCGCGTCTGCGCTGGTTCTACAGGGCCAGTGTGACAAGCTGCTGGATTGACCTTTTTAGTTCAGCTTTGTAACTGGTAAAGAGCCTGGCCCTAAGGCCCAGAAAAAATGGCTTCTTCTAAATCTTGTCGGCTTAAGGAATATTTGAAGACTCGCTGGATGTCTTTTTCGTCGGGCCCGGCGCTAATGTAGCGCACCACGATACAGTCTGTCTCGAGCAAAATTTTGGCTTCCCAGCGAGGGCGTATGATATGCCAACAGTGGAGAGCGTCGCTGCTGTCTTGGGTGCAGCCATGCTGTCTCAGCCAAGCTTCGATGTCGGTCAGCGGGTAGTTGTAAAGCGGGGTAGTCGCAGAGGGAAGTGCCATAGCGTAGATGAAGGAACAATGAGTAGGTCGTAATACCTTGCCTAGAGCCAAGTGGGTGGCGCAGAGCTTAAGGATCGTGGCACAGGCGGTATGTCTGGCGGAGAGGGGAGGCTGGGGGCGGCATTCCCTGGCGGTGGGCTTCCCCTTAACTCTTGATCTGGAGTTGCTTCGATCGCAGGCATAGATTTTTCAAGGGGAAGGCCTAGATCGGCGGTGTAGTCTCCTCGGGTTAGGCTAACCGTAACCACTAAGGCTAGGCAGGCTACAAAGGTAAGCCCTAAAATAAATAGGGCAAAAATTTCTCCGGCAGAGAGGGGGCGATCGGTAGGATCGAGGTACATGTTGGCAGGCTCTCGCCGCTGGGGTGTTGCTGGACGGCTGAGCGGTTCTAAGGGTTGCATGACCGATATGCGAGAATACCCAACCTGCTGATCGTAGGCCCAGCGGCGATCGGGGCTGCTGAGAATGGCATAGGCTTCGTTGAGCTGCTGAAATTTTTCAGTGGCTTCGGTGGTAGGCAATTCGGTGGTATCAGGGTGGTAGAGCTTGCTGAGGTCGCGAAAGGCACGCCGAATCTGTTGAGGGCTAGCGGTAGGCTTGACCCCCAACTGATCGTAGTGGGTTTTGGGTCTTTGGTTTGCGTCAGGCATGGCATCCCACTGGCAGGGCAATTAGCAACGGGCATAGGCTAGTCACTCCTATCCCGGAGCTAGATCCCAATCATCGAAGGAGCGGGTTAGACGAATCTGAGCCAGGGTAAAGACGACGGGGATAACCCGGCCATAGTTGGTGGCGATCGCTCGCCAACCCAAATCAGCTAAAAACCAGCCCCATAGGGCAGGCCCCAGCACTGAAAATACGGCTCGAGTCGCTCCGTAGCGGGCGGCACTGGTGGCAACCCCTTGGGAGGCCATACGTAGGGCAAATCGCTGATGGACTTGGGCCAGCACGGTGCCACCTCCCTTGACCATGGCCTGCCGGGTCACTTCGTAGCGGGCCATGTGGAAGGCCATTTGCCGAGCGATGTGCTGAAGTAGCCAGGGCTGTAGGACGGCGCTAATTGCTAGGGCACTACTGCCTTTGGCCAATAGTCTGAGGGGGTTAGCCTGAAGGTCAAGGGGCAAGGCTTGAAACTGAGCTGACTTCTGTAGAGAGATTTGAACGGACTGCTGAAGGCGATCGCGCTCTGTTTTCGACAACTTCTTAAGATTGCTGCGAAGCAGGTGCAAAAACACTTCTGCCTCTAAATCATCGGTTGACCAAGCGGTGGCGTAGGGCACCTTGAGATAGTGACAAACCTGAATCAGCGCCTGGCGATAGCTGACGCGCTGGCTCTGGCCATTGATCACCGTCAGCCCATCTGCGGCCAAAAACCGAAAGCGCTGCTCTAATCGGTCGAGCCACTGCTGCCGTGTGCCGCTCTGTACCGTCAGTGGGTCAGCCTTTTGCAGATAATCTAGCGGGTTGAATCGGGGCCGAAACAGCATGTCTGTCAGGGCCTCAAGTTCTTCGTCTGTTGCTAGCTCCAGGGCAGACCGCAGCTCATCCACTGGGCATCACCATATTTAAAAACTGTCTTACATTTTTACACAATTCCCCAAGATAGGATGTTGGGCAGCAGCTACACACCAAAATTTGGCAAGAAATCGATATGGAAGATGTGGTGGTCATCGGGGCGGGGATCAGCGGATTGACGGCGGCCCATCAGCTTCAGCAAGCTGGCTACCGGGTGCTCGTGGTCGATAAGTCTCGCGGACTCGGGGGGCGATTGGCCACTCGCCGGGTTGGTTCCACTGCCATAGACCACGGCTGTCGGTATTTAAAGCCTTTTGCCGACTCTGCGCTCAGTCCAATATCGGCACTGTTGCAGTCTGGTGTACTCGAGCCCTGGCAGCCCGAAGCCTTTGCCCTAGAGGCGGATGGTTCCTTAAATCCAATGTCAGCGGAGACTTTGTATGCTGCACCTCAGGGTATGAGCGCGATCGCTAAAACTTTAGCCACAGGGCTCTCTATTCGCCGACAATGGCGCGCTACGGCGCTGACTCTGCTTCCACAGGGTTGGCGCATTGAAGGTGAAGCTTTAAGCGCAAATGGCCAAAATCAACCCAACTCGATTGACGCGAGGGCTGTGGTGGTCGCTCTCCCTGCCCCGCAAGCCGCCGCCCTGTGGGATGAAGCCGAGCGACAAAATGGAGACATTGACCGACTATGGCAACAGCTTCAAACCGTAGCGTTTGAGGCCGTCATTACCGTGATGGCTGGGTACAGTCTTAACGAACCTGCCAATCTTTCTATCCAGAAAACTTTTGACGGCTGGATGGTTGCCAGCAGCACTCATCCAGCGCTGCGCTGGGCCGCCTTGGACAGCAGCAAGCGCACCGACCCGCTAGAGTCGGTGGTAGTTCTACACAGCAGCCCAACGTTTGCCGCCAACAACATCGATCGCTCCGATCTGGAGTCCGTTGGTCAAGAATTGCTGGCTGCTACGGCGGAGAGTTTGGCGGCATGGATCGGTTTCCCTAGCTGGATGCAGGTGCACTGCTGGCGCTACGGCTTTGTGCGCCAGCCCTTGGGTGCCTCTGTGCTCAGTTCACCAGCCCTGCCAAACTTCGTGGGCTGTGGCGACTGGTGTCTGGGGAAAAATGTAGAAGGCGCGATCGCCTCAGGCCACCGCGCCGCTGAATTAATCGCCGCTGCTCTGAAATAGCGCTGATCTAAGCGTTGTTGTTGGAGTAGTCGCTATTCTCTTTATCTTCGCTGTTGTCCTCATCCGTTGCGCCGGTGTTGTTGCGGCGGAAGAAGCGCTGGTTGCCTGTCCGCTTCTTGCGGAACTTGCGGGCGTAGGCCTGGTTGCGGAGAGCTTTTTCTTTTTTGGGATTGCGACGCTTAGACATTCAATAACCTCAGACAACAGGGCAGACGAGATCAGTAAACAAGGACACGGCACCTACAGCAGGGATATAACCCCGATCTCAGGCTTAAGAAGACCCTCAAGGCCAATAAAATCTCAAGCCGGACGATCTGCCCGCACCGGCATTCGTTAACCCACGACATGCCAAAACTAGAGATCCACATTAGCACAAAGGGGTGTTGCTATAGGAGCCGAGTTTTTATGGTAGGCCAGGGGGTGATGGAGTAGGGGCGTGAGGGTGTGGAGAACAGGGCGATCGCTGCTCCCCTATAAGTTGGGGACGGCTGCGCCGAATCTAGCAGAGCCATACTCTTCATCCACTCCATCACTCCATACTCTTTCCTAGGACTGGCTAGAACTCAGCACCTTCTCAGCGCCAGTGCCCTCAGGATTGGCTTCTGGTGTATCGGCCTCCGAGGGCGGCACCACCTGCCAGAATTTGGGCAGATAGTCTTGCCAGTGGTCGAGAACCGTCTTGGCCTTAGGGCTGCCGGTGTAGGCCAGGTGGGCCTCAATTAGCGCCTTGAGCTGGGCTTCCCCAGCGGGGGTGATGACCCGCTGAACCTTGACAATTTCGGGGTTGACTCTCACCGGAAAGCCGCCGGTTTCATCCAGGAAGTAGCCCAGTCCGCCGGTCATACCAGCGCCTACGTTGCGACCGACTGGCCCCAGCACCACGACTACGCCCCCGGTCATATATTCACAGCAGTGATCCCCAGCGCCCTCGATCACCGCTTGTCCCTTGGAGTTGCGCACGGCAAAGCGCTCTCCGGCGGTGCCCAGCGCGTAGAGGGTGCCGCCCGTAGCGCCGTACAGACAGGTGTTGCCAATAATCACGTTGGTGGAGGGATCGTAGGTGATGCCGACCGGGGGCTTAACCACGATTTCGCCGCCGTGCATGCCTTTGCCAACGTAGTCGTTAGCTTCGCCCACCAGGGTTAGGGTCATACCGGGTAGGTTAAAGGCTCCGAAACTCTGGCCAGCACTGCCCTCAAAGGTCAGATTTAGCTGACCTTCAAAGCCCGCATTGCCATACTTTTCAGCGATCGCCCCGGCAACCCGAGCGCCCACGGTGCGATCGGTGTTGACCAAAGCGTAGGTCTTAGTCGCCGTGCCCTGGGTTTGAATCGCCCGCTGAATATCAGCATCGGCCAACATATCGTCGTCGAGCACGGGGCCGTTGCTGTGGACGGCTTCGTGCTGGAGCCAGGTACGATCGCCCCGTCCGTCGGGTAGATCCATCAGGGTGGTTAGATCGAGGTGACTGGTTTTAGCCAGGGTAACCTCGGCCCGAGCCTTCAGTAGGTCGGCTCGGCCTACAATATCGATCAGAGAGGTGTAGCCCAGGCGAGCCAGCAGCGATCGCACCTCTTCGGCAATGTAGAAGAAGAAGTTCACCACGTGCTCGGGTACCCCGGTAAACCGCTGGCGCAGCTCTTCTTTTTGGGTGGCGACTCCCACTGGGCAGTTGTTGGTGTGGCAGACTCGCGCCATAATGCAGCCCTCGGCAATCATGGCGATAGAGCCAAAGCCAAATTCTTCCGCCCCCATTAGGGCGCCCATCACCACGTCCCAGCCGGTTTTGAGGCCGCCATCGACGCGCAGGGTGACGCGATCGCGCAGCTCGTTGTCCATCAGAACCTTGTGCACCTCGGTGAGGCCCAGCTCCCAGGGCACCCCGGCGTGCTTGATGGAGCTGAGGGGCGAGGCTCCGGTGCCGCCATCGTGGCCCGACACCTGAATCACGTCGGCGTTGGCCTTGGCCACCCCGGCGGCGATGGTGCCAATGCCCACCTCAGACACCAGCTTCACCGATACCCCGGCCTTGGGGTTGATCTGGTGTAGGTCAAAAATGAGCTGAGCCAGGTCTTCAATAGAGTAGATGTCGTGGTGGGGCGGCGGTGAAATTAGCGCCACACCAGGCTTGGAGCGGCGCAGCATGGCGATGTAGGGGCTGACCTTTTTGCCGGGCAATTGGCCCCCCTCGCCGGGCTTGGCCCCCTGAGCCAGCTTGATCTCAATTTGGTCGGCGTGCATCAGGTACTCGGGGGTGACCCCAAACCTGCCAGAGGCCACCTGCTTAATAGCGGAACTGGCGGTGTCGCCGTTCTTCAACCCTCGCAGGTGGGGGAATGTGGGGGAATTGCCCTCGCCATCCACATCGGAGAGTACCTTGAAGCGCACAGGGTCTTCGCCCCCTTCGCCGGAGTTAGACTTGCCGCCGATGCGATTCATGGCCACCGCCAGCACCTCGTGGGCTTCGCGCGACAGCGCCCCTAGCGACATACCCCCAGTGCAGAAGCGCCGCATAATCGCCTCCGCCGACTCAACTTGGTCGATGGCAACGGGCTGGCGATCGCTCTCAAAATCCAGCAAATCTCGCAGGGCACTGAGCGGGCGATTTTCGAGCTGGGCGCGGTACAGCTCGTAGTGGTCGTACTGGCGATCGGCCACTGCCTTGTGCAGCAGCTTCGACATGGCTGGGTTGTTCATGTGGTATTCGCCGCTGGGCCGCGACTGCACGAAGCCCATGTTTTGCAGGCGCTTGGCCGACAGTTCGGGGAATGCTCGCTGGTGGAATTGAATCGTCTCTTGGGCCAAATCTACGACGGAAAGGCCACCCAACCGTGAGGTGGTACCCCGAAAGGCTAAATCCAGCAGGTCAGGGCCGATGCCGATGGCTTCAAAAATCTGCGCGCCTCGGTAGCTGGTAATCAGCGAGATGCCCATCTTCGAGAGAATTTTCAGCAGCCCCGCATCCACGGCCTTGCGATAGTTGTCCTGGGCACCGTTGAGGGTAGTTACCGGCAGTTTGCCGGTTTCCATCAGCTTTTGGGTGCGGCCATCGGCCCACCAGTGGCGCACCGACTCCAGCGCCAGGTATGGGCACACGGCGCTAGCCCCGTAGCCAATCAGGCAGGCAAAGTGGTGGGTGCTCCAGCACTGGGCCGTATCGACCACCAGAGAGGCCCGCATGCGCAACCCGTTGCGAATCAGATGGTGGTGCACCGCACCCACCGCCAGCAGGGGGGGAATGTAGCTCACCTCGGCACTGAGGGGGGCCGTATTGCCCTGGGCGTCAACGCGATCGCTCAGCACCAGAATGGTCTTACCGGCTTTGACGGCTTCGTCGGCGCGATCGCACAACTCGGCCACCGCCTTCGCCAGCCCCGCTGGGCCAGCCGCGATGTCATATAGCGTGGATAGGGTAGCCGTGGCAAAGCCCGATCCGTGGATTTGCTCTAGCTCTACCTCATTAATCACCGGGCTCTCTAGCTTGAGCAGGTGGGCGTACTCAGGGCGCTCATCCAGCAGGTTGCCCTGGGCCCCCAGCTGGGTGGACAGGGACATGACCAGCCGCTCGCGCAGTGGGTCAATGGCCGGGTTGGTGACCTGGGCAAACCGCTGCTTAAGGTAGTCGTAGAGTAGGTGGGGCTTCTCTGAAAGCACCGCGTGGGGCGTGTCGTCGCCCATACAGAATGTGGGCTCTTTACCCTGGGCCGCCATGTCTTGGATGATCATGTCCACATCTTCGACGGTGTAGCCAAAGGCGCTCTGCTGGCGCAGCAGGGCCTCGGCAGGGTAGAGGGTCGCCTCCGTAAACAGCTGGGGCTGCACCTCAGCCCGGTTGTCCTTGAGCCACTGGCCGTAGGGTTGCCGTGTGGCGACCCGCTGCTTGATCGCCCAATTTTTGAGAATTTCCTGGCGGTGCAGATCGACCGCAATCATCTGGCCGGGCCCCAGGCGACCTTTCTCTAAAATGTCGCCTGGGGCCACATCGAGCACCCCTGCCTCCGACGACACCATTAGCAGATCGTCCTTGGTGACCACGTAGCGAGCCGGGCGCAGGCCGTTGCGATCCAGGGTGGCTCCGACCTGGGTGCCGTCGCTAAAGACAATCAGGGCCGGGCCATCCCAGGGCTCTTGCAGGCCGCTGTAATAGTTATAGAAGTCGGTGATTTCGGGATAGGCGTCCAGCTCAGGCTGGTTGTTGTAGGCCTCGGGCACCATCATCATCAGGGCTTCTTGGGGAGAACGGCCCGATCGCACCAGCAGCTCCATGACGTTGTCGAGGTTAGCGGAGTCGCTGTTTTCGGCGTTGACAATGGGCTTAAGCAGCTCAAAGCGATCGTCCCATACCGGATGGTACAGATCGGCCTGGCGCGCCACCATCCAGTTGATGTTGCCCACTAGGGTGTTGATTTCGCCGTTGTGCCCCAGCAGCCGCATGGGGTGGGCTAGGGGCCACTTGGGCATGGTGTTGGTGCTAAACCGGCGGTGATACACCGCAAACGAACTGACGTAGTCAGGGTCGCGCAAATCCTCATAGAAAGTCGCCAGCACCGCCGATCGCACCATACCCTTGTACACAATCGTGCGGCAGGAGCAGGAGCACACGTAAAACTCTTTCAGCTCAGCCACCACGGCCGCCGCCAGCTCATCGGGATGGGTGGCCGCATTGGCCACTAGATGCAGCACCTGGCGACGCACCAGATAAAGCCGACGCTCTAGA
This sequence comes from Tildeniella torsiva UHER 1998/13D, assembly GCA_019358835.1. Lineage (GTDB taxonomy): Bacteria > Cyanobacteriota > Cyanobacteriia > Phormidesmidales > Phormidesmidaceae > Nodosilinea > Nodosilinea torsiva. The sequence continues at coordinate 289,129 of JAHHIH010000002.1, forward strand.
TCCTCATCGGTTTCCCCTGCCGAGGCGATGACAAGCTGCTCAATGCGAGGCTGGTACTGCTTTGCCAAGGCTCCCAACACGTCAGGCCGCACAGGCACAGTGCGCCACCCCACCACGCTCAACCCTTCGTCCTTGACCACCTGGTTAAAGGTGTCGCGCACAAAGGCAGCGGCCTCGTCATGGTTAGGTAAAAAAATCATGGCTACGCCAGCGCGATCGCTCGCCAGCGCCTCGTACCCCTGCTCTGCCGCCCAGCGATTCAGCACCGCCCACGGAATCGCCGTCATCACCCCGGCTCCGTCGCCAGAGTCCTGGTCGGCGCAGCAGCCTCCCCGGTGCTCCATGCAGTCGAGGGCAGCGAGAGCCTTGGCTACCAAATCGTGGCTAGCGCGGTTCTGGCGATCGGCCAAAAAGCCTACGCCGCAGGCATCGCGTTCTTCAACTAGCGACTTTGGCCCCCAGTTTGGCCATTCAGAACGGGTATGCTGCCGAGGTTGGTAGGGGTGATTCACAGGTGTACGTCCCATGGAAGAGGAGAACAACGAAGGGGTGGTAAAAGCAGAGCAACAAATTTAGCTGGGAGGACTAGCCTAGCAGCACGCATCACAGAGCAAAATGGCAGAGACTCTAACTCGTCTAATAGGGCCTCAAAATTGGGCCAGAAAGCGGATCTGACCCAGTTCGATTCTAGGAACCCAGGGCAGGCGCAGGGGCAGCGCCCTCGTCTTGGTCAATTCACACGTCTTGCCTAGGGAACCAGGGGCAGTGGCCCCAGTCATAAATCATTGGCGCACTCAGCGCTGTATCAGTAATTTACAGACTTTATCAGTAGTTTACAAACCTTAGGCCCACCATGTAGTCACAGCTTCTTAGAATTAAGCGGCGGTAACGGTAGCGATTGTTTCAAAAACCTGCCTAAACTGCGCTTGAGTGCCCGGCAATTTGCTGCGTTGGCCCTACATATTTCAGACCCATTCATCCCCTTAATTCCTATGGTTAGATGGCCAGCCTCAGCCCCGTTGTCCGCTCGCTCTTGCCCAGGGCATCGTTGGATCGCAAGGGGCTGGATTGGCATCAGCCTGCTCGGCGCGATCGCCCCCTGCCCCGTTCTTGCCATACCCCCTGCCGCGCCCGCCGCCGAGATCGGCCTTGCCAATGCTGCCGTCACTACCCCAGCCCAGGGTCAAACTCTGACGCTCAATGGCCGTCAGCTCTCCATTCCCTGGGTGGTGGCCAATGGCCGAATTGGCCTAGCCGACTACGGCGTGACTGAGTACCTGGGGGCCACGCTGCTCAACACGGGAGACCCCAGTCGGCAGCCTGTGCAGTGGTTTACCGATCCGGGGAACCCGGTGGAGCTGTCTGCCTGGGTGCAGGACGGCTATCGGTTCCTCGATATTGGGCCTCTGGCCGAACGCCACGGCTGGCAGGTGCAGCCTGGGGGCGGTAACCTACAGCTCTCCACTCCCCCGGCTCAGGTCGTCGCTCTGCGCCGAGTCCCTCAGTCCGGCGGCGAACGGTTAATTGTGGAGCTATCCGGCCCGGTGCCCGCGTCACTGGCCGACAGTGCCGATGCCCTCTCCCTCACCCTGGGGGCCACCGCCGATGCTCGGGTTATTAGGGATGCAATCGCATCCCCCGCCGGAGCCTACCTGGGGTCGCTGGCCGTTACTCCGACTACTGGGGGACTTCGCCTCCAGGCCAGCGCCAGCCACCCGCTGCGCCTAGTCACCCAGGCCAATCCCAATCAAATTGTCATTGATGTGCAGGCCGATAGCCTTCAGCCTCACAGCATCGCCTGGGCTCCGGGCGTGCGCTGGCAGCAGCGGTATATCTCCGTAGCTGGGCAGCCGTTTCCCGCTTACTACCTGCAAATCGACCCCACCCAGGCCAGCCTGCGCCCCATCTGGACTGACCCCACTACGGCGGTGGGCACCGCTCCCCTCACCACCATTGCCCAACGCTGGCAGGCTAGCGCCGCTATCAACGCTGGGTTCTTCAATCGCAACAATCAATATCCCCTCGGGGCCGTGCGCGCCAACAACACCTGGATTTCAGGCCCCATCCTCAGCCGTGGCGTTGTTGGGTGGAACGACCAGGGCCAGGTGCGCATGGAGCGCCTCGCCCTACAGCAGACCCTCACCACCGCCAGCGGTCAGCGCTTTGCGGTGCTGGCGATTAACAGTGGCTATGTGCAGGCGGGTATTGGTCTCTATACCCCCGCCTGGGGAGCAACCTACCGCCCGGTGATTGAGAGTGAAACCGTGGTCACGGTGGTGGATGGCGTCGTCACGGCCCAACAACCCGCCAGCACGATTGGCCCTGGGGGACTACCGATCCCCCCCAACGGCTATCTGCTGGCGCTGCGATCCTACGCTACCGCTGCCCAGGCCCTGCCACCGGGGCAGCAGGTTTCCATCGCCTCTAACCTGCTACCGGCGACGATGGCTCCCTTTCCTAACCTGGTTGGCGGTGGCCCGCTGCTGATTCGCGATCGCACCCTTGTTCTCAACGCCCAGCTAGAGCAATTCAGCGCCGCCTTTGGCACCCAGGCGGCCCCCCGCAGCGCCATCGGTCTCACCGCCACTGGTGAAATTTTGCTGGTGGCCGTCCATAACAGCCCCCTTGGCCCCGGCCCCACCCTCGACCAGATGGCTCAAATTATGCTCCAGCTCGGCAGTACCGACGCCCTCAACCTAGACGGCGGCAGCTCCGCCAGCCTATACCTGGGTGGGCGACTGATCAATCGCTCTCCCCGCACCGCTGCCCGGGTAAATAATGGTATTGGGCTGTTTTTCCCCCAGCCTTAGCACCAGATTGCCCCAGCTTTTTGTCTCCCAATTCTTTAACAACCTCAAACCGGTATAAAGAATCTATGTTTTTGCCTCCCATCCTGCCCAAATCCTCCAATCTGCCCGTGGGCAATTGTTAGACTATTGCCTGAAAACTTCGCCCGAGCCCGGTGCATCGTGAAACTCTTGGGCCAAAGCAAAAGTCTGATAGCAATGGGCACCATAGGACAATGCGGTTCCCCGAGTCGCCGATCCTGCCGCAGTCTTATACGTTCAGGTTCTAGGAGAATTATCGTTATGACAAAATTACAAGAGTCAATTCAGCCCACCGCGCTGGCCCTCGCCACCAGCAATGGCAAAGAAATTGCTGAAACCGGTCTGCGCCCCTGGGGATCCTACACGGTGCTCGAAGAGGGTCGGGGTTACAAAATCAAGCGAATTGAGGTCAAGCCGGGTCATCGCCTCAGCCTGCAGATGCACCACCACCGCAGCGAGCACTGGATTGTCGTCTCTGGCACCGCCAAGGTAGTCTGCGGTGAAGCCGAAATTCTGCTGTCCACCAATCAGTCGACCTACGTACCTCCCTGCACCCAGCACCGTTTAGAAAACGTGGGCGTTATTCCCCTCGTGCTCATTGAGGTGCAAAACGGCGAATATCTTGGCGAAGATGACATTGTCCGCTTCCAGGACGACTACTCTCGGGCCGAAACCCTCTAGGCTTTAGTCTTGCTCATTCATCATCAATGGGGGACGGCGGTAGTGCTAAGCTCAGCACTACCGCCGTTTTTTCGTTCTTTGCTGCGCAGTTCCTATGGTTGAAATTCGCCCCGCTGCCGCTCAAGAATTCAAGCGACTGCTGCGTCGGCATACTGCTCAAGGCACAGAGCATGCGCCCCAGCTTTGCCTCGCTCTAGAGCCGGGCGGCTGTGCCGACTGGACCTACCGCCTCACTGCAGAAGCCACAACTCAAGGGCCGTTGGCCACCATAGCCTGCGGCGACATTAGCCTAGCGGTACCTATCGATCAAATGGACTTGGTCAGAGACCTCACTATTGATTACGCCGAAGATCTTATGGGGGGCGGGTTTCGATTTATTAACCCCTTGGCCCAGCGAACCTGCGGCTGCGGCAATGCCTTTGTCCTGACGGCCGATGCGCCGGTTACCCAAGACTGCACTGCGGCTCATTTGCCGGCGCCCTAGGCAACCTAGACGCTTAAATAAAGCGATGCTCTTACCGTAATTGGCGGTGTTTGACCAAAGCTTCTTCTGAGTGCTAGCATTAGACCTTGTGAAAACTCGAGATTTTATCAGCCGTAGCAGCAGAAGCATCCTATGCCCACGATTCAGCAACTCATTCGGAGTGAGCGCCAGAAAGCCGACAAAAAGACCAAATCCCCGGCCCTAAAGAGCTGTCCGCAGCGACGGGGGGTTTGTACCCGCGTGTATACCACCACGCCCAAAAAGCCCAACTCGGCTCTGCGGAAAGTGGCTAGGGTGCGTCTGACCTCTGGATTTGAGGTCACGGCCTACATCCCTGGCATTGGCCACAACCTGCAAGAGCACTCCGTGGTCATGATTCGTGGCGGGCGGGTCAAAGACCTTCCCGGTGTTCGCTACCACATCATCCGTGGCACCCTTGACACCGCTGGCGTAAAAGATCGCCGTCAGGGCCGCTCTAAGTACGGGGCTAAGCGTCCCAAATCCTAGGACGACCAAAGGGGCTAGGTCAGTTACAGCTTGTTATGGTTGGATGCATTGGTTTTCACTTTGGGCCTTTCATTCACCCCGTTTCAAGCTGCTGGCGATGTTGGCTTAGCCTCCATCGGCTCTCTTAGCTAAGCATTGAGTTCGTTTGTCCACGCAGCTAGCCTTCAATCACTGGAATTTGAATCATGTCTCGCCGTACCGTTATTCAAAAGCGCCCAATTCCGCCAGACTCTGTTTACAACAGCCGTCTTATCACCATGATGAGCCGCCGCTTAATGACTAGCGGCAAAAAGTCTCTGGCCGACAAGATTATCTACAACTCTTTCACAATTATTAAAGAGCGCAGCGGTGGCGATCCCCTGGATGTCTTTGAACGGGCGGTGCGCAATGCTTCTCCTTTGGTTGAGGTAAAGGCCCGGCGAGTGGGTGGTGCAACCTACCAGGTGCCTATGGAAGTGCGCTCTGAACGCAGTGTTGCCCTAGCGCTTCGCTGGCTGACCCAGTTTGCGCGTCAGCGCCCCGGCAAGTCGATGGCCATCAAGCTGGCTAACGAGCTTATGGATGCCGCCAATGAGACCGGTGGAGCCGTTCGTAAGCGTGAAGAAACTCACCGGATGGCAGAAGCGAACAAGGCCTTTGCCCACTACCGGTACTAACTTGAGACGGTGATTGTGGCTCTGGCGCTTCCGCTTGCTTGGCGATCGCTGTTTCTGCTTCCTAAAATAAAAATCTGTTTGGGTTTGCCGAAGCGGCTAGCCGTAGTGTAGTAAGGAGGGAGCTGTGGTACGAACAACGCCCCTAGAACGGGTCAGGAATATCGGTATTGCCGCGCATATTGATGCGGGCAAAACCACCACCACGGAGCGCATCCTGTTCTATTCAGGCATTGTGCATAAAATTGGTGAGGTGCATGAAGGCACCGCCGTTACTGACTGGATGGAGCAGGAGCGGGAGCGGGGGATCACGATTACAGCGGCGGCTATCACCACCAACTGGCGTGATAACCAAATCAATATTATTGACACCCCCGGCCACGTTGACTTCACCATTGAGGTCGAGCGGTCTATGCGCGTCTTAGACGGGGTGATAGCCGTATTTGACTCGGTGGGGGGGGTGCAGCCTCAGTCAGAAACGGTATGGCGCCAAGCCAATCGCTATAGCGTTCCCCGCATTGCCTTTGTCAATAAGATGGATCGCACGGGGGCCGATTTCTTGAAAGTGTGCGGTCAGTTGCGCGATCGCCTGGGTGCAAATGCCGTACCTATTCAGATTCCCGTTGGAGCTGAGGGTGGCTTCCAGGGCGTTGTCGATCTAGTCGCTATGCGCGCCCGTATCTATCACGACGATCTAGGTCAGAACTTCGACGATACAGAGATACCGGCCGATGTTCGAGACGTGGCAGAGGAGTATCGAGCCAAGCTAGTTGAAGCGGTGGCTGAGACCGACGATGCCCTGATGGAAAAATATTTTGAAGGGCAGCCGCTATCCTCAGAGGAAATCGCAAATGCCCTCCGCCAAGGCACAATCCATGGCACTATTGTTCCGGTTCTGTGCGGCTCTGCTTTCAAAAATAAGGGAGTACAGCTACTCCTAGACGCGGTTGTGGACTATCTACCCTCTCCGCTTGAAGTGCCACCCATTCAGGGGCATTTACCCAACGGTGAACTGGCTGAGCGCCTAGCGAATGACGATGCGCCTCTGGCCGCCTTGGCGTTTAAGATTATGGCCGATCCCTACGGACGACTCACCTTTGTGCGAGTCTACTCTGGGGTGCTTAAGAAGGGCAGCTACATTTACAACGCTACTAAAGACAAGAAAGAGCGGATTTCTCGACTGATCGTGCTGAAGGCCGACGACCGTATTGAAGTGGATGAGCTGCGGGCGGGGGACTTGGGTGCCGCTATTGGCCTCAAAGACACCTTTACCGGCGACACCATTTGCGATCCCGCCGACCCCATCGTCCTGGAATCTCTCTTTGTGCCCGAGCCAGTGATTTCCGTAGCGGTAGAGCCTAAGACCAAACAGGATATGGACAAGCTGGCCAAGGCGCTACAATCCCTCTCCGAGGAAGATCCCACCTTCCGGGTGAGCACTAATCCTGAGACTAACCAGACCGTGATCGCGGGCATGGGTGAGTTGCACCTCGATATTCTCGTCGATCGCATGCTGCGCGAGTTTAAGGTAGAAGCCAACATTGGCGCGCCCCAGGTGGCCTACCGAGAAACCATCCGCAAAGCCACCAAGGCCGAGGGCAAATTTATTCGCCAAAGCGGCGGCAAGGGCCAGTATGGCCATGTGGTAGTCGAGGTTGAGCCCGCTGAGGAAGGCAGCGGCTTTGAGTTTGTGTCCAAAATTGTCGGGGGCACGATTCCGAAGGAATATATTGCTCCCGCAGAACAGGGCATGAAAGAGGCCTGCGAATCTGGTATCCTAGCTGGGTACTCAGTAATTGATTTAAAGGTTACTCTGGTAGATGGGTCTTACCACGATGTAGACTCATCAGAGATGGCTTTTAAAATTGCCGGGTCAATGGCGATGAAGGAAGCCGTCTTAAAGGCGTCCCCCGTCCTTCTAGAGCCGATCATGAAGGTCGAGGTTGAAGTTCCAGAAGATTTTCTGGGCGACGTCATGGGAGACTTGAACTCCCGCCGGGGCCAGATCGAGGGTATGGGAACAGAAGTTGGCGTTGCAAAGGTTACAGCCCATGTTCCCCTAGCTGAGATGTTTGGTTATGCTACCGACATCCGCTCAAAAACGCAGGGTCGGGGCATTTTTTCGATGGAATTCAGCAACTACGGCGAGGTTCCTCGAAACGTGGCTGAGGCCATTATCTCTAAAAACACTGGGAACGCTTAGAAAGGAAAGGACAAGTAACGTAAATGGCACGCGAAAAGTTTCAACGTAATAAACCCCACGTCAACATCGGCACTATCGGTCACGTTGACCATGGCAAAACCACTCTGACGGCCGCCATTACCATGACCTTGGCGGCGGCTGGTGGCGCAAAGGCTCGTAAGTACGACGAGATCGATGCGGCACCCGAAGAAAAGGCTCGTGGTATCACCATCAACACGGCCCACGTGGAGTACGAGACTGAGACTCGCCACTATGCCCACGTTGACTGCCCCGGACACGCCGACTACGTCAAGAACATGATCACTGGCGCGGCTCAAATGGATGGCGCCATTCTGGTTTGTTCTGCGGCGGATGGCCCTATGCCCCAAACCCGTGAGCACATTCTGCTGGCTAAGCAGGTGGGCGTGCCCAGCATTGTGGTGTTCTTGAACAAGCAAGATCAAGTTGATGATGAAGAACTGCTGGAACTGGTTGAGCTAGAGGTGCGTGAGCTACTCGACTCCTACGAGTTCCCCGGCGATGAGATTCCCATCACCTCTGGTTCTGCCCTGCTGGCTGTGGAAGCACTGACGGCTACCCCCAAAATCTCCCGCGGCGAGAACGAGTGGGTCGATAAGATCTTGGCGCTGATGGACAGCGTTGACGATTATATCCCCACCCCTGAGCGCGATATCGATAAGCCTTTCCTGATGGCTGTTGAGGACGTGTTCTCGATTACAGGTCGGGGTACCGTAGCCACCGGTCGAATTGAGCGTGGCAAGGTCAAGGTTGGCGAAACCGTTGAGTTGGTCGGCATTCGCGACACCCGTAGCACCACTGTTACTGGGGTTGAGATGTTCAAGAAGAGTCTTGAAGAAGGCATGGCCGGCGACAATGCTGGTTTGCTATTAAGGGGTCTTCAAAAAGAGGACATCGAGCGCGGCATGGTGCTGGCTAAGCCCGGCAGCATCACCCCTCACACGCAGTTCGAGTCTGAGGTCTACATCCTTAAGAAGGAAGAGGGTGGTCGTCACACTCCTTTCTTCCCTGGTTACAAGCCTCAGTTCTACGTTCGTACCACCGACGTGACCGGTAGCATCATCGCTTTCACCTCTGACGATGGCAGCGATGCTGAAATGGTTATGCCCGGCGATCGCATCAAGATGACGGTTGAACTCATTAACCCCATCGCGATCGAGCAGGGAATGCGCTTCGCAATCCGTGAAGGTGGCCGCACCGTGGGAGCCGGTGTGGTTTCTAAGATTCTGAAGTAGCCTAAGGCTGTCTTCTCAAAGACAGGAGTAAGCCTCCAGGGGTTTGCTCCTGTCTTTTGTCTCTAGAATTTTCGCCCTTGTACCTTGACAATTCATTCTTGTAAGACCTATGGCTACTATTCAGCAACAAAAGATTCGCATTCGCCTCAAAGCCTTTGATCGAAGACTGCTCGACACCTCCTGCGAGAAAATTGTAGATACTGCCAACCGCACCAACGCCACAGCGATTGGCCCGATCCCTTTGCCGACTAAGCGCCGCATCTATTGCGTGCTCCGTTCACCCCACGTGGACAAAGACTCTCGGGAGCATTTCGAGAGCCGTACCCACCGCCGAATTATCGATATTTACCAGCCTTCGTCTAAGACTATTGATGCTCTAATGAAGCTGGACCTGCCCGCTGGGGTCGATATCGAAGTTAAGCTCTAGATTCTGTCTATTGAACCCGCTGGATATTTGATATTCGGTGGGTTCTTTGTTTTGGCTAGACTCAGTTAGAAGGGGACTATCGCCCTGATCCACGGCATTTCGCGGGGGAGTTGGGTTAGAATAACCTTATGTAAACAAGTGTTACAGCCTGCCGTGCCAGGGTACGGTGCGCTTGAATCCGCAAGAGGCGATAATGGCATTCTCCGAGTCCATATCTGTGCGAGAACTACCGCTTTTTCCGCTGCCTGAACTGGTTTTATTTCCGGGGAGACACCTGCCGCTTCACGTGTTTGAGCCCCGCTACCGAATCATGATGAACACCATTCTTCAGAGCGATCGCCGCTTTGGTGTGCTCATGCTAGACCCCGCTACCGGGCAGCCGGCCAATGTAGGATGCTGTGCTGAGATTCTTCACTACCAACGGCTGCCCGACGATCGCCTCAAAATTCTCACCCTCGGTCAGCAGCGGTTTCGACTGCTGAGCTACGTGCGCGAAAAGCCCTACCGGGTCGGACTAGTAGAATGGATTGAAGATAAGCCCACCAGCCAGGATCTGAGTCCGCTGGCCTCCGATGTGGATCGTCTGCTGCGGGACGTGGTGCATCTGTCGGCCAAGCTGACCAATCAGGACATTGATCTGCCCGACAATATTCCCGATATTCCTATCGAGCTGTCGTACTGGGTGGCCAGCAACCTGCATGGGGTTGCTCTAGAACAGCAGGCGCTGCTCGAGATGGATGACACCAGCGTGCGCCTAGAGCGCGAGGCCGAGATCTTAACGTCTACCCGAAACCATTTGGCGGCCCGCACGGCTCTTAAGGAAGTACTTGAGTAGACTGGGTTTTGGCCTTGGCGGCGGCTAGGCTAGGGTCTGCGGTGATCAGGTCATAGGTGCCAAAATTCACTAGGGATTCGGTACAGCCTAGAAGTTCGTCAAGGGCTTGCTGCCCTATGGGGCTATAGGCGTTGGTTTCGAGATCGACGAAGAATAGGTACTCTCCCAGCGATCGCTTGGTGGGGCGAGACTCGATACGGCTGAGGTTAATGCCAAAGCGGGCCAGAACCTCCAGGGGTTTGAGCAAAGCGCCAGGGCCGTTGACTGGCAGACTAAAGGCTAGGGAAGTGTACTGCCCATCTAGGGGGGGGGACTGGGAATCGCTGTCCTTAAGCACCCAAAACTTGGTGCAGTTATCTGACTGGTCGTTGACGTTGTGGGCCAAAATCGGCAGATTGTAGAGCTTGGCTGCCCATTCTGAGGAAATGGCGGCCACCGTGCTGTTGTCGGCCAGGTGTTCGAGGGCTTCTGTGGTAGAACGGGTGGCAATCAGCTGGGCGTGGGGCAGGTTGTGCTCTAGCCACCGCTGACACTGGGAGAGAGCCTGGGGATGGGAGTAAACCGCCTTTATGGTGCTCAAATGAGTCGCTTGGGACAGTAAGCCATGGCGAATGGGCATGACCACCGCGTGGTGAATTTTGAGCTGCTGGAGCTGCCACAGCGTATCTAGGGTGGTGGTGACTCCCCCCTCGGTAGAGTTTTCTACCGGCACAATAGTTAAGGTTGTGACAGCCTCAGCGGTGGCTTGCATCGCTCTGGGAATGCTGGGGAAGGCTAACAGGTTAACCGGCGGGCTGCTGCGCTGCTCTAGGTCAAGACTGTAGGCCAGGGCAGCGAGCTGGGTATAGGTGCCCTCAGGCCCCAGGTAGGCAATGGTGACGGTCATGGAGAGGTGCGGTGGTGGGCTTTTTCCATAGTAAGCCGAGGGTGGGGCGATCGCGCCCTCGGTCTAGGGATCTCTAGCCGTTTCAGATTAATCGCCTCTTAACCGAAATGCGGCATACTCTGGGCGAACAAAGTTGACATTGCCCAGTAATATGTAATGGGCTTTAGGCGGGGCCTGACGTTTGGTGGGGAGTGGCGGTCATGGTCAAGGGCGAAAAGAAGATATCTGGCACTAAGCCATCTAAAGCACGAACGCTGGTTACGCTGGGGTCGGGAGCTTTTTTGCTGGGGGCCGCCGTTCCCCTGGCTGGGGCTTTGAGCACCGGCCTGATCAGCCTAGGCGGCGTGGGGCTTGCTGCCCCTGCGGCCCTCGACCAGCCCCAGGCCCTCAATGCAGGGCTACTGGCCCTGGTTGATGCCCCCGGAGTGGATGCGTTTCCTACGGTGGTCAGCAGCGAAAGGCTGTGCCGCCGCCCTATGGATCTGAATCAGGCTGGGGCTAGCAACGCCCCGGCGGGCGGCAACCTCTTTCGCGGTTCTAGCCTAGCCAGTGCTGCTGTGACCCAGGCGGCTGGGGCGATCGCCCAGCTAGGGGCCGAACCCTGGCCCAATATTCACCCCCTAGCCGCCGAAGCTCGGGTGCCGGTGCTGATGTATCACGACGTCTTGGAGCCGCCGGAGGTCTTTTTTGACCTCACCCCCGCCGATTTTGAGGCTCACCTAAAGACCATGCTGGACAGCGGGCTGACGCCGATCAGCCCTGACCAGTTAGTACAGCACTTGCGTACCGGTGTGGCGCTGCCTGAAAAACCAGTGCTAATCACCTTTGACGACGGCTACCTGGGGCATTATGAGCACGTTTACCCGCTGCTGCAAAAGTATCAGGTACCGGCTACCTTCTTTGTCTTTCCCGGCAAGGTAGATGGCACCGTCGCTGGGCGCTCAACCCTCACGTGGGATCAGCTCAAAACCATGGCGGCTGACCCGCTGATAACCATTGCGTCCCACAGTGTCACCCATCCCCCCGACCTGCGATCGCTCAGCGATGAAGATCTGGCCTACGAAGTGGTTGAGTCGAAGCGCCAGCTCGAAGCTCAATTGGGTATTCCCATTCGGTATTTTGGCTATCCCACTGGGCACTACGACGAGCGAGTTGCCCAGGCGGTAGCCGATGCCGGTTACCTGGCGGGGTTTACCATGCGTGAGAATGACGAAAAATTTGCCGGTGCGTCAGAGTCCCTGCTGGCCATCGAACGCTTTGGTCAGTCTAATCTTCAGGCGCTGCTGGATGTGGCCTGGGGAGGGGCTACGGCTGAAACTGAGGTGATGCCCGCTGCGATCGCTGATTCAGCCTTTAATTTTGCCACTCCTGTGGCTGTGCAAAAGATAGACAAAGAGGATCAGTCGTTTTCGCTAATTAGCGGTGGACATCCGGTTACTATCCATGCCAATAGCCGCTACCAGCTGCCAGAGATTCTAGTCGGCAGCAACGTTGCCGGGGCCGTTGATGGGGGCTTTTTCTCCCTTAAATACCTAGACTCCAACGTGATGATTGGTCCAGTTTTGAGCCAAAGCACGCGGCAGTTTGTGCCGGGCTATCCAGGCGAAACGCCTAAGCTCAATGGCCGCCCTCTGGTGCTGATTGCCCCCAACGAAGTTAAATTTGTACCCTTTGACGCCGCTCGCCACAACACGCTAGCTGGTTTGGCCCAAGAGCTCCCTGGGGTAACCGATGCCTTTGTGGCGGCTGGCTGGCTGGTCAAAGACGGTCTACCCCAGCCTGCCAATACCTTTGGCACTCTATTTGACTACGATGCCAGTCGCCATCGAGCCTTTTGGGGTATTAATACTGCTGGGCAACCGGTGGTTGGGGTGACCCACACCATGGTGGACTCGGTGCAACTGGGCGAACTGCTTCACCAGGCCGGTTTACGCGACGCTGTCATGCTTGACTCTGGAGCCAGCACTTCGCTGGCCTATCAGGGCGATTCCCTAGTGGGCTATATTCCGCGCCCGGTGCCCCACCTGCTAGGACTGGTGCCCCCTGAGGCCAATGATGGTAGCCCCTGTCCTTTGGTAATCAACCAAGAGAACCCAACCACTACCAAGCGATAAAGCGCTTTGGGATAGGGGACTTGGATCGTGTCCAAAGCCCCTATCCCAAAAGCGAAGCAAAAGTCAGCTTTGCCGATGAATGTCAGTTGAGGTTGAAGTATCCGATCTTAGGTTGACTGGTGCGGACATCAATGGCCTAGCTGGAAGACCTAAGCGGCAATTCAGATCCCTTACCTGCCCGGCACTCCCCTCAGCTCACGATAGTCAGAAGGCATAATGTTGCGCTGAGACTGACCTGATTTGATGGTTCAAATGTGCCGATGCAAAACCAAACCCTGAGCAGACTGTAGTGACCCTCAGCTTAGTTGCCGAAGCCAGCGTACCAAAAGTAGGTGGCCATCGGAATGACGGTGGCCAGCACCAGTAAAACAACGAGAATGACGGTGCTGTTGCCGCGATTTTCGGCGGTCTCTTCGGCGGAGGCGAAGGTACTTTCGCTGTCGAAGGAGTCGTCAAAGTTGGGCGGGCCGGGGTCTTCTTTGCCGCCTAGCACGGCCCCTAGGCGATCGCTGGCAGCCAAAAACGACTGGTTGTACTTGTCGCCCTCCAGTAGGGGAAACAGTACGGTCTCTTGGGCGACGCTATTGGCAATGTCGTCGGTGAGCAAGGCTGCAGAGCGATCGCCAACGCGAATGCCCACGGTTTTAGTGACTTCATCTAGGACGAGTAGAGTTTGGTTAACCTGCTCGTCTGGGGTGGTATACCAGCGCTCAAACAGCTTGTCGGTAAAGGTTTGGATGGTATCGCCGTAGTCAAAGTGGTGGATGGTTACGAGGCGCACCTCGTTGCCGGTAGCGGCAGCTAGCTCGCTGAAACGGCTAGAAATTTTGTTTTCGTTGATGCGGCTGATGATATTGGCTTCATCGACGACCCAGGTAGATTCACCTGCCGCTACAGTCGGAATTTGAAATACAGCTACGGCCTCGGCTGGGGCGGCTAACCCCAGCACTAGAAACAGGGGCAAAACTAGGCCCACGAGAGCGCTCCAGCAAACCTGAATCGAGGGGGTATGCATTCGTTGGGCGGGGTAACTATTCATGGGCCTAAGCTACAACAACGACTGGGCCGAGGGAAACGGATCGGATGCTGCCCTGGCTCTATTAATCAATATACGGGGCGGAGAGCCCTGAGGGAACTAGGCCGTTTTGTTTGCCTTTGCAGCCTAGCCAGACTAGATAGGCTACTGACCTCAGGCTGAGGGTAAATTGCGTAGTCGAATCAGCTGGCGCCGCATGAGGGGGGAAGCCTCAACTTCGGCGACCTCGGCAATCTCTACCTGAGCGTCTAGCTGCTCAACAAACTCATCGCTACCGTAGGAAAAGGCATCGATCAGTTGTTCAAGCAGGTGCTCACGATCGGCCATGACGTGGTTTTCTTCTAAAATACGAAACTTGAGAGTGATGGCGCACTCATAGACGCCAACCTGAGGCTCAACCGACGGACGGGGTGCAGACGTAGCCATAGTCAAATGTGTACTCCCTAACTGAGCATAAAAGGAGTCATCAAAGGAGACTTGGGGGCTAGGGTGTTTGTCCTGCTGAGGGCTGGCAGGGGCATCGAAACGTTATAGGCTGTGGAGAACGCTTCACAGTCGTTAGTGGTGATGCAACCCCTATTGATGACGATGAGGTGGCCCTTGGGCCAGAGCGCTACGCGGCCTGTGTCCAGGCCAGCAATAGTGCAGATTGAACCACCTGATGCCATCAAACCAAAAAAACTAGCTATTGCTGTATTTTGCAGCCTGTTTTCACAGGATTGATACAATTTTGTGAGGCCAAGATTAATAGGTGTAAGCCCTATCCGTACATTTTCAGGAGGAGGTCATTTTTTTATACTTTGAGCCTGGTTTTAGGCTATAGCTGGGCATATTTTAATAGTCTCTTTGGCACTGGTCTGCCATCTCAAGGCCTGCCCCTTAAGCACTTCACCTTTTTTTAAGGTAGGTAAGAAACTAGCGTTTAACGAACTGATTGTGGGTTTAAAAATCACCTGTATGGTACAGGGATGGCGCTAAATTTATATCTGCTGCTGGAATTGCAATGGTCAAAGACTGATCCTGAGGGCAATCGCACCAAATGACCGCCAACGCGACCAAAACTCCGTAGACTACTGAGTGGGGTAAGTGCCATAGCGAACTACCAAAATGCGTGATTCTCTGATTCAAGCCTATCTGCCTTTAGTAATTTGGGTCGGATTAGGCGCTGGGCTGGGCCGATTTTTGCCAGCGGCATTACCGCGACTGCTGGGGCGGGGGCTGTACTGGGTCGGTATTCCCCTCGAAATTTTTGCTTTGGCTCGGCAGACCCACTTTGCTCAGGATACGGGCTTAGCTCCGTTGTACACCGTTGTTGCCCTGGGACTCGGGCTGGCGCTGGCGCTGGCGGGGCTAGCTGTGGTGCGATCGCGGCCTTCTGTTACTCCAGCAGAGCCCATGATTGGGGATGTTCCTGGGGCAGCGTCGATGGCCTCAGATCAGTCAGCCAACTTACCGCTCCAGGCAACCCCCTCAGCGATGACCTGGGCCGATAAACCCCGCCAGGGTAGCTTTGTGCTGGCCGCCATGCTGGGCAATACCGGGTTTGTTGGGCTAGCCATTGTGCCCACCCTCGTCAGTGGCCCCTACCTAGGCTGGGCCGTGTTCTATAGCGTGACCCAAAATGTGGTGGGCACCTATGGATTGGGCGTGTACCTGGCGAGCTGGTTTGGGCGCGGTGCCCACGCCCAATCGCGCTGGCAGCAGCTGCGGGATGTGGTGACCGTGCCCTCGCTGTGGGCCTTTGGGTTAGGCTCGGCCTCCCAGGCCTGGGCTTGGCCACCCCTGGTTGAAGATGGCTTACACCAGTCGGTGTGGCTAGTGATTCCAGTGGCTTTGGTGTTGATGGGGCTGCGACTGAGTCAGCTGCAGGGGTGGAGCAGTCTAAAGCCAGCTCTGCTGCCAGCGACCCTCAAGGTGCTGGTGCTGCCCACTCTGGTCGGGGCTGTAGCCTGGGGTTCAGGCCTCCCTAGGAATGCGGTGCTAGTGCTGGTGCTGATGTCGGGGATGCCCAGCGCGTTCGCCGGGCTGATCTTGGCCGAAGAGTACGACCTCGATCGAGAACTGGTGGCCGCTAGCATTGCCCTGTCTACGGGGCTGCTGCTGCTGACCATTCCGCTATGGCTGCTTATTCTTAGCTAACAGGGCCGGGCTGCCTAACCCCAATTCATCCCCAACTGTGTGGTGGTTGAGGACTGAGTAACGATAGGGCGAGGTGTCGGCGATCTAGGTGAGCAGACCCGAGCTTTTTGGGGGTCTCTCCTATCCTTTACCAAGTTCTTAAGGTTTACCCCTATTCTGATGGGAAATCATTTCCCAGGGGTCGCTATGTCTAATCCCTTTCAGCAGCTCAAGAATACGTTTAAGTCAATTGGCTCTAGCCTCACCACAGAATCAGCGGCAACCGCTAAGGCTTCTCTGAGGGAATGGCTAGAGGCCAACGCCGATACTCTTCGGCGTCGGCACAGGCAGGGGGAGTTTAACGGCACGATGATGCAGTACTTCCATTGGTATAGCCCGGCTGACGGTGGCCACTGGAATCACATCAAGGAAGAAGCTCAGGCGCTGGCCGATGCCGGAATTACCGCTCTGTGGCTACCCCCGGCCTATAAAGGCATTGGCGGGGGCTACGACGTAGGCTACGGAGTTTACGACTTGTTTGACCTGGGAGAATTTGACCAAAAGGGGACGGTGCGCACTAAATACGGCACCAAAGATGAATTTGTGGCGGCGGTAAAAACCTGTCGAGATTTAGGCATTAACATCTACGCCGATGTGGTGTTTAACCACAAGATGGCCGCTGACTGCGAGGAGGAGTTCAAGGCGACTCCTATGGATCCTGGCGATCGCAATCGACCCCTGGGCGATATGCGCCCAATTAAGTCGTGGACGGGCTTTAACTTTCCAGGACGGGGCGACAAATACTCAAGCATGAAATGGCATTGGCACCACTTTGACGCCGTTGACTACAACAGCTATGAGCCCGACTACAAGGCCGTGTGGCTGATTGAGGGCAAAACCTTTGAAGACAAGGTGAGTTGGGAACTGGGCAGCTTCGACTACCTAATGGGCTGTGACCTCGACATTGACCACCCTGAGGTGAGCGGCGAGCTAAAGTACTGGGGCGAGTGGATGCTCGACCACATTGGGGTAGACGGGTTTCGCCTGGATGCCATCAAGCACATCTGCGGTGACTTCTTTGTAGACTGGCTGGCCCATTTAGAAAACTACGCCCAGCGCGATTTGTTTTGCGTGGGCGAATACTGGACCTACGACCTGGGAGCGCTGAGCTGGTACGCGGGTAACTCTGGGGGGCAATTGGATTTATTCGACGCGCCCCTGCACAACAATTTTCACCAGGCTAGCAAAGCGGGCAGCAGCTACGACCTGCGCACCATTTTTGACAACACCGTTGTTAAAGAAATGCCGCTGCTGGCGGTCACCCTGGTCGAAAACCACGACACCCAGCCCCTGCAATCCCTGGAGTCGGTGGTGGAGGCCTGGTTTAAGCCCCTGGCCTATGCCCTGATTCTGCTGCGGGACGAGGGCTACCCCTGTATTTTCTACTGCGACTACTATGGGGCCCACTACGTGGATAAGGGCCGCGATGGTAATGAGTATGAAATCTGGATGGACTCGCACCGGGAAATTTTGGATCGACTGCTGATTGGGCGCAAGCATTTTGCCTATGGCCCCCAGTATGACTACTTTGACCACCCCAACGTGGTGGGCTGGACGCGCCTCGGCACCGACGGCCATCCGCGAGCCATGGCGGTGCTGCTCAGTAATGGGTCAGAGGGTACCAAGTGGATGGAAGTCGGTAAGCCCAACACCACCTTCTACGACTTGACGGGGCATATCTCCCAAACGATTACCACCAATGACGACGGCTGGGCCGAGTTTCGCTGCAACGGCGGCTCGGTATCGGTGTGGGTAGAAGAGCACCCGATTTTGGGACCGCTGCTAGGGCGGCTCCCAGGGTAAGCCGCCCGCTGCCTCATCTCTTCTCACAACTCTTCCAACGGATCGAGGTGCACCCCCGGCCTCCCTGTGGGATAGAATTTTATGCCGCGAAAAGTTAAGCTGTGTAACGCCCGCCGCTGATTTTCTCAGGCAGCGGGCATTCGTCTCTATGGTTAAATTGGTACTTTCGTGCAAGTAGATCGCGTTCCTACCGGAGCTACAGACGCAGAATTTTCGGCCTACGTTCGCTCAGCCCAGGAGCTAGACTTTACCCTTCAAGATCTCAAGGCGGCTATTCCAGCTAAGTGCTTTCAGCCTTCGACCATTAGGTCTTTAGCCTATTTCTTTTTAGACCTTGGGATCATTGCGGCGCTCTACGCTGTGGCCCATGCGGTCAATTCCTGGCTGTTTTTCCCGATATTTTGGCTGGCCCAGGGCACGATGTTTTGGGCTCTTTTTGTGGTGGGCCATGACTGTGGCCACGGCTCGTTTTCTCGCTACAAATGGCTGAATAATCTAGTGGGGCACCTAGCCCACACGCCTATTTTGGTGCCCTACCACGGCTGGCGGATTAGCCACCGCACCCACCACGCCAACACGGGCAACATCGATACCGATGAAAGCTGGTATCCGGTGGATGAGTCCACCTATCAAGCGATGCCGTGGCCGCAAAAGATGGTGCGATTCTACGGAGCGCTGTTTGCCTATCCGTTCTATCTGTTCTTTAGGTCGTCGGGCCGCAGCGGGTCTCACTTTATGCCCAGTAGCGCTTTGTTTCGCCCTTCGGAGCGGCGCGATGTGCTGGTGAGCACCCTCTGCTGGTCGGCGATGGTTGTGTTTTTAGCCTGGGTGGGGCTAACCCAGGGGCTGCTGTTTTTGGCAACCTACTACGTGGCCCCTTACCTGGTGTTTGTGGCGTGGCTGGATCTGGTGACATTTTTGCACCACAGTGAGCCCGATATTCCTTGGTATCGGGGGGATGAGTGGTACTTTCTCAAAGGGGCACTATCGACTATTGACCGTGACTACGGGCTGATCAACCCAATTCACCACAACATTGGTACCCATGTGGCCCACCACATTTTCTCGACCATGCCCCACTACCATCTAAAGACGGCAACGGAGGCCATCAAGCCGATTTTGGGCGACTACTATCGCATTTCTACAGAGCCGGTGTGGAGAAGCTTTGCCCGATCGTTCTGGGCCTGCCACTATGTCGCTGATCAGGGGTCGCCAGTGTACTATCAACCCCACCCGAGCCATCGGCGGTAGCCTGGCGGTGGCGTCTGGAGTTGGTGTTCAGGGCATCACAGACGCGGGGCTTCGGTAGTCTATAGACTGAAATGGGCAGTTTAGAATCAGTGCGGTTCTAGGCTGCCCATTGTGGTGTTTGGCCGGGCGACAGGTTTGGTTTTACAGCCCTACGGCAATCGTGTGGATGATGACTCAGCCCTTAATTTCGGCAATTATTTGTACCCACAACCGGGCTAGCTATCTGGGGGCGGCGATCGCCAGTCTGCTGGCGCAAACCTATTCCGCCTACGAAATTATTGTCGTGGATAACGCTTCGATGGATAACACCAGGGCGGTGGTCGAAACCTACCTGCCCCATCCGCAGCTGACCTATGTTTATGAGAGCACCCTGGGCCTGTCGGCGGCCCGCAACCGAGGAGCAGCGATCGCCCACGGCAGCCTTCTTGCTTACCTCGACGACGATGCCGAAGCCGCTCCTCACTGGCTGGAGGCGTTGGCGGCGGCCTTTGAGCAGCACCCCAAGGCGGCGATCGCAGGCGGCTACGTCAGCTTGATCTGGCCGCCGGATATGACCCCGCCCCCCTGGCTGTCATCTACCCTGTCTGAAAGCCTGGGCGCTTACGATCTGGGGGCCACGACACGGTTGATTACCCATCCGGGCCAAACCCCCAGAGGGCTCAACTATGCCGTCAAAAAAAGCTTTTTAGACTTGGTGGGTGGTTTTGACCCGCAGCTGGGTCGGGTGGGTAAAAACCTGCTCTCGAACGAAGAACTGCACTTGACCCAGCTGGCCCTGGCCGCTGGTCATGAGGTTTTGTTTGTGCCCCAGGCTCAGGTGGCCCACAACGTTGCCCCCGAGCGGCTGCGTCGGCTGTGGTTTTTGCGCCGCAGCTGGTGGCAGGGCATCAGCGAATGCTACCGCGAGCAGTTGAGCCACACCCTGACTTTAGAACGGGTGCGGGTGCGGAGTCTGTGTCTGGTGCGGGGGCTGGTCAAGGCTCTGCGCCACTGGTCTGACCCGGCTCTGCGGTTTGAGAATGTGGTCTATGCCTACGGGCAGCTGGGCTACGTCATGAGTGGGCTGCGCCACCTGCTGGCACGCCCTGGCGCAAAGGTCTACCCCTAAAGACCCACTGGCGTTTGTTTGTTACCCCCTGTGTAATGGAAATGGAATCCACCATGGCTAAGCCGACCCCTAAAGTCCCAATTTCTGTGCTGATTCCGGCTAAGGATGAGGAGCAAAACCTGCCCGCCTGTCTCGCCAGTCTGGAGCGAGCGGCGGAGATTTTTGTGGTGGATTCAAACAGCAGCGATCGCACCCTCGACATCGCCACCGCCGCCGGGGCCAAGGTGGTGCAGTTCGACTTCAACGGCCACTGGCCCAAAAAGAAAAACTGGGCCTTAGACAACCTTCCCTTTAGCCACGACTGGGTGCTGATCGTCGATTGCGATGAGCGCATTACCCCCGAACTGTGGGATGAAATTACGATCGCCATTCAGCGGGCCGACTTCGATGGCTATTACTTGAACCGCCGGGTATTTTTCTTAGGCACCTGGATTCGCCACGGCGGCAAATACCCCGACTGGAACCTGCGCCTGTTTCGCCACCGAGCAGGCCGCTACGAAAACCTGCAAACCGCCGATATCCCCAACACGGGCGACAACGAAGTGCACGAGCACGTGATGATCGAGGGCGCAGTGGGCTACCTAAAGCACGACATGCTCCACGAAGACTTTCGCGACTTATACCACTGGCTGGCCCGCCACAACCGCTACTCGAACTGGGAGGCCCAGGTCTACTACAACCTGCTCACCGGCATGGGCGACGGCGGCACCATCGGCGCAAATCTGTTTGGCGATGCGGTGCAGCGCAAGCGGTTTCTGAAGAAAATTTGGGTGCGGCTGCCCTTTAAGCCGCTGCTGCGGTTTGTGCTGTTTTACGTGCTGCGGCTGGGCTTTTTAGACGGGCGGGCGGGCTACATCTACGGGCGGCTACTGAGCCAGTACGAGTATCAGATTGGGGTAAAACTGTTTGAACTGCGTCAGTTTGGCGGGCAGCTCAATGTCACCCCCCAAAAAACTGCTGCGCTGCCTCAGCCGACGGTTCAGCCTTCAATTATTTCGGTAGAATCGGCCCCGTAGGCAAAGGGGCTGCCCATGCCCAGCCACGGGTGCTCTATGGGGATTGGTAATGACGGTTGATTCTTCCTCTAACGGTATTCACAACCCTGGAGACGATACTGCCTGGGTACAGCTCGATACCTATGACCAGTCGTGGTACAAACCGGGGCGATCGAAGGGCGTCATTCTGCTGTGGTGGCTGCTGCAGGCGGTGGTGTTTCCCCTCACGCCCCACGCTTCTCATGGGCCGAGGCGCTGGCTGCTGCGGCGGTTTGGGGCCACGGTTGGCCAAGGCGTGGTGATTCGCCCTACGGCTCGGTTTACCTATCCGTGGAATGTGAGCGTTGGCGACCACAGCTGGATTGGGGACGACGTGGTGCTTTACAGTCTCGCGCCAATCACGATTGGGCAGCACTGCGTGATTTCGCAAAAGAGCTACCTGTGCACCGGCAGCCACGATGTTCACGATCCTCACTTTGGGTTGATCGTTTCGCCAGTGGTGATTGAAAACGGAGCGTGGGTGGCGACCGACTGCTTTGTCTCCCCTGGGGTAACGGTGGGGGCCAATAGCGTGGTGGGGGCACGCAGCAGTGTGTTTAAGTCATTGCCGCCGGGGCAAATCTGCTTGGGCAATCCCTGTCGAGTCGTGGCCCCGCGCCAGATGGGGAACGGCTAGGGCCATGTCTTGGGGCAAGTTCACTACTGAATTCAGCAAACATTGTTATTGATGTGAATATTCATCCCCCAACGCTTGAATTATTCTTGTCTACATCTCGTTAGAACGGCCAGCAAGACTCCTTTTCTCGGCTGGAAAAAGCATTGTTTCAGTAGTCTTTCCCTTCCTCATCTGCAAAACACCACAGCCACTGTTCTCCTAGTTCGGCTGAGCTGATCACGGCGTGCCCGGTTGCCTCATAGTGGCGGCGGGCATGTTGATTTTCAGAGGAATCGCAGCACAGCATTTGTCCACAGGTTTGGCAAATGCGCAGGTGTACCCAGCGGCTGTTGGTTTTAATGCACTCTTCACAGCGAAATACTGGGTAAGCCGCTTTAGAAATTACGGTTTCGGCGGTTAGATCGTTGAGATGTTGACAGCTCATTGAAATCCTCTCATAATGCCTCAGCGCAAGGGAAGGGTTGAAGTTTTAGGATGGATAAGGGACTGGCAAGAAAGTAATGTACCAGTCACCACCTATCTATCGATGCATTGTTTCGCGTTGGCTAAACCTCACCTTAGTGCTATGTATCCTACCCTGATCACCAAGTTCAATACGGTATTTCAATGCACACCCCTAATTTATCTAGCGTTCAACCTAATCTGACGGTTTGACTAGGCGTGGCCAGAGGGCGATCAGCCCGATGAATAGCAGGGTGCCAAAGACCGCAGACTCGGTATCTTCCTGGGCCATCAATACCTTGCCAATCAAAAGCACCAAGAGAATAGCGGTGGATGCAATGCCGGTGGTGACGGCATACTTGATCCACTGCTCCGGTAGGGTCAGAGATGGCAGTTTTGGGAGCGTTAGTTCTGTCCACTGCGATCGCGGCCAAGACAGCTTTGCCCCCTGCTCCCCTAGGTAAGTACTGGCCGTTGTGACCGCATGCGTCAGCGGTTTGAACAGGGTGGCAGCGGCAGCTTGGTTTCGGGCCTGCCACTGCTCGCGGGAGAGGGCGGCTTTGGGGAAGACATCGACGCCCAGGTTTTTTTTGCGATCGCACCAGTAGCACCGCCCGTAGCTCTGGCTGTAGTAATGACAGTTGACCCGATGGCAGGCTTTGAGGTCGGCCACTGCCAGCTTTAGCGCCTGGAGCCATTCCCCTGGGGTTGGGCGCAGGCTGGCATCGCGGTGGCCCTCGTTAAAGCAGCGCAAAAAGCACTGCTTTAGTTCTGGATGCACCGTCTCTAGGGGAATGGTCAGCGGGCCGCGCTGAATTAAAGTGGTGGCTCCGTAGGGCCAGTGGCCCTGGCTCAAGAGCTGGTTGGGGTCGGGGGAGTCGCCCCAGCCCGTCCACACCCCCTTGTAGGGCTGATCGCCAAACAGCAGCAGGTGAATGATGACGGCGAGGCGAAAGCGATCGTGGCCTTCGGTTTGGTCGAGCTGGGCTAGGTCTCGCCCCAGCAGTTCTGGCGGGGTAAAGCCCTCGGACCCCACCGGGCAGCGAAACACCTGTCCCGTCTGCGGGTCGCGCACCTGAAATGAGTCGGTGTCGATCACCGAGGGCAGGGCCTGGTTGTTGACCAAAATATTCTGCGGCTTGATGTCGCCGAGGACGTAGCCCTTGGCATGGATGGCCTGGGTGATGGAGGCAATATTCATCGCCGTCACGTGCAGGTACAGCCAGTTGAAACCGGGCAGGACGGCGCGCCGTCGCTGGGGGTTGTAGACATCAAACAGGCCAACGCTGTGGGCAATTTCAGGCATTAGAAAACCCAGCGATCGCCCGCTGGCATCCTGCAAAATGGCCTTGGGCCAGGCAAAGGAAGAATGATTGATGGCGGCATTGGGGTCGGTGGGCGGGTTAGCCACCATGACCTCCAGCTTGCGGATGCGATCGGGGCTGGGGTTGAAGTAGAGCTTGGCCACGTAGCCGGGCCAGTTGGTGCACCAAACCTCCCCCTCGCCGCTAGTTGCTAGCTGCGTGGTTAGCTCAACCGGCTCGCTGTGGCCGACACAGGTCAGTACCTTCGCTGTTGTCCCTATAGTCTGCGCCATCGAGCCTCGCCTTTAAACCAGCAACCACTATAAACACTGACCCTCAACATTGGCCATTCGATTTTGGCCCTGAAACCTCGGCTCTGCCCTCAAAAAGTCCCCGTTCCCCATCGTTCCTACGCTTAACATCTGAAGGCGCTTGGCTAAGTGGAACCTGAGTATGATGAGAAGCTGTTCCCCTGATTCAAGTTGAGCGATCGCAGCGGCATAGCAGCAGGGTCTTGTCGTCATCGGTTTTTTGATTGAGCCGTTCTGAGGTCAAAAAGCTCATCAAATACTCGTCATCGGTTTCAGGGTTGGGGGTTTCTTCCAAATACTCTTCTAGAGGGCTGAAAAAGGGCGCAAAGGGAGCCCAGTCTTTGAGGCGCAGGGCGACTCGCTCTAGGCCGTCGGTGGCGGCGGCAATAAAGGCTGGGGGCTGACCGACCACCGCCACCTGCATCGAGGTCAGGGCATCGGCGGCGGTTATGAAGGTGGTCTGGTTGGCAAATTCGCCGCGATCGGGCTCAAACAGCAGTTCATACTCGGCCTTGGCGGGGGCCGCCCGACCATAGCGCACCACCATAAACCCGTCGCCAATCTGCATCGCCGCCAGCCAGTCGGGGGTGGCCAAAAACGCTAGCAGAGTGCAGGCCAGATCCTGTGGCTCCCAGCCTTTGGTGCTGGCCTGCTGGGTGATTTGGGCCTGCGATCGCATCACAGCCTTGGTAAACAGCCTGCGCATCAGCTCCTCTGAGGGCGGCTGGGGCCAGCGCTGCCACGATCGCTGCCGTTTTTGCAGCCAGGCTTCGCTAGTGGCCAAATACTTTAGCGTTGTGGCCACCGCCAGCTTGGCTCCGATGGCTGAATGGGGCGCGCTGCCTGCGCCATCGGCTACCGCGCCGACGATTACCCCATGGCGATGGCCCTCAAGGGCCGGTCTTTGACCATCGCGCATGGCTTTGGGCGCAGCCACCACCACCGCCCCGTAGTCTTGGCAGGGCTGCTGCTGATCTTGATGACGGGTGCCAATGGCCGACCGGGCAATTACTCTCCAACCCACAGTGATTTCCCTAGGTAGTAATCTGGCCCCATTCCACCGGGGGTAGGGCTAAAGCCTCACCCACCTTGCTGCTCGACACCCGCTTCATCGAGGTGCTCAGCCAGACAAACATGGGGCTAAAGTCGAGCCCCTTAAGCAGCAAGGGCGGGCGCTCTGCCGGGGCAATTTGGCTGAGGGTTTTCATATCGGCCCCCTCGACGCCGACGGCAAAGAAGCAAAACTTGCGGGCCGCCTCCCCGGCGCGAATTTTCTCCGCTGCCGCCTGCCAGGTATCGGTGGGGGCACCATCGGTGATCAGAAAAATCCAGGGCCGATAGTACTGAATGCCGTTTTCTTTGTAGGTCTCTTTGCGTGCTTCGAGCAGCGCCAGGGAATAGTCGATGGCCTCGCCGATGGGGGTGAGGCCATCGGCCACCAGCTCTGGTGGGGTGAGCTGGTCGATGGTGGTAAAGTCTTGCACCAGCCGCACCGGCCCAAAGGCGACGATCGCCACTTCGACGCTCAGGGCGGCCTTGCTGTCTTTAAGGGTGTCTTGCTTAAATACCTCTACGCCCCGGCTCAGTTCTTGAATGGGCTCGCCCGCCATGGAGGTGGAGGTGTCGAGCAGCAAGATTACCGGGCAGCGGTTTTCAGGGTTTTCAACGAATTCAGGCAATCCTACAGGCATGGTAATGTCCCCCTCGGATTCACGATTGGTTTTCACCAGAGTACTGCCCGATGGGGGTATCGAGTTTTACAGATTGTGATGCCGCAGTCGGGCGTTAAAGATGGTTGGGCCAGGCATAGCTCCGTGCCAACCTTTACGAAAGCTGTCTTCAGCGCTTTTGAGGATAATGCTCAGAGCGCTAGTTAAACGCACAAATCTGCTATGAGAAAAGGCTATCGTCAGCGTATCTTGTCGATATCCGGCATCGCCTGCGGTAGGTTGCTCAGTATTCTCTGCGCCCATAGTCATGAAACTGCCCAATGGAGCATCCGCCATTATCCCAATGGAGAAGCTAGTGAGCTATTGCCTCAACCCAAACCATTCATCAGGCAAGCACAAAGCCAGGGTTTTTGCGTCAGCCCTTGGCATCAAGGCTGACAATGCAGAATACTTGCGACAATTGATCGCTCAAGCCGCTGTTGAGGGAGAGGTCGTGCAGCAAGACTCTACAACGTTTGGGCAACTGTACAAGGTTGATTGGGTCATAGTTGATCGTGACTCTGTTGTACTGCGGACACTGTGGGAAGTTCGTGCCGATCAGTTTCCCCCTCGTTTGGTTTCGGCGTTTATCAAATAAGAGTCATGAGTGTTGTGATAAGCCTAGACACAGTTGCCAACTTAAAGGCGATCGCCCGCGATCGCCTTACGCTGATCGAACCTGAGTTTGAATCGATTCAACAGCTTCCCGCTGGGCAGGTGGGTACAGTGCTGGAGGTTTATGAGGGGGAAAGCCCCTGCTATTTGGTTGAGTTTGCCGATTTGGAAGGCCGCGAGTATGCCATGGCAGTTTTATCGCCAGACGAAGTGCTCCCACTACATTACGAACTGCCATTGGCGAGCTGAGAAAATACTCTTCTCTGGTGGTCAGCGATCGCAGCCAGGGTAAAGCAAGCATCGACCGCTGTGAGGGAAAGGGGCGATCGCCCCAACACAACCTGCTGAACTTGCCTGGTTTCGGCGAGCAGTAACCTCGGCCGTTTAAGGTACTGCTTACTCTGAAATATGCTTGAGCACTCGCTTATCGGTGGCAGTGAGTACGTCTTCACCCGCTGTCTCGGCCTGCCGGGCGCGATCGCTCAGTTCCTCAAGTTTTTGGCTAGCGGCATCTCGCCCCTTCTCAATGGCCTGGTTGCGCGCTTCTGTTTTGCCGATAATTTTCTTAGTGGTGTCTAGCCCGCTGTAGACCTTATTCGATAGCTTATCGGCCTGGTCGGCGGCTTGTTCTAGGCCCAGGGGCGGCTCTGATATAGCTTCAGCCTGTCCCTGGCGAGCTGGAGATAAGGCTGTACTCCAAAGAATCAGCACGGTGGCGATAGTAAGCAGGCCCGCGAGAATTGAACCGCTGAGAATAAAGATTCGGTTACGCACGCCCATAAGGCCTCCTCTGCAACACTTCTAGCCTAGCTGTAGGCGCTGGCTGCGCCATCCTTCCCCAGGGAGACACGGGCTCGCCATTGGCACAGATTACTTTTTTGGGGGCCGTCGGAACGGCTTTGCTAGGTCATCGCCGTTCTCGTTGCAAAATGGCCAGCAGTTCTAGAAAGACGCCATTCGTCCAGCCGAAGCCGACTTCGTTGGTGCTGTAGCCAAACTGAATGTCTTTGGAAACCTCGCCCGTGCAGGTCTCGATGTTGTACTTTTCGAGCAGCACACCGCTGCGCTCGAAATCTTTGACCAGCAGGGAGACAAACTTTTCGGCCAGACACAGGGCCTCGGCTTTGTAGCCGTAGCGCAGCAGACCCTTGACCGCGAAATATTGAAACGGTGCCCAGCCAAAGGGGGCATCCCACTGGTTGCCCGACACAACGTTGCTGGTTCTGAGCCCGCCTGGAGCTTCAAAATAGGGCAGATTGTCCACCAGGCGCTGGGCCTGTTCTGGGGAGGCGGCACCGCTCCAGAGGGGGTAAAAGGCGGTGGCGTATTCGTAGCGACAGTGGCAGCGTTCGCGAAAGTTGTAGTCGAGGTAAAAGCCGCTGTCATCGTTCCACAGATATCGGTCGATGAGCTGCTGGCGGTGGTCGGCCCGATCGCGCCATTGGTCAGCTATCAGCCCGTGCCCCAAAATGCTGTGGATTTTGGCGAGATCCTGCTCCATTTGGTGCAGCAGCACGTTGAGACAGACCGGGGCGTAGTGAACGATATCGACGCTAAAGGGGCCAAAGCGGTTGGTGGGGTCGAGGCCCGACTCTCGCATGGCGCGATCGCCCCTATAAAACAGGTCAGTCAGCTCGTCTGCCTCAGGGTCGTAGTAGAGCGACACATCGTAGTCGGTGACCTCGTGGTCGCGATAGTAAGCTTTTACCCGGTCGAAATGGCTGCGGCCCTGCTCGTCGTGTTCTGAGTACAGCACCTCAGGGGAGGGGCCACTCACCACCGAAAAGTACCGCGATAGGCCGGTGGCCTGGTTAAGGTGGGGTGGCACCATCCAGTAGTAGTAGTAGCTTTCGAGCTGGGGCAGGGTGCTGATTAACCATTCGGTATCCTGGCAGTGCTCGTACCAGGCCAGCACCATGGGCGACAGCAGCGGCGGCTGCGATCGGTTGAGGTAGTAGGTGCGGTTGGCGTTCAGCACGGTGCCATAGTGCTTTACCTCGTAGAGCAACTGCTCGACTAAACTCTTGGCCAGGGCATAGTTCTTGTCGCGCAGCAGGCCAAGCAAAATGAAGTAGCTATCCCAGCCGTAGAGTTCGTTAAAGCGCCCGCCGGGCACCACGTAGTCGCCTGGCAGGTAGAGCAGCCCGTGGCCCTCGATCGCTTCGCACTCTAGCGGCAGGGTTCTCACCGAAACTTGCGCCATGTCTTCGGCAGAGACCGACTGCTTGAGGTGGGCGATTACCTGGTCAAGCTCTTCCTGGCCGGAAATGTAGATCAGCCAGGGGCCATCTTTATGCTCAATTTTTTCGTCGTAGGCGGCGTCAAGTAGGTTTGTAGGGGAGCGGGTCAGCGTTTGCCACTGGGCTTTGATGTAGGTTTGAATCGCCGCGATAGTCGGTGAATCGAGCACGGTTTGGGTTGGCGAGATCATGGAGAATTCTAGAATTTTGTTTAGGTAGACATAGCCCTCAGCAACATCCTGGTGTAGCTGAGGGGATGGTCAGGTTGTCATAGCAGCGTGCTGAGCTAAGACCGGTCTTAGCTCAGCACGCTGTTGTAGGTAATGTGGTGAGCGATCGCTCAGCCGGTGGTCAATGAGAATCCTTTGGCCTAGGGTTCAGCCGGTGCTACCTCAGGGGTCGGTTTTTCGGCGGCTTCGCCAATCAAAAGGGCGACCGGGAAAGTGGCCAGCAGATCTGCCAGGGTGGCATCGTCGGCTGCGGTGACCGCTTCATTGGTGATCCAATTTTTCCAGTGCTGAACGCCGCTGGGCAGGGCCAGGGTGGTTTCACCCCACACCTTGCCGATAGGGTACTCTCCCGGCTCAATGCGGCTGGTGAGAAAGCGGGGGGCGATCGCCACCACCCACTGATTGCCCCACTGGCGGGCAAAGGCCACAATGTGCTCTTCGGCGTCGCCCCGAGCAAACAGCGGCTGGTAGTCGCCGTCGGCAAACAGCTCGGGATGGGCCTGTCTGGCCGCCAGCCCCCGGTGGGTGACCCAGAGTTTAATGCGCCCGTCTTGGCGGTACTCCAGCAGGTTTTTTAGCAGAGCTGGGCGATCGCCCTCGGCCCACTGCTGCAACTCGCTGAGCCAGTGGCGGCGCAGGTTGTAGTCCACGGGTCGGCGGTTGTCGGGGTCAACCAGGCTAAAGTCCCACAGCTCTTGGCCCTGGTAGACATCGGGCACCCCCGGCAGCGCCAGCTTGATCGCCACTTGAGAGAGCGAGTTGTAGATGCCGTAGTCAGCAATGCGCTGCTGAAACTTGCGAAACTCTGGGAGGAAATTGTTCTTTTCGCCGGGGGTTAGAATGGCGCGGGCAAAGGCCACGTAGCCCTCTTCGTAGTCGGCGTCGGGGCGCAGCCAGGCGGTGTGCACCTTGGCCTCGCGGACGGCTTTGACCACGTAGTCGGCAACGCGATCGCTAAAGCTGGGCAGTTCGCTGTCATCGAAGGGGAAAGCCCCCACCAGGGTTTGGTAGAGAAAATATTCGTCGTTGGCGTCGGGCACCACCTGGTCGCGCACCACGGTTTTGTAGCTGCCGTTGAGACTGCGCCAGAGGTTCACCGCCGTCTCCCACTCGCTGGGCAGTTCAGAGAGCACGTTGAGCCGGGCTCGCACATCTTCGCTGCGCTTGGTGTCGTGGGTCGAGCTGGCGTTCATCGCGTGGGGCCACTGGTGCTGCCGCTGCTGCTGCCGCTGGTGAAACTGCCGCATCGAGAGGCCAAAGTGCCCCGGCGTGCCGCCCACCTCGTTCAGGCTAATAAAACGGTTGTAGCCGTAGAACAGGGTGTCTTCTAGCCCCTTGGCCATCAGCGGGCCGGTAAACTGCTGCAGGCGCATGACGAAGTGCAGCCACTGGGCTTTTTCTTCCTCCGGCAGCGAGCCTTCGAAGTTGAGCGATAGGAAGCGCTCGATCAGGTTCAGCTCGTTGATCAGCTGGGGAATGCGCTTGCGGGCGGCCTCGATCGCCTCCTGCACGTAGGCCATGTCGCGCTCAGAAATCTTCTCCTGGTTGACGTAGGTGCAGTAGATCGGGAAGGCAATCAGCACCTCTTCAATGGCGGTGCGCAGACCGTAGAGGGTGAGGTCGCGGCCGTAGCGATACTGCTGGCAGACGCGCTTGAGAAACCGCGCCAGGTTGTTGATATCACCGACCAGGTTAGTCTCGGCAATCAGCCGCTTTTTAGCGGCCACCAGCTCTGGGTAGGGGGTGCTTTCGCCGGTCAGCTGTTGATAGATGTGGGTAAAGGCATCTTGATTGTTTTGCTGACAAAAAACGCCGTTGAGCTGAATCAGCGAGTCGTAGCCAGACGTGCCCTGAATCGGCCAGTCGCTGGGCAGGGTCTCTTCGTCCTCCAGAATTTTTTCGATGACGATATAGGTGTCGCCCATGCGGTGGCGCAGCCGCTCTAGGTAGTGCATAGGGTCGTAGAGGCCGTCGATGTGGTCGATTCTGACGCCGGTAAACTGGCCGGTTTTGACCAGCTTGCAGATCAGCTCGTGGGTTTGGTCAAAGACTTCCTGGTTGTCGATTTTGAGGCAGATCAGCTCATTGACGGTAAAGAAGCGGCGGTAGTTGAGTTCTTCAGCCCCCACCTTCCAAAACGACAGGCGGTAGAACTGCTCTGAGAGCAGCTCGTCAAGCAGATCAAAGCTGCTGGGCTGGTCGGGGGTGCCGTTAAAAATCACCAGGGTTTGGTCGATAAACTCGCGGACGGCGTCGCTCTCCTGGTACACATCCCACAGCAGCCCCTTGGCAAACTGGGCCTGGTCGCGGTACTCGCGCCCC
The DNA here is from genome assembly GCA_019358835.1 of Tildeniella torsiva UHER 1998/13D. GTDB lineage: Bacteria > Cyanobacteriota > Cyanobacteriia > Phormidesmidales > Phormidesmidaceae > Nodosilinea > Nodosilinea torsiva. Next base: position 320,219 of record JAHHIH010000002.1, read on the forward strand.
TTGAGATCGACGATCGCATTTTTGACCAGGTAGAGAATGCCCGAGATTTTGACGTAGGTGCGATCGCTCTTGTCGAGCTGCTGGGCCAGCCGCCCCGACTGGTAGCTCAAAAACCGCCCGTAGGACTCAACCCGCACCGGAAACCGCAGGCCAAAATAGTTGACGCTCAGCCCCCCCTCGTCGTAGCTGAGCTGAATTTCGCCCCGCTCTAGGCAGCGATCGTAAAAATCCCCCAGCATGGGGGCCAAGACTCGCCCGCCCAGCTCCTCTGGCCCTTCCCACTCGATGTCGAAAAAGTTGAAATATTCTGAGTCAGGCCCATACTCCATGACATCCATGAGGTAGGGGTTTTGGCCGTCGTAGGCCATGTGGTTGGGCACAATGTCTTGCAGCCAGCCCAGGCCGTGGTGGCGCACTGTGTCGCTCAGGGGCTCAAACGCCGCCTCGCCCCCCAGTTCGGGGTTGAGCTGGGTGGGGTCAACCACGTCGTAGCCGTGGGTGCTGCCCTTGCGCGCTTTGAAAATGGGTGAGGCGTAGATATCCGAAACCCCCAGGGTTTTGAGATATTCCACAATGTCTTGGGCCGCAGCAAACCCAAAGTCTGGGTTGAACTGAAGCCGATAGGTCGCAGTGGGGATACGCATGGCGAACTCAGAAAGGATGAACGACTAAATAACCTGTTCCAGATCCAGACTTGGAGTTTTACCTGTAGAAGAACTATAGCTCTTGGGCTGGACTTGGTATAAACCAGAGCGTTGAGAGAGTCAACCTCTGTTATGTCGCTGAGTAGAGGACAAAACTCAGTGGGGCCAGCTCTAGGGACTGCGCTTCAGTAATTTTTGAAGGGAGTGCCGAGCTGGGGCCATCCCACTCGTCGGTGGCTGAGTCGAGGGTGAGCACCCAGGGCTGCTGGGGGGGTGCCAGGTCAATTACGCTGACGCTCTGGTGGAAGTTCATCAGGCAGAGCAGCTGTCCGTCGGCGATCGCCCGGCGGTAGACAATCACCTTCGTGTCTTCTTCGCTGCTAATCTCCATATCTTTAGAGTAGGACGGCACATTGAGCTTGAGCTGTCTCCGCAGCTCTAGCAGGCGTTGGTAGTAGTTCAACAACGTTTTGTGCTGCCCTTCGCCGCGCAGGTGCCAGTTCAATTTGGACGCTTTGTAGGTGGCAACCTCGTGGGCGGGGGCGGGTTCGCCAAAGCCGTGGGCCTCTTTAAATTCGCGTTTGCGCCCTTCAAAGACGGCCTCAATTAGCTCGGGGTCGCTGTGGTCAATGAAGTAGTTAAAGGGGGCTTCTTCGCCGTATTCTTCGCCCATAAAAATTAGGGGAATGTAGGGGGAGGTCAGCAGCACCCCCGCCGTCAGTTTCAGGGCATCAAAGGGCACGAGTTTAGAGAGGCGATCGCAGCCCTTAGCATTGCCAATTTGGTCGTGGTTTTGGGCGCAGACAATGAACTGGTCAGAGAGCAGATCGGTGGCCGAGTTGCCGTGCCGCCGCCGCCGAAAGGGCGAATAGGTGCCGCTATAGACAAAGCGATCGCGAATGGCGGTCGCCAGGGCTTCGCAGGTGCCAAAATCTTGGTAATAGCCGTAGCGTTCGCCGGTAATGAGGGTGTGCAGCGCGTGGTGAAAGTCGTCGCTCCACTGGGCGGTGAGGGCAAAGCCCCCCTGCTCAACGGGGCGAATAATGCGGGTGTCGTTGAGGTCGCTTTCGGCGGTGACGTAATGAGGCTTGCCCAGCTGGTCAGACAGCGCAGCTACCGCCTCAGCCATCTCGGCCAGCAGGTGCTTGGCGCTAAAGTCGTAGATGGCGTGAATGGCGTCGAGCCGCAGCCCATCGATGTGAAACTCGCGCAGCCAGTAGAGGGCGTTTTGAATGCAGTAGTGCCGCACCCCGTCGCACCAGGTGTCATCAAAGTTGATGGCATTGCCCCAGGGGGTGTTGTACTTGTCGGTGGTGTAGGGGCCGTAGCTGCCGGTGTAGTTGCCCTCTGGCCCCAGGTGGTTGTAGACCACGTCGAGAATCACCGCCAGCCCTTCCTGGTGGCAGGCATCGACTAGGCGCTTGAGGCCGTTGGGGCCGCCGTAGGAGTTTTGGGTGGCGTAAGGGAACACGCCGTCGTAGCCCCAGTTGCGCTCGCCGGGGAACTGCGCCACGGGCAAAATTTCGACGGCGGTGATGCCCAATGCTTTAAGGTCGGCTAGCTGGGCGATCGCCGAGTCAAAGGTACCCTCGGCGGTAAAGGTGCCGATGTGCAGCTCGTAGATGACATAGTCTGACCAGGGAATATTTTGCCAGGCGCTGTCGCCCCACCGGTAAGTATTGAGGTTAACCACCGCCGAGGGGCCGTGCACCCCCTCGGGCTGGTAATACGACGCCGGATCGGGCCGCAGATCGGCTTGATCAATGTAGTACATATACTGTGTACCTTCCGCCACATTCTCGACCGTGGTAGTCCAGTAGCCTTCCTCGCTTTTCTGCATAGAAAAAGCGGCTTTCTTAGGCGAGAGTAGACGTAGCTCGACCGAGTCTAGCTCAGGCCCCCAAAGTGTAAAACGGCACTGTCCATTGCTGTGGAGAATGGCTCCAACTTTGAGGTCTGATCTCATGGGAATAATCTTTTGGGGGCGAAGGTAGGGGGCGATGCCTAGCCCTCACCCTAAACCCCTCTCCCAAAGCGGGAGAGGACTTTGAAGCCGATCCCCTTCTCCTGTTTTGGGAAAAGGGGCTGGGGGATGAGGGCTGTTTGCGAAACTGGGATGTAACCCAAGCGAAGCATCATGCTCCGTTACTTTATCAGCGCCAAATTAATCACCAATCTCCTCTTAGATAGATCTTGCTCTTCACTTAGATGGAAATCATGGCGCTAGGTGAAGGCTCTATAGTCAGAAGGATTAGAGACTTTTCTGACCGTGCCTGACCTACCTTTTCATGCCCTAGATGCCTTTTTAGATAGGGTGCAGCTGGCTGACCTAGGGGCGCCTGACTACTACTATCAGGGCTACTGTCCCCGCACGGGGCAGCACTACCGACTGCCCCGCACGGCGCTGGCTCGGGCGATCGCCCAGGCACTTATGGCACAGCTCGGCGAGGCTCACGCCACCGAGGGCAAGATGTTTGGGGTGCTGGTGGTGCGATCGCCCGAGGGGAAAACCGGGGTGCTGAAAGCATTTTCGGGGCTGTGGCAGGGGCAAGAGCGGGTGCCTGGCTGGGTGCCGCCGATACCGGGGCGATCGCAAGTGGCGCTGCAAGAGGCTCGCACCCTCAGTGAGCTGGGGGCCATCAAAGACCGTCTGCTGGTTTTGCAGCGGCAGCCCGAGCGGGAGACCGTCGCTCGATTGCAGGAGGAGCAGGCCCGCGATCGCACCCTACTCAACCAACGGCACCGCGATCGCAAACAGGCCCGCGACCTTCAGCGCCAGACCTTGGCCCGCACCCTCACTGGAGATGCGCTTACGGATGCCCTAGCGGCGCTGGAGCAGGAGAGCCGGGGCGATAAGGCCGAGCTGCGACAGTTTAAGCAGCAGTGGCGCGATCGCCTCGCCCCCTTAGAAGCCAACCTTCAATCTGCCGATGCGGAAATCGTCGCCCTCAGGCAGCGGCGACGCGATCTCTCCTGCCAGCTCCAGGCCGAGATGCACGCCGCCTATACCCTCACCAACTTTGCGGGCGAATCTTTGGCCATCCAGAATCTAGCGGTGCAGGGCAATCTGCCTACGGGCACGGGCGACTGCTGTGCTCCTAAGCTGCTGCACGCGGCGGCTCAGCTTGGCCTGGTGCCCCTGGCGATGGCCGAGTTTTGGTGGGGGCCGGCCCAGGGCGATAAGCAGCCGGGCGAGTTTTATGGAGCCTGCGCCGATCGCTGCCAGCCAATCATGGGGTTTCTGCTGTCGGGATTGTCGGCCCAGGTGCTGGGCTCGGCAGACATCCCCGTAGGGGCGCAGCACGCTGCGCCCCTACAACCCCCACAAACGGGGGGCATTCAATTAGGGTTTGAGATTACTGTTCTGTACCAAGACCCGTGGATGATTGTGGTGGATAAACCGGCGGGGCTGCTGTCGGTGCCGGGGCGCTACCGCGATCGCCAAGACAGCGTGCTCACCCGCCTGCGATTCCCATCGGGATACTCGTTCCGAGTCGGTTCCCGAACGCTTCGCGAATCGGCCCTGCCCGAGGGAGCGTTTTTGCAACCCGTGCATCGACTCGACCAAGACACCTCTGGGGTGCTGGTGCTGGCGTTGGATGCCGCCACTCACCGCCAGCTCAGCCAGCAGTTTGAGCAGCGCCAGGTGCAGAAGACCTACCAGGCGATCGCGGTGGGGAATGTGGCTGCATCGTCGGGGATGATTGACCTGCCGCTGTGGGGCGACCCGACGCAGCGGCCCTGGCAACAGGTGAATTGGCAGCAGGGCAAACCCAGCCAAACCAAGTTTGAGGTGCTGGGCCGCGAGGTGCTGGGCCGCGAGGGAGCGTTGACGCGAATCGACTTCTACCCGCTGACGGGGCGCACCCACCAGATTCGCGTCCATGCCGCCCAGGGGTTGAATGCGCCGATTTGGGGCGATCGCCTCTATGGCCAGAGTGAACCGGGGCAGCGGCTGCACCTGCATGCTCAAAGGCTGCAATTTGTTCATCCTCATAAGAAGGATGCGATCAACCTAGACTCTGCTGTGCCGTTTTAGCTTAGGTGGTGGGGCGGTCGCGCTGGCTGTAGCGCAGCACATCGCCGACATCGGGGCGAATGATCAGGCCGTTTTCGGGAATGTCGATCGCATGGCTCCAGCTGACGCGCTCTAGGTAGCCGAGCAGGTGCAGGCGATCGATGGCGTGCTGGGTGTCGTCGGGGGAGCCGACCAGGTAGTGCCGCAGGCGGCGGTGAGTTACCACGGGTATAGGAATTGTCGGCAGCGGGGTCTGTGCTGTCCCCTGGAGGTAGGACGGCAAATAAGATTGAGCTTGCAACATTTAGAAAGTCCTCAACAGCACAACGAAGCGTAGTGTGGGCACTGCCCACCACCCGGCCACAGCTTTTTGGCGACCCCACGGGCAGCAAAAACTAGCCCCCGCGATCGCTGATGGCAAAAGAACATGGTGGGTAACGGTAGAATGGGGCACGACAGCAGGAACTCACGCACCTCAGCGCTCGATGGATGCCGGGTTCTCTGCTGATTAGTAACTAGACACATTGTCTAGACAACTCGTCTATTTGTCAAGCTGTCTAGACAGCTTGTCTTGTTCTCTCACTGGATGACAAGGCAAACTGCGGCTGAAATGGAAGAATCGCCACTTAGGAAATTGCGGGAAGAGATGGGCATGTCTCAGGAAGACTTTGCCCGCAGAATTGGCACTTCAGCCCGCACTATTAGCCGATGGGAGACTGGCGATAGCGTGCCATCGTTCACCATTGCCCAAATGAAGGCGCTAGATGCCCTGCTAGTGGAGCATGGCAAGGAGCTAAAGGACTTGCCTGATAGATTTGCGGCAAGCTGAGTGGGGTGATCGCCCCTGCTTTTAAGACGTTTCAGCAAAAAGACTCGGCCTTTCAGGAAAATAACTCGGCGTTTGGGGTAATTAACTCGGCGCACCGAGAAAATAACTCGGCATTCCGAGAAAATCACTCGGCATTCCGAGAAAACAACTCGGCATCTGGAGCAGATCGCTCGGCGTGCCGAGAAAATTACTCGGTGCTTCGAGAAAACAACTCGGCATCTGGAGCAAATAACTCGACGTTTCGAGAAAATTACTCGACACTTGGGTTAAATTCCTCGGAATCTCGACTTCCGGGGTTGAAGACAGAGTACAGAACTGGCAGGAACCCGGTATGACTGACCCCGTTACGACCATTACCGCCAGTGCGATCGCATCTCTGGCGTTTCAAAAGTTTATTGACTCGGCGGCTGGGGAACTGGCCAAGAAATTCTCGACCGAGGCGATCGCCAAAATGGATATTTTGCTGAAGCGCATCTGGTCAAAGCTCAGCGGCAAGCCCCGCATTGAGGAGGTTAAAACCACCCTCGACAAAACTGCCAAAATTACCCCAGAGCAGGTGAACCAAATCGCCGCCTACCTGCAAGTGGCAATGGATGAAGATCCCAGCTTTGCCCAAGACCTTCAGGTACTGGCCCAAGAAATTAACGCAGGCAAGCTCATTGACCAGAGCACCATGACTCAAACCAACTACGACAACGCTAAAGGCTGGCAAACCAAAGTTGAAGGCGGCACCGCCTACATCGGCGACATCAACATTCACAACACCCCACCTACCACCCCTTAGGGTGGGCACTGCCCACCACCACCTTTGGTAACGACAGGCGCCCCCTGCTCCCACCCATGCCCAACCCCAAAGCTCAAATCCAGGCCATTCTGAACGACCTGCCCGATGCTGACCTGGAACAGTGGTTGGCCGCATTACAGGGGGCACCCCTCACGCAGATCAACCTGGGGCAGGCCAAGGGGTATCAGGTCATGGTGCAGGGTGGCATCGCCTATGTTGGCGACCAGCTTCATGTAGATGCGGCGGCGCTAGAAGCGGTGCTAAACAAGCTCATTACAGAACGGCAGCAGCCCCAAATCAGCGGCATCCCCAACAACTTGCCCCGCAGCGGCACTAAAAAATTTGTGGGCCGCGATACCGACCTCGACCGAATTCACACCCAACTGCATGAATCGGATTGCATTGCCATTATCGCCGTTCGCGGTATGGGTGGTATTGGCAAAACCGAGCTGGCCCTGCAATACGCGCTGTACCACCGAGATCAAGGCACCTACCCCGGCGGCATTTGTTGGCTCCAGGCCAGAGAGCAAGATGTCGGTAGCCAGATTGTCGGGTTTGCAAAATCAGTGGGCATGTCACCCCCTGAGGGTGAACTGGCTGACCAGGTGAAGTATGTGTGGGCACAATGGCCCCTGGCCCCTGCTGCCATGCTGGTTGTCTACGACGATGTGGCTGACTACGGTCAAATTGAACCCTACCTGCCGCCTGAAAGGCGCTGCCGAGTGCTGCTCACCACTCGGCAGCGCCTTTCAGGGCTGGCTAGCCTAGAACTCGACGTGCTTAGTTTAGAGGCAGCGCTAGATCTACTGCGCTCTGTTGTGGGGGCAAAGCGCATCAATGCTCAATTAACTGAGGCCGTAGCCCTTTGCGCCCGGCTGGGGCACTTGCCCCTAGCGCTGGAACTGGTGGGTCGCTACCTGGAGCTAGATGAAGACTTGACCATTGTAGAGGTGCAGGCCGAGCTAGATGAGATGCGTACCTATGCCTATGCCCTGCTAAAAGACGAGTCTGCGGCTACCATGACGGCAAAGCTAGGGGTAGCCGCAGCGTTTGAGCTGAGCCTGCGGCGATTAGACAAAGCCAGCCAAACCCTCGCCACTCTGCTAAGTTTGTTTGCCGCAACGCCTATTGCTTGGGAGTGGGTGCAGACCTGTTTGGCTGACGTGCCAACGTCTACCCTGCGACAGCAGCGCAATAAGCTGCTGCAAAACAGTTTGCTACAGCGCGTCGATCAAGATGTTTATCAGCTGCATCCGCTGATTCAAGAATTTTTGCGGGTGCGGTTTGCTGACTTAGATAGCACTGCACGCCTTCAACAGAGCTATTGCAAGGCCATTGCTCAAGCTGCTAACCAAATTGGTCAAACTCAGACTCAGAATGACATATTGCGGCTCATACCGCTGATTCCCCACATTGAAGAGGCCGCAACGACCTGGCAGCGGTTTTTAATTGATGAGAATGTTATCGACCCTGCCAATAGTGTTGGGTTGTTTTACTACAGCCAGGGAGCTTTTCGCGAGGCCCAGCCGTGGTTTGAAATGGCATTGCAAAGCGGGCACGATCGCCTCGGCGAGGCCCATCTCGCTGTTGCGACCAGCCTGAACAATCTCGCGGGCTTATATCGATCGCAGGGGCGCTACAGCGAGGCGGAACCGCTCTACCAACGGGCGCTGGCGCTGATGAAACAGCTCCTCGGCGAGGCCCATCCCTCTGTGGCTCAAAGCCTGAGCAATCTCGCGGGCTTGTACTATTCGCAGGGGCGCTACAGCGAGGCGGAACCGCTTTACCAAGAGGCGCTGGCGCTGATAAAACAGCTCCTCGGCAAGACCCATCCCGATGTCGCTACCAGCCTGAACAATCTCGCGACCTTGTACGAATCGCAGGGGCGCTACAGCGAGGCAGAACCGCTCTACCAAGAGGCGCTGGTGCTGAGGAAACAGCTCCTCGGCAAGACCCATCCCGATGTCGCCACCAGCCTGAACAACCTTGCGCTCTTGTACTATTCGCAGGGACGCTACAGCGAGGTGGAACCGCTCTACCAAGAGGCGCTGGCGCTGAGGAAACAGCTCCTTGGCGAGGCTCATCCCGATGTCGCCCAAAGCCTGAACAATCTTGCGCTCTTGTACTATTCGCAGGGACGCTACAGCGAGGCGGAACCGCTCTACCAAGAGGCGCTAGCGCTGAGGAAACAGCTCCTCGACGAGGCCCATCCCGATGTGGCTGGTAGTCTATGGAACCTTGGCGCATTGAGATGTAACCAGGGGCGTTTAGAAGAGGCGAAATCGCTGCTTCTAGAAGCGCTGCTCATTTATGAAGCGAAACTAGGCCCAGCGCATCCCAACACTCAAAATCTGAAAGGATGGGTTGCAAGGGTTCAAACAGCTCTGGATGCCGCTAGTTAAAACGGGTATGGCTGTCGCCAAAAACCGGGTTTCTTTGCCTCCAGCCTAGCCCCCACACCCCATCCAAGAAACCCGGTTTCTCCCCCCGCCAGCATCCCCTTCCGCGTAGGTTGCTGTCGCGCCCTCACCATCCCCCACAACCCGCAACCCCCTCCGCTAGCCTACTACAATAAAAAAAACGGTAAGTCAAATAGATAGAACCACTCCCTTGAGCCACATCTTGGAACGCAGCCCAGATAAAGTCAGCGGTAAGTGAGTATTTCGTGGCACTCGTGTTCCCGTAGCTGCCATCTTTGAAAACTTCAAAGATGGTGCCTCATTCGATTAGTTTCTCGAGTGGTTTCCTGGTGTCACAGGGCAAACGCATACTGATTTAGAGATAACGAAAAATAAGAGTTTCAACGATCAGCAGCCTGTAAGATACCGATATTTTCGCAATAATTCATCCCAAAGCTGATCTTACTGCGAAAATATTGGAGTATGCGTTTGCCCTGCCTGGTGTCACAGGGCAAACGCATACTAATTCAGGGCCAACGAAGGAATCAGGAGTTCAACGATCAGCAGCCTGTAAAATGCCGATATTTTCGCAATAAGGTACTCCAAAGCGGGTCTTACTGCGAGAATATCGGAGTATGCGTTTGCCCTGCCTGGTGTCACCCGTGCCTAGGTGAAGGCACTTATCTATAGTAAAGTAAGAGGGCTATGAGCTTTTGTCGCAACCAACTGCAACTTGCGATACCAATAAAACTTAAATGCACTACGGGTGAAGGAGAAATTCCAATCTCTATAAAGATTTTGTATTTGTAGCTGGGAATCTTGAGAAAACCATCTTGAGAGGCACCAACCTTATGACCAGCAACTACATCAGCGCCACCCTTTCCCTGCAAGACCGCGACGCGATCATGGGTGCGATCGCCCTGATCCGCGATCGGCTCCCCTTCGTCATCGACGTAGCCCCCAAACTGAAAAAATCCATGCCCAAAATGGGCGACAAAAGCCGCGCCTTTGTACAAAAAGCTCTCGATGTCGCCATCCAGCACCCCGACTTTTTGCCTCGCTCCTTCGACATCGCCGAACTCCAGCGCGACGTCCACCTGTTTGAGACCATCTACCCCCTGGCTATGGCGATCGCCCAGCTCCAGGCCGACCTCGACGACACCCTTGCCGCTGTCGGCAGCGACGCCTTTACCGCCGCCCTCCAGGTCTATCGCCACGCCAAAGCCCACGGCGACGGCAGCGGCCTCGACGCCCTAGTCGAAGATCTGGGCCAGCGCTTCGATCGCCAGCCCCGCAAAAAAGCCCCCGCCGAAGCCGCCATCTAACGGCAAAACCAAATCCGCCAACCCCAATTGCCCCACTGTCTAATCAAAGTCAGTGGGGCATGTTCTTGATCAAACTTGCAGGGCCAACGCCCCTAAGGAATAATCAGCACCGGACAGGGCGACAGGTTGATCACCCGCATGGTGACACTCTCATTCTGCACGTCTTCAATCAGGCCCACGCCCCGGCAGCCCATCACAATGAGATCGGCGTTGAGTTCGTCGGCCACATCGCAGATTACAAAGGCGGGCTGTCCCTCGCGCTCAATCACTTCGGTCTCAATGCTCTGGGCCGCAAACAGGGCCTTGGCCTGCCCCAGCAGCTTAGCCACCGCCTCGGGCGACGACTGGGCCGAAGGCTGACTCGCCTCCTCCCTCGGTTCAACGACCGACAGCAAAACCAGCCGACTCTGGTGGGTTTTGACCAGCTCAGCCACCTTAGGAGCCGCCTGCTGCGCCTCAGAACTCATGTCGATGGGAAATAAAACCGTCTTGAACATGGCGTATCGAAGGGAACTCACACTCCGGTAAAATGAGGGCGGCAATAGGTAAATATTACGACAGACACAGCACCTGGGCTGGGCTGCACCGTTCCCTCAAATCTACCTTAGTCAAGGTTGGGGCCGCCGCCACCCGTGCGCTGCATAACGTAATAAATGCAGAGTCTTAAACCGTTTTTAGGAGGTATATAGCGTGGTTAAAAAATCGGTGGCGAGCCTAACGGCAGCCGACCTTTCGGGTAAGCGGGTATTGGTGCGGGCCGACTTCAACGTACCCCTCGACGACCAGGGTGCGATTACCGACGACACCCGCATTCGGGCCGCCCTGCCCACGATTCAAGATCTCACTGGCAAAGGGGCCAAGGTGATTCTCACCAGCCACTTTGGTCGCCCCAAGGCCCAGGTGGTCGAGAGCATGCGCCTCACCCCCGTCGCAACTCGCCTCAGCGAGCTGCTGGGCCAAGAGGTGATTAAATGCGACGACTGCATCGGTGCCGAAGTCGCCGCCGCCATTGATGGAATGTCTAACGGCCAGGTGGCCCTGCTCGAAAATGTGCGCTTCTACGCGGGCGAAGAGGCCAACGACCCTGAGTTTGCCAAACAGCTGGCCGCCAACGCCGACCTCTATGTGAACGATGCCTTTGGCACCGCCCACCGCGCCCACGCCTCCACCGAGGGTGTGACCAAGTACCTCAGCCCCTCCGTAGCGGGCTACCTGATTGAAAAAGAGCTTCAGTATCTCCAGGCGGCGATCGAAAATCCCCAGCGGCCCCTGGCGGCGATCATCGGCGGCTCTAAGGTCTCTAGCAAAATCGGCGTGATCGAGACCCTGCTCGACAAGGTTGACAAGCTGCTGATTGGCGGCGGCATGATCTTCACCTTCTACAAGGCTCGCGGCCTCAACGTCGGTAAATCCCTCGTAGAAGAAGACAAGCTAGAGCTGGCCAAATCCCTAGAAGCCAAGGCCAAAGAAAAGGGCGTTGACCTGCTGCTGCCCACCGACGTGGTGCTGGCCGACAACTTTGCCCCCGACGCCAACAGCCAAACCGTCAGCATCGAGGCGATTCCCGACGGCTGGATGGGTCTCGACATCGGCCCCGACTCGATCAAGGTGTTCCAAGACGCGCTGAAGCAGTGCAAGTCGGTGATCTGGAACGGCCCCATGGGCGTGTTTGAGTTCGACAAGTTTGCGGCGGGCACCGAGGCGATCGCCCACACCCTAGCCGACCTCACCGGCACTGGCGTCACCACCATCATCGGCGGCGGCGACTCAGTGGCGGCGGTCGAGAAGGTAGGCGTGGCCGAGAAAATGAGCCACATCTCCACGGGCGGCGGCGCTAGCCTAGAGCTGCTCGAAGGCAAAGAGCTGCCCGGCATCGCCGCGCTAGATGATGCCTAGGCGTTAGATTCGCTAGCTAAGGGTTAAACAAAAAGGGATTGGGGCTCGATGACACCCCAATCCCTTTTTACTTGGAAAATATTTCTAGCCCGCCGACAGTTCTGGGTCGGGCTTACCGCCGCTCAGCCGGGCCACCACCGCCTCCTTCGCCATATCGAGCCAGGCGTGCCAGTAGCCTAAGGCCCAGCCCATATTCAGAAACCAGAGAAAGAGCGTGGGGCGATCGCGCACCCGCACTACAAATTTCACTGGAACCAGCGGCAGCGCCAAAAAACACTTGAACAGCATTCCCTTCGGAAAGCCGTAGGCCCAGTGCTTGCGGTACAGCCGGGCCGAGTAGTAGCCAAACTTTTTCAGCCGTCGAAAGTTAGACCGCACATCGCCCCGAAAGCGAAAATTCACCACCGCATCTTTGACTTCGTGCAGCTCTACTCCCAGGGCCTGAATGCGCCAGCAGTAGTCGATGTCTTGCAGCGCCAATAACTGCCCATCAAACCCGCCCACCGCCTCGTGGTGTACCCGCTTGACCGCCAGGTTGCTGGCCGCCCCAAAGGGCCGAAACGGGTGGTAGAGCTTCCCGGTGCCCTCAATGCTGGTCAGCGCGGCAGAAAACTCGTTGCGATCGTTGAGCTGCGTCATCTCGCGCCGACCGCAGACCAGATCGTGGGTCTCCAGAGCGGTCGCCATTGCGGCTACCCAGCCGGAGGTGACGACATCGTCAGCATCACAAAACAGCAGCGCGTCGCCCTGGGCCTGGGCGCAGGCCATATTGCGGGCGTGGGCAGCCCCGCGCTGGGCCGAAGCATCCACCACCTTGAGCTGGGGCATGGTCTGCTGGTAGCGCCGAATAATAGCCAGGGTGCCGTCGGTAGAGCCGTTGTCGCCTACCACAATCTCCCAGGGGCCAGAGAATTCCTGCTGGACCAGGGCATCGAGCTGCGCCGAGAGAGTGCTCTCAGCGTTGTAGGCCGGAATAATAACGCTTAGCATAGGGCCATTATGCAGTATCTAAGGGGTTCCCACCCTGGGCAGTAGACGCTGACTCATCTGTCCTCGGGCGCTAGGGCGGCCTCTGACCGTTCCCTTGCCGGGTTGAGCCCGACTGGCTCGGATGAGACCTCGATCGCGCCGTCTCCAGCCCGATCCAGCACGTCAATAATCCAGGCTTCCTCGATCCAGGTTTTGCAGACTACCGCCAGAGGCAGGGCCAACACCAGCCCTACGGGGCCAAGGAAGGTGGCAAAAAAGATTTGAGACACCAGGGTAGCGGCGGGCAGCAGCGACACCTGCTTCTGCATCACCATGGGCGAAAACCAATAGCTCTCGATGTTTTGAATGAGTATATAGAGCACAATCACCGCCAGGGCCTTGCCCGGCGACTGCAATAGCGCCACAAACACCGGAAACACAGCGCTCAGGGTCGGCCCCAGGTTGGGAATAAAGTTAAACAGCCCCGCCAGCACTGCGTGGGCAAAGGCGTAGGGCACCCCCAGCAGCACCAGCCCGGTAAAGCTGATCGTGGCCACAAAGATGGAGCTCAGCGCCACCCCGCCCAGCCAAAACATCAGCGATCGCTCGCACTTGGTCAAAATTTCGTCAGCCCGGCGACGGTAGCTCGACGGAAATAGCCGCAGCAGCAGTTTGCGGTAGGCCTGCGGGTTGCCCAGCATCATTAAGGTGAGCACCAGCAGCAGCAGCAGCTGGAGCAAAATTGCCACCGAGCTGGAGAAAAACGTTAAAAAGTTGCCAAAGACAGTCGAGCCAATCGACGCCGCCTGACGCAGCAGGTCAGGCAGGGCCGGGATCACCCGCAAATCGCGTTCGGGGAACCAGTCGGGCGGGCTGGCCTGAAAGGCGTCGAACCAAATGCCCAACTGATCAAACCCCTTGGGCGTGAGCAGCAGCAGCTCTTGAAACTGGCTGACAAACAGGGGCAGCACCAGCCCCAGAAGAATAAAGCTGCCCAGCAGCACCAGGGCCGCCGTGACTAGCACGGAGCGATCGCGCGGCCAGCCGTACACCCGCGAGAAAAATCGCACCAGACTATTCAGGGCAATGGTGATCACCACCGCCGCAAACATCAGTAAAACAATCTGGCGAAACTGCCACACAATTATTAGGACAATGCCTAGGGCAACCAGGTTTATCCAGTCGATCAGCTTCACAGCGGTGGCACCTTTAGCAATTAACGTAAATCACGCCCGTGGCCAAATTGTAGCTGGATAGGGGGACGGCGGCGTTTAGGATGCTAACCCTGGCTGGTATGCTGAGAACTCACTACATTCTTACCGGGTGTTATGGTAGCCCCAACTCCAACCTCTCTACGCGACCAGCAGCACCCGATGATTCGGGGCCTGGCCGATCGCATTGAAGCCACCTGGCAGCAGTATCTCGACCTATCGCCCTACCGCCTGCCAGACGATCTCGGCTACATCGAGGGCCGCCTAGAGGGCGAACGGCTCACCATTGAAAACCAGTGCTACCAGACCCCCCAGTTCCGCAAGCTGCACCTGGAGCTGGCCCGCGTCGGCAACAACCTGGATATTTTGCACTGCGTCATGTTTCCCCGGCCTGAGTACGCCCTGCCAATGTTTGGCTGTGACCTGGTGGGTGGGCGCGGGCAAATTAGCGCCGCCATTATCGACCTGTCGCCCGTGGGCAGCGCCCTACCCGAGGGCTATACCGCTGCCCTAGAGGCCCTGCCGACCCAGAGCTTTGCCGAAGAGCGCGACCTGCCGGGCTGGGGCACCATTTTTTCGCCCTACTGCCGGTTTATTCGCCCCACCCGCCCCGACGAAGAAACTGCCTTTGTCGATTTGATTGTTACCTACCTGACCCTGCACTGCCAGCAGGCGATCGCCACCCCGGCCACGCCAGCGCAGCTAGAGAGCATTCTGGCGGGCCAGCGCCACTATTGCGAGCAGCAGCAAAAGAACGACAAAACCCGGCGGGTGCTCGAAAAAGCCTTTGGCGACGCCTGGGCCGAGCGCTACATGACCACGGTGCTGTTTGATCCGCCGACGGTCTAAATTCCAGATGAATTTAGACTTTCCTCGCCGCTGGGTTCACTAGAATAGAAAATCTTAGCCATACCACCGCCGCCATGACCGTCAGCACCCCAACCCCGCTAGACACCCTCAGCCCAGAGACCCTCAGCCTCGAAACCGCCGCCGAATTTACCCCGCGCCGAGGTCGGCTGATTGTGTTTACCGGCCCCAGCGGGGTAGGCAAGGGGACGCTGCTGCGGGCGCTGCGCCACCGCTACCCGGCGCTCAAGCTGTCGGTGTCGGCCACCACGCGATCGCCCCGCCCCGGCGAGGTCAACGGCCAAGACTACTACTTCGTCAGCCGCGACGAGTTTCACGCCATGGTCGAGCAGGGGGAACTGCTGGAGTGGGCCGAGTTTGCGGGCAACCTCTACGGCACCCCAAAGACCCCGGTGATGAAAGAAATCGAGGCGGGTCAGTGGGTAATTTTAGAAATTGAGCTAGAGGGTGCCCGCCAGGTGCGCGAAACCTTCCCCAACGCGCTTCAGCTATTTGTGCTGCCCCCCTCGTTAGAAGAACTAGAAAGCCGCATTCGCCTGCGGGGGAAAGATGCCGACGAGGCGATCGCCCGGCGACTTCAGCGGGCCTTGGTCGAAATTGACGCAGCTGCCGAGTTCGACGAGCAGATCGTCAACGACGATTTAGAAGTTGCCCTTCAGCAGCTGGAAAACGCCATCTTTAAGGATTAGCACCAAGTCCGACTCACACAACTCCGCTGCGAACCGATACCCGGTAGGGAGCATTGCACTGCAATGCCCCCGCAAATCGGGGGGGACACAGACAGGATTTGTACAAGTCCGTTCTATTCGGCGATCGCCGCCGAAGCCAGTGCCTGGCGAATGGCCTCGATGCGCTGGCGGTTGGCCCCCAGGTCAGACTTGCCCAGGCGCGACGCCGATCGCACCTGAATTTCGGGCGTGGCTGGGTCGAGGTAAAACTCCACATCGTCCACAAAGCCCATTAGCTTGCTGGTGAACTCGGCGTAGAGGTAGCGATCGGTTTTTTCAATAATTGCGGTGCGTGGCATGGCGGTGATCACCGCCTCTAGCAGCGCCATGGCCTGGGCGGGGTCGCCGCTGTAGGGTAAGGGAGCGATCGCGTGTTCGGCATCGGCGTCTCCCTGGCTGACGACGCAGTTGGGGGAGTCAGGACAAGGCGATAGCTTGCCGTCTTTCACCCCTAGCGTTGTGGGGCGCTGGCCCGCCAAATTGCCAATAAACGGTAGAACACCCATAGGCCCATCATCCAAAGAAACAGCAGCGCTGGGGTATGCGTGGCCCAGCAGAGTCATCATAACCAGAGCGACCCCGAACCCGAGGCGAAAAACCGATTTCAGCATGGTACAACGTCCCAATCCTTAGGTGGCTCTCTTGTAGGATAAAGCAGATGGGTTAGCCCCACCCCCTGCCAGAGCCCGCCCCTTTTCAGAGATTGACCATGACTACCCTTGCCGCCCCCATCCCCGCTGCTGACCTGCTGCGCCGCCAGCGGGACTACTGGGCCAGCGGGGCCACCCGCAGCCTCGACTTTCGCCTCGAACGGCTGAAGGCGCTGCGGGCTGCGATTCTCAAATACCAAGCCGATATTATCGACGCGGTCAAGCACGATCTGGGCCGCCCCGAGTTTGAGGGCTACTTTGAAATCGGGGCGATCAGCGAGCTGGACTATGTCATCAAGCATCTGCACCGCTGGGTCAAGCCCCGCAAGGCCTCGCTGCCCCTGAGCCAGCTGCCCGGTTCGGCCTGGGTGCAGCCCGAGCCCAGGGGCGTGGTGCTGATTATCGGCCCCTGGAACTATCCTTTTCAGCTGATTGTGTCGCCGCTGATGGGGGCGATCGCGGCGGGCAACTGCGCCATGCTCAAACCCTCGGAACTGGCCCCGGCCACCTCTCAGGTGCTGGCTCAGCTAGTGGAAGATACCTTCGACCCAGCCCACGTCGCTCTGGTGGAGGGCGGCATCGACACCGCCCAGGCGCTGCTGGCCGAAAAGTTTGACCATATCTTCTTTACCGGCGGCGAGCGGGTGGGCAAGATCGTCATGCAGGCGGCGGCCCAGCACCTCACCCCGGTGACGCTAGAGCTGGGCGGCAAAAGCCCCTGCATCGTCGATGCCGATGTCAACCTGGAGGTGGCGGCCCGGCGCATCGTCTGGGGCAAATTTCTCAATGCGGGGCAAACCTGCGTGGCCCCCGACTACCTGCTGGTCGATGACCGTGTTAAGGACGGTCTGGTGGCCGCGCTCCAGCAGCGCATTCAGGCCTGCTACGGAGACAACCCCGCCACCAGCCCTGACCTCTCGCGGGTCGTCAACGATCGCCAGTTCGATCGCCTGGTGGCTCTGCTGAACCAGGGGAACATACTGGCGGGGGGTGAGCACAACCGGGGCGATCGCTACATCGCCCCCACACTGATCGATGACATCGGCTGGGATGATGCGATTATGCAGGAGGAGATTTTTGGCCCGATTCTGCCAATTCTGACCTACAAGGATCTGGGGGATGCGATCGCCGCTATCAACCAGCGGCCCAAGCCCCTGGCGCTGTACCTGTTTACGCGCGATCGCCAGGCGCAAACTCAGGTGCTCGATCGCACCACCGCTGGCTCGGTGTGCATCAACGACGTGATTCTACAGGTCGCCATCTGGGATTTACCCTTTGGCGGCGTGGGCAGCAGCGGCCTCGGCAGCTACCACGGCAAGCACAGCTTCGACACCTTCTCCCACCTCAAGAGCGTGCTCAAAAAGCCCTTCTGGATGGATATGGACTGGCGTTACCCCCCCTACGGCGACAAGGTCAAGCTATTTCAAAAATTTATCGGCCTCTCCTAGGCTGGGGTCACTGACCTCGTTACAGCAGCCCAGGCTCTGATTTTGCATAAGGTAAAACATTAGCCTTGACGAACGGTCTGCTATAGTCCGCTGCTAGTGATGCGTTGCGAGGGTTCCCGCTGTGCCAACTCTGCTGGTTAAGAACATTCACACCCTAGTCACCATGGATGACCAGCGGCGAGAGATTCGTTCGGGTGCTCTGTTCATTCGCGATCACGTGATTGAGCAGGTGGGCACCACGGAGGAATTGTCCTCTGAGGCTGACCGGGTGCTTGATTTGGGCGATCGCCACCTCGTTCTGCCCGGCCTGGTCAACACCCACCACCACTTTTATCAGACCCTTACTCGGGTGGTGCCGGGGGCGCAAAATTCTTCGCTGTTCAACTGGCTCAGCTCCCTCTACCCGCTGTGGCAAAAGCTCACCCCCGATGCGATTCGCCTCAGCGCCCAGGTGGCCGCCGCCGAGCTAATCTACTCAGGCTGCACCACCGCCAGCGATCACCTCTACCTCTTCCCTAACGGCAGCACCCTCGATGACGAGATCGAGGCGGTAGCTCAAACCGGGCTGCGGTTCCACGCCAGCCGGGGCAGCATGAGCGTGGGCGAGAGCAAGGGCGGCCTGCCCCCCGACTCGATTGTGGAAGCCGAAGCCGACATTCTCAAAGACTCCCGGCGGCTAATCGAGCAATACCACGACAACGACCCCTACGCCATGGTGCGCATTACCCTGGCCCCCTGCTCCCCCTTCAGCGTGTCTACAGATCTGATGCGCGAGTCGGCGGCACTAGCCCGCTCTTATCCCGGCGTGCGGCTGCACACCCACCTGGCCGAAAATAATTCCGATGTCACCTACAGCCTCGACACCTTTGGCCTCACCCCCGGTGACTACGCCGCCTCGGTAGGCTGGCTGGGGGAAGACGTGTGGCACGCCCACTGCGTCAAGCTCGACGACAAGGCCATCCACAGCTTTAGCCAGACCGGTACCGGGGTGGCCCACTGCCCCTGTAGCAACATGCGCCTGGCCAGCGGCATGGCCCCAATCCGCAAGATGCTGGATCAGAATGTGCCCGTGGGTTTGGGGGTGGATGGGTCGGCCTCCAACGACGGCAGCCACCTGCTGGCCGAGGCCCGCCAGGCCTTTCTCATGGCCCGCGTGCGCGAAGAAGATGCCGGGGCACTGACCGCCCGTGAAGCGTTAGAAATTGCCACTCGCGGCGGCGCTAAAGTGTTGGGTCGCACCGACATCGGTTACCTAGCCCCCGGTATGGCAGCGGATTTCATCACTGTAAATCTCGATCGCCTGGCGCTATCCGGCACCGCCTACGACCCCGTCGCCGCGCTAATTTTTTGCCTGATCGATCGCGTGGACTACAGCTTTATCCACGGCAGAGAGGTGCTCAACCCCGAGGGGTTGCTAACGCTGGACTTGCCGGTAGTGCTGGAGAAGCATGGGGCGATCGCACAATCCCTCGCCGCCTAGTCACCCACTCACCGACCCACCCACTCACCCACTCACCCACTCCTACCGCGCCTCAATCAGCAAAAACCCCCGCGTCTTACCCGACACCGAATCCACCGTATTGATCGATGTCCACAGAGTCTCAGCCTGCACCCACACTGGGGGGTACTTGTAGCGCGACACATCCAAAATTAAGAACTGGTCGGTGTCGGCATCGTAGGCGGCGATGGGTGAAATGTGGCCGCCGCTTTCCTGGCCGATCGCCCGGCGCAGATAGTTGATCAGCACATAGCTGTCGGGAGTTTCCAGATTGACGCGAATCAAGCTGCGAAACTCATCCAGACTCACATCGCTGCCGTGGTGAATTTCAGCGCTGACGGGATAGGTTTCGAGTATGCCTGCTAACTCAGCGATGGTGAGGCCTTGGCGGGCGATCGCATCCCTAGCAATAATTGCTTCAGTTTGGTCGTTGAACAGATTCTCCTGGGTGAAATAATTCCGCTCCCACTCCGGGGCCAGCGGGGCCGCAACCCCAAGCGCATTGAGCACCATCACTGTGCTCGCCACTCCGCAAAACGCCTGGTTCACCTGAGTCACAAACTGGCTGGTCAGCGGTACATAATCCGCCAGGGCTTCACTGTCTCGTAGCAGCCTCTGCCCCTCCGCTGAGGTCAACGTAACTAGGTGGTCGGGCAGGGGCAGCGTTTGAGAAGCCAGCGGTCGGGCGATCAGGGTTAACCCCAGCGCCGTCAGCAGCGCCATGAGTTTGGATGGGCGGAGGGCGATCGCCCGAAATTGATTTGAGAGATTGGTTGCGGGTCTCATCGTGGCTACTCCTGGGTTAGTGGGGCTATTTGCTGACTCAACCACGCCGCCGCACTGGTATTAGTGCCCTGGGCCAGCCGTTGCAGAGTTTCATCCAGCAGCGCAATGGGCAGACCCGCCAGCGCTTGGGAAGTTTCGCAGAGTAGGTACTCGCCATTCTCTTGCAGCAAAAAGGCAAACACCCGCTGCCCCCGCACATCTACCACCCAATATTCAGGAATGCCGAGGGCGGCGTAGAGGTGCTTCTTCTCGTCCAGATCGCTAGCCAGGGTTGTGTCAGAAATTTCGCCCACCAGATCAGGCACTCGGGCTTGGTTCAAATCAATCCGACGCGGTTCCCCCGTCTGCCATCGGGGGTAGTTAGGCCCAGCGTAGAGGATTAAGTCGGGAGCACTAGCCCGCACCTTAGCCCGTTCTAACAAACACCGCCCCAGGGAGCTGAAGGCTTGAGCAGGGTGCTGGATAGCCCAGGAACCAAGAATCATAATGAATAAATCGCTGACTGCCGCGTGACTAATGCCTTCTGCCCCTATCGTGACCCACAGCCATCCTTCGTTAAAGGCTAATTTAATGCGCTCTGGACTGGGATCGTCACGCAGTGCTACATAGTCGGCCCAGGTCGCTCGATGCCACTGGTCTTGAGGAATTTTGCGCGAAGCAGTTTTTGCCGGAGACGTTGCGGTCATAGGTTTAACCCAATCCTCAATGACCAATGTAAGTCATAGCCAGATAGTTATCTTTCAACGCTAAAGCACGCTTGAAGACAGTGATAATGCCGATGCTGCCGGTTCCAAGGGCTGAGCGAAAATACCAGAGCAGAACATCGCTATCATCGATACAGCGCTGGATATAAGCTTCAACTATGACCGTTAGCAAAAGCCACGCCTATTTTACGACTGAAGAATACCTTCAGCTTGAGCACATCAGCCCCATCAAACACGAGTACCTTCAGGGTCAGATGGTGGCGATTGCTGGAGCCAGCAAAGCGCACGTCATCATTACGGGCAATCTCTCGGCCCTGTTGGTCAACCACCTGCGCGGCACCGCATGCATTGCCTACGCCACGGATATGAAAGTGAGACTGCCTGCCTTGGATGTGTTCTACTATCCTGACCTGGCTGTTACTTGCGACGATCGCGACCTCCGCTCTGATGAAGACTTCATTGTGCATCCCAAACTCATCATTGAAGTTTTGTCAGATTCGACGGAGGCTTTTGATCGAGGAGATAAATTCGCTGACTACAAATCGAACCCAGCCTTTGAAGAGTACGTTCTCATTCATCAAAAGCAGGTTTTAGTCGAGCGGTTTCAGCGCAAGTCAGATAACCTGTGGATTCCCTACAATTATCAAGAGGGGAGCATTGTTGAACTTGCCAGTATTGGGTTTACCTGTGAGATCGAAACCCTTTATGAAAACCTCAGCCAACTCCTGTAACCGTTACCAAACCAGATAGACCGCCACTATGTCGCCCATTAAACAGCCCAGCCCTGTTAAAGCCCTGCGCAGCATTCAGCACACCCAAAGTCACCACTGGGTCGGCGATGGCTTTCCGGTGCGCACGCTGCTGGCCTACAACAGTCTGGGCCAAGCCATTAGCCCCTTTTTGCTGCTCGACTATGCCGGGCCAGCCAATTTTCCGCCGTCCACCGGTCGGCGCGGTGTGGGCGAACACCCCCACCGGGGCTTTGAGACCGTCACCATTGTCTACGAGGGCGAGGTTGAGCACCGCGACTCTGCCGGGGGCGGCGGCATCATTGGCCCTGGGGATGTGCAGTGGATGACAGCGGCGGCGGGGCTGGTACACGAAGAATTCCACGGGCCGAACTTTGCCCAGCAGGGTGGGCCCTTTGAGATGGTGCAGCTGTGGGTAAATTTGCCCGCCAAAGACAAAATGGCTACGCCCCGCTACCAGGGCATTACCGCCGATCGCATTCCCACCGTAGATCTGCCCGATGGCCAGGGCAGTCTGCGGGTGATTGCTGGAGAGTTCCAAAACGCTCAGGGGCCAGCCCAAACCTTTACCCCAATCAATATGTGGGATCTGCGGCTGACGGGGGGCAAGCAGGTGAGTTTGGAATTGCCCGAGGGCTACACCACGATTTTGGTGGTGCTGAAGGGATCGGTGCGCGTAGGCGAGTCTGATCCGATTAGCGAAGCAGAGATTGGTATCTGCGATCGCGCTGGCACCACCCTCACCCTCGACTGCCTGCAAGACACCACCGCCCTGCTGCTGTGTGGCGAACCCATCGATGAGCCCATCGTCGGCCACGGCCCCTTCGTGATGAACACCTCGGCGGAAATCTACCAGGCTGTAACCGACTACCAGAGCGGCAAAATGGGTGCCCTGGCCCCCACTAGCCCGGCAGAGAAGGTTTAACTTTTGTAAGATCCCCAAAGCACCTTTTGCGCAGCGGGAGATTTTGCACCGGCATGGAAAGATTTAACCTAAAGGGCTTCAGGCGGTTTTGGGCGATCGCCAAGAGCTACTGGTTTGGCGACGAAAAATGGAAAGCCGGGGGCCTGCTGCTGCTGATTGCGGTATTTCTGCTGGGCTACACCGGCCTCAGCGTGGTGCTCAATAACAAGCGCGGTGTGCTGATCTCGGCCCTCTCGGCCAAAGACGAAGCCCGCTTTTGGGAGACGGTGCTGGTTTTTATCGCCGTGCTGGTGGCCTACGCGCCGCTGATGGCGGGCTACGACTACCTGCAAAAGCGCCTGGGGCTAGAGTGGCGGCGCTGGCTGACCGGGCGGTTTGTGGATGATTACTTTGGCGATCGCGCCTTCTACGACATTCAGCAGTTCCACCCCGACATCGACAACCCCGACCAGCGCATCGCTGAGGATGTGAAGAACTTCACCCAGCAATCTTTGGCGCTGCTGTTAGTCGTCGTCAGCTCCGTCCTACAGGTGATCGCCTTTAGCGGCGTGCTGTGGGGCATTTCCAAAAACCTGGTGGGCTTTCTGGTGCTCTACGCCCTGCTGGGCACCCTGGTGACGGTAGGGATCTTTGGTCAGCCCCTGGTGCGGCTCAACTTTGAGCAGCTGAAACGGGAGGCCAACTTTCGCTTTAGCCTGGTGCGGATTCGTGAAAATGCCGAGGCGATCGCCTTTTACCGAGGCGAAGCCCAAGAGGCCAGCCAGGTGAATAACCGCTTTATGGCCGCCTTCGAGAATTTCAAAAAGCTGATCGTCTGGGAACTTAACCTCAACGCCCTCACCAACGCCTACGAGTTCATTCCCTTTGTGCTGCCCGCGATCGTAGTGGCCCCGGCGGTGTTCTCCGGCGATCTCGAAGTGGGCAAGGTCTCCGAGGCCCAGGGAGCCTTTGTGCGGGTGTTCTTTTCCCTCAACGTGGTGGTGGCCCGGTTCTCAGAACTGACCTCCTTTGGGGCAGGCATCGATCGTCTTTACAGCTTTGCCGAAGCCCTCAATCACATAGAGCCTGAGGCCCCAGCGGCGGCAGATTCCTTAGCATCCGTAGCCGATCCCACGGCGGAAGACCCTTCAGAATCCCTCAACCGGCCCACGATCGCCATTGAAACCTCAGCCTCCCTGGCGCTGAAGCAGTTCACCCTGCAAACCCCCAACTACCAGCGCACCCTGGTCGAAAATCTCTCTATAGATATCCCCGACAAAACCGGGCTGCTGATTGTGGGGCCGAGCGGCTGCGGCAAGAGTTCGCTGCTGCGGGCGATCGCCGGTCTCTGGCATTCCGGCAGCGGCACCATCCACCGCCCCGAGCTAGACAACATTCTCTTTTTGCCCCAAAAGCCCTACATGATTCTCGGTACCCTGCGAGAGCAGCTGCTCTACCCCAACACTAGCCAGACCGTGGACGATGCTGGTCTTCAGTCCGCCCTAGAGCAGGTCAATCTGGCGAACTTGGCCGAGCGCTTCGGCGGCTTTGATGCCGTAGAAGAATGGGGTGATGTGCTCTCCTTAGGCGAGCAGCAAAGGCTCACCTTCGCCCGCATTTTGGTCAGCCAGCCCGACTTTGCCATTCTCGACGAAGCCACCAGCGCTCTCGATTTAGCCAACGAAGCCAGGCTCTACGACCATCTACGCCACAGCGGCACCACTTTTGTCAGCGTCGGCCACCGCGAATCGCTCAACGACTACCACCAAAACACCCTAGAACTGGGCGAAGACCACACCTGGGTGCTCAAAACGCCAGGGCTAGCCACGGCTGATTCCTAACATTGCATGACATTAGGGCGCTATTTCGTGGTGATGGCTACGGATCGCCCAAAGGTTAGTGCTTACCCTTTGATGATTCATAAAAACGGCTTAGATTTCATGCCATGGTTCCCAAGTTATCAAGTTTTCACAATCTACAAGATGCCTTCAGCGTCTACATCCCAGGGTTCAGGGCAACATCTAGCAGCCCAATTCACCCCCACAGTAGGCATATTTACTCTGAGATCGTTAAGATAGACAGATTGAAACATGCAAAAAATGCCCATCGCCTGTTGAATCTTAAGAATTAATTAACTTTTGAGCTACAATTCTCATGGGTAACGAGGAGTGTCGTTATGTTTGTCAGATTAGCCGAGCAGCACCGTCAATTTGTTAGAGACCTGGTCATGAACCTGCAAGCACTGGCCACCGTGCTTGAGGGTATGGGCTACCTAGCCTCCTGCTACACCTGTGGCGGCCAGATGAACAGTGCCTCCTTTATGGTGAGCCTGGGCGATGACCATCTGATTCGCTTTTTGGTGTCCGACTACGGCATCACCTGGACTGAAATGCGCGACGACCGCGAGCTGATGAAGCTGGAAGGGGCTGAGGCCATTCACCAACTGCAAGAGTTAGCTAACCTGGTTAAGTTTCGCATTCAGCCGACCAGCGCCAAAAAAGGGGTACATAGCAAGGTCTAGCCTGCCTCGATCTGCGCCGAGCTAAACCTAGAGCCAAAGCAATATCTCTGCTCCCCCTTAGGGGACTAGCACCGCTTAACCATCGGTGTTTTTTTGGTTTGGGTTTTAGCAGAACTGTTGGAATAGGGCCGATCAAGCCGGTACAACGGTGCGCTCTAGCCCCGCTAGGCCAAAGGCGTTGTGCACAGCCCGTAGAGCCGTAACCCCCTCCTCTTCGGCCACCAGACAGCTAATTTTAATCTCTGAGGTGGCAATCATTTGCAGGTTAATGCCCTGCTCTGAGAGTGCTTTGAACATGCGCGCGGCGACTCCGGGGGCGTAGATCATGCCGGTGCCGACGACGCTGACCTTGGCGATCGCCTCGTCTACCGCCACATTCCCTAAGCCCAGCTCGGCGGCGGCAGATTCAACCACGGCTTTAGCGGTCTGGGCATCGCCCTGGGCCACGGTAAAGGCAATGTCGCGGGTGGCCTGGCCCTGCACCAGACGGCAGCGCTGGGACTGAATGATCATGTCAACACTGACCCCGTGGGTGGCCAGCAGCTGAAAGATGTGGGCGGCCATGCCGGGGCGATCGGGCACGTGGCGGATGGCAACGCGGGCCTGCTTGGTATCCAGAGCGGCCCCGCGCACCAGGGGAGCCTCGGCGGCCATGGGCGAATCCGTCTGGGGCATGGGGGAGGAGGTAACCTCAAAGGCCTCGCAGAGGACGGCAATGGCGCGATCGCAGTCTGCGACATCAATGGTGCAGCTGACCTTCACCTCTGAGGTCGAAATCAGCTGAATGTTGATCCCCGCTGCTGCCAGGGACGAGAACATCTTGGCGGCTACCCCTGGCCGACCGATCATGCCCGCCCCGGCAATGCTGATCTTGGCCATGCGCTGGTCTACCATCACCTCGGCCTGGGTGGTGTCGGTGGGGTTGCTGCGCAGCGCCGGGGCAATGGCCTCGGCCACCGCTTCGGCCCGGTTGAGGTTGGCCCTGACCATGGTGAAGGCAATGTCGTTGGTGTTGCCCTCATGGATCGACTGAATGATTAAATCGACATTCAGCGCCTGGGTGGCCAGTTCGCCAAACAAGCGGGCGGCAATGCCGGGGCGATCGGGAATTCGCAGCAGGGCCACCTTGGCCTGGTCGGTGTCAAACTCTACGGCATCCACCGGGTGGGCCAGCTCTAGCCCTTCGAGGGGCCGGGGCTGAGGACGGGGAGAGATCACGCGGGTGCCCGGCTCATCGGTCCAGCTCGATCGCACCACCAGGGTGACGCCGTAGTTGCGGGCAATCTCCACCGCGCGGGGGTGCAGCACCTTGGCCCCCAGGCTGGCCAGCTCCAGCATTTCGTCGCTGGTGATCTCATCCATCAGCTGGGCCTCGGGCACCAGGCGCGGGTCGGTGGTGAGAATGCCCGGTACATCGGTATAGATTTCGCATTTCTCGGCCTGAAGTGCCGCCGCTAGGGCCACTGCCGATGTGTCAGACCCGCCCCGGCCCAGGGTGGTAATTTCCAAATCTGTGGTCTGGCTAATGCCCTGGAACCCAGCCACCACAATCACCTTGCCTTCGTCGATGTGGCGCTGGAGGCGATCGGTTTTAATTTTTAGAATGCGGGCGCGAGTGTGCTCGGCCTCGGTGACAATGCCCACCTGAGCCCCCGTCAGGGAAATGGCGTCTTGCCCCAGGGCGTGCAGGGCCATG
This sequence comes from Tildeniella torsiva UHER 1998/13D, assembly GCA_019358835.1. GTDB lineage: Bacteria > Cyanobacteriota > Cyanobacteriia > Phormidesmidales > Phormidesmidaceae > Nodosilinea > Nodosilinea torsiva. The sequence goes on from JAHHIH010000002.1 coordinate 346,845, forward strand.
GTCAGCAGGGCAATTGTTACCTGCTCGCCAGTGGAGAGCAGCATATCCATCTCACGACGGCTGGGCTGATCGGTAATATCGTTGGCGAGCTTTACCAGGCCATCGGTGGTTTTGCCCATGGCAGACACCACCACCACCACCGAGTGCCCGGCCTCCACGGTGGCTTTAACCCGCTGGGCCACCGCCTGAATGCGCTCCACGGTGCCCACGGAGGTGCCGCCATATTTCTGTACGATCAGCGTCATAGCCCTATGTCTTGTCTCCCTGCGATCGCGAGATAGGCTCTTCTCACCCCGTTGCCGAAGCGCAGAAAAGCTCCCCAAATTTTAGCCCTCTTACCGCAGCCCAAACGCGGTATTGCCTAGATTGTTTGGGCAGGGCTGACAAAAGCCAGATCTTTAACTTTATCAGCCCGTCCCCGGCGATCGAAACCCCCAGGATTCAACTTGTCGTAATCTTGCACGGGCTGCGGGGAGCTGCGCGGATATAGCACAGCGCACAGTATTTAGCGGTATCCTGCTTTATAACGAAAAGTAACAACTTGCTTCCCTGGTATTGTCATGCAGACTGTCTCACGCTCCGACCAAGCCGCCACGGCCTCCGACTCAGCCCGCCCAGACGCTTCCCCCACCGTTGAGGTGCCGCCCGTTACCCCCGGCAAGCATCAGGTGGTGATTATTGGGGGAGGTTTTGGCGGGCTCTATGCGGCCCAGCAGCTCGGTCGTGCCGACGTAGAAGTCACCCTGATCGACAAGCGCAACTTTCACCTGTTTCAGCCGCTGCTGTACCAGGTAGCCACGGGCGGCCTCTCCCCCGGCGACATCGCCTCTCCCCTGCGCGGCATCCTCAGCGCCCAAAAGAACACCCGAGTGCTGATGGGGGAGGTCACCAATGTTGACCCTGGCCCGCAGGTGGTCAGCCTGGCCGATGGCCGCATTGTGGCCTACGACAGCCTGATTGTGGCCACGGGCATGAGCCACTTTTACTTTGGCCGCGACGACTGGGCCGAGGTGGCCCCCGGTCTCAAAACCGTAGAAGACGCCCTGGAAATGCGGCGGCGCATCTTTGCCGCCTTTGAAAAAGCCGAGAACACCGCTGACCCCGAACTCAGACAAACCCTGCTCACCTTCGTGATCGTGGGCGGCGGCCCCACCGGGGTAGAACTGGCCGGAGCCCTGGCCGAGCTAGCTTTTCATACCCTGTGCAACGATTTTCGCCACATTGACACCACCGATAGCCGCATTCTATTGGTCGAGGGCATGGATCGGGTGCTGCCGCCCTTTCCAGCTGAACTGTCGGCCCGCGCCAACACCGACCTAGAGAAAATGGGTGTTGAGGTGCTAACCCGGTCTCTGGTAACGGATATTTCGGGTCACCAGATCACCCTGAAGCAGGGGGATGAGGTCACCACCCTCCAGGCGGGCACCGTACTGTGGGCCGCCGGAGTGCGCGACCCCGGCATGGGCGGCATTTTGGCCGAGAGAACTGGGGCCGAGCGCGATCGCTCGGGTCGCGTCATCGTTAACAGCGACCTCAGCCTGCCCACCCACCCGAATATTTTTGTGGTGGGCGATCTGGCCCACTTTGCGCACCAGGGCGATGGCGCGGCCTCCCCAGAGGGGAATCGCCCCCTGCCCGGCGTAGCCCCCGTGGCCATGCAGGAGGGCAAATACGTGGCGCGGCTGATTCAAAAGCAGCTCAAAAACGAAACCCTGCCTCCCTTCGAGTACAAAGACAGCGGCAGCCTGGCGGTAATTGGTCGCCACGCCGCCGTGGTAAATCTGCCCTGGGCCAAGCTCACCGGCTTTTTCGCCTGGTTTGTGTGGCTGTTTGTGCACATCTTTTATCTGATCGAGTTTGACAACAAGCTTATGGTGATGACCCAGTGGGTGGCTAACTATCTCACCCGCAAGCAGGGGTCACGCCTGATTACCGAAAAGGTGTTTGAGAGGGGTGACGTTCGCGCCCCAGCCAACCCTGGCTAGGGCGCGGTGGGGCTAACGAGTTATGCGATTGAGCACCAGGCGGCTTGTCTGGTGCTTTTTTGCAGTGCCCTATTCTGAAGGGCAAGTGGGTGGTGAGGCGATCGCGCGTCTAGACCGCTTCTCGGGCGAAAGGGTAGTATCAAAGGCCACCGCCAACCCTGAGCGGTTCCTGTCTTAGGCCATTCCCATTTGCCCCACCATGCCCACCGATCCCCAAACTCTGCCCGACTACGAGCGCGATCTGCTGGCGGCGCTAGCCTATTTCCTCGGCCGTGACCCCGATGCCCAGGCTCGCGCCTGCCTGTGCATGTATCTGCGCCAGGCCGAACCCCGCATTATGGCCCAGGTGCGCTACTACGCCCACCGTCTGTCGGCCCAAACCGGTCAGCCGCTCGACCCCTACGAACTGCTCGCGATGATTTCCCAGTCGCCGGATGCGGTGACGGCCCTACTGCCCGATTTAGGGCAGGTCCATGATGCTGAGCAGCCCGACGTATTTAGCTAATGTTTAGGCTGGATGTAGATACAGACAGATACAAAACGTATACAGCCTGTCTGTAGGTACGAGGCTCGAATTTGCCAATTTGCCAGCCCAAACAGTACCTTTAGTCGCGTCACAAAACCTTAGTGCGGGTGAACTCGCGATCGCACGGGTTAAGTTTCGCAATTTATGCTGAATTTAGAGGGTTGCCTGTGTATAGATCCTATCAAGGCAACTCAGTGGAACTTATGATGGCGTCTTTTTGGTTATTGGGGTTTAGACGACAGCCCAGCCCTAGCTGGAGGCGGTTTGCGCGACTCATGGGGGCAGCGCTTGTGGGCAGCAGCCTGCTGGCCTTACCAGGGCAGCGAGCCCAGGGCCAGTCGATCTCTGCCGCCACCGTGACCGAAATTTTAGACAGCAACCAGGTCTACATTCAAAACCGCGCAGCCCAGGTCAACAGCGTGGCCCAGCAGCGCCAGCAGGTTAGGACTCGGGACGCCCGGGCATCGCTGCGGTTTAACACAGGAGCCGTCGCCCGCTTAGCCCACAACTCTAGTTTGGTGATTGGGCAGTGTGCCCAGATCAACCGGGGCACGCTGCTGGTCAACGGCAATCTCAACGGCTGCTCGACCTCTACCGTCGCCGGGGTGCGGGGCACAATTTATACCATTGAAGTTACCGAAACCGGGGAGACCATTATTCAGGTCTTTGAGGGGGAAGTGGTGGTGGCGCGTAACCCCGAGCCAGTGGAGCCAATGGCCGACGACTTTGACCCGCTCGATCCATCCCTAGACCCAACAGTACCCACCACAGACCCGGTGGTTCCCTTCGTTAACCCGATGGAGCCATCTACGCCGCCGCCTGAGCCAGCGCCAGTAGAGCCTCCCCCCCTGGGGTCGCCCGATCCAACCGTGCCACCCGACCCAACTCCCCCAATCACACCCACTACTCCAATCCCGATTACTCCACTAACCGGGCCGCCGCTCACTTTCCTCACCGCACCGAAGCAAAACAGCTCTTCATCGGTGGATGGCGAAGATCCTAAACCAGCTTTGCCGACTGACGAGACCCAGGCAGAAACCGTAGACTTTGCGCCACAGGACACTATTACCCTGGAGGAGGGGCAACAGGTGATCGTGGATGCCGAGGACGACGAGGCCGTGATTTCGTCCCTAAGCCCCGAAGATTTTATTGAGCTGCTAGAAGGCCCGCTGATTGACGGTTTTGCAGTAGAAATACCCGGCATGGCTAACCTGCGTCGCTCCTTTGAGCAGCTGTTTCCGGGGGTGCCGCTGCCCTACTACTGGCTGCCCTCGATTCCCAGTCCACCAATCCGCTTTCCCTTCCCGTTCTAGGGGAAGGCTTCTAGCATGGAAGCCTGTGGTTGGGGAACTGTAAGCGTATGACCAGGCTCGTAGGGGTCTGTAGCAGCAGCGTCGATCGTCCAGCGTTTGCGTCTTAGGAAACGGTTGCCATGGTTAGATCCTATCGGCGTATTTTTCAGCTGGGGCACGGGTTGATGGTGAGCTGGGCCGTGTTTGGCGCGATCGCTCTCACCTCTCAGCACCCGTGGATTGTGCTGATTGAGGGCCAGGCCCAGTCGTTTTTGCTGCGCCTGCGGGGGCCGGTGACACCCCCAGAAGAAATCGTCATTCTGGGGATTGACGAGTACTCGCTGACCCAGGGCGACCTGTACCAGGCTGACCCAGAGCGCTACCCCTTTTTGGCCCCGCTGGAGATCTGGCCCTGGCGGCGTCAGGCCTACGCCCAGGCTATTGAGCAGCTAATGGCCGCCGGAGCCAAGGCGGTAGCGATTGACGTGCTGCTGGTTGACCCCAGCGGCTACGGCCCCGAGGACGATGCGGCCTTAGACGCCACCCTGGCTCGGTGGGGCGATCGCGTAGCCCTGGCCGCCGCCTACGATGTGTCGAGCAGTGACTTTGGTCTCTTTACCAACCTGCTAGAGCCGATCTATGGCGACCAGACTCGGGCGGGCCTAATTAACCTGGAGGCCGATGCCGACGGGAAGTATCGCGCCTTCCCCGATCGGGGAATCGAAAATTTGCGCCAGACCCACGGCTTTGGCGATGATTTGCCGTCTCTGGCGGGGGCTACCCTGGCCGCCGCCAACTACCCCAACCCCGATCGCCAGGGTCAAGATCTGTTCTTCTATGGCCCGGCGGGCAGCTTTCCGGTGGTGTCGTTTGTGCAGGTGCTCGACCCCAATAACTGGCCCCTGATCGCCGACCAGTTCAAAGGCAAAATTGTGCTGATTGGCCCCATGGCCGAGTCGTTTCAAGACCGCAAGCGGACGCCCATAGACGGGGCCATGCCGGGGGTCGAAATTCACGCCCACGCCCTGGCTAACCTGATGGAAGGCCGCACCGTCAACCCGGCGATCGCCAACCCCCTAGCCCAGGGACTGCTGACGGCGATCGCCATTGGCGCAGTCGGTCTGGGGCTGGGCTATCGCTTCACTCAGCCCGTGCCCAGGCTGGTGGGCTTTGTGGGCGCGATCGCCACCTGGGGTGCGATCGCCTACCTGCTGATGGTGCACCGCGATCGCCTCATCCCCCTGGCCATTCCCGTCGCCTGCCTGGGCATGGGCGGCGTCACCTACATCGCTACCGGGGCCGTCAGCAACCGGCTCGAAGAACAGCGCCTGCGCCGCACCCTAGAGCGCTACGTGGCCCCCTCGGTCGCCCAAGAAATTCTCAACCAGCCCGAAGACTTTACCAGCCTCACCGTGGGGCAAAAGTTTCAGGCGGCGGTTCTGTTTTCAGACATTCGCGGGTTTAGCCGCATTTCGTACCAGCTGGGGGCGGTTGAAACCGTCAGCCTGCTCAACTCCTACCTAGATGTGATGGTGGACGCCATTCTGGAGTACCGGGGCACCATCGACAAGTTCATCGGCGACGCGGTGATGGCCGAGTTTGGCGCACCCAAATCTCTCGGGCCAGAGCAGGATGCCCTCGGTGCCGTCTCCGCTGCCCTGGCCATGCGCGAGGCGCTGGCCACCCTACGCATTGCCCTCAAAGAACAAGGGCTGCCGCCCCTCTTTAACGGCATTGGCATCAGCTATGGCGAGCTGGTGGTGGGCAATGTGGGGTCGGTGCAGCGGCTAGAGTACACCGCCATTGGCGACACTGTAAACGTCGCCAGCCGCATTGAGGGGTTGACCAAAATGGTCGGCACCGATCTGTTGATTACCCAGCCCTGCTACGACTTGGTAAAAGACCACGTCATCGCCGTAGACCACGGCACCCATGTGTTGGCCGGGCGCGAGCAAGAATCGGTTCAGGTTTATGGCGTGGTTGCCTTCAAGGGCGAAAGCGATGACCTCTACCAGCAGGTGCAAACAGACTTGATTGAACACCTGAGCCAGCCAAAGGCCATAACCTTGACTAGCAGAGACAAAACGACCTGATTGCAAAAAAAAGGGTGAGTCAGCTAAATGCTCGACCCACCCTCCTGAGCGCCTCCACCTCGAAAGGATGCGCCTAAAAGTTGCCTTTTACCCGACTAGACGGCAGCCAGCTCGGGGGCGGGGCGCTTGCTGTGGCGAATGCCTTCGATCGCCGTCGCATAGTCCGGCGCGTTGAACACCGCCGACCCGGCCACGATCGCGTTTGCCCCCGCTTCCAGCACCTGCCAGGTGTTGTTGATCTTGAGGCCACCGTCTACTTCAATCCAGGGGTCTAGACCGCGCTCGTTGCACATGGTGCGCAGGGCGCGAATTTTATCCACCATGGTGGGGATGAAGCTCTGACCGCCAAAGCCGGGGTTGACGCTCATAATCAGCACCAGGTCGCAGAGGTCGAGCACGTTCTCAATCAGCGACAGCGGGGTGCCGGGGTTGAGCACCACGCCCGCTTCTTTGCCCAGTTCTTTGATTTGGCCCAGGGTGCGGTGCAGGTGGGGCGAGGCGTTATGCTCGCAGTGGACGGAGATAATGTCGGCCCCAGCCTTGGCGAAGTCAGCGACATACTTTTCAGGCTCGACAATCATCAGGTGCACGTCGAGGGGCTTTTGGGTAACGGGGCGAATGGCCTCGACAATCAGGGGGCCGATGGTAATGTTGGGCACAAAGCGACCATCCATCACGTCTACGTGAATCCAGTCGGCACCAGCTGCGTCAGCGGCCTTGATCTCTTCACCCAGACGGCTAAAGTCGGCTGACAGAATTGACGGAGAGATGACGACGGAATTTTTGTTAGAAGAGGTGTGAGGCATGGGGAATGGTTCTCCTGTGCGTTTGTGCTTATCGTAACAAAGTCTTAAAATGTCTTCTCACAAATGTTCAGAAGTTGGGGGAATTCCCTATCAATATATGATGAAGCCCTGGGATCGCCCCAACCTCAGTAGATCACAAAATCCCCGCAGCCCTCACCCCCAGCCGGGGAGCTGGAACCAGACTTCAAAGTCCCTCTCCCAGCCTGGGAGAGGGCTTTAGGGTAAGGGCTGGATTACGGCAAGAAAGCGTGTTTGTGATCTACTGAACCTAAGTGTTCAACTGTGATCAACCATTAGGCATTCGACAATCGGGCCATCGCTTGACCCGCCAAGGCGGCGTGGGTCTCGGCCAGCAGGTGGGGAATTTGCTCAGCGTGGGGGCTGCGGCGCAGGCATTCGGCTAGATCTACCTGGCTGAGGTTCTCGGCCTTTTCGCCGGGGAACCAGTGGCCCGCTTTGCCCAGCATGTTGTAGCGGGCCTTGGCGTAGTCTTCCATATCAAAGGCTAGCAGCAGGTTGCGCAGCCGCAAAATGGCGGGGATGTTGATGTTGCCGGGGGTTTCGTCGGGTCTGGGCAGGCCCAGTTGCCAGGTGCGCAGCCAGTCGTCGCCCAGTACGGTTTGGGCGTGGTGGTGTAGGCGATCGAGCACGGGTTTGAGGTGCCTGTCAGCATCCACCAGAAGGGGCAGGGTTTTGAGGTGCTCGTCAAAGTCGGTGGGTCGGGATGCGCCAATGCTGAGGGTGTGCACCTGGGGATGGCTGAGGCAAAACAGATCGTTAAACACCATCGGGCTGAGGGGATCGCACAGCTGCACCAGCTTTTGGGGTGGGCTGTACAGATGCCCCCCTTTGTCGGATGGGCTGATGATGAAGACGCCGACATCGTGGCGCTGGGCGGTGGCGATCGCAGCCCAGTTATCTTGATTGACGTAGTACCAGTGCAGGTTGACGTAGTCGAACTGGTCGGATGCGATCGCTCGCTGAATTACCGCCGTTGGCGCATGGGTCGAAAAGCCAATGAACCGCACCCGCCCCTGCCGCTGAAACTCCCGCGCCACCTCCATACAGCCGCCGGGGCGCAGGGCCCAGTCTAAAATTTCGGCGGTGTTGATGCCGTGGAGACCGAGTAGGTCAACGGTGTCCAACCGCAGGTTGGCCAGGGACTGGGTGAGGTTGTGGCGAAACTCGGCCGGGTCAGCGGTGGGGGAGACTTTGGTTTGCACGATCAGGTGGTCTCGCGCCAGCCCCGGCAAAATCTGCCCTAGCTGCACCTCTGAGGTGCCATAGCCCCGCGCGGTCTCGATGTGGTTGATGCCGACGTCTAGGGCGCGGCGAATGGTGGCTTCCAGGTTCTCCTGGTTTTTCTGGGGAACGTCTTCTAAGGGCACATCTTTCCAGGAGTGCTGGTACCGCATGCCGCCGCAGGAGAACACGGGCATCTGAAGCTCGGTACGACCAAAGCGTCGGTACTGCATAGGGGGTGAGGTCTCAAAAGGGCTTATCCATCACGGTAAGCAAGGGATTGCTGATTGTAAAGGTTGGCCAGGTAGATTCAACACTATTTATGTCGCAAATATTAATCGTTAAGATCCATTGCCATAACAAATTTGGGCTTAACGTACACCTTGAATAAAATCATCTCTGCAAATAAATTCAAAGTATCTAAAACAAAATGTTCATGACAGTAAAAGACGGGAAGTATATAAGAATCAATGAGAACTGTCAAAATATAAAAAGTTGCAAAATTTTATATTTTAGCCATTGATTCAGCGGAAATTACGGAAGCCTATTCTCTACGCCGTGGCAATAATAGAGAGTATTGAAACCTAGGCAAAGGCTAGAGATCAGAGCCAAAATCTAATTTATGTTTGAAATAAATTGGTTCGAGAAAGCTGCTTGATCTTTTTAAGCTCTGGAAAGACTATTTCATTGCTTTGACCGCTTCAATTCTATCTTGCAAAGATGCATTGGCAGGCATCAAGGTTAGGTCATCAAAATCTGCTGGAATCAGAAAAATGCTGCTTTCGATAATCCATTTACCCATACTTTAAGGCAACTATTATGTCCACTGCTGTCATTCCATCTGTAGCTCAGTTGCGCTCTGAGCTTGGCGATTTTAGTAGTATTGTTTGTTTCAGAGCATTGGTTGTTGGCACCGAAGAAGTCTTGGGTGAAAAGGCAGCCGCGATCGCACTTATTGGCGCTGGCCGCCAGCGGGGTCGGCAAGTAGCCGAGCAGCTAGGTCTTGCCGAGCAAAATAGGTCGCTTGAATCTGTGGCTGAATTACTCCAAGCCGCCTTAGGCAAAGATGGTACTCGACTCTGCATTGTGGAGAAAATTGTCGAAGCCGAAGATAAGATTTCAGTTTACTGTCGAGAAACGATTTGTTCGGCTGGCGAACCCGAAGGCTCTCCCCGCAAACTCACGTTTACCCTAGGAGCCGTTCAGGGTGTGATTGAGAGCGTCACCGGCAAGCGCTTGCGAGGCAAGCAAACGGAGTCTGTTCTGCGGGGCAGTGCCTTTGACGTGATCGAATTTGAAGTGATCGGCTAGGCCAAATGCAGCTTAAAGTCTGTAGATCTTTCATAAGAAGAACTACAGACGATGGCTATGGTTCTATTGCATCAGAACTACTTTATTAGTAAACGCGCCCTTGGCATCTACGTCATAGACGATCGGTACGCCCGTGGCCAGTTCTAGGCTGGCTACAGCCTCTTCGCTGAGGCGATCGAGCACCATCAAAATCGATCGCAGCGAGTTACCGTGGGCGGCTACCATCACATTTTTCCCGGCCTTTAGCTCCGGCAAAATCGCCGCTTCAAAAAATGGCACCGTACGCTTTACCGTGTCCTCCAGACTCTCGCCCCCCGGCGGCCGCACACTGTACGATCGCCGCCAGAGGTGTACCTGTTGTGCCCCAAATTTTTCCGACATTTCCGCTTTATTCAACCCCTGCAGGTCGCCGTAGTAGCGCTCATCTAGGGCAGGGGAGCGAATGATTTTGAGTTCCTTATCGGGTTCGCCAATGTGGCGATCCCAGCCGTGCCAGTCGGGCTCTGCAGGGTCGTGCCACATGTAGGGAATGCGGCCACCGCATACCTCATCGCACTCGGTCAGGCACACGATCGCCGTTTCGATCGCCCGAATCAGCATGCTGGTAAAGCAAATATCGACCGTGTAGCCCGCATCGCGTAATTTGCACGATGCGATCGTCGCCTCCGCCCGCCCCCGCTCGCTCATGGGGATATCGACCCAGCCGGTGAACTTGTTAACCGCATTCCACAGGCTTTGCCCGTGGCGGATCAAAATGAGTTTAGCCATAGGATCGCAGCGGGGCCTGGGGAGGTAGAGCGTTAGAGGGGAAGGCCCATAGCCCCTCACTGCCACCTTACCCGATGGCGGGGGCAACGCCTGAGAACATCACGCTTCAGCAATTTTTGCAATACTTTAGTAATATCTTTGTTGCTAAAGTATTTCCCCGCCGCTATGACTGCCGCTAACCCCCTGCTTGCCCTCGAATACCTGCCCGCACTGGAGGCCCTGGGGGATGACTACTACGATATTGTTGCCGCCGCCGAGTTTCCGCAGCACATTCTGCGGTTTCGCAACGACGACGTGGTGCAGCAGCTCGGCCTCGACCCTGCTGCCGTCAGCGATGACGACTTTATTGAGGCTTTCGGCAAGTTTCAGGGGCGCGAGCCCTTTCTGGCACTGCGCTACCACGGCTACCAGTTTGGCGAATACAACCCGTTTTTGGGCGACGGGCGGGGCTTTCTCTACGGCCAGGTGCGCGGTACCAACGGCAATCTCTACGACTTTGGCACCAAGGGCTCTGGCACTACCCCCTACTCGCGCGGTGGCGACGGCATGCTCACCCTCAAAGGCGGCGTGCGTGAGGTGCTGGCCTCCGAAGCGCTCCACGCGTTAGGCGTCAACACCTCCCGCGCCATGAGCCTGGTCGAAACGGGGCAGGCACTCTGGCGGGGCGATGAGCCGTCACCGACGCGATCGTCGGTGCTGGTGCGCTTTAGCCAGTCGCACATTCGCTTTGGCACCTTTGAGCGGCTGGAGTACCACAACCGCCCCGATCTGATTTCCAAGCTGCTGGAACATGTGATCGATATCTACTACCCTGAGGCGCGGCTGTTTACTGATGCCCAGGAGCGGTATCGGCATTTTTATGGGGAATTGTGCGATCGCGTCGCCCGCCTCGCCGCCCAGTGGATGTCTGTCGGCTTTTGCCACGCCGTGCTCAACACCGACAACATGTCGATCACGGGTGAAAGCTTCGACTACGGCCCCTTCGCCTTTATGGATGGCTACGACCCACGCTTCACCGCCGCCTACTTCGACTACGCGGGGCGCTACAGCTACGGCAACCAGCCGATCATCTGCCAGATGAATCTCAAGGCGCTGCAAAAGCCCCTCAAGCTGATCATGCCCGAGGCAGCGCTGGAAGCGGCTTTAGAACCCTTCAAAGATCGCTATGAAACCTACTACCGAGAGCGCATGCTCCGCAAATTGGGCTTTGAATCCCTTACGGACGATCTGGCTAATACCCTAGTCAGCCAGACCATTGAATTGCTGAGCGCGGTAGAAGTGGGCTATCACGATTTCTTCCTGGGGCTGACCCAGCAGTTCTCGGCTGAGTGGCGCGACGATACCAGCCAAATATTTAGCACCACGCTGCAAGCATCAGACGTGGCGGCGACGGCTCCGCTCGAAACCTGGCGACAGACCTATCACCGCTGCCTGCAAAGCCTTGGTGTAGAAAAAATGGCAGGCGTTGCCTCACTCCTGCAAGGCACCAACCCACAGACCGTGCTGCTGCGCCCCGAAATTGAGGCGATCTGGGAGCCCATCACCACCGACGACAACTGGCAACCCTTCTACGACCTGCTGAACAAGATCCAGCATCCGTTTGGGCAAGGCTAGACTCTCTGGCACTGGCTTCGACCATGGTGGGCATTGCCCTCCCTACGAATCTGTCCACGCTACAGATCCTTGGGTAGGGGTAGGGCACGACCAGCCCTAGGTAAACTGGAATACAAACTCTACTTTAAATAATCCCCATGGCCGACGACCCTACCTCTAGCCCCTTGGCTCCTCCTGCTACCGGCAAAATTCTTCAGTGCTTCAGCGGTTCTTTTGTGGCGGGCACTATCGCCATGCTTGCCTACCGCATGATGCTCTCCATTGCTGCCAATTTTGCCGCCCGGCCCGTCCTGTCTGACAACCCAGCCGTGGCGAATATCTCATCCGCCGTGCGTACCCTAGTCGTCGGCATGGCCGCCCTCGGCGCTGGCATCTTTGGCCTAGCCGCCGTGGGGATATTTTTGCTGGGCATTCAGCTCCTCTTTCAACGCCTCACCGGACGCCCCTCCACCCTGCAAGATTAGCCCTACCCTCTACTCCCCACCCCCTACTCATCCACCCTGCGTAACAATAAAACAGACCATTTCAAGGACGCAGCACAATGACCATCGGGGTTTGGGTACTGGGCAATCAGCTCTGGCAAAGTCAGGCGGCTCTAGCCAGTTGTGAGAGCCAGAATGCCCCGGTTCTCTTCATAGAATCCACTGAGTTTGCCAAAGAGCGCCCCTACCACAAGCAAAAGCTGGTGCTGGTCTGGTCGGCGATGCGCCACTTTGCCGACGAACTTAATCAGGCCGGGTGGGCTGTTACCTACGCGATCGCCGCTGAAACCGAAACCGCCCTGCGCGACTGGCTCAAGGCTGAGGACATCAGTGAACTGCGGCTGATGAACCCGGTCGATCATCCCTTTACCGCCTGGTTGGAGGGTCTAGATCTGCCATGCCAGCTAACCATTCTCGACAACAATCTCTTTCTTTGGAGCACCGACGACTTCAAAGCCTGGGCCAACAAGCGCAAAGGCCTACTGATGGAGAGCTTTTACCGCGAAGGCCGCAAGCGCTTCAACGTGCTGATGACAGGCGACCAGCCAGTGGGCGGCCAGTGGAATTTTGATAAAGACAACCGCAAGCCCCCCAAGGGCAAGCTCAACACTCCGACGCCTCAATGGTTTAAACCCGACGCTACCACCCAGGCAGTAATCGACAAAGTTGATGGCTTAAAAATTCCCACCTTTGGGGACGTTATTCCGTTTAACTGGGCGGTTACTCGGGAGCAGGCCTTGGAGGTATTAGATGTGTTCATCGCAGAGCGTTTAGAAACCTTTGGCCCCTACCAAGACGCGATGGTCACGGGTGAAGACACCATGTGGCACGCCCTGCTGTCGCCCTACCTGAACCTGGGACTGCTGCATCCGTTAGAAGTGATAGAGCGGACAGAGCAAGCCTTTATAGAACGCGACTTGCCGCTCAACAGTGTGGAGGGGTTTATTCGCCAGGTGATGGGCTGGCGCGAGTACATGCGCGGTCTCTACAGCCACTTTGAGGTTGATTATGGCGATCGCAACTGGTTTGACCACCGCCAGCCGCTGCCCGAGTTTTTTTGGACTGGCGAGGTAGAGATGAACTGCCTGCACCAGGCGATCGACCAAATCCACCGCACGGGCTACGCCCACCACATTCAGCGGCTGATGATTCTCAGCAACTTTTCGCTGATTGCTGGGTTCACCCCCCAGGAGGTGAAAGAGTGGTTTCACGCGGTGTTTATCGACGCCTACGACTGGGTGATGCAGACCAACGTGATTGGCATGGGCCTGTTTGCCGATGGGGGACTGCTGGCCTCTAAGCCCTATGCCTCGTCGGCCAACTACGTGAACAAAATGAGCGACTATTGCCAGGGCTGTCGCTACAACCCCAAACAGCGCACTGGGGAAGATGCCTGCCCGTTCAACTTCTTTTACTGGGACTTTCTCCATCGCCACCGCGACAAGCTCCAGGCTCAGGGCCGAATGAGTTTCATTCTCAAGAACTTAGATCGGATGGATGGCGAGGAGCTAGACGCGATCCATCAGCAGGCGACGGATTGGCATGGAGTGCACCCGTAACTAGAAGTTGTGTTTTGTGACGGTTTGGAAGGGCGATCGCAGCCCCCTTAGCCCTGGGGCTAAAATGCAGATTCGAGGGGTGGATTGTAATTCCGCCCCATCGCGATCGCCCCCCAAGGGCCGGTCTCCGACCATCGCCTTCCGTTTCCTTGTTGAAATCCCCGGTATTTTCATGGTTCAAACTGCACCTCCGCCCTCCGCCGACACCCTCCCCGCCGACAGCTATCTGGTGGTGGGCCTAGCCACCTGCTACCTGCGCCAAGAAGGCGAGACCATCGAGATTCAGGTGCTTGAGCCCATTCCTTCATCCTATTTAGAATCTGTGATTCAGGGCGTGCCGACCTCCTACAGCGCCATCTGCGGCACCACCATCGCCCAAGCCCAGGCCATGGATTTGCCCGAGATCGCCGCTGCCCCCGCCCAACCCTGCGCCGACTACGAAGAGCGCATCGCCGCTGCCGCCCGCACCTACCAGTCCCGACCCGCAGCGGCAGAGCTAGTGCCCCTGGGCACCCTGCGCCGCGATCTTAACTACTCCACCGAGAGAAAACGGGTGCTCAACAGCCAGCGCAAAATCTCAAAGAACGACAACGTCAAGCAGCACAAGTACACCCACGAAGTGCTGTAGAGATTTAAAAATCAACGCCGCTGGGGTTCCCCAGCGGCGTTGATTTTTAAATGGGCAAAATCGATCGCTGGCAGGTCGGGCAAATGCCGTGGATCAGCAGTTGGCAATCCAGAATGTGGTAGCCGGAGCGATCGGCGGTTTTGGCCCCTACCTTGAGCACCGAGTCGTTCTTGAACTCGATGGTCTTGTTGCACCGCACACAGATCAGGTGGTGATGATGGTGGGGGGCAGGCTGGTTGATTTCGTAGCGTTTTTGGCCCTCGGCCAGCTCTAGCTCGCGCAAAATGCCCATGCGCGCCATCAGCTTGAGATTGCGGTAGATAGTGGAGAGGCTGATCGGCTCCCCTTCTTTTTCGAGCAATTCGCAGAGATCTTCGGCGCTCAGGTGGGTGCTTTCAGGCAGGTTCTGAAAGGTTTTGAGCATGGTCTCGCGCTGGGGAGTCATGCGCCAGCCGCGCTCGTTGAGTTCGGCTTTAAGGGCTGATGGAGTGTAAGCAGCCATGGCCTGGTTTCTCCCCGCTAGATTTCAATAACTAATCCTTAATGAGAATAGTAGCGAACTTTCTGGGGTATTTGCAATAATTTTTTGTTATTGAGAATGACTCCGAAGACTGCTTTAGATGTCTTTAGGTTTCTCTAGGGTGTGGGCAGCGGTGACGAGGGTGAGCGCCGCTAAAGGTGCTGTGACGGCCCGCAGAATGTGAGGCCCCAGAGAAACCGGCTGAAAGCCAGCCGCGATCGCCCCCTCCACCTCAGCCTCTGTCCAGCCTCCCTCGGGGCCAGTAGCAATCACGGCGGGGATAGTGCGATCGCTGGCCTGAGCCACCGCCAGCAGATGGGGCGCGTTCCCGCGAGCAACGCAGAGCCATCGATTTCCCTCGATCGCCTGCTTGAGGTAGTCCCGCCAGGGCACAGGGGCAAGAATTTGGGGCAGCAGCAGCCGTTCCGACTGTTCGGTTGCCTCGGCGGCGATGCGCTGCCAGCGCTCTAGCTTCTTGGGGTTGGGCTGGTGCAGGGTGCGATCGCTGATTACCGGCTGTAGCGTGCTCACCCCCAGCTCCGTGGTCTGACGCACGACATCGTCAAAGCCGCTGCCCTTGGGGAGGGCGATCGCCAGGGTAATCGAAGCCTGGGTCGCTGAGGATGGGGCGGGTAGGGGGGCGATCGCGGCCACATCTGGCTGTGCTGTCAGAGTAGCTATCCACTGCTGCCCCTGGCCGTCGAGGGCCACAAACTGCTGCCCAGCCCCCAACCGCAGCACTCGGTACAGGTAGTGCTGCTGGGTGCTGCTCAGACAAAGCTGGTCAGCAATCACCTGATCAGGCTCAACCATTAATCGCTGCACCGCTTCTCCTATTTCTTGTCACCGCCTTAACTCTTATACCGCAACCCCAAAAACTAAGGCCCCCAGCTCGAAAGCTGGAGGCCCTGGTTTTTTAGATGGTTCAGTATAGTACGTCCCTTATAAGAGCTTTGCGGCTCATGACCAATGTAAGGGAATCTACGTAAAGAAGAAATAAGCTCTATGTGAAGTTCTTCCAAGTTTCTTCGGTATTTACCTAGGTGGCGGTGCTATCCCTTGAGCTGTGGGCGTTTTATCCCTCGGTTCTAAATTAGCTCCAGGAGCGCAGCACCCCAAACACCTTCGACAATATCCCCTGAAGCCGGGCATTTTTGGCGTACTTCTGCTTCGTCAGCTGAAGCGCCGCCTTGCTGTTCACCTCCGCCAGGGTGGGGTAAATGTGAATCATACTGGTCAGCGCGCCGACCTTGAGGTTGTTGCTCATGGCCAGCACAATTTCGTGGATCAGCTCCCCGGCGTGGGGGCCAACCAGGTGGGCACCGAGAATTTCGCCATTGCTGCGGGTGATGATTTTGCCAAACCCTTGGCCAGCGGCCTCTGCCAGGGCGCGATCGACCCCGTCAAAGCCTTGCTTGAGCACATACACATCGTTGTAGCGATCGCGGGCTTGAGCCTCGGTTAGGCCCACCCGCGCCAGTTCAGGGTCAGTGAATGTGGCCCAGGGTATGACCCGATAGTCAGCGGTTTTGGTAGGAAACAGCAGGGCGTTTTGCATCGCCACAGCCCCCTCGTAGCCCGCCACGTGAGTAAACTGACAGCCGCCAATTACATCCCCGGCGGCGTAGATGCGGGAGTTGGTGGTTTGCAGCTTGGAGTTCACGGTAATGCCCTCCTTGCCTACGGCGACCCCAGCGGCCTCCAGATTCAGCGAATCGACGTTGGGTACTCGGCCTGCCGCCAGCAAAATGTCGTCAACCATCACGGTGCCGTTGGTGGTGTGCACATGCTTTTTGCCGTCGATCACCTCGACTCGCTGGGCGCGGGTGCCTTTGAGAATGCGGACACCATCTTTCTCCATTTGCGCCTGCACCACGGCGGCGGCTTCCGGCTCCTCTTTCGGCAGAATGTGGTCTTGACCGCCGATTAGGGTGACCTCGGTGCCCAGGCGGGCGAAGGCTTGGCCCAGCTCACAGCCAATGGGGCCAGCCCCAATTACCGCCAGAGATTGCGGCTGGTGTTTGAGGGAAAACACCGTCAGGTTGGTGATATAACCCGCTTGCTCTAGCCCCTCAATCTTGGGGTTGGCCGGGCGCGAGCCGGTAGCGATGATGTAGCTGCGGGCCTTGAGGGCGCGACCGTTGACGGTAAACGTGCGGGAGTCGGTGAATTCGCCTTTGCCGTAGATAACTTCGACCCCCAGCGACTCAAAGCGCTCGGTGGAGTCGTGCACCTGAATGGTGTCGATCACCCGGTGCACGTGGCCTAGGGCGGCCTGGAAGTCAATTTTTTCGAGCCGGGTATGAACGCCAAACTCGGGGCCGCGCGAGACCTCATGGGCTACCCGCGACGCGTGGATGAGGGATTTGCTGGGCACGCAGCCGTAGTGCAGGCAGTCGCCGCCGAGGCGGTCTTCTCGTTCGACTAGAGCGACTTTGGCTTTGAGCTGGGCTCCGGCGCTAGCGGCGACCAGCCCGGCAGAACCGCCGCCAATAATGACCAAATCGTAGTCAACGGCCATGGTAGTCTCCTTGCCCTGGGGTGCTGATTGGGAATGCGTTTAGGTCAGTTTCCCTAGAGAATAGGCAAAAAGTCTGAGGTATGGCTGAGATGGGCTGAAATAAGGGTTCAGGCTGGGGAGGACAAGAGAAACAGGAAGAAGGAAGAACGAATGGGGATTCGTTTTGAAGGGTACTTGTTTCCTCAGCAATTTCCTATAGGCCCAGGACGCCTAGTTCATGCTGGCGGGGCACGATGTCGAGGACATCGAGCTGGGCGCAGTATTGTAGGTCAGTTTCGTTGTTGAGGCGCAGCAGGCGCTGGCCGTGGCTGGCGTAGTGCATCAGGTCGAGCAGCTGGTCTTGCCACTGGAGGTAGAGGCTGACGGCGGCGATCGCCGCGTCATTCCCGGCCAGTTCCTTAAAGGTCTGCCCCGTCGCGGCAATAATGCCGTGGATGATGGCCCCAGCACAGACGGTGTCTTCTAATGAATAGGTGCCCTCCCAGCCCGAGCCGACAATCCACACGGTCTCAGGGTTGTGGCTAAGCAAGAAATTCACCACCGCCTGGCGAGTGGTGAGGGCGGCGGTGATCACCGTGGGGGCGTGCTCGATGCGCTTGAGGCAGCGGGTGCCGTTGGTGGTGCTCATAAACAGGCGCTTGCCCCCCGACCGCTCAGGAGAGTGATCGAGCGGCGAGTTGCCAAGGTCGCAGCCCTCGACTTTGCCGCCACCCCGTTCGCCTGCCCGCAGCCGCTTGTCGGTGGGCCAGGTTTCGCTGGTGGTGAGCAGGTCGTCGATGTCGCTAAACACTTGAATGGCCTCGGCCCCCGCCGCTAAGGCTGCGGCCATGGTGGTGGTGGCGCGCAGCACGTCGATGGCAATCGCACAGTCGGGTGCGCCCTGCTCAGGCACTTCTTCAGGGGTATGGAATAGAAATAGTTTCACGGCGTAGAAATTTACTTAGGGGTTAATGATCGGGAGCGGGGCGCCAGGCGGGGGTAACAACTCATTCTATGCGGGGAGTTGTCGCATTTCTCAAAAAAAGGAGCACCCCTAGGGGCGCTCCTTAACTTGTGATTCTGCCGTTAAGCGAGGCAGCCTAGGGCAGCCACTCCAACACCGCTTCGTCTTTGGTATTGGTGTGGCGCGAGGGGGTAGCGCGATCGAAGGTCATGTGGATGGCGCGAGTTTGCTCGCCATCCGCCGCTACCGCCATGATTGGATAGTCGATATTGCCGTCCTGGAACGACATTTGGAACCGGAAGGTGCCGTCGGAGTTGAGCTTGATCGGCTGCCCGCCAATGGTGACGGTGGCATCGGGCTCGGTGGCCCCGTAGACGATCAGCTCGGCATCGGCCACCAGCCAGAACTTGCGAGGGCGAATGGGCGGCGCGGAGGCCGAGAAGCCCGCCCCCGACATGGTGAGCCCAGCGCCCGACATGGTGAAGCCCGCCCCCGACATGGTGAGTTCGTTAAAGGCCCCAATGCCTGACCCGATGCCCGACATAGTAGGCACCCCAGCAGCGGCACCAGGAACGGCCCACAGCCCGGCTCCGGAGGGGAACACGTAGGAGCTAACGGCCTTTTCAGGAGCCATGGAAGCGGGCACATGCTGCATGGAGCCAAAGAGTGACCCGGCGACCCGCTGAGCCTCGGTCGATTGGGTCATGGCGTAGATTTCGTCGTAGATGGCGTTGGCGCTTTCGGCGGCCCGCTGGCTGGGGTGCTTGAGCGCGGCTACCGTCTTGCCGCGCAGGTCGGCCTGCCAATCGACGGTGACAAAGTGGTCTTCGACCCAGTCGGAGGGGTAGACCGGGGGAATGTGGACGGGCAGGGAGCGGGCCAGCACCAGCCAGCGGCCATCGTTGCAGAGGTAGCCGATCTCGGCCACGTAGTCGCGATCGCTCACCGGAATCGGCAGGTACCACTCCCGCGCCATTTCGTCGCACTCGTACTGCTGTAGGCTGTGGGGCGTCTGCGACATAAAGTTAATGTCGGTGACGTCGTAGAAGCGCAGCGCCAGCCGCGAACCGCCCTGCCGCCGCAGCTCATCTTTGTGGGTGTGGGGAATATCCCAGTAGCAATAGGCCCACTGGGGGTCGCGGGGCATGAGCACAATGCGGCTTTCGCCGTAGCCGCTGGGTAAGTCAGCCAAACCCTCATCGACGGTGGCCAGCACCTCAACTGGGGGCGGCGATGGGGCCGTGTAGGCGGGAGTTGCCCCAGCGGTAACGCCGGCCATAGCGGGTACCGCCGCTGGCACCTTTGGGACGGCAACTGCCGCTGCCCCCAAGCCACGCTTGGCATCAATGGCCTGAATTGCTTCAATCAGCTCGGTCTTGCGCATGCGGCTGTAGCGAGACACTTCGTATTCACTGGCCACCTTGCGGAGCTGCCGTAGGGTCATTTCTTCTAAGGGTGGGCGGGGGGAAGACATAAAGCACTCTCCTCATAGAAACCAGGATGACAGACGATCAATCACGACAGGCCGAAGGGAATAGCCAGCAGCGGAGAAAAGTTTACCCGATCCCGCGAACAGGATAGGGACTCTTCGCCCAAAGTCTTTCCGCCTAGCTGCCGGGCTTCAGGTTCAGGTGGGGATCAACCGTTGCCCCGTAGCATGACAAAAACTACCGCTGGGATCAAGCCCCTGACAAGGCTTTTCTGGCTCTAACAGCGAGAGAGTAGGGGTTCGGGGATCAATTTGTCAGGATATCCTGACAAATTGATCCCCGTGAGTATTTTTACGTCAGGGATTTTTGATATTCGGCGGTGGCTGGAGAGTGCAGCGCGGGGTCGCCATGCTGAAGTCTCGTTCTCCAACTAGGGGTGCTTCCCCTGTTAGAGTTTGGGAAGCCACGGTGATTGATGGCAGATCTCCCAGGGAGATCTGCCATCAATCACGGGCTGTGTTCTCTTAGCTCGCCTATGACCTCTGACCCTGCTAATTCTGCCGACTCTACTGCCAAGGGCAGCCGCATCATCAGTCGGCTGCTGCCCCCCGCCATTCGCCTGTGGCTGCACACCCAGCTCGACCATTTAGACGGGCTAGAGTTTGCCATTGACGGCAAAGACCGTCAGATTTTGGGCGGCTACCTGCCGGGGGTGACCCTGGCGGCCCGCCAGGCGGTGTACCAGGGACTGCACGTCAGCCAGGCTGAGGTCAAAGCCACGGATATTCGCGTCAATTTGCCGCAGGTGCTGCGGGGTAAGCCCCTGCGGCTGTTGCAGCCTTTTCCGGTGGATGGGCAGGTGACGGTGCTGGCCGAGGATCTGCGCGCTTCTCTGGGTTCCCCACTGCTGGGCCAGGGGCTACGCGACGTGCTAAAACAGCTGCTGGCCGGAGCGGTGTCTGAACAGCAGGTTCCCTTGGTGAACTGGCTGGGGGAGGGAGGCGAGTCTTCTGAGGTGGATATTGCCCTAGGGAGCGATCGCATGACTCTGCGCTGGCCAGGGGCATCCTTGAATAACGACGCACTGGAGCTAAGCCTGGGGCTGGCGATGCGGGATGGGCGGTGGCTGTGTCTAAAGCAGCCGGTGGCTACAGTGGTGCCCGCGACTGGAGAGCCGTCGTCGCCGATCGCATTAGATGAAATTGCCTTTGACCTGGGCTCAGAGGTCGATATTCGCCAGCTAGCCGTAACCCCCGCCGGTATTGACCTCGTGGGTATGGTGCAGGTGATTCCAGCTGACTAATCGAAGGAATTCCATGCCTGGCGCTGCGGAACTAGTCTGTGGGATGAATCAACCCTTAGCCTTGGCTTTTTTCTCCGGGAAGTTGCGGGGTGGAATCGCCCGGCCTTCATAAAAGCGACGTTCTAAAATGCCCAGGCCCGCCCAGGCGGCGGCGGTGGCTAGGGGCAGTAGACCCAGCAGCATGGCGGCGAGACCAGTGAGGTTACCTGTGGCGATCGCGATCGGCAGCAGCGACCAGGCTACCGCGCTCACCCCCAGCAGCCCCCAGCGCAGTCTTTGGATGCGATCTAGCGCCGTGCGACAGCTGTGGCAGTGCTGGGTGTGGGAGTGGTAGCGATCGAGCAGCGCGGTTGTGCTCAAGGCCGGTGGTAGGGATTGCCCAGGGAAGGGATCGGCCTCGAAGTCGCTGACCCAGTTGCGAAAGGCCAGCACGTAGCGATCGGCCTGGGTGGGCAGGTAGCAGGCCTGGGCGTAGGTGCGGTTGGCTTTCTCTAGCTCGCGCTCTTGCAGGTGCAGAAAAATCTGGTCGTCTTCGAGCACGCCGTTGTTGCCGATGTGGCTGTACCAGCGGGGGGTAAGGCCAATCACCGTGGCGGGCAGTTTCGACGAAAACTTAAAGGGAAAACGGGCAAATAGCCGACATTCACCCTTGCGGATTGGGGTGGCGTAGACCACGGTGAGGGTGCGGCCAAACTGCTTGGAGGTGAGGTCGTGGTACATCAGCGCCGGGGCGATGAAGTTGGTGTGCTGGGTACCTAGCTTGCCCTTGCGGGGGCCTTCGGGCCAGAGTCCCCGAAACCCCTGTTTTCCGGCGTCTAGAACGTCCATTTCCATGGGGGCCGCGTTCTCTCGCTTGCCCACGGTTTTGTGGTGGGTGTAGGGAATGTGGCTGGCATCCAGCACGTTTTCGAGCAGGGTGAGGGCGTCGTAGGGCAGGTCGCGAAAGGTGTTGAGCATTACCCAGCCCTCGGGCTCTTCCTCCAACGGGTCAATGATCGGCACCTCTACCTGGGGGGCATTTTGGGCCTGGCCAGGATAGACAAACAGAAGTCCCTGGGCGATCGCCGTCGGCAGCGCCAGGGCACAGGCCCGCGCCGATTGGTTGCCCTGGCCACCGTCAGGCTGCTGGGGAATGTGGGTGCAGGTGCCGTCGCCTGCAAACGCCCAGCCGTGGTAGGGGCACTCCAGCACTCCAGCTTCATTCACCCGCCCTTCAGAAAGGGGGGCGAGGCGGTGGGGGCATTTGTCTTCGAACACTCGCCAGGCTTGGCCCTGGGCATCCCACCAGATGACGATGCCGCGATCGAGCAGGGTGAAGCGGGTGGGCTGCAACCGGTCGAGATCGGTCACGTAGGCCACGGGGTACCAGGCCTCGGCCCAGTCAAACCGAGCCGGGTCGGGGCCACCAGCGGCCAGGGCAGCGGTGGTGGCCTGGGGTGCGATCGCAAGAGAAGTCATGGGCGGTTCTAGCAGTAGACCATTCTCTTTACATTCTGCAATATTTTTAGGCTGGGGATCGGTTGCCAGGGCGATCGCTGTCGATGGTCATGGGGGTTGGGGCGATCGCAGCTCTGCTTAAAAGGCCAATAAATAGTAGAATGCGCTAGGTATAGGCCATTTTTGAGATTTCAGTAGGCTTACCCAGGCTTTTTTAGCGGCTGTGGCTTAATTTAGAGCAAAATTATCTCAATTAGGTGCCTTCTTGCCGGTGGCACATCCCACCTTTCGGCATAGTGTAAGGCAGGTCTGGCCCATACCCGCCGCTCGATTTTTAAGCTACGGTAAAAAATTGACCTGGGGTTTGGGTCTGAGCCTCCTGGGTCAGCAGCGGATTTTGAAACGGTGGTTCCCGATAGCCGATAGCGGTTGAATCAATGATGAGCACGGCAGGGTGATGGCTGATTGAGTACTGATTTTCTCTTGCTGTATCTGACGCATGACGCGCCACTCTCTACCCCAACCCAATATTAGCCCAGCGCAAATTTTGGATACGGTGACTGCGATCTGCGAGGCGGCGGGCGGCGGGCTAGACCCGTTGCTTCAGCAGGGAGTCGATCGGCTGCGTCCGCTGCTCGACACCGATCGGGTGGTGGTCTATCAGGTGCTGTCTCCCCATGACGGCTGCATTGCCGCAGAGTCGGTGGGGGCCTCCTGGCGGTCTTTACGGGGCGATCGTATCACTGAAGACTGCTTTGCCAGGGGATGGGAGGATCGCTGCCGCCAGGGGCAGTTAAGCCTGGTGGCCGATGTGCAAGACAGCGCCCTCGAACCCTGCTACGCGGGCCTCCTGAGTCGCTTCCAGGTGCAGGCCAATCTGGCGGTACCCATATTTGCTGGCTCCGGTCTGTGGGGAATGCTGATCGCTCATCACTGCCGCAGCCCGCGCCTGTGGAACCCGTCGAGCCGCGATTTGCTGGTGCATGCCGCTCGCCACCTTGGCCAGGGCGTTTACCACCATGAATTGCAACAGCAGCTCCAGGCCCGTTCTGTGGGCAGCCAAACTGAGCAATTGTTTGATCTCTTCACTCACCATGTGGAGCAGGTTCTGTTCATTCGCGATGCGGTGTCGGGGCAGTTTTTGTACGTCAGCGCGGCCTACGAACGCATTTGGGGTCATCCGCCAGCGTCGCTCTACAGCGATCCGGGCCTGTGGCTCCGGCAGGTGCATCCCGACGATTTGCCTCGGGTGCAGGCGTCGATTGGGCAGCAGTTTGACGGCAATTCTGTGCGGCGGGAGTATCGCGTTGTGCGTCCTGACGGCGATATCCGCTGGATTCATGCCTATGTGCAGGTGGTCAACGATGACCAAAATCAACCGCGCTACATGGTGGGCTGGGCCGAAGACTGTACGGAGCGGCGGCAGTTGCAGGCGAGTTTGCAGGCTACCGAGGCCGTTCTTAGCCGTCGGGTAGAACAGGAGCAACTGCTGCGTACCCTCACCGCCCGCATGCGCGAAACCCTCGACCTCGACACGATTTTGAGCGCCACGGTCGCCGGTATTAAAACGGTGTTCAATGCCGATCGGGCGGTGATTTTTCAGATTTTGGCCAATGGCGATCGCCGCATTGCCCAGCAGGCGACCAGTCCCGAGTACGCTACCCTGACCGACGCTATGATTCTGTCGGGGCGACTGCCCGCTGCCTACCTCGAAAAACTGCGCACCGGGCTGCCCTACATCGTCAACGACAACAGGACGGCCCCCTGGCCGCCGGACGTGACCGCTTTTCTCTCCGTCATTCGGGTCAAGTCGGCGATGATTGCGCCCATTGCCCACCCCTTTGGGGGCGAGCGCCAGCCAGTGTGGGGCATTTTGGTGGTGCATGCCTGTGGCGAACAGCGCCAGTGGCAGCCCTTTGAAGCCAATATGCTGCAACATTTTGCCGACCAGCTCAACACGGCGCTGCACCAGGCAGAGCTATACCATCAGCTCCAGGCTGCCAACCAAGAACTCGATCGCATCTCCAAGGTAGACAGCCTGACGCAGCTGGCCAATCGCCGCTGGCTCGATGAATACCTCAGCCAGGAGTGGCAGCGGCTGACCCGAGAGCGCAAACCGCTGAGCGTGATTCTGGCCGATGTCGATTACTTCAAACCCTACAACGACACCTACGGCCACGCCGCAGGCGACCAGTGTTTGGTAGAAATTGCCAGTGCCATTTGCTTTGGCGTGCGTCGCCCCGCTGACCTGGCGGCCCGCTACGGCGGTGAGGAGTTTGCCCTGGTGCTGCCCGACACCGACACCGCTGGGGCGATTCGCGTAGTGCAGCTAGTGCGCCATCACCTGCAAACCCTTGACCTGCCCCATGGCGCTAGCCCTAGCGGCGACACCATTACCCTCAGCTTCGGCATTGCGACCGCTATCCCGACCCCAGGTAGACCAGCGGAGGGCATTCTCGAAGCGGCTGACCAGGCCCTTTACGCGGCCAAAGCCGCCGGACGCAATCAGTACCAGGTGTTTGGCTCTTAGTGGAGTTTAGTTCTTAGTCATGTCTAGCCCAGGGGGATGAGCACAAGCGCACCGTAGGCTACGGCTGTCAGCACGACGGTGGCTCCCAGCAGTCCTTGACTCGCCCTAGAGCTGAGGCGGGGCAATAGGTAGGCGGCGGCAGTCAGCACCAGTACCAGTTCAATCGTTGCCCCCAATCGGCCAAAGTGGTCTACATCCCAGTAGGAGACGGGGCTGATGAACCGCACCGAGCTGAGGGGCCAAAAGTGCTGGTGGGCATCGTCGTGGTGCAGGGGCAGGTCGGCCAGGTGGTGCAGCACCATGCTGGCTCCCAGAAATCCGAGTGAGGGGCCGAACCAAAAACGCCTGAGGCGATAGCCTAGTGCTACCCCCAGCAGCCCCAGGGGAATGGAGTTGCCCACGGCAAAAACGGCCTGCCAGGGCTGGCTGTAGTAGGCCTCGTTCCAGATAGTTTGCTCGGGCAAACCCTGCCGACGAGCCCAGCCGTAGAATACAAACATAGCCGCATCGGGAATTAGCGCGCCGATTAAGATCGGCCAGGTCATAGCCGGGGCCACCGGGCGACGCAGCACTGCCAGGTTCAGAATTAGGTGACTGGGAGTATTCATAGGGCCTATGGTACATCGACCGATTTATCTCGACTGCCACGCGACGACTCCGGTAGATCCGCGAGTGGTGGAGGCGATGCTGCCGTTTTTTACCGAGCACTTTGGCAACCCCGCCAGCCTCACCCACGCCTACGGTTGGGAGGCCGAGGCGGCGGTGACAAAGGCCAGGGAAACCATCGCCGCCGCCATCCACGCCAGCCCTGAGGAGATTGTCTTTACCAGCGGGGCCACCGAGGCCAACAACCTGGCGATCAAGGGCATCGCCGAAGCCTGCTTTAGTCGGGGGCGACATATCATTACAGTGCAGACGGAGCACAGCGCCGTGCTCGACCCTTGCCGGTATCTCGAATCTTTGGGGTTTGAGGTCACCTACCTGCCGGTGCAGCCCGACGGACTGGTGGATCTCGATACTTTGGATAAAGCCTTTCGCGACGACACGGTGCTGGTGTCGGTGATGGCGGCCAACAACGAGATTGGGGTACTGCAACCGTTGGCGGAGATTGGGGCGCGGTGCCGCGATCGCAACATTTTCTTCCACAGCGACGGTGCCCAGGCGATCGCCAAAGTTCCCCTCGATGTCGAGGCCATGCATCTGGATCTGCTGTCGCTGACGGCCCACAAGGTCTATGGCCCCAAGGGCACGGGCGCGCTCTACGTGCGGCGACGGCCTCGGGTGCCCCTGGCTCCTCAGTTTCACGGCGGTGGTCACGAGCGCGGGCTCAGGTCGGGCACCCTGTATCCGCCCCAGATCGTGGGGTTTGCCAAGGCGGTGGAGCTAGGATTGGCGGAATTAGATGAAGAATCGGCTCGACAGATCACCCTGCACCAGCGGCTGTGGGATGGCCTGCAACCGCTGGGCGGCCTGCACCTCAACGGCCACGCCACCTGGCGACTGCCCGGCAATCTCAATGTCAGTTTTGAGGGGGTCGATGGCCAGGCGCTGCTGCTGGGGCTGCGCGGGATCGTGGCGCTGTCGTCGGGGGCGGCCTGTAGCACCGCCAGCACGGCCCCCTCTCACGTGCTCAAAGCCCTGGGCCGGGAGGATGGGATGGCCTACGCCTCCCTGCGCTTTGGCCTGGGGCGCTTTACTACCGCCGCTGAGATCGACCAGGTGGTGGCTGGCGTGACGACCACCGTGCAGGCGCTGCGTCAGACGGCAATTTGAGTACCCCCACGGTTGACGCGATCGGGCATAATAAGAATTAGCTTTGGGGTCAGGGGCATCGGCAAGGTTTAGAGCGGTGCCCAGGTTTGATTTACACGATGTAGTGTTGAATTCCCCGGCGGGCCTATGACAACCCAAGATCGGCAACTTAGCGACCTCCTCAAAATCGGTATTGAGCAGGCCCGATTGGGCTATTTTGAGGCGGCGATCGCCCAGTTTTCCCAGGCCATCGCTCTTGATCAGGCCTGTGCCAAGGCCTTCTATAACCGGGGCTGCGCCCACCGCGACCTGGGTCGCCACGGGGCGGCAATCGACGACTTTTCTGTTGCTCTGCGGCTGGAGCCACACTTCACCAACGCCTACATCAACCGAGGCAGCGTCTATCGCCTGGCGGGGCAGCTGGGCGAGGCTCTGGGCGATCTAGACCGGGCCATCGAGCTTCAGCCCGCATCGGTTAAAGCCTACGGCAATCGGGGCCGCATCAAGCTCGATTTAGAAGACTACAGCGGCGCGATCGCCGATTTTTCGGTGGTGCTGGCCGAGCAGCCCAAGTTTGCCAAAATTTTGCTGTGGCGGGGGCTGGCCTACCTCAAGCAGGGAGCCCACGCCGCCCTGGCCGAACCCCGTCGTGAGGCCTACCAGGCTGCCATTGGCGATTTTTCGCGGCTGTTGCAGAGTCAGCCCCACCATGCCGAAGCCTACAACTACCGGGCGGTGGCCTACTTTCAGCTGCGCAACACCTACCAGGCCACCCTCGACATCAACCGCGCCCTCGACTGCCAGGTCGATTACGCCGAAGCCTACATCAACCGGGGCATGCTGCGCCACGAGCTGGGTGACTTTCAGGGGGCGATCGACGACTACACCACGGTGCTAGAGCTCAACCCCGCCCTGCAAGACCGCTCCTACAACCAGACCCTGGTGGGCCTGGCCCTCGACAGCCCCGACGCCACCCTGAGCGAAGACACCCCGCTCAACCTGCGCTTTCGCCTGGCCGACCTGTACGACAGCCGGGGGCTGCTGCGCGCCCAGGTGGGCGACATGGAGGGGGCGATCGCCGACTATACCCTGGCCCTGCGCTTTAACCCCCACAGCGGCCGCATCTTGGCCAACCGGGGCCGCGTGTTTAGCCGCCAAGAAGACTACCCGGCGGCGATCGCCGACTTTGACCTGGCCCTCGACATCAACGACGGCGATGCTTTGGCCTACTGCGATCGCGGCTACGCCCTCTACTTTCTCGACGAGTGGGCGATGGCCCTCGACGACTTCAACCGCGCCATCGAGATCAGCGCTACCCTGGCCGAGGCCTACATTGGTCGTGGCCACACCAATATTCGCCTGGGCAACAATGCCGCCCTGGCTATGGATGACTTTCGTAAGGCCCTAGAGCTGTCGTGGGACAGCCGCAAACCCGAGCGATCGCGCCCGCTCTAGCCAAGTGCGATCGCGACGCAAAGCCTGAAACAACCGTCGCCCCCCGCCGATCCAATTCACGCAACTCTGGTCAACCCCACCGGCTCGACTACCGTGACTCTCACACCTATCCTTTGAGCCAAACACCATGGGAAAACAGGTTTCAGCCAGCCGCAAACGCCCCTGGTTGGGCAGCGTGGTCGGGGCCTTGATCGGTGGCGTCGGCCAATATGTAATTGCGGTGCTCTTTTTTTACTACGTGTTCAACTGGGGCGGGCCGTTTTTTCAAAATCACGTGGGCGTCAGTTTGCCTCACCTGGTGTCGTCTTACCCAGCCTGGATATTCTTTGGGCTATCCGCCGGGCTGGGATCTCTGGGGGGTGCCCTGGGTGGCATGACGCGACGCTTGGTCAGGGGCGCGGCCCTGGGGGGCGGCACGGTGGGGCTGCTCTATCTGGCGCTGTTTGTGGTGCCCATCAATCTCATGATTGGGATGAGCGGCGGCGGCCTCACTGACTACTCAACCGATAAGCGCGCTGTTGCCTTAAGCCTGGTGGCGACCGTTGTCTGGGGGGCGATCGCAGGCACCAGCGCCGCTGCCATTAAAAAGAACTCCCTATCTCGGCCTTAACGCCCCTACGTTGAGAACAGCTTGCCCTAACAGCAAAGAAGATCTTTCCTATCCGTTTCTACGCAGAGCGTGGAAATGCCGCTAGTGGCGCTCCTGCGCCCTTTGCTGGGAGGGTGGAGATTGACACAAAAATCGGTGCAGTACCCACCCTACCTTTTACTCGTGGGGCGTTGATGGCCGACAACGCCCCTACTAAAACTCTGCTTATCTACAGCTTCAATAATCGAATCAGGTTAACATATTTAAATTTGTTTAATCTTTAAAGGAACGAAAATTTTCCATCAAATTCCAGAAAAAAGATGATAGACGCTAGTAGGAAAAGTTAGAATTCCATGAAATTCTTGGGCAAGAAATGAGGAAGATTTTGGCTTTTATACCCTTCATAGCAATGGTGATAAACGTTAACGTTCACGAACCAGCTATTGCCCAATATTTTCCTCCTGATTTATGTGACGTAACTAATGATGGTTATTACAGTATTTACACCACTATGCGGAATGGTTGGTGCATGGAAACTTACCGCTTTAACTCTTCAACCACTGGAGAGACCATCCATATTGTTAGAGCTTCAACTTATACAGATAATGGCCACAAAATATCAGTAGTTAGGGGCGGATCTGCTTATAACAATCGGCAATATTCATTCCATTTGTATAATGAAAACGGCAGGATTTTAAGCTTCAAGGTTAATTCTGAATTAATAGTAGAAGAGGATTCAATAGAAGGAGATCTTGCTTTGGCAAATAATTTTATTTCATATTTTAGCTATGGTTTGGAGCAGATTACAAGTATCTCCCTGCCGACAACAGGTAATCCCTTTTGAGTGGCATCTCTAATCAAAAATGAATGTTTTTTGTAGGGATTGTGAATAATTTTGATTAGTTCATAAAGTTTTAGCTTTTTATAGGTAGAGTGCAAAATATAATACTAATAAGCAGTAA
Organism: Tildeniella torsiva UHER 1998/13D; assembly: GCA_019358835.1. Lineage (GTDB taxonomy): Bacteria > Cyanobacteriota > Cyanobacteriia > Phormidesmidales > Phormidesmidaceae > Nodosilinea > Nodosilinea torsiva. The sequence continues at coordinate 376,593 of JAHHIH010000002.1, forward strand.
TTCAATCTCTCTGTAAGCCTGCAATTGTTGAAAGCAAGCTATAACTCGCTATATTAATTCCCAATTCTTTTGAAGTTCAGCAAGCTGCTTGTATAAGAAATTACGAAGGGGCTTCCCTAATTCTTCTCTAGCCTCATCAACTGCACTGCTTCTATATTGCGAACGCATAAAGCGTTCAGCCTCAGCTCTGTCGCTTGCTGAAAATGTTACTGCTTCAATAACTTTTAAGTTGGCTGCATAAAATCTTGCATCTTGTTCAACTTTGATTAAATCGTTTTCTAGAAACTGCTTCCATCGCCTTTCGTACTCACTTCTAAAATGTGAAAGTTCTTGGCGTGCAGACAGAGGTAGAGATTGATCTAGAGCTTGGAAAAGGCTATCGTCGGCCAAGTATAGTACATCACTACGGGTGTCAAGAAATTTTTTCCAGTATTGTATAAGTTCCCACCTATTTTCGTCGCGTAGCTTTTTCCTTTCATAAGACTGTCGCATCTCCTCAAGGCTCTGTTCATGTTCTTGTCGCCCTTTCTCAAGCTGTTGATTATGTTCAGCTTTAACCTGATCAAGATCCTGGGTACTTATATTGCGAATTCTTTCTATTTTCTCTGCATGTTCTCTATTCTTCGAATTGATTTTCCATTGAAAAATACTTGTAATTAGTGCGCCAACGATAGTGCCAAAACCAAGAGCACTAAGTAAAGGAACTTCAACCAACAACCAGCTAGATAGCCCTAGAGAAGTACTGCTAGTTTGCTGCACTGCTGTTCGCGTGTTTGTCGTAGTTGGTGTAGATGCTGTAGCAATCAGTGAAATATATGCTTGTTTATTCATTTCCCGACGAGCCAAACTCCTTCCAAGAAATTGCCAGATTATTGGGCTGCCGCAAACTCATAAACCCCTTGTTTCTTTGATTTTTCTGAGGCCTAAATCTGTGAATCCAAATTCAACGGAGGTATCATTTTCAAGTATCCCCTCTTGTGTCAAATGATTATAGACATTCATAAATTCCTCCTGAGTGATACCATAATCATTCTTGACAATCTCAATGGCCATGTCATAACGAATTGAATTAAGCCCTCCATCTGCCAGGTCATAAAGCCTTTGAGGTATTAGATCATTAGCGTCCCAGTTAATTTTTTGTCCCATAATTTAGCATTAAAATCTAATTTGTGTAACAGATAAAATCTTTAGCTTGGCTCCATCCTAAGCTATGTAAATTAATAAGAAAGGGTGGATAACCGTCACTTTTATTTAGTAATGACTTGATTTACGGTATTTCCCGTAATGCATTTTATAATGCTTCCCAATTGCAAGAGCCTGAGTTTCTAGATCTGTTGTCAAAGTCTAAACAACTAATTTAGAAGATCAGAAATAAGTTCTGCTTCGGTAAGGTCTATCATGCTTACGCCGTAGTCGCCCAGCTTTAATAGAAACGTCACTCTATCCACGCCTAGCAGGCTGGCTGCCATACCTGAAGGGAGGCGTTTCATTTCAAACAGTTTGACCGCCATTGCCCATTTTGCTTCCTGCTCAAATTCCTCCCGCGTGCGGCTTAAGGCATCGGGAAACGTTTCAGGGTAATTAACCTAGACCTACTGTAGTTCTAGCCCTCGGTTCAGCACCCTCACGGGTTACCACTTGAGTTCTCCGTTTTCGTTACCGAAGGCGAACTCAAGTGGCTTTCGTATGGATCACTAAGATGTTACCGCCGTCTGCCAGAACGACGCGGGGCTGAGCGGCGTGAACTGCCAAAACTACCGTTTGAAGGCCGAACGCGCTCATTCCGTCGATTATTCCGTCGCAGATTACTGTTGCCGACACCATTGCCTGAAGGTCTATTGGTGTTAACTCGCGGGGCAGTGCCAGTGGTCGAGCGGAGCCTGCCGCTGGCCCGAAACTGACGGTTCCGATATTCAGCAGGCGGTGCTTGGTAGCGTGACTGATAGCGCGAAACGGCTTCGTTGTAGCTGCGTCCATAGCCGCCATAGCCAACCAGTGCTACACCCGGTTGATAAATTGGCGGCATGTAATACTGCGGACGAAAGAGTAAGCTGCCGATCGCCTGACCCGCTATCGCTCCTGCAAAGGGCGTCCAAAAGCTGGGCTCTTGACGAACAATGACGACTTCTTCCTGTCCAGTCTGCGGGTCGGTTTGAGTGGCAGTAACGTTGTGAACATATTCAATACGAAAGTCGGGCGTTAGATACAGCGCTGGTTGTCCGTTTTCAACGCGCAGTTCACTCGATTTGCCCGCAGAGATTTCTTCGTCTGTTAGACGGGCCAATGGCAAATTGGCGCTGCGAAACATCGACTGCTCAGGCGCAGTGTTGAGCAATATTAGGCTGTATTCACCCAAACTGTCGTCGTAGGTAGCCTGCTGCACAGGATACGCTCCGTCTGTAATTGAGCTAACAGCAGCCGGGACAGTTGTTTCTTGCGGGAGCTGCGGTGCTGGTTGCGAGGTGGAGTAATCTTCTAAGCTAGTGCAGGCCACCGCCGACCACACTAAGGTTAATGCCATTAAAGAAGCAGAAAGTTTGCGTATCATTTTAGTCAAGGGGGCGTTGTGAATCGAAAAAAAACTAGAGCGGAATGAGTTCAGGAAAACTTTCAATCAGTTGGTCTGAGGTGAGTTCGTCTCCCAATTGAGCAGGAGAAAAATGAATTTGAATTGCTCTCAAAGTTTCCCTATAGTTCAGGTCAATTAGAGCTTTTAAACCTGCTCTTAATGCATTAACGTCGGCTAAATTGTCTTCTAGTTCAGGCACTTCACCTTCAAGTGCAACGGTGAGCATGACAACCACATTTTGTGTCATAGGGATGGCGAAATCTTCACTGCTGTTTGAGTCAACGTCTGTTGCGCTGCCGTAACGTCCAGCCGAGTCAGTAAACAGCTCGCTAACGTAATCTCCGGCTTTGCCCTCATCCCAAAGAACATCTCCTTCGTTAGCTGCCGATTGCCAAAATGTTTCATACTCCAGCAGGCTTTCACAAACTCGCACGAGTTGCTCACCCAACACCTGCATATCACCTTCTGCGCTGACTACCTCGCGTGCCGCTCGATTGAGCACACCCAGCAGTGGTGCAACTTCTCGGCCTGAGAGATGCACAAAAATTCGACATACGACAAAGCGGGTCTGTCCACTCAGCCGGTTGAAGCGATCGCGCAAACCCATAACAATTTAGTTTGATCAAGAGAAGCGTACAATTTTTATTGTAGAGAGCCCGGTTCACGACCGTCTTGATCTAAAGGTTGATTGATGGAGTGGTTTCTGCCATGGTTTAGGCAGATTACCCAACAGGAGGTTAGGCTGTTTCATTACCAAAACTTATGGGATGCAAGCTGCATCCTTTAGAGCGATTTTAGGACAGCTTTTTTCTGTCCCTTAGGTGCCTGATCAGCGCTTTCAGCACATCCGTTTTATTTGGCCGACGGCGATCGCTCAAACGCTACCACTGGTACTGGCGGCACTTCCAGCCGATGCCCGCCCAGGCAAAAGCATTGGCAAACACTACCACCCCTGGAACAGCGACGCTAATTCCGGAACAATGACAAATAATTCTGGAACATACTACAGCAGCTACGGAGCGGATGCTCCCTTGCTACATAGAAACGAGCATGGCAGGATTCGAACCTGCGACCCCTAGAACCGGAATCTAGTGCTCTATCCACTGAGCTACATGCCCTTAGGCTGAACTATTCTAGCATCTGCTAGGGGTGTTATCACGACGACTCGTCCTTAATCTACAACCGAGTATGGCCAACACCGTTACCCCTTTTCTCATGTTTGAAGGCTCCGCTGAGGAGGCCATGACCCTTTATGCCTCGACCTTTAGCGGGTGTCAGGTAGACGAGATTGACTATTACGGTGCTGGGGAGCTGGGCAGGGAAGGCACGGTGAAGCAGGCTACCCTGATCGTGGGCGGGCTGACCATCATGTGCACCGACAGCCCCATACCCCACGACTTTTCGTTTACCCCCTCAATGTCGCTATTCGTCGATTGCACCAGTGACGCTGAGCTTGAACAGGCCTTTGAGCGGCTTTCAGCTGGTGGCGAAGTGTTGATGCCGCTGGATGACTACGGCTTTAGCCAGCGATTTGGCTGGGTGAACGATCGCTTTGGCGTGTCGTGGCAGCTTAATCTGGCTAAGTAATCCAGAAACCGCAAACTAGGCCGCGCGGCTCATCTACGAGTTTTACCCCCTCTACCTCTCTACCTGAGACCCCATGACCCAACCTACTGACACCGCCAATACCCTCGATGCCGCCGCTGCCGCCCTGAGCCAAGAGGCTGAGGGGGCGGGTCTATCTGAAGAACAGTACCGCCGCAAAATGCAGCGCCGCCAGGAGGTGCAGCAGCAGCGCATCGCCGAGCGCAACGTCGAAAAGGGGCTAGTGATTATCAATACCGGCAACGGCAAGGGCAAAACTACCGCCGCTCTGGGCATGGTGCTGCGCTCCCTCGGCCACGGCTACCGGGTGGCGATTGTGCAATTTATCAAAGGCGCGTGGGAGCCGGCGGAGAAGGCTGTGCTAGAGCGATTTGGCGACCAGCTCATCTTTCATGCCATGGGCGAAGGGTTTACCTGGGATACGCAGGATCGCGATCGCGACACCCAAACCGCCCAAACCGCCTGGGAAACGGCGCTTTCCTACATCCGCAACCCCGAGTACAAAACTGTTCTGCTCGACGAGGTGAATATCGCCCTCAAGCATGGCTTTTTGAGCGTCGATCAGGTAGTGGCGGGGCTGGCCGAAAAGCCGGAGATGACCCATGTCATTCTCACCGGGCGAGGGGCACCCCCGGCGCTAATCGACCAAGCCGACCTGGTGACGGAGATGACCCTGGTGAAGCACCCCTTCCGCGAACAAGGAATTAAAGCCCAGCCCGGCATCGAATTCTAGGGACTGCGCTGTCATCGGGTGGGCACTGCCCACCATTGGAAAGGCCTTTCTCAGGCCACCCCCTCAATATCAAACCCCTGATGACCTATGGATCGCTACGCCACCCTACGCCGCATCCAGAGCCTAGACCCCGAGCGCGACCACGCCGAAATCTGCTGCTTGCTAGCCGGGTATGAATTTCCCTGGGATGTCACCCGCGCTCTAGAGGTCGCCCTGCTGCGGACGTTCTGCATTCCCAGCGTGTCGGTGCTGCTGGATAAAACCGGCGAGTTTCGCCACCATGCCCAAAAGCGCTATGACGACACCGGCATTGTGGTGTCTGAGGTGCTCAAGCACGGCTACGACAGCCCCCGTGGCGAGGCATTTATTCAACGCATGAACGCCATTCACCGCCATTACGCCATTGGCAACCGCGACTACCTCTACGTGCTCTCGACCTTTGTGTACGAGCCGATTCGGTGGTGCGATCGCTTTGGCTGGCGGCCCTTTTGCGAGCAAGAGAGGCTGGCCTGCTACTACTTCTGGCGAGCGATCGGCGATCGCATGGGCATTCAAGAGATTCCGCCCACCTACGCGGCGTTTGAGCAGTTCAACCGCGAGTTTGAGGCCGAGCAGTTTGCCTACGCCCCTACCAACCAGCGGGTCGCCAACGCCACTCGGCACATGCTGCTGTCGTGGTTCCCTGCCGTCATGCGCCCGGTGGTGAACTGGGGACTGCCTTGCCTACTCGATTCACCGTTGCTAGCGGTGCTGGGCTGGCAGCCAGTGCCGGTGGCAGTGCAGCAGTTGGCTAACACCGCTCTTAAATCCCGCAGTCGCCTACTGCGCCGCCTGCCACCGCGCACTGAGCCCAATTTTTTCGTCGATCAATCTATCCGCAGCTACCCTGAGGGCTATGGGGTTGAGGATATTGGGCCAGAAGCGCTGCGATCGCGCCTGTAGCGCTTCACCAACGCTATCGCTGGGGTTATGCACTATCATCAGAAGCCTTAGCCGCTACCGGTAGCCCCATGCCCGACTATCAGCCATCCTTGCTCTCCGACGCCGATCTGCGGGCGGCGGATTTGTCGTGGGCCTACAATCGTCCGGCGGGGTCGGCCATGCCAGCGGACGAACTCCAGGGCTGGAAACAGCGGGTGGCTCAGTTTCAGGCCACCGTCCAGGCTGACCCGTCGGTACAGGGGACGCTGTTTGATGTCGCCGATGCCTCCCCCGCGGATACAATTAATCCCTTTGCTCTGCCGCCCCGCAATGCCGAGTTCTGGCGAGGGCAGTTCCAAGAGTCGGGGGTGCCTGCCCTGTACTTTGTGGTCGATCACGACGCGGCGGTGCTGCTCTACGTAGGCGAAACCGTGAAGTCAAACCAGCGCTGGAAGGGGGTGCACGACTGCAAGCGCTACATTCTCAGCTATGTGGAAGTCCACCGGATTCACGATCTGCCCGTAGCGGTAAATATTGGCTTTTGGCCCCATGCCGACGGCGATCGCAAGGCCCGCCAGGCTCTAGAACTAGAGCTGATTCGCCGCTGGCGATCGCCCTTCAACAAAGAAAACTGGGCGATCTGGAGCACCCCCTTTGTAGGCGGCAAACTGGAGCCCTAGGGTATGCTGTTCCCCAATCTCTAATATCGTGGCAATGGCTAGCGACTTTGGTAGCCTGGGCCTTGAAAATAGTTCACCAGAGCAATAGCTAGCCCCCCCAACAGCGCGTAGACAATCATCGCAATCAGGTTGTTGAGATCGAAAATTCGCGTGGCGTCAGCGCTGGTAGGGCTGATAAAAAGGGTCGAAAACGGCCACATAAACGGCTCTGCCAGGGCATAAATCGTTCGGGCAAAAGGGTTGTCGGGGTTTGCGCTAGACAGGCGCAAAAAGAAGCGCAGACTCAGCAGAATCTCTAGGGCACCGACCAGGAGAGCGATTGTATTGCGTACCCAGGCCAACCTGGAGCGCCGCCGGGCCGCCCGCAGCCGATCTTGTTCTTGTCTAAGGCGGTAGACCTCCTGGTTTTGAATGAGTTCTCGGTGGCGTTCAAACTCATCGTGTCCGTTGGGTGTCTGGCTCATGGGGGTGTTATCGCCTGCAATTAATAGTTCTTGATGCTACAGCCGCCGCCACGTTAGATAAAACATAACGGAGTTTGGCCAGCGCTATAGGGTTGTCTCACTCTATATAGGGTATGGCTCAGAGGCTATCTCTGACAGAGATATTACTAAACCAGCAACAATAGCGCCTACCACCATAAATTAACGGCATAGGAAAGCTATAGGAAATACGAGGAAGTGGACTCTAACCAGTCCCCAAACCTGCGCTCCTATGATGTAGGCGATCGCTGCTTTGTCCGATCTACTCCCGTATCCAACCGGTCTATTCCCTAACCAGCGCTGGCAAAGCGAATCTTCAGGTAGTCGTCTTCCATCTTTGCGCCGGAGGGCTGGAGCGCCGCCAGAGCCTGGGGCAGCACCAAGTTGCGGCGGTGGTTGCCGATGCGCACATTCAGCTCGTCGGCAGACTTGCTCAGCTCAATCTGGTCTTTGGGAATGCCAGGAAGATAGAGTTCTAGACTGTAGCAGCCCTCCTCCTGCACCACGCGCAGGGTGGTCTCTTTGTAGTAGACCTGGGTGGGGTCTTCGTCGGTGTACAGAGTTTCTTTAAGGCGCTGGAGGGATTCTAGACCGCAGAGTTCTTCGGCAAACAGGGGCACCTCTTTCACCGGCAGGGGGTGAAAGTTCTCGTGAATTTCCTGCTTGTACTGCTGCTGCTTTTCCTTCATGCGCTGAAAGAAAGGATCTTGCACCTCGTCGGGGATAATGCGGTTGGCGATCACCAGGTCGGTGCCGACGTTGTAGAGGCTGAGGTAGGCGTGGGCCCGCAGCGATTCTTTGATCACCATTTTTTCGGGGTTAGTGACCAGCCGCACGGAAGTGGTGCCCGCGTCGGTGAGCACCTTTTCTAGCTCAATCAGCTGCTCATAAAATTCGTAGGGGGCATCCATCACCTCCTTGGTAGGCAGGTTAAAGCCCGCCACCGGGCGAAAGAAGGGCTGCACCAGGGGCCGCAGCGCTTCGGAAACGGCTTGGAAGGGTTTATAGAGTTTGCGCATGTACCAGCCTGCTACCTCGGGTAGGCTGAGCAAACGCAGGGCCGTGCCGGTGGGGGCCGAGTCGATAATTAGCACGTCGTACTCGCCTTCGTCGTGGTGGCGCTTCATGCGCACCAGGCTGAAGATCTCATCCATGCCGGGCAGAATGGCTAGCTCTTCGGCCTCGATACCTTCGAGACCGCGAGCTTGGAGAACGTCGGTAATGTAGCGCTTCACCGCGCCCCAGTTGCCTTCAAGCTCCATCAGGGCGTCTAGCTCAGCACCCCAGAGATTGGGCTGCACGAGGCGGGGGTCGTGGCCAAGTTCCATATCAAAGCTGTCGGCCAGGGAGTGGGCGGGGTCGGTGCTGAGTACCAGGGTTTTGTAGCCTAGTTCGGCACAGCGCAGCCCTGTGGCAGCGGCTACGGAGGTTTTGCCTACGCCGCCTTTGCCGGTCATTAACAATACCCGCATGTGGGTGTCCTCGTTTTTCCTTATGGTTCCCTATTTCTATAATCTATAGGGTTTTTGAGGTTTCCGCAGGGCGGGAGAGAGAGCATGTTGGAGTGCGATCCCCAAAATCGTCATTTTTTCTACGCTTGAAGGTTTTTGGCTCGATGGACAACGGGGAAGATTATTCGAACCTGGCTAGCGAGGGTTCATCAGATCAGGGGTGCAAGAACCTACTCCCATAACCGCAAGGTAGGCAAACCCCCGTCCCTAGACTTACGATTTAATTAAGACGCAGGCGTGCCTACTTTTCAATTTGGTCGAAGGCTCCCTCCACCATTGGGGGTGAATGCTAAGGAGTGTTTCCGGTAGATGTAGCTTGGCGATGAAACTACAAGGCACCATAGTCATTCCTGATGCCAAGCTCACTCAATATTTGCTGGTGTCTCGACCAGAAGACGACAAATCAAAATTCTTAGCCCAGGTCGGCTTTACCCTGGACAACCCCGACCAGCTAAAACAAGCCGTCCTTAAGCTGGCTCAAAGCTACGAGGCGATCGTAGACCGCCAAAACAAGTATGGTACTTATTACCTTGTAGAAGGCCCATTGCTTGGCCCAAATGGATCCCTTGCCGTTGTTACCGTTTGGATCGAGCGCACCGTAGATGGCATTTTCCAGTTTGTTACTCTAAAGCCAAAACGATGAAGGATACCGTTATACCCCTTTACAGCCGCGTTTCGCTCAGCCGAGACTTCCCTGACTACAACCTCAAGCAGGGTGATATCGCCACCTTGATTGACACCGTCCCTGACCCAGACGGCATTGAAGAGGGCTACATTCTTGAGGTTTTCAACGCCCTGGGCGAATCTATTGATGTGGTCACTGTGCCCAGGTCTGGTGTATCGCCGCTGCGCTCAGATGAAATTTTTTCGGTGCGCTCATTAGTTCCGGCTTCATAACCTGGTGAGGCGGGTCAATGCTCCTTAATTTACTCGCTTACTCCCCTAGGCCGCGATCGCATCCATCAACTCCTCCGCCATATCGAAGTTGGCGGTGACGGACTGCACGTCGTCGAGGTCTTCAAGGGCATCCATCAGCTTGACCAAAAGGCGGGCCTGGTCAGGATCCTCGACCACCAGGGTGTTGCTGGGCAACCAGCGCAGCTCTGCCTGGTGGACAGTTAATCCCTGAGCCTTGAGGCTGGTGTCGAAGGTTTCCAGCTCGGCGGGGGCGCAGAATAGCTCGGCGGCGGGAATTTCTTCGTCGCGGCGACCTAGCACCGTGGTCAGTTCGTAGGTTTCGGCTCCGGCCTCCATGGCGGCTTCCAGCAGGGTTTCTTCATCGCCGGGGTGGAGAGTGGTGATGACGCCTTTTTGCTCAAACATCCAGCCAACGCAGCCGGTTTCACCCAGGTTGCCGTTGCTTTTGCTAAAGGCGGCGCGCAGGTCTGCGGCGGTACGGTTGCGGTTGTCGGTGAGGGCTTCGATTAAGATGGCGACGCCGCCGGGGCCGTAGCCCTCGTAGCGGATTGCCTCGAAGCTGTTGTCGGCACTGAGGTTGCCGGAACCTTTGGCGATCGCGCGATCGATATTGTCGTTCGGCACCCCGGCCGCCTTGGCTTTATCAATGGCCGTGCGCAGCTGAAAGTTGCCCGCCGGGTCACCCCCCTGGCGGGCTGCCACGATAATTTCCCGCGACATTTTGGCGAAAACTTTGCCTCTTACGGCATCAACCCGCGCTTTTTGGCGCTTGATGTTGGCCCACTTGCTATGACCTGCCATACCTCACAAACGGGTAACTGCATGCTTGATTTTATCGCCCCAGGGACGATCTTAGGGAGCGACTAACGGGGCGGCGGCTCGCAGGGCAGCCCCAATCAGCCCCACCTGGGGGTTGAGCACGATGTGAACCGGAACTCGATCGAGCAGGGGGCTGACCCGTCCCTTGTGGGTAAAGGCTTCGAGAAAAGCTCCGGCGGTCATGGCGTCAAGGTTTTTGGCAGCGATGCCTCCAGCCACGTAGAGGCCGCCGTAGGGCAGCAGCTTGAGGGCCAGGTTACCCGCCTCGGCCCCGTAGGCGGAAACAAAAATTTCCATGGCTTTGTGGGAGAGGCGATCGCGGCAGCCCACGGCGGCCTGGGCGATAACGGCGCCGGGGTCAACGGTTTTGGTGGAGAGGCCGGTTTGGCGTTCCCAGGAGGTGATAGCTTCGGCAATTTCGGGGGTTTCGGTGGCAAACTCGCGATCGCGCAAAAATTGGTAGATCGCCACAATGCCCTGGCCCGACACCACCCGCTCCACCGACACACGCGAGATCTGGTGCTTATCGAGCAGGTAGCGCATCAGCTGAAACTCTAGCTCTGAGCGGGGCGCGAAGTCGGCGTGCCCCCCTTCAGACGGAAACACCAGGGGTCGCCCGCTGGTGGCCAGGGCAAACCCCTGCCCCAGGCCGGTGCCCGCACCAATAATTGCCACCGGAGCGTTGCTATCAGGGTCGCCCGCTTGCAGGGTGTGGATGTCTTCGGCAGCGAGGCCAAAGACGCCGTAGCCGACCGCTTCAAAGTCGTTGATCAGCTCAACCCGGTCGAGGTCGAGTTCTACCTGGAGGCGATCGCCCTCCAGCGACCAGGCTAGGTTGGTCAGGCTGGAGGTGTTTTCTACCACTGGCCCGGCGATCGCAAAACAGGCCCGCTCAGGCGCGTAAGTGTGCCCAGCGTCGATGGCGGCCTGGTGCAAAAACTCTTTCACCATGGGCACCAGGTCGGGGTAGGCCTGGCTAGAGTAGGTGCGCTCAAATTCAGTTTTGAGAATCACCGGGGTGGTGGGGCTGGGCACGCTGGTCTCAACCAGGCGCAGAATGGTTTTGGTGCCGCCAATATCACCGGCAAGCAGATAGGTCATGGCTGGAACGTTCTGGGGGGCTAACGACAGTTGCGGGCAGATCCTGGTTTAGCTTACCGCTGCGAAAGCCCTCTAGATCGAGGGTGACGTAGGTGAAACCGTAGTCTTGTAGCCCCTTTACCAGGGCTTCAAGATCGGTGGTGGCGACAAAATCCTTAATATTTTCTGCCGGAATTTCAATGCGGGCGGTGTCGGCCTGCGATCGCACCCTGAGCTGCCGCAGCCCCAAATGCCGCAGATACAGCTCCGCCTGGCCCACCCGCCGCAGCTTCTCTAGGGTGATGGCCTCACCGTAGGGAAAGCGTGAGCTGAGGCAGGGCTGGGCCGGTTTATCCCACCAGGGCAGACCCAGCAGGCGCGAGATCTCGCGCACCTCAAACTTGGTGATGCCCACTTCGGCCAGGGGCGACCTGGCACCGCGCTCTTGCGCCGCCTGGATGCCGGGGCGGTAGTCTCCCAGGTCATCGGCGTTAACGCCATCCACCACGTAGGGGTAGCCCCGCCCTAGGGCCAAGGGCTTGAGGGTGTCGTGCAGCTCGCTCTTGCAGAAATAGCAGCGGTTGATGGGGTTGGCCGCGTAGTTGGGGTTGTCGAGTTCGTGGGTGGCGACAATCTCATGGGCAATGCCGATCGCCGCCGCCTGAACCTGAGCTTCTTCTAAATCGGCGGGCATGAGAGAGGGAGAATTGGCGGTGACAGCGAGGGCGCGATCGCCCAGCACGTCGATAGCAACCTTGGCCACCAGGGTGCTATCGATGCCGCCCGAATAGGCGATCAGCGCCCGATCCATCGCGGCGAATAGGGCTTTGAGCTGGTCAAGTTTTTGCGACACCATAGTTGAGCTACAAAAGTTAAAGGGATGGGGCCTAGAAATTGGGCTAGACCAAAGGGCCGCCTATCCCCATCCTACCGATGCCCCTTTCCCATTGACTATTTCTCACGAACGCAATGCCTGGTGTTTAACCCAATAGCTTCAGCAAATGGATGAAATATAAGGCTAAGGTGACGGCAGCACATCGTAGGGCTGGGGTTCTACATCAGCAACTTTTGCTAAAACAGCCGCATATTTGACGCGATCGCCCCGGTTTGCCCGCTCTTGCAAATAACCCTCGGTTGTCAGCGCAGCAATTTTTTCGGCGACAGCTAGGGCAATAAACTGGTCTATTGAGATACCATCTTGCTCCGCAAGCTTCTGTAAGCTTTTGTAGAGAGAGTCAGGCAGTTGAACGTCTACTCTACTCATGACAATGCTCCGATGGACTCTAAAAATTGCGCAGGTGTAACGGCCTTTAGTCCAAACTGCTCAACACCCATAAAGTCACGCAGATTATACGTCACTACGCTATCACACTGCGCTTTGACCGCTAGTTCTAAAACCATATCGTCCTTTGGATCTCGAAGATAAGGTCGCCATAGAAAGAAAATTTGATGGTGAATGGCAACAGCACAGTGAAAATCAAGAAAGTCTTGAATCGCCAAATTATTGACAGTCAAAAATCTTGACTCTCGCTGCAATACATCTTCGTACTCTAGAACTAGCGGCACAGAAAGATGAATGTCAAACTGTTGGCAACCAACTCGCTCTAAAAGTCGAAACGCGCTCCCATTTCTCGATCTTAGCCCAGCTACGATGACATTGGTATCGATCACGATTTGGGGAACTGGCATAGTTAGGAAGAGAGAAAGCTTCAGATTAGGAATTCAACACTGCCTCGTAGGCTTGCCCGGCTCGTTCCCAGGTGAAGGTATCTTCAATCAGCTCGCGGCCCCGCGCCGAGAGGGTGGCGCGCAGGTCGGGCTGGTCAAAGAGACGAGCGATCGCCCCCACATACTCATTCACCGTGTTGGCCCGCAGCGCCCGCTGGGGCTGATCTACGGCAAGACCTTCGAGGCCGCGATCGCTCGCCACTACCGGCACCCCCGTCGCCATCGCTTCCAGGGTTTTGTTCTTAATGCCAAAGCCGATGCGCATGGGCACCACGCACACCGTTGCTCGGTGCAGGTACTCCGCCACAGACGGCACTCGCCCGGTGACGACGACTCCCGGCAGATTGCCCAACGCCTGCACTTCTGCCGTGGGTTTGTTGCCCACCAGGTACAGCGTGGCGTTGGGGTAGCGCTGGCGCAGGGGCGGCAGAATGGCCTGGGCCAGAAATTTTGCGGTGTCTACATTGGCGATGTAGTCCATGGCACCGACAAAAATCAGGCTGTGGCCGCCGGGGTCGGCGGTGCGGTAAGGGAACTGCACTAGGTCTACGCCATTGGGCACTACGTGGAGCGGGATTGTTCCAGCGATGGGGGCAAAGAACTGGCGGTCTTCTTCGGTGGTAATCACCAGGTCGGTGAATTTTTGGGTGTAGCGGCGTTCGTAGCGGCGCAGGAGCGGTAAGTTGAGGCGATCGCGCAGCGGCTTCTCTGCCGTCCCCGTCTGAAGCTGATTCACCAGCGTGCCGTAGAGCGAGCTGTGGATATCGACAACCACTTTCTTCACCCGCTGACGATAGCTGGGGCGGACAAAGACCTCATTGACGCTGTGCTCACAGGTGATGGCGTCGCAGTGGCCACCCTCCACCCAATCGTCGATCCACTGCTGCATGGTGGGGGTGTGCAGGTAGGTGGTGCTGGGGGGCGTACCCGTAGCGAGAAAATGGGCAAAGCGGTTGATTTTTCCGCTCACCCCTGGCTGAAGGTCTGCGGCAGTGGGGCGCGGAAAGTACACCAGCTTATCCACATGGGTAGATAGGGCGCTGACCTCTGCTTCTGTGACCTCGGGCGATCGTTGCGTCACCAGCGTGACCTCGTGCCGTTGGGCCAGGTGCTTGAGCAGATAGAACGTGCGAATCTGGGTGCCCCCCAGCGTCGGCGGGTAGGGAAACGTTGTGGAGATCATCAAAATTCGCATCAGACGGGTTCTCCCAAATGAGCAATGGTGCGGGCTGCCTCAGGCAATGCGGCCTGGGCCTGTCCCTGGCTGCGGGCGTGGGCGCACCACAAATCCAGCGGGGCGATCGCTAGCTCCAACGCGTTACCGCGTCCGTTCAGGAGCTTAGCGGTGGCCTGGGGCAATTCCTTGAGACCCCAGCGCAGTAGGCGGTAGCGCATTTCTTTGGCGGTGAGATCGCGCATTAGCTCTATCCCGTGCATGTCGTGGAGGTAGCGGTTTGAGCAGCCGTAGCGGTACCACTGGCTGCGCAGACCTTTTAGCGTATCTCGATGGCGATGGTAGACCACGGCATCGACGGCGTGGACGAGCTGCCATGGGGTGGCTTTCTGAATGCGCCAGCACAGATCGGCGTCCCCGCCCGTGGTCAAGTGGGGACGAAAAAGCCCAACTGTACCCAAAATCTCAGCCCGCACCGCCAGGTTCGCCGTTTGACCGTAGGGTAAGAAGGCATGGTTGAGGGTGTTGTGCTGGGAGAGGGTGCCCTGGCGATCGGCGTAGCGCTCCAGCCAGTTTTGGCTAGGCAGAGCTTTGATCTCTCCAGCGACCAGTCCTACAGAATGGTCGGTAAAGGGCTGCACCAGGGCAGTAAGCCAGCTCGGCTCAGGATGGCAATCGGCGTCAGTAAAGGCGAGAATTTCCCCGGTGGCGGCGGTGATGCCAGCGTTGCGGGCGGCGTAGGAGCTTTGGATAGCGCTGTAGGTGAGGGCGCGGAGGCGGATTCTCTGGGCGGCGGCGGCAGCGGTGGCGGCTTGGAGCAGGTCAGGGGTGCGATCGCAGCTGCCATTATCAACCAGCAAAAATTCGACGCGATCGGCTGGATACTGTTGCCCTACCAGCCGTTGCACCAGTTCGGGCAGATCGGCCTCACCGTTGTAGATGGGCACAATCACCGACACCGAGGGATACACCATCGGCTGCGCCGCATCGGTTGTCACAGTGGGAACGGCCATCGTCTGTCACATAAGTTCTAGGGCAAACTGGTTCCAGTATGCCCATCACCTCTGGGGATGTCCCGACGCTGGGGCGGCGGCGGCACGGTCGTTGTGGGAATTAGACCAATCTACAAGGACGATCGCGCTTCTCGCTATACTGCTGAACGCAACCGTTGTTGGCTCTATGCGTTCTCTCCTGCAACCAATCTTAGCTGCTGGCTTGGTCGTCACCCTTGGCCTGTCAGGCTGCGCCCCCGTCCCCGATGCGGCTGATGCGGCTCCAGAAGCCGTTGTCCCGGCAGAACCAGCGATGCCTCCGGTCTACGAAACCGTGAGACTGCCCAGCGCTACGGTGCATGTGGTCACGATTCCCGACCCGGTGCGCTACCCGGTGCAGGTGGCGGTAGTGGATGAGCTGGCGCGGGTAGATCAGATTGCCGCCCAACTCTGTGGGGCTGGAGAATGCGTGACTGCCGCCCTCAACGCCGGTTTTTTTGACCCCAACAATGGCCTCACTACGTCCTACGTAGTGAAGGATGGTGCACTGGTGGCCGACCCTAACCAAAACGAGCGGCTGATCGACAATCCTGACCTGGCCAGCTACATGGATCGAATTCTAAATCGCTCAGAATTTCGCCGCTACGACTGCGGTGGCACTCCAAGCTACGACATCACCTTTCATCAAGAGCCTGTGCCAGCAGGGTGCGCCCTGGTGGATGCGGTTGGTGCTGGGCCTCAGCTGTTACCGCAGGATACCTCTGAGGAAGAGGGCTTTGTTGATCGCACCGCCCGCCGCGATGCCCTGGGTAGTCAGTCGCCCAACGCTCGCTCGGCGGTGGGCCTCAAGGCCAACGGCAGCGTGGTGCTGGTGATGGTAGCCCAGGTACTGGGGGTATCGCCCTCGGGTATGACGATGGCGGAGGTGGCAGAGTTGATGGGCGATCGCGGCGTCACCCAAGCCCTCAACCTCGACGGCGGCAGTTCCTCAACGCTGGTGTACGGCGGCACCACCCACTACGGTCGTCTGAACAACGCTGGAGAACTGGTGCAACGCCCGGTGAAATCAATTTTGTGGGTTGAGAATCGTGACTGAGAGGTCGTTTGGAGATGCGTCATCTAATAATGGATGCATACCCATCCGCCCCCTACCCATTCACTCCCTACCCATCCACTCCCCCACTCCCCACCTGCCTCTCCACAAAAGCCCGATTTCGGTGAAGATTCAGCTCTAGCTCCACTAGCTCGCTGAGTTGAGCTGTGAGGGTTTCGATCCGCCGATTGGCGGCGACTTTGCGATGAAGGGCCGCTCTCGCCAGATCTTCACGGCCCATGGCTAGGGCTTTTTGGGCAACGCGGTGCCATTCGTCGGCTGCTTTGTAGGCGGTTTGCTGGTCGGCCAGGGTGGTGTTGTAGGCGGTGGCGATGTCGCCCAGCGCTTTTTGAAAGTTGGCGCGGGCTTCGGCGGGGCTGGTGGTGTGGCGATCGCCCTCGGCCAGTTGTCGCAGCTCGGGCAGGTTAAGCTGGTCGGTACGCAGGCCAAAGTTGGCCAGCTGGCGGCTTTCGTTGCGGCCTGTGGTACACCAAGTGGCGAAGTGTTCGCAGTTGTTGAGCAGCAGATCGTAACGGCGCTCGCCCAGGCGGCTTGTGGCCCGCTCGATCACAACATTGGGGGTGTAAATCAGCGACTGCCGCACCGGGTAAATCGAGCTGCCCCAGGAAAACATCTCGTAGCTAGTGCGAGCGATTTCGGCGATTTCTCCAGCTTTGCTGTAGTGGATGACGGTGCCGTCACCACAGTCGATACCGTGGTGCTGGTAGAGCCCGGGTACCCCGGCTAGGTCACGCAGAACGTAGATTTGGTCGCCCTTGGCCATAGATGCGGCTATCTCACTGAGAACGCTAAAGGCGCGATTAGCATCGCATTTGAGCACTGGGTTGAAACAGGTATCTATTCCAAAACCGCTCATCCTTGTTATAGCAGCCTGGTTCCCTGGGGGTTGGTGCGGGCATACACACCCCTAGAACCCCATTTCTCCCGTTGCCAAATCTAAGCTGAGCTGCCCCCCAGCGGCAGGAATTGTCATGCGATCGCCCGCGCGATCCAGCTCAGGCTCGCCACCCAACCAAAAGCCTTGGTCGGCTTGGTCAACAACCTCAGCTCGCGACTGGCCAGTAACCTCGACAATATCGTCAAAGCTGTACTGGGCCTCGACCTCCCCATTTAAACCCATCACTACGATGGCGCGGGGACTGGCCACGTTGATCCAGTCATCCAGCAGTACGACGGTGCCAGCGTCATTCACCAAGGCCAGGCGGGGGCCGTAGCTGTGGGGCAGGGGTTGCGACCAGACCTGCTGGCAGCGATCGCCCAGGGTTTCAAACAGGCTAGCGGTGGTGCGCTGAGTGCCAGCAGCATCTCGTCCCAGCGTCAAAATCAGATGGTAGTTGCCTGCGGGCGATGGTTCGTGGCGCAGGAGCGGCGGGTGAGGAATAGAATCCTGGCCAAGCACGGGCGGCGATTGCGATAGAAGAACGATACCGGGCAGAGGAACCGAGCTAGACCAGGCCAGGCCCAAAGACAGTTGTGGACTGGGGATGCTTGCCGTCTCACTCAGGGGGATAGACCCGTTCACGGTAGCGATCACGCCTTGAGCTACCAGCAGCCAGCCAATCAGCATTGCCATCACCGCCCTCGGGGCTGCCAGCGTAGGTAGCCCGCCAGCAGCCCCGCTGTCAGCAGCGTCATCGCCGGGCCGTTGGGAATCGGTTGGGGAGCCTGCGTCGCGGCAAAGGCGGCCTCGGGCAGCAGGGCCAGGTCGGTGACTGGGATTACTTTCGGCGGGGCAACCCAGGGCAACGCATCGGGGGCTACCTCCGCCAGGGGAGGCAGCGTCGTGGGCAGTTCTGCGGGGGCGCTGTCGGCAGCGGGGCCGGGGGCAGTGCGAGCAAAGCCGCTGCTGCGGACTTCGTCAATCTGGCGATCGGTGAGTTGGTCTAGGCGCGCCCCGCTGGGGGCAATATCGTCGAGGGAGCTGGGCGAATTGCGAAAGCCGCCGTCGGTCATGAGGTTGTTTGCGCCCCTGGCCCCAAAGCCCTCATGAGTTAGGCCCAGGTTGTGGCCAATTTCGTGGGCCACCGTATCGAGGCGGCCAGTGCCGTTGTTAAAGGTGAGAATATCGTCGTCAATCAAAACGCCGTTTTGGTCAATCCACGCTAACCCAAGGGTTTCAAACCCCTCGAAGGGAAAAATACTCTCCACAAACCACATATTGATGGGGCCAGAGGTACGGGTTGAGAGCGGGCTGCGTCCAAAGGCTCCGGCCCCACCGGCAAAGGCAAGCTCCGCAAACTCGTCTTGGTTGTCGATGGTGAGAAAGCGGCTGGCGTTGAGCCGATTGGGGGCCAAAAAACTGACGTCGAGGTTGGCCTGAGCCCAGATTTTGCGGGTTGCCTCTTCAAAGGTAGCTAGGTCGGCGCAAAAAATGCCAAAGTCGTCGCATACCTGAATGGGCTGAATGCTGACAAACCGAGTCGAGCCACTACTGCTCTGTCCCTCGCCTGAACAGGACACCAAAGCCGCCGAGAGGCCGCAGACAAGCAAAAACTGGGGCTTAAAAGGCACGTTGACCATTGGGGCAGAGACAAGCTTTCAGAACACCATACCCTGAGCAACCGTAGGATCAGGGAGATTATCCAAAAATTTTCTGTAAAATTCCCTTTTTTTGACGCTGGCCCAACACTAGATGTTGCAGCATTTGCCCTTGCCACACGGGTAGAGAGTTGCTATCCCGCTGTTGCAGCTGGGCCACCTGGGCCAGATCTGAGGCTGCTTCAGCCCCGCCCCCGGTCAGCCAGCGGGCAATGGGGTGATCCCAGCCCTGAAGAAATTCGTCGAGCATTACCCGATGGCTGTCGTCAATGGGGAAGGGGGGGGCGCTGGTGTCGGCATGGGTGGTTTCGTGCAGCGCTTTGCGGGGTTTATTGGTGGCGGCCAGGGCCTTGGCTGTCAGCGATCGCCAGGTTTCGCTCAGCAGCGGCGGCAGTGCGGCTAAACTCGCCGCCTGGGCCAGATCGTTGGCTAGGGCGGTCAGGTCGCGATCGCCGGTTTGCTCGCCATAGCTGGCAAAGTCGGCCAGCAAAGGCTGCAATAGTTCGCGCTCAAGTACATTGGCTAACCCGCCTACGGCGGTGGCATCGGCTATGGGGCCGCTGGCACTAGACAGGTGGGCCACCGCCGTAGCTAGGTCTCTTTGGCTGTCGGGGCTGAGGCAAAACCAGACGCGATCGCTCAAACTCTGGCGCACCTGCTGCTTAGCGTCGTCGAGCTTCAGAGGCAACGCTGCGGCTTTTGTGGTGGCTGGCGGTTCTGCTACGGGCGCTGGGGATGGCTGAACGGCTGATACGGGCTGAACCTTCGCTGCCTGAGGCGACGTATCTGCCTGAACAGAGGCCTTAGCGACCCGAGTAGGCTGAACTGATATAGATTGGGTCTGTGTTGCCGCCAAATCTGCCTTTTCTGACTGAACAGAATTGTCCTGCTGTGGGGCAGGCTGGGGCTGACTTAGCTGTATTTGGGCCTTTAGTAGAGCCGCATTCTCAGCTTTCAATGTGGCCAGTTGAGACTCTTTTTGAACCATCAGAACATTCTGTTCGGCTAGTAAAGCATCTCGTTCTGCCAGTAATACGTCCTTCTCGCTGAGTTGAGCCTCTGCCACCGCCAGCCGCTGGGCCATCTGCTGCAGCTCCACCGCTGTCGCCCCGGCCCGCACCAGATTGCCGTAGTGGGGTTCGCTGAGATCAACCGGCTTGGCCGACTCGCCCGGCAGGTAGAGCCAGCCTTGCTGATCGCCCCGGTTGACCACTAACCGCTGGCCCTCAGGGTTGCTGATCGTCAGGGTAGTAATACCTGATGTGGCTTTGGTTGTAGCCGAGTAGCGGCGGTTGCTGTAGCTGAACTCGGCGGTATCTAAGGCCGCTGGCGGTTGGAGGGATGGCGCTGGAGTGGGAGCAGGGAGCGGGGAAGGAGCCGGTGGATCAAGGGGTGGGGAGGCGATCGCATCTAACGCCTTCTCCATTACAGGTTCCGCAGCATCGAGGGTCATCTCAGCATCCCGTAGGATCAGGCGTTCCCCGGCTTTAGTCGCCAGGGGAACACTGACGTTGGGCAGCGATGGCCCAACCAGACGGGTTGGCAGAGGCCCCTCGCCTGGGCTGATGGACTGGCCTTTTTGCTGGGTGCTCACTGGTGCGGCCCCTGCCGCTAGCCGCACGCCAACCAGTTCTAGCTCCACGCTAGTGTTGCCCTGCCACTCGTTCTGCTTGAGTTTATAGGCCACATCGAGGTGGCTGGGCAGGGGGTAATATTCACCCCAGCGCCAGGCGATCGCCTTGATCGTCTCGCCCTCCTCTTCCGCCAGCACCAGCTTGAGATGGTCGCGGTTCCGGCCCACGGTCTGCTGCTCCAGCACCCGCACATTGGGCGTCCAAAATACCGGGTCGGGGTTCTCAATGCCGCAGGGGTGCAGGTGGTCGATCTGGTCGAAAAGCCCCTGGTGAATATCGCTCAGGCTGGCCTGGCTGTCGATTTTGACCAGCGGCTTGAGCAAATCCACCGAGAGGGTTTCGCAGGCGTAGTGGGAGAGCCGCGAGGTGACCTGGCGCAGGCGATTGGCCAAAAACGAAAAGCCCCCGGCGGCCCGGTGGCCACCAAACTTTTCCATTAGGTCGTGGCAGGTTTGCAAAGCGGCAAACACGTCAAATTCTGGAATGCCCCGCGCCGAGCCGCGAATCACCCGATGGTCGTCATCCTCGTAGGTGCCAATGAAGACGGGCACGCCGTAGCGCTCCACTAGCCGCGAGGCCACAATACCGATGACGCCGTGGTGCCAGCCGGGTTGCACCACAACTAACACGCGATCGCGCTCAATATCCACCGTGCCCAGGGCTCGCTGTTGCTCACACCAGGCGATCGCCTCCTGCTCAATGCTCTGGCACAGATCCTGACGGGTGCCGTTGATCTGCTCGCACTGCATGGCCCGCTCCAGCGCCACCCCCACATCGTCGGTGGTGAGCAAATCAATCACAATCTGCGGCTCGCTAATGCGGCCCACGGCGTTGATGCGTGGGCCCAGGCGAAAGCCAATGTGTTCAGGCTTTAGCGGCTTACTCTGGTCGGCCAGTCCCGCCACCTGAATAAGAGCCTGAATGCCAAAGAGGCGCGACCTGGGCAGCAGCCCCAACCCCCGCCGCACCCACCGCCGATTCACCCCCGTCAGCGGGGCTAAATCCGCAATGGTGCCCAGGGTAAATAGTTCCAGCAGAGGCCCAGTCAAATCCTGAGTGCGCCCCAGCGCCTGAGCCAGACACACCGCCAAAATGTAGGCTACCCCCACCCCCGCTACCCCTCGGTAGGGCGAGGTCTCGGGCAGCAGCTTGGGGTTCAAAATCGCGTTTGCTGGGGGAATTTCGGGGGGAATGTCGTGGTGGTCGGTGACGATCACCGCCAGACCCAGCTCCCTTGCCCGCGCAATCGGGGCCACCGCCGCAATACCGTTATCTACCGTCAAAATAATGCTGACACCCTCGGCGTAGCAGTCTTCAACAATGCGGGTATTGATGCCGTAGCCTTCGGCCATGCGGCTGGGAATGGTGTAGCTCACCTGTCCACCCAGCGCCCGCAAGGCCCTCAGCAGCAGAGCGGTACTGGTCATGCCGTCGGCATCGTAATCGCCGCAGATGGCGATCGCCTGTTGAGTTGCGATCGCCTCCACCAGCAGCTCCAAACTCGCCGCCAGGTCGGGAAATTCTGCCAGAGGCGAAGGCAACTGCTGCCGCTCAGGGTCAAGAAAATTAGTCGCCTGCGTCGGGGTAGTAATGCCCCGGTTGATCAACACCTGAGTCAATAGGGGCGATAGCCCCGTAACCTGGGCCAAAGATGTCGCTAACGGCACATTTGGCGTAGCTACTTGCCACCGCTGGCGAGGCAGACCAGCTGTTGCGGCTGTGGAAGTAATAGAAGGGGCGGTAACAGACTCAGTCACAGTACAGGGGCACTAGATCATGTGAACTTATCATAGCGGGAGTTCCCTGCTGTGGTTGAACCAGGCCAGTTACAGCAGGGACTCTTAACTCAGTTAG
This sequence comes from Tildeniella torsiva UHER 1998/13D, assembly GCA_019358835.1. Taxonomy (GTDB): domain Bacteria; phylum Cyanobacteriota; class Cyanobacteriia; order Phormidesmidales; family Phormidesmidaceae; genus Nodosilinea; species Nodosilinea torsiva. Next base: position 398,945 of record JAHHIH010000002.1, read on the forward strand.
TTTAGGGCACTATGCCAGATACAGAAGATTAACGCCGACAGTATTCAATACATGGCTCAGCAGCGCCCTAGACAATTGTCATCAGCCTAACTCCTTGCCAAATCCTCAGCTGATATTCCTAGCCATCTACCCCTCAGCAGGTGCTCAACCCACCCCAACTTGAGCTTGCACCCAGGGCAAACGCATACTCGGCGAGTAGGGATACTAATGGATAAGTTTGATCTCAAGGCTATCCATGTCCCCTTCAGTGCCACCGACCGCTTCACTGCTAAGCCACTTTGAGGAACTAGAGGATCC
>JAHHIH010000044.1 GCA_019358835.1 Tildeniella torsiva UHER 1998/13D
GGGCGTCGCCTGAAGATTTCGGGCGCTCAGTGGGACGAAGTCAACGTGCAACAAGTGCTGCATCATCGGTGCGCGTATCTCAATGGCTATTTCTCAAGGTGAGTCTTGCAAGACTGGGATGCACCCATGGAAGGTGGGCAGCGCCCACCCTACAATTACTTGTTCTATGATGAAATGATCTTGCCCAAGCCCGAAATTTCTATGGCAGGCACTTCCAAAGCTCCAAAACCATACACAAGCCTTTTGAACTCATCCTTTACTTCGGCATTTTTAATTACTGTTTTGATTAAATTTGCCTTTGAAGAATCAAATCTGTAGGCTTCTAGTTTTCTTTTGAAAGTATTCCGTGGTATAGGCAGAGTATAGTTTTTGCCAGAAACTTTCCATTGCTCAATATCAGATGAGAGGAAGCAATAAAGATTTGTTTCTTCAGTGTTGCCAGAGTCGACAAACAGGAAAACTACTAGTGATGGTGATATGTACGATACTGGTATTTCTATATTTGTGGCATTTGAAGTTACTGTGCGGCCTTTGCATTGAACTCGGCAAAACTTCACGCCATCTGCTAGTTCAGCAAAAACTAGCAGGTCAGCACTCTAACGATCAAACTTTGGCTTGGCAACCAGTAACCCATTCTTTTGGAGATAATGGGCAATAAGGTCTTCTGCTGTGTACTCAATTTTTGCGGTATCCATCTTTATTGATTAGAATTTTTTCATTGCTGCATGCACTTGGAATCATAGCTTTTATATTTGGGTTGGGTTGCCTTTAGGTCAAAGATTCCTTTTTTCCAGAATCTTAGTAAGTATCGGTTGTAGTCACCTCAGTAACAATGAACTCACGGAGATTCGCTCTCTAGATTGCTCTTTCGTTAGCTAGTAGGGTAGGCACTGCCCACCACCCCATCTATTCACCGACCACCAACCCCTCCCCCTCAAACCCAACCGCTGTCTCCTTCCCTCCGCACCGGCATCCCCAATCCTCTTCATAAAACCCATCCCTGACAAACTGCCGAAAACTCGAAAACTCCCACTGATGAGGGCACTCTACCAACCCATGCTTCACCAGGTTGTAATGCAAATAATTGATATGCCCCACCCAATCAGCCTCATCGCGAATGGTGTGCTCCCAAAAGCGTCGTTGCCATACGTCGCTTTCCCGTTGCCGTTGACGAGAAATACAAACATCCTGCGGTAGCGCACAACTTCCCTTGAGCAATTGCGTAAACAACACCTTTAGCCGTCCGACTCGCTTTGAGTAATTATCATCACTCTGGGGCAATGTCCATACAAAATGAATGTGGTCGGGAAGCACAACGGCGGCTGTAATATCGAAGGGCATTTCAGCTTTAACAGCGGCTGCCGCCTGGCGCAGGCGTTTTACGTTATCGGCTTCTGCAAAGATGGGTCTGCGGTTGAAGGTGACCAGGGTGAGAAAGATTGCCCCGCCGGGAATATAGGCGCGTCGATAATCGGGCATTTTGGGGTAGGGGAAGATATTCTAAAGTAGTGTTCCCGATGGGTTGGTGATAGCTGGGTGGGAAGGTGGGCAGTGCCCACCCTACGGTGCTAAGGGCAACGGTATTACGGGACGGTTACAGGGGCAGCACGCCAAAAAATCGGCTGTCTATAATGGGCTCTAGGCGGCGGCTGCGAGTCAATCCCAGATTTGCTGCTCCCCACAATTGGTCTTTTTAGAGACACACCATGGCACGAGCAAAGACTGAAACAGCCTACCTGCTGTGGGCACTGTGTTTGTTTGGTATCTGCGGGCTACATCGGTTTTATGCCGGGCAGATTGTGTGGGGCATCGTCTACCTATGTACCTTTGGATTGTTTGGCATGGGCCAACTCATCGATCTGGTGCTGGTGCCCGGTATGGTCAAAGCCCGCAACGATCAACTGCGGCGAAAGTACCTAGCCGAGTGGAGTGAGGATGGCCTAGCGATGCCAGTGCCGATAGATCGAAATTTCGTTATGGCCCAAGCGATCGCGCAACCCAAAGAAGACCCCATGCTGCTGCTGCTAAAGGCAGCCCACGCCAACGGGGGCAAGCTCTCTAAGGCCCAGGTGGCACTGCACACCGGACTGAGTACAGAGCGGGTAGAGGCCCTCATTCAGGCTGCTCTGCACAGCGGCTATGCCGATGTCACCAACGATCCAGAATCGGGAGCGGTGCGCTACATCTTCGATTTGTAGAGACTCAGTAGATCGCAAAGCCCCTACTGGCCCCATCCCCCAGCGGCATTACGGGGAGAAAGGGAGCCGGAGAGATTCAAAGCCCCTCTCCCAAACTTGGGAGAGGGGTTTGGGGTGAGGGCAGAGTCAAGGCTGAGAGAAGCCTTTTCAATCTGTAGAGACTGCGATCGCATTTAGATTCGTTCTCCCTACAGCCATCCCCAACCCTACTGCGCCTTCATCCAGTCGAGGCATTTTTGCATGTGTTCGCGCATGGTGGCTTTGTCGGCCTGGTGGCGGCGACCGTGACCGGGCAGCACCCATTCAAAGTCGTAGGCGGCGAGTTTTTCCATCGACTTGGTTTGCTCAGGCCAGGAGTACCAGCAGAGAGTGTGAAAGGCGTGGAGCTGATGCAGCCGCGCCGACCAGGCCAGGTGATCGCCGGTAAACAGAACCCGGTTGTTATACAGCAGCACCGTATGCCCCTTGGTGTGCCCCGGCACCGGAATAACCGTGAGGTCGGGGGCTAGCTCAACGGGGTCAGTGCCGCTAAGTTGAATTTCGACGGCGGCGGTGTCGGGGGTAATGTCGTCGGCGTGGAGGATGCGATCGCACCCAAACCGCTCGTGAAACTGCTGGTGGTCGGCCACATCGTCGCGGTGGGTGAGATAGAGGTAGCGCACCCCACCCAGGGCTTCGAGCTGCTTCACCAGCGGGGCGGCAAAGCGGGGCGAATCGACCAAAACATTGCCCTCAGGCCGCTGAATGAAATAGCTGGCCGCCGCGTAGGATTTTTCGGAGTGGTAGCCGCAGTGGTAGACATTGTCGGCAACGAGAATTGGGAAACTGGCCTGCGCCGCTTTCATATCTTGGGGCGGGGCGACGGTGCCAATGGAGGCGGTGGGGCAAGCCAGCACCGCTTGCAGCGCGGCCAGGCGTTCTGCAGCTGTCTCCGGCTGGTGGAACACCGCCGATTGTCCACCCTCGCGGCTAAAGACATCGGGGGCCATCCAGCGGCAGGTGTCGCAGTCGATGCAAGAGCTATCAACGTAGATGTCGCCCTCTACGTTTTGCGATCGTCGTGCGGTGAGGTGAGCCATCGGTCTTACCTGTCGATGCTTTGAGTCTAGCGCTGGGGATGGGCGATCGTGGGCGAGCCCTCAACCTTTCGAAATTCCAGGGAGCGCATTCAAGCGATTGAATCAAAAGCTTTGGGCAAAAAGAGGAACTTACGCCCAGCTTTCCCCAATGCTGCCAATAGCTGGGCTTTGCTTAAGCAATGTCAATCTGACTACGTTTTAGGCGATTCGGAGTAGGATGGCTTTAGGCCAGTCGGGGTAGACTGGTTGGCCTGGGGTGCATGCGGCGCGATCGCCCATCACCCTGGCCTGAAGCTTTAACGTCACCAAAAGGTTTATTGCGCCCATGTCCACCGCCCACCGCACATTTCAGATCGAAGGCTTGCAGACCGACAACAACGGCTACAAATCGTTTGAAATGCCGGGGGCTAAACCCCACTACAACCCCGATCGCCCCGGCCAGGTCGAACACATCGCGCTGGACTTGAGTTTGGATCTGGAGCAAAAGATCTGTGAGGGCATCTGCAAAATTCGCATCAACCCTGTGCGCGACGGTGTTGACAGTCTGACCCTGGATGCCGTGAACCAGCAGATCGAATCGGTGAAGGTGGGCACCGCCAAGCAAGACTTTGACTACGACGGTGAGCAATTGGTGGTGCGGCTAAAGAAACCCACGATCGCGGGTCAGAGCTTCACCGTTGCGATCGCCTACCGCCTGGTGCAGCCCGAGCGCGGCATCTACTTCATTGGCCCCGACAAACACTACCCCGACAAACCCGTGCAGGTGTGGACCCAGGGCGAAGATGAAGACTCCCGCTTCTGGTTTCCCTGCTTCGACTATCCGGGCATGCTCTCAACATCAGAGATTAAAGTGCGGGTGCCCGCCGCCTACCAAGTGGTCTCTAACGGCGACCTGGTGGAAACCAAGGAAGACGGCGACCACAAAATCTACCACTGGCACCAGCCGCAGGTGCACCCCACCTACCTCATGGCCCTGGCCGTGGGCGAGTTTGACGTCATTCAAGACCAGTGGCAAGACATTCCCGTCACCTACTACGTCGAGAAGGGCCGCAAAGACCAGGGCCAAATCACCATGGGCAAAACCCCCCGCATGGTGGAATTTCTCAGCGAGAAGTACGGCTACCGCTACGCCTTCCCCAAGTACGCCCAGGTGTGCGCCGCCGACTTTATCTTTGGCGGTATGGAAAATACCTCGGTGACGATTTTGACCGATCGCTGCCTGCTGGACGAACGGGCAGCGATCGACAATCGCAGCTCCGAATCCCTGGTCGTCCACGAGCTGGCCCACCAGTGGTTTGGCGATCTGCTGGTGATCAACCACTGGAGCCATGCCTGGGTGAAAGAGGGTATGGCCACCTACTCCGAAGTAATGTGGACTGAGCAGGAGTATGGCACCAACGATGCCGCCTACTACCGCCTAGGCGAGGCCCGCAGCTACTTAAACGAAGACAAAAGCCGCTACCGCCGCCCCATGGTCACCCACGTCTATCGCGAGGCGATCGAACTTTACGATCGCCACATCTACGAAAAAGGAGCCTGCGTCTACCACATGATTCGCGCCGAGCTGGGCGATGCCCTGTTCTGGAAGGCGATTCACACCTTTGTTCAAGACAACGCCCACCAGACCGTCGAAACCATCGACCTGCTGCGGGCGATCGACAAGGCCACCGGGCGCAACCTGCGGCCCCTGTTTGACCAGTACGTGCTGCGCGGCGGTCACCCCGACTACAAAGTCGCCTACAGCTGGGATGGCGACAGCAAGCTGGCCAAGGTCACCGTCACCCAAACCCAGGCCAAAGACGGCGACACCAGCAGCACCAGTGGCCTGTTTGATTTGCGCATCCCCATCGGCTTTGGCTACATCAGTAAGGGCAAAACCCACAAAGTCGAGGTCAAACCCTTCACCGTACGCCTCCACGAACGCGAACAAGCCCTGTTCTTTCCGTTAGATAAAAAGCCCGACTTTCTTAGCTTTGACGTGGGCAACCACTATTTGAAAACGGTGGAATTGGAATATCCCGTAGCGGAACTCAAGGCGCAGCTTAAGCACGACCCCGACCCCCTCTCGCGCATCGAGGCGGCGATCGCCCTAGCCAAAAAAGGCAGTCTCGAAGCCGTCACCGCCCTGAGCGAAGCCCTCACCGACGAACCCTTCTGGGGCGTCCGTGCCGAAGTGGCCGAACAACTGGCTTCAGTAAAACTCGATCAAGCCGTTGAGGGATTGTTGAAGGGACTGGAAGACCCCGAAGCCCGCGTGCGCCGCGCCGTGGTGGAATCCTTGGGCGACATCAAGACTGCCGAGAGCTATAAGGCTCTCAAGGCGATCGCCGAAAAAGGCGACCCCAGCTACTACGTCGAAGCTGCCGCCATTCGCTCCCTCGGCAAGGTGGGCGCGGCTGATCTGGAGGGCAAAGCCAAAGACAAGAAAACCCTGAAGCTGCTAGAGAGCATTCTCAAAGAGCGCCAGGGGTGGAATGAGACGGTCAGGTCGGGGGCGATCGCAGCCCTCAGCCAGTTCAAATCCTCTGAAGAAGCGCTGGATCTGCTGCTTAAGTACACCGAACCCGGCACCCCCCAAGCCCTGCGACTAGCCGCCATTCGTTCCCTTGGTGCGATCTCTAAAGGCCAAAGCAACCCCAACGTAGAGCGCATTCTAGATCGGCTGGAGACCATTGCCAGCGAATCGTTCTTTCTCACCCAGGTGTCGGCGGTGTCCGGTCTAAGCGGTATTGAAACCAGGCGGGCGATGGGCATTCTGCAAAGCCTGGCCGACCACACCCCCGATGGCCGCGTGCGCCGCCGCGCTCAGGAGGCGGTGCAGAATGTGCAAAAGGCGATCGGCAAAGACAAAGCCGTCGAAAAACTGCGCCAAGAGCTGGACGACCTAAAGAAGTCTAACCAAGACCTCAAGAGCCGCCTCGAAACCTTAGAAGCGAAAGCAAAGTAACAGGACGCTGTCATGACTTTGCGTGGCGTACCTTGGTTAATTCCTAACCCTATGAAGTGACTTCTGCATAATGTCTATTCAAGGGCGTTGCGCGAGGACTGTCGGTATAATTGCCCCATATGAGGTAGTTATATGAAAACTGTCGGCATAATAAGTTGTTAGCCTGACTACCCCGTTGGCTAAGTCGTGAGGGTTTACCTCTATACTTCAATAAGTGACTATACTTATGCCTTTGGCTAGGCTTGTACTCTCAGGCGTAAAGTCAGTTCCTCGAAACGCACAAAATACCATTGATGCCTTGCTACATTTAGAGGAAGTTATTCAACAGGATTAGCAATCTTGATAAAGGAGGACTTACGAGGCAGGGCTGCTTATATTCGGGAGGTTTACTTAAAAAAGCCTATAGGCAAAAGTAATGTTGCGATTGCTGATATATATCTTTCTGATGATTTAGCCTTCTGCGCTGGAGCGACTGCCAGAGGAAAAGGCAAGAGTCCAATCGCTCAGCCACCGCTGCCTAAGTCAGAAGGTGGACAGTTCGAGCCATCAATCGATTCCCGAACTGGTCGGCCTATGAACACAGATGCTGAATACAAAGTCCTATCTGTAATTGCTGAAACCATTGAAATGGCTTAGAGTATGCCAACTAATAAAGCATCCAAGCTAGGCCCTCATCCCCCAACCCCTGCTCCCAGTGCGGGAGCAGGGGAGCAGGAAACAGCCGAAAACGCTTGTCTTGCCTCCCCCTCTCCTAAAAATGGGAGAGGGGGACTGAGGGGGTGAGGGCAAATGGACAGTTATTTCCATGGCGCACTCTTATGATCGAGAGGTAGAGGGTAGTCTTTACCTTTACAGTGAATTGCAGCCTTGTGAAAGTTGTAATGATGTCTTGAGGCAGTTTAATGAAAAATTTCCTAATATAAGTACCGAAATCTTCTGGGATCATCCATATCCGTAAGAACCCTAGACAGAGTAGAATCATGAGTTCTAAAGGGAGTAATCTTATATACAAGCAAATCATCAGTAATCGACCATCTCTACTGCGTTATATGCCTGACTCACTCCAAGAGGCTATAATCGCAGCATTTTCTAATAGCTACGAGGAGCTATATGAGCTAGAGTCAGATGGTGAACTTCTGCTTGAGAACGCTTTAGAGGAGATTCTGGGTTCCCTTCAGGGCAGTCATCAACTGCTAGGTCAACTACGTTATGTCTGGATGGCTTTAATCCTAGCTGTTGTGGTAGAACCTACTGTTAAGTATTATCAACTTGATAGTAGCTTTCCGGAAGAAACTATCGGTCGTTTGACGGATTGGCTTCTAAAGACACTTGTAGGAATGCTCAACCCTCAAAAGAAGTTTTATGGCGATCCTGAAAATATAGAAGACATTATACTAGTAGACTTTAGATGTCTGGTTTCTACAGAAAGAATATCCAGTTTTCAAGTTCTCTCAGAAGCCTTAGATGTTTACATTAATGCTGTTAAGTCACTGGAGCCAACTCACTCTTTACAAGCATTATTGGATATTTTGGATGACTGCCTAGAAGGCTACGCTATTTTCCCAGGTTCTTACGGAAGGCGCGAACTCTTTAACTGGTGGTTGTTAGATGTTGTTCCATCTTGCTGGTACTTGCTTGCTCCTACTTCTGCATACTCGCTAGTGGACTTGGAGGATGCTTACAAAGCTTCTGCTCTAAGTCGATTGGAAGAAATAAGCTCTTTAATGTGGACTTTGATTTTGACTTCTGCTCAGGATCAAAACGAGAATGGTGAAAAGCTGCTGAGTTTTTATGATAATACGTCATTCAACTTCATCGATAAAGTGAAAGGTAGAATTAAGTATAGTCAGCCGACTATCATTGGGAATAAGCGTTTAGCTGGGGAGGTTCTAGAAGCATGAGTAAGCAGCAAGACGTTATAGCTGAGCTTTTGAAAAGCTTACGCGAAAAAGATTCTGAAACTACTGAAGAAGAGCAAAGCTACGGAGAAGAACATCTTGTCAGGCTTAGAGAAGCCTGTGACAGGCTTTGTGAGAATGAAGACTTTGAAGTGGGGCAAATTGTGAAGTGGAAAAAAGACCTGAAAAATAGAAGATTGCCACGCCAAAATCAGCCAGCTATCGTTGTGAAAGTGTTAGACGAACCTATTGTTAGCTCAGATGATGAGTCTGGGAGTCCTTATTTTTTAGAGAAGCTAGATATTATTCTTGGGGTGATGTCTAAGGACGGCACATTTTTAACTTTCTATTACGACAGCAGCAGATTTGAGTCTTATTAAATCAACGAATCTATTGCAGATATATTTGTTGGCAAAGGCTAACAAGCCAAATGCAGCGGGCGTTTGAAAGACGTTGGTGCTAGGTTTTAGGTTGTCTGCCGTCGCTGATTTGAGTCGTTAAGCACACAATTCAACGGCGGAATGGTCTCATAATTTGTAGATAGGCAAGGGGCCGTGCCTAGTAAAAAACAATTTGGCCTGATGAGGTGCTTGCTTGAACTTATCTAATGAGGCTGCGCTAGCTTAGCGAAAAATTTCAGCCATAGGAGTATTAAAGCCTGGCAGTAGCGGAGACGATAGCGTGTCGTCAACTAAGAGCGTACCGACCAACTGAAGTTGAGCCTCAGCGCGACGATATATTTCCAGTGTTTTGAGTTGCCAGTTAACGATCCAATACTCCTGCACCCCATAGCGAGAATAGAGTTTGAGCTTAACTTCTCTATCTCGCTGCTCGTTCAAGTCGCCAGGAGAAAGCACCTCCACCATAAGCTCTTGGGCCACAATCAGGTGCCCCGCATCGTCTACTCTATCAGCTAAGCGCGCTTGGCTAATCCACACCACATCGGGAATCACGGCGTCTGTAGGGGTGAAAATTACGCCTGGGGTTTGAAAGGGCTTGCCTAGACCAGTCCGTCTAGACCAGGTTTCTAGCTCAAAATGAATGTTGCCACCGGCACCCTGGTGGCGAATATGGGGGGCACGGGTCACGTAGAGTTCTCCGTCGATGATTTCGTAGCGCTTCCAGCCGCCATCGTCGGGCATGGCGGCCAGATCGCGGGTAGTCCAGGGTTGGGAATAGGCGACCATAGCAGTTACCGATTGGCTTGCTTTAAGTTTAGTGGCTTCCTTTGGGGGAAGCTGCTTCAGCGAACTAGAACTTAGCGCTCTCAGGTGCAAAAAAGCTGAAGAAATCGGCGGAAACCGGAGGCTGCTTCTATGGTGAAGGGGACGACAGCAGGAGCGATCGCCCCCCATGCCCCCATCCACCACATCCATCAACTGGGCCGCGTTGCAAAACGGCTCCGACATTCGCGGCGTCGCCCTAGAGGGGGTTGTCGGTCAGGCCGTGAACCTCACCCCTGAAGTGGTCACCATTTTGGGCAAAGCCTTCGCTACCTGGCTCTCTTCAGAGTTGGGCATTCCAGCAGCAAAATTAGCGATCGCCGTGGGTCGCGACAGTCGCCTCTCTGGCCCCACCCTGATGCAGGCGGTGATCGAAGGCATGGCCTCCCTGGGCTGTCAGGTAACAGATGTGGCCATGGCCTCGACCCCGGCCATGTTTATGAGCACTGTGCTGCCCGAGTTTAGCTGCCACGGCGCAATTATGATGACCGCTAGCCACCTGCCTTTCAACCGCAACGGCCTCAAGTTTTTCACCCGCCAGGGCGGCCTCGGCAAAAAAGATATTTCGCGCATTTTAGAGTTGGCAGAACAGGGCAATTTCTCTACTGCGACAGCCCCTGGCCCAGTGGAAAGCCGCGACTTGATCGGTGCCTACGCGGCAGGCCTGGTGCAGCAGATCCGTCAGGCGGTGAATCACCCCGACAACTTTGACCAACCGCTGCACGGGCTCAAAATCATCGTCGATGCGGGCAACGGGGCGGGCGGCTTTTACGCCAGCCAGGTGCTCGAACCTTTGGGGGCAGACACCACCGGCAGCCAGTTTCTTGACCCCGATGGCACCTTCCCGAACCATGTGCCCAACCCTGAAGATGCGGCGGCGATGGCCTCAATCTGCCAAGCCGTGGTGGCCCACAAATCCGATTTTGGCATCATCTTCGACACCGATGTCGATCGTGGTGCAGCGGTTGACCACCAGGGGCGAGAACTCAACCGCAACCGTCTGATTGCGCTAATTGCGGCGATCGTGCTGCAACAGCACCCCGGCACCACCATCGTTACTGACTCCATTACCTCCGATGGGCTGCCCCAGTTTATTGAGGGCGATTTGGGGGGCATTCACCATCGCTTTAAGCGGGGCTACAAGAATGTCATCAATGAGGCGATGCGGCTCAACGAGGCGGGGCAGCCCGCCTGGCTAGCGATCGAAACCTCGGGCCACGGGGCCATGAAAGAGAATTACTTCTTAGACGACGGAGCCTACCTCGTCAGCCAGCTCTTGGTAGAATTGGCCAAGGCCCGCCTGGCGGGGAATCGCCTCACCGACCTGATTGCTCCCCTGCAAGAACCCCAGGAAAGCGAAGAATTTCGCCTCAAGATCAAAACCTCTGACTTCAAGACCTACGGCACTGGAATCATCGAGCAGCTGCAAGCCTTTGTGAATACTCAGCCCGACTGGGCGATCGCACCCAAAAACTATGAGGGGTTGCGGGTGGCCTGCCAATCTCCAGACGAGGACGGCTGGTTTTTGCTGCGGCTGTCGCTGCACGATCCGGTGTTGCCGCTGAATATTGAGTCGAATGTGCCAGGCGGGGTGGCTAAAATAACGCAGCGCCTGAGGGACTTTTTCGTCCCCTTGGCCGAGCTAGATATTTCGGCGTTAGAACGGCACCTATGATCTCTTTTTCTCAGCTGCCCAAATGGGCGATCGCAGCCCTAGCCTTTCCCTTAATCTGTCTCAATGGCTGGCTGCTGTACAAACTGGGAGGCGTGTTGCACCCTATTCCCAGCATTGTCATCACCGCCAGCCTGATTGCCTTTCTGCTCGACTACCCCATCGACTGGCTCGAAGAACGCGGCCTGGCCCGAGGCTTGGCGGTGGCCCTGGTGGTGCTGTTGGTCGTTTTGGTCACCACCATTCTCGTCGTCTTTTTGGGGCCGCAGGTGTGGCAGCAGCTCAATGACTTTGCCCTCCGGCTGCCCGGCTGGATTGACCAGGCCAAAACCCAGATGCTGCTGTTAGAAGACCGGGCGGTCTTTCAAAACCTACCCATCAATCTCGACCAGCTGACAGTGCAAGCCGCCAATCAGCTCACCAACGCGCTGCAATCGACCACCAGCCAGGCCATCAGCGTCACCCTCAGCACCCTCGACAGCGCCCTCAACCTGCTGATTACTGCCGTCCTGGCCCTGTTGCTGATCATCAACGGCGACTCGCTTTGGGAAGGTCTGCTCAGCTGGCTTCCCGCTCCCTGGCAAGCAAAAATTCGCGCCTCTCTACGACCCAGCTTTCAGGGCTATTTTTCGGGGCAGGCTACCCTGGCGCTGATTTTGGCGGCGGCCCAGTCAACGGCCTTCATTTTCCTAGATGTGCCCTTTGGGCTGCTGTTTGGCTTGGTAATTGGTCTAGTCAGCGTCATTCCCTTTGGCGGCACGGTAGCGGTCTTGGGAATCAGTACACTGCTCGCTTTTCAAGATATATGGCTGGCCCTAAAAGTTTTGGGGGTAGCGTTTTTGCTGGGGCAGGTTAACGACAATTTGGTGGCCCCGCGCCTGATGGGCGGCATTACCGGTCTCAACCCAGCGGTGATTATCTTAGCGCTGCTGATCGGGTCAAAGTTTGCCGGATTTTTGGGGCTGCTGCTGGCCGTACCCACCGCCAGCTTTGTTAAAAAAATCGTCGATAGCCTCCGCCAGCCTGGGGGTGAGGAGATCAGCTTAGAAGCCTTAGATGTTAAGGTTTAGAGTATTCCATGGAAAAATCATCCATTTGCCCCCCATCCCCCAGCCCCTTCTCCCAAAACGGGCTACTACGTACACACAAGTCATGTTTGACCTCATCTCCCTCGCTTTAGCTCTCAAAATCCCCAAAAATTTAGGGATTTTGAGTGCCTAGCACCCCGATTTAGGCGGGCTAGGCGGGCCAAAATCGACCAGTTGGAGTGGTTTCACGAGATGTGTGTACTTAGTAGCCCAAAACGGGAGAAGGGGAGCTGGAGTGCTCAAAGTCCCTCGCCCCTTGGGAGAGGGATTTAGGGTGAGGGCGTATGCTGGATGCTTTATTAGTTGGCCCACTCTTAATACTCTATCAACCTCGCGTAGGTAGGGGGCATAACGCTAAGGCGAGGCTCCGCCAACGCGAAGCAATGCACCCTGCAGGGACTGAGTCAGAACGGTATCAGCGTCCGACCTTGGCTCCCTGAGCCGCCTGCAAGATGGTATCTAGCAGACCGGGAAACGCCGCCTCTAAATCGTCGCGGCGCAGGGAGTTCATATGTTGGGTGCCCTGTTTACGGCAGTGCAGCACCCCGGCCTCGCGCAGAATTTTGAAGTGGTGGGAGAGAGTTGACTTGGCTACTCCCAGATCTAAATCAGAGCAAGACAGCTCGTCGTTGCTGGCAAGGCGCTGCACAATTTCGAGCCGCACGGGGTCGCCCAGGGCGTACAAAACCCCTTCGAGGGCGATGTCTTGGCAGTTGGGATGGTGAATCGGTCGCATAGTTGCATTATGCCACGGGAGGCGCTATAGTTTGATCGTTCGAATTTATCGAATAACTGAAATTCGCCAGTCGGCGGAGGTGTTTAATGTCCGCAGTTGTAAGCATTACCCAAGATACGTTTCAAGCCGAAGTGCTGAAAAGTGACGTGCCAGTGCTCGTCGATTTTTGGGCGCCGTGGTGTGGCCCCTGTCGTATGGTGGCGGGCGTTGTTGATGAGGTCGCCCAGCAGTACGAAGGGCAGCTCAAGGTGGTCAAGGTCAACACCGACGAGCAGCCGGGCATTGCCTCCCACTACGGCATTCGCAGCATTCCCACGCTCATGGTGTTCATGGGTGGCGAACAAATGTAGCAGGTGGTTGGAGCCGTCTCTAAGACGACCCTCTCCAAGGCCGTTGAGCCATTTCTGAGCTAACCAGTTATAGGCGCTCGTAGGGGCAAACGGTTGTTTGCCCTTACCCAACCCATGCCGTTATTAGACCTCCCCTAGCCTCGATGCAATAAGGGCAATCCCTCTGGTCTTCAGACCATCGCCGTTTACCCGACCTGGGGCGTTATTAAACCGTTGTCCCTGGTTTTGGCTCCGATCCTCGCTGGGGCAAATACCATTTGCCCCTCCATGAGCCCTACGATTCTGCGGAATTCTTTAGCGCTAACCATCTCAAAGGAGATCTCCATGTCCACTGAAAAGAATCTGTTGACCCCTATTAAACTCGGCGCTTACGAGTTGCCCAACCGCATTGTGATGGCTCCCCTCACCCGCAATCGCGCTGGGGAGGGCAACGTGCCCCAGGCGGTAAATGTGACTTACTACGAGCAGCGGGCCTCTGCTGGGCTGATCATTACCGAAGCGAGTCAGGTCTCTCCCCAGGGCGTTGGTTACCCTGCTACCCCCGGCATCCACAGTGAGGAGCAAGTTGCTGGGTGGCAAAAGATTACCCAGGCCGTCCATGCCAAGGGTGGTCGGATCTTTTTGCAGCTGTGGCACGTGGGTCGCATTTCGCACCCGTCGCTACAGCCCGATGGGGCAACGCCCGTGGCCCCTAGCGCCATTCAGCCCAAGGGCGACGCTATGACCTACGAGGGTATGCAGCCCTTTGTCACGCCCAGAGCACTAGAGCTGGACGAAATTCCTGGCGTTGTCGATCAGTATCGCCAGGCCGCCAAGCACGCCCTAGAAGCGGGCTTTGACGGCGTGGAGGTGCACGGGGCCAATGGCTACCTGCTCGACCAATTTCTGCGCGATGGCACCAACCACCGCACCGATGCCTACGGCGGCCCGGTCGAAAATCGTACCCGCCTGCTGCTGGAAGTGACTGAGGCTGTGGTGGAGGTGTGGGGAAGCGATCGCGTCGGTGTGCGCCTTTCCCCCAGCGGCACCTTCAACGACATGACCGACTCTGACCCCAGAGCCACCTTCGGCTATGCCATTCAGGCGCTGAATCAGCTCAACCTGGCCTACCTGCATCTGCTCGAGCCTAGCGAGGCTGACCTACGCTACGGCGGCACTCCCATCCCCACCAAAGAGTTTCGGCCTCTGTATGACGGCCTGCTGATGGTGAACTGGGACTATGATCAGGCGGCGGGGAATGCGGCGATCGCCAGTGGTGATGCCAACCTAGTTTCCTACGGCAAGCTGTTTATCGCCAACCCCGACCTGCCCGAGCGCTTTGCGAAGCATGCTCCCCTCAACGAGCCCAACCCCGACACCTTTTACGGCGGTGGGGAAGCAGGGTATATCGACTATCCCACCCTCGCAGAGGTGGCGTAGGCCAGGCATAAGTTGTGCTAGTTGCGCTGGGTGACAATTTCTCTAAGCAAGTCTCCCTTGGGTGAGCCCAATCTTTGACCGGATTTGGCTCACTTTTTTGCTGCGCAACAAACGGCTCAACCCCTACGTCTTTCGGTGTAGTTTGCATAGCCACACTACAACCAGGAAGCGCAACGATGAAAGCCGCAAAGATTCTTTTGGCGGGCGTGATTGGGCTGTCTAGTGCTCTTTCCCTGAGCACCCCCAGCCAGGCCGACGAATTTACCTGTCGGGGCAATCTGGGCAACACCACCGTCGATAACCTGCGGGTGCCCGAAGATGCCATCTGCACCCTCAACGGCACCCGCGTCGAGGGCAACATCGCGGTTGAATCTGGGGCGGTGTTGATTGCCCGCAGCGTGCGCGTTGAGGGCAACATTCAGGCCGAAAATGCCGATCAGGTGACGGTGACTACTCGCTCGGTGGTCGGTGGCGATATTCAAATTAAACAGTCGGGCGGGGCGATGGTGGCTGACACCCGCATTGGGGGTGACCTGCAATTTGAAGAGAATGTGCGATCGCTGCTCAGCCAGGGCAACACCATCGGCGGCAACCTGCAAGCCTTTAAGAATGAGGGTGGCCTGCGCGTTTCTAGCAATCGCATCGACGGCAACTTGCAGTGCAAAGAAAATCGCCCCACCCCCAGCGGCAACGGCAATATGGTGCGGGGCAACAAAGAAGACCAGTGCGCTCGGTTCTAGAGAATGCGTTTTCTAAAACCCTTGGGCGATGGGGGGCGTAGCCAATCCTCCAAAGCGACGCTGGCGACTTTGGTACCAGTGCAGGGCCTGGTGAAAGGCGGCGCGATCGAACTCGGGCCACAGCAGATCGGTAAAGTACAGCTCGGTATAGGCCAGTTGCCAGGGCAAAAAGTTGCTCAGCCGCTGTTCGCCGCTGGTGCGAATCAGTAAGTCCGGGTCAGGCATAGGATAGGTCAGCAGTGCGCGGCCAAGAGCCTCTTCATCAACCTGCTCTAGGGATAGGGCACCGCAGGCGACCTGCTGGGCAATGTGGCGCGTGGCCATTACCAACTCCTGCCGCCCGCCGTAGTTCACTGCTACGTTAAACTGCACTCGCTGATTGTCGTGGGTCAGGGTCATGGCTTCTGTCATCAGTTCTCTCAGCCGCTCCGGCAGCGGTGACAGGTCACCTAAAAACTGAATTCGCACGCCCTCTCGGTGCATTTCGGCCAGTTCGCGGCGCAGCAGCCGATCAAACAACCGCATGAGAAAACTCACTTCCTCCATCGGTCGTCGCCAGTTCTCGGTCGAAAAGGCATAGACCGTCAGCGCCCCAATGCCCCAGTCTTTGCAGCAGCGCAGCAAAACTTTCACCGTTTTGGCCCCCTGGCGGTGGCCCGCAATGCGCGGCATGCCCCGCTGGGTCGCCCAGCGACCGTTGCCATCCATAATCACCGCCACGTGGTTCGGTAGAGCTTCGGGATGGAGGTCTGCTGGCAGGGTTGAATAATTGATCGGTTGAACCATGGTTTCAAATTCCTTAAAAGCATAGGTATAGGTAGGGTGCATTCGCGGCCAGAGTCTTTTGCCGCCTGTCAATCCCACTGGTGAGCCGCAATGCACCGCTCACTACATTGGTTATTTCTTTGGTGCATTGCGCCCCAACGATGATTCTGTGAAAGCTGTTGAGGGTGCCGGGCCGCGAATGCACCCTACGCATGGGTGGGGGTGGGGCCAAATAATTCTGTTAGGTAGGCCGGTGTCAGCGATCGCTCCCACCGCCATAGCACCCGCATCACCTGGTCAAAGGCATAGAGCAAGGTGAGCCGGTGGCTGAGGCTCCACCGCTCCCAGGCGAGTTCAGCCGTCATGCGCCGCAGGGTATGAATTAGGCTGCCCTGAAGCTGCGGCTGCCGCCACTTTTTCACCATCGCGTGAGTTAGGGTACCCGCAATCATTCCCAGACCGGTGTCGGGGTAGGCCCAGCGGCCAAAGCCCCAAAACTTGGTCATGTGGTTGATTTCGTCAATGAGTAACTCCCCCAGCGCCGTCTGAAGGGGGCCGGTGGTGTAGGCCATCATCCACAGATAGAGGCAGGCGGCTCCGTATTCGGTGGCAATGCGGTGCAGCCCGTGGCGGTAGAGATCGGCGCGGGGGTTGCCGCTGGGGGTGTAAGACCGGGCTCGGTGGGGTTCAGGAATGGGGCGTTCTCCAGATAGCCGGTGGTAGAGCAGCGTTAAGATCGGAGCATGGCGCTTTTCTTCTCGCTCCCACAGACCTGGCGTAACGACCTGCCCAGCGGCATCCACCGTGCCCCCCACAAACTCGGCCATTTGAGGATGGAAATATTCCAGGTACTGGCGGCTGGCTTGGGTGTAGCCGCGAATCGGGGCTTCGGTATTAATCGTGCCCAGCAGAATGGCGAAGAAGGTGTCGAGGGCAATACCGCTGACTTGGTCAGGGGAAATATCGGCCCAATTTACCGGATTCCATCGGCGCGGCTGGGGATTTTGGAACTGGTGGGGCAGGTCGGTGAGGCGATCGCACAGATGCTCCACCGTCACATAGCGACGGGTCAGCGCTTTAACCCGCTGCTGCGCCTGCTCGAAACCGATCTTGGGCGGCCAAGCTCCTGCCAAATCTTCATCGCCTGATATAGAGGTTGCAAGCACCATTGCCATAGTCATATTTACTACCGCATAAACGCTTTAGACTTATGTAAGTTCACCGTAGCTCTGCGATCGCCTGGAGTCAGTCGGCAACAGTCGGCCCTAGCTCCCAATAACTAAAGTGAAGGGGCGGAAAAAGTCGGAATCCGCAACCCTAGGGATGTAGAGACCTCTAATCTCGGCTAAGGTTGTGGCCGTAGGAGCACCGCACAGTTTATGGCTTCAGATGCAGTAGATCTGGCAGACCGGCTTGTCTTCACCGTCACCGGACGGCATCTGAACGATTTGCAGCGCACCATCTTGCAGCAGGTGTGGCAAGGCCAAAAGTATCTTGACATTGCCAATACCGCTGGTTATACCGAGGGCCACATTAAAGACGTGGCCTACCAAATGTGGCGGCTACTGTCAAAAGTGACCGGCGAAAAGGTCACAAAATCTACCCTAAAGTCGGCGCTGAAGCGATCGCTCCGCCAGATGGGCATCGAAGTCTCCAGTAGAAGCGCTAACCCCAACGGTGCAGTTTTGGTGGAACAGCCTGCCTTGCTGCCTGTTGCCCCTCCAGCCTTCCAACTGTTGGTCGAACCGGGGCAGATGGCGCTGAGCAGCCTTACGGAGACATCTGCTTCTAACCCGACTAATCCTAATTTTGTGGGGCGACAGGAGGCGATCGCCCACCTCACTGCCCTGATTGCCCAGGGCCATCGCACCATTCTCATCCAGGGTGAAGGCGGCCTCGGCAAAACCACCCTGGCCCAGCACTTTATTTCTGAGCAGTCAGTAGATCTGACGCTGGAACTGCTGATGGCCAAAGATCCCGCCGACATTACCCCGGTGGAGTGGGTGGTGGAAGAATGGCTGCGTCAAGACTTCGGCGTCGAGCCAGGGCGCGAGTTTGGAGTGACGCTCGATCGCCTGCGCCGACACCTGCGCCAGCAGCGTGTCGCTGTACTCATCGACAATCTAGAACCCGCCTTAGATGCCCAGGGCCAGTTCATTGCACCCCATCGCCGCTACAGCGAACTGCTCAGGGTTTTGGCCGACAGTCGGGGGCAAACGCTGACCCTGATGACGAGTCGCGATCGTCTCTGTGAACCCGGCATTCCCATCACCCACTACCGTCTGCCAGGGTTAGGACTCCCCGCTTGGGCGACTTACTTCGCCCACCGAAGCATCCCCGACCAGGGGGATGTGTTGGCCGCGATGCACAGCGCCTACGGCGGCAACGCCAAGGCGATGGAAATTCTCGCTGGTGCCGTACAGGCCGACTTTGAAGGCAGCCTCGACCTCTATTGGCAAGCCCACAGCCAAGATCTGCTCGGCCCGGTGGATCTCAAAAATCTAGTGGAGAGCCAGATCCACCGCCTGCGTGACCTCGATGCTGATGCCCATCGCCTGTTCTGCCGTTTGGGGGTCTACCGCTACCAAGACGTGCCGACTATTCCTTGGGAATCTGTGCAGTGTCTAATGGCCGACATTCCCGCCCAGCGCCACCAGGCGATCGTCACCTCCCTGCGCAATCGCTCGCTGCTAGAGTGCCGCCAGGGTCGCTACTGGCTGCATCCCGTAGTGCGAGCGGGAGCCTTAGCTCAGCTCGCCGCCAATTCAAAGGATTCTACCGAGTGGGAGTCAGCCCACCGAGCCGCTGCCCGCTGCTGGAGCGATCGCATCCAGCGCATCTGCACCCTCGACGATGCCATTCAAGCGCTAGAAGCCTACTATCACTATGTCGCTATCCAGGACTACGGCGCGGCGGCGCGGGTGATTCTCCACAGCCGCGATAACCAGTGGCAGCAGTTTTTGCCCCTGGGCAGCACCCTCTACCGCATGGGCCTAGTGCAGCCCGTTACCGATGCCATCACCGCTATCATTGACCACATTTCACCGCAGAATGCCGACGCCAGCGAACTGTCGAATATTCTGGGCGATCTGTATTGGATTCAGGGTCGGTTGGAGAAGGCGATCGCCTGTCAGCAGAATGCGATCGCGATCGCCCAAACCTGCCTGCACGCTGAATCCCCCGACTCCATCACCCACCGCTGGTACTACCTCACCATGCTGGTGGTCGATTCCCAACTCAGCCTCGGTCTATATCATCTGGACTTGTGGAATCTCGATGCCGCCGCCACCTGGTTTAGCCAGGTGATCGCCACCGCCACCGGCACTCGCCACCAGCCCTGGGCCGACAAAGCCACTACCTGTCTAGCTCTAGTGCGTTCCTACCAGGGCGATCGGGAAGCTGCACAAACCCTAGCCGATTCCATCATTGAGCAGGTGCGGGGACGAGGCCAAAGCGGTCGCCACGCTTTCTTTGTGCAGCTTTTGGGCCATGCCTATTTCAACCTGGGCGATCTCGACAGGGCTGAATCGTTGTTCACCGCCGCCATCCAGGCAGCAGAGGCAGGCCACTACCTGCAAATTAAGGCCAATGCTCTGGTGGGGTTGGGCAGATTGAAGAATAAGCGGGGGAATCTGGAAGGGGCCGTGGAGGATTGTCGGGGGGCGATCGCCCTGCTTGACGAAGTCGGTGCCCACGGCGATCTAGCCACAGCTCACCTCCAGTACGCCCTTACCCTGGTCTGCCAGCCCGCGTACGTTAATGAAGCCCAGGCCCACTTTTGTAACGCTTTGAATCTGTTTGAAGGCATCCCTGCTCCCCACCAGGCCAAAAGGGCTAAACAGCTGTGGTTCAAGGCTTTCGGCGTGGCCAAAACCCTTGAACCAGATTAAACACGCCATCTGATGGGTAATTTCCGGCTCCTTTTAGAGGGGAATCTACCCTGGGTTGTTTACAATCCGCAACATTTCAGTTAATGTAATGACATACATACCCCGCTTGTCCTTTACGGACAGGCACAAAGCAAACCTAACTGCACTTATTCAAATCATGACTACGACGTTACAAAGACAACAATCTGCCTCCCTGTGGGAGCAGTTTTGCCAGTGGGTGACCAGCACCGAGAACCGCCTGTATGTGGGCTGGTTCGGCGTGCTGATGATCCCCACCCTGCTCGCTGCCACCGCCTGCTTCGTCGTCGCCTTCA
>JAHHIH010000003.1 GCA_019358835.1 Tildeniella torsiva UHER 1998/13D
GGCTTTGTTTCTAGACTATGTAGTTGTCGAGGTTCGCTGCATCCCTCGGTGAAGAACTCGTTCGAGTCGTTTCCCTCAGGCGCTTTACTAATATAAGGCCGATAAGCGATGGTGTCAACTACTTGAGACTATTTTGTTCCCGCGCCCTAAACCCCTTGCACCCCAAGGGGTTTCGCGTTTTTTGCGTGGCCTAAACTCGCCTCTTCCAAAAACTATTTTCAAAAAAACTCTCGCTAGACGCTGCATCTGGCGGTCGAAAGTCAATCAGCAACAGCACCCCTAGCGTGCCGAAAAGCTACCTGTGCTCGAATTAAGGGCTTTAAGGGGGCATCAAAAGCAACCTGTAATCCCATATACAGACAGTGCCCAAAAAGGTTCTCTGTTTTGCAGTGCTGCTGGCGCACGGACTAAAAGCAACTCTCTAAGAACCAAGCAGAGGATCTCTCAGCGCTGGGGGCATGTTTGTTGAATACTATTTAGAGGCAATGAGTATGGGTCTGGGTTCGTAACCGGGGGGAGTTGTGCATTTTCAATCTGTGATTGCAACGCTGAATGATTTTTGGGCTAAGCAGGGCTGCGTGATTATGCAGCCCTACGACACGGAGAAGGGGGCGGGGACGAAGAGCCCCCATACGTTTTTGCGGGCGCTGGGGCCAGAGCCTTGGTCGGTGGCCTATGCAGAACCCTGTCGGAGACCGGCCGATGGGCGCTACGGGGAGAACCCGAACCGCTATCAGCATTATTTTCAGTACCAGGTGTTGATTAAGCCATCGCCTGAAAACATCCAGGAGACTTATATAGAGTCGCTGCGGGCGTTGGGGATCAAACCGGAAGACCACGATATTCGATTTGTGGAAGATAACTGGGAAGATGCGGCGGTGGGCGCTTGGGGCGTGGGTTGGGAAGTGTGGCTGGATGGGATGGAGATTACCCAGTTCACCTATTTCCAGCAGTGTGGGGGGATTGACTGCCGCCCGGTGTCGATTGAGCTGACCTATGGGCTAGAGCGGTTGACGATGTATTTGCAGGAGGTGGATGCGATCGCCAAGATTCAGTGGAACGATCAGCTCACCTATGGCGATATCTATATGCAGGCGGAGGTCGAGAACTCGACGTACAATTTTGAGGCTTCAAATCCAGAACTGCTGTTCACGCTGTTTGATTTGTACCAGCAGGAAGCAGAACAGCTGATGGATCGAGGGCTGGTGCTGCCAAGTTATGACTATGTTCTGAAGTGCTCACACACATTTAATCTGCTGGATGCGCGAGGCGTGATTTCGGTAACAGAGCGCACCCGATACATTCGCCAAGTACGAGGATTAGCCCGACGAGTGGCGCAGCTTTACCTAGAACAACGGGAGAAGCTAGGGTTTCCCCTGTTGGCAAGTGAGCAGCAGAATGTAGCTTAGAAAACTGCCTTAGCGAAGAAGGCGTCTCCACAAATTTGAAGACGCCTTCTTTGTTGGCTATGGGGTAATCAGCGACTTGACGCGTTAAGCCAATTGACGCAGCACTGTCCCCAATGCGTGTAACAGGGCATCGACATGCTTTGTCTGGCTGTTGTAGCCCATGAGGCCAATTCGCCACACCTTGCCCCCAAGTTCTCCAAGACCACCGCCGACTTCGATGTTGTAATCGGCCATAAGTTGACGGCCAACAGCTTTGGCATCGACGCCGTCTGGTACGCGTACGGTAGTTAGGGTAGGTAGACGAAGGGATTCTTCGACGTGACAGGTGAGGCCGAGATCCGCTAACCCTTGCCAAAAGTAGGTGGCGGTTTGTTGATGACGCTGCCAACGGGCCTCTAGGCCTTCTTCAGCTAGTAACCGAAGAGCTTCACGCAGGGCATAGGTGAGGTTGACTGGTGCAGTGTGGTGATAAACCCGCTCTGGCCCCCAGTATTTCCGCAGCAGGGCTGCATCGAGGTACCAGTTGGCGACAGGCTGGCGACGGCGCTCTAGCTTGGCGACAGCCCTAGGACTCATGGTGAAGGGAGAGATACCTGGGGCGCAGCTCAATCCCTTTTGGCTACAGCTATAGGCTAGGTCTACCTGCCAGTTATCAAGAAAAATCGGTACCCCCCCCAGGCTGGTGACGGTGTCAACCAGCAGCAAGCAGTCATGGTTAGCGCAGGCAGCACCTAAACCGTCGAGGGGCTGGCGGACTCCGGTGGAGGTTTCGGCATGGACGATCGCCAGCACCGCAGGCCGATGTTCATCTAGGGCAGCAGTCAGTTCCGCTAGCGTAAAAGCTTCGCCCCAGGATCGGTGAATGGTGACAACGTCGGCTCCATAGCGCTGGGCCATATCAACTAGGCGGTGGCCAAAGTAGCCTTTGACCGCAACGAGGACGCGATCGCCCGGTTCAACAGCATTGGCGATCGTGGCCTCCATCGCCGCCGACCCCGTACCCGCCACGGCGTAGGTGAGGGGGTTCGTCGTTTGCCAGGTATAGCGCAGCAGATCTTGAACCTCATCCATCATGGTTAAATAGGCGGCATCTAGGTGGCCGATGGGCTGCTGGTTCATAGCGGCAATGACACGGGGGTCAGCATTACTCGGGCCGGGGCCTAACAACAGCCGTTCGGGTACCGTTAGGGGCGGGAGCGATACTGGCGGTGCCAGCCGAACAGAAAGATTTGAGGATAGGGTGGTTGCCATGGGTAACACCGAAGACAATAGAGGGCTGAACCGAATGAATGAACTGGCTTTATTCTCCTATGGATGCGGCATTCTGTAGTGTTGAACACACCGGCAGAACCTGAGCTCAGGATCGGTCTGGGTCTAAGCTCCAGGATCTAGAGCCTTTAGCCAAACGACAAACAAAACGCCGGGGTTTTTAGGGTAATTAGCCGCTTCTGGCGGTAGCCACGGCGTGCCTTGAACCGGGCTAATGAGATCGATGTGCCCCCCCATGCCCTGTACTAGATCTTGCACAATTGCTAGACCCAAACCCGTACCGGGAACCTGGCCCTGGGCCTGAACGCCGCGAAAATAGCGGGTAAACAGCTGGGCCTGATCGCCAGGGGGAATACCGGCACCGGTATCGCCGATAGCAATGCCCTGAAACATCTCTTCTCCTAGCCGCTGCCCTAGCCCAGCGAAGACCCAAACCAGGGAGCCAGCAGGTGCATATTTCAGGGCATTGTCGAGCAGGTTGTAGAGCACTTCTGCCAGGGCCGCAGCGTCTAGCCAAACCGGGGGTAGGGGGTTAGGAATGTGGTGTACGAGGTGCAATCCTCGCTCATGGGCCAGGGGCGCGATCGACTGCACTAGCGGAATGGCAACCTCAGCGATCGCCCCAGGCTGCACCGTGAGCGATCGCCCCAGGCCATGCCTCATCTCTGGGTTTGAGGTGTTTGAGGGACGACCTTGGAGCATCGTCGGAGCTCGGTTCAACGGCGCTACATCGCTATCAATGACAACGCTGGGGCGATCGCCCGACTCACGGGTTGAGCCCGGTAGCAGCAGTCTACCAACCGGTGGCGTAGTGGCCTGCTCCAGGGTTTCATCTCCTTCGGCAACGGCGGTATCAAAGTGCTGAGCCAGATCTTGCAGTCGCCGACTCTCGCGAACAATGCCTTCGGCAATAGGTCGATTGGTGTCTTCGGGAGGCAACCGTTTGACCATCAACTTGCCGAAGGTTTGCAGCGCCGTGAGCGGATTGCGAAACTGATGCAGCAGATCGTGGAAGGTTTCAGACTGATCGGCCTGGTTGAGCTGGCGCTGGTTGAGCTGGCGCTGAAGCCACTGATTGCGTTGATCCATCACGCAGGCGATCGCCAGCGTACTGGCAACTTGCTCCGCCTGACGATAATCGTCTGACGTCCATGGTAGAGCTTCACGGGTGCTCACGATCATGCCGATTACTACGCCATCGTGGGCCAACGGCAGTACCAAGGGGTATGTCGTCAGTTCAGACTCCATACCCTGCCGCCGTTTGCCAGGCTCTAGCCCAAACGGTGGTGTGAGCGAACCTGGTTCTGGAGATGGCGCGATTGGGGGTTGTGTACTGGCATTGGCTTCACTGGTGGTATCGGATACCGCCAGCAGCCCTTCGCGCAGGTCTTTCCACAGGTTGGCGGTCTCGGGGTAAGCCACCAGGGGGATAAGGGTAGGATTGATCGACTCAGCCGCCGCCTCGGCTAGGTAAACCACGGTTGAAGCCGCTCCCAAGGCCTGAGTCAGCAGCAGCACCTGGGACTGACACAGAGCGATAAATTCAGAGCTGGGAGAGCCAATCATGGCGGCGCAACATAAGAGTGTGACGGAAGAAAAATTAAAGTTTTGTCAATTTTTTAACAATTCTGTTCAGGCTAGATCTGTTCAGACACCCTTGTATCCTTTATAGGCCTTGGCATCCAGAGGTTTTAGGCTGATTTTTAAGAGAAGTTGAAATTCTTATTTTGAGCCTATATACTTGGCCTGGTTAACAAATTTTGTAACCGAAACTACATCCAAATATCCACTGAGAGGGAGGTAGGCAACTTGGCAAGGAGACGCAAGCGTAAGAGTCGTCGTCGCTTAGAAGGCCGTCGCATTTTAGAAGCTGTTCCTCAGTATAGTATTGAGAGCGGCAACGAAAAACCCGTAACCGCAGCTCGGAATTTCATCCATTCCGAGGGCATTGCCCCCCCAGCCCTGCTGCTGGTTAAGCGGAACGAGCACACCACCGACCGGTACTTTTGGGCCGAGAAGGGTTTGTTTGGTGCCCAGTACGTGGAAGAGAATCATTTTCTCTTTCCCAGTCTGCGGGTGCTGCTCGGCGAAGAAGATGAAGAAAACGCCTCAGTTCTAGAGACCTTGACTCACTAAGGTAACTGTTCTGGTTGTGAGCATCTGCTTTACCGATGTCTCCGTCAGCATTACCGTTTATCTAGAGAAAGCTAGCCCAAGGGCTAGCTTTTTTTTGGCCCTAGGGATCGAAACCTTGATTTAGGGCAATCAGCTCATCGCGGTGGGCTGTAATTGCAACCTGGGCGATCGCCCCCTCTGCCGGACTATCGAGCGCCGCATCGGGCCGAACCTCTAACCGAATCTCCTCATCGCGATCGGAGCCGCGCCAGTAGAACCACCCCGCCCCTGGGCTGAGCGCTAGCAGTCCCAAAAAAATAGCGCCATAGGCTGGCCACAGATTGGCCAGTACGAGGGCAAAGCAGAGAGTTCCCACGGCGGCCAGCAGGGTTAAAAATCCCGCCAAAAATAAGCTGGGGCGGACTCTACCCCGCAGGGTAATGCGCTGTGGTTCAGCTTCAGCGGCGACCACCGTATAGGCCCGCCCTTCAAAGTAGGTGGTTAGGTTTTGCAGCAGAGCGAGGGGATCTATGGGGCGCGCTAGCGTCAGGGTTTCGATGCGGTCTTTGGTGGAAGCACGAATAAAAAAAACTAACCCCACTATCATCAGTAGGGTCAGCAACAATGTCGAATAGATTACGGTATTAGTCACGCCAGGCCATGCAAAGCTACCTCTCTAGGGTACGGAATGATGGATCATTCAGGTAGGCCTGGCAGGGCTGATTCATCGGTGCGGGGCAGAGTAGGCTGGGCTTTGGGCGCAAGCAGGCCGGGCGGGGTCGCCCATATAGGTTTTCCAAAATTCGGCCAGTTCTTCGGCCTGAAGCCGCCAGTCAGGGTTAAGACGATACATGCGGCGGGGCCGACCCCGACCTTCTACTTTTTTCCAGTAGCCGTCAATGGCGTTTTCGTCCTCCAGAAACTTAAGTGCCCCGTAAAGCACCGTGTCTGACAGACGATAGTGGGGATACTGGTGGGTTAACCGCTGAATTAACTCGGTGCCGTAGGAGTCTTGCTGGAGCAATACCGATAACACGTAGCAAACGGCAAGCTCTTTGTTGAGGTAAATTGGCGGTGGATCCTCGAAGAACTGATAAATATCCTCAAATTTCATGGGATCGCTCCAGGTGTATTTAAAGTTTGCCTGCCCTAGGACAGGACAGAGTTAAAAGCAACCTATTAGCAGCCGACAGATTTGTAGGTTAATTCTAAGCACAGGTGATCCCCACAGTATCGAAGTGGGGGCATATGGTAACTATCTGCAAATTTTTTTAGACATTATTAAATATTCGCCGCCAAAGATAATTTAATTGGATCCCTTTTCGCCCTAAGATTCGCCTGGGGTACGGCGATTTAGGAGCTGATCGCGGCTACCGCCTAAAGGATTATTCAATTCACCGGTCTGAAATAGAATTCGTCCGTCACGCACCGCCGCCAGCTGAATCTGAACTGGCCCTGCCGTGAAGATATCGGTAGCCGCGATCGCCTGGAGTTCGACAGCTTGGCCCGATTGCTGCACCGTTTCTAAGAAGTTCAGCACGGTCTCTGGCCGGTTGTCGGCCACTTGTAGTGTGTCGCTCACAACCCCATCCTGCCGGGCCCGGAACTGAGCCGCCGCCAGCAGCAGATTGAGGCGCTCGACTAGCTGGCGATCGCCCAGGGGAGGAGGGTCGAGGGTAACGGTCGCCAATCGCTCGCCCAGGGCGTACACCTGCTGATTGGGGGTGGCGTCGATGAAGACCTGTACGCAAGGCTCACCTTGCTGCACCACACAGGGCTCACCCGTGATGTAGTTGGCCGCAGAGAGCAGCCGCACCACGTAGTCTTCGCCCGTAGATAGGCGATCAATCAGCGCCTCGACTTCGCGGTTGCCGATCAGTAAAATTTGCTGGTCGATCAAAGCCCCAGGGGCAATGGCCCGAGATACCAGGCGGTTGGCCTCGAGGAGAAAGCCCGTGACAAACTCCTCGGCCTGCTCTCGATTTTCGGCCCGTCCCTGCCCCACTAAAATTTCCTGGTTGCGGTTGAGCGCAATATTGCCCCTAAACAACCCCTGGTATTGCGTTTGCAGAACGGCTACCTGCTGCTCTAAAAAGTCTTGCTCGGCTTCTAGGCTGGTGAGGCTGCGCTCGCGCTGGGCGATCGCCCGATCGCGATCGGCAATCTGCACGTCTAGTTCGGCGATGGCGCGATCGCGATCGGCAATCTGGCGGCCAATAGTGGCCTGCTGCCGCAGCAGACTATCGCGCTGCACCCGCAGCACATCCGTCGACTGGCGCAGGGTAGCGGCCTGCTGAGACACAGCATCTAGCTGACTGAGGGTTTGGCGCAGTTGCCCCTCAGTGGCCTCCTGCTGGGCTACAGCCTGATTGAGCGATTGGTTAGTGTCCTGCAGTCGCGTCAGGGCTCGCTGCCGTTCGTCGGTAGCCGACTTCAAATCGGCTTCTACACTCTCCTGGGTAGACTGAGCCTGAGCAAGATCGGCTTCAGCACTTGCCAGATCATCCTGAATCTTACCCAGCTCAAATACTCCGGTGCGCAGCTGACTACTCACCCCAAATAGCAGAGCCAGCGTAGACGCCGAAATCACGCTGCCGGTGGCAATGCTCACTAAGGTGGCGGTTTGTCGAGGGCGCAGGTTGAACAAGCTGAGACGCGCTTTGCCCACCTTGGTGCCCACGCGATCGCCCAGAGTAGCAATAAAGCCCCCCAGAATTAAAACCGCCAAAATCAATACGTAACCAGAAACCATGCACCAGCCACAGGGGAGTTTGCACCTACTCTACTGCATGGGTTGAGACCCTGGACGCCTCAATATTGCCGGTAGCTAGGTTGGCTACCCAACCCAGTAAGCCCAGCCAAACCTGCACTAAGTAAACTGCTGACTCAGATTGACCGGATCATGCACAGTAATCTTCTTTTTATAAATAGAGATCATGCCTTCCTGCCGCAGGTCTCCCAACAGGCGAGTTACGGTCACTCGGGTAGAACCAATGGCCTCGGCAATCGCTTGGTGAGAGAGCTTCAGGTCGATGGTGATGCCGTCCTGGCTGGGCACGCCAAAATCGCGGCAGAGAATCAGCAAGAAACTCACCAGGCGAGAGCCCATGTCTCGGTGGGCCAGGGTTTCAATCATCATCTCAGTCTGCAAGATTCGAGAAGATAGGCCTCTCAGCATCAGCAAAGCCAATTCAGGGTTTTCTTCTAGCGCCTGCTCAACCTGCTCGATGGGCACCGACAACAGCTCTACCGGAGTAAACGCCACGGAATGATAGAAGCGATCGGAGCGATTGCCGGTAATCAGCGATAAGACCCCAAACACGCTATTCTCTCGCAGCAGAGCGACCGTAATTTCTTCTCCGGCTTCATACACCCGCGACAGTTTGACGGCCCCTTTCAGCAGAAAATACACCCGTTCTGCCGGATCTCCAGGAAAGAAAATAGTCTTGCCCCGCTCATAGGACTCGACTACGGGGGGAAACGCCCCCCCAGATAGCTGACGAAAAACATTGGCAAGGGGCTTATCTTGGGTCACTACCATAACGTTCTGCTAAGAGCATCACAGAGAGCATCTGCACTAAATTCGCCGTTCCGGTGTCGCTATGACAGCTAGACATACAGCACAGAGCGCCTTGGGCATAAAGCATAAAGCAGTCTGAGAGGTCTGGCACGTTAGCCAATGCAAACATTCCATGACTTTAGATCACTTAACCTCAACTGCAAGGTAGGTGTTTGTATACCAAGCTACCTTATTCCGCTCAGGACTGATTTTGCAGGCCCTGCGCACTGCCTTAGGGCCTGCCCAACCGCAGATTGGTGGCAAAACGGCAGCAATTCATAGAACAACGCGTCAGTTACTCCTAGGAAATCAGCCCTGCCAAGCAAACCGCTTTCAGATGGGAGATTCATCCATACCCGACTAAAAAAGTCGGGTACATTTGACCAAGTATTGTTTCCAGTGTTACTTTCTGGATCAACTGAGCAAAGCTAACGATCGCTCCCAAGTAACCGCAGTAGAGAACGCCATGACACAGTCCATCGAACAAGCCATCGCCGCAAAGCCTACCTTTTCGGCCTTGAAGTGTCGAGAATGTGGTGAGACCTATGACCTTGGCGCTAAGCATGTGTGCGAAGACGTGTGCTTTGGCCCGCTGGAGGTCGCCTACGATTACGATGAGATTCGCCAACGGGTCACCCGCAGCAGTATCCAGGCCGGCCCCCTCTCAATTTGGCGCTACAAAGACTTTTTACCCGTCAGCACCGACAACCCCATTGATGTGGGAACCGGCATGACGCCCCTAGTGCGCGCCAACCGGCTAGCGCGACAGCTAGGGCTAAAAGAACTCTATATAAAGAATGATGCCGTCAACATGCCCACCCTGAGCTTTAAAGATCGGGTGGTATCGGTAGCGCTGACCCGGGCGAGAGAGCTGGGGTTTACTACCGTTTCCTGTGCCAGCACGGGCAATTTGGCCAACTCTACGGCCGCGATCGCAGCCCATGCTGGCCTTGACTGCTGCGTGTTCATCCCTGCCGATCTAGAAGCAGGTAAGGTGTTGGGCACCCTGATCTACAACCCTACGGTAATGGCCGTGCAGGGCAACTATGACCAGGTCAACCGTCTATGTTCTGAAGTAGCTAATACCCAGGGCTGGGGATTCGTCAATATCAACCTGCGCCCTTACTATTCCGAGGGTTCAAAAACCCTGGGCTACGAGGTAGCTGAACAACTGGGCTGGCGCTTGCCCGACCACATCGTAGCGCCGCTGGCATCGGGGTCGCTGTTCACTAAGATCTACAAAGGCTTCCAAGAATTCGTTAAGGTCGGCCTGGTTGACGACAAGCCCGTACGCTTTAGCGGTGCTCAGGCCGAAGGCTGTTCTCCCATTGCTCAAGCCTTTAAAGAAGGCCGCGATTTTGTGACCCCGGTCAAACCCAACACGATCGCCAAGTCCATCGCCATTGGCAACCCCGCCGACGGCATCTACGCGCTCGACATCGCTCGCAAGACTAACGGCAACATCGAGTCAGTCACCGATGCTGAAGTCATTGCAGGTATGAAGCTGCTGGCCGAAACCGAGGGTATCTTTACCGAGACCGCTGGCGGCACCACCATTGCGGTACTTAAAAAGCTAGTGGAAGCCGGTAAAATTGACCCTGATGAGTCTACCGTGGTTTACATTACCGGCAACGGTCTAAAGACTCAGGAAGCTGTACAGGGTTACATTGGCGAGCCCTTTACCATTGAGCCTAAACTCGACAGCTTTGAGCGTGCCCTAGAGCGCTCCCGCACCCTCGACCGACTGGAATGGCAGCAGGTACTGGTATAAGGGATTGCGGTTGAAGGTTTAAGCGACTGATTTTCAGCTTAAACCTTCAGCCCTCATCTCTACCCTGGTTCTGACAGATGATCTTATTTCCCCGATTCATTTACTACACCCATGGCTGTTAAAGTACTGATTCCGACTCCGCTGCAAAAGTTTACTAACAACCAAGCTGCTCTTGAATGTAGTGGTGGCAATATCATAGACCTGCTCAATGACTTGGAGAGCAACTGCCCCGGCATTAAAGCCAGGCTCTGCGACGATTCTGGCGAACTGCGTCGTTTTGTCAACTTCTACGTTAACAGCGAAGACATTCGCTTTCTTGATGGCAAAGAGACTGCCCTCAATGATGGAGACGAAGTCAGCATCGTCCCTGCCGTAGCTGGGGGCTAGGGCTAAAGCTATAGGTAGGCTGCTCAAAATAAAATCGCTGAACAAAGCTTTGTTCAGCGATTTTATTTTGAGCAGCTCAGCGGATTGCCTTAAGTAACCGTCTCTATTTTCTTGCCAATCTGTAGGCTGTGCAGGTCTAGTTTTTTACTTCACTACAATAGCCTTACTCAATGAGAAAATTTGGATGGGTTTTCAGGAAATGAGAGCTGCTATAAAAGCCCAGATATAGTCATCACCACCTTGGTTAGGACAGGCGAAGACAACGCTCCTTGGTTAGTTAACCAGCACCTTTACTAAAAGGCATCGCTCACATTAATCTCGACGTTGCATTGCTGGCAATTATTTCAAACCGGACTAAAGAAAATGGGGATCAGCTACATTCAAACAAGTAGCTGATCCCCATTTTGTTACTGAAAACTGTAAGCTAAGCGTTACGCAATGACTTAGAGTTTCTTCCAGGTGCCCGAGGTGCAAGCGGTAGCAGACTGGCTTGCAGAAGTGCTGAAGCTGGTGAGCGCACCGGCAGCAGCAGCTACGTTAGCAGCAGTCGATTCACAGATGATTGCAATCGTGGTAGCTTCTTGAGTTGCGCTACCCGAGTTTAGCTGGGCAGCGCCAACGTAGCTCTTCAGAGCAGTATCAACTCTATCGGCAAAAGCAGTTGCGCCGAAGGGGCCACTAGCACCAATGGTGTAGTTGTAGTAGGTGGTTGCAGAAGGAATACCAATAGCCAGTTCCACAAAACCAGGGGCAAAGGTGGGGTTTTCTAGACGATAAGCTTGCTGGCCACGGTTCATAGAACCAACGTAGGTTTTAGCTTCAGACTGACGGGCTTTGTTGGCTTGGTTCAGGAAAGAAGGCAGGGCGATCGCAGCCAGAATACCGATGATGATAATAACCACCAGCAGTTCAATTAGGGTGAAGCCGCCTTCTTCTTTCTTAGCGATGAAGTGCTTGAGCAGGTTGGCTTTGAGAGATGCTTTCATAGGTGTATGTCTCCTTGGGTTTAGGCGGCGGTAGAGGTGTTGTTTGCGCCTGGGTCTAACTTACCCACTTGTTCTGACTGAGCGATCACACCCGACTAAAAAAGTTTTTGGGCAGAGAAGGCGGGGGTGTAATTTCAAAGCGATTGTTGACGGCACTGGGTAAGTTAAGCTGCTCAGTTTGAATCGTCTCTAGGGTTTGATCTAGCGCTACAAACTCTCTGGGCAATTCCTCAAACAACCCTAGCAGGCGGGGGATAACCCACTGCTCCATGCCTTCTATGGGGGCAATAAAGTTGATGCCTTGGGCATATCGGTTGCGATAGGTGAGCCCTAACAGGCTACGGCCAGTCAGTTCCGCCGGTTCTACGAAGGAAGTCAGCCACGATCGCGCATCCCGATATTGCCCCAGGGATTCGGCTAAGATGGCCTGCTCGGGCGCGGGGAGATTGGTTTGGGCAAAGTAGCTCTGGGCAGCGGCAGGCGAAAGCCAGGCCCGCAGCAGCAACAGGGCCTGATCTCGGGGAGTGGTTGCTAGGGCCTGATTGACGACAACCAGGGCCGCTTCGAGGCTCTGGTCTGTTGCCAAAAGCGCTTGGGTGATTGGTCTTAGCCGGTTAACGCTGGCGGTGAGCGGTTGTCTCTGCCACCAGCGAATTAATGCTGTTTGGTCGTAAAAAGTAGAATATCCCGGCACCTCGGGCGTTAGCCCTGTGAGCATGGACTCGTGATCCGCCAATGCCTGCTCTAAAACCTGCTGTTTGATTGGGGTTAGGGGTTCTTGCTCCCACAGGGGCATAGTCAAAAATTCGGGCTGAACCAGGCCTTGCAGGCTAAATGCGGTTACGGCTGCGGCTGTTTGGCCTTGGGCTAGGTAGGCTTGCCCCAGCACATAGCGGCTCAAGCCACTTTTTCTGGGGAGTAGCTGTACGGCACGGCGACTATAGTCCTCCGCTGCTGCTGGGTCTTGGGGCAATAGCAGAACCGCCATGTTGTAGTTAAACCAGGCGTCGTTGGGAGCGATCGCAGCAGCACTATACAGGTTGGCCGAGGCATCTTGGCGCACGGCAGCTTGCTCAGCGGGAGGAACTAGAGGCAGCAGTTGATAGATATTTTGCCCGGCTAGGGCAGGGTAAGTTGGATCCCAAGGCACGAAGGCAGCGGCGGCAGAAAGCTGCTGTAGAGAGCCAGCCACATCTCCTCGTTCGGCCTGGCTAAGGGCGCGATGGGCGAAAAAGAAGCCCAGGTCAGCCATCAACCATAAGTAGCTCGTGATCACCAGCCAAGCCACTAACCCCAGACTGAGATAGCGGCGGGCCGCACTACCCAAAGGGGCAGGAGGAGGCAGCTCGGCTTGGCTGGCTAGGCCTAGCAACAGCCAAACCAATGCCATCAGCACCATAGAAATGCCGATATTCTCGAGCTGGTAGTCGGTTAGGCTAGAGACCCCGTAGGCCAACAGGCCCCCACCTACGCCGTACAGCAACCATAGATTGGTGGAATCATTCACCGTTCGGGACAGGCGTAGCCAGAGTGTGGCTAGGAGCAACAGCCAGGCCAGGTAGACTCCAAGACCCAATAGTCCCATCTCCCCCAAGAGCTGAGACAGCGTGCTGTGGAGCTGCTGGGAGTGATCTAAGCCTAAACCCGTTTCTATGGGGCGATAGAGGTTTGAAACGCGACTCATGACCCCTGGGCCAACGCCAACCAGGGGTCGATGATGCAGGATATTGAGGGCGGTCTTAAACATAAAGTAGCGGTCTAGCAGTGGGCCATCTTGCACCACAAAGCCGGAGGGGTGGTTGAAATCTAGGCCGCTAAATAAGCTGCGAACCCTTGAGTTGCTGGCCAGAACCCCGATCGCTACAGCTAGCCCCAGCCCGCCCAATAGCCAGGGCTGGTTTTTGCCCTTAGCGGTGGGATTGACTACAAAAGCAATGACAAGTACAAGCAACCACACCAAAATCCCCAGTAACGCCCCCCGCGACCCGCTGACGTAGAGGGCGATCGCCGCCGAAACCGAGGCCGCCACTGCCAACCACCGCAGCCATCCCTTAAAGGCCACAGCACAGGCTGAAACAAACGGCAGTGCCAGAGCAAAGTAGCCGCCCACAAAATTGTGGTGCCCAGAGGGCATGGCGTTGCGCAGGGCGGTAGAGAAACCGTCGTCTACCTCTGTCCCTGCCTCAGGGCGCCACAACAGCAGTGAAATTAGCGCCGTGCCAAGCATAGCTGTGGCGATCGCAGCAGCTACCTGAGTAGTTTTGACCTGGGTCTGGTTAAACCAATTGACCCCGCAGTACAGCGCCAAAAAGTAGACCGTCGCCAAAATCACGTTCCACAGGGCTACGATTTTAAAGTCGCTGGCCAGGCTACAAATGATTAAGCTAGCGCCTGTGCCCGCCACGGCCCAGTCGAGGCCGTAGCCCAGCGGGCGAAACGGCCGCTCAAACTGACGCAGCAGCCAGATCAGCCATCCGCCAAAGGCCAAAAACCCTAGCTGCCAGACCAAAGCCCAGGGCCAGCCCACCATACGCAGGTAGCTGTGGGGCAGCCAGGTCATGACGACAACCGCAGCCACACCTACCCCTCCCAACCACCACCCCTTAAAAGCAGCCTCTGAGGGTTGTTGCGAAGATGTATCTTGGGCCATAGGAGATGCCAATAGGGTATAAAACGGCTGGGGCGATCGCCACGAAGACGCTGGATTGAACCGCATCAATGCGATCTCTGCCCCGGTGGGTAGACTTATTCTAGAACCACCCCAAACCCTGAAACCCGCTCTATAGGTTTCTTACCCTTGCACCAAAACCATGCAACGTTCTTCAAGCAAAGGCCCCTTACCCCTACCCTGGGTTAAACCTCTAGCAATTTGGGGATTGCCCGTTGCCCTGCTGGTGGCCTTAGTGCCTTTACAGCGACAGCGTCTAGCTACCCTGCAAGATCGCAGCGTTACCGATCAAAGTCTTCATCAGCAAGACCAAGCGGCGGCTGCCACCTTAGCGCTGGCGCAGAAAATGCCCGCCTTCGGGTTCGACAATCTGGTAGCTGACTGGTTTTTTCTGCGGTTCTTGCAGTACTTTGGCGACGACGAAGCGCGTGCCAAGACGGGGTACGACCTCAGTCCGGAGTTTTTTCGGGTTGTCATCCCCAAAGACCCGTATTACCGAATGTTTTATTTATTTTTGTTGGGCAGCACCAGCAATTTCGCCGCCCAGCCAGAGCAAAGTGTCGCTATTACCGCCCAGGGGCTAGAGCATTTAACCCCAACGCTGCCCTCCGACGGCTTTTACATCTGGCGCTACCGCGGTGTAGATGAACTGCTCTATCTAGGCGACGGCAAGGCGGCTCAACAATCCTTTCAAACTGCTGCCGACTGGGGACGGCAATCGACCGAGGCAGATGCCGTGATCATTGCAGACAATTCTCAGCGGACGGCAGATTTCTTAGCCAATAACCCTCTTAGCAAACAGGCCCAGGTCAATGCCTGGGCCAGTGTCTTGGCCAATGCCTTTGACGATGCGACTCGCCAAAAAGCCATCGATCGGATTAATGCTCTCGGCGGCAACGTCATGATCAATGAAACCGGCGAGATCCGGCTTCAGTTTCCGCCCGACGATTAAATCACAATTGACCGCAGTCGGCGATCACCACAGGCTCAGAGGTTTGGCCGCTGCGGCTGCCCACCTGCTCCATGGTGCTGACCACATCCATGCCTTCGACGACGCTGCCAAAGACGACGTGCTTGCCGTCGAGCCAGGGGGTAGCCACAGTGGTTAAAAAGAACTGCGAGCCATTGGTGTTGGGGCCAGCGTTGGCCATGCTCAGCAAGCCGGGGGTGGTGTGCTTGAGGGTAAAGTCTTCGTCGGCAAACTTCATGCCGTAGATCGACTCACCGCCGGTACCGTTGCCACGGGTGAAGTCACCCCCCTGGCACATAAATTCGGGAATGATACGGTGAAAGCTAGAGCCTTTGAAGTGCAGGGGCTTGCCCGAGGTGCCCATACCTTTTTCGCCAGTGCACAGGGCGCGAAAGTTCTCGGCGGTTTTGGGGGCGACATCGGCCCGTAGTTCCATGACGATGCGGCCTGCGGGGGTGCCACCGATGGTGATGTCAAAAAATACTCTGGGATTGGTTGCTTCTGTCATAGCTATTTCTTAAAGGGGCAGGGTTAACCTTTGCCATTAACCCATAGTTTGGGTCAGGTGAACACCTGCTGCAATGGCAGGGCAGGATGCTGTTTCACTATAACGATGAAACCCTTTCCTAGGAGCAGCAGGCATGCCGTGCCCTTGTTGGCAACATTCCACCCACGGTCTGCAGCGTGATAGCGAGCGCCTACATTGCTGAATCTGGGGCTAGAGATGAGTGCTAGGGGCGACCCCACTCTAGATACCGAATGGCAGGCCCATCGCCAGCATCCTCAACAATGACCGTGACGGCCTCTGAGTAACCGTCGCCCGCGATCGCCACGTAGGCCCAGCCTAAGTCTGTCAGGCGCTGCTCAGGCAACTGCCACTGCTCCATCGTGACGATTAGCTCCACATTGGTAGGTGGGCCGTCGCCGTATTCAATCATGGCCTCGTAGGTTTCGCGTAGGCGCGCTGGGGTTAGGTCTGCGCTCAGCTCTGGCAAGAGGAGGGTATGGGCTAGGGCAAAGTTACCGTCTGTCAGCGCTCTGGCAAACTGTACCGCCAACTGCGCGTAGGGGGCTTCGCAGTTACATTCCATTGCTCAGGCCAGGGCTAGGCACCGTGCCATTTTTCCACAGCTCGTACTCACTGATATCCACCTCGTCGTTCCAAACAATGCCATAGCCGCCAGGCTCAAGATTGAAACTTTTGAAGAAAACTGGCTGTCGGAGAGGAGCAAACATCGGTTTATCTAGCAGCGGAGTAATGTCGTAATCTCTAACATCTTGGTTGGTGAATATGACTCTGAGAATGCGATCGCTAATAGCCTCGACTTTGTAAATCTTGGGATATTCCATAGCAAGTGAAACACTTATTTCAGCGGGGGCAGCTTACGAAAGTCTTGGTCATTCCACATGTTTAGGAGATCTTGCTGATACAGTTCTGCCCAATCGATAACCATTTTCTGGGCACGGCTGGGCAAATCGCCTTCTATGACTTCTAGCGATTCGATACTCACTAATGCATTGTATTCACCGTAGATTGCGTGGAAATGAGGCGGCGGATGATCCCCAAAGAAAATCTTAATGATAATCCCGTAAAATCGCGTAACTTCTGGCATTGCTAATCTAAGAGACCTCTGGTGCAGCAAAAGATCCCTGGGTTCTTGAAGAACCCAAGGATCTGGTCTTGGACTAATCCACCCCCTCAATTGGGGCGAAGCCTTGGCGCTGGACGTTTTCGCTGACGTGGCGAGGCTCTAGAAATTGCAGCAGGTAATCTGGGCCACCCGCCTTAGAGCCCACCCCCGACATCTTGAAGCCACCGAAGGGCTGGCGAGAGACGATCGCCCCCGTAATCCCCCTATTGATATAGATATTGCCGACAGCAAACTCGTTCTGCACTCGCTCAATGTGGGAAGGAGTGCGCGAGTAGAGGCCACCCGTTAAACCGTAGTCGGTATCGTTGGCAATACGTAGGGCATCGTCGAAGTCTTGGGCTTTGATGACGGCTAGCACGGGGCCAAAGATTTCTTCTTGGGCGATCGCCGCGTCGGGCTTCACATCGGTAAACACCGTGGGGCCAACGAAGTAGCCGTCGGCAGGGGTGGGCATTTCTAGGGCCAAGGTGGCTTCGGCTTTGCCTTTCTCGATGTACTCCTTGATCTTCGCCTGGGCATTGGCGTCGATCACAGGGCCAACCTTGGTGCTGGGCTTCACCGCTTCGCCCACGTTGAGAGAGCGGGTAGCTTCGACTAGACGGTGCACAAAGGTGTCGTACACCGAAGCCACCACGATCGCGCGGGAGCATGCCGAGCATTTCTGGCCGCTGTAGCCAAAGGCGGAGTACACCACCCCCTGCACCGCCTGATCCAGATCTGCGCTTTCGTCGATGATGATGCCGTTTTTGCCGCCCATCTCAGCGATCACGCGCTTCAGGTGGCGCTGGCCGGGTCGCCACTGGGCGGCATCGGCATAGATGCGGCAGCCCACCTCGCGGGAACCCGTGAAGGCGATCATGTGGACATCGGGGTGGTTGACCAGGTGCGCGCCCACAGTGGAGCCTCGGGCCGGAAGGTACTGGAACACGCCGGGGGGCATCCCCGCTTCGATCAGAATTTCGGCGATCTTGGCGGCGATCACGGCGGAGTTTTCAGCAGGTTTTAGGATGGTGCAGTTGCCCGTCACCAGGGCCGCGACGGTCATGCCAGTGACGATCGCCAGAGGAAAGTTCCACGGCGAGATCACCACCGCAATGCCGCGCGGGAAGTAGCGGTAGCGGTTGGTTTCACCGGGGTAATCGTAGGTGTAGCCAGCATCTAGCCGCTCCATTTCGTCGGCGTAGTAGCGGCAGAAGTCGATCGCTTCAGAGACCTCGGGGTCGGCCTGGCCCAGGGGTTTGCCGACTTCGTAGACCATCCAGGCGTTGAGTTCGTGGCGGCGCTCTTCCATAAGCTCAGCGGAGCGGCGAAGAATAGCTCCCCGCTCTTTGGCCGAGGTGGCGGCCCAGGCGGGGAAGGCGGCTTTGGCGGCGGCGATCGCCGCATCCGCCTGCTCTTGACTGGCCAACCCCAGATTGCCAACCAGCTCCGACGGCTTCGAGGGGTTCACCGAATCTGCCGTGGCCTCGGTATCGACCGCTTCACCGTTGATGATTGGGTTGTAGCGCTGGCCGAGCTGGGCGTGGACGGTCTTGAGGGCTTCGGTGGCTTGGAAGCGCTTGGTGGCGATCGCGAAGTCGAGGTCGGGGGCGTTGGGGTAGGGGGTGGGGGGTAGGGGGTGGGGGGTCGTGTCGTAGCCAGGGGTATCTTCTGCGGCAAACTCTGGGGCGGCTAGCAGGGTTTCTACAGGCACATCCTCCTGGTTTTGGCGCAAGAAGGAGCTGTTGGCGGTGTTCTCTAGCAGGCGGCGGATCAGGTACGACATCCCTGGAATCAGCTCGCCGAAGGGAGAGTAGACGCGCACGCGGTAGCCCTTGTCAGCAAGAGTTTTGGCCAGTTTGTCGGCCATGCCGTAGAGCACTTGCAGCTCAATGTTGCGGCGGGGGATGTTGAGTTCTTCGGCGATCGCTATGGCGTGGGCCTGCGACCTGACGTTGTGACTGCCAATCGCGGCATAGAGGTACTGATGGTTCTCCAGCAGCAGCCTGGTCATGCGCTCGTAGTTGGCGTCGGTGGAAACCTTTTGGTTATAGACCGGGCTGCGCCAGCCATTTTGCCGCGCGGTAATGGTCTCTTGATCCCAATAGGCCCCTTTCACCAGGCGTACGGTGACGGGAGTGCCCCGGTTCTTCGCCCAAATCACCAGATCTTTTAGGTCGTTGTAGCTGTCTTGTAGGTAGGCCTGGAGGGTGACACCGATGTTGTCGCGCTGGCGAAACTCAGCTTCCATGAGAATGTCTTTGAGAATCGCCAGGGTGAGCGCTTTGTAGCGGTACTGCTCCATGTCGAAGTGGACGGCGACGCCGAGCTCATCGGCGCGGCGCAGCAGGGTGCGAATGTGTTCGCTCACCTTAGCCCGGCTACCGTCAGCATCCAGCGGGTCAAACTGGGAGTAGAAGGCGGTGAGTTTGACGGAGACCTGAACTTTGGAAAGTTCTTTACCGTCTGCCATATCGACGGCATCCACAGTCTTCCAGGTTTTCGCCGCCGCCGAGAGCTGCTCCATCAAATCCATATACCGCTGAAGGTAAGCACGGGCTTCTTCTTCAGTGATCACCGCTTCGCCGAGCAGATCCATGGTGAAGGTGAGCTTGTCCTTCCGCATCCGCTCGATCGCCTTGATCGCCTTCTCGACGGTTTCGCCTGAAATATAGCGGTAGGCCAGAGTTTCCACCGCTGGGGCGACGGTGGTAGCGGCAAGCTGACCCGGCATAGAATCGGGATTGGTGAAGTTCAGCAAACCCTTCAGCGCGTTGGGTAGTTCCACCTCTTCCGCCGATAGGTACTCTTGCAGGTGGCGGGCGATCTCGGGCTTGCTGCGTAGAGCTGGCAGGGCGTCGATGAAGCGAAATAGCTGCACCTTCAGCCCTGGGTTGCCCATGGCGAAATCCATAATTTTGTCGTCCCAGCGCATTTGGTCGCGCATTTGGGCGAAGATATTTTTCTTCTCGCGGGTGGCCACTAGCAGGGCATTTGCGATCGCGAGGGTCTTGGCCTCGTACTGTAGTGAGTCGGTCTGGGGCTTGATTGCTGGGGCTACCACGGTGTTTGTCTCCTTATTCCCTTACTCCATCTTGAGGGAAAAAAGCCGGGTTAAGCCACCGTGTCAAGATTCTATGGGAGACGGGGGAATCGCTTTGTAGACGGCTAGCTGCAAAAATTCGCTTGGCTGACTTCTATGATGAAAACAGCCAATTACCTGCCTGGGTTCTGTAGTAATGACGGCTTACACCATTAAGCTCCAGCCCGCCCTGACCATGACCGATGACCAGTTTTACCAGCTGTGCATCACCAACCCCGACCTCAAGTTTGAGCGCAACGCCGAGGGAGATCTGCTGATTAAGTCGCCAACAGGGGGAGAAACCGGCAACCGCAACGTGGAGTTAGCCACAGAGTTTGTGCTTTGGAACCGCGAGCATCGGTTGGGAGTTGTCTTTGACTCATCCACCGGGTTTAAGCTGCCGGGAGGTGGAGAGCGATCGCCCGATGTCGCCTGGGTCGAGCAGTCTCGCTGGAATGCCCTCACCCCTGAGCAACGGCAAAAATTTCCGCCCATCGCCCCCGACTTTGTACTGGAGCTACTGTCACCCAGCGATCGCCTCTCCGTCGTGCGAACCAAAATGCAGGAATACATGGCTAGCAGCGTGCGCCTGGGCTGGCTGATCAACCCCAGCAGTCGCCAGGTCGAAGTTTATCAACCGGGGCAGTCCCCCGAGTTGTTGAACAACCCATCCCACCTTTCTGGAGATCCTGTCCTCCCTGGATTTGTTCTAAATATGGCATTAGTCTGGTAGATGTAAGGCCCATTTATCCGCCACCATGAAAGCTTACGAATTACCCGCAACGGTCATGGCCAACGGCCATTTGACCTGGCCTGATTTTCAGCTAGATCCTGCCCTAAAGGATGCTCAAGTCAGAGTGATCGTTCTAGTTGAAGAGGCCAATGACCTGAGCGATGAGGATTGGCTAAAGGCGGCAACTCAGAACCCTGCCTTTGATTTTCTCCAGGATTCTGAAGAAGATATTTACAGTGTGAGTGATGGCAAGCGTTTCAAACCCTAAGGGCAAGGTTGTCTTAGTGCCTTTCCCGTTTGACGATCTATCGGCAACGAAGGTAAGACCAGCCGTTTGTCTAACCCACGCCATCGGCCCCTATCAGCATGTTTATTGGCGTTTGTCACTAGCCGCATTTCAGACCAGCCACTGCCGACAGACATCGTTTTTGATGCATCTCATCCTGACTTTGCCAGCAGTGGACTGCGTAAACCCTCTACTTTACGGCTCCATTACCTGATGACAGCGCGCACCTCACTCATTTTGCGAGAGCTAGGAATATTATCCAACGCGACTCAAAATGATGTGGCTCAACGATTGTGTGCGCTCTTTACCAATTAAGTTCAATTAATCTAATGACCGAAGATATCCGCGATCGCGCCAAAATCCAGTACGCCTACGGCCAAGCCGCCTTTGAGCGGGGCAGCTACCGCGAGGCCGTAGAGTTTTTTGAGGAGGCCGTTAAACTCGCCAAGGCTACTACACCTCTGGGGGGCGAAATTCAAACCTGGCTGGTGAATGCCTACAGTGCGGTGGGTAGGCAAAACGAGGCGATCGCCCTCTGCCAAGCCCTAGCCCGCCACCCCGACTTAGACACTCGCAAGCAGGGCAAAAATCTGCTCTACATTCTGCAAGCACCTCAGCTCCAGCGCCCGACCAACTGGATGACCGAAATTCCCGATCTCGACAGCCTATCTCGGGACGGTGCTCAGAGTTCGGGCGGTTCGGGTTATTCAGCAGCGGCAAAGACGGCACCGCGATCGCGCCCTAAACCTGAGCCCCCTCCCCTTGACCCTAGCCAGATCAATACCAAAGACAACGGATTTTTGTGGGCAGCTCTAGCGGGGGTAGCCCTGGTGCTGGGCGGGCTACTCTGGCTGAGCTAGCGCCTGACAGCGTTTACCCGAATCCTAGACATTAACTAGCCAAAGCATTGCTTTGGGGGGGATCCGACCCGTATGATTTAGTGCTGCTGTTTAGAGCACTATTCAAACCATGGTGAGCATCCGTCGTTCGTGGATTGCAGGGGTATCGAGCCTGCTACTGCTGCTGCCTCTGGGAGCCTGCGCCCCCTCTGAGCCAGGGCAACAGGCCGCTGGAGAAGGCGGCGCAGCGACGGAGCAGAGCACCCTTCCCCTAACTGCCGGAGCCATTCCTGACCAGGACCCCGAAGTGCTCCAGCGGCTCTACACCAAGCTGGCCGACTATTTGGAGGCC
The DNA here is from genome assembly GCA_019358835.1 of Tildeniella torsiva UHER 1998/13D. Lineage (GTDB taxonomy): Bacteria > Cyanobacteriota > Cyanobacteriia > Phormidesmidales > Phormidesmidaceae > Nodosilinea > Nodosilinea torsiva. The sequence goes on from JAHHIH010000003.1 coordinate 22,058, forward strand.
GAGCTGGGCGTTCCCGTCGAATACAAGCCCGTGACTGACTACGCCGCCGCCGTCACCGCCTTTAAGGTGGGGGATTTAGATTTGGTCTGGTTTGGCGGGCTGACCGGCGTACAGGCGCGGTTGCAGGTGCCGGGGGCTGAGGCGATCGCCCAGCGCGACATCGATGAACAGTTCCACAGCGTTTTCATCGCCAACACCGCTACTGGCCTGAAGGAATTCTCGGATATTCAAGAACTCCCCCAGATCAAAGGCCGCACCTTCACCTTTGGCAGCGAGTCTTCCACCTCAGGACGATTGATGCCCCAATACTTTATGGAAGAGGCAGGCTTAGACACCGCCCAAGATTTCAAAGGCGAGGTCGGCTTTTCGGGCAACCACGACACCACCATCAAACTGGTGGAAGCGGGCACCTACGAGGTAGGGGCGCTCAACGAGCAGGTCTGGCTCGATCGCGTCGCGGAAGGAGCCGTTGACACCACCAAAGTCGCCGTCATCTGGCGCACCCCACCCTACTACGACTACCACTGGGTGATCAGCCCCGAAGTTGACGAGCGCTACGGCGACGGTTTCGCCGAAAAGGTGCAGGCCGCATTGATGGCCCTCGACCCCGCCGTGCCAGAGCAAAAAGAAATTCTCGATTTGTTTGGGGCCGAGCGCTTTATTGCCACCGACAACGACAACTACGCCGAGATCGAAGCGGTGGGCCGCAAGATCGGCAAAATTCAGTAGTGCCTGGGGTGATGGCGGGGCCAATCTTTCAGCTAGAGAGGGTAAGCTGCCAGTTTGGGTCGGTGGCAGCCCTGACCGATTGCAGCCTGGCGATCGCCCCCGGCGAACGGGTGGCGCTAATTGGTCCCAGCGGCGCGGGCAAGAGCACGCTGCTGAGCCTGCTCAACGGCAGCCAGGCACCCACCACCGGGCGGGTAACTATTCTGGGGCAGGAGGTCAATCGCCTCAGCCCCAAAAAGCGGCGGCGGATTCAGCGGCTGGTGGGCACGGTCTATCAGCAGCACCACCTGGTGGGCAACCTGGCGGTAGTTCACAACGTCAATGCCGGGCAACTGGGGCGCTGGTCGCTGCCGAGGGCGCTGTGGTCGCTGGTGTGGCCCCAGCAGGTGCAGACTGCGGCCCAGGCGCTGGCTCAGGTGGGCATTGCCGACAAGCTCTATGCCCGCACCGATCGCCTCTCGGGTGGGCAGCAGCAACGGGTGGCCCTGGCGCGGGCGTTAGTGCAAGACCCCGCCGCTATTCTGGCGGATGAGCCGATCTCAAGTGTGGATCCGGAGCGATCGCGGGCGATGATGGATTTGCTGCGCCAGCTCAGCGAGACCACCGGCAAAACCCTGGTGATTAGCCTGCATGAGGTGGAGTTTGCGGTTAAGTATTGCGATCGCATCGTCGGCCTGCGCCAGGGTCAGATTCTTTTCGATACCCCAGCCACAGCAGTCAGCGATGAAATGATGGCTGACCTGTACCAGCTTTAGAGCAGGTCTAGAGCGAAATTTGCCCGCAAAAAGTCTTGAAAAGACAACAGACAGCCAATTTTGTATTGAGGAATATATGCAAGAGGCGGATTTCCAGGGTTAAGTAGTGGCTGCTACAAAAAAAATCGTCTCTGTAGCAGCCGGTTTACTACCCCTGAATGAAAATCGCCACCTGGAATCTTGAGCGATCGCTGCCCCAGTCTGTACAGGCTGAACGCCAGCGACAATGGCTCAGCCGCATCGATGCCGACATCTGGATTTTGACCGAGACTCACCTGGGCATTACCCCCAGCGAAGACTACTACTCCGTAGCCAGCGGGCAGCCCGATCGGCCTGGGGATGACGGCGAACGCTGGGTGCAAATCTGGATCAAAGCCGGGGAACTCACGCCTCTAGAGACCCGCGATGCAGCTCGAACTGCCGCTGCCCTGCTAACCCTGCCCACAGGCCAACAGTGGGTGCTGTATGGCACCGTATTGCCCTGGTTGGGGAGTAGCTGGCGAGAATACCCCGCGTCCCAGGGCCAGGCCTTTGCCGCCGCCCTAGCCGCCCAACAAGCCGATTGGCAACGGCTGCGGGCCACCTATCCCCAGGCCGTTTTAGTCGTGGCCGGAGACTTCAACCAAGACCTCAATGCTCTGCACTACTACGGGTCGCGCCGCAATAAGCAGGCTCTGCGGCAGGCCCTAGACCGTTTGCAACTTGTCTGCTTTACCGCCGGGGAGAACGATCCGGTACACCAGCTAATTAACGGGCAGCACTCTAACATTGACCACATCTGCCTGAGTCAAGACCTGCCGGGGCCGTTCCAGCGATCCTTTGCCTGGCCACCCCGGTTGGACGATCTGCGGGGCTTGTCTGACCACTTTGGCATCGGCGTTGAAATTAGGTTTGAGGTGTAAGTAAAGGTAGGGGCAGACCTACGTGTCTGCCCGGTTCGAGTAGATGGGCGGATGATGGATCTACCAGAGGCAGATTTTAGTCACCGCGATGTTGCCGCTAAAGCACACAGCCACGTCGGAGTCGGGGTCGTGGCGGCGATCGCCATACCTACCCGTATAGTAAAACTGGCCCTGGTCAACCTTAAACTCGGTGGGCAGCGGCTGGGTGCAGGGGGGGCAAAAGACAACCTCAGGCTCGGCATCGCCCGACTGTAGGTGGGGCAAATTAACGTTCCAAAAGCAGCCAGCCGGCAAACCCTCGGCCATCAGCAGGTCAATTACCCGAGTCGTCAAGCGAGTCGCCAAGTCCCAGTCCACCGGGCGACGATTTTGAATGTAGTGGGAAATGGCAATTCCCGGCACCCGCAGCAGGGCCGCTTCCCGCACCGCCGCCACGGTGCCCGAAACATGGAGATCGGCCCCCATATTGCCCCCCGCATTGATGCCCGAAAGTACCCAGGTGGCCTTAGGGCACAGGTGACTGAGGGCAACGCGGGTGCAGTCGGCGGGGGTGCCGCCAATGGCAAAGGCGCGATCGCTGCGCTGGTCGATCGCGATCGGGCCGCCCCGGTTCATCTGGTGGCTACAGCCTGAGAGATGCTGGTCAGGAGCCACCACCCAGGTGGGATAGTTAGCCAGGGCATTGCGCAACGCCTGAATGCCCGGAGCATCAATGCCGTCGTCGTTGGTGAGCACAAAGGTCATGGGTGCAATAGCAGAAATTCTCTGCCAAAAAACTAGAGCGTAGCCCTGACATCATAGGACTACGCTCTGGGAATTTTTAGCCTGTAGGGAGGATTGATTAAGCAGTCCTGGCAGCAGCCAAAAAAACGGCGGTGGGGCAGTGCCCACCCCACGACAAGGGATTAACCCAGCCAGCGGGCCACGTCTTTGGCGTGGTAGGTCAAAATCAGGTCGGCCCCGGAGCGCTTGAAGCTGGTCATGGTTTCCATCACCACTTTTTGCTCGTCGATCCAGCCGTTGAGGGCGGCGGCTTTGACCATGGCGTATTCGCCCGACACGTTGTAGGCCGCTACGGGTAGATTGGTGGCCTGCTTCACCCGCCAGATAATATCCATGTAGGCCAGGGCGGGCTTCACCATCAGCATGTCAGCCCCTTCGGCAATGTCTAGCTCAATTTCTTTGAGGGCTTCGGTGCCGTTGGCCGGGTCCATCTGGTAGGTGCGGCGATCGCCAAACTGGGGCGCACTCTCCGCCGCATCGCGAAACGGCCCGTAGTAGGCCGAAGCGTATTTCGCTGCGTAGGAGAGAATCGGCATATCTTCAAAGCCGCTCTTATCCAGCCCGGCGCGAATCGCCTGCACAAAGCCATCCATCATCCCCGAGGGCGCGATGATGTCGGCCCCGGCGTTGGCTTGAGCCACGGCAGTTTTCTTCAGCAGTTCCAGGGTGGGGTCGTTGAGCACCCGACCGCTGAGGTCGCCTACCTCCAGATAGCCGCAGTGACCGTGGGAGGTGTACTCGCACAAGCAGGTATCGACAATCACCATCAGGTCGGGCACTGCTTCTTTGACGGCGGTGGTGGCCTTTTGCACAATGCCGCAGTCGTGCCAGGCTCCGGTTGCATCGGTGTCTTTTTCGTCGGGGATGCCAAACAGAATGATGGCGGGAATGCCCAGGTCGTAGACTTCCTTGGCTTCTTCTACGATTTTGTCGATGGAGAGCTGATACACCCCCGGCATGGACGAGACTTCCTTCGCCACCTGATTGCCCGGCACCGCGAACAGCGGATAGATCAAGTCAGCCTGGGTGACCAGGGTCTCTTGCACCATGCGGCGAAGTTGCGGGTGCTGGCGCAGACGGCGAGGGCGATGGGTCGGAAACATAGCCTGTAGGGTGATGAGGACTGATTCTAAAAATGAAGCTTCATTAAACTAAAGCTTCATTTAGGGACGAAAACAAGCGCTTGGTTACGTTCCGTAACTAAGTTTGAGCCAGTCCGGAGTCCAGCTGGCACGCGGCGGCGGCGGAGAGGACGGATGGAGTGCATTAGGGGGGCTGGCCCAAATTTAGATGGGCTCAGGTTGATGAATTGTCAAGACAACGGCGATCGCTCACATAACGTCCCCCGCCAAACAACCCAAGCCCACCGAGTTTTTTTCCCAAGACGCGTTGCAAAATCCCCAAGACAGTATGCTATGTTTATAAGCCGTATCCGGTAAACGACTGCACACGGTTCCCCGCAAGGGGGTCGCTAGCTCAGCGGTAGAGCACTCGGCTTTTAACCGATTGGTCCTGGGTTCGAATCCCAGGCGACCCATTTTAATAAACTGGCCTTTGTCTGCCTTCCGGTAGCAAAGTTCACGGTTCCTGCCCCGCAGTGTTTTATGATGGGGTCAAACAGCAGGGCAAACACATCCCAGCTGAGTGGGGAGTTCTTTTAAGCTTGACTTTAGCTTGTCCAAACATTTCGTTATATATCCATCGATCTATTCTAAGATTGATGAGTAAGGCTACCTACTGAAACGTCTGAAGGCCTAACGGCGAGAACACACTAGGAGGATTTTTATGGCGCTTGTCTCACTGAGGCTACTGCTGGATCACGCGGCTGAGAACGGCTACGGCATTCCGGCCTACAACGTAAACAACCTGGAGCAAATCCTGGCGATCATGAAGGCGGCGGATGACACCGACAGCCCCGTGATTTTGCAGGCCTCTCGCGGTGCGCGCTCCTACGCTGGCGAAAACTTCCTGCGTCACCTGGTGCTCGCTGCGGTCGAAACCTACCCCCACATTCCCGTGGTGATGCACCAAGACCACGGCAACTCCCCCGCCACCTGCTACTCGGCGCTGCGCAACGGCTTCACCAGCGTCATGATGGATGGCTCTTTGGAAGCTGACGCCAAAACCCCGGCGAGCTTCGACTACAACGCCGCTGTTACCGGTGAAGTGGTGAAAGTGGCCCACTCCATCGGCTGTAGCGTTGAAGGCGAACTGGGCTGCCTCGGCTCCCTCGAAACCGGCGCTGGCGAAGCGGAAGACGGCCACGGCTTTGAGGGCACCCTCAGCCACGACCAGCTGCTGACCGACCCCGACGAAGCAGTGCAGTTTGTCGAAGCTACCCAGGTGGATGCTCTGGCCGTTGCGATCGGCACCAGCCACGGCGCTTACAAGTTCACCCGCAAGCCTACTGGCGAAATTCTGGCTATCAGCCGCATCGAAGAAATTCACCGCCGTCTGCCCAACACTCACCTGGTTATGCACGGGTCTTCCTCCGTGCCCCAGAAGTGGCTCGACATGATCAACGAGTACGGCGGTAATATTCCTGAGACCTACGGTGTACCGGTCGAAGAAATTCAAAAGGGCATCAAGAGCGGCGTGCGCAAGGTGAATATCGACACCGATAACCGTCTGGCTATCACCGCAGCCATTCGCGAAGCGGCCTTCAAGGATCCGTCTAACTTTGATCCTCGCCACTTCATGAAGCCCTCGATGACCTATATGACCGAGGTCTGTGCTGAGCGTTATACCTCCTTTGGCACCGCCGGCCAAGCTAGCAAGATCAAGCAACAGCCCGTGGAAGTTTACGCCGTTAAGTACGCCAAGGGCGAGCTTGACGCTAAGGTTTCCACCACCGCTGCGGTCTAGTTACATGCCATCGGTCAGTTCTGTAAAGGGAGCTGACGTTACCTGAACCAACCCAGGGCTTCTTCGTTTGAGGAAGCCCTGTTTTTTTAGATTATTTTGCTATTCCGGCACTGGTATAGCCATAAAGTCTGGGTTAGAACGCCCAAAGTACCAAGATTCAAGCCTATCGGGCGTTTTTTTCGCTCTTCTATTTTCGTTCTTTCGCTGCATCTCCTATGGCCCCCACTACTCCCCGAGAAATTCTGGCGGCGCTGCTGCCCTACCTCAAAACCGCTGGAGCCTACGCCCAGCAGATTCAGGCCCAAATTGCGGCTCAGCCCGACAAAGACGGCAAGGGCGACAACTTTTTTGCCTCGGCCCTCAGTGACGCAGATCTATCGATTCAAACCATGATGGAGGTGGTGCTGCTAGGCCTATTTCCCTCGGTGCGCTTCTACGGCGAAGAGCATGAGCAGACCTACAACACCAAGTACTTTCGCGCCATCGACCTGGGGCCAGCGGGCGACTATTTGCTCACCCTCGACCCCATCGACGGCACCCAGTTTTATCTGGATGGGCACTCGAACTACCAGATCATTCTGGGGATTCTCAATGCCGATGAGTACGAGGGTGCGATCGCCATTACCCCCAGCCAAGACCTCTACTACTACACTCTGCGGGGCGAGGGCACGTTTATGGGGAGTCTGGCCCAGTCTCTCGATGAATGCACCCAGATTAAGGTGCAAAGCCCTACGCCAGCGATCTGTCTGGGTTGGCAAATGGGGGAGTTGGTGCCCTATTTGAGCGATCGCTACCGGGTCTACCACACCAAAACCGACTATTCAAAAGAGACCCAAATTCCCAACTTTAACGGCCTACTCAGCGGCGATTTGGCAGGGGCCGTGCTCGCCCGAGGGCAGTTTATTGACGGTGCCGCTCTGGCCTTTATGGCCCAGGAAATGGGTTACATTGTCACCACGTTTACCGGCGACCCACCGCCGCCGCTGCACACCTGTAGCAACTATCTGCGCCCCGGCATGGTGATTGGCAGCTCTAAAGCTGTGCATAGTGATTTACTGGCCGCTGTCAACGCCGCCAGAGTAGTTGGATCCTAAAAATTCAGCAGGTTGGAACAGAAAGTTTTGAGTTCTTAGTTTTGAGTTTTGAATTGCTCGGTTCACTTTGAATTCAAAATTCAAAACTTCTCGCCTCCCCTACTGCCAGACATCCAAGTCTTGCCCCCAGTTCTGGGTGAGCTGGAGCCACTGGTCGCGGCGGCGCTCCACATCGGCGGCAATCCAGATCAGGGCGATGCCGACTAAGATGCCAACCACCCACTTGATGAACGGGAAGGCCGCATTGAGCACCACCAGCTGGTTGAGGGCGTTGAGGGCAAAGACCACAGTGCCTATGTAGAGCAGAGCCCGAATGCGCAGCAGGAGTCCGGCGGCGATCGCCCCCAAGGCCATTGCCCCCACTGGCAAGCCTGCCCAGCGTTCGGTCAGCAGCGCCGTGAGCAATATTATGGCCAGGGCAATCAGCCGCAGCCAGTGGCGTTGTTCTTTGCCCTCGGGGCGCTTCAGCGCTGGATCTATCTGGGCGATGTAGAGCAGAGCCAACCCCAGAGGCAGCACCCAGGCAAGGCTGTCGTCGATGGAGCGATTCTCAAGCCAGACCCAGATCGCCCAGGTCGCACAGAGTACCGAGAGGTAAGACACGCGAATTTTGCCGCTGTGCCAGGCCAGCCAACCGTAGAACCCCACCAACACCCACAGAGTTGGGATATGGTCGAATCCTCCTGTAATTAGGGCAATCAACAGCGGGACGACAACGGCCATCACCCGCCAGGGACGCTGGGGCCAGCCCCAGGTGGCCCAGGGTAGCCAATAGACGGGCACCGCCACGGCGCAGGCCACTACACCCCACCAGTTGTCGAGAAATTCTAAAGCGGGAAACAGCGATCGCCCCAGGGCGAACCAGCCGACAAGTTCTACAAGTCCGGCGTAAACCCAGGCTTGCTTGACCGATTCAGCAGTCCCCAGGCGACCCTGACTGAGGGCGTAGAGCACCAAGGCGATGGCGATCGCCAATCCCAACCATCCCAGCGTCGCCTGACTAAAGCCAATGCCAACGCTGCCCCCCAGCATTAGCAAGCTGCCAATGAACCAGTGCAGGTGAGCCGCCCAAATCAGCTCGATTTGAGGGATGCCCAGGGTGCGATCAAGCTGCCCTGCAGCCAGCCGATACAAGATCATGATCAGCGCCGCGACTCCCGCCAGCACCAGCAGCGCATCTGCCGCCTCACCGCCAGAGCCTTGCAGCATCTGGTAGATCACCAGCTCATACCACCCCACCGACAGCAGCGCCAGAGCCAGCCACCGGGCCAGGGCGGTTTGGGAACGTCGCCCTATTTCTAGCACCAGCAGGGCCGCGACGACGACGAGCCAGCCCGTCCAAGCCGTGGCCGTGTAGGCGCGTAGAGCCAGGGCCAATCCGGCATAGAGCAGCGTCAGGGTTTGCAGGGAAGGAGCCAGGGCTGGGCGGGAGCGTCCCACAATTGCGGATAAGGCCAGGGCGATCGCCCCCAGCCCCAAAGTCGGCACCGCCAAAGCCACTACCGTGGGATAGCGCTCTATCATTATCCCAGCGACCAGCAGTTCTACCCCCCAGCCCGCCAGGTAAATGGTGAAAGGCCTCGCCGTTCCCCAGTAGCGGAGGATCAGAGTCGCTAAGAATGCCGCCAGGACAGCCACGATCAAAGGACGAGGTTCGCGCCAGTCAAGGTAGTAGAGCGAGACTGCAACGGTGGAAAGAGTCAGCAAGCCAATGGCCAAAATGTGACCCCAGCGATCGCAGGCCACCCGATAGAGAGTTGTCAAAGATGGCGTTTCAGCCTCCGGGGAAGCGGGCAGCAATCGCCAGGCAATCCACAGCACCGCCATTAGACCCACCGTCACCAGCCCCCAGTCGGCCAAATGACGCGGAAAGCCCGTCACCCAATCCGCCAGGCTGCTATAGACCCAGCCCAAGGCAAAGCCCACCGTTAAAAACGCCACCCCTGGCCGTCGATAGACCGTGCTATTCACTGCCGTCAGGGCTGTCGCCGAGCCCAGACCCACCAGCCGAGTCCACGGCAGCCCCAGGGTAAAGGGCAGCGCAATGCCTGTGATCAGGACGCTGGCGCGGTGGCGACCGATCAGCAGCAGCACCAGCGGTATCACCAGACCCACCCAGCTTGTGCTGGCACGCCAGCCGCTATCGAGCAGGTTGCCCCAGAGTAGGGCGTAGCTCAGGGCAGATAGCCCCATTCCGTAGAGCCAGGCCGTTCGGCCCCAGAGGGCGCGCAGAAATTTGCTCAGCACCAAGGCCACCGTTGCCAGCGCCACCATGATCAAAACCCAGCGGCCCAGGGGTAAGTTCGGCCAGCGATCGCCAATAGCCACCACAATACTCCCCAGGGCCAAGCCGTAGGTGACGACAATGCGCCACTGAGCCGGAGCAGCCCGCCGCAAGGTTACCACCAGCGCCGTGATTGTAGAGGCGATTAAATTCACTACCAGCACCGGCCCGCTGGCCAGGCTGATCAGCGTCAGCAAAACGTTGCTGCCTAGGGCAACACCGTCGCTAAAGCGGCCCAGTTTCAGCTGGTCTCGCCGCCGATACCAGTCGGCCAAGGCCACCATCCCCACCACGTAGGGAAATAGCGAAATTCCCCACAGCGGCCAGGTGCCCACTGCGAACTCATCCCACCTGGCCAGGGGAGCCAGCATGGTCTGCCGCAGGGATAGGGGCAACATCTCCCAACCAACGAAGCCGAGCTGTACCGCAATTCCATAGGCGATCAGCAAATCTCGCCGCTTGCCCAGCTTGCTCAACGCCTGAATACGCAGTGCCAGCCCGAGCAGCCCGATGCCAAACACCTGGATCAGCCAGTCGGCAATTGCCAGCAGCCACCCCCACCACAGCAGCCCCCGCCCCAGCGCAATTCCGCCGCGAAAGGAGCGGTTTGTAATAGTCTCTGGGGTTGGATTGGATTCTGAAATAGGCTCGTCGGGTTTGGGCACCAGCCGTCGCTGGCCCAGCCACACCAGGGTAGCCCCGTAGAGGCCAAAGGCCAGGCCAAACTGCCCGACCTGAACCTGCTCCCCTAGGGTTAGCCCCCGCGCGAGCAAAAGACCGAGGGCAGCGGTAATCACCACCGTGGGCCAGCGCAGGCCAGGGGTGGCGGGCCGTTGCCGCTGGTCGTAAACAGTAGCAGCGGCGGTACCCAAGACCCCGGCATAGACTGCCAGCAGCGGCCCGCCAGCAAGGCTCCAGCCGGTGTGGAGATAGGCTAAGCCCAGGGCATTGGCCTGCTCTAGGGGGGTACTGTTTTGCTGGCGCAGCACTTGCAGGGCTGTGAAGGTCAGCAGCAGGGCGGCGATCGCCCCCACCAGCACCCCGCCCCCGCGCCACACCCCCAGCCCATCCAGCGCCCAAAAATTCAGCGGCACTAGCAGCAGAGTAATCATTTGCAGGGTTTTGGCGGTCAGCTGCAAATTGGGGTTGCGGCGACACCATAGCCCCGCTGCCCAAAACACCAGGGTGTAGGCCAGCAGCACCAGATACTGCCCCGCCGCGTTAAACCTGGTCCATTGGGTCGCTGCCAGCACCGCCGACGACAGCACGACTAAAAATACCCCCAGCCCCAGCAGCCACACTACGCTCAGTTCGCTCATCAAGCGACCGAGCCAGAGGTTTGTCGAAGGGGTGGTCTGGCGTTCGGTAGACGGGCGGGTTCGAGGCCGGGGCGATCGCTGTCGTCGATGGCGAACAGCAGGTTCAGCGGGAGCAAAGTCCGTGATTAGACTTCCTTCAGCGGGAATAGCTTCTGGGGAGGGCGTCTCTCCCGCAGCCAGGACACCTTCAGGCTCCAGAAAAGGATTGACCGCATCGGCCAAGTCCAATTCTGCCGTAGCTGCGGTCGCCGCCTGGGGCAGCCAATCACAACTGAGGGTCTGCCCCAGGTCGCGCACCTGTTGGTCAGTAATCAGCCCCAGCCGCAGCCAGGTATCCAGCCCTTCTAACAGCCCTGGCTGGTCGGGCGACAGGTCTAGCTGTACTCGAATCGTGGGGTCGCGATCGTCAGCCATGCTCTGCCTTGGGGGGACGGTTTTAGAATTATGGAGGTTGCCACAGCAAGTAGATTCTCCAACCTGAGATTCTTAACCTCAGGTCAGTTCTACTCCATATCGGCATAGAGTCGCCCGTGCTTGCCCAGGGTGGTGGCCAGCGTGTAAACCGTATAGAGCCAGCCCAACCCAAAAAACACCCCTCGGCTCAGAATTTTCAGCGGGTGACCGCTTTTGTTGCAGGGAGGGTGCCCCAGCACGTGACAGTCGAACAGGCGACCGTAGAGGCGTAGGTTTTGCCCCAGGGTCAGGTTTTTGAGCGCCAGCAAAAAGTGGTTGTGGTAAAAATTCATCTGGTAGTTGAGCGATCGCGTCGCAATGTCGTGGCAGCCGCCCGTCTCTTCTCCCAAATGCACCAGGTGGGCCTCTGGGTTGTACCAAATGATGTAGCCAGTAGAGCGAATGTGGAGGCAAAAGTCAGACTCTTCGCGCACGGCACTGCCGTAGAAGCGCTCGTCAAACCGCAGCCCGTGCTTGTCAAACAATTCTCGCCGAAACGACATATTGCATCCCCGCGCCGTCAGCACTTGCTGAGGCTGGGTGGTGTGCACCAGGTCAATGTGGTACCAGGCAATTCCCGGATCCATCGCCTGGGGGGGTAAGTAGTCGATTTCCAGATCCGCTTGCTCCGCCAGCTTCATGCGGTCGAACACTCGCCCCGCCACCGCCCCCACATCGGGCCGCTCCAGAAAGGTGCGGGCATGGGCGTAGAGGTAGCCAGGGGGTAGCACTACATCGTCGTCGATGAAGAGGACGAGATCGGAATGCGATCGCTCGATGCCCAAATTTCGAGCCCCAGGCAGGCTCGCCCAGGGCACCGAATATAAAGAAATTTTTCCCTCCACCGCCCAACCCTCTAACTGTCGCTGGGTCTCAGGCAGATGACTCTGGGTTTGATCAACGACCACCACCTCGTAGGCCGGGTAATCTTGATCCAACGTGCTGCGAATGGTGTCACACAGCACAGCCTCCCGCTGATAGGTGGGAATAATCACAGCAATGGTGGGCCAATCCATAGCAACAGGGGGGTAGGGCTCAGACCAGTATTCCCACTGAGCCGCCCGAGTTGTCCACCCACCCACCCATTCGCCCGATGCAGGGCAGACACAGGGGTCGGCCCCTACCCATCCACGCACCTACGCCTCACGGCATCTCCACCGACGTGGGCTTAGCAATATGGGGCAGCCCCCAGCCCAGTTTCTCCCGCAGCACGGTAAAGAACTCGGGCGGTTTTAGCCGAATGAACCGAGCCGGGTAGGGGGCGCGGCAGGCGCTCACCTCGTCTTTAGTCATCACGTAGCAGCCCGCGTTGCCGTCCACAATCAGCACTAGGGGGTCAGGGTTGGCCGAGCGAATCACCACCTGCTCGCGATCGGGAAACACCAGCCCCCGCGATGCCAGCGAGTGGGGGCAAATAGGAATCAGCTGGGTCACAGACACTCCCGGAGCAATCACCGGCCCGCCCGCCGAGAGCGAATAGGCCGTAGACCCCGTGGGCGTTGACACAATAACGCCATCGGCGGCGATATCGACCGGGGAGTGGCAGCCAATCGCCACCTCAAAATGGCACATGCTGGTCAGGGGCTCCCGGTGCAGCACCATCTCGTTCAGGCAAAGGGCTTCCCACACCAGGGTAGAGTCGTGGAAAAGGCGCACCGCCAACATGCCTCGCTCTTCAATTTCGTAGTCGCCCGCCAGCACCTGATCCATCGCCTGGGGCAGCTGGTTTAGGTAGGCCTCGGTCAAAAAGCCCATGTGGCCGGTGTTGACCGTCAGCAGGGGCACCCCAATGGGGGCCAGCTGTCGAAAGGCCGACAGCACCGTGCCGTCGCCTCCTAGCACTACAGCGAAGCTCATATCGGCATCGAAATTGGGCGGCACCAGGCTATCGAGGGGAGTGTGGCAAACCGGGCGCTCGGGCTGAGAATAGCCCAAAATGCCGCCCATGCCGGTGGCCAGGCTCACGGTGTAGCCTCGGCGAGTCAATTTTTCCTCCCATTCGAGAGCGGCCTGGCAGGCCACAGGCTTAACGTCGTTGTAGATAATGCCAACCTTGGGCACAGGCAGGGTCCAACCTTACAATTCGGTGAAATGAGGTAAACAAAACGTGCCCTACACCCGCTAAGATGCCGAACACGCTTGAGGGGATCATAGTTTAGCTTCTCCCTAGGCTACCGTTTTTTCGTCTAGGGTAAAACAGCCTGGGGCTGAATTGCCCAATAACCCGACCCATTTGGGGGGCTAGGTCGTATCGTTGCCCACAACACCGGGGTAGACCACGGCCTACGCTACGGTTATCGTACCTGTGGGGGTTTGCCCAACCTGGCTCCGCTCACCGACCGCGTTTTTGTACTGCTTTTACTGCCGTGACCCGTCGCCATTCAGAAACTACCGCCTACGTTCGCATTACCCACCAGTCGTGGAGCCAGGGCCGCATCGAAGGCGAAGTGCGGGCCAGCACCTACGAATGGCAGTTTCAGTGGCGCTTTCGCCAGGGCAACCTCAGGGTGGAACCTTCGTTAGGGCGAGCGCTGATCTGCGAACCCCTCAGCCGATTCCTAGAACGCTTCGACTACCAGCTCGAACCCGGCGGCGACTACTCGTTTACCATCCGGGCAAAGTTGTAGATTTAAGTCAGCGTCGGTAGGCGATCGCACTACTCCCCCGTCAGGCGGTTCAAATAGCGCTCGATCAGTAAAATGGCCACAATGTCGTCTATGGGTCGAGAGATTTTGCGCAGCGATTGGGGAATTAGCCCTGCCACCCCCGACGGAGGATACATTTGCCAGTAGCGATCGCGTGCCTCCAGCGTGGTGTATCGCTCATCCACCAGCATAATCCGGGGTGGATTGGGGAGCTGGCTGAGAGTGTCTTTCCAATTTCTCGATGCGGTCTGGTCGCCTAGCACAATGGTCGAAATGGGAAATCGCTGGCGCAGGGCAGCAATCTCATCGATGACCGCATCGGCGGCGACCACCTGTTGATAGCACAGCAGTCGATCTAACCCCATCACGGCCAAACCACATTTTTGCCGTCCGGGGTCAAAGCCTAAAATCATCGGCTGAGACAGAGGGGGTGGGGTAGGCTGGCTCACGGGGACAGGGGGTAGATTTTCCCCTCCATTGTGCCACCCCAGTCTAGATTTCTCTGGCAGATGCAGTGCTTCTATCCCCACAAAACCATTGAGAGGATTGATTGGAGACGGAGACATTGGGCAGCTTTCCCACTATCTAGCAGGCAAAATGAAGTATCTGCCGAGCCAACGGGGTCGCGTCCCCGCCACATAGCTTACAAAGTAGGGGATTTGCTCGGGAACATGGGCGGCATCCCCGCTATGTAGCGTACAAAGTAGGGGATTTGCACTAAACTTAGGCGGCATCAGCCCCAGACAGGGGTATGGATCCCAGTTATTTGAGTCGTGTGGTCAAAACTCTTTTGCTGTAGTACACTTGTTTCAAGCCTGAGGTAACCCTGGCCAGTGCACATCAAGCGTGTCGAGCTATCCCACTTTAAATCATTCGGAGGTACGACCCAGGTTCCATTATTGCCTGGGTTTACTGTCATATCTGGGCCTAACGGCTCAGGTAAGTCAAATATTTTAGACGCGCTGCTGTTTGGCTTGGGGTTGGCCAGCTCTAAGGGCATGCGGGCCGATCGCCTGCCCGACCTGGTGAACCAAAACCAGATGAGCCGTCGCGCCACCTCCGAAGCCAGTGTCACCGTGACCTTTGACCTTAGCGACGTGGCCGCCGACCTGATGATCGATGGCGACGAGGGCACTGCGCCGTCAGGGAATGACCTCAACGGCAATGGTGCCGCCAGCACTAACGGCAACGGCCATTCCCCCACCCTTGAAATTTCTGGGGCCGACGATACGGCCAACGTCGTCACCCTACCCACGGGGCGAGAGTGGAGCGTGACCCGGCGACTGCGGGTAACCAGCCAGGGCACCTACACCTCTAATTACTATATCAACGGCGAGCCCTGCACCCTCAACCAGCTCCATGAGCAGTTGCAGCGGTTCCACGTTTACCCCGAGGGCTATAACGTCGTGCTCCAGGGGGATGTCACCAGCATTATTTCGATGAACTCCCGTGAGCGGCGAGAAATCATCGACGAGCTAGCCGGGGTCGCGGCCTTCGATCGCAAAATTGATCAGGCCAGAGGCAAGCTCGAGGCCGTGCGCGACCACGAAGAGCGCTTTCGCATTGTCGAGCGCGAGCTGCAAACCCAGCTAGAGCGCCTGGCCCAAGATCGGCAAAAGGCCGAGAAGTACCAGCGCCTTAAAGAAACCTTTCAAACCAAGAGCCAGTGGGAGGCAGTGCTGCTGTGGCAAAACCAGCAGCGGGCGATCGCCGCCCTGCACCAAACCCTAGAGCAGGGCGAGGCCAAGTCCACTCAGCTAGCCGAGGCGATCGCCCAGGGGCAGGGGGCGATCGTCGCTCTCGAAGCCGAACTCGCTACGCTCAATGCCCACATTCGGGCGATGGGCGAAGACGAGCACCTGGCCCTGCAATCCCAGGTGGCCACCCACGAGGCCGAGCTACGCCAGCTCCAGCGCCAGGAACAGGAGAACCGCAACGCCACCAACCAGGCAGCGGCCCAGCGCCGCGATACCGAGATCGCCCGCCAGCAGCAACAGCGTGATCTAGAGCAGGTCGGTCAATCCATTGAGTCGCTGACCACGGGCGAGCTAGTGGCGCTGACCGAGGCTAAAAACCAGGTGCAGCAGGCTTTAGAAGAGCGCCGCCAGGCGACTTTGGCGATCGCCTCTGAGTCCCAAACTAGCATTCAGCAGCAGACCCAGCTGCGCCAGGCGATCGAAACCCTGCGGGACGACATCGAACCCCAGCGGGCCGAGCAGATTCGCCTGCAAGAGCGCCTGCGTCAGCTCGAACAGCAGATTGAGGCGTTGACCGAGCAGCGCAGCACCCTCGGGTCTGCGCCAGCCGACTCTGGATCTGATGCCGGGTTCGCCCAACGGCTGACAGCAGCCGAAAAAGAAATTCAAGATATCACCGCTAAAATCGCCTCCGCCGAGGCCGAACTCTCCGTCCAGCGCGACACTCAAACCCGTCTATTAAAAGAGCAGCGCGACAAACAGCGTGAACTCGACAAGCTCGAAGCCCAAACCCAGGCCCTGCAAGAGAGTCAGGGCACCCACGCTACCAAGCTGCTGCTCGATAGCGGCCTGGCTGGCATCAGCGGGCTGGTCGCTCAGCTGGGCAAAGTGGAGCCGAAATATCAGCTGGCCCTCGAAATTGCCGCTGGGGCACGCCTCGGCTACCTTGTGGTCGAGAATGACCAGGTGGCCGCCAAAGGCATTGAGTTTCTCAAGCAGCGCCGGGCAGGGCGGGCCACCTTTTTACCCCTCAACAAAATTCGCGCCCCCCGCTTCACCCCCGTGCCCGACTGGAAGCGCCCCGATGGATTCCTCGACTACGCCGTCAACCTGATCGACTGCGACTCCCGCTACCGCGATATTTTTGGCTACACCTTCGGCAGCACCGTGGTCTTCGACAGCCTCACCTCGGCTCGGCAGCACCTGGGCGACTACCGCATCGTCACCCTAGAAGGCGAAATTCTCGAGACCAGCGGAGCCATGACCGGAGGCAACGTGTCGTCGCGCTCCGGCAGCCTGCACTTTGGCACCGTAGAACCAGCCGAATCCTCAGAGGCCCAGGCCCTGCGCCAGCGGTTGGGCGATATTGAGGTAATGCTAGAACGCTGCGATCGCGACCTCAACGCCACCTCCGCAACCCTACAAACCCTCTCCCAAAACTTAATTGCCCAGCGCCAGCAGTACCGCGAGCTACAGCTCGCAGGCGAACAGCAGCAGAGCCAGCAGCAGCAGGCGGCCCAGCAGCGCGCCCAGCTCGAAACCCAGCTCACCCAGTACCGCCAAGAGCTGGCCAGTACCCAGTCCCGCTTGGGAGAATTAGCCGCCTCCCTACCCACCCAGGAAGCCGAGATTACCCTTCAGCAGCAGGCCCTCAGCGAGCTAGAGCAATCCCAGGCCCACAGCGAGTGGCAGACGGCCCAAGCAGCGGTGGGGCAGCTTGAGGCTCAGCTGAGCGATCGCCAGCAGGCTCTCCAAGATGCCGAGCGTCGGTTGCAAGAGCTGCACAACCAGCGCCAGCAGCTAGAGCTGGCCCTGACCCAGGCCCAGCAGACTCTCGCCACCCAGGCCCAGCAGCAGGTAGAGCGCGACCAGCAGCTCACCCAACTCCAGCAGCAGCAGGCCTCCCTCAATCGCGAAATTGCCCAGCTGCGTCAGTCCATGGCCGCCCTCGACCAAACCCTAGCCGCCGAAAAAGCCGTTCGCGACGAGCTAGAGGGGCGGCTGCGCACCCGGCGTACCCAGACCCAGCAGCAGGAGTGGGAGCGTCAAAAGCTGCTCGAAACCCAGCAAGAGCGCCGTCAGCAGCTCGCAGAGGCCCAGGAATTACTGGCAACTCAAGCGGCGGAGCTGCCCGACCCCCTGCCCGAGATTCCCGCTGAAACGGATTTGGAGGAATTGCGGAAAGAGCTGCGATCGCTCCAGCGCCGCATGGAAGCCATGGAGCCCGTCAACATGCTGGCCCTCGAAGAATACAACCGCACCGAAGAGCGTCTCACTGAGCTGACCCACAAGCTCACCACCCTCGAAGAAGAGCGCACCGAGCTGCTGCTGCGCATCGAAACCTTCACCACCCTGCGCCGCCAGGCCTTCACCGAAGCCTACGACGCCGTCAACCTCAACTTCCAGTCGATCTTTGCCGAACTCTCCGACGGCGACGGCCACCTCCAGCTCGAAGACCCCGAAGACCCCTTCAACGGCGGCCTCAATCTCGTCGCCCACCCCAAGGGTAAGCCCGTGCGCCGCCTGGCCTCCATGTCTGGGGGCGAAAAATCCCTCACCGCCCTCAGCTTTATCTTTGCCCTCCAGCGCTATCGCCCCTCCCCCTTCTATGCCTTTGATGAGGTCGATATGTTCCTCGACGGAGCCAACGTAGAACGCCTCTCTCGCATGATCAAGCACCAGACCGAACAGGCCCAGTTCATCGTGGTCAGCCTGCGTCGCCCCATGATTGAAGCCGCCCAGCGCACCATCGGCGTCACCCAGGCCCGCGGAGCCTACACCCAGGTGCTCGGCATCGATCTAGAAACCCAAAGTGCAACGCTATAGTCTTGACTAAGGCAGACACGACATGCAGAAAAAGGAATGTCAGGTTCAAGGCATTCCCCATTTCCTAAGCCCTAAATTTATCGGCTAAATCAAGCCAGTAGACTGCTCGAATCCGTCTGGTAGTTCGGTCTTCCCTCCTGTAGAATTAGACGATTCTGGTTAAGATAGCTATTCAGGTTAAGGAATCGTTTTACCTTGGTAACGCGGTCTGCCACCGGCCTGGCTTGTCCCAGCGCTCTGTTGTCTCGGTTCACGAGATGGATTAAACATGACCTTAGACAAATATCGTCTTCGCTCCGACTTCCTAGGTACCCAGGTAATTACTCGCAACTCCGGCCAGCGGTTGGGAATTGTCAGCCAGGTTTGGGTTGATGTAGACCAGCGAGAAGTCGTTGCCATCGGCCTGCGAGAAAATATTATGTCTGGGCTGGTGTCGAGCACCCAGCAGGTCATGGCATTGACGAATATTCGTCAGATTGGTGACGTCATTTTGGTCGATGACGAAGCCGCTATGGATGACGAAATGAGCGTCGCTCCCTACAGCACTCTGGTCAACTGCGAAGTCATCACCGAAACCGGAGAGCCCCTAGGCCGGGTGCGCGGCTTTAAGTTCGACGTCACCACGGGTCGCCTCGAAACTATTGTAATTGCCTCCTTTGGGCTGCCCCAAATTCCAGATCAGGTGATCAGCACCTACGAACTTTCCATTGATGAAGTGGTCAGCAGCGGCCCCGATCGCCTGATTGTCTTCGAAGGCGCTGAGGAAAAAATGGTGCAGCTCAGCGTAGGTCTGTTAGAGCGCTTGGGCATCGGCAGCGCCCCCTGGGATCGCAACGACGACAGCGAATACATCATGCCGGTCTCGACGGCCAACCAGCTGCCCTCTGGAGTGCAGGTGCCCGCCGAATTTAGCAAAGCCCGCCCCGCCACCGCCGAAGAGCGCTGGAGCGATGACGACTGGGGCGAACCGGAGCGGGTTGAAGCACCTTTCCAGGCCCAGCAGCCTGCGGAGCGCTACCAGGCCGCCACTATGGACGACCAAAGCAGCTACAAAGCCTACGACGCCGATTTTCAAGACGTCACCGAAGACGTTTGGACAGAGGAAGACGAGGGCGCACCCTACGAAGCCAAGCCCCTCAACATTCCCCAAAAGAAAAAGGTTACCGAGTACGAAGAAGAGCTGGACTACTAGTCCCTATAGGTCTTCGCCCTCTTTAGCTGGGTCGCTAGTGATGGACTCCAATTGACTCACCAGGAAGGTGAGTTTGTAGGGGTGGCCCAGCTCTCGCGCTAAAAACTGCTCCAGCAGCTCAACCTGGTTAGACGTAACAGGTTCTGAGGCCCGCACAGTGAGGGAAATTTCGGGCGGGGTACTCACCCAGTTAGCGTCCATATTCACTAGGGTGACCCGCTGAAAAGTCAGGGTGCGATCGAGTAGGGCAGCCTTCACGCTCGCCTCTAGCTGGTTTTGCTGGAGCAGCCGCAGAGTTGTGGCCCCCAAAGGGATCACCAGCAGCGCCGTGAACAGTAGCGTTATGCCCAAGGGCCGCCGGGCCTGATGAGCCATGGAGTAGCCAAACAACACAAAGGCCACCATGCAGGCCAGGGTAATGCCAAACAGGTTGGTCATATAAAGCAGCAGTGCTCCTAGACTCAGCTCGAGGTTGCCTCGCCCCAGCCACAGGCCTACAACGCAGATAGGGGGCATTAGAGCCACTGCGATCGCAGTCCCGGCTACGGTCCCAGCCACCTTAGGCTCAACTTTTGCCACCCCGGCCAACGCCCCAGCCGTCAGGGCAATGCCCAAATCGAGCAGCGTGGGCTGGGTGCGGGCCATCACCTCACTGCCAAACTGCGCGACTCCCGTGAGCGCCCCCAGCAAAGCCGATATCGCTACCGACAGTAGAGAGCCCACAGCCAGCGCCACCATACTGGCGCGAATCAGGGGGCGATCGGCCTCTAGAATGCCAAAGGCCGCACCGCGAATGGGCAGCATCAGCGGCGCAATCAGCATCGCCCCAATGATCACAGCAGCACTGTTTGAGAGCAATCCCAGAGTGGCAATGATGCAGGCCCCCACCACCAGCACCAGGTAGTGCCAGCTGAGCTGCGATTCCTCCAGCAGGTCTTGGCGCAGGCGAGTAAGATCGCCCGCCGCTACCGAGCGGCGCATCGGCGATAGCATGCTTTCGAGCCAGGCGGCGGCGCTCAGCAGCCCATCCCACAGCCAGGTCTGAGCCATCAACCAGCCCCGATACCCCTGTTGGGTCAATCGCTCGACCTGCCGCCGCAGTTTGGATGGCTTAAATTTCAAAACATGTCTCCCTGGTCACCCGATGCGATGGTTAAAGACCAGACTTTAGGGACGATTGGCGCCATCACCATTACTGGGAGTACAGGCCACTGCTATCACCCATGACCATCACCCATGACCATCATCCATGACCATCATCCATGAATAGTGCCGTCGGGCATAGTGGCCCCCGTCAGCCTGACGTTAACCATAGTAGTGCTGCTAATCTCTGCTCGATCTAGAATGGCCTCACTGAGGTCAGCCTCGCTGAGATCTGCCCGGCCCAAATAGGTTTCGACCAATAGAGCCTTGGTGAGAATAGAACGGCGCAGGCTAACCCGAGCCAGATCGGCACGGCTAAAACGGGCATTGGCCAGGTTGCAGTCATCCATCTGGGCCAGGGCCATGGTGGCTTCGGTAAAGTCAGCTCCCTTGGCGCTGACGCGATTGAGGTTAGCCTGGCTGAGATTGCTGCGGGGAAAGCGGCATTGGGTGAGATCGGCCGATTCTAAGCAGCTCTGGCTAAGGTTCACGTCGCTGAAGTTGGCATCGCGCAGCAGCGCCCCGCGTAGATTCGCCCCCTTGAGATTGGCATCGCGCAGCACAGCCTCGCTGAGGTTGGCGCCGCTGAGATCGACATAGGCCAAGTCGGCCCCCGAAAGATTGGTACCCCGCAGGTCGGCCAAATGCAGCTTAGCCCCGCGCAAATTGGTGGCGTATTTGCGGTTTTCCTGGCGCAGGTTGGCCCCGCGCAGACAGGCCCCCGTCAGGTTGGCCCCGCTGAGGTCGGCGTTGCGCAGATCGGCCCCGGTGAGATTGGCATCGAGCAGATCGGCCAGGGTCATGTTAGCGCTGCGCAGGTCGGCCCCCTGGAGGCTGGCCCCGTGCAGATCGGCATCGCGCAGCATCGCCGCCGATAGGTCGGCCTGGTTGAGGTTTGCCCCCCCCAGCCGCGCCCGCGACAGATTGGCCTGACGAAATCGCACACGCGTTAAAAATGCCAGCATGAGGTTGGCATTTTCCAAATCGGCCTGTACCATGTTGGCCCCAATTAAATCAGCCCCAGCGAGGTCGATGCCCACCAGGGTCTTACCCCTAAAATCCATATCGCCACGGGCATAGGCATCGAGCAGTTCACAGGCGTTCATATCGAAGACCAGGGGGCTTAGGCAGAGGAGCGGGCGGATACACGGGCCGCTATAGCAGGACGATCGCCAGGGTTGGACGACTCAGAGACAACTTCAGGATGGGCAGGGTGGCCTTGGGCGACCGCCTCTGCCGGCTCTAGCAGACTGTTGGGGTCTTGGGGATAGTAGGCGCGCATCGCCTGGGCAATGGCCATAGCTACCTGCCCCCCATCGCCGACCTGGCCTAGGCAGTGGGCGATAATGGATAGCTTACTGTCTAAATCGGAGTAGGTGGGGCAGTATTCAAAGGTTTCTTGCAGCAAGTCATCGAGAGTGCGACGGCTGAGGTTAGACCAGTCTTGGGTGGTGTAACCAAAGGGGCCGTAGAGACAGGAGTACAGCAAAATTTTGGCCCGTAGGGGGTTGGCGTACTGAATGATATCGCCCCTCAGGTCGAACAGGGACGAGCGATCGCGCCGGGGGCCAGCTAAATCGGCACCACCCCCCAGGGGATTGGAAAGAGTGCCGTGGATCGTCGTCAGATCCGCTGGCTGGTCATAGCCGCTGCTGGCGAGGGTGGTATAGACCTCAACGCTGGGGCTAGAGGGGCCAGAGGGCTCAGCCAGCACGGTGGCCTCAGCTAGCACAGTGGCCTCAGCCAAAACCGTCGATTCAACCAGGGCTGTGGCTTCGGCGAGCGCCTCAGGCTGGCTTTGGTACAGAGGCTGAAATCCCACCATAATTTGGTTTGCCAAGCGGGTGTACTGCTGGCGGCGATTGAGGTGCTTGACAATGCGGCTCAACCGATAGCGCAGATCTTGGGGTTTGGGGGCAATGGTGAGGGTCTGCTGAATTAGCCCTGGCAAATAGGTTTCATTGAGGCGGTTGGGGTCATTCTCCCAGCCGCCGTGGCAGAGACAGTGCAGCAGCTTGCGCAGCCGCAGGGCCTCGGGGCTTTGATCAAACTGGTTGGCAATGGCCTGGCAGCGCTCTTCCACAGAACGCACAGTGAGCTGGGTGAAAATTTCGGGGGTGGCCTCGGGGTTCTGAAACAGCGATCGCCCGTACCAGGGCTGGAGCTGCCTAATGATAGTTTCGGCGACTTCTCGGTAGAGGTCTTGGCGATTGAGCCCGGCCACCACCCGCTGGAGTTGGTCTTCGAAATCAGCCAGGGTGGGGCAGCGATCGCGCAGCGACAGCAGCAGCGACCTGAGGTCAAACTGCTCTAGCACCGCCGGGTCGTTTTCCCAGGCGTGCTGATAGGTGGCAAACACCAGCTTTTTGATGCGCAGGCTGTGGGTGTTGGTGCTGAGACTGCGCACGGCATTGGCCAGCAGCGCCTCCGTCGTCATCGGGAGGGTGCAGGTGTGGTCTTCTGACCCCTGGGGGCCAGGCTCGGTGTCTTCGGCATGGAGGGCCAGCTGGTAGGCGGGTACCGGCTCCTCAATATTCTTGAGGTGCAGGGGGCCTAAGAAAGTGGCATGGAGGTTGAGCCGGGCCTTGACCACGTCGTAGATGGTGCGCGACACGCACAGACCTCGGGGTTTGGCAAAGGTTTGCAGCCGGGCGGTGATGTTGACCCCATTGCCCATCACATCCTGCTCGCTGACTAAAATATCGCCCAGGTGTACGCCGATGCGGTGGTCGAGATACTGGTTGGGTGCTAGTCCCTCAGCCAAATCGACCAGCCGCCGCTGCATCTCTAGCCCGCAGGAAACCGCCTCAACGGCGCTGAGAAAGTAAATTAGCAGACCGTCGCCGGTCGACTTGAGCACAGTGCCGCCAAACTCTCGGCAAATATCGCCGATCAGCGTCAGGTCGCGGTCGATCAGTCGCAGGGTGCATTCTTCGTCGGTGGACATGCGGGTGCTAAAGCCCACCGCATCGGTGATCATGATGGCGGCTAGCAGGCGTTGCCCCTGGGATAGCGATGACACTCGACGTTCCATGGCGACTCGCGATGGTGCACAGTAGGGGTAAATTGACTCTGGGGCAAGGGCCAATCCCAAAGACTTATACCTTACATATTGCCCGTCTAGACCCTAGAATGCGCTAAACGAAGGCCAGAAGTCGAACGGTTTACCCAGTCTTCATATCGGCGATCGCGCCTCGGGCCATGGAAGCGATGGCCTGGTCGGTAGCTTTAGGCAGTTGGTAGTAGCGCCCGCCGGCGGTCTTAGCCAACTCTTTACCAAACCCCGTCGAGACAAATTTGCGCTCGGTGTCAATAATTAGCAGTTGATACCCCACGCCGCGAATCCGCCCGGCGATCTCCAGCAGCTCCTGCTTGATGTCAGGTTTGGGGGCATCGGGCTCGGGAATGTCGCCCAGGGAGCGCGCCAGGGGCACGTTACCCCGACCATCGGTAATCGCCACAATCACCACGCTGCCCACATCCCCCGACTGCTGGGCGTTGATGCCTACCCGCACCGCCTGGGTGAGACCGTGGGCCAGGGGCGAGCCGCCGCCGCAGGGCATGCGCTCGAGCCGCCGCCGCGCCATGGCAATCGAGCGGGTCGGGGGCAGCAGCACCTCGGCCTGCTCGCCGCGGAAGGGAATCAGCGCCACCTGGTCGCGGTTCTGGTAGGCTTCGGTGAGCAGCTCTAGCACCGCCCCCTTGGCGCTCTGCATGCGATTTAGCGCCATAGAGCCCGAGGCATCGACCACAAAGATAATCAGCGAGCCGGCTTTGCGGGCCAGGCGCTTGGCGCGAATGTCGCCCTGTTCGACAATCACTCGGCGACCCGGCTCGCGCTCACGGCGAGATTTTTGGTAGGGGGCAGCAGCCCGCAGGGTGGCATCTACCGCAATGCGGCGCACCGGCCCCTGGGGCAAAAAGGGCTTGATGTAGCGGCCCCGTTCTTCAGAAAAAATCAGGTTGGCATTGCCCGACTTGCCATGGCGGCCCATGGTCTGGGCAAACAGCAGCATCGACGGGTCAATGATCACCCCCTCGGGGTCGAAGATAAACTCCTCGGGAATGCTGGGAGGGCTGTCGTCCTCGTCGGGGGTATCGTCCTCGTCGTCGTCGTCCTTGTCTTGATCTTCCGTATTGTCCTGGGGTTCCTCTTGATCTTGATTGGAGGGCGGTGGGGGCGGCGGCGGCGGTTCTTCGGGCATGTCTTGGGGCAGCAGGGAGCGGGGCACAATCACCAGCTCCACCGCCACGCGCAGGTCGTCGGCGTTGACCTCGGCCCGACCCTCTAAGGCGGCGTGGGCCTTGGCTACCCGCACCGCAAACAGCTCGGCCCGGTGGCCCTGAATGCCGCCCCGCAGGGCCTCGGTCACCAGGTACTGAATTTGCTCGCGGCTAATGGTAACGTCTTTAAGCCACTCGCGGGCGAGAATAATCTGGGTTCTGAGGGCATCGATTTCGTCGGTATAGGCGGCAATTACCGCCTGGGGATCGTTGGCAAACTGGGTAGATTGCTCGACGGCGGCAACCCGGTCTTCGAGGGTTAGGGCGCTGTCTGCCGAAAGGGCGATCGCAATCCGGTCTAACAAATGCTGCCGCAGCGGCCCCGCCTCTGGGTTGTAGGTGGCAATCAGCAAAGGCTCGCAGGGATGCTGAAAGCTCAGGCCCTCGCGCTCGATCTGGTTGCGGCGGGCGGTGAGAGCGGCCAGCAGCAGGTTGGCCACCTGGTCATCCAGCAAATTAATGTCATCGACATAGAGCACGCCCCGATTAGAGGCGGCCAGCAGCCCCGGCTGAAACACGCTCTCCCCCGCCTGGATGGAGCGAGCCACATCCACCGAGCCCAGCAGGCGGTCTTCGGTCACCCCCAAGGGAATTTGCACAAAGGGAGCGGGCACTACGCGGGTGGGCAAATCGGGGTAATTATTAGTAGAGTCGCTGAAGCGATCGCGGATTTGGTCATCCCACAGCTGGGGCGCGGTGGGGTCAGCGTTGCAGCAGGAGCCTTCGACCACCTCAATGGGGGGCAACAGCTGGTGCAGCGCCCGCGCCATCACCGACTTTGCCGTGCCGCGCCGTCCGGCAATCACTACCCCGCCCAGGTTGGGGTCTACCGCCGCCAGCAGCAGGGCCATTTTGATTGCCCCCTGCTCAACGACTGCCGCCAGGGGAAATACAACCGGAATTGGGGAATCTACTGTGGCCATCATGGCGTGGTCAACGTACTCAGGTAGGGCAAGGGTTCAGTCCTTCACCATATCAGGAATTGCCAAACCCTACTCCAGCCTGACTTATCCGGGGTAGAGGATTCTGCCCCGGAGGGCGATCAAGCTACGCCCTTAACCACCGCTTTTTGTTGCATTGTGTTGCAAACCGCCAAAAGCGTCCGTATTTTCCCCGGCCAATGCTTATTTGGGCCAGCCAAACCTCCGTTATTTCAACATTGGGAAAATACTGACCATCCCCCATGCTGTTAGGTAAACCTACTGTGTTACAGGGGATAGCCCCCGTAACGGCCCCACCCACTGCCATCTCACCTGCCCTATGAGCGTTTCCCCTCGCCTCGATTCTCTGGTTTCTTTAGCGCCCGCCCCCGGCATGGCCTGCAAGCTGCTGTTTGACCGCGACCTGTACACCCCTTGCCACGTTCGGGTGCCCGATACCGACCATCGGCTGTCGGCGATCTACGTTGACAACCAGTTCTACAGCTTTCTCAAGATTGTGCCTGAGGCCCGCAAGGCGCTGGATGTAGTGACCCGCCTGGGCAAACGAGACCATACGGCGGCAATCACTCTAACCCGGCGGGGCTATGCGGTGTGGGCCCACGAGCCCAGCGCTAGCTATGCGCCCCCCGCCAGAAAGCCAGGCTATGCCATTCGTCCGGTGTTTGGTCCCCAACCCTGCCTGATGGTGAGTGACAAAACCGCCTACCAAACCTGTAGATTGCAGGTGCCTGACGTGACTAAGCCACTGATGGCGCTCACCTATAACGATCGCTACTACAGCTTTTTTAAGCAAGATATCGATGCCGCGAAGGTGTTGGATATTGCCGCTAAGCTAGCCCGACGGGGCGATGAAACCCTGCTGGTGATTGAGCCACCCACGTTTACGCTGGCGCTGCTAGAACCCAATGCCCGACTGGTTTAGTCGTTAGGCGGTGGACTGTATACAAAAAACTGTGTCGGGGGTGGCGTGATCCTCTAAGGTGATAACTTGAAACCTTTTCACGCTATCTCCGACACTGGAGCGCTCGCCATGACTGACAATACCGAAAACATTACGGTCTTTATCTGTGGTTCGGCCCTGCGCGGCCAGCCCGACAACCAAAACCTTCAGAACGCAGACTTTCTCGGAGCGGCAGCCACAGCGCCAATCTATCGTTTGCATGCGGTAAAAGATGGCTGGCACCCAGGGATTTACGAAGTCGAGGCGGATGGAATTTCGATTCCCGGTGAGCTGTACGCGATGACGCCGGAGCAGTACAACTACCTAAAAGACAATGAGCCGCCGCACATGTATCCCCACGAGGTGAAGCTGACGGATGGGGGCACGGCGATCGCCTTTCTCTACCCCAAAGCACTGATCGATGAGCACGGCTGGGCCGACATTTCGGCCCACGGCGGTTGGGCAGCCTACAAGGCAGCGACCGTGTAAATGGCTGAGGCAAATACCTAAATTTTGTTGGCCAAAACCATGGCTGCAATGCCCAACCAGAGCCAGGCCTCTAGTTGGGTGTTTCGTTTCAACCGCTGCTTAGCTCAGGTTTAGAGGCTAACAGCAGGTGTAAATCTACCTAAAATCTTGGCCTAAAACTCTGTGGACTATTGTTAATTTGCCCCCAGGGAAACATTGTTTTAAGTTGTCTCGGGAATTATACGTAAAGTCTGGCCAGATGCTAAAGCACAGTCGCCAGGGTCATCTAGCCCAGTGTCACATAGCAAAATAAACCCAGTCCAGATCCAGCTCGGGCTCGGGCTCTGGGTTTGGCTCAGACCAATCGCCTCGTTGCACCAGTGCTATGCCAAACCTCTAACCCCTTGAATTGTTGGCGATCGCCAGGGAGAACCTGATGGCCCAGGCCGAGAGTTTAGTCAGTCTTGCCCAACAGCGGCAGGTGCAGCAGCAGCTTGCCGAAATTGAAACCATCTACCAGTCGGCCCCCATTGGCCTGGGAGTGCTCGATCGCGATCTACGCTTTGTGCGAGTCAACCAGCGGCTGGCGGAGATGAATGGGCTATCGGTCGAAGCCCACCTGGGCCGTACCATTCGAGATCTGCTGCCCAATTTGGCCGACCAGGCCGAGGCCATGCTGCGCCCCATTCTCGCCACGGGCGAACCGCTGCTCAAGGTAGAGATTAGCGGCGAGACCCCGGCCCAGCCCGGCGTACAGCGGGCCTGGGTCGAGAGTTTTTGGCCGCTCAAAGATGGCGATCGCATGATCGGCATCAGCATTGTGTGCGAAGAGGTGACCGATCGCAAACGCATTGAGGCCGAGCGTCAGCAGGCGCTAGACGAC
Source organism: Tildeniella torsiva UHER 1998/13D (assembly GCA_019358835.1). Taxonomy (GTDB): domain Bacteria; phylum Cyanobacteriota; class Cyanobacteriia; order Phormidesmidales; family Phormidesmidaceae; genus Nodosilinea; species Nodosilinea torsiva. The sequence continues at coordinate 50,261 of JAHHIH010000003.1, forward strand.
TTGCAGCAAGCCAAGGACGACCTGGAGCAGCGGGTGGCTGAACGCACCGCCGAACTCTCTGAGATCAACTCTGACCTGCGCCAGCGGAAATCCATTCTGCGCAGTTTGTTCGACAGTGCTGCCATGCCCATGGGCATGGTTGAACTCCACGAAGGCGATATTCTACACATTTCTAACAACGGGGCCACCGCTGAGTTTATGGGCACTACCCCCCAGGCCATGCAAAATCGGTTCGCCAGCGATCTGGGGGTGCCTGCCGCCACCATAGATCGCTGGATCGCCTACTATCGCGAAGCTGAGCGCACCCAGGCCCCGGTGCGGTTTGAATATTGCCAGGAGAATTATCCTGCTCAGGGGCGATGGCTGTCGGGGAGTGTGTGTTCCGTCGATATCAGCCCCAGCGGATATCCTCGGTTTTCGTACATTCTGGAAGACATTACGGAGCGCAAACAGGCCGAAGAGACCCTGGCCCGTCGCGAAGAGCAGCTGCGGCTCACCCTCGAATTTACCCACATTGGCACCTGGGACTGGGATGTCCGCCAGGACGCCGTGGTCTGGAATGACAACCACTTTAAGCTGCTGGGCCTCGATCCTGCCCACACCAAGGACCCTTACCAGAGCTGGCGCCACGCCATTCACCCCGACGATTTAGAGCGGGTTGAACATGCCCTGCAAGATGCCCTGCACCAGCACACCGATTACGAAACCGAATACCGCGTGTTTTACCCCGATGGCACCCTGCGGTGGCTGGTGGGCCGGGGGCGAGGCCTGTATGACGCCGATCAACGGCCTATTCGCATGCTAGGGGTAATTCTTGACATCAGCGATCGCAAGCGGGCCGAGCAAATTCAAGAATTTCAGGCGGTGATTACCCGCAACATGGCCGAGGGCATTTGCGTGGTCAGGGCCGACAACGCCATGATTGCCTACGCCAACCGCAAGTTTGAGCAGATGTTTGGCTACAACCCCGGTGAGCTAGACGGACGGCATGTGTCGATCATCAACTATGCCAACGATGAGGCCGGAGCCGAAGCGGTGAATCAGGCGATTTGCCAGGCGGTTTTTGACAACCTAGAGGCCACCTACGAAGTTCACAACATTAAAAAAGACGGCACGCCGTTTTGGTGCAGTGCGACCACCTCAGTGTTTGATCATCCAGAGTATGGTTCAGTACTAGTGGCAGTGCATCAAGACATAAGCGATCGCAAAGAATCTGAAGCCAAACTTCAGGCCTCTCTGAAAGAAAAAGAACTGCTGCTCAAAGAGATCTATCACCGGGTCAAAAACAACCTGCAAGTGGTCTACAGCCTGCTCAACTTGCAGTCCCGTAAGGTGTCTGACCCATTGGCTCTGTCGGTGCTGAGAGATAGCCAAAGCCGGGTGAGGGCCATGGCATTGGTGCATGAAAAGCTCTACAAATCAGACGATCTAACCCGCATTGATATGGCCGACTACATCCACAGTCTGGCCTATAGCCTGGTTGAAACCTATCAGTCGAGCCGCAGTCACATCTCTCTACAGTTGAAAATTGAGACCTACAGCTTAGACATTGAAACCGCCCTACCCTGCGGTTTAATGCTCACCGAACTGATGTCAAATTCCCTTAAATATGCCTTTTCTGATGGCCGATCTGGTGAGATTACAATTACCTCGTCCCTAGGGTCTGATCGGCAGGTTTTTCTCAGGGTGGGAGACAATGGTGTTGGCCTACCCAGCAATTTTGATCTGCAACAGGTACCGTCTTTGGGCCTAAGTTTGGTGAGAAACCTGGCCAAACAAATTAAGGGAGAGGTGGCGATCGCCCCCCAGGTCGTTGGCTCTGCCTTTCAAGTCGTGTTTCCGGCGTAGGAGCCCTATGGAGAAAAAGACCATTTTGGTCGTTGAGGATGAAGTTGTCATCGCCATGGACTTGCAGGCGACGCTGATTGACCTGGGCCATCAGGTACCCGAGATCATCACCTCTGGGGAGGCCGCTGTGCAAAAAGCGTTAGAACTGCACCCCGATTTAGTCTTAATGGATATCCACCTCAGTGGTGCTGTAGATGGCATTGCCGCCGCCGCTGCCATCAATGAAGCTCTAGATATTCCGGTGATTTATCTCACTGCCTACGCCGACGAAGACACCCTAAAACGGGCTAGCCTGACTGCGCCTTTTGGCTATATTCTCAAACCCTTTGAAGCTAGAGAATTACGCGCCAATATCGACATTGCCTTTTATAAACACAGGCTCGAAAAAACTATTAAAGAACACCGTCAGTGGCTGCTGGCGGTCTTAAATAGCATTAGCGAGGGCGTTGCCGCCAGCGACCCCAGCGGCCTGATCAAGTTTATGAATCCGGTGGCCGAAGCCCTAACCGGCTGGTCGCAGGCGGAGGCCATAGGGCGATCGCCCGCCGAGGTCTTTCATTTTCTAGACGAGGTGACGCGCAACCTGATTGACAATCCCCTGCTGAAGTCACTGCACGAAGACCACACTGTGTATCTGCCCGACAACGCGCTGCTGCTCACCAAGCAGGGGGCTGAAATTCCGGTGGCCGACAGTGCGGCCCCGATCTACAGCGATCGAGGCAACTTGGAGGGGGCCGTGATGGTGGTGCGCGACAGCACCGAACAGCGCCGCCTGGAGGCCCAGCTAGAGCACAACGCCCTGCACGATGCCCTGACCCATTTGCCCAATCGCGGTCTGTTTTTAGACCGCCTCCAGCAGGCGATCGATCGATCGCGGCGATCGTCGGAGTTTGGCTTTGCCGTCATGGTTCTCGACCTCGATCGCTTCAAGAGCATCAACGACACCCTGGGGCACCTGCTGGGCGATCAGCTGTTGGTTGAGGTTGCCCCCCGCCTTAAGGCCCACCTGCGGGCCGTCGATACCGTGGCCCGCTTTGGCGGCGATGAGTTTGCCGTGCTGCTAGAAGACATCAGCGATGTGGCCGTGGCCTGTCGTACAGCGGAGCGCATTTTAGACGAAATCAAACAGCCCTTCCTGATTGAAAACCATGAGCTGTTGGTGACGGCCAGCATCGGCATTGTGATGAACTCCATTCCCTACGAGCAGGGGGCCGATCTGCTGCGCCATGCCGATATCGCCATGTATCGGGCCAAGAAGCGGGGCCGGGGTGACTACGAACTCTTTGATACGGCTATGCACAGCCAGGCGCGCGAGCTGATGCAACGGGAGCACGCCCTGCGCTCTGCGATCGCCCACAACCAGCTCGCCGTGCACTACCAGCCCATCATCACCCTGGCCACCGGCGATGTCACCAGCTTTGAGGCCCTGGTGCGCTGGCAAAAGCCCGATGGTGAGCTGATCTACCCAGACCAGTTTATTCATCTAGCAGAAGAGATGGGCATCGTCACCACCATCGATCAGTGGGTGCTGCGTCAGGCCTGCCAACAGCTCCAGGTCTGGCAACAGACGGGTCTAGGGGCCTGGGTTTTAGCCGATGGCCAGCTCACCAGACAAATCGACAGCACCGAGCCCTCCCCGGGTATGGCCATCAATGTCAACCTATCGACCCATCATTTTGCCCAAAAGAACCTGGTAGACACTTTTGCCAACATTCTGCAAGAGACCGGCATGGACGGTCACCAGTTGAAGCTCGAAATTACCGAAAGCGTCTTTATTGAAAATGCCAAAGCCGCCGCTGCCATGCTCAAGCAGCTCAAGCAGCTCAACGTGCAAATTTGCCTAGATGATTTTGGCACCGGCTATTCATCGTTTAGCTATCTGCACCAGTTCCCCATAGACATGGTCAAAATCGATCGCTCCTTTGTGCAGGGCCTAGAAACCGACGCCGAGAAGCTCGAAATTGTGCGCGCGATCGTTGGCCTCTGCCACACTCTGGGCATGGCCGTTACTGCCGAGGGCATCGAGACGCCCGAGCAGCGCGATATTTTGCACGACCTGGGCTGTGAGTATGGCCAGGGCTTTCTGTTTGCCAAAGCGATCGATGGGGCCGCAATTACCCAACATCTGCGCAGGTAGCCGTCGCCGGTTCAGCTGAGTGTCAGCAACCACGCCGTATCTGAGGTATCCCCAACCTCGCCAATTTGGACGGCAGCGCTGTAGCCTCGGCTATGGAGGGCGTTTAGGCAATTCTGGGCGGCGGGGGCAGGCACGGCGGCCAGCAGCCCGCCAGCGGTTTGGGGGTCAAACAGCAGCGGATAGAGGGGGTGATCGGCCCCAGCCGGATCGATAAAGGCGGCAGCCTGGAGGTTTTGGGGATGGAGGGTGCTGAAAATACCTGCGGCTAGCGTGTCGGCGGCCCCAGCGAGCACAGGTAAAGTCTCTACGTCGAGGGTAGCCACAGCGCCAGAGGCGCGCACCATTTCGAGCAGGTGCCCGGCCAGGCCAAAACCGGTGACATCGGTGCAAGCGGTAGCCCCGTGGGCACGAAAGATCTCGGCAGCGGCCTGGTGGGGGGTGAGCAGGTGGGCGATCGCATCCTCAATCCACCTGCCCTTGGCTTTGCCCTGCATGTCAGCCGCAAACAGCGTCCCCGTGCCCAACGGCTGAGTGAGAATCAGAGCATCGCTAGGCCGCATTCCCCCTTTGCGCAGTAGATCGTCGGGGCTGGCGACACCATTGCAGGCGAAGCCAAGAGCCAGCTGGGGGCCAACCGTGGTGTGCCCCCCCACCAGCGGCGCGTTAGCGGTCAGCAGTCCTTTATAGGTGCCAGCCAAGATTTGGTAGAGCATGTCAGCCTGCTTGGCGGGGGTGGCGTAGGGCACCTGCACCAGGGCCAGAACCGTGTGGGGCTGGGCACCCATGGCGTAGAGATCGCCCAGGCAGTGCTTGAGGCAGATCTGGGCAAAGATAAACGGGTCGTCTACCAGGGCGGTGAAGTAGTCTACGGTCTGCACCATGACCTGTCCCGGCGGCACGGTGACTACGGCGGCATCGTCGGGGGCCTCTAGGCCAATTAATACCGCGTCGCTGGCCACCTCAGGAAAGTCTTGGCGCACTCGGCGGAGGGCTTCGGTGAGGGCGGTGCTGCCGACTTTGGAGCCACATCCGGCGCATGGAGGCTGTGGGGGGTGGGGGGTGGGGGGTGAGGAAGGGGGCTTTGTCCTGCTCAAAGAGTGGGGGTGAGGGGGAGACATTTGCCCCACCGGGAGATCGCGGAAGCGGGCCATGAACTTGCGATCGATGTGGTCTTTCCAGCGGTGGGCCAGGGGTGAATCGATGGAGATGGGGCCGCGATCGGCGATCGCCCTGCCATTCCCCGTCTCTATCAAGCTGAGAAACTGGCGCTGGGGACGAAAGGGTTTGAGCGGCTGACCCTGCACAAAGCGGCGTAGATTCTCGGCCAACGGCGGCCCCTGGCGCACGGCAAATACTCCGGCCTTGGGGCGAGGGCGATGCACCATTGTCGCCACATCCCCAGCGGCAAAAACATTGGGGTGAGAGAGGGTTTGCAGGGTGTCGCCCACCTGAATAAAGCCTTCGTCGGTGAGGGATAGGCCAGACGCTTGCAGCCAGTCGGGAGCGGCGGCGCTAGTGACCCAAAAGACGCGATCGCACCCCACTTCCAGCCCCGACGATCCCCTGACGATGCGCTGCCCAGTGGATTCATCCAGACAAACTTCCTTGACTGCTTCGCTGAGGTGGAGGTGAATGCCGCGATCGCGCAGCACCCGCTCCAACCGACAGCGCGTCCAACGATTGCGTTCAGTAGCCAGTTCTTGGCCCCGGTGAAACAGGTGCAGCGTCAGGTTGGTCGCCGGTTGGCCCAAGGTATCCAGCAGCCCCACCAGCCGTTCGTGGATGCCGATAGTCAGCTCCACACCACCCACGCCGCCGCCTACCACCGCGAGGGTGAGCAGTTTCTGGGGATTCGCCGCGACACTGTCAACTAGCTGTTGCCACTGGCGCAGTAGGGTGGGCACGGGTTTGGCGGCGATCGCATACTCCGCCGCCCCCGGCACCGACAGCGTCGCCGGGGTGCTGCCCGTATCGATCGACAGCACATCGTAGGCCAGGGGCGGATGGTTGGCGCACAGCACCCGCTGCTGGGCCAGATCGAGCCCCACGGCGCGATCGACCACCAGACGGCACTGGGCAAAGCGCGTCAGCGGCCGCAGGTCGATGTGGGCCTCATCAAAGCTGTAGCGCCCGGCCACGTAGCTGGGCAGCATGCCCGAGTAGGGCGTATCGACCAGGTCGGTCAGCAGCGTCAGCCGCACCCCAGGCATGGGGGCCATACCCCAACGCCGCAGCACCAGGGCGTGGGTGTGGCCGCCCCCCACCAGCATCACATCCGTTGAAATTGTTGGTTGCGTCTGCATCATGGCCTATGTATACCCATTCCATTAATGTATGCCTCCTGAGGCCAGGCTCGTCCCTCTATTGGGCGATGGAGAAGTCATCTATTTTCGGTAATTTCTAAATAAGACGAATTAAAGGAGGCTTAATTATGCCTTTGCATCGACTTAAAGATTACTATCCTAACTACCGTGAGACTCTAGCTGACGGACAGATGGATAGAATAAGCTCCTATTCTGTCTATGCCCAAGGCGAAGACAAGGTGGGAACTGCCAAAGATTTGCTAGTAGATGATTCGGGTCATTTTCGCTACTTGGTAATTGACACCGGCCCGTGGATTTTTGGAAAAACTGTACTGTTGCCCATCGGCCTAGCCCGATTTGACTACGACAATACTCGCGTCTACGTCGATGGATTGACCAAGCCCCAGGTCGAACACTTGCCCGAATACGACAGCGACATGGTAGTAGATGAGCACTACGAAGAACGCGTCAGAGGCATCTATCAACCCATTGCCCAGGGACGTTCTAGTCGTCAGTTTCTAGGTCATAACTATATTCCCGCTGAAGCGCAAAACGATTCTCGGGCGGGCGATCTTCGCCAGATGCCGCCTTTGGGCAATATGGCTAGCGCAACAGCCACCCGCGACGATGCTGTAGCAGGAGACCTGCGACGCATGGGGCCGATTGGGGCTCCTAGTCGTATCACCACTGAAACTCGCCCTAGCAGTCCTCAGAACGATGCCAATATCTACGATCAAGAAACTGGCTTCTACGGGCTAAGCGACGAAGACAATCACGGTCTGCTTCGCTCTTACGAGGAGCGCCTGGCCGCCCATCGCAACCGCAACTGAGCTGAGTAAGCTTGGCCAACATCCCAGAACCGTGGCTCTGGGATATTACCTAAATGACCCAACTTCAATGGTTCTATAGGCTGGGTGGAACGCAGTACAACCCAACAGAGGCATGTTGGGACAGGCTATACGGTTACACCATATAACCAACTAAAGCCTGACGAAATCGTGAGCTAAAAAATACTGGCCAAAGTCGCTGCTTTGGCCAGTATTTTTTATTTGAAATTAAGAATCTCCGCTCTGATTTTCCTTTAGAATCGCCGGGAATAATCATCTAAAAATCGACGCCGCGCTTTAAATCAATACCTTTTTCGGCGTAGTGCTTGTGGTTAAACACCTCGGAGTGAGTGCTGGCCAGCTCAAAATAGGCAGGGCGATTTTTGCAGCGTCCGGTGATAATCACCTCCGTACCGCGAGGTTTGCGCAGCAGCGCCTGAAGAATTGGCTCCTCGGGCAATAGCTCTAAATCGACCGTGGGGTTGAGTTCGTCGAGGATGATGGTTTTGTAGAGACCGGAGGCGATCGCCGTCCGAGCAATCTCCCACCCCCGTTCTGCCTCCACATAGTCAATTTCCTGCTGCTGACCCCGCCAGACGATCGCATCGCGGCCGCAGCGCTGGTGATCAACCAGGTTGGGGTAGATTTTGCGCAGGGCCGCGATCGCCGCGTCTTCCGTATAGCCATTGCCCCCCTTAAGCCACTGAATAATCAGCACCCGGTGGGAGAAGTCCTGGCTAATGCCCCGCCCAATGGCCTGGAGCGCCTTGCCAAGGGCGCTGGTCGATTTGCCCTTGCCTGAGCCCGTGTAAATCTCAATGCCTTCGATGCCCTCAATGCCCTCGGGTTTGGGCTGAGGCTTCATTTCAGAGTGGAGGTTGGCCACGTCGAGCAAGGGCTGGGGGGCACCGCGCCCGGTGGCAATGATCTCCAGGTGGTCGGGCTTGTTGAGCAGAGTTTTGGCTACCTCATCCACATTGAGCAGCCCCAGGTCGAGCACCGGGTTGATTTCGTCGAGCACCACGACCGAGTATAGGCCCGAGGCGATCGCCCCCTTGGCCACATCCCAGCCCCGCTGGGCCTCCTGCTTGTCGAACTTGGTAATTTCTTCAGGGCCAAAAAACTCGGCCCGCCCGGTGCGCACCTGGTCGATCAGGTGGGGAAAGCCCCGCTGGAGCGCCTCAATGGCGGCGTCTTCATCGTAGGTGCGGCCTGGCCCCTTGAGAAACCGCAGCAGAAGCACTCGGCTCTCTAAAAAGTTCTGAATGCCCAGGCCAATGGAGCGCAGCACCACCCCCAGGGCCACCTGCGATTTGCCCTTGCCCTCGCCATCGTAGACGTGAATTTGCCCTGTAATTCGCTCGTTGCCCTGCTGGGCGGTGCGAATGCCGATGCCGGTTCTAACCATGGGTGTTGCGGATTGCGTACTAGGTGTGCGGATGTGTGGATTCTTGAGCGGCCCGATCTAAAATCTTAGCGAAAGCCGGGCCGAGGTTATACCCTTGAGAGTGCACCGGGAAACCCCGATTCAGGGGTCGAGATTTTCGACCCATCCACCGCGCCCCATGCCCATCAACGATTTGCTATCAGAACTTGGCATTTTGCCGCTGCGGGCGATCGCGGTGCAGAGCATGCTGCTGATGGTAGCCATTGTGCTAGAGGCCATGGTGCTGCGCCAGCAGCTGCGCCTGGGCTACCGCACCAGTATGCAGTATGCCGCCACCCTTAACCTGCTGGCCACCAGTTTGGGCTGGGTCGCGTTTTTGGCCATTGAGGCGGTGCTGCCCCTGGCCCTGCGCAGCCAGATTATTAGCTACGTGCTGTTTAATCGGTTCTATGTCAACACCTGGTACGACGCGCTGCCGGTGGTGGTGGTGGTGGTGGCGATCGCCGCCTTTTTCATCACCTACTGGATCAAACTCCAGGGGCTGCTCTGGCTGCTGCAACTGCTGGGCCAAAAGCCCGTAGACGACACCCCCGAGGCGATCGAGGGCGATCGCCGCCAGCGCTACGAGCGGGCCCGACGCGTCCAGCTAGAAGGGCGGCAGGGCAACTCGCCCCGCGCCCTGGCCATGCTCCAAGCCAACGCCGCTAGCTTTACCGCCGTTTTACTGCTGCTGCTGCTAATCAACCAGAGCGGGGTGCTGGGATGGTAGGTTTTTTCGGTTTTTTGCGGCAAACCCTGGTTGAACTGTGGCAGGCGGTGCTGCCGCCGCGCTACTTTTCCTGGCAGACCGTCATCTACATGAGCCTGTTTTCGTGGCTGATGTCGCTGCTGGCCCGCCTGGTAGAAGCCACCGCCTTTACCGTGGGGCTGCTGGCCACCATCAGCTGGATCTGCCTGGCCCTGGGGGTGGGCTGGGCGCTAGAGGCCAACCGAGTCCGGCTGTTTGGCATTCCCGTGGCTCCCTGGGTTTCGGGGGCGATTCTGTGCATATTCCTGTTTGGATCCTGGGGCGGACGGTGGCTCCAGCCCGCCTTGGTCTCCTGGCCCCTGGTGTCCTTTGCGGTGATTGCCGTGCCCAGCCTGGTGAGCTGGGATTTTGACCTGAAAAAGCCGCCGCCCATGGTGCGCCAGCAGCTGGCGCTGCTGTTTTGCCTCAGTCTGCTGTTTAGCAGCTGGTTTCAGTTTTACTTTCGCATTCAAACCTGGGTGCGCGAATACCCCAGCCTGGTGGCCGACAGCGTTGACCACAGCGCTTTTGTCTATCGTTTTCCGGGGCAGGAGGTGGCGCTGCCCGCCGGGGTCACCCATCTCACCATCGCCGAAGAAATGCTGCGGGAGCAGATCGACAACAAGCCCTGGCCCTCGGTAGAGCGGTGGCTGCTCAACCTCGATGGCCAGCGCCAGGCCCTACAGCGGCGGGTGCAGTCTCAGATGGGCCGCGACGCTGACCTAGAAGATTCGCTGTGGCGGCTCGACTTTCAGCCCCTGGCTAACGGCGACGGCTACACCCTCAAGCTGTGGGCGATTTGGTCGGGGCCCGCCGCCAACCCAAGCGGCTACTACCTAGAAAAAACCTGCCTGCTGATGCCCGTCAACCGCAGCAGCCCCGTCGATGCCGAGACCGCCGCGCCGGGATACACCACCACCCAGTGGGCCAGCCTCACCTGCGACCTGCAAACGCCGCGTCAGGCTGGGCATCCTAGGGGCACACAACAGCAAAGCTCGTCGTAAGGGGTACAGGAGTGGTCAAGCCAGTGGTGCTGTCTCGGGTGGGGGTGATTGCCCGCACCGTATTTTTAGAGGTGATCCGCGATCGCATTCTCTACCTGGTGGCCCTGTTCGCCCTGCTGCTGGTGATCGCTCGGGTGCTGCTGCCCGACATCTCCGCCGGGGCCGAAAACAAGATTTTGCTGGATCTGGGTCTGGCGGGCATTCACCTGCTGAGCGTAGTGGTGGCGGTGTTTGTGGGCACCGGCCTGATCAACAAAGAAATTGAAAAGCGCACGGTGCTGGTGCTGATTGCCAAGCCCGTCAGCCGGGCCGAGTTCATCGTGGGCAAGCACCTGGGCCTGACGGCGGTGCTGGCGGTGCTGATCGCCGCCCTAGGTGCCATTTTTATCGTGGTACTGGGGGTCAGCGGCGTGCCATTTTCTCTGGGCAGCATTGGGCTGGCGCTGCTGTTTATGACCCTGGAGGCGGCGCTGCTGGTGGCCGTGGCCATGGTGTTTGGGGTGTTTACCAGCTCGCTGCTAGCCACGCTGCTAACTTTCGCAGTGTACCTGATGGGCCACCTCAGCCAAGACCTGGTGGCCTTTGGCAACCTCAGCGAGACCCCAGCGGTGCAGCGCCTCACCAATGTGCTCTACCTGATGCTGCCCGATCTAGAACGCCTCAACCTGCGCAATGGGGCAGCCTACGGCTTTGAACTGCTGCCCACCGCCCCAGAACTTTGGGGCCACGCCCTCTACGGGCTGCTGTACACGGGGCTGCTGCTGGCCTTAGCCAGCCTGATCTTCTCGCGCCGCCAGTTTTGAGCCTGCATTCGAGGGCAAAACTATCCCTGGAGTTTTGGCAGTCTGATATTTAGAGGTAGGCTACCTTCAGATAACCCTGAGAGGACTGGTCGGAAATTTGCGGTAAAGGGCGGCGACTACCATGTAGACCGCGTAGGCGATAAACCCAAAGGCGATCGCCCCCAGCCAAATTTTTCCCCAATAGTCATCGTCTAACTGATCAAACACATAGCTGAGACCTCCGGCTGAATCAGAATCTAAAAAGTAAGCAGCCTTAACTAAGTAGCTGCCGACTAAGACAAAACTGACTCCCCGAGCTGTAATGCCAAGCTTGCCAATCCAGACCACCCACCGCTTGACCGAACTGTCGAGTTCGGCGCGAAACTGACTAATGTAGCTGCCGGTAAACGCCCCGTAAATATAGGTCATACCAACTCCGATAATGCAGCAGCCCACTGCAAAAAGCACCCAGGGGCCGATGATACGCTCAAACAGCACCGACGCCACATCTTCGAAGGTGTCATCAAAGTCAAAGACTAAGCCTAGGGCCAGATTGCCAGCGGTTCGGGCGATGCCGAAGTAGGCCAAGCCGCTGGCTCCATAGCCACACCGCTGAATCACCTGGCGAATACCGAGATCTTCTGAACCCCCTGGGTCAAAGAGAGCCTGAATCAAGCGCCACAGCACGTACCCCAGCAGCCCCAGGGCCAGCAGCCCCAGGATCACGCTACCCAGGGGTTGTCGGCCCAGGGTAACTAAAACCCCCTCGCTGCCAGACACCTTTTGGCCGTAGCGCAAGTCGTGGATGGCAAACAACCCAATCAAGCCGTAGAGCAGCCCCTTGGCTGCGTGGCCAACGCGAATAAACTGCTGCACCTGGGGGATTTTAATTAAGCCGTAGGCCCGCCGCCGCGCTGCACCCATCACCTGCTGCAGGTAATGACGAATCAGGCGTTTGGGTCGGCGCATGGCGGTGGTCAGGTTCTATCCAACGACGAGAATGACGTTGGCCGGGCTGAGGCTGGAGATCTCAATTAGACAACAAAGCCAGCTCCTAGACATCGCCCAAAGGAGCGTCATTGCCCACAGTTTTGCGGGCGGCCAGCGCGGCAGCCAGCAGGCTGACGCCACTGAGCAGCAGGCTAATACCCACATACAGGCCGATCAGCCACAGGGCGCTGACGGGCCAGCGGTTGAGCACCATAATGCCCAGAATCAGGGTAACCACACCGTTGAGGGCCACCAGCCACGACATGCTGCGGCCCGCCTTTTGGGTAAAGGCCATCACAATGGTAAAAACGCCCTCAACAATGAACAAAACGCCAAAGGCAAAGGTAAGGGCCAGCAGCGCCGCCCCCAGGTTAAACAGAATATAAAGGCCCGCCACAGCGTAGAAAATACCGACGATCAGGTTGAGCCAAAACCCTCTGACCGGATGCGATCGAAAGGACTGAATCACCATGACGATGCCGCTGATCAGGGAAATCCATCCCATCATGGCGGTGAAAAAGGCGGAGGCCACCATGGGCGAAATGATTGCCAAGGTGCCCAGCACAATCAGCGCAATGCTGAGAAAAATCACCCAATTAGTTGACTTTTTAATCTCTTCGCTAGACAAAAAATCCGTTGTCATGATCGTTTCCTCTTCTTTCGTTATTAAGGGGGCGGCGAAATTTGCAGCGGTGAACTGAAACGACTAAAAAAATTGTATGTCGCCGAGAAAGTTAGTGAAATTAATAGATGTAAACCTTGCCCATCAATGGACTTGGGGCGATCGCTCACCCCCCTTAATCCCACAGTATTGCCTTCCCTAAAAAGCAAGATGGATCTAAAAAACCAGCTCTCTAAACTGCCGCTTCATCGCGACTGTAGAGAATCTGCATTACCCGCGAGCCCGGCTCGCAGAGGGCGTCGCGGGCTACCACAGCGACTTCGCCCGCCACGCTAGCCCGGTACTCGGCCACCACATCCCCAAAGGCATTGCGCTGAATCGCGACGGGTTGATCAGGGATGACGCGATCGCGCAAATCCACCAGCAGCTCTAAAAAACCGCCTGTGGTGGCGCGAATCGTTTCCAGCGCGTCGCCGTAGACCGTGCCCACCTCGGCAGCGGTGCGTCCCAGGGGGCCATCGACTAAACCGTAGTGCTTGAGAACGTTGAGGCTGCCCTCCACCGCCAGCGCAATTTTGCTGGCGTCAAACCGTCTGGGGCCACCAATTTCCACCGTCAGGGCCGGAATGCCCGCCGCGACCAGGGCCGTTTCGAGGGTGCCCACTAGCCCCGGATCGTTTTGAATTTGCTCCACCGGAAACAGCTCGGCCATTTGCCGCACCGTGGGCTGGCGCAGATCGGCAAACAGAAACAGGGTAAAGTCGCTGCCGGTGGTCACCGTGTGGTAGTCGATCACCAGGTCTACGTTGGTGATCAGCAGGCGATTCCACAGCAGCCCGGCGTGGCGCGTGGCGGCATTGACGCCGGTTTCATCGCCGGGCCAGACCCGGTTCATGTCAACCTGGGAGCCGCCGCCCTGGGCCGTCAGCCAGTGCGATCGCGTGTACTCCACCGCCGGGCGCGACACCCCTAGCACCGCCACCACGCTGCCCGCCATCGCCGTGGGGTCGAGCTGGGCCATCACCCGCTGGGCCGCATCGATGCCACTCACCTCATCGCCGTGAATGCCCGCCACCAGCCCGACGCAGGGGCCGGGGCGATCGCCCTTGGCCACCACCACCGGCACATACCAGTGCTGGCCCGTTGCCATCTGCACCCCTTCAAAGAAAAACCGATGGCTGTGCCCCGCCGCTAGGTCGCCCACCCCCAGGTGGCTGATCACCGGCACCCCCTGGAGGATATCGCCGGTATAGATGGTCTTAGCGAGGTCAGAGACGGAACTTGGATTGATGAGAGTCGTCATAGTGGCTTAGCGGAATTTAGGGACACCAGCGGTAGCGCAGCTGCCCTGGCCTAAAGCGCCTCAGCGGTGGGGCCGGGGGCGGTGGGCAGCTTGTCAATTTTGAAGCCCGTAATGCCGTAAAGCAAAGACAGAATGGGGCTGGCGATGTTAAAAATCGCGAAGGGAAAATACAAGAATGTAGAAACCCCCAGCGTCACCGCCATAAACGCACCGCAAGAATTCCACGGTATCAGGGCTGAGGTCACAGTACCCGCATCGGCGGCTAGACGCGACAGGTTTTGGGGCTGCAACCCCCGCTTTTGAAACTCGATGCGAAACATGCGGGCGGGCAGCACCAGGGCAATGTATTGGTCACCCGCAAAAATATTTAGACCGATCGCCGTAGCTACCGCCGTCGCAAACAGCTTGCCCTGGGTACGCGCCCGCAGCAGCACCGGGTTAATCAGCTTGGTCAGCATGCCAAACTCTTCCATAGTGGTGCCAAAGGTCACGGCCCCAATAATAATCCACAGGGTGTAGAGCATGCTGTCCATGCCGCCGCGCGAGATCAGGCGATCGACATCGGCAATGCCCGAATTTTCGCTAAAGCCGTTGGCCATGGCCAGCCAAATCCCCTTGAGAAACAACAGCGGCGCTGCCGCCCCCGGCTCATTCACAAAGCGCATCACTGCGTCAGGTTGCAGCACCACCGCCGTCAGCCCTCCCACCAGTGCCGCCACCATAATCGCCAACGAAGCGGGCACCTTGCGGTAGGAGAGAAACCCCAGCAGGAACATGGGGAACAACGTCAGGGGCGTAATCCAAAATAGCTGATCGAGCTGGGTCAGATCGGTAACGGTTTCTACCCCGGCGGTGACCTCGGTTTGGCTGCCGATGATGGCAAACACAACCAGGGCAATCAGGAAGGCTGGCCCCGAGGTCCAGAGCTGGGCGCGAATGTGGGTATAGATGTCGGTGCCCACGAGCTGGGCGCTCAGCACCGTGGTTTCGGAGAGCGGCGAGGTCTTGTCGCCAAAGTAAGCCCCCGAGATCACCGCCCCCGCCGTCACCGCCAGGGAGACCCCCAGCACAGTGGCAATGCCCACCAGCCCCACCCCAATCGTGCCAGCGGTCGTCCAGGAGCTGCCGATCGCCACCGAGACAATGGCGCAGATCAGCGCCGAGGCCACGTAAAACCAGCCCGGCTGCAAGATCTGAATGCCGTAGTACACCAGAGTAGGAATGGTGCCCGCCATATTCCAGGTGCCGATCAGCGCCCCCACCGCCAGCAAGATAAAAATGGCGCTGGTCACCGAGGCCACGGCGCGGCCCCCGGCAGCGCTGATCTCAGACCAGGGGTTGCCGTTTTTGAGGGCGACAATAGCCGCCACTATGGCGCTGAGAATGAGCGCCACCTGCACCGGGCCATCGATGGCCGCCAGCCCAAAGAGAGTAACCGCCCCGCCAATTAGGCCAATCAACACCACCAGGGGAACGATGGCATCTAAGAAAGAGGGGGGCGCGGAACGCGCGAACCGTCAGAGGGCTGGGCCATAGAGCATCTCCTATTTACACGAGAGGGGTATGGGTCTTGAGGTTAAAGCGGTAGCCGTGGGGCAAAATGTGCAGCTTGACGCCGCACAGGGCAATGGGTTCATCCTTCAGCAACCCGTCTAGGTTGTTGTGGGTGGCGGTGGTTTCATCGACCACGGTGATGGTGCCGGCCCCTACGACCGAAAACTCATCGCCCGTGACGATGATGGCCGTGTTTTCGTCAATGCCCAGGCCGATGACGGCGGGCTGTAGCACTAGGGCGGCCAGCAGCCGACCCAGACGGCCCCGCTGGGCAAAGTGCTGGTCAACCACAATCCCCGGCAAGAAGCCCATGCCTGGGCCCATTTCCACCGCATCGACGCTGGGGTTCGACACCGAAGCACCGCCCACAATCATTTCGTCGGGCATCATTGCGGCACCAGCGCTGGTGCCGGCGATCACGGCCCCTTCCCGATGGCGCTGGTGAATCGCGTCGTCGAGGGGGGTGCCTTTGATAAAATCCACAATGCGAGACTGGTCGCCGCCGGTAAAGAAGATGCCGGTGGCCCCTTTAACTTTTTCTAAATTGTCTTCGCGTTCAGAATCTTCTCGGCGATCGGTGTGCACCACATCGACCCGCTTGGCCCCCAGCCGCTCAAACACGCGAATGTACTCATCGCCCACTTCGCCGGGCAGGCTGGTCGCGGCGGTCATTACAGCAATCTCGGCATCGACCCCGCCAGCGGCACGAATAAACTCCCGCAGCACAACGCAGTCGCCTTCTTTATCTTCTGCGCCGCCAATGATGACCAGCGCGCCCAGTTGTTGATCGGTACCCATGGTGATTTTTCCTTAAGGTGTCTGTTGTTACAGAATTCCAGCATCTCAGATCAGCGAGCGGGTCGTGCTATATCCACCGACTGAGTCCTGAAAGCAAATGCTGACATGGGTAACCTCGACACTGGCTCAAAGTGGCTAAGCATCACACCTAAGCTAGATAAGTTACTGGTCTGGAGTAGGCAGGCTGGGCACCTCGCCGGGCACATAGCCAGGCAGCCGCCGGGAGGGCACAATCACCAACAGCGCCAGCACCGCCATGGTGAAGAAAGAGAGCTTCAAGGCCCGCAGCCGAGCGGCGGCGTTGATCTCTACCGCTGCGGCCACCTGTTCCGGGGTGGCGGTGGTGGTCGCCAGGGTGGTTTCGAGGCGATCGTTGCGGACAAAGGTGACATTGTCCAGGTTGACCTGCTGAATCAGCTCTGGGGGAAGGTTGGGGTTATCGACCACGCCCCGCTGAATGTTGAGGCTGAGAATGCCCACCACCAGCGCTCCGGCCAGGGCCGTACCCACCCCCGCCGCCAGGTTGTTGACGGTGCCGCGCAGGGCTCCCACATCCGCCGCCAGCTCCTTCGGTGACGCGGTGACCAGCACGTTAAACAGCAGCGTCACCAGCGAGCCCTGGCCCAGACCCACCAAAATCAGACCCAGGATGACTGGCAGGGTGCCCCACTGGTTGTTCATCACGATCGCCAGCACCACCATGCCCACCGACGCCAGCATGAAAGCGTTGCGGGCAATCTGGCGCGGGGAGAGGCGATCGAAGAGGCGCACGATGGAGATGGCGGCGGCAAACACCGCCAGCTGGTAGGGAATCATCGCCACCGAGGTGTCAAAGCTGCTGCGACCCTGCACCATTTGAATGTAGAGCGGCACCAAAAAAGTCAGGGCGTTGCCCAGAATGACAATGGACATCATCGAGTACACCGCCGCCTGCTCCTGGGGAGAGTCGATCACCTCCAAAGCTAGCAGGGGGGTAAGCTGGGCCGCCTGCCGCCGCTGAGCCCAGGCAATAAACAGCTGCACCCCGACCACACCCAGCACCACCATAATCGGAGCCGGTGACACGCCCAAGGGCGCAAAGGGGGCCGCCGCTCGGGCGGGCAGCAAGCCCCAGCTGTTTAAGTTGTTGACGCCGACGCTGATCAAAATGATGGACAGGGCCGCCAGCACGACCCCCACCCAGTCAATTTTGACGCCGGGAATTTTGGGCACGGGCTTGAGGCGCAGGCTGAGCAGCAGCACCACCGCCGTAAACGGAATGATGATGCCAAAGGCCCAGCGCCAGCCGATCCAAGTGCCGAGGGCACCGGCTAAAAAGAAGGCGGTGACGGTGGTAATCGCCTGCACCGCGCCGAGAATGCCCAGAGCCGCAGACTGCTGCTTGCCTCAGTAGTTGTTGGCAATCAGCACCACCAGGGTGGGCACGATCGCCGCCGCCGCCAGCCCCGCAATCAGCTGGGCCACAATCATAATCTCGGCGCTGGAGCTAAAGGTCATCAGCACCATGGCCAGCAGCAGCAGGCCAGTGGCCACCCGAAACACATTTAGGGAACCAAACTTTTGGCCCAGCTTGCCCCCCAGCATGACAAAACCCGCCACCGCTAGGGAATAGGCCACGATCGCCGTGCCGACCGTAGTAGGGGACGTGTCAAATTCGTTGACAATGTTGCCGATAGACACGGGCAGGGCGTTGATGTTGAGGGACATCTGCACCTGACCCATGCCGATCACGACCATCGGCAGCCAGGAGTCTTTGGCCTCTATATCGGTGTTGGTTGAGGGAATTGAGTTGGTGGTCATCGGAGGGTCTCCGGAGGGGTGAGGGGTAGGGGGTGGGGAGTGGACTTGTTGGGGCAGACCGACGTGTCTGCCCCAAATCTTGCGGTACGAAGAATTTCGGCGCAGACAGGTAGGGTGGACGCTGCCAACCACAGGAAAACGTTTTTAACCAATCACCTCACGGCTTGGACGGGAGGCAAACAAATTCAGGCCCAGTTGTTCCGACAAAAACTGCGTCACCAGCTGCCCCTTAATGCTGTTACCCGCCTCATCTAGCGGCGGGGCAAAGGTGGCAAGGCCGCCCTTACCGGGGGAAACGGTGACTAAGCCGCCGCTGACGCCGCTTTTGCCAGGTAGCCCGGTTTCGTAGAGCCAATCGCCAGAGTTTTCGTACAGCCCGGCGGTGACCATCACCGCCAGCACATGCTGGCAGTGGATCGGGTCAATGATGGCGTCGTGGGTGATGGGGTTGACACCACCGTTAGCCAGCGTTGCGGCCATCACCGCCAGATCCCGTGCGGTGACATTGAGGGAGCACTGTTTGGTGTAGACATCGGTAGCCTCAACCGGGTCGAAGAAGATGCGATCGTAGGCTTGCAGCAGCTTGGCAATGCCGATGTTGCGCTGGTTGGTGGCCGCTTCCGATTCGTACACCGCCTGGTTGAGGGTAAGGTCTCGCCCCGCAAACCGCGACAGCTGCCCCTGAATGAACTGCCACTTGGCCTCGGCGGTGTCGCCGGGGGCCAGGCTGGTGGTGGCGATCGCCCCAGCATTCACCATCGGGTTATTGGTGCCTTCGTCGATGCGCTCTAGGGCGATCACCGAGTTGAAGGGCAGGCCGGTACTGTTGACCCCCAGCTTTGCCTGGGCCACATCTTCGCCAATCGCCTGGCAGATCAGCGCAAACACAAAGGGCTTCGACACGCTCTGAATCGAAAATTCGTAGGAGGTGTCGCCTGCGCCGTGGATCGCGCCGTTGGTGCCCACCACGCAGACCCCAAGCTCGCGCGGCACCGCCGCCAGAGCAGGGATGTAGTCGGCTACAGCGCCCTCGTCTATGGATTTGAAGCGATCGTAGGCGTCATTGACTAGGGCCTTGACCAGATTGGGCGAGGGCAGATGCCCGGCTGCGATCGCCGCCGCCTGAGTCTTCCCGTCGATGGGGCTAGGGGTGCCCAGGGCAGACGCCTGTCTTCGTTGAGATAACCATTTACGCAGGGGCATCGCTGGTATTGAGTAGTTTTGCTTTAGCGAGCTGAAACTCGTATCAAAACGGCCTGCTAGTAGCGCAGCGTCAGGGCAATGTGGTGATGGTCGGGCAGGGCACCATCCTCTAAAAGCATCACCTCGCCGCCCTTGGCCAGTACCGCTTCGATGATTTCGTCGACAGCGTCATCCATCACCTTGGTGCCGCCGGGTTCAGCCACCACTTGCAGCCCGCCGTTGTCGTCCACAACGGCGGGGACATGGTAGCCCTTTTCGGCGTTGTTGCATAAATAGGGTGTTACGGACGGGGTGATGGCCTAAGGTTTAAGTACCACCCAAAACCTGATGCCGATGCAGCACCGAGTCCGTAACTGGTCTGAGTATAATGCTGGTCTGAAGCAGCGCGGCAGCCTCAGCGTGTGGTTGAGCAAGGATGTGATTGACCAATGGTTGGCCAGCCCACCGACAAGACAACGAGGGGCCTCTTAGACCTACAGTGATACCGCCATTGCGACGGTGGCGACCCTCAAGAGCCTGTTTCACTTGGCCGGACGTCAGGCGCAGGGCTTTGTCGAATCGCTCTTTCAGCTGCTGAACATTACCTTGCCGGTGCCCGACCACAGCACGATATCGCGCCGATTGGCCGCGCTATCGGTGACGATGCCGGTTCAGCCGTTCAGCCATGCGCGTCATATTGTGGTGGATTCGACAGGCATCAAAGTCTACGGAGAGGGAGAATGGAAAGCCCGGCAGCATGGGGTAAGCAAACGGCGCACCTGGAGAAAGCTCCATCTCGGTGTCGATGAGGCCACGGGTGAGATCGTGGTAGCTGAGGTGACCACCAACGACTTCCACGACAGCGAGGTCTTGCCCAGTTTGCTGGAGGGCATTGCCGGTGAGATCGCCCAAGTCTCGGGAGATGGAGCCTACGACACCTTTGCATGCCATGAGGCCATTGCCCAACGCGCCGCTGTAGCAACAATTCCCCCTCGCCACGACGCCCAACCTTGTCGCCCCCAGGAGACAGTTCCGACCCACCCCAGAGACCAAATCTTGCAGCGCATTGACCAGATTGGCCGCTCGGCTTGGAAGCACGAGAGCGGCTATCATCGCCGGTCGCTGGCTGAAACCACGATGTTTCGCCTCAAGGTCACCTTTGGCGGACGAGTCCGCTCGCGGAGCTTTGACAATCAGGCCGTTGAGCTCTTCTTGCAATGTGCGGCGCTCAACCGCATGATTCAACTGGCCAAGCCCGAGAGCTATCCGGTTGAGGCTTAGTTCACGGTTCCTGCCACAGAACCCCCGACGCTTGAACTATTCATGCAACAAAGCCCCCTACAGCTGGCATTAGACAAGCTAGGTTCTGTGATTAATTCAAAACTCAAAACTCAAAATTAAGCACTTTCTAAAACTGCTCTAGCCCCAAAAAATCGGTCTCGCTGTTGTCGGCGATCGTGCTGCAACTGCTGGAGAGCACCCGCGAGTTAAACACCTCAATGCGGCAGGTGCCGGTGGTGTTGGTGATAATGCGCAGGTTTTGCGATGAATCAAAGCTGCGGATTCGGGTAAAAAGGCTGAAACTGTTGGCATTGGCTGGGTCGTCGGTGCGGCGGGTAATGGCTCCTCGATACTGCACTCGCCCCGGAGTCTGACCCCGCACATTGGCCGCCTGGATTTCCGTCATCTCCAGGCCAAAGTTTTCGGCATCGAGGGTGAGCGCCACATTCGCATTGCGACCCCGACTAAACGCCGCCCCCTGCGCCACACCCCGCCCCTGAAAAAGGCTCATCGCAGCGGGGCGAGTGGGGGTAGGAATAGGCGTCTGAGCCGTAGCTTGGGGAATCGAGGCGATCGCGATCGCGGCGACAATTCCAATTAATCCAATCAGTAAATTGCGTTGCTTAAACATTGGGCTTTACCGCATTTAGCATTACGGGAATAGTCGAGGGATGAGATGCTTGAGCCGTTTAGGCGATTCTCCTCCAGAGATGCTTTCTCTGAAAGAGACGCTTTCTCTAAAAGAGACGCTTCGCGAACGCGAACGCGAACGCCAACGCCAACGCCCCAAGGCATCCCCTTCCCTCCAGATAGGCCGCTACAGCTCAGCGCCAAAGTCTTCCCGCAGCTTGGCCTCCTGCTCAGCGCTCAGGTTCGACTGAATCAGTTCGCCAATCTCATCGGGGGCAAAGGCTTCGCTCACCTTATCTACCGTCACCTGGCCGGTGAGCAAAAATAGGGCCGAGGTACCCTCGGTCACCTTGTCGCGGAGATCTTTAATGAAGTCGTCGTTAATGCCGTAGTCGGTAAACTTGCCCGACAGTGCCCCTGCCGCCGCCCCCACCAGCAGACCAAACAGCGGCACCAAGAAAATCAGGCCAAAGAGCATGCCCCAAAAGGCTCCGCCCAGGGCACCAATACCCGTGGTGCTCACCGCCTGGTAGGTTTTGGGCTTGCTGCGCCCAGGCGGCCAGGTCACCACGGCAGCATCGAGCACCTTGACAATCTCCTGCTTTTGCAGATCGCTTAGCTTGGCAAGCGCCTTTTCTGCCCCTTCGGGGGTTTTAAATTTCCAAACTGTCAGCGTAGACATAACTATTCTCCTAGTACGGTTTATCAACCAAGCAAAAGAATTTAGAAAAAATCCCCTGCTTTCCTGAATTTAGAGCCACTCTAGAGTATCTAGAGTTCAGGCTCTACGACCAAAGTCTAGACCAAACCTCGGCGTAGCAGATTAAGGCTTAGGGTTTTCTGATGTCATAAGGCGATATACCTGAGACGACAGGGTAGACGGGTTAAAGGGCTTGCTAATTGCCCCAGAAAAACCCATCTGGCGAAACTCTTTTAGGGTAAACCAGTTAGCCCGAGAGCTAATTAGAAGTATGGGCACCGACTGGCTCACAGAGTACTGCTTTAGCTGCTCTACAAGCAGTATTGCATCATTTTCAGGGGTAGACGCATCAATTAAAATGACATCTGGTCGCTTCTCTTCACACAATTTAATGCCTTCTTGAATAGACTCTGAAAGCCTAACCTCCCAACCCCCAAGCTCACTTAGGCAGTCGCCTAAGACATCTCGAAGACCAGCTTCGTTCTCAATCAAAAGGATTGAATGACTGGGCATATTTAGCCCCTTTTATTCCCTAGGAAGGAACGCCCTATGCTTGGAATCGGCTTGTCTTCCAAGCATAGGCAAAGCGAGATGACTTGAAGCTAAGAGTAGAAGAATCCTATAGGAAAGTTATAGGAGTAAACAAACAATCGACAACCTATCTCATTTAAATTGAGGGGGCGTCGCGCCCTCACCAGCCATGCCCCAAAAGCAGCAACCCCAGCGGTAGATGCGCTCTCAAGGAGCTATCTACCGCTGGGGTTGGGGAAAAGACTATAAGCCTCTAATTACCTGATGCTCTATTGAGCAGAGCACTAGGCGATCGCCAAGCTAGCCAAGCCCCCGCTGAACCCGGTAATCTCAATCACCCCATCGCTGGCGGCCTGGAACCCAGAGTTACCGTCGTTGAGCGCCAGGAAAGTGCGAGAGCCGAGGCTAAAGGTGGCGGCCCGGTTGACCCCAAAGCTGCCGTTGGTGAGCACGGCACCAATGCCCGCTTGAGTCAGGGCGCTTACGGCTCCCAGTTCAGCCACATTGGCAGCACTGACAGTAGTAGGGCCGTCAATAATGTCGGTGCCGATCTTGAGGTCGGTGATGCGATCGAAGTTGCTGAGTAACGACTCTGATAGAGCAGTGTAGCGGAAGGTATCGGCTCCATTGCCGCCAGTCGATGTATCGGCTCCAGCCCCACCTGTAAGCAGGTCATCGCCGTTCTGCCCTAGCAAAATATCGTTGCCCGCGTTGCCATTGAGGGTATCAGCACCATTGCCTCCGTCTAGGTAATCATTACCCGCATTGCCATTGAGAGTATCAACGCCATTGCCTCCCAGTTGGCGGGAGCCAATCAGGATGTTGACCGTACCTAGCGCTGTGCCGCCCTTGCCATCGCTGAGGGCGTAGGCGAAGCTGCCGGAACCACTGCCGGTGGGGTTGAAGGTGATGAAATCATCGGCAGCATTACCAGGCGTGCCGTTGTTGTTGAAGGCAGCAGTACCCCCTACCGCATTACTCACTCCAGTAATGGACAGCACATCGCCTTGATCGATATCGCTGTCGTTGGCCAACAGGCTAGCCACCGAAACCGTCAGTGGAATGCCCTGAGCAGCACCTAGGGAGTCTGTGCCCGCTACAGGGGCGTCGTTGACGCCGTTGATGGTAACGGCAATAGCCTGAGTATCGGTGCCATCGAACGAGGTGACGGTAAAGGTTTCTATCTTGGTGGCTCCGGCACCGAGCGATTGCACCGCACTGTTGGCGACGCTGTAGCTCCAGGCTCCGGCTGCGGTAATGCTGAGGCTGCCCAGATTGCCACTGGCAGAGGCAACGGTGGTTTTGAATGTATTCTCCCCAGTATCGACATCCGCAACGGTGAGGCTGCCCACGGTGCTGAGGTTGCCGCTGACCACATTCAGGTCTTCGGTGACGGCCCCGGTTGCGGTGCCGCTGATGGTGGCTGGGTCATTGACGCTGTTAACCGTCAGGTTGACGGTAGCGGTGGCGGTGCCGCCGTTGCCATCGCTGATAGCGTAGGTAAAGCTATCGCTGCCGTTGTAGTTGGCGTTGGGGGTGTAGAGCAACTGGTCATCAGTTAGGTCAGTCGGGGTGCCGTTGTCGTTGCGAGTGACGGTGCCATTGGTGGGGTCGGTAAAGCTGTCGAGGCTGAGGGGGTCGCTGTTGGGGTCAGTGTCGTTTGCCAGGACGTTGATCGTAACTGGAGTGTCCTCATTGGTGGTGGCCGTGTCGTTAACGGCAGTCGGCGATTGATTGGCCGGATCAGTGAGGGTAATCGTAGCGGTGGTATTCGCACCCAAGGTATACCTTGCCCCATCGACCAGGGTGAGGATGACCGTTTCATTGCCCTCTACCAGCGCATCGGCGATCGGGGCAACCGTGACAGTCGCAGTAGTCGCTCCCGCCGCAAAGGTGACAGTGCTAGGCAGCGTGGTGTAGTCAGTGCCGTTGGTAGCAGTGCCGCTCAGGGTGTAGACAACAGTGAGACCACCAGCAGGAGCAGCTTTGCTAAGGCTGAGGATAAAGCTGCCCGGTGTGCTCGGTTCAGCCGCATTGGTGCCAGCCGCGACGCTGAGGCTGGGGTCGTTCGCCGTATTCTCGAAGAATCTGGTATCGCCGAAAAGTTCTCCGATGAAGGCATCGAGGTCGCCATCGTTGTCAATATCGGCAAGGGTGGGATTGCTGTTGCCCCCGACATCGCTCAGCCCGAAGGGGTTAGTGACGGGAGCGGCAAAGCTAGGCGCTGTTCGGGTGCCTATATTCTCAAAGAAAAACGTGTTGCCGTTAAAAGCCCCGATGAAGGCATCGAGGTCGCCATCGCCATCCACATCCGCAAAGTCAGGACTGGCATTATCAAACGTGAAGGGAGCGGGATTAAGATCGCGCAGATTGAAGGGGTTGGTGACGGGGGCGGCAAAGCTGGGCGCTGTCTGGGTGCCCGTGTTCTGGAAGTAGAGCGTGTTGCCATACTCTTCTCCGAAGAAAGCATCGAGGTCGCCATCGCCATCAATGTCGGCAAAGGTGGGCTTGATGTAAGCCCCAATATCGCCAAAGGGGCTGGTTGCTGCCGTAAAGGTCGGGGCTGCGGCTGTGCCCGTGTTGCGGAAAAACAGCGTATTGCCAAAACTGTCTCCGATAAAGGCATCGAAGTCGCCATCGCCATCAATATCGGCAAAGTCGGGGGAGTTGTACCCCCTGGAAAAGCCCAGCCCAAAGGGGTTGACGAGGGGAGCGGCAAAGCTGGGTGCAGAGGCTGTGCCCGTGTTCTCGAAGTAGAACGTGCGGCTGCCGCTGTCATTGTTGATATCGCTGCCAACGAAGAGATCGAGGTCGCCATCGTTGTCAATATCGACAAAGACCGGATCGGGGGCATACGCATTGAGGGGACTGGTGATAGTCCGAATATTTCTCAAGCCAAAGGGATTGGCGATCGGGCTATTGAAACTAGGTGTTGCCATGGTTATTTTTCGTTTAAAGTTATAAAGAGCAGTTGAGAAAACACCCTGAAGTTGTGCTGTAACGGGCTTCCTCGCCTCAGATTGCACAGGGTCAGAGGCAGGGCTGGTTTTACCCCTCGAAGCGACTTAACCCGAGTCACTCCGAGGGGTTATGTTTTGCCTGCAAAACGTGGTGTTTTGATCTCGACAGGTCATGGTTTAACCTCGGTACGACATGATTTGAACTAAATCCTTTGGGTTTTGAAATTGCACGCCTTGCGCACGGTTACTGGCCCTGATTCAAAACTTTGAGCGATCGCCTCGCCGCACTGACTCCATCCACACTTTGCGGTGGCATCCACTGGTGCTGGTGCAGCAGCGGCTCTAACGCCGCGCTGGTCAGGGGCGTTACGGCATAGGTCAACTCCACCTCAACGCAGCCCTGCCCCACCAGACTTTGCTCCAGGTGGCTGACCAACCGCTTGCCAATGCCCTGTTGCCGACAGGCCGGTGCCACAAACAGCGACAGCAGCTCGGCCCGCTGGTCGGGGAGACATTCAGCGATCGCCATCCCCACCATCTCGCCATTGACGGCGGCTGAGATGCCGATCAGCTCACCGCGCTGCGGCTGATGGCTCCAGCGCTTTTGCAGGCTAGGAAAGGTAAAGGCGTCATAGTTTGCCAGGTTTTCAGGGGTGAGGTGAAAGACCCGCTGAAACTTGACGGCAAGGGGCGTGGGGGAGGAAAGCGGTTGTGGGGGCGACGGTGCAGGTTGCGGCGACTCCCAGGCTTCTTTGGGTAAGCCCGGAACTGGAGCGATCGCGCCTTGGCTGGGACGTTTGACCGTGGGCTTGGTGGTGACAATGCCATTGGAGCCCGGAAAGGTCACCAGCCGCTGAATATCTTCGTTTTGAAAGCCCAACGCTTTGGGCTGAAGCACACCGGGCAGCGTCACCACATCAAACAATTCTTCGACCACCCCGTCGAGGTGCAGCCAATGAGCCGTTTCACCCGTGGTCAGGTCAATTACCATCAGGCCACACTGCGGTTCTCTGCCCTCTTTGGCGAGGCGTTCTTCAAGCAGCAGACCCCCAAAGGTGCGCGATCGCAGCTTTGACAAGCCGACGAATGCGTAGTGCTCAAAAAAAGCTAAGCCCCGGACAAAGCCGGGGCAAAAGGTAATCGGCACAAATTGCTGGTCATCGAGATAGCCCAACTCGCCCGTGCCTGAGTTGAGCAGCCACAGCTTGCCCCCATACCATCGGGGCGAATGCGGCATCGATAGCCCGGTTGCCACAATCTCACTGCTGGGCACATGCATCACCACCCCACCGTTGACCCGATGGTCACGCCAGCCTGCGGCCGTGTCGGTGGTGCTACAGGCCGTGACAAAGGCGGGTTGGCCCTCCACCATGGCTAAACCATTGAGATGACAACGGTCTTCGGCAGCCAGCTTAGAAATAAACGGCGGCTGCCAGACGGGAGCAAAGCTATAGCCGGGTTTGAGAGTAGCGAGGCAGCTAAAGTCTGTATTGACAAACAAAATGTCTGGGTGTTCTGCCCCCAGTTGCTCAGTAGACCGGTGAGTGAGCACGACATCGTGAATATTGAGGTCACCCGTCGTGTAAGCCAGCCTAGGAACGTAGAGCCGATCTGCCCCAAGCTGTTGGGTGCCTAGCTCAAGGCAATTTTCAAACTGCCAAAGCTGATAGCGGGTGCTCATGTAAAGGCGATCGCCCTGGGCGTAGAGGCCCATGGGTTTATCGAATAGCCGTTCGTGCAGTGCCAACCGATTGTCTGGGGTAGTGCCCATAAAAAACAGGCGGTTGGTTTGGTAGGTGGTAAAAGCAACACTGAGTGATTGCTCCCGCAGCCAACCAGCTAAGTCAGGAGACGCCGTGAGTTCTAATGACGACATTTAGATTAGGTTGTGAAAGTTAAGGTTTTAGGCCGTGTAAAGCGCACAAAATGAACTTTGTGATTAGGCATGTCCAGCCAAACCAGATACGGCTGAACCTCGTTAAAATTTCAAATTGTCCATGGCAAATTAGCGCGACGAGCGCCGCGCTAATTTGCTATAGGAGAAGATTAAAAATGGTGTTGGCAATAATTGCCAACCGATTAAAGCTAGGCTATGGCTGCTCAAACAAACTGAATCAGGGCAGACTGATCATGCCTTGCGCACCTAAAATCCAAATGAAAGACAACCTCCTAAGGGTTGAGCCTTGCTAGTTTTATTGAGAATAAATTAGATGGTTTCACGGATGCTATCAAGACCTGGCAATGTTACTTTATACAACCTTTAAGACCAGACACGGACGATCGCCACTAGTCCTAGCCCTTAAAACCATCTATCAGCGCTGATATTCGCCCATCAGGACAGTTGCCCGTAGAATCAAGGGTGTCAATTCACGCCTGAGGATGCATTGTGGCCCACAAGCGACTGATTATTGAAATGGGTATGGGCGTCGATCAGCACGGCCAAGACCCCACCGTGGCGGCAGCACGGGCGGTGCGCAATGCGATCGCCCACAACGCCCTCCCCGGCGTTTGGGAAGTCGCTGGCCTCAGCCACCCCAACGAGATGCTCGTCGAAGTGCAGGTCGCCGTCCCCTTCCCCGACCAGGTGCGGCAAGAGGACGTGCTAGCCGTGCTGCCCTTTGGCCAAAAGACCCTGGTGCTAAAGGAAGGCGGCATGGTGGTGGCGGGCCGCGCCATCCCTGAACTCGACGATAAAAATGACGATATGTATGTGGCGATCGCCGCCGTCACAGTCTCAATCCCCGTCGGTGAGTGGGGAGTGGGGAGTGGGGAGTAAACTCACTCCCTACCCCTCACCCCCTACCCCCTACCCATCCACTCCCTACCTCAACCTCGCCCCCCGATACCGCATCTCCTTCTTGATCGCGTTCTGCTGGGCAAAATTCGGCATATCCCCCTGATGGCCCATCAAAATAATCGAGTCGCCCAGGGCCAAATAAGTAGCCCGGCTGGGGTGAATGATCACCTCACCATCGGCGCGACGCAGGGCCACGGTAATAAACGTGCCCTGACCCTTGACCTCAATGTCGCCAATGGTGCCGCCAATCAGCGGTGAGGTAGCATCGATCACCAGTTCGTTGAGCTGAATATCCAGTTCCGCCAAAAACTCGTTCAGCCCGTGTTGACCATCGGTCTGCGATAAAAAATCCACCGCCGACGGGTGGCTGATCAGATGGGCCATGCGTAGGGCGCTAATGCTGGCGGGCAGCACTACGTGGTTGGCCCCCGCCAGCCGCAGCTTTTTTTCGGTGGAGGGCATTTCGCCTCGGGCCAAAATCATCAGGGCCGGGTTCATCTCCCGCGCCGTGAGGGTAATAAACACGTTGGCGGCATCGTTGGGCAGCACCGTGGCCAGCGACTTGGCGCGATGAATGCCCGCCGCCTCCAGGGCGGTTTCATCGGTGGCGTTGCCCTGGTGCATCAGGTATCCCTGCTCCTGGGCTAAAGCCACCCGCTCAGGGTCATTATCGACAATGATAAACGGCTGGCGATCGCGCTTCAGCTTGCGGGCCACCAGCTGACCAATCCGGCCAAAGCCGCAGATAATCACGTGGTCTTCCAGGCTGTCAATTTCTTTGGTCATGCGTTTCACATTGAGAGCTCGATGAATTTCCCCTTCGGTAATCATTTGCACGAAGCCCGACACGATGTAGGCCACCGATAGAGCCCCCGCAATAATCACAAAAATCGTAAATACCTTGAGCGGCGGTGAGGTCAGGGGCTGCACTTCCCCATAGCCCACCCCAAAGATCGTGATCACCACCATATAGATGGCGTCGAGGAAGTTCCAGCCCGCCACCATGTAGCCAATAACCGCCGCCACCACCGTCAGCGTAAAAAAGATGACCCCTGTAACAATCCGCCGAAACGAGCTATTCAGCATCTATACCTCAGGCAGGGTCCAGGCCTTTACAGAAATCAGATCAGTTCTCAAATAAAGGCTATGGTAATTGACAGCCTGCCCCTCAAAGAGTGCGGCACATAGCAAATTGCGATACACTATAAAGCAAACTCATAATGACTTCGACTAAATCCACTACCTACTAAAATGCTGGCCGTCCAAGCGGCGGCCCTAAGGGCTCTGGGGCGTTGGCAAAACCTCTCCGGAGGAGAATCGTCTCAGCCCAGCAGTTCTATCGTTTTTGTCCCCTTCTACATCAAATTGACTCTGCGACTATGACAGCTACCACTCTGCAAAATCCCCTCCTCATTGGTGCCGGTCTACCTCCCTTCGCCAGCATTGACACCACCCACATTGTGCCGGGCATTACCGCCCTGCTTGACGACCTCACCACTGCCCTAGAAACCCTCGAAGCCCAGGTCACCCCCACCTGGGAGGGTCTGGTGGAGCCCCTCACCCGCATCGAAGAGCGCCTGGGCTGGAGCTGGGGCATCGTCGGTCACCTGATGGGGGTGAAAAACAGCCCCGAGCTGCGCGCCGCCTACGAAGAGGTGCAGCCGCCTCTGGTGCAGTTTGCCACCCGCTTAGGCCAGAGCAAGCCCCTCTACGAAGCCTTCAAACAGCTCCGCGCCAGCGACCAGTGGGCTAGCTTCGACCCGGCCCAGCAGCGCATCGTCGAGTCTTCCATTCGCGAGGCCGAGCTGTCAGGGGTAGGGCTGGAGGGCGCTGAAAAAGACCGCTTCAACGAGATTCAGCAGAGCCTGGCCGAACTCACTAACAAGTTCTCCAACAACGTGCTCGACGCCACCAAGGCCTTTAGCCTTACCCTGACGACGCCTGAAGAAATCGATGGCCTACCTCCCAGCCTGCTAGCCCAGGCCGCCCAAGCCGCCCGCGACGCTGGCGACGAACAGGCCACCGCCGCCGCTGGCCCCTGGCGAATCACGCTGGACTACCCCAGTTTTGGCCCGTTCATGCAGCACAGCCGCCGCCGCGACCTGCGCGAGCAGCTCTACCGCGCCTTTGTCACCCGCGCCTCTGAGGGCGATCTCGACAACAGCCCCAACATTGAGAGAATTCTGGAACTGCGCCACGAGATGGCCAACCTGCTGGGCTACGCCACCTACGCTGACCTCAGCCTGGCCCGCAAGATGGCCCCTTCTGTGGAGGCGATCGAAAAGCTGATGGGCGAGCTACGGGTGGCCAGCTACGACACCGCCGTCAAGGAACTGGATGAACTCAAAGCCTTCGCCCAATCCAAAGGGGCCACCGAGGCCGACAGCCTCACCCACTGGGATACTGCCTTCTGGGCCGAGCGCATTCGCGAAGAAAAGTACGGCCTCAATGATGAAGAGCTGCGTCCCTACTTCCCCCTACCCCAGGTGCTCGACGGCCTGTTTGCCCTGGCCCACCGCATCTTTGACGTCACCATTGCCCCCGTCGATGGCGAAGCCCCGGTGTGGCACCCCGACGTGCGCTACTTCCAGGTGCTGAATGGCAGCGGCGACCCGATCGCCCACTTCTACCTCGACCCCTACAGCCGCCCTGCCGAAAAGCGCGGCGGAGCCTGGATGGATGACTGCATCAACCGAGGCAAAATCAACAACCAGGTGCGGCTGCCGGTAGCCTACCTGGTGTGCAACCAAGCTCCCCCAGTGGATGGCAAGCCCAGCCTGATGACCTTCCGCGATGTAGAGACCCTGTTCCACGAGTTTGGCCACGGCCTTCAGCACATGTTGACCCAGGTAGACTTTACCGGTGCATCGGGCATCAACAACGTCGAGTGGGATGCCGTAGAGCTGCCCAGCCAGTTTATGGAGAACTGGTGCTACCACCGCGATACCCTGCTCACCCTAGCCCGCCATGTGGATACGGGTGCGCCCCTGCCAGAAGACCTGTATCAAAAAATCGTTGCCGCCCGCACTTTTATGACCGGCAGCGCCATTCTGCGTCAGGTGCGCTTTGGCTGGACAGATATTGAGCTGCACCACCGCTACCGGCCCAGCAGCGGCGAGACGGTGACCTCCGTCAGCCAGCGCATCGCCGAGCAGTCCTCTATTCTTAAGCCCCTGCCGGAGGATGCCTTTCTCTGCGCCTTTACCCATATTTTTGCGGGGGGCTATGCGGCGGGCTACTACAGCTATTTCTGGGCCGAGGTGCTGAGCGCCGATGCCTTTGCCGCCTTTGAGGAGGCCGGGCTGGATAACGAGGGGGCGATCGCCGCCACCGGTCGCCGCTTCCGCGATACGGTGCTCGCCCTGGGCGGCAGCCGCCACCCCATGGAAGTGTTCAAAGCCTTCCGGGGCCGCGAACCCAGCACCCAGGCGCTGCTCCGCCATCGGGGATTGGTAGCTGCTTAGGATTTTCCTCAAATAGTTGACCTAGAAGCCAGGGTTTTCGGAAAACCCTGGCTTCTTTTTGTTCCCCAGGCTTGCCCCTAAGACTGCTGGCGTTGATGAAACCCGTCGATCGCACTGGGCAGCGTAAAGAAGATATGTTCGGTGCCGATCAGCTCTAGCAACCCCGATCGCTGAAGCTGAGCGTAGAGGTCGCGCTTAACCCGCGCCAGGGCGAGAGTAATGCCTCGCTTGCTGAGCGTTTCGTGCAGTTCCACCAGCATATCGGCGGCGGTAATGTCGATCTCGACCATAGCTTCGGTATTGATCACAAACCACTCCACTGGCGCGGCTTCAGCCTCAATCACCGCCAGGGCGCGGCGCTGAAAATCTACTGCGTTGGCAAAAAACAGCGGCGCATCGTAGCGGTAGATCACCAGCCCCGGAACTGTGGTCGCCCCTGGCCAGTCGGCAACATCGTGCAGACCCGCAATGTTGGGCACCTTTCCCATCACCGCGTCGTGGGGGCGAGCAATGCGGGCAAAGAGTTCGATGACGGAGAGGCCTACGGCGATCGCCACCCCCGTCAGCAAATCCGTTGCCAGCACCCCCACCGTCGTCGCCAGCGCCAGGGCAAAATCGCCCTGGCGAAACGCCCTCAGCCGCAGAAACTCGG
The DNA here is from genome assembly GCA_019358835.1 of Tildeniella torsiva UHER 1998/13D. Lineage (GTDB taxonomy): Bacteria > Cyanobacteriota > Cyanobacteriia > Phormidesmidales > Phormidesmidaceae > Nodosilinea > Nodosilinea torsiva. The sequence goes on from JAHHIH010000003.1 coordinate 82,600, forward strand.
GAATATCTACCAGCTTAGTGGCGGCAAAGATCACCAGCGCCCCCAGGGCCGCCGTCGGAAACAGCGCCAGTAGGGGCCGCAAAAACAGCAGCACCCCCATCACCACCCCAAAGGCTGCCAGCGAATACACCTGGCTCTTACTGCCCATGGAGTCGCCAATGGCCGCCCGGCTGGCACTGCTGCTCACCGGAAAGCCCTGCATCAGCCCGCCGCCCAGGTTGGCCACCCCCAGGGCAAATAGCTCCTGGTTGGCGTCAACGGTGTGGTGGTTGCGGGCCGCCAACGCCCGCGCCGTCAGCACATTGTCTGAGTAGCCGACGATCGCAATCCCCACCGCCGCCGTCAAAATCTGTAGTACCTCCTGGCGAGAGGCCAACGGCACCACAAACCGGGGCAGCCCCGCCGGAATTTCGCCCACCACTCTGACCCCCTGCTGGTCAAGCCCCAGCAGCGCCACCAGGGCAGTGGCCAGCAGCACCGCCAGCAGCGGCCCCGGCACCCTGGCAAACCGGGCCTGCACCCCAAACAAAAACACCAAAACAAAGCCCGCCACGGCTAAGGTCGGCCCGTGGGCCTGACCCAGGTGTCGCCAAAATTCCCCCAGCTGCCCCGCCACCGAGTCAGCCTCAATGGGTACGCCGCTCACTCGGCTGAGCTGCCCGGCCATCATAATGACGGCGACCCCAGCCATGTAGCCAATCAAAATCGGTTTAGAGAGCAAATCGGCCAAAAACCCCAGGCGAGCTGCGTAGCCCACCAGGCAGAGCAGGCCGACTGCACAGGCCAGCAGCGAGGCCAGGATGGCATAGCTGGTGTCAGAGGTCGCGGCCAGGGGGGCGATCGCCACCGCCGTCATCACCGCCGTGCTCGACTCGGGCCCCACCGACAGCTGGGGCGAGGTGCCCACCAGGGCATACAGCAGCAGCGCCGGTAGAATTGCCCACAGCCCCTGCACCGGGCCGACCCCCGCCAGTTCCCCATAGGCCATGCACTGCGGAATCAGATAGGCGGCCACGGTAATACCGGCGAGGCCATCCTGGCGCAGCCAGGCTCTAGGGTAGTGACGCAGGCGATCTAACCCCGGTAAAAGGGCGGTGCGAGGCAAATACTTTGGTCGTGCGCTCAAGGCAATACTCTATCAGTAACCAATCATCCCGGCAGCGGCTGGGGCTCAGCTGCCGCTCAAATCTACGGGGTTATACAAGCTCATGGCCTTTTCAACGCCGTCTTGTAGAGCTTTCTCCAGAGCGCGCAGGCTGGTATCGACCACCGCATCCATAGTGCTGCGCTCGGCTTTAGAAAAATTGCCCAGCACGTGGGAGACAACAGCCCCATCCCCCCCGCGATCGCTAGCTCCAATACCAATGCGCAGGCGCGGAAACTCCTGGGTGCTCAGGTGGGCGATCGCCGACTTCATGCCGTTGTGCCCCCCGGCAGAGCCCCCCAGCCGCAGCCGCAGCCGCCCCACCGGCAAATCCATATCGTCGTAGACCACCAGCACCTGGCTCGGCTCTAGCTTCAGCCAGTCCAACACCGCCCGCATGGCCTGGCCCGAGCGATTCATGTAGGTCAGCGGTTTAAGCAAATACACCTTTTGGCGCGTCGGCCCAAACCCCGCCCCATACTCGCCCTGAAACCGTCGCTCCTCCTTGAGGGGCACGGCCCAGGTCTTAGAGAGGCGATCGACCACCTCAAAGCCAATGTTGTGGCGGGTACCCGCGTACTTTTCCCCTGGATTGCCCAGCCCCACAATCAGGCAGGGCAGAGCGGGCGATGCGACGTCAGCCATAGGTCAACGAGGTCCCTAGGCTCTACGCGGGGGAATCGGTTTCAGCGGGCTCGGCAGTGGTCGCCGTTCCGCTGCCGTTGGTGTCGCTCAGTGGAGCGGCAGCCGCTGGTTCAGCCCCGGCGGCGGTCTCAGGCGGCGTCAACACCTTAGGTGACTCAGGTTCTAAGGTCGCCTTCATGGGTGCCGTCACCGCCTTTTCAATCTGCTGGGCTTCCTTCTTAAACTCTTCCTCAAATTCCCGAGAGGCTTCCTGAAAGCCCTTAATGGCTTTCCCCATGCTGCGGCCAATTTCCGGCAGTTTTTTGGGGCCAAACACCAGCAGCGCCAGCACCATAATTAGCGCCATCTCTGGCAAACCCACACCAAACACGTTCATAGGCCAACTCCCGAATAACGACGGCTGTGCATACACCTACTACTGTGCATCAGCTATGGGTGCATCAAACGGCAAAAGAGGCTGGGTAGTCAAGGGTCTACGCCAGCCTCAGATAGGTAAGTTTTGAATTTCACATCCAAAGCGCGTGGGCAAAATTGAGAGCCAACCCGCTAGAGGTCGACCCCTAAAATCCCTTAGAGGCCTACGCTACGCCAGTCAACATCAAAGCTTTCTAGCACGATAGAAGAGTTATAAAGCTGCAAAATAATCAGCAGAAACACGAAGAACAGACCAATGAAAACCGCCATCAGAGGGGTGGTGCCCCAGCCGGGAGCAACCTTACCGTACTCAGAGTTGAGGGGCTTCAACACGTCTCCTAACCTAGTCCGTTGTGCCATGGATCCTTCCACAATCAACACTTTATAGTTCGTAATATTATAGGATGGGGTGGTTTCCTATTCTCATAAACCCCATGGAACCTGCAACAGTTCTTATCATTTCCGTGGCTGCCGTGGTGGTAGCCGTGACTGGTTACTCAGTGTACATGTCCTTTGGGCCCCCGTCCAAGCAGTTGTCCGACCCCTTCGACGACCACGAAGACTAGGATTGCTGGGTCGATGTCCAGATCTGAGCATCGACCCAGTCACCTCCAGGTTTTCTGCCCAACGGTATTGATGCCGAGGGTTTCTAGTGGTAGGATTAGAAACCTGTGGATTTATTTGGCTGTCTTGCCGCAATCCTTACCGGTCAAACCTTTCAACCTTACGAATGTTGCTTTAACCCTATGATTAAGCTTCGCCTCAAGCGTTTCGGCAAAAAGCGGGAAGTCAGCTACCGCATCGTAGCCATCAATAGCCATGCCCGCCGCGACGGCCGCCCCCTAGAAGAAGTTGGTTTCTACAACCCCCGCACCGACGAAACTCGGCTTGACGTAGATGCCATTACCCGTCGCCTAGAGCAGGGTGCGCAGCCGACCGAGACCGTGCGACACATTCTTGAAAAAGCCAATTTAATTGAGAAGCGTAAGACCACCTTCAAAACCACAGCTAAGCCTGAAGTCAAGGCTGAAGCCTAGGTCGCCCATTGCCTTTAGCCCTTGCCCCCGACATGGATAGCCCTGATTTCCCAGGACTGGTTAGGTTTTTGGTAGAGCCCTTTTTAGACTCGCCCGATTCTTTGCGCATAGATTGCGAAGAAAACCCGGTGCAGTCTAAGGTGTGGATCCGCATTGCCTTTAAGGGAGATGAGCGGGGCAAGGTGTTTGGCCGGGGTGGACGCAACATTCAGGCCATTCGCACCATTGTGCGGGCCACAGCGGCGCTGTCGGGCTGGTCGGCCTACGTCGATGTCTACGGAGCCTCGGAGCAGGAATCTGGTGCTGACCACAGGTCTCACAGTGGCCCGCCGCGACGCGTTTCAGACAAGCCCAAGCCCCAACTGCGTCCCAAGACCTAGGGGAGACCTGGCCCCTCCGGGCCTGAATTATTTTGGCAACTGTTTTAGATGGACTCTCCCCTGCGGATTGAACTGCCGACTCCAGAGGGCGCTGTGGCCCTGGCCGGATATCGCGAAGAAAATATCAAACTCCTGGCCAGCCAAACTGGAGCATCTCTAGTGCTGCGCGGCCAGGAGTTGTTTATTTCGGGCACCGACAGTGGTGCGGCCCTGGCCCAGCGGTTGGTCATGGCCCTAGAGCCCCTGTGGAGCCAGGGGCAGCCGGTGACCACCGCCGACATTATGACGGCCCGCCACGCCCTCGACACCGATCGCATCGACGAACTCCAGGCCATTCATCGGGATGTGGTGGCGCGCACCCGGCGGGGTGAGGTGGTACGGGCTAAGACCTTTCGCCAAAAACAGTATGTCAAGGCCCTGCGTAGCCAAGACATGGTGTTTTGCATTGGCCCGGCTGGCACCGGCAAGACCTTTCTGGCCACCCTGGTGGGTATTCAGGCGCTGCTTAACAATGAGTTTGAGCGCTTAATACTGACCCGCCCAGCAGTGGAGGCTGGAGAGCGCCTGGGCTTCTTGCCCGGCGATTTGCAGCAGAAGGTCAACCCCTACCTGCGGCCTCTCTACGACGCCCTCCACGAGCTGGTAGACCCCGAGAAAATCGCCAACCTGATGGAGCGCGGCATTATCGAGGTGGCTCCCTTGGCCTACATGCGGGGGCGCACCCTCAACAACGCCTTTGTGATTATGGATGAGGCCCAAAACACCACCCCAGCCCAGATGAAGATGGTGCTGACTCGCCTGGGCTTTAAATCGCGCATGGTGGTGACGGGGGATGTCACCCAAACGGATCTACCGGCTGACCAGACCTCAGGCCTAGCGATCGCCCAGCAGATTCTCAAGGGGGTAAACGGCATTGCCTTTTGCCACCTCAACCAGGCAGACGTAGTGCGCCACCCACTGGTGCAGCGTATTGTGGCCGCCTACGAAACCTACGAGAGCCGGGTGACGAAGCGAGAGAGTCGGCCTCGATAGTCTTGTGCCTGGCGAAAGAACGAAGACAAAAGGGCGAAGAAGGCCTGATAGGCTTGGGTTTTAGGCTTTTGGGGCTGTTCTAGCTACTTGTCGGCGATCGCACTCAAAACCCAAAAACTCTCCCTTACCTAGAACCGTTGGTAGGGGAGAGTCTCAAATGGAAAAATGCTGGCTTAAGCAACCCAGTTTGCTAGACAATAGCGAACGCTGGCGCAGCCGTAACCGCAGCATCACCCATCGGCACCGCAGCATAGACTTCGGCAGAGTTGTTGGGGCTTTCGATCAGCTTGACCTTGTGGAGGCTGGCCCCCAGGTCAGCGATCGGGCCTTGCAGCAGATCGCGAATGTGGACGGCAATATTCTCGGCGGTGGGCACCACTTCGGCAAAGTAGGGAATGTCTTTGTTGAGGAAGGTGTGGTCGAAGGGTTCCACCACATGCTCGTCGATGGCTGCCTGGAGCGCCGCCAAATCCACCAGCATGCCGGTGCGAGGGTCGATCTGCCCCTTGACCGTGACCTCTAGGTGGTAGTTGTGGCCGTGGCCGTGGGGGCGGGCGCACTTGCCGTAAATTTCGCAGTTTTCTTCGTAGCTGAGCCGGGGCGAGGCGAGGCGGTGGGCGGCGCTGAAGTGGGTGCTGACGGTGAGAAAAGCTTCCATGGCGTTACCTGAGTAGTCGGACCAAAGTTCGGGATGTTCGAAAAGCTGAATGTTGACGATAGGCAGATGGGGCAGGAGGCGATCCCAAATCGCCTTGGCCATGAACTCGGTGGTGGGCAGGGTGTGCTGAAATTCAGGCCAGACCTCGTTGAGGTAGGCAAAGTCGAGCTGGGCAGTGACCTCGTTTTTGATCACATGCTTGACATCAGACAGGTTGAGCACCATGCCGTACTCGTCGAGGTCGCCTTCCATAGCCACGTAGAGTACGTAGTTGTGGCCGTGACCCGGAAAGTTGGTGCAGGGGCCAAATTGCCGGGCGTTTTCGGCATCGCTCAGCTCGCTCAGCCAGTAGCGGTGGCTGGCAGAAAACTGCGCCCGGCGATTGATAATGCATTTCATAGGATGAAAAATCCGTGGGTTGACGATTGCTACATTAAGGAACCGTTACATAACTAGCATAGTTTAATTTGACTGGGATTGAGAGATCGGTGCAGGCAGGCGATCGCTGCAAAGAAACAGTAAAGATTTGCGGCAGCGCGATCGCCCTCCTAGCCCCTCAATCCCTTAGCTGACAAGCTCTTTCGGAAGATAGAGATTTGCTTAAATTAAATGACATGGCTTGTTGACATCGAAAGGATTTAGTAAAATTGAATACAGAAAGTACGTTGACGTTCATCTGAGGCCAGCTGGAGATTATTCCACTACGCCCTAGACGGAAGTAAGGAGATTGGCTCCCGAAGGAACGCACCCTGCTTAGGCAGTTTGTTAAATCCTTTGTCAACAAGAGGCGTGACATGAAACTTTGCTATCGCGGCGTAGATTACGATTACAACCCGCCTTCCCTGGAAGTGCGCGACAGTGAACTCACCGGAACCTACCGGGGTCGTTCTATCAATTTCTCCTATGTGAGCCATATGCCGGTGCCTCAGCCGGTGGCCAACTACACCTACCGTGGCGTTGGCTATAGCACCAACTCCCAGGGACAAGTGGTGTCTTCGGCCACGACTCCTGAGCGTCAGCCGGTATTTCAGGCTGGGCGAGTTGCGGTAGGCAAGGGGCTAAATTCCCGGCGACACCTGCTGCGAGAAGCGGCTGAGGCCCATCGCATTAACATTCAGCAGTCGATTCAGCACCGCATTGAAGTTGCTCGCGCCCAGGGCAACGACAACCTGTTGAGGCAGCTTGAGGACGAGCTCCACCAAGTAGCCTAGGTTTTGCGCCATCGACTCAGCGTTTTGCTGTAGCTGGAGCAGTGAGGGGCATCCCAACAGGGGTGCCCTTTTTTTATGCCGTGCTCAGCGAAGAGGGCGGTAGTTTGTGGGAGCTTGCTATAGTCATAGTCACGTTGGTTATACATCGCAATGTTTAACCCGATTTTTGCAAATGATTGCGAAAGAACTGCGTCAGCTCATGCCATGAATCTTCCGCCGCCAAACGGTTATAGGAAGAACGCTCGTGGCAGAAAAAACCGTGATCGGCATCACGATAAATCTTTAACCGATAATCTTTACCAAGCTCCTTAAACCGAGACTCAATGTAGTGAATACGCTCCAGTGGAATGAAGGGATCTGCACCCCCGTGAAACAGATAGACGGGCACCGCAATATCTAGCACTGCCGCAACCCACTCGTCTAAAACCATGCCATAGAAGGGGGCTGCTGCCGCAATTTCGTTTGAAAACTTGCAGGCCGCAAGAAAACTCAGCCCGCCGCCCAAACAGAATCCCGTCACCCCAATCTGATCTGGCAACAGGTCAGGTCTTGATTTGAGATAACCCAATGCCGCTTGCAGATCCTTCTCCATTGCTGTACCTAAATTGAGCCGGTACATCATGGCCATTGCCGCTTCGACTTCGTTGTAGCCAAACTTGTTGTGCGGCAATTCTCGATAATATAGATCAGGGGTTAGAACGACATATCCTTCGCTGGCAATGCGGGCCGCTACATCTTGAATATGAGATGTTACGCCAAACGCCTCCATCAGCAGCAAAACGGCGGGTTGGCGTTGAGCACGGGCATGGGTATGTAAAATGCCAGGCATTTGGCCGTCAGGCGTGGGAATAAGCACCTCTTCGACTTGAAGCTGCACACTTGCTTGCATCATTAACCTTTCCTAAAGCCGACTGCTGATAGCCTAGAGAGTTTGCGATTGAACTTCTAGAAGAAAATTGCGCAATTATTGTAAATTCTTGCGCTGATACCAATGCTCCCAATTAAAACCATCTACTGCTGGCTAAGCGGAGTCAAAGCCAGCGTTCCCTAAGCGGAGCCAAAAGGGACACAGGCGGAATTGCCACAGAGAATTGGTATCAGGCTTTCATAAACTGTTTCGGAGTGATTCCCACAATCTGTTTAAATGAGCGGGTCAAATGACTTTGATCGCAGAAACCAACCCTGAGCGCAATATCTGAAATACTGAGATGACTGTGTTGCAATAGCTCTTTTGCTTTCTCAATGCGACGCTGCAAAATGTACTGATGGAGGGTGATTCCCATTTTTTTCTTGAACAAACGCGAGAAATGGTACTGGCTGATTTGAGCGATCGCAGCAATTTCCTTTAAGCTCAAATCTTGCTGCAAATGGTCGTGAATATAATCTGTGACCAAAGCCAGTTTAACTTGAGATAAACCTTCCGAATAGCTAGAAAGTTTGGGGGATGTTGTGCAGTAGTTTCGGAGTAGGTGAATAGCCAGTGCCGTTTTGAGACTGTCAGTCAGCAAATACCCCCCAATGCCGCCCAGTTCTAGTTCTTGTCTTAAGGCTAAAAGGATTCCCTGTATGAGTGCATCTTGCTGGGTCATAAACTGCGGAATTAATTCGATGCGATCGCAATTGACCCAATCTTGCCCCACATGCTGGAGCAGCGCAGGCTCGATCGCCAGCACCATGAACTGAACTGAAGCATTCCAGTTGCAGCGATGGGGAACATCGGCGGGAATAATTGCGATGTCGCCGTCATTGCGTTTCTCTCTGATCAGTTTTCCATCGAGCCACCGCTCTCCAGATGAATCAGTGGGCGATCGCTCTGGTATTGGGTAGGGCAACCCACAGGCGATCGCATGCATTGTGTGTTGATGCTCAACAATCTCAAATTCTGGCTGCTGAAAAATTTCTAGATGAATATCTTTCCATCCCGAGCTTGAGAGCACAGAGGGCTTAGGCAGCAGCGGATTGGCTGCGTTGGCTTTGCGGTAATCAATGACTTTTGCTGGTTGCGCTTGAACTCTCATAGGCGTTCAATTCAGACTGAGAATTTTCCAGATTGAGCATTCTTTGAGGTGAATTAGCGATCGCATTACTGCTGTACTCAACATTTTATTTTGCTTGAACAATCCTTGCCAAGACCCTAGCGCAGGGTGAGGAGTTTTGCCAGGGCCGTAGGCACTGCGTCACATACGGTTTATTGGCTCAGACAGGCGTAAGCAACCAACGCCCCTCACTGCGGCAGTGGGGGGCGTTGGGGACAAGAGGAATTGCAAAAATCGATGTTTAGAGGGTTTCGACCGTTTCGGCGTAGGCGTCGCCATCAAAGGGCTGTACCCCAATGTTGGGATAGTTGTCATCGTCGGGGCCAAATATTCTGCCGACGGGCTCGGCCAGATATTGCATTAACCCTTCTAAAAAGTAGCCAAATACTGAGAGATTCAGACCTTTCATGACTGGCACCTCGCGGCTTAGGGATATTGATGTTGGCAGACTGTAGCGATGCGGTGTAGCGGGTCAGGGTTTATTTATTTGGTGTACCCTGATACTTAAATGTTACGGGATCACCCGAGGCTAGCGGTGCGACAGTGACCATTCTTTACAGCGGTTGGCAAGTTGTAATATATAGTGTGCACCCTTAACGATTCGGCTTAACAGTAAGGAGAGTTTCCTGTGAAACGCAGTCACGCGGCGATCGCTATTTTGTGCGGGCTAATGGGCGGTGGAGTGGCAATTGCCAGCGCTCAGGCGGCGGCTCCAGCGCCCCCTTCCCCGGCCCTAACCACCCTTGGCGAGGCTCCAGAGCCTGTGCCCCCGCTGTGGCTAGCGCAAAACAGCAGCAACGGCCTCAGCACCGCCCAGCAAGATCAGGTAGATGAGCTGCTGCGCCAGGGTCAAGCCAAGGTCACAGCCCGCGACTACGCCGGGGCGATCGCCATCTATCAGCAGGCGGCGGCGATTGACAGCCGCAATCCCCGGCTGTTTTCGGGCATTGGCTATCTCTACGTACAGCAAGAGAACTACGGTGAGGCGATCGCGGCCTACCAAAGCGCGATCGCCCTTGACGGCAGCAACCTGGCCTTTCGCTACGGTCTGGCCCACAGCCAGTACGAAAACGGTCAGCTAGACGAGGCGATAGCCACCTATCAGGGTATTCTCAGCACCAACCCCCGCGAGGTCAACGCTCACCTGGGCATTGGCGGCATTCAAATCGAGCGCAGCGACTTCGACGGGGCGCTGTCTACCTATCAGAATCTGGCGCGCATTGCCCCCGGCAACGCCCAGGTTTATGAGGCGTTGGGGTCGCTCTACATTCAGCAAGAAGACTACAACCAGGCCCTCACCTATCTAAACCAGGGGTTGCGCTCTAACCCCAACGACGGCGATCTCCACGTCAGCATTGCCAGCATCTACCTACTGCAAGAGAACTACACCGAGGCGGCCAAAAACCTGCGTGAAGCGCTGCGGGTAGAGCCTCAAAACGCCAATGCCCAGCACCAGATGGGCTACGTGCTCTACCAACAGGGCGATCGCGAGGCCGCCTTTGACTACCTGCTGCGGGCGGTGCGCCTCGACCCCGAGCTAGTGGCTGCCCACGCCCTGCTAGGCGAACTGCTGCTCGAACGGGAGCAGTACCTCCAAGCCGTACTCTCCTACCGCCAGGTGGCCGACGCTCTGCCCGATGATCCAGCGGCCTTTTACAATCTGGGCCTAGCTCTCCACGGGCAGGGGTTAGAGGCCCAGGCACTCTCGAACCTGGAGCTAGCGGTCATTCTATACACCCGCCAGGGCAATACCGAAGGGGCCGCCCGCGCTCGCGAGCTGATGGCCTTCTGGGGCTACGAGCAGTAGCCCATGCCCGAAGGCCCCGAAATTCGCCGTGCCGCCGACAAGCTCCATCGGGCGATCGCAGACAACATCGCTACCGATGTATTTTTTGCCTTTGACCACCTCAAACCCTACGAGGAGGAGCTGGTGGGCCGCACGGTGACGGCGGTCAAGCCCTATGGCAAAGCCATGGTCACCTACTTCGACAACGGGCTGGGGGTCTATAGCCACAACCAGCTCTACGGCATCTGGGTGATCTGCAAACCCAATGCCGTCCCCACCAGTCGCCGTCAGCTGCGCTTTGCGGTGCATACCCCCAGCCGGTGGGCGCTGCTCTACAGTGCCTCAGACATTGAGGTGCTACCGGCAGACGCGGTGCCCACCCATCCCTACATCGCCAAACTTGGCCCCGACACCCTCGATACCGCACTGACTCCAGAAGCTGTAGCAGAACGCACCCTGAGCGCGCCCTTTCGCCGCCGCCAGTTTGCCACCCTGCTGCTCGACCAGGGGTTCCTCGGCGGCATCGGCAACTACCTGCGCACCGAAATTCTCTACGTCGCGGGCATTCACCCCAGCCAGCGCCCCGTAGACTGTACCGCTGAGCAAATTGCCGCCTTTGCCGAGGCCGCCCTGGCCCTGCCTCAGCAGTCATACCGGCACAGCGGCATCACCAACGACCTGGCCCTGGCCACCCACCTCAAGCAGACCGGCTACCGCCGCCGCGACTATCGCCACTGGGCCTTTAGCCGCCAGGGCAAACCCTGCCACCGCTGTGGCAACACCATCGACAAGATCATGATCGGCGGCAGGCGCTGCTACGTTTGCCCGCAGTGTCAGCCGCCGATTAGCCGCTCGTAATCGACAGGCCGTCTAGCCGCACCGAAGGCGTATAGCAGGAACCATTCCAGTCGCCGTCGCAGCCTAATTCAACGTTGTCTTTGAGGGCGGTATAGATGTTGCCCGCCACCATGGTGTCTTTGACGCGGCCCACCAGTTTGCCCCGGTGAATGCGATAGCCCAGGTCGATATTCACCGAAAAATCGCCGGAGATGCCGGGGCCACCGCCCAAAATTTGATCGACCAGTAGGCCGTTGTCAATGTCGGCAATCATTTCCTGTAGGGACTGTGACCCTGGCTCAACCAGAGTGTTATAGAGGCTGGGGGTAGGATAGCTGCCGAGTCCAGGCCGAAAGCCGTTGCCCGTGGAGCCAGCCCCTAGGGTACGTCCGACGGCGCGATCGCAGTAAAACAGGGTCACCACTCCTTTGTCGATAAACACCAATCGCTGGGTGGGGGTGCCCTCGTCGTCAAAGGGGCAGCTAAACGGCCCCGCCTCCGGGTCTTGCCGCAGGGTAATGTGGGGCGAGGTCATCTGCTCCCCTAGGGCGCTGCTCCAGGGCGACGATCGCTCCACCACCCGCTTGCCGCTGAGAGCCGATTGCAGCGTGCTCCAGATCATATCGGCAGCCTTGGCGGTAAAGATCACCGGCATGCGCCCGGTACCGACCTCGGCAGATTCCTCCGCCCAGGCCAGCCGCTGCAACACCTGGTCGGTCAAAGCATCTACCTCTAGGCGATCGCGCTGGGTTTGGCCATCACTGACGCTCAAAAAGTCATCGCCCCGCACCCAGTCAGCCGACAGATAGCCGCTCAGGGTGGCGTCGCTGTAGCGGCAGTCGAGCCCTTTGGTGTTGAGAATGCGGGTGGTTTCCACGTCGCACTCCACATCCACACCGCAGATCACCTCGGGGTAGGCGCTGCGAATGCGATCGATCATGGCCTGCCCCCACTCGATCAGCTGCTCCACTGGCACTTCCTGGCCCATGTTGGGGTATTGGCGGCTGTTCCCTTCGACCAGGTCAATGGTCTCAGCGTCGTTGAGGGCGCTGATGGCCAGAGCCTTGTCGATGATAGCTTCGGGGTCAACATTGCCGTAGGCCACCGCCAGCCCAGGCCGACCGTTGACCCACAGACGCAGGGCCGTGCCCAGAGCCGCAGAGGTTTCGAGCTGTTTGAGACGATTGGCTTCAAAAAAGACGGGGCGCGATCGCGATCGCGATTGCAGCACTTCCGCCGCCTCGGCTCCCCGCTGTAGGGCCAGGTCAATCAGTTTCTCGGCCAGCGAATCGTCGGTAAGACCAGGCACCATAGCAGTCAGTGGGCAGGGGCGTAACAGAGCTACTTCATCTTCCCGGATTGCGGTACCCCTGCAAAGGGCGCAGGTCTAGATAGCTGATCCGAGAGAACCACCTTGCCAACTGTTTTTGGCGGGTTTTCGGCTTTGGGATCGCCTGCGGCCCCGATTCAGCGGTAGAATAGCGAAGCCCCTTTGGAGAGGTGGCAGAGTGGTTGAATGCGGCAGTCTCGAAAACTGCTTTGGGGAAACCCAACGAGGGTTCGAATCCCTCCCTCTCCGTTGATTTTCAAGGCCTTCAGCCTTTACCCCAGCTGCTACTCCCCAGCAGTTAGGGATATTTTCGATAGCTGTCTACCGCGGCAGATACGGAACTATTGAGGCCACTCTACGGAACAATCCAATGCTTTGTAGGGTAGAAAAATCGACCCTAAGCTCGCTCCAACACCCCCTCCTGGCGGAGCCCTGCCAAACAGCTCTGCCCCGTGCAGAATAGTACCGTTCTCAGCTCGGCCATCAGCACCTCGGCCAGGGCAGCCACGGCCTCCTCTGACTCACTCGCAGCTCGCAGAAACGGCATCGCCAGCCCCGCCAGGTCGGCTCCTAGAGCCAGGGTCTTGGCCACATCCAGCCCGTGGCGCAGCCCTCCGGAGGCAACTAGCGGCAGGGCGGGGGCTACCCTATGCGCCTGCACAATGCAATCTGCCGTGGGCAAACCCCATTCCCCAAAGGTCTGCCCCAGCCGTCGCTGGTGGGCATCCACCGCTCGCTCACTTTCTACCCTGGCCCAGGAGGTGCCCCCTGCCCCGGCCACATCCACCGCCGCCACCCCGGCCTCTACCAACCGCCGCACCATGGGGGCCGAAATGCCGTTGCCGACCTCCTTGGCAATTACGGGCACGGTTAGCCCAGCGCAAAGCTGCTCTATTTTCTCTAACAGCCCTTTGAAATTCGTATCGCCTCCGGTCTGCACCGCCTCTTGCAGCGGGTTGAGGTGCAAGATCAGCGCGTCGGCCTCCAGGGTTTCTACTACGCGGCGGCACTGGTCGAGGCCGTAGCCGTAGTTCAGCTGCACTGCCCCCAGATTCGCCAGCAGGAAGATATCTGGGGCCTGGTGCCTGACCGCAAAGGTCTCCATCACAGCGGGATTTTCTACGCCTACCCGCTGGGAACCCACCCCCATCGCCAGGCCATAGTGCTGGGCCACTGCCGCCAACCGTCGGTTGATCTGGTGCGCCTCTGCCGTGCCCCCGGTCATGGATGAAATCAGCAGCGGTGCCCTTAACTGATGCCCTAAAAACGTCGTGACCAGATCGATATCTTGATAGTCCAGCTCTGGCAGGCAGCAGTGGGTAAACCGATAGCGCTCTAGCCCCGTGGTGATTTGGGCACACTGCACCGGCCCTTCTAGGCAAATGCGCAGGTGGTCGGCCTTGCGGGTCTGGGTCTCGTGGGCCTGGGTTTCGGCGGCGACGGGCAGTAGAGTCACAGGGAATTGGCAAAATCAACGCCCCCTATCCTAAGAAAAATTGAGGCGCTTGAGGGGCGATCGCACACCAGACGTAACACCCCTACCCCTTCAATAGCTCCACCCCATCTCGCCCGTCCACATCCTGCAAAAACACCTTCACCGACTCATCCTTCGCCGTCGGCAGGACTTTACCGACAAAGTCAGGGCGCACGGGCAGTTCTCGATGGCCCCGGTCAATCAGCACCGCCAGGCGAATGGCGCTGGGCCGACCGTAGTCGATCACGGCATTGAGGGCGGCGCGAATGGTGCGCCCGCTAAAGATCACATCGTCTACCAGCACCACGACGCGATCGCTGATATCGAAGGGAATCTCGGTGCGGGCCGGGGTGCGCGTGCTGATTTTATCCAAGTCATCGCGGTACAGGGTGATGTCGATCGCCCCTACCGGCAGGTCTACCCCCTCAAGCCTCTGAATTTGCTGGGCCAGCAGATGGGCCAGGGGTACACCGCGCGTGTAAATACCCAGCAGCACCAGACGGCTCAGATCGCCGCCCCGCTCCACCACCTCCGACGCCAGTCGGTTTAGCGTGCGGCGCATTTCCTCCGCCGATAAAATCTCGACCACGCTGCTGCTTGCATTCATCCCCTGACCTCCTGGCAGCCGTAAAGCCTCACTATACCTGACCTACAGGGGCAGCTTGTGCAACCCATCTGTAGTAAGTGGCCAAAGAAAAACGGCCAGCACCGATCGGGCTGTTGCCAGCGAATTACCTGACAGGTGTAATAATTCAAAGTTCAAAATTAAAAATTAAAAATTAAAACCTCTAGCGATCCATTGAAGTGCTTGCCCGTTTTGCTTAGTACAACAGGCAGAAGTAAACCTGCCGCTCAGGAGGCTTGAAACGCTGAAACCCTGAGGATTTTCCATTTTGAACTTTGCATTTTGAACTCCGCGTAGCAGCACTAGCCCCGGTTTTTGATCGTCATCACCTGCACAATCTGCTGGGCCAGGGGGCTAGGGATCTCTAAAATGCGGTACAGGTCTTCTAAAAATGCCTGTTCCTGGGGGGTAACGGTGCGGTCAGACAGCACCAGATCGGTGGCGATCGCAAAGGCTGTCTCCCGCAGATCTTGGGGCAAAATGGCCTTGGCCTGGTCAACCATCACCCCTGGCCCCTCGGTTTTAAGACGCGTCAGCAGCATGTCAAACAGGTGGTGCATCGCGTCTTTGGAATAGCTGCTAAACAACGCCATACGAGACAGCAGCATGGTCATATCCTGACCCTCCTGGTCGGCCAGGTAGCCGTCGGCGGCGATCGCCACTAGCGCAATACTGGCCAGCGCCTCGGCGGTGCCCATGGATGACTCAGTCATGGCGATTTTCTCGGTATCCTTGGCAGAAAGCCCTATATGACCTTATCTTTGCCCTAAAGCCAGCGCGGCGCAATCCAGTTGTGAGGAGTCTTTACAGCTAGGTGCTAGGTTATGCAAATGGCATCCGCCAAACTACCTAACCTTGTGATCAAACTCACCGCTGGCAGTGACAAATTCGCTAGGTTTTCAGGAACCTTCCAGGGATACTAAGGTTGACTCAACTTTAGCCGAGTCATCTACAGGGAACACACAACCAACCGGCAAGCCCGCAAGGGACTGTCGGTTTTTTTTGGCTGTCGCCGCCCAGGCAATACTGCCCCAGACAATGCAAATTGTGACGAGGGAGCGCTGCCCCAGAAGGCATCCACCAAAATAGGCTTATCCTTCACCCCCCGGTGGCCCGCGAACATGGCTGAAGAGTCTTCCCCCGTCCCTCTATCGCCGCCGTCGATACCGGCTGATCGGGAGCGATCGCTTGTCCCCAGTGCGCCCCGCTGGTTTGCCCGACTGCTGACGCCAGAGTCTCACCAGCTTACCCTAGGAGGGCACCTCATTTTGGCCGGCACGCTGCTGCTGGGCTGCCTCACCGTCAATGCCTGGATGTTTACCTTTGCCCAACGCCAGGAGCGCGACTGGCTCAGCCTAACCACCGTGACTAAAACCCTTGAAGACAGCCGGGCGATCGCCGCTAACGTGCAGGGCACCGCCGCCGAGCAAGCCAGAATGGTCGATCAGTTCATGCTGGTTCAGGCCCGCATCGAAACCCACGCCCAGGTGATGGGGCTGTTCTATAAACTCAACTTCATCGCCCTCGGCACCATCGGCCTGGCCACCGGCATCGCCTCCATTAGCCTATTTTTCATCAGCAAGGCCGGGTGGGAGCGGGTCAACAACGCCCTGATCAATCTGTTTATTGTCTCTACCGGGCTGGTCATCTTTCACAGCAACCTGATCTTTATCTTCAAATTTCAGGACAACATTCGCCTCAACGGCCAGCTTTATACCGAATACACCGAACTCTACAACACCGTACTCAGCTACTGGGCGATTCAGCCCACCGCCCCCAACAGTCCAGCCCCAGCAGACTTTATTCTCGCCACCGACCAGCAGCTAGCCGAACTGGGCAAAATCGCCCTCGACTTCGACGTCAGCCGCATCGCTGAACTCAGCCAGCCCCTTGAGACCCTAGGCAACCCACCCCAGGGAGAATGACACCTGACTTTTTGAGCAAGGCAGACTTCAGGTCAAAGCACGGGGGTAAGAGGCCCAGTTGCCCAAACCTTTCACCCCCCAACCAGCGGGGAACATTATTCAGGACTCTTGAGCTATTGCAGATGTCCACTTGATTCGGACACCGGTTGAGGTAAGCCCCACACCAGAAGGTTTCCCGGCAGCGAACTCTCCTCCGCTCTGCTCACGTGCAATAACTTCAGACCAAATTTCCTACTTGCCCGAGGCCCGCTGGTAGAACCGCTGCATATCCTCAAACCACAGCCGCCGCGACTCATCCCAGGTGTAGAACATGTGACCCCCCTGGAAATGCCGCAGGGTGAGGTTTGGCTGTAGCTCTGGGTTGAGGTTCATCAAATCCCGCAGGTGCTCTGAGGAAAAGTAGGGCGTCACCAAATCATAGATGCCGTGGGTAATGTAGACCTGGAGGTAGGGGTTGAGGGCCATGCCCACCCGCAGGTCATCCACCGAGCCCACAAAACCCTGGCGGTACTCACTTTCGGGCAAAAACTCCCAGGCTTTGAAGACCTCAAAGCTGAGCAGGTTGTAGGTCAGGGTAGTGTTCACCCCCAAGGTAGAGCGCAGGTGGCTATTGATGGCTCCGGTAAACAGGCGATCGATGCCCTCTAGGGTGGGGTCAGTGCCCTCATGCAGCAGGCGATCGGGGAAGGGGTCGATCGCAGTCACAGAGCCATCGTAGAATCCCAAAATGCGCTGCTGGTGGCGCAGCAGCTCGCGGGCAAACACCACAATATCGATGCGGCCCCGGTGGCGCTGCACCACCTCCAGCGGCAGGCCAATCAGGTGGGCCAGCTGGCCAAAGACCCGCTGCTGGTCCTCGCCAGAGGCGGTGCTACCCAGAGCTAACAACGGAATCAGGGATTTACGGGCAAAGTCGGCGGCCTTGGCCCCGTGGGCAGCCGGGCTGTCGGTGGTGTCCACCTGCCCGTGGTACACCGCCGTCGCCGCCATCGAGGGAATCACCGTGGCCCAGCCGCTGAGGCTGTAGTCGTTGCCCTCCAGCAGCATAAACTCCATTACGGGCGAAATCAGAATCGCCCCGCACAGGCCGACGCCATAGTCTTGCTGAAGCTTGCGGCAGAGCTTGGCCACCCGAAAGCCGCCGTAGCTCTCCCCAGCGATAAATACCGGCGACAGCCAGCGGTGGTGGGCCGACAGATAGCCCTGAATAAACTCGCCCAGGGCATTGAGGTCGCGATCGACCGTCCAGAATTTTTTGGCCTTTTCGTCGGGTTTATCGTCCTCTTTGTCAGCAGCTTTTTCGTCAGATTTCTCGGCTTTGTCGCCCTGCTTGGGCAAAACGCGGCTAAAGCCCGTGCCCACTGGGTCGATAAAGACTAGATCGGTAAAGCTCAGCCAGCTTTCGCCGTTGTCGGCTACCTGAACCGGCGGGCGCGGCAGGCTGCCGTCGGGGTTAAACACCACGCGACGCGGCCCCAGCGCCCCCACATGCAGATAGGCCGAGGCCGCCCCCGGCCCGCCGTTGAACACAAAAGTGATAGGTCGCTGGGCCGGGTTCTGATCGGCGATCGTGTAGGCCACGTGGAACAGCTCCGCCACGGGTTTGTCGTTTTCGTAGAGCGTTTGCCACTGGGCCGAAGCAGTGTAGGGTTGGCTACCGTGGGGAGTAGTCAGCTGGTGCTCAGTGGTGTTGCCCTGACGCGGAGGAGTTTCTGGCATGGCGATGCTGTTGAGAAGACACTCACTGTTATAGCGCGGGTGCTGCTGGGCAAAGGGCACAATTCCTAAAGCGAACGTGTCACAAATTTTCCTCTACTTATTCAGGAACGGACACAGTGCCCTCTGAAGATTTAGATTGGGTTAAATTAAATTCTGCTTTAGGAGTTGAGACCCGATGAGATGGCTCCTGCCCAATATTATCAGCGCCTTTGATAACGTCTACAGCGGCTGGATTCTATGGAACTTGTTTTTGGCGGCGATTCCGCTGCTGCTGAGTTTTAGTTTATTTCGTCGCCAGAGCTTAGCCAATCGATGGTTTTTGGCGGCCTGCGTGCTGGTGGGGATAATTGGCGTGCTGGGGCTGGGGCCTCGCATCCCTCGTGTTATGCAAGGGCTCTACAACCTGCTCCGAGACAACTCCAGTCCGATCTCCGGGTTTGAGCTGCTGTGGCTACTGGCGGTTACGGCCTTTGCCGGTCTGCTCAGCCTGAAAATTTTTAAGACCAAGCAAGATCCCCAGGGTTGGCTGTGGTGGGTTGGGCTGGTGGTGTTTTTGGTCTTTTTGCCCAACGCGCCCTACGTGCTCACCGACATTATTCATTTGATTCGAGGCACTAGCTCGGGACAGATTCGCATTTTGGTCGTGGCTCTGGTGTTCATTCCCCTTCACGCGGCCGCCATTTTGCTGGGGTTCGAAGCCTACGTCATCTCGATTCTCAATCTGGCCGCCTACCTCAAGCAGCACGGTGCCAAGGCGATGGTTTTGCCCCTCGAGCTAACGATTCACGCCCTCAGCGCGGTGGGCATCTACCTGGGTCGGTTTTTGCGCTTTAACAGCTGGGATCTGGTGGTTGACCCCACGGGCGTCATCGCCTATACCCTTGATGCTCTGACCTCAAAGCAACCGGCCGCTGTTATCTTCGTCACGTTTCTGATTTTGGCCAGCCTCTACTGGGTGATGAAGCAGATTACCTTGGGACTCAAGCTGCGCATTCGCTACGCTCGCCAGGGCATCGACGTGCTCGATTAACCTGGCTTCGGAGGCTGAGCGCAGCCGCAGCTAGACAGTCCGGAAGAAACAATGCCAACCCTGTAGGAGAAAGCGGGCACATTAGCCCTACCGTTACTTCTCTCAGCCATGTCTTTTCAGACCAGCGTGCAGCATTTTCAAACTCTGGTGACCTCGTTTCATCCAGTAGTGGTGATCGACACCGTAGAAGAAGAGCGGGTGCAGGGGCTGATCAGCGCCGCCTGTAACGATATGCAGATGGCGGTGTTTGAGTGGAGCGTTGCCCAGGGGCTGATGCGATCGCCCGACAGCCCTGACCATCGCTGGCAAAATGAATATGCGCCCCCCGGCACCAAGCGCGGCCAGGCTCTGCCCAAAACCGAGGAACCCCTCGACATGCTGCGCCACATTCAAGAGATGAGCTTTAAGGCCATCTTTTGGCTCAAAGACTTTGCCGAACACCTTAAAGATCCAGTGGTGGCCCGCCAGTTTCGAGAAGTATCTCAGCAGTTTTCCTACAACAGTTCCACCATAGTGCTCAGCGGCAGCGGCCATGCGTTACCGCCAACCATTGCCCAGAATGCAGTCTACTTAGACATCAAACTGCCAGAGCCCGAAGAACTCTATAAAGCTGTTTCTGAGACAGTGAAGACCCTCAGAGGTCAAGTCGCAATTAATTTAAATCCAGATGATGTTCGCGCCTTGGTGTCAGCTCTCCAGGGCATGACCCTGCACCAAGCTCGAAAAGTCGTGTCCTACGCAGCTCGGCATGACAGCAAACTCGACGTCAGTGATGTGAAGTGGGTACTAGAGCGCAAGGCCCGAGTGATTCACGAAGAGGGTCTGCTCGACTACTTTCCGCCCGAGACCAACCTGGCTGAGCTAGGAGGGTTTGAGGGCCTCAAGCGCTGGCTGGCCTACGCCAAGGTGGGCTTCACGCCCCAAGCCCGTCAGTACAACCTGCCCGCCCCTAAGGGAATTTTGATCGTGGGCATTCAGGGCTGCGGCAAGTCGCTGGCCGCCAAAACCATCGCCCGCCAGTGGAATCTCCCCCTGCTCAAACTCGATGCTGGTCGCCTCTACGACAAGTACATCGGCGAGTCCGACAAAAACTTTCGCCGCGCCGTCACCCTGGCCGAGACCATGGCCCCCTGCATTCTGTGGATTGACGAGATCGAAAAAAGCATGGGCCAAACCAGCAGCGAAGCCGATGGCGGGCTGAGCCGTCGGCTATTCGGCTACTTTCTCACCTGGCTGCAAGAAAAATCCCAGGAAATTTTTGTGGTGGCCACCGCCAATGACCTGTCAGCGATTCCGCCAGAACTGCTGCGCAAGGGTCGCTTTGACGAAATCTTTTTTGTGGATCTGCCTGAGGCTAACGAACGCCACGCCATCCTACAGATCCACTTAGGGCGGCGGCAGCAGGGTACCGACAACTTTGATCTCAGCGAGTTGGTAGTTGCCACTGAGGGCTTCAGCGGGGCTGAAATTGAGCAGGCCATCATCACCGCCCACTACCGCGCTCTATATGAAAATCACCCCGCCGACACGACCCTGCTGCTCGATGAGATTAAACGTACTGTGCCCCTCTCCATTACCCGTCGCGAAGACATTCAGCGGCTGCGAACCATGGCTCGGGAAAGGTTTGTAGCAGTGAGATAGTCGCTCCCATACCCCTAGTGGCTTCAAGGCCTCCCATAAACCAACCGTGCTTTACAAGCAAATCTTTTTAGAGCCTTTATAGCCCAGTTTTAACCCGCAAAAATCTGCCAGAGCTTAGCGGTCAAGCGTCTAAATAATCAAGCGCCATCTGAAGAGACGCGCAGTCAACTTTAAAGGAATCTTGAGACGGTCGAGCACGCTCACGGGGAAGATTAGAGAAGTCGATGGTCTTTAAAGACTCTGGGGTAACCTGACCCCGAACGCCGCACCACCGGCCATTGAGCCCGCTAATTTGGCGGCGATGGGCCCAGCGGCTGGCCCAGCCCGGAGAGTAAAGTTCGACGACCTTAACGCCGCTGCCAGGCCGATCGGGGTTTTGCAGCCCTAAGCGATTGAATGCCATATGGCTAAGGGCCGCACCGTGAACAGCGACTACGACCTTAACATCGCGGGTAATCGACCATTTTTGAGCACAGGTTAAGTCTTCGAAGTAATAGGTTTTGAAGCCCTTGTCTTCGAGAAACTGGGTTATTTCGTCGTTGTTGGTTAAACAACGATTTCCCCGGCGGGGGATAAAAATTTTCTCAACATCTAAAGACTCACAGCCCGAAAACTCAGCTTCATTGAATAAGGCCGCGTGGAGATTGTAAAGCTTTGAATCTATCTCAGCAACTGGTTTTTCATTGATGATCGGGGTAAACTGAAGCGATTCCGGACTAGTAGCTGTGTCAGAGCGAGCGACCGAGAGCGAGACCACCTCACCATAGACACTTTCATCGGTATAAATCACTGGAATGCCTAAGGTCTCAAACACCTCGCGAGCCAGGGTTGGAGCCCGTTCCCTAAGAATTACGTGAATATCTATATCTTGACCCAGGCGTTTGCTCAATATTTGCTTTGCAAACAAAGCCGGAGCCGCCAGGTTTTCAATGACGTGACCTATATTGATATCTAACTCTGGCCGACCATCAAATAAAAAATTTTCTGGGTAGTCTAATACCTGAACCCCTTTGACAGCTTTATAGAGCGCTTTACGAAGCTTCGCGCGTTTAGACCACAATTTTCTAGGGCCGGTCTCACCAGAGTTGACGGCTACTTTAATATGTAGCGGAAGCAAATATTCCTCAGGAAGAAATATCCTTTCAATTGCAGGGCGCAGTGTGTCTCCTAGCGCCGTGGGGTAAGAGAAAATCATTGAAGCGGGAATTTCTAGCTTGGGTAAAACTTCCACAAATGACGACCCCATACTTGCACTCTCTTTTAATAATATTCAAAATACTGAGAAAGAATAGTTTTTACCTTTTAGAACATAAAAATTACTAAATATAAATTTGCAAGGTCGATCCTACAACCGTGGGGAACTATGTGCTCCATTTTTTTATGGGACTATCTGCAATCTTATTGGCTATATTTCGACAGCTTAAAGCTTTGATTATGTCTTTTTTCATACACTTACCTTACAGCTCTAATAAAAAATATGAGTGCTGTACTGAAACCTATGCCCAAGTTTACAGCTCAGGCTGGTTAACCGCAACGGCCTACCTGCGCTTTCATTAGTAAATAGGTAATTTAGCGATTCGCCTCCTCTCTCGAAAAAATCCGGCAACAAAATAAACAATGCCCCTAGGCATCACAGTCAGAGTGAGGAATCTCAGGACTTAAAGTGGCTCAATAGAGACAGAACTTAATCAATGCTCCGTAAAGTCCACAGGCTAAGTCATTTTTACTGGCGATCGCCCCCGTATTGCCATTACAGACCTCAGCTATATGATTCCTTCACCCTTGAGCGGCGAACGTTAAGGGAATGTTAGCCCTAAGGCTACCTGATCTAACCCGATCTAACTAATAAGTGTGGCAACAGTGAGCTTAGTGGTTGACCGCATTGGGCTTCTTTATGGATCCCAAACGGTAAGATTTTAGCTTATGCCAATGGATGAACTCTTTGGACATAAGCGACTGGCGATCGCATTCAAACCGAGAACGACGCTCTGCTTCATTGATATTGCCCACCAGATCTCACTGGGGAGCTGCTTCAACTGGGCTCTGTTTCTAGGGAAGACACCTTGCCAAGTGTTTATAGATGCTCCTTCACGCGTTCGATCCATCGCGATCGCATTACCTTAGGGGCCGCTCTACCTAGCCGGAATGATAAGGATCGTTAGAATAACGTTAAATTGATAAAGCGTTTTCACTAAGCCCCCAGATATGCCCAAATCGGACGCTTCCGCCAAGAAGACCGCTGCCTCTAACAAAGGCCGAGCGTCCACCAATGGCAACCAGCACACCGGCCTCGCCCACCACCACGCCGCCATTGACGACAACGTCATTCGCATTCGGGGGGCGCGGCAGCACAACCTGAAGAATCTGGACCTGGAGATTCCCCGCAACAAGCTGATTGTGTTTACGGGAGTATCGGGTTCGGGCAAGTCGTCCCTGGCCTTTGACACTATTTTTGCCGAAGGGCAGCGCCGCTATGTGGAGTCCCTCAGCGCCTACGCCCGTCAGTTTTTGGGCCAAGTCGATAAGCCCGATGTGGATGCGATCGAGGGACTGAGCCCGGCGATCTCCATTGACCAAAAATCGACCTCCCACAACCCCCGCTCTACCGTGGGCACGGTGACGGAGATCTACGACTACCTGCGCCTGCTCTACGGGCGGGCGGGCGATCCCCACTGTCCGATCTGCGATCGCAGCATCTCTCCCCAATCCATCGACCAAATGATCGATCGGGTCATGGCCCTGCCCGATCGCACCCGCTTCCAGATTCTCGCCCCCGTGGTGCGGGGCAAAAAGGGCACCCACAAAAAGCTGCTCTCTAGCCTGGCCTCCGAGGGCTTTGTGCGGGTGCGGGTCAACGGCGAACTGCGCGAGCTGACCGACAACATTGAGCTGGACAAAAACTACAGCCACCACATTGAGGTGGTGGTCGATCGCTTGGTGAAGAAAGAGGGTATGGAGGATCGTCTGGCGGACTCGCTGCGCACGTGCTTGAAGCGATCGGAGGGGATCGCGGTGATCGATATTCTGGCGGAAAAGCCCCAGGAGACTGCCGCCACCGAGCCGAGCAGCAACGTGGTTTCTTTGACGGATCGCCTGCCCCAGGCAGCCGAGGAGGAAGGCAGCTACGGCCAGCCCAAGGAGCTGGTATTTTCCGAAAACTTCGCCTGCCCCGAGCACGGCGCGGTGATGGAGGAGCTGTCGCCCCGGCTGTTCTCGTTCAACTCGCCCTACGGGGCCTGCCCCCACTGCCACGGGTTGGGCAGCCTGCGGACGTTTTCGGCGGAGCTGGTGGTGCCGGATCCGACTCTGCCGGTCTATGCGGCGATCGCCCCCTGGTCGGAGAAAGACAACACCTACTACTTCTCGCTGCTTTACAGCGTCGGCCAGGCCTTCGGCTTTGAAATCCAGAGCCGGTGGGATCAGCTCACCCCCGAGCAGCAACACATTGTGCTCCACGGCAGCGACGAGAAAATCTACATTGAGTCAGACTCCCGCTACCGCGAGCGCAAGGGCTATCAGCGCCAGTACGAGGGGGTGCTGCCCATTCTCGATCGCCAGTACAAAGACAGCAGCTCAGAGCTGCACAAGCAAAAGCTCGAAAAATATCTGATCGACCAGCCCTGCGAGGTCTGCCACGGCACCCGGCTCAAGCCCGAATCAAACGCGGTGCGGATTGGCCCCCACTCGATCAGCGACCTCACCAACGTCTCCATTCGTGAATGCCTCAAGCGCATTCGCCAGTTAGTGGGCGAAGAGGAGTCGAGCGACGGGGCCACCGCCCCCAAACTCTCGGCCCGGCAGCTCCAGATTGGGGCGCTGGTGCTGCGCGAGATTCGCGCCCGCCTGCAATTCATGATGGATGTGGGCTTAGACTACCTGACCCTGCACCGCACGGCCATGACCCTGTCGGGGGGCGAGGCCCAGCGCATTCGCCTGGCCACCCAGATTGGCTCGGGCCTGACCGGAGTGCTCTACGTGCTGGATGAGCCCAGCATTGGCCTGCACCAGCGCGACAACGATCGCCTACTCAACACCCTGCACCGCCTGCGCGACCTAGGCAACACGCTGATTGTGGTGGAGCACGACGAAGACACGATCCGCGCCGCCGATTATTTAGTCGATATTGGCCCTGGGGCAGGGGTGCACGGCGGGGCGATTGTGGCCGAGGGCGATCTCAAAACCCTTATGACCGCCAAGGATTCCCTCACTGGGGCCTACCTGTCGGGGCGGATGTCGATTCCCACCCCGGCAGAGCGGCGACCGGGCAATGGGCGATCGCTCACCCTGAAAAACGTCCACCGCAACAACCTCAAAAACCTCGATGTCGATCTGCCCCTGGGGGCGCTGGTGTGCATCACCGGCGTCTCGGGCTCGGGCAAATCGACCCTGGTGAACGAGCTGCTCTACCCAGCGCTCCAGCACCACTTTGGCAGCAAGGTGCCCTTCCCCAAGCACATGGACAAGCTGGACGGGCTCAAGGCCTTGGATAAGGTGATCGTCATCGACCAGTCGCCGATCGGGCGTACACCCCGCTCTAACCCCGCCACCTATACCGGCGTGTTCGACGTGATCCGCAACCTGTTCACCGAAACCATCGAGGCCAAGGCGCGGGGCTATAAGGCGGGTCAGTTCTCCTTTAACGTCAAGGGGGGGCGCTGCGAGGCCTGCGGCGGCCAGGGGGTGAATGTAATTGAGATGAACTTTCTGCCCGATGTCTATGTGCAGTGCGAGGTCTGCAAGGGGGCGCGCTACAACCGCGACACCCTACAAGTCACCTACAAGGGCAAGAACATCTCCGACGTGCTGAATATGACCTCTGAGGAGGCTCTGGTGTTCTTCGAGAATATTCCCCAGGCGGCGGCGCGGCTGCAAACCATGGTGGATGTGGGGCTAGGCTACATTCGTCTGGGGCAGACGGCCCCCACCCTCTCTGGTGGGGAGGCCCAGCGGATGAAGCTGGCCTCGGAGCTGGCCCGCCGCTCGACGGGCAAAACCCTGTACCTGATTGATGAGCCAACCACGGGCTTGTCGTTCTACGACGTACACAAGCTGCTGGATGTGGTGCAGCGCCTGGTGGACAAGGGCAACTCGGTGCTGATGATCGAGCACAACCTGGACGTAATTCGCTGCGCCGACTGGATTGTGGACCTGGGGCCGGAGGGGGGCGATCGCGGTGGCGAGCTGATTGCAGTGGGCACTCCCGAGGTGGTGGCTAAGGTAGCTGGTTCCTACACGGGCAACTACCTGGCCAAGGTGCTAGAGCAGCATCCCGCCCTGGATAAAGCGGCATCAGCTGGATAATGCATTCATCATGGCTCTTGGTGTACTCGAATTCGCCCTTTTTGGACAATCCACAGTTTTCCGACAATCTCTTCTCGTTCTAGACCGCCAATTAACGTTTTTATAGCATCCAGCAAATCCTTTGGCTCCGGACGGGATGGCAGCCTCAGCACAGCAATACCACAGTAATGTGACGGTCTGAACTGGAGGGGGTTGCTAAAGTCTAGGTCGAGGGTTACCAAACAGCGCCCTTCCTGACGGCAGACCTCAATCAAGTTTTCGTCTGGCGTAGAGGTTAAGCCTTGCTCTACCACCGTCGCTGTATCGTGGCCCGCTTGTTTGAGCAAATCCAGACCACGCTGGCCAAGTTCTCGTCTAGCTTCAGCCTCACGCACTGGCCTCCAGGGGAATATCGATCCAACGTTCTCGGCTCATTTCTGCGCCGTAGGCTAAGCAGGCGTAAATGTCGGCTTCTTCTAAGCTCGGGTAGTCTTCTAGTAGCTCGGCTATGGTCATGCCGCTGGCTAAGAAGTCTAGTATCAGCGAAACCCAAATGCGATACCCTCGAATGCAAGGCTTACCAAAACAAATATTGGGGTTAACGGTAATCCGAGAGAGTAGTTCTTCGCGGGTCATGGTCAGGGGCCTGGGTGGTTATTCCCAATTATCTTGTCCTAGCTCTGAATTTACCAGTACCAGCAGCGCCACAGTGCCGAAAGGGAAGGTCGCGCTATGATCAATTCTGCATAGCGAATCTCATCCTGGCTTAGCGCCTATGACTCTCACTACGGCTAAATGGACTCTGGATGATTACCATCAGATGATCGCGTCTGGCATTCTAAAGCATCGCCGGGTTGAGCTATTGAACGGGGAGATTGTTGAAATGGCACCCGAAGGGCCAGAGCATGCTTACCTGGGGGATGAGAACGGTAAATACTTGGGAACTCTGCTGGGCGAGCGGGCCAGAGTACGCGAAGGACGGCCCATTACCCTGGCTCCTAACTCAGAACCAGAGCCCGATATTGCGGTTGTGCGTCCGCTGGGAGACGTTTATCGACAGCGACACCCCTATGCAGAAGATGTCTTTTGGCTAATCGAATTTTCGAACACTAGCCTGGCTAAGGATCTCAAACCTAAGCACCAACTCTATGCAGCAGCAGAGATTTTAGAGTATTGGGTCGTTAATCTCAAGGCAAGACATGTGGTGGTCTTTCGTGACCCTAGAGAGGGTGATTACCATCGAGAAGAAAAGCTGAGCCAGGGCATAGTGACCCCGTTAGCGTTTCCTGAGGTGGCTGTTTCAGTGAGTCGTTTGCTCGGGCCATAACGCTTTTTTGCAACAGGTTCTTAACGAGCAAGGGTGAGGGAAGTTAACCTTCTCTCACCCTTGCTGCTGAGTTGAATTTTAGGAAACGGTGGCTGAGTGGAGTCGTTCGTTCTGCGTCTCCCAAAGGGAGAAAGCCACTGTTTTGGCGTTACGCCGCCAGTTTTGGTTTGCGGGTGGGGCGCTTGCGATCGCTCTTTCGCACACCCCCGGCCATTTCGTACTCGTCGCTGTCTTTGCCGTAGCGGGTGGCGACCCCCAGCAAAATGCGCTCCGAAAAGTCGCGGACAACCTGCTCGGCGTCTTGAACGGCGTTGGCGGCCTGGTCAAGCAGAGAGAGGGATTCGTTGTAGTCGTGGAGCTTTTGGCGCAGGTCTTCGATCGCCTGGGTGTAGGCGGTGGTAGTGATGCCGTTGCCGAGGTCGAGGTCTCTTTCAATTGACTGGGCACCCGCGTTCCGTTTTTCGGCCAGGGTGAGGTATTTGGAGGTGCGTTTTTGGCGAGGCATGAGGTTAGATGACCCTATTGAAACTGCTCTTTGACTGTAGCGATCGCCGTAAGCCAGCGAGACCGGGGTTTTCGCGGATTTGGGTTGGATAGTCTGTGTTGTTTTGGCCCCAATTGAGCGGGGTTGTGTAAAGGGAATGACTTTTTGCCGATGGGGCAGGTGCAAAGGCTGGCGGCAAGGGTGTTTTGATGGGTCGGTGGCAGTACGGAGGGTGTCACCCCTGAGGGCGATCGCTGCCGCTTGAGAGGAGGTTTTGGGTGTAGTGGTGCCGAGTGACGGCAGGCCGGTGCAGATTAACGGGAGGCCAGTACAAAGAAACGAGAGGCTGCTGCAAAGGAACAAGGGGCCGGTGCAGAGTAACGAAACGCTGGTGCAAAGAAACACGAGGCCGGTACAGGGTATCGGGAGGTTGTTGCAGAGTAACGGCAGGCCGGTGCAAAGAAACAGGGGGCCGTTACAGAGTAATGAAAGGCTGGTGCAAAGGAACCAGCGGATATTGCAAAGGAACAGCTAGAGGTTTGGGAGCACGCTGTTGGTTTTTGTGAGGCACGTCTCGACGCGCTAGCGTCGGGACGATGAAAAGGCTTTGCCGTTATACTTCTGACATGGGTCAAGCTACCGAGAAAATGAATGGGTGTTGAAGTCTTCTTCTCCTATTCTCACCGAGATGAAGACCTGCGGGATGAATTAGAGAAACATCTCAGCAACCTAAAGCATCAGGGCGTGATCGAAGCCTGGCACGACCGTCGGATTGATGCAGGTTCTGAGTGGGCAAAATCTATCGATGCTCGCTTAAACGCAGCACATGTGATTCTGCTGCTGGTCAGTGCTGATTTTCTTGCCTCTCAATACTGCTATGACCATGAGGATCGCTACGACCTTGAGCTAAAGCAGGCGCTAGAACGGCACCAGATGGGAGAAGCCCTGGTGATTCCAGTTATCTTGCGGCCCGTGGATTGGCAAGATGCTCCCTTTGGCAAGCTGCAGCCGCTGCCCAAGGATGGTAAAGCCGTCACCATCTGGGAAAATCGGGACGAAGCTTTTTTGAATGTGGCTCAGGGCATTCGCCAGACAGTGCAATACCTCGGAGAAAAGCTAGAGGCCAACCGGCAAGCCAGCAGGACAAAGCTCTATAAAGCCCTGCTCAAACTGGGCTACCGGCAACAGGTCAGACTCTTTCGCAAAGCCGTTGAAACTGAGTCGATAGCAGCATTTTTGATTCACGGATTGCCAGAACATGGGCAACGATGGCTGTTGAACCGGCTTGCGGTTAAGTATGTAGACTGCTACTTAAATAGCAAGCGGGTAGTGGTCAACCCCGGTCGCCTAGTTCGTAGAACAGACGCCAGCGCCCTGTGGCGAGAACTTGGTGGTCAACTGGGGGTTAAGGGGCTGCAACCATCTCGGGAAGATATTGCCCAGAAAGCGTACCAATGTTGGCTAACCCAAGATGTTATCTTCGTCATCCACGATGTGAATATTTTACCGGAGGTAGCCGTTTGCGACCTAATTGACAATTTTTGGCTGCCCCTTTCCCGACAGGTGAAAAACGCCGCTAGCCCATCGCAGACCAGGAAACTGCTGTTGTTTTTAGTCGATTATGAGGGGGAGGCAGAGCGATGGAATATCCCCTGCGTAGAGAAGCTTGACTCTAACTGGGATGGACAACAGCCAATTAAACCGCCCAAACTTCGAGAATTTACCGATTCGGACTTGGAGAATTGGCTAGAAGATCACCACGGTGATTTACCCAGTGACCTGACTAGGGGCATCGATGAGAAAGTTGACGAGATTTTGGAGAATAGCGATCAGGGCATTCCGGAACTGGCATTTCGGGAAATCTGCGAACGCTGCGGCTATGACTGGTATGAGGAGCGAGAAAAGTGGCTCAATCTATGAGCAATCTGGTATACAAGGGCAATTGTCAACCAGCCCATGATGAGAAAGATCCCTTGACAGAGCAAGTGATATATCCTTATCTGCCCGATGCAGCCTTGGTCGAAGCGGTCAATCTGGCAATTTTTCTCAAGCGCCCTCTGCTGCTTAAAGGCGAACCAGGCTGTGGCAAAACACGGTTGGCAGGGGCCGTAGCCTATGAACTAGGTCTTCCCTTGAAGGCGTGGTACATAAAATCTATCAGTCGGGCCAGGGATGGGCTTTACACCTACGATGCTGTTGGGCGGCTGAGGGATGCTCAGCTTGCCGCCAGTAGAGCGATTGGAGTTGAACGCGCCCATCACATTAGCGACCCGACTGCCTATGTCAGGTGGGGGCCAATGGGAGAAGCTTTTTTGAGCCAAAAACGCACCGTGCTTTTGATTGATGAAATTGACAAGGCTGACATTGACTTCCCCAACGACCTACTACTGGAATTAGACGAACGCCGATTTAAGGTTGAGGAAACCGGCGAAGAAATCAGGGCTACTCATTCTCCCATCGTTTTTATCACCAGCAACGATGAGAAAGACCTACCCGATGCATTTCTACGACGATGCGTGTTTCACCATGTCGAGTTTCCTAACGATGATCAATTGTTGCGCATTGTTAAATCCCGCTTTCCTCAGGCATCTTCCCAAATCTTGACGAAAACTATTGAGCGCTTCTTAGCGCTTCGAACTGAGATGAGTCAAGGTTCAGGCGCGGCCAACAAAAAAGTAACAACCAGCGAACTCTTAGACTGGTTCAACGTACTGCAAAATTATCCAGACGATGAAATACTCTCTAAGCTAGAAGGCAAACTTCCTTTTGCTGGAGTTTTGCTTAAAAGCTGGGAAGCTCATCAACGGTACTTAAAGCAATCCAACTAAAGTAATTAAGCCGGTGACACCCCAAGAAGAACTCCCCCTGCTCGAACTGTTTACTCGCCTCAAGGAATCAGATATTCCTTTGGGGCTAGATGAGTATCAGTTGGCTCTGAAGGCAATTCAGGCTGGTTTTGGGGTAAAAGATTTAGAGACGCTATCGCGAATGTGTAAGGCGCTGTGGGTTAGCTCTCAAGCAGATGGAGAGATCTTTGACTACCACTTTGCCGAAATCTTTCGGGCCAAGCCTAAATCTCGCCATGGTATAGCAGCCGATCACCTGAAAGAGCAGATTAAGCTCATACAAGAGATAACGCAAAAAACCAGCCGCTATGCCAAACTGGCGGCAATTGTCTCAGCAGTCTGTTTCACAGGTTTTTTTGCCGTTGGTTGGCACGTAGGATTCTTTTCAGAAGATAAACCCCTTGAAAAGGACAGCCCACAAATCTTTCCTCCTGGGGAAGACCCTGCGCCTGTTGCCCCTCCGCTAGAAACTGAAGCTACGCCAGAACCTGTTGTCGATGCAATTTATGTTTTGGCTTTGCTAGTGGCTGGGGCCAGCTTTCTGGGGATAAAATTTTTGCTTGACAGAAAAAACCAAACTCTACCAGAGACTGATATAGAAGCACCCAAACTGACCACGACCGATGATCAGCCCTTTCAGCCCCTGCGCGATGAAGTGCAACTTGCGGAATCTATTCGTCATTCTGAAGAGCGCAAGCACCCTTCGGCCTCAATTACTTTCGCAAGGGCCGGCGACTATTTCCCGATTACCCAGCGCCAGATGAAGCAAAGTTGGCGTTACCTACGCCGCAACCTTCGTGAGGGGCCAGCCACTGAGTTAGATGTAGAGGCTACGATTGATCACATTGGACGGCAGGGGATTTTGTTAAATCCTGTCATGCTGTCCCCTCGCAAGAATCGCACCGAACTGGTGCTTTTAAGTGATCAAGATGGCTCAATGGTGCCGTTTCAGGGTCTGTCTCGACGGTTGGCAGAGACAGCCCAGCGATCGGGCCGTTTAGACAATGCCGGAATTTACTATTTCCATAACTGCCCCGTAGAGTTTATCTACCAAGATACCTATCTGACCGAAGGCGAGACCATTGATGCTTTTCTGCAAAATCGACTGTCTCAGCGCTCTGTGGTGCTTATCTTTAGCGACGGTGGAGCCGCTAGGAGAGCCTTCAACCCAATGCGAACTGCCCTTACCAAGGCGTTTCTGACCCGCCTTCAGGAAAAGGCTCGCTATATAGTGTGGCTAAACCCCATGCCCCAAGGCCGCTGGTCGGGCACCACCGCAGCTAGTATTGCTAAATGGGTGCCCATGTTTGAAGTTAGTCGTTCTGGGTTTCAAAGTGCGATCGACGTATTGCGTGGTCGCCATAAACCTGCTCTAGAGATCTACCGGTAAAAGGCATGAAAACTGCTATTTCACCCCCGACCACAGCTCCCACGGCCAAAGAACCCTCTTCTCTAACGCTGTTTAGAGAGCGAGGCACGCCCCACTTAATGCTGGCTTACCATGCGGCTTTGCCTCTGGCATTAACACCTGATTTACTCTACGGCATCTGGGCTAACTTTCAGACCGATATTGCTAGCAAAAGCTTAGATATACCCTGGATTGCAGTCTCTGACTTGCTCTTATCTGGCTTTTGTGAGGTAGTAGGCCATGAACTCTATAAGCTTGACTCAAAAGTTAGAGACAGGCTGTTGGCTGAGCTTAGCCACCAACCTCATTTAGGCGAAAAGCGGATTCTGGAGCTAGCCAGTTTTTTAGAAGATAAGGTTCGCAATCAATTAAACAGCGAAGACCCAGACATCCGAGACTTTGCCCAGGCTCAAAAATGGGTTTCACTCGCTCATCTCGAGCCTAGAGCAGCAGCTAAAGAATTAACTCAAACACTCTCTGACAGCTATAGAACTGACCGTACTGACTTATTCCGCATCGCCTCAATTGTTGACGCTTTGCATGAACCTTTAAAGGACTTTCCGGAATTAATAAGTTATGCCAAAGGCATGGCTTCTCTTGCTATTGGCGATTTAGATGAAGCAAGCCAAGTATTTTCTAAGCTACATCAGAGCATTCCAAATAATCAAATATGCAGCGTATATCTCCCTCAAATAAAAGAAATTCAAACTGCAAACCAAGTAGAGGCAAAACGAGCTAAAAACAAACATAAACGTTTCTCTGAATCATGGAAACGATTGGTTAACTTTATCAAAGATCCCTACTCTCCTCCCATCATCCCGATTACGTCTGCGATTGTAATTACGGGCATAGTTGCAGCAGTTAGTTATACCAATAATTTATTTTCAGTGGATCTATTTATAAATAGTAGCTTGCAAGAAGAGACTGTAGAGCTGCCAACATCTCCAAACACCGCAGGAAACGCTACCCTCTACTTCGAGACCCCTAATTTTACCGTCAGCGTTCACCCCAGGAACACCCAAGCCCCGTTTATGAGCGTCTACAACCGAAACACACGCCAGTCTGAGCAGCTCAATGCTCCCGTTACCCGCCGCGACGGAATTATTAGTAGCAACTGGATAAGCTATGACAGTTTTGGCTCCCGTGCTGGCCGCAATGTAATTTACCGGGCTAGTGGCAACCTAAGTAACAACCAGGCCCGCCTCGAAATCGTTGATGCCTCCTCCAGTTCCGTATTGATTAGCCAAAACAGCACCAGCGTTCGAAACTTCTTCCTTCCCGGAGCTAACCCTGGACAGGGCAACCTGCTCAACCGCACGGTTGTGGGCTTTGATACCCAAAATCACTCGGTTCGGGTGTTTAACGACAGCGGCGTAACCAAGATAACTGTTTACAACAGAGTCTCTAGTCAGACGCTGGTCAATGGTCTGACTGCCACCGCAGAAGCTACTGAGGTTGCCCCCTACACCTGCTGGGTCAACTACTTTGGCGGTCAAAGTTTTGGTGGTGCTGCGGCCCGCTACTTCATTCGAGTTAGCGGTGATGGACAGGCACAGCTAGATGTGATTGCCCCCAACGGCGAGGTGCTACTTTCAGAACCTAGAATCAACTCTGCGCCTCTGGTGACTAATATTCCCCAGGCCGATCGCCCCGCCTGTTTTGGCGAGAGCAGCAGCGGGGATTTAGCGCCTTACATTGCAGCGGTGTTTGGCAGCAATAATGAGCTTCAACAAGTACGTCAGATACTCAACTCCGATGCTGATAGTCGGAATGTTGGCGGCCTAAGCTGTGCGATCAATCCAAAATTTGAGGCAGCTTCCCAAGGGCAATTCATTAACGCAGCTGAATGTGGAAATCGTGACGATGCAGAGGCTATTGTGAGTTTTTTGCGAGGAAGAGGATTTGATGTTCGACTCATTTCCCGCAATATTGATTACCAATTTGACGACATAGAAAATTCTACCCAGCCATTCGAATCGGTAAAAGAGTAGAGATTTAGCAGTGGGGTGCCTTGGGCAAACCTTGAAGGCTAGGGCAGACTTTTCTCCACCGATTTAGCAGACGTGACAGACATTGGTGCATGCAGTGGCTCTATAGACGTGAAACACATTGGCACTGGCGGCGGGGGTGAGCAGGTTGGCGATCGCTCCCACCGATTCACTACCCCATTGCACCTACTACACATATCCAATAAAAAAGGCAGGGGCGATCGCCCCTGCCTTTTGCGTTATTCAGAGAGTCCAAGAAAAGTTGCGTTCTCTTCTAAAACCCAGCATCCGAGTCAGTCCAGGTGGCGCAGGGTTCAATGCTGCAGCTGGCCATCACCAGCTCAATCAAGAAGTTGCCCTCGTAGGGAGCGATCACCCCAGGCACCGCATCGACCAGTGTGTCGGAGGCTACCAGTTCCCCCGACTCAGCATCGTAGAGAAACATGTCGAGATCGCTACAGTCGTCGTCGCAGCTGGCGAACACCGCTTCATCAGCCAGCAGGTAACCTTCGTAGGTAATGGTTTCGCCAGTACTCAGCCAGTCTGAGCGAGACTGGGCCTGGGCAATGGTTGCTGTGGTTGCCAGGGCGATCGCCCCCAGGGCCACCGTTGCCGTCATCTTCACCCCAAACTTAGCCATATTTAGTGCTCCAAGGTTAGTAAACGTGAGGCCAACGCCCGGTCTGTGACAAGCGATTGACCTTACCCCTAGGCTGCCCCTAGGGGTATCTAATACCACACCAAGTTTTGCCAGCTCTACGGAGACTTTAACCAATGATTAAGGAAGCTGCACCAGCACCCAATCGCGCACTTGGCCCAATTGAACGGCGGTGGCGGGCAATTCACCGAGATCGACCGCTGCTACCCAGGCGTAGCTGCCCGGCGTTAGGGTTTGCCAATTGTCGGTGGCGCTGCCGGGCTGGGGCGTATAGAAGGTCAGCAGCACCATGTCTTCCTCGGCGGGGCTGACGGTTTTGAAGATGGCGTGGATGGGGTGATTGGCCACGATCTCCTGGAGGGGTGGCGTGGTCAGCGCCAGTTTGACATCAGGGTTGTAGTTGCCCCAAAGGCCGGTGGCATAGAGCAGGGCGATCGCCCCCCACGGCCCCAGCAGCCATCCCCCCTGCCATAGGGCAGTGGTTTCAGCGTTTCGGCCACCCCCAGCGCGCCAGTAAACCGCCAGCGGCACCAGCCACCCCAGCCCCGCCGCGATCGCCACCAGGCCATAGCGCCACAGCCCCACCATCGGGAACCGCTGGGGTTGCAGCAGAACCACGCTCCCCGCCAGGATCAGCACAATTCCAATCCCCGCTAGAAGCACAGTTAAACCTGCCACCAGGCGAGGACGTTGACGCGATTGGTAAAAGGCCCCCAGGATCGTTAGGGTCAGTGCCCCCAGCAGGGCGACAAAGGGCAAGAGCTGAAGCGGGTAGTACCAGGTGCGGGTTTTAAACAGGGCCAGCAGGGTAAACAGCACCAGCGGATACCCCAGCCACAACGCTTTGCGCGGGTAGGACGACTGCCACCCGAGCCATACCCCCGGCACCGCCAGCAGCGGCCAGGGAAAAGCGTTGAGGGGAATATTCCAAAAATAGTAGAGCGGGCCGACGTTGTGGAAATCTTCCTGAGCCAGGCTGACCAGATGGCCAAAGGTGCGCTCGATCGGCATCCAGCCGTAGCGGTCTACGCTGAGGGCCAGCCAGGCGATCGCAGGCACCAGCCCCACCAATAGCCCCAGATAAAGCGCCGGGTTCAGCAGGTGGCGGTGGCGGCGATGGTCAATCACCAGGTAGGGCACCAGGGCCGCCACCACCAAAATCACCATAATGCTTTTGAGCATAAACCCCAGGCCCACAGTGATGCCTGCCAGCAGTCCCCAACCCCAGCGTCGGTGGGGCTGCGCCTCCGCCTGAAGCAAGGCCCAGATCCCCAGCAGCTCTAGCGCAGTCAGCGGCACGTCTTGAATAGCCAGCCGCGAAGCCTGCATCCAAATCGGGGTGGCCGCCAGAATCGCCGCGCCCCACAGGGCAATTTGAGGCGTCAAACACCGCCGCCCGATCGCATAGGTCAGCATCACCGCTCCCCAGCTGGCGATCGCCCCCGGCAGCCGCGCCGACCATTCACTCACCCCAAACAGCTTGTAGGAGGCCGCAATCAGCCACTGAATGCCCATCATGCGATCGTGCACCGGTGCACCCCACCACGACTGGGT
Organism: Tildeniella torsiva UHER 1998/13D; assembly: GCA_019358835.1. Lineage (GTDB taxonomy): Bacteria > Cyanobacteriota > Cyanobacteriia > Phormidesmidales > Phormidesmidaceae > Nodosilinea > Nodosilinea torsiva. The sequence continues at coordinate 119,069 of JAHHIH010000003.1, forward strand.
CACCCAGTCACCAGTTTCCACAATCCACCGAGCCTGCTGGGCATACAGACCCTCGTCATGCGGCATCAGGCTTTGCAACGGGCTGCGCACCAGCAGCAAAATACCCACCCAAAGGCTCAGCACCAAGTAGGGCGCTAGGTCAGATTTCCGTAAGAATGAAGTATTCAAACGCTGAGGCTCAAGACGAGACGGCAGTGACATGAACAACCCAATGCAGAGCCAAGGCAACCAGCCAATTTCACCACCCTACTATAGACAGACGTCTCCGGGTTCCCCATAGGAAAGCCCCTGGCCACCCAGAACAACGCCTTCTCTTCATCACCTCCCTCACCTTCCCCATCACCTACACTCCCCTACACCCTCACCCCCTACACCCCACTCCCCTACGGCCGCACAATAAACGGATTATCAATCCTCGTCGCCCGCAGTTGCAGCACCAGCGCCTGATACACCGCTGCGCACACATCGGCGCGGCTGGCCACCCGGTTGGGGTTGAGCTGGGCGAGGTCGGGCACGTTAACTACCAGACCGAGTTGCGTGGCCTTGGCGATCGCATTCACCCCATAGTCGGGAATGGTGGCGCGATCGCGGTAGCGCTCCAGCAGTCGCAGGTTGCCGGGCTGGTTGGGCAACAGCGCCAGCCCCGAAATCAGCGCCACCCATACCTGGGCTCGCAGCAGCGGGTTTTCTGGCCCAAAGGTCTGGTCGGGAAACCCTGAGAGAAAGCCGCCCCGGTAGGCGGTTTGAATGGCGCTGGCCCCCCAGTAGCCCGCAGGCACATCGCGGAACAGCTGAGCCGGACGGCGGGGCGCAGGGGCAAAGGCGCGACTGACCAGGGCGGCAAACTGGGCGCGGGTCATGGGCTGGGCGGGGTTAAAGCGACCGGCGTCATCCCCCTGCACCAGGCCGAGGTTCAGCAAGCCCTGAATAAAGTCGAGCGCCCAGTGGGTTTGAATATCGGGAAACGATCCTTGAGCCATAGCAGCGGGGGGAGTAGCGACGGTAGTTAGCGGTGGAGCCTTGCCCTGGGCCACCAGCCCCTGGTAGATCAGCACGGCGACCTCGGCGCGGGTCATGGTTTCTAGAGGTCGCAGCAGCTCCGGGTCGGGGTGGTTGATCACCAGGCCAGATTGGGTGGCGCTGGCCAGGGCATCGATCGCATAGCTGGGAATTTGGGCGCGATCGCGGTATACTCCCAACCCGCTGGCCGGGGCTGGAGGCAGCTTTAGCCCCGTAGCCACCGCCACCATCGCCTGCACTCGCACCATGCCCTGGTTGGGGCGAAAGGTCTGGTCGGGGTAGCCACCCAAAAAGCCCTTCCGCTGGGCTTGGTCAATGGCGCTGGCAGCCCAGTGAGTCGAGGGCACATCCACAAAGGTCACTGCCCCGCGCACCGGGTCGAGGGCGCTGTAGCTGGCCGCCACCATCGCCGCAAACTGACCCCGATTGATCGTTTCCTGAGGGCGGTAGGTGCCGTTGCCGTAGCCCTTCACCAAGCCGCGATCGGCTAGGGCCTCAATGTAGGGGGTAGCCCAGTGGCCGCCCAGGTCGGTAAAGCGGCTGGGCACCGGGGCGGCGGGAGCCGGGATTTTATCCGGCGGCGGGTTTGAGGGTTCGGGAGGGGCAGAGGAAACGGTGGGGCGATCGAGCAGCACCGGGGGCACGGAGGCGGGGTCGGGCCACTGGCTGGCCACCAGATTCACTGTCCCTACCAGCCCTGTGGGGATGACATCATTGCCCACCAGCGTTAGGTTCTGGCGGGTGTCGTTGCGCAGATCGCTCTGGCGGTTGTAGCGCAAAATGTTGCCCGCCGGGTCGTCGGGCTGGCCCAGGTCGGGGCGGCCGGTGTCTTGCACCACTAGGCCAGCGGTTTGGTTTTGCACCAGCCGATTTTGCCGCAGCACCGGGCTGGCGGCCCCAGCTACCTGCATCCCCGCCTGGTTGTTGGAGCACTGGCAGCCGCGAATCAGGGGGGCAGCATTTTGGCCAAGATAAATGCCGGTGCCACAGCGCTCGACGGTGCAGTCTTGCACCTCACCCCGAGCCTGATCGACAAAGCTGAGGCCGCGATCGCCGCAGTCGGTCACCACCGTTTTGGCCACCAGCGGGCTGGCGGCACCGCTCACCTGAAGCCCCACCTTACACTGGCTGAGGCGGCAGGCTCGCACCAGGGGCGCGCCCGCGTCAATTAAAATGCCGATGCCTTGAGGGTTTTGCACCGTCACCCCCCGCAGCTGGCTCTGGCCCTGGAGAATTAACCCCACCGAGGTTGCCCCTGGCCCTGGCCCGCTGCCTGCGATCGCAATGCCCTGGCCCTGGGTCGATTCTTGCCCCGCAATCATCACGTTGTCGGGTACGGTAATCGGGAAGCGCTCGCCTGTAGCGACGCTGTAGGTGCCGGGGGCGAGCTTAATCAGCGTGTTGCCCTGGGCCGCACCGAGGGCGATCGTCAGGGTTTTGTAGGGTAAGTGAGGGCGACCTGAGGGTTCATCGACCCCACGCCTGGGATCCACATCGAGAGTTTTAGCAATGGTATCCAACGGGGAGATCTCCTAACGGCAGCAGGAAATACGGCGGTTGGCCCAGAATGTCGTTATGATTTAGCCAGTTAAAGGATAGGGCGAAAGTTGTGATTGCGGTTGCCGTTGGCCTAAATCTAGTCATTGCGCTGTTTTGCTTCTATGTCGCCTGGCGGCTCTGGCGGCTGAGCAAAACCCTGGGGACCGTGGCCGACGCCCTGACAAATTGGGATCGCAACGCCAACTTCATTCTTGACCCCGCCGTTGTTCCCCCCGCTATTTTGCTTGGCCAGACTGGCACAGCCAATCTACGGCAGCGTTACAGCCGTCTCCAGCTTCAGGTTCAGCGTCTTGAGCAGTTGATGGCTGTAGTGGGCCTTTTGCCCATGGCCAGCCGTTGGTTGGGGGGCGTACGGCGGCGTAACCCTAGAAGTGCAGTAGCTCTGGCTAAGCGACGATAGGATAGTCGCATTCCTGTCCGATGCGCTGGATAGGGATGGGACAAGGGTGACATTGGGGTACCTACAGGACACAACATCATGGGCGAAAGACAATCTGGGGGATTCGTTGGCGGCGTACTGTTGGGGGCCGCAATGGGAGCTGTAGCAGGGCTGCTGATGGCCCCCCGCACCGGGCGCGAAACCCGGCGTATTCTCAAAAAGTCTGCCGATGCCCTGCCCGAGCTGGTGGAAGACCTCTCAACTTCGGTTCACCTCCAGGCCGATCGCCTGTCGGAAACTGCCCTAGTCAACTGGGATCACACCCTGACTCGGCTGCGGGAGGCGATCGCCGCCGGTCAAGAGGCCAGCCGCCAGGAGTATGAGCACCTGAGTCAATCCGCACCCGTGGCCAGCAACGGGTCTACCCAGGAGTAGGAGCACCCACTTTGGCCGACCCGCTGTTTTGGCTAGCCCTATCGTTTTTGCTGGTCGTCATTAGCCTGACGGCGGTGCTCATGGTCGCCATTCCTGCCCTGCGCGAACTGGGCCGGGCGGCTCGCAGCGCCGAAAAATTCTTCGATACCCTGGGCCGCGAACTGCCCCCTACCCTTGAGGCCATTCGCCTTACCGGGTTAGAGATTGTGGAACTTACCGACGACGTTACCGAAGGCGTGCAGAGCGCCGGGCAGGTGGCGCAGCAGGTCACCCAGAGCATTGCTACCGCCCAGACTGGGGCCAAGCGCCTGAATACTGGCACCAAAACCCTTTTCGCTGGAGCCCGCGCCGCCTGGCGAACCTGGACAAACGAGCCCCAGCCGCAGCCCCCGGCCAAGCGAGCCGCCAAGCCATCCCAGACCCCATTGCCCCGGATGGCTGCCCCCAGCATTCCGCCTAGCGATCGCCCCACCATCTCCACCCCAGACCACCGACCGATGGGGCCTGAGGACAGGCTACCTGGGGACAGCCCTCCGGGCTATCCGCTCGATGGCGCGGCCTCCCCGGAGGGGAATCGCATCCTTCCGGGCGATCTTGATGCCCCCTTGCCCCAGTTAGAAGAAACGACTCTGCACGCGATCCCAGACACCGGCCTAGAGACAGTTCGCCCTTCCGAAAACCCCGAACTATCTCCCAGTCGGTCTGTTCCTGAATCCCGTCGCCGCTCGACTACCGAGTAAGACTAAGTGTTTGTCAGACTAAATTCGAAGAATCCACAAGGGTTCATAGCGCTCAGATGAGGCTCCGCCAACGCGAAGCAATGCACCGTGCAGGAATACGCCAGTAGCTATCCATCTACTCCCTTGCACCAGACACCTCAGCTCACCAACCGGGCGGCCAGTTTCACCTCAAACACCTGCTCAAAGTAGTCTTTTTTGTAGTCCAAATTCCACAGTTCTGAGGCGCAGTCATCGCCGGGGTTAGCGGCCTTGACCTCCATATTCAGCACGTGGGCATCGGCGTCAAAGTTGCAGTGAATGCTCTGGACGGCCCCAATTCCCCGGCGATCGAGGGCTACGGCCAGCCGCAGCAGGGCGCTGAGGTGGGTAATCATTTGACGGTGGTAGCGGGTGGGCAGGTTGCGGTAGTTGTCGTGCTTTTTCTTGGGGGCGCTCTTGCGGTGGTAGCGGGCGATATTGGCGATCGCCTCCAGTTCGGTTTCGGTGTAGCCCAGCAGCTCGCCGTGGCGAATTAAATAGTAAGAATGCTTGTGGTGCGACGAGTGACTGACAAAGTGGCCGCAGTTGTGCAGAATGGCGGCGGCCCACAGCAGTTCTTTCTCTAGGTTGCCCCAGCTGTGGAGGCTGCCGTGGGTTTGCTCAAACAGATCCATGGCAAACCGGGCCACCCGTTTAGAGCGATCGAGATGCACCTTATACTTCTTGGCGGTCTTGAGAACGTTGCGCTGCCGCACCGACTTTTGAAACTGCATGCGGTCTTCGATCAGACCGTGGGTGAGCATCCAGTCCACCACCACGCCTTCCCGCAGGGCGCGCTCGCAGATGGTGATGCTGTCGGCCCCCAGTAAATCCATCGTCTCCTGGAGAATCACCGCCCCCGCAACGACAATTTCGGCGCGGCGGGGCGACATCTCGGGCAGGGCCAGCCGTTCGGCAGAAGTGGCCTGGCGCAAGGTTTCAACCAGCCGCGAGATCTCGTCGTAGCTCATCTGAAACCCGTTGAGAGGGTCGGGCACCAGCCCCAGCCGCTCGCTGGCGATGACGGCCGCTAGACACTCAATGGTGCCCGAGGTGCCCAGCAGTTGGATCGGTTCTTCGGGCTTGAGGTTGTGCTTAAGCCCGGTGGTGTTGGGCTCTAGCATGCCCCGCACGTAGGCTCGCAGGGTGCTAAATTCGGTGTCTGAAATGGGGTCAGTGGAGACAAACTGGCTCGTGAGCCGCACCGCCCCCACCTTAGTGCTGCTGAGAAACCGGTGGGGTTCGCCGGTACCCAAAATCAGCTCGGTGGAGCCGCCGCCAATATCGATAATGGCGTGGGGCTGGCCGTTAAACTCCATCCCCGAGAGCACGCCCAGGTAAATACGGCGGGCTTCTTCGGTGCCTGAGATCAGGTTGATGGCGAGGCCGACTTCGTTGTAGACCCGCTCGATAAATTCTTGGCCGTTGCTGGCCTCCCGCACGGCGCTGGTGGCGACCGCCACAATGTCTTCGGCCTGGAGGCTGGAGGCGATCGCACAGCAGCGTTTCAGCGCCTTGATCGCGCGCTCCATGGCCGTTTCAGACAGCCCGCCCGTGGCATCGTTGAAGTTGCCCAGGCGCACGGTCTCTTTTTCGCGATCGACAATGGTGAAGGCGGGCAGGTCAGGCTGAATTTTGACGATCACCATATGGATCGAGTTAGTGCCCACGTCAATGGCCGCCAGAATGCGATCGCTGGTAATTTCTGACGGAGCAAAGTTCGAAAAATCCGTCATTGTGGGACTCGACTCGCGAATCGAGGTAATACCGGTCATAGTGCGCCCATGCTGCATTTGCTTCAGATCTTACCTGTCAAGCTACAGCCCATCAGGACGCTGAAAAAACTTTACTCAGGCTAAATGGAGTGGGTGAGTAGGTGAGGTGGGTGGAATAGGTGAGGTAGGTGGGTGGATAGATGAAAAAGAAAAATTCCACTCACTCACCCACCCACTCACCCGCCCGCTCACCCACTCACTCACTCACCCACCCCCAATCCCCCTGGCGCTAAACTCATGGGGACACCCACGGAGCAACCATGACCGTTGACTACGACGCAGTGATTCTCGGCGGCTCGGTGCAGGGGCGGGAGGCCGCTGCCCTCGCCACTCGGGAAGGGGCGCGAGTAGCGCTGGTGGAGTCGCCAGGGGAAGTAGATTGCTGCATTCGTCGTCAAATTGTGCTCGCGGCGCTGGCTCAGGCTGGAGGATCTCAGCACCCAACTTGGGAGGCGTTGCGATCGCAGGTTGAAGCCCTAGAGACTGTTGCTTACCCCCATTTGAGGCTTGACGGCCTGGCCACCAGCGGTGTGGATGTAGTGCTGGAGCCAGGGCAGTTTAGCCCTCGGCCAAATCTGGCGGTGACGACGGCGACACGGCGGCTCAGGTCGCGCGGCTATCTCCTCGCCCCCGGTACCGAGGTCACTGTCCCGGATATTCCTGGCCTAGCCGAGACTCCTTACCTAACCGTCGATACGCTGCTGGATTTAGAGGCGCTGCCTGAGTCGGCGATCGTGCTGGGGCGGAGTGTGGCGGCGATCGCCCTAGCCCAGTCCCTGGCTCAGATGGGCAGCCATACTACTTTGATCACCCGAGGCGATCGCCTGCTCCCCACCGAAGATCCGGACATATCTGCCTTTGTGGCAGCGCTGCTAGAGGTGGCAGGGGTAACCCTCATGCTCAACACTCACTTAGACGCAATCCACTACAAAGACAGTTTTGGGGTGTCGATGGTCGATGGCGACTTGATCAAGGCTCAAACCCTGGTACTGGCGACCGCCTCCCACCCTGCCCTGGGGGCGCTCAACCTCACCAGCATTGGCATTCAGCCCCAAATGGTTCACGGCGTCGCCACCGCTCTGCCGGTGGACGATCGCCTTGCCACCGCCCATCCCCGCGTATTTGCCTGTGGCCCGGCCCTGGGCAGCTACTGGAGCGAATCGATGGATCACCAGGATGTGGCGATCGCCCTACACAACGCCCTTTACTTACCCTGGCGCAAGCTTTCCTTTTGGCATCGCCCGGCCCTGCTGCCTACGACGCCAGAGTATGCTCGCCTGGGCCTTACCGCCGCCCAGGCCCGCCGTTGGTACGGCAGCGAAGCCACCATAGTCCAGGTTTCCTTTGGCCAGGTACTCAAAACCCACTTCAGCAGCGACATAACGGGCTTTTGCCGGTGGGTTGTGCGCCGCGATGGACAGATACTCGGTGCCCAAATTTGCGGCCCTGGAGCCAGTGAACTTATGCACACCGTAGCGCTGGCGGTACAGCAGAATATTCCCATCCAACGCCTGGATCGGGTACCCACGCTGCCCCTCAGTCAGGCTGCCATGATTCCGCTCATGGTGGGCGATTGGCAGCAGCAGCGCTGGCAGCAAGGCACCTGGCGGCGCGACTGGGCCGAGAACTGGTTTAACTGGCGGCGATCGCGGCGGCGGCGGTGGTAAGGGGAAGAGTGGGGAGTAAGGGGGTGGGGGAGATGGGGGAGATTGGGAAGATGGGGGAGAATTTAGCGGAGGCTTTCGCAGGCAACGCCATCGCTGTCGCCATCCAGACGATGAGGATCGCCGGGGGAGGCATTGAGCACCGCCTGAGCTTGTTCCCAGGTGGCGAAGTCGCCGCAGTCGCAGTCGCTAGAGACACAAGCAGGCAGGGCTGAAGTCGCTGCCGCAGGCGGGGTGTCAGGAGCTGGAACAACAGCCGGGGGAGGAGCGGTGGGGGCTGGGGATGCCCCGCCCCGGCGAAAATCCCAGGGCATGGTGGGGTTGGGCTGGCTCCAGAAATTGCGGCGGGCGTTGCGGGCAGCAGATTCCGCCTGGCGGTAGTCTTCAGCAGTGGGGGCACAGCCAGAAATGTACTGCTCGTAAACAACGGCATAGCCCTCGCGCACCAGTTGCAGCCCTACGGATTGGCCACCGCTGTAGATTTCGGCCACGGTTCTGCCGTAGCGATCGCGCTCAATCGCCCGCACTTCCACCGGCTGCCCAGTTGACACTATCTGCCGCAGCCGCAGCGTGGCCTCTGGCCCAAAAGCTTGACTGCTCTCCGGCGCATCCACACAGGCCAGGCGAATGGTAACCGGGCCATCCTGGCCCTGCACCCGCAGGGTGTCGCCGTCGCCCACAGACACCACCTCGGCGGTGGGCAGAGTTTTGGCAGCGGCGGCCTGGGTAGCGTAGGCCAGGTTCGCCTCGTATTCCTGGCGTTTTTGCTGGGCGGTGGCAAAGAGGGCGCTGGTATTGGGGATGGCGGTGAGGGATGCGATCGCCCCCTCCCACTGATCCTTGACCTGCTGCCAATCGATAGCAGACTGGGCGGTTTGGGTCGCCACCGCCGCCGCCATGCCCTGGTCTAGAGCCTGATTGTAGTGCTGTTGCCCCTGAGCTGTTTGATCAGAACTCTCAATCATCGAAGGGCTTAGCTTGCTGCCTGGATCCTCAGCAGCGACTTTTGCCTGCCTCAAGTTAGCCCCAATAGCCCCCACTTCAGGTAAGGCCGAGCATCCCGACAGCAGAATTAGTAGACCCAGGGCATAGGCAGGCTGGCAAAGGGCTGCTGGATATCGACTGTCACGGGGCTGGGGCATAGTTGGGGGCTGGTTATGCGATCGCCGTTTCACAAAAAATGTCACCTTGTATACCAAGGATACTTACCCCAGCGATGCAGTTCAGGACAAAAACCTCCCAGGCCCAGATTTACCCCATCAACATAACGGTATCCAGCACGTGGATGATGCCGTTGTCGGCCTCAATATCGGCGGCGAGCACCGTAGTATTTTTCACCTCGAAAGCCCCATCGTCAGAGAGGGTGTGGATGGGGATCGGGGCACCTTCAAGGGAATCCACCGTGCCGAGTTTGATCAATTCATCCTTAGTGTATTTGCCCGCCACCACATGAAACTTGAGAATACGGCCAAGCTGGGGCGGATTTTGCACCAGGGTTTGCACCGTGCCGGGGGGCAGTTTGGCAAAGGCGGCATCATTGGGCGCAAAGACCGTGAAAGGGCCAGGGCTTTGCAGCGCTTCGACCAATCCAGCTGCCTGGACGGCGGCGACCAGGGTGGAGAAGCCTTCGGTGTTGACAGCAATATCGACGATGGTAGGCATGGGGATGAATGGGTGAGGGGTGGATGGGTGAGGGGTGGGGAGAAAGTTTTGAATGTTGAGTTTTGAGTTTTGAATGCAAGACCTACAGCAAGAACTCAAAACTCAAAACTAAGAACTCAAAACTTTCCTAACGGTAGTCCTGTCGCTGAACATCCTTCAGCCGGGCTTCGGGACGCACAAAGCGATCCATTTGGGCTTCGAAGAATTGGCGGTTTGCCATTAGGTGGCGAGGGTTTTGGTCATCTAGGGGGTAGAGCAGGGCGGCGCGGAGGGCCTGGATAACAGCGGAGGTGACGTTGTACATCGATCGCTGAAAAGTGATCCCTAACTGAGTCAGCATGTCGTCTTCGCCCCGACAGTACTGCTGGTAATACTCCAGTAGATAAGGCGGTAGAAAGTGGAGCATATCTTGCATCAGAAGCGTGGGGGGAATGCCTGCGCTGCCGACGGGGAAGACATCGGCGTAGAGAATGCCGTAGTGGAAATCGTTTTGATCCTGGGGCACCTGCCCGGCCTGGGCGTTGTAGGATTTGGTGCCTCGGAAGGGGGCGGTGCGGTAGAAGACAGCTTCCACGTAGGGCAAAGCCGCTTCATACAGCCAGGTGAACCCGCAGGATTTGGGAATCAGCTCGAAGCATTCGTCGCCCACGTAGACGTGGTGGTAGATGGGGCGACCGGCGACGGCGAAGATGCCGTTGACGATGAAGTTCATGGCGTCGGGTACGCCCGCAAAGCCGCCTTCGTCATAGATGTCCGACATTTCAAAAAAGACCGGGGCCATGACTTCCCAAAACAGGCCCAGGTTTGAATAGTAGGAGAGTTCGCGGCACTTTTCGTAGAACATCTCGGGGAAGAGTTTGTGCAGACCCAGCATGGCGGGGTTGCCTTTGAAGTAAGCGCGAATGGCGCGATCGCACGCCCCCTTATATTCCTCTGTATATAAATAGTCGTTGAACCGCCCGCCCATATCCTGGTGCCAGAGCATGGCCCGCATGCAGGCTTCGGCAAACTCCATATTGATGCGATCGTGCCAGAGGTGAAGCAACAGCTTGGGAAGCTTGCGCTTTGTCTCGCCCTGGGCCATAAAGTCCAGTAGCTCAGGATGGGCAGTCGCCTCGCCCCGCCAGATCCGCAGATCCGCCGTATCCCCGGCGTAGTGGTTGGGCAAATCCAGATATTCTTGCGGCAAGAAATATTTGAAGGCGGGGACGGGGTTGAGAAATACCCGTTCAGCAATGTAGAGCAGGTCGCGCCAGTAGAAATCCATCGGCACTGCGTAGGCTTTGTAGATGCCGATAATCTGCATCAGGTTCTCTGGCGTGTCGGGCAGCATCGAGCCGCCCGCCTCTAGCCGGTGAATGATGTCGGCGTGGGGGTGGGCGGAGGGGGGGATGAGGGTGGTGGGTTGGGTGAGGGTAGGCATAGGGGTGGATGGATAAGGGTGTGGATGGATAAGGGGGTGGATGGGTGAGGGGTGGGTGGGTGAGGGGTGGGTGGGTAAGGGGTGGATGGGTGGAAGGTAAACGTTAGTTCCCTACCCCCTACTCCCTACTCCCTACCCCCTCTTGCTGTAGGCTAAATTCGTTCAATCGGAGATTTCAGCAATGGCCAAGAAAGAGCGAATTCGGCCAATTTCAATCTGTTTGATGCGGCGGGGCGAGGAGATTCTCGTTCATGAAGCCTACGACTCGGTGAAAGAGCGGGGGTTTGCGCGGCCTCTGGGGGGCGGTATTGATTTTGGCGAGACTAGCGAAGCAGCGGCGATTCGCGAAATCAAGGAGGAGCTAGGGGTTGACATCACTGGAGTCACGCTGCTGGGCATTGTGGAGAACATCTTTGTGCTGGAAGGGGAGCCGGGGCACGAGATGGTGTTTGTCTACGACGGGCAGTTTGTGGATGAGTCGCTGTATCAGCGGGAGCATCTGGAGGCGGTGGAGGGGAAGCGGCAGTTTAAGGCGGTTTGGCGATCGCCCCAAGCCCTGCGCGACGGCCCCTGCCACCTGGTACCCGAAGAAATTTGGCAGTTCCTTTAACCTCCGCCTCCAGCGATCGCCCGTAGGGTGCATTAGGCCTAAACCAACCTTGAGCTACCGTTCGGGGAATATCGCATTGGCCGTAATGCACCATTGAGAGAATGTGAGCCTTGGGTGGGTTGCGTCATGGGATGGTGCATTGCTTTGCGAATGCACCCTACGGGGTTGGGGGTCATGGCAGGGTGGGGAGGGTGGCGACGGGGAGAAGCAGAGGTTCGGCGGGAAGCTCCTCGGTATCTTCAAGGGGCAATGATTCGATTACCTCATCGGCCACCACCTCATTCAGCACTATTGGAATTGCCGCGACCATGACGCTGGCGGTAGGTTCGCCCCACTTCACCAGCCAGTTAGGCTGAATACCGAGGAAGAGGATTAGCCCCGCCAGAATGTAGGCGGGGAGCTTTTCGGAGAACGTGACCTTGGGAAAGTAGGAAATAGCGTTGTCTAGCCGCCCAAAGCAGGTGCGGTTGAGCAAAATTACGAAGTACACCGCCGTCAGACCTGTGCCGATTACCCCCAGCAGAGTCTGCACCGGATACGCCACATAGCTGCCCTGGAACACCAGAAACTCCGTCACAAACCCCACCAGTCCGGGAATACCCGCGCTGGCCATACCCCCCAACACCAGTAGGGCACTGACCATGGGCAGACCCCGCACCGGGTTCATCAGCCCGTTCAGCACGTCCAATTCGCGGGTGCCGACCTTGGTTTCAATCACCCCAACCAGGTGGAACAGAATCGCGAGAATAATGCCGTGGGAGACCATTTGGCTAACGGCCCCGGTGAGAGCCAGGTCGGTCATGGCCGCACCGCCCAGCAGCACGTAGCCCATGTGACCGATGGAGCTGTAGGCCACCATGCGCTTGATGTCTTTTTGCGCGATCGCCGTCACCGCCCCATACAGAACACTGATCGCCGCCCAGGTTGCCAGGTAGGGCGAGAGCTGCGCCCAGGCATCGGGGAACAACCCCAGGCCAAATCGCAGCAAACCGTAGGTGCCCAGCTTAGCCAGCACCCCGCCCAGCATCATCGCCACAGGGGTCGAAGCCGACACATAGGTATCCGGCAGCCAGGTGTGAAACGGCACCAGGGGAATTTTGATGCCAAAGGCCACCAGCAGCAGACTCAGCAAAACCACCTGCCACACCATCGGCAGCTCGTGGCCCATCACCGCATAGTAGGTAAAGTCCTTAGCTCCACTGAGCCACACCGTACCGAGGAACCCGGCCAGCATCAGCGCCCCCGAAAGCGCCGTGTAGAGCAAAAACTTAGTGGCCGAGTAGGCTTTCTTCTCACCACCCCAGATGGCGATCAGCAGGTACAGGGGCACCAGCTCAATTTCGTAGAGCAAAAAGAACAGCATCAAATTCTGCGCCACAAAGGCCCCCGCCACCCCGCTGCTCACCAGTAGCAATAGGCTGTAAAACAACCGAGGCCGCTCGGTCTCCGGGGAGCTGCTCCAGATCGCGATCCAGGTGATCAGGCTGTTCAGCGCCACCATCAGCAGCGAGAGGCCATCCAGGCTGAGTTCGTAGTTGAGGCCCAGGGCAGGCAACCAGGGTAAAAACTCGTGGAACTGAAAGCCGCCAAAGGAGAGGTCGAACTGGGTAAACAACCAGACCGTCCACAGCAGGGCGGCACCGGAGGCGACCAGGGCACCATTGCGTGCCTGGGCGCTGGTAAGGCCGGGCCAGCAGGAGAGGGCGATCGCGCCAACAAGAGGAATCAGCAGGAGTGGAGTGAGCATGGTGGATGGGGGGATAAAGTTTTGAGTTTTGAATTTTGAGTTTTGAATTCGAAAGTAAGAACTCAAAACTCAAAGCCTTTGTCATCTAAAACAGTGCCGACAATGCCGACCAGTTCATCAACACCCCCAGCCCAGCGACGCCTAAGGCGATGGTGAGCGCATAGAACTGGAGCTGCCCGGTGTTGCCATACTTGAGGGTTTCGCCACTAAAGAGGGAGGCGAGGCCTACGGCATTCACCAGACCATCGACCACGTAGCGATCGAGCCAGTCGGTCATGCGCGACAGCAGATCCACACCCAGCACAAAGGTATTGCGGTAGAGCTTCGGGGTGTAGAAGTCGTAGGCCAGCAGGTTTTGCAGCGGCTTTTTCACCAGGCCCGCCGGATGCTCGACCACGCGGTTGACGTAGAGCAGGGTGCCGATCGCTGCCCCCAGAATGCTCGACCAGGTGAGCAGCAGCGCCATGTCTTGGCTGACCTCGGCCCAGGCGGGCAGCAGATGGAGCTGGGCCATCACCAGCGGCAGGTGCAGGGTAAAGCCAGCGACAGCGGCCATCGGCAGCACAATCAGCCAGATCGGTTCGGGGGAGCGGATGGTCATCTGCTGGGTTTTGCCCGCAAACACCAGGCCAATCATCCGCGCCAGGCTAAAGGCAACCAGCCAGTTCACCAGCAGCACGATCGCCACTAGCAGACCCCGCTGACCATCCCACAGGCCCGACACCAGCGACAGCATGGCCCAAAAGCCGCCCAGGGGAGGTAGGGCTACCAGTCCAGCGGCTCCGGCAATCATCGCCATCAGAGTCACCGGGCGACGCCCCCATAGCCCCCCCATCTGGGTCAGATCCTGGGTGGTGATGTTGATAATGATCGAGCCTGCGCCCATGACTAACGCGGCCATTCCCACGGCGTAGACCAGGGCCAGCAGTAGGGCGGCACCGGGCTGGTGAGCACCCACGGCGATGAACATCAGGCCCATGTAGGCGCTGCTGAGGTAAGACAGCACTCGCTTTATGTCAATTTGGGCGGCGGAGATGAGCGTCGCACCGATCGCAGTAACTGCACCAACGGCGATCGCAAACGCACTGGCCGTAGACGACAGCGCAATCACCGGCTCCAGCTCCACCAGCACCCACACCCCCGTCGTCACCACCACCGCGTTCCGCAGAATGGTGCTGGGCAGCGGGCCTTCCATCGCCTCATCAAGCCATAGATGCAGCGGGAACTGAGCGCATTTACTCATCGGGCCAGCGATCAGGCCAATACAAATTAGCGTTATCAACCCAGGATCTACATTTGCCGTCTGTGCCCAGGCCGCCAGCTCGCGAATGTCCCAGGTGTGGGCCAGGGGGTAGATGGCCAGCACTGCCATCAGCAGTACCAGGTCGCCCACCCGCTTGGTCAAAAAGGCGTCCCGCGCCCCGGTCACCACCAGCGACTGGTTGTACCAAAAGCCCACCAGCAGGTAGGTGCCTAGGGTGAGAATCTCCAGCAGCATGTAGGCAAACAGCAGCGAGTTGCACAGCACCAGGGCGCACAGCCCCGCCTCAAACAGGGCCATCATGGCAAAGAATCGGCCCCAGCCCCAGTCCATTTCTAGATAGCCGACGGCATAAATTTGGGCCAACAGGTTCAGCGTGGTAATCAGCACGCAGGCCCCCAGGGTAATAGCCGACGCCTCTAGGGGAATGGTGAGATTCAGCCCTGCCACCTCTAGCCAGGGGGCAAAGAAAAACTGGGGCGACGACTTGCCCCAAAAGGCCAAAAACGCCAGCAGGCTGTGCCCCAGGGCAAACGCCGTAGTGACAATATTGATATAGCCCGCCGGGCGTGGCCCGGTACGGGTAATAAAGGCCGGTGACCAGGGAATCGTCAGCAGCGCGCCTATTAATGGGTAGAGGGGAATGAGCCAGCTTGTCTGAGCCAGAATCGGAGTCATGGTCGAGGCATCCTCGGGCAAAAGGACAGCGAAAGCCTTACCTGGTAAGGGGTGATCACAGTTTATCTAGACGCTGAGCACCTAGAATTAGGATTGACAAAGGTCAATCGAATTGACGACTGAATAGACTTAAGACTATTTTCAATTGAGTTTAGCCAATGGATGTCCCAAAAAGAAAGGGGTAAATTGATTAAATGCTATTTGCTTTTCGTTTCTGATTGATAAATTTCAATAATGCTTTTCCCCTGACTTCCCCGGCTGCTTGCCTGGCTTTGTCCCAAAAACATCCTGACGGTGCGATCGCGCCCTGAAGAGTAAACCAGTAGCGGTGTAGCCCCCCTGACGCCCCCTCAGTCACCGCAGCACTCCAGCGGTTTTAATCATCAGGGGAAATAACGTGGCCGATAATCATTGGTTAACCCGAGCCGAACGCGCTCTGGTTGTAGGATCTGGCGTCGGTGCCGTGGCATCTGTTGCCGCCCAAAATATTGCGCTGACCTCCGCGCCGCTGACGGTGCTAGTTGCGATCGGGCTGCTCAACCGCAACCGCGTTGAGCAGCAGCTCGAAGAAGCTCAGGAAAAGCTCGCCCGCCAGCATCGCCAAACCGGACACCGCCTCACCAACCTGGGTAAGCAGGTCAGTGCCATGCCGTCGCCCGAGGCGCTGACTAACTTTCAGCGGGCGGTGATGGAGCGCAACAACCACTCCTTCATTCGCTTTTCTAAGGAAATGAAGGGGCTCAAGGCCCACGTCGATCAGCGACTTGAGACGCTGCCCGCCCCCGATCTGACGGGCATTAACCAGCAGATTGCCCAGCTGCAAGAGCAGTCGGCGGCGGCCCAGGTGAACTTTGAAAACCTCAATACCTATATGCAGCGGCTGGTCACCACCCCTCGGGTAGAGGCCGCCGAGAACAAACTCTCCCAGGTCAAAACCGACCTCATGCAGACCCGCGTGAGTCTAGAGAACCTGCGCTCAGACACCCGCTGCCTGGTCACCAACCTGCAAGATGCCCTGGGGAAACTCGATCGCCGCTGGAATGAGTTTCCCCAGAGCAACACCCCCGGCCAGAACCGGGCCGAAATGGGCGATATGATCAAGGCCATGGCCACCCTGGTGCCGCAGTCAGAATTCAGCCGATTAGTCGATCACGTCAAAGATCTCACCCGCCAGCAGACTCGCCTAGAGCAGGCCCTCACCAAGATTCCGGTGGGCACGGTGAACGGGTTGCCGGCGGCACCGCCCAGCACCGCTCAGCTAGAGCAGTTGACGGCAGAGTTAAGGCAGTTGCAGCAGCAGGTGAGCCGCCAGGAGACCGCTGGCCACACCCAGGAACAGGTGCAGCAGGTGGTCTCGCAGTACCTGGGGCAGGTTAAGGCCCAAGTGGCACAGCTAGAGGGGGTGACGCGATCGCTCTCCGAGCGCCAGCACCAGCTCACCAGTCAGCTAGTCACCGCCCCCGCCGACACCGCCAACCGCAAAGCCCTAATGCAGCTGGCGCGGCGGGTGCAGCAGACCGAAACCGAGCTCAAAACCTCCCGCGACCATCCACCGGCTCAGCTCGCTGTCGCCCCCCATGCCGAGTGGATTATTGACCTGCCCGTGGCCAATGCCCCTGAGCATGCCACTGAGCCCCAGGCCATGGCCAGCCGCCAGGCCCTAGAGACCGCCCTGAGGATGGCGACGCGGCGGGTGCTGCTGGTGTGGCCCTGGGCCAGCTACGTCACCATTGATGACAATTTGCTAGAGCAGTTTCGTCAGCTGCTAGAGCGAGGCGGCCAGCTCGAAATTGGCTGGTGCCACCGGGGCGATCAGCACGATGGCCGTCTGGCCTGGCGCATTAGCCAGCGCTGGGGCACCGAGTCGAGCCAGCTACAGTTGCTCAAAGCCTCCCTCAACCAGCTTTTGCCCCTGCGGGAAAACTACCCCGATCGCTTCAAGTTCAGAATTATGGGCACCGCCGAGAGCTATCTGGTCTGCGACAGCGGCAATAGCGCGTCCCCCAAACAGACCTACGCCATTGTCAGCCTCAAGGCGCTGCCCACCCAGAGCGCCGCCATCCCAGACCTAGACGCCAAGCTGCGCACCGCCGAACCCGCTGTTGTCCAGGCTCTCATGCAGCGCTTCCGCGATCCGGCCATTCCCCCTGGGGATACGGTGGCGTTCTTTAACCGGGGCACCACCCGCCACGACCTGCGCGACCAGCCCGGCGCGATCAGCGACTACAGCCAGGTGATTGCCCTCCAGCCCGACCACGCCATTGCCCTCAACAACCGAGGGGTGGCCCAGCTTGAGCTCAACCAGGTCGAGGCCGCCGAGGCCGATCTTACCGAGGCGATTCTGCAACACGGCAAGCTGTTTGCCCCCTACTGCAACCGGGGCTGGCTACGCCTAGAGCAGCGTCGCTACGCCGCCGCGATCGCCGACTTTACCCAGGCGATCGCCCTCAAGCCGCACCTGCCCATGGCCTACGTGTACCGGGGCAGCGCCCTGCAAAAGCTGGGCGATCTCAAAGGCGCGGTGCGCGACTACAGCGACGCCATTGCCTGCGGCGACCCCATTGCGCTGCCCTACTGCTACCGCAGCGCCGCCTACCAGAGCCAGGGCGATCAGGCCAGGGCGATCGCCGATCTAGAGCGAGCCAGCGCCTACCTCGAAGCCCAGGGCGATCGGCAGGGGCTCACTTCTGTGCAGCGGACCTTGAGCAGGTTGCAGGGGATGGGGGTGAGTGGGTGAGTGGGTGGGGAGTGGGGAGTGGGGAGTCTAGTTTTTATCTCCCTCCTACCTCACCCACCTCACCTACCTCACCTACCTCACCTACCTCACCCAAACCGGGCCGCAGCGCTAGATACAGACAGGCTCCCACCAGCGGCAGGGCCAGCACCGCCGCGATCACCCAGGGCTGACTCAGGCCTCGGCGGGCCATATCGTCGCGCAGCAGCACTGGGAACAGCAGCCACAGAGCGCAGAAATCCAGCGACATAACGTGAATAAAGCGGCTAGTCTGCCACTGCTGCCAGAAATCGGGCCAGTCTCCTTTAAGTAATGCAAATGCAGCCAAGGCGATCGCCCCCGCCGCCAGGGCCGCCCCCAGCCAGCGAGCCTCTAGCAGCCGCAGCAGGGCACTTTTGGGGCCGCTAAAATTGGGGCCAAAACTGGGATTAGACTGTCGCAGGGCCAGGTAGGGCAGCAGCGCAAAGGCCCCCACCGCAAACGACACCACCACAAAAGGCCAAGCCCGCTGCTTTTGCCCGTGGCCATCGATTAGGGCCACCGCAGCATAGACCATTGGCCAGATTCCCATAGCGTTGAACAGCGCCACAATGGTGGGGTTGATATCGTCCCACTGTCCCGTGGAGAGGCGCAGAATCAGATCAGCCGTGTCGGGGCGATCGGGGGGAGCAAGTATAAATGCATACAGAATAAACCCAAGCCAAAGTCCCAAAAAAATCAATCGATTCATGCCTTGTCGAGTGCTAAGTTTCTCACCAAATTATCAAACAAAAGCAACGAAGTCTGTCAGGCTAGATAAAAGCAAATAAGCTGTATCCAAGCCATACAGCCCCCATATATGGCGATTGTTAAAAAATAATTAATCACATTTTGAACTGTAAATTTATGTTCCTGAGTCTTAGTTAAAGAAGCGTTAACCTCACTCATAAATCTCGTTTTCCAAAGTAGTTTTTCATACCCCCTTCACAGCCTGTATGCCCCGATTTTGGGAACCTGCCGTGCCATTAGTCGCCCCCCGTGAGTCTGGCGCTTCCCCGGCTCACCACAGAAGCATTATGCACATTAAGTATTTCCTTGAGCTCTATGAAGCTGGCTACCGCGACTTCACCGGCATCAGCCTGGCCGGTGCTGACTTTAGCCACCACATTTTGGTAGACGTTGACCTCAGCCGCGCCAATCTCAAAGGGGCCAACCTCAGTCGCTCCTTTCTCACCCAGGCCAACCTCGACTACGCCACCCTCAACTGGGCGAACCTGAGCTTCGCCAAAATGAGCGAAACTCACCTGAGCCAGGCCGACCTCACCAAGGCCAACCTGCGCGGATCCTTCTTAGTGCGGGCCGACCTGCGCCATGCCAAGCTCAGCGGCTGCGACCTGTGCCATGCCAACCTGCGCAATGCCGATCTGCGGGAGGCCAACCTCTGTGGCGCTAATTTAACGGGGGCCAACCTGCGCGGCGCAAATCTGAGCGGGGCTAACCTCTCCTGGGCGCATCTCACGGGGGCTCGACTCAGCGGGGCCGACCTAGAGCGCACCTGCATGGATGCCGTCAACTTAGAAGGAGCCTGGCTTAACGGCGTAGACCTGCACGGCATGAATTTGGCCGGTGCCAACCTCAAAGAGGCTAAGCTCAACGGTGCCAACCTTGATCACGCCAACCTCAGCTCGGCCAATCTCACCCACACCACCATGCGCGGGGTGAGCCTGGTGGGGGCCAACCTCAGCGGCTCTGACCTAACCGGGGCCGTACTGTGGAACGGCATGCTTGACGGTGTAGACCTATCGCGGGCTGACCTCACCCGCGCCCATTTGGGGGAGGCGTCTCTCAAGGAAGCTGTGGTGGTGGGCACTGAGTTCACCGAGTCGGTGCTGCCCGCCAAGGCCCGTGCCTACCTCTACGAAACGGTACAGGGTGAAACCCGTTGGACTCACCGCTCGGCTCGGGAAACCCTAAACCAGTCGCAGTTTGTCGATCGCATTTAATGACGCCCCCATCCTTAGGAGTCGTGTTGATCACCGCTGGCGCTGAGGCCGAGGCCGAGAGCCTGGCCCGCCATCTGGTGGAGACCCGTCTAGCGGCCTGCGTCAGCGTATTACCTATTCGTTCTGTTTATCGCTGGCAGGGCAACATTCATACCGAGCCCGAGTGGCAGCTGATCGTCAAAGCCGATCTCAGCCAGTTTGAGGCGATCGCCCAGGCCATCACCCAGCACCACAGCTACGAGGTGCCCGAGATTATCGCTCTACCGATTGTGGCGGGGTTGCCCGATTACCTGAGCTGGCTTCAGGCACAGGTGCAGCCGTCCTGAAAGCAAAAAAAAGGACTGACCAACGGCCAGTCCTCGATTCAGCTACTCAAGGAGATTTTCAACCACAGTCAAGCCGCTCTAACGCCGGTAGGCCAAAGCCACCTCACTCTCAATCTCAGCTGGCTCAGACACCAAAACCGTTTCAGTCTCGGTGGTCAGGCTCAGGTCAACCTCAGCCTCTAAGGCTGCCCCATTGGCCGCCGCTTCTTGGGTTAGCCAGCGCTTACGCACTAGCAGAGTACCGCCGGTCAGCAGAGCGGCGATCGCCCCCAAGCCGCCCAGGGCCACCCCCGAAGCATTGCTGTCAGGCCAAGTCGCCCAAAAGCCGCTTGGCCCAGCGTCCGATGTCGAAATTCCAGAATCACCCCAGTTAGACAGGGCACAATCGGAATACGCACTTCCAGGGCCAGCAGTAGCCAGCAGACCAGCCGCTACCACAAAAGCCCCCAGGGCAGAACGAGATAGAAGTTTCATAGCCAGATGGAGAGAGAACGCCTCAACGTAACGCCATTGTTGCGGCACTTCCTCAATCCCACAGCTTCAGGGGCTACAGAATCTCAGAAAAATCCTGGCAGGCCCTTGGGAGAGGCGACGAGTAGGTGGGTAAGTGAGTAGGTGATGTCGTGTCCTCACCTACTCACTTACATCACCTTCACCGCCTTCGCCAGCTCCGCCTCCAGCTGCCGCAGCTTCTCAATACGGGCCTCGGTAGAGGGATGGGTGGCAAACAGCCCCGCCACGCCCTCGCGGGAAAAGGCATTGACAATCAGCAGCGGCTCAAAAGCAGGGTTCCCCTGGATAGGGGTTTGGCGGGCGCTAGCCTCCAGCTTTTGCAGGGCGGTGGCCAGGGCACCTGGGTTTTTGGTCAGCCGCCCGGCTCCGGCGTCGGCCTCAAACTCGCGGGTGCGCGAAATCGTCAGTTGAATCAGCGTCGCCGCCAGGGGGGCGACAAAAATCGCCAGCAGCAGGCCCAAGGGGTTGGGGCCACGGTTCTCGTCTTGGTTGCTGGCCATGCCGTAGCTGGCCCACTGAGCCATATAGGCCAGCGACGAAATGGCACCGCCCACGGTGGCCGCTACCGCCTGGGTCAGGGTGTCGCGGTTGATGATGTGAGAGAGTTCGTGAGCGATCACCCCCTCCAGTTCTTCCGTAGTCAGCATTGAGACAATGCCTCGGTGACGGCCACGGCTGCATGGCTGGGGTCGCGCCCGGTGGCAAAGGCGTTAGCCGCCAGGCTGGGGATCAGGTAAACCCCCGGCATCGGAATTTCGGCGCTGAGGCTGAGCCGTTCGACGATGTCGTAGATGGCCGGAGCCTGGTCGCGGGTGATGGGCTGGGCATTGTAGGCCCGCAGGGCAATCTGGTCAGAGAAGTACCAGGAGCTGAGGTTGCCCACGGCTGCCATCGCAAGACCAATAAAAATGCCCGTAGGCCCGCCAATAATCAGGTAGCCGAGGCCCACCAGCAGCCCCGACAGCAAAGACAGAAGCGCAAGGGTTTTGACCTGATTCATCGCCGTTTCTCCTGAATGAGGGGTCAACTCAAGTTGTGTAACTGAGACTACACAGCCTACAGACAAATCATAAGCAGGGGCTAAGAAGCAAAAATCGTTCACCTGGGGTGGATTACCGGCCTCTAAAGGTCAGGAATTCTTGGCTTTTGGGCCTTACACCTAAAGAAAACCTTTGGGAGCATGGCCTTCCTGAAAAAGTTGTTTAGGCTGTTGACAGTTTTGATGCCAGTGGCATTGCATTCATCTCCCATTGACCCGCCCACCCCAGAGTTTTCGCAGGAAACCCGCCTTAGACCGTCGATCGAACCGTTACCGAGAATATTGATATGGCACAGAGTTTTGGTGTAATTGGGCTCGCCGTTATGGGCGAGAACCTGGCGCTTAACGTTGAGAGTAAGGGCTTCCCGGTGGCGGTATACAACCGCACTGCCGCCGTGACCGAGCGCTTTATGGAAAAGCGTGCCCAGGGCAAAAATGTCAAGGCCACCTACAGCCTCGAAGAGTTTGTGCAGTCGTTAGAGCGGCCTCGGCGCATTTTGGTCATGGTGAAGGCCGGGGCTCCGGTAGATGCTGTGATCGACCAGCTGCGCCCCCTGCTGGATGATGGCGACATGATTATGGACGGCGGCAACTCCCTCTACGAAGATACCGAGCGCCGCACGAAGGATTTGGAATCCACCGGCCTGCGGTTTATTGGTATGGGTGTCAGCGGCGGGGAAGAAGGGGCTCTCCTCGGCCCCAGCCTGATGCCGGGCGGCACCCGCGCGGCCTACGACTCGATCGAGCCGATCGTCAAAAAAATTGCCGCCCAGGTGGATGACGGCCCCTGTGTCACCTACATTGGCCCTCGCGGCGCGGGCCACTACGTCAAGATGGTGCACAACGGCATCGAGTACGGCGATATGCAGCTGATTGCCGAAGCCTACGACCTGATGAAGAGCGTGCTGGGGCTGAACCACAACCAGCTCTTTGACGTGTTTGCTGAGTGGAATCTCACCGACGAGCTGAATTCTTTTCTGATCGAAATTACCGCTGACATCTTTACCAATATTGATGCCGAGACTGGTGAGCCCCTGGCGGAGCTGATTCTGGATGCAGCCGGGCAAAAGGGCACGGGCCGCTGGACGGTAATGAGCGCTCTGGAGCTGGGCGTGGGAATTCCCACCATTACCGCTGCGGTCAACGCGCGGATTATGTCGTCGATTAAAGAAGAGCGGGTGGCGGCGTCTAAGGAGCTGAGCGGCCCCACGGCTAGTTTTGACGGCGATGTCAAAACTATGGTCAATAAAATTCGCGATGCGCTGTACTGCTCGAAGATTTGCTCCTACGCCCAGGGCATGGCGCTGATTGGCGCGGCCTCTAAGGCCTATGAGTACGATGTCAATCTGGGCGAGACAGCTCGAATTTGGAAGGGGGGCTGCATTATTCGCGCCGGGTTCTTGAATAAGATCAAGCATGCCTACGATGAGAACCCCAGTCTGCCTAACCTGCTGCTGGCCCCTGAGTTTAAGCAGACGATTCTCGATCGCCAGACGGCTTGGCGAGAGGTGATCGCGATGGCGGCGACGTTTGGCATTCCGGTGCCGGCGTTTAGCGCTTCGCTAGATTACTTTGACAGCTATCGGCGCGATCGCCTGCCGCAAAATCTGACCCAAGCCCAGCGCGATTACTTTGGGGCACATACTTACCTGCGGGTCGATAAGGAGGGTACGTTCCACACGGAGTGGACGAAAGCTCCGGCTCGGGTGTAAGGGTTTCTTGAGTTAGATGCCTCTACAGAGTGTTGCCGTCGATCCATTTGGGTCGGCGGCTTTTTTAGAGGCGGATGGCGATCACCCCATCAGCAGCGTTGACCACTGCGGCGCACAATTGCGGGTAACAGCCAGGTCTGCCACCGGGGGTATTTCGCTACCCCCAGACCCCTATCGAGAAGGACGTTCCGTCGTCCTTCACCTCACGGAAAGGACTAACCTGCCATCGGTTTAAACCTCTGTATTGCCAATTAGTCTGTTGGTAACTCCGATGGGCTGAAGCAGGTGAACCTGTAGGGTGCATCCGCGCAACGATGCACTATTCCAAAGGGTTTGTGATGTGATCTCTGCCACCTCGGTATAGTGAAGGCATCCCCTAGCTAAGAGTGTTATGGCTGGTCTTCCGCCGGGTTTGCTGATTCGCACTGCTAAGCAGGTTTGGACGACGCTGTGGCAAACCATGATGGGTCAGATGGCTCCCAGCAGCAAGGGCGGCGATTACCAACGGCCTGAGAGTGAGTTTCGCCAGTGGGTGACTCCCGATGGAGCTTACTCCCCTGAGGCGAGTCGCTATCAGCTGATTGTCGGCATGGGCTGTCCGTGGGCGCACCGGACTTTGGTGACGCGGGCCTTGAAGGGGTTGGAGGGGACAATTTCAATTATTCCTGTAGTTCCTTCCCCGGACGAAGGCTGTTGGGTATTCGAAAAGCCCTTTCGCGGCTGCCGCACGCTGCCAGAATTCTACCGTCAGGTTAAGCCAGGCTATAAGGGGCGGGCGACGGTACCTGTACTGTGGGATCGGCAGAAGGCCAGCATTGTTAACAACGAAAGCGCCGAGATCATCGTAATTTTGAACGAGGCGTTCAATGAATGGGCGACTCGGCCAGAGGTTGACCTCTACCCAGAAGCCTTAAAAACTGAAGTTGACCAGTGGAACGATCGCACCTACCAGGCCGTTAACAATGGCGTTTACCGCTGCGGCTTTGCCCAAACCCAGGCGGCCTATGATCGCGCCGTCACCGAGCTATTTGATGCGCTGGATGCGATCGATGGGGCGCTGGGCGATCGCGCAGCGTCCCCTGAGGGGAATCGCCCCTACCTCTGCGGCGACAGGGTGACGCTGGCGGATGTGCGGCTGTTTACCACGCTGTTCCGCTTCGATGTGGTCTACTACAGCCTGTTTAAGTGCAATCGCCGCCGCATTCAAGACTATGTCAATCTTGGCCCCTACCTGCGGCGCATGTATCAACTGCCGGGGGTGGCGGAAACTTGCGATATTGAGGCGGTTAAACGAGACTACTACGGCAATCTGTTTCCGCTCAATCCGGGCAGCATTATTCCCTCAGGGCCAGATTTGGGGTATCTAAAATCGCCGGTTGAGGTGTTGGCTAATGGGTAGCGATCGCCGATTTAGGCCATTAATTTAGGCCAACTATTCAAGCCATTTTGCCAACAACAAAAGGCGCTAATCCAGAGGCGTAACGGCCTTCGCCCCGCAGGTAGAGCCAGGTCGGCAATTGCTGTACATAATCACTCGGCCCCTCAAAGGTGATGCTGCCTACTTTGAGCGCCTGATCTAGACTTTCATAGCCCATCACCACATGGGTAAAGGCGCTGAGATCAGCGGCGATTACCACATCAACTTCAAAGCCCGGATCTTGAAAGCAAACATCAACTCGTTCTGACTCAACCACCATCCAGTAGCTGCGTTCTTTCTGCTTTCCTCTAGTTAAACCGCGCAGGTCAAATTGCAAAACCACTTTGGCCGAGGGAAACGCTTTGAGATTAACGCTCCGACGCATGGCCCACATCAAGAGCTGGTCATCTAGTTCATCTGGCAAAAGGCGATCGCGGGTCCACTGGGTGGCCCAAATCCCCATTTGGTCAATCAGCGGCCTCAGCGCTTCCCCCGCTGGAGTGAGTAAATAAACCGATCCCTGCCCAACGGCTTTTTCCTGGCGAGTAATAATGCCAGCCAGTTCTAACTCTTTGAGGCGTTTAATCAGCAGCGCCCTCGACATCAGTGGCACCCCATAGCTGATCTCGTTGAAGTGGCGGCTGCCAGACATCAGCTCCCGCAAAATTAGGGGCGTCCAGCGCTCGCAAACAACCTCTGCCGCTCTAGAAATCGGGCAGTACTGACCGTATCCCTTTCCCATGACGATTACCCATTGTTGCGACCTGTAACGCAGGTACAGATTGTGATCTTGTATCCCAATAGCTCTAACACCAGAATAGACCCATCGAACGATTTCAGCTTCAAGGAGCCCCCATGCTTGAACTTATGAATCAACCGACCGATCAGCAGCAAAATCGTGATTGGTCAGCCCTGGCCCAGTCGTTAGGGCAACAGTTTATCTCCAGCGAACAAGCCGCCGATGCCTCTGACGAATTCGTTGGCGAAAATTTCGAAATGTTGCGGCAATCTGGGCTGTCGGCTATGGGTGTCCCCCAAGAATTGGGTGGAGGAGGTGCTAGCTATGCAGAGGTTTGTGAAACGTTAAAAACCTTAGCTCGCCACTGTAGCTCAACGGCCTTGGCTTTTTCGATGCACACCCACCAGGTGATGGTGCCAACCTGGAAATGGCAGCACCAAAACGCTCCGGTAGATGGTTTACTCAAACGCATTGCCCAAGAAAAAATCATTCTGCTCAGCAGTGGGGGTGGCGATTGGCTGCCTGGCTCTGGCACCGCGACTCGCACCGAAGGCGGATTTCTGATCACGGCGCGCAAAGTCTTTGCTAGCGGTGCCCCAGCCGGCGATTTGCTCATGACCAGTGCCGTCTATGACGACCCGTCTGACGGCAAAACGGTGCTGCACTTTGCCCTACCCATGCAGACCCCCGGCGTCTCAATCGTGCCCACCTGGCAAGCCATGGGCATGCGTGGCACCGGCTCCCACGATATTGTGATCACCAATGTTTTTGTGCCCGATCAGGCGATCGCCCTGCGTCGTCCGGCAGACAAATGGCACCCGGCGTTCCATTTGATCACCATGGTTGCCTTCCCAATTATTTACTCGGTCTATGTTGGGGTGGCCGAAGCGGCTAGAGATTTAGTCGTGCAGCAAATTAGCAAAAACCGCGACGACGATCATCTTTACTATCAAGTTGGCGGCTTAGACAATGAATTAACGGCGGCCAGAATTGCTCTACAGCATATGATTTCAACCAGCATCTCTAGCCAGCCTGGCTTTGATACCACCAACCAGATTATGACGGGTCGAGCACTGGTAGCGCGATCGGTACTTGGGGTTGTCGATCGGGCAATGGAAATCGCTGGAGGCCGTTCCTTCAACCGCCCCTTTGGGTTAGAAAAACTCTTCCGCGATGCCCAAGGAGTTCGGTTTCACCCCCTGCGAGATGAGGCCCAGCGGAAACTGTCGGGGCAACTGGCTCTGGGGTACGATCGAACGCTGCTGTAGTCAACAGTTCAAAAGCAAAGGTACCCTGACCTTTGCTTTTGAGAAAGGGAGCTGCTCAATCCCTGGTTGACTGACAAAAGTCTATGGCCCTCACCCCCAACCCCTCTCCCAGAGGGCGAGGGGAGCCGATCTACTTTTCCAGTTCCCTCTCCCAGAGGGAGAGGGCTAGGGTGAGGGCTTTCGGGGATCTGGCTAACAAGTTTTGTCAGTCAATCAGGCTCAATCCTCATTGAGAGAGAAACCCGGTCGCCAGTAGGGGCAGCAAAATTAGTAGGGTCAAAATCACCATCAGGGTTGGCACGTCGATTTTGAGGACGTTTTTCTCAGACGCCGAGGGATTGCGCTTGGGAGAATTGGGGTCAGTCATAGCGGTTACACCACTCCGGTTAGGGTACCTGAGTCTAGCTCTAAGGTATCACCCATGCCATCGCCCGTATGATAGGCCGCCAGCAGCACATCGCTGGTTTTGCCCCAGGCGATTTGGCCCTGGTGGCTGAGGGCGATCGCCCCAAAATCCCGCCGATGTTCCGTCGCTTCCCCAAAGGTTTTCTCGAAAGCTGCCAAAATGTCCATGCCATCGGTCACCCGCACCACAATGCGGGCCGCCAGGCACTCGTCAATAATGTCTTCGCCAATGCCGGTGCAGCTCACTGCCGCAAAGGCATTGGCATAGTTGCCCGCCACGGTGGCCGAGTCACTTACCCGCCCCAGCCGCTCCAGCCCCTTGCCGCCCGTGGAGGTACCGACCGCCAGCCGTCCCTCGGCGTCTAGCACCACAACCCCAATCGTGCCCCGCCGACTCTCGGGGTCAGCGGGCACCTCTACCGTCTCCGCCACCACCCCAGCCATGGCGCTTTGAAAGTTGTTGGCCCGCTCCCGCATCCATTCTTTGAGGCGCACATCGGTCACCGGGTCAAAGGGCACCAGGCCCATCTCTCGGGCCAGTTCAGCAGCCCCAAAGTCAGACAGCACGCGATCGGGGGCGGGTTGCAGGTAAGCCGCCAGATCGATCGGGTGCCGCACCCGCGACACGTTGATAATGCCGCTAAATCGTTGGGCACTGCCATCCATCAGCCCCGCACTCATACGCACCTGGCCGTCAGATTGCAGCACCGAGCCATAGCCCGCGTTGAAGTGGGGCGAATCTTCCATCAGCTGGCAACCCATCACCACACAATCGCGAGCGCTGGCCCCGGCCTCAGCCTTGCTGTATACCTGACTGACAATACTGTGCAAATCCTCCCGCAGGGTCAGCAGTCGTTCCTTATGGCCCACTGAGCTACCGGCTCCTCCGTGGATGATTACCTTGGGTAAGGCCTGAGTCATGGCAGCTGTCCTTAAAAATGCTTCCCTATCTTAGGGGGTTAGTCGCTGGGTAACTGTAGCGGTGGCGATCGCTCAGCTAACTCTATTGCACTCATATCCTTAGAGAAACCCATCCCGGAAGCCCGTCAGGGAATAGCGGCACTTAGACATCCGCCGCTAGCGACGACGACGGCAGCGATCGCTGCAATACTTCACCTCATCCCAGCATTCGGCCCATTTTTTGCGCCAGGTAAACGGTCGTTGGCACACCGGGCAAACCTTTGTCGGCAGGTCGGCTTTAGCGCGCTGCTTCGGCACCGTTACCCCTCCTCACTCCAGGCGGGGTGGGTCAGCAGAGACGACATCATGCGCACGCCGCGCAGCTGGTTTGACAGGGGCAGATGGCCGTCGGGGGCGCTCAAATCCCAGGTAAAGCCGCCGGGGTAGCGCGTCCAGATATTGTCGTCTTTCCAGGCAATGCGGGGCCAAAAGTTATCCCAGTTTTGGCCCAGGCTCAGCCAGAGACGGCGCTGCACCGAAAAGCCAAACTTACCCTCAGAGTAGATCAGCCACAGGCGATCGATAGTGCGCAAATCGACTACCGGAAACTGCTCTACCTCGGTGAAATAGATCCAGTTGCGCTTCACTGCCGTCGGCCCCGCCAGCTCACACAGCTTCGCCAGGGTCACGCGATCGGCCGCTTCAAAGTCCTGCTGAATTAGCAACTCTTGCAGCGGCCCGTAATCTACGCCCTGGGCCGACGGCATCTCCAGCCGCCCCTGGGGCCAGTGCTGGGTCAGCAACCCGCGCAGCTCATCCTGCTCTGTAGCGTAGAGCACCTGAAAAATCTTGCCGTCTAAAATCGTGGGTTGCTCATCTTTACGCTCCACCAGGGTAGTGGTCAACACCCCAAGCCCCTCCTGCCCAAGAGCCAGCAGCTCATGCACTGCCGAGAGCTGCTTTTTCAGCGAATCGCCCCGCAGCTGAGCGCGCAAATCCACCAGTGTGTCGCTGTCCGAAACCATAGATACCGCACGAGAGAGCCCGTTCTCAATGATAGAACGTGTTGGGCAGGGAGGTGAAGTGGGTGTGTGGGTGTGTGGGTGTGTGGGTGTGTGGGTGTGTGCAATTCACCTACCCCACCTACTTCACCTACCCACCTACCCCTTCCCCAACTCCTCCGGCACCCGATACCCTTGCTCGAAGGCAAAGCGCACGATCTGCGAGCGGTTCTCTAGGTTGAGCTTGGTCAGCATGTTGCTGAGATGGGTTTGCACCGTGCGGGGGCTGAGAAAGAGGTGTTCGCCGATCTGCTTGTTGGTGAAGCCTTGGACAACTTCCCAAAATACTCGCTCTTCGGCGGGGGTAAGGGGTAAGGGAGTGGGCTGAAGGGTTGCCTGCTCGAGCAGGCGCTCTAGGGCGCTGTGGAGGCGCTGCGATCGCGCGATCGCCCCCTTCACCTTGGCAATGAGTTCCTGGGCCGAGAAGGGCTTGACTAAATAATCGTCGGCCCCCAGGAGGTGGCCCTGCACCCGGTTAGTCAGCTCCCCCAAACTCGAAAGGAAGATAAACGGCACCATTTCTCCGGCGGGGCTAGAGCGCAGGTGATGGCAAAACTCAAACCCATTCATGCCCGGCATCATCACATCTGACACCACCACATCGGCGGGTTTATGGCCCAACAGCTCTAGTGCCTCCTGGCCGGAGGTCGCGCTCATCACCTCAAAGCCCTGAGCTTCTAAGCGTCGGGTCAAGGCCATTTGCAGGACGGGATCGTCATCAACAATTAGAACCGTATTCATACATTCAAGATCTCAACGGCAAGTCAGACTAGGGCTGAGGGCATGGATTTCAAAGCGAAGCGACGGCAAGCTGTAGCGTCACCGCTGCCCACCATGGCAGCAGCGGGGTTAACGCTATCTCGTTGCCTAGACAGGGCTGGGGGCCTGCGGGTCTCTAGACTGTTTACACCCAGATCTAAATCGTTGCTCAACGAGCAAAATTGTGGGTTAAAGCGCATTAGACTATGGGATGTTTTGTCGTTTGCGGGCAATTTGCGATGTACGAACGGATCACTCCCCCGGCAGTAGGCGAACGCATCACCTTCAAAGATGGCGAACCCGTCGTGCCAGATACACCTATCATTCCCTACATCCGTGGCGATGGAACGGGGGTAGATATTTGGCCCGCCGCCCAGCGGGTGTTTGATGCAGCGGTGGCCGCGGCCTACGGCGGCAAGCACGAGATTGTCTGGTTTAAGGTCTACGCGGGCGACGAAGCCTGTGAGCAGTACGGCACCTATCAATACCTGCCCGACGACACCCTCAAGGCGATCGAAGAATTTGGTGTAGCGATCAAGGGGCCGCTCACCACCCCCGTGGGCGGCGGCATTCGATCGCTGAATGTGGCCCTGCGGCAGATCAACGACCTCTACGCCTGCGTGCGTCCCTGTAAGTACTACGCGGGCACCCCCTCGCCCCACCGCAGCCCCGAAAAGCTCGATGTCATTATTTATAGAGAAAACACCGAAGACATCTACCTCGGCATCGAGTGGAAGCAGGGCGACCCAATCTGCGACCAGCTGATCAAATACCTCAACACCGAGCTGATCCCCGCCACCCCAGAGCACGGCAAAAAGCAGATTCCCCTCGACTCGGGCATTGGCATTAAGCCAATCAGCAAAACCGGCAGCCAGCGCCTGGTGCGCCGGGCCATGAAGCACGCCCTGCGCCTGCCCAAAGACAAGCAGCAGGTCACCCTGGTGCACAAGGGCAACATTATGAAGTACACCGAAGGGGCCTTCCGCGACTGGGGTTACGAGCTGGCCACCTCAGAATTTCGCGCCGACTGCGTCACCGAGCGCGAATCCTGGATTTTGGGCAATAAAGAGGCCAATCCTGACCTCTCCACCGAAGAGAATGCTCGCCAGATCGAACCCGGCTACGACGCCCTCACCCCCGAGAAAAAGGCCGCCATCCACACCGAGGTAGAGGGCATTCTCGCCGCCATCTGGGACACCCACGGCAACGGCCAGTGGAAGGACAAGATCATGGTGAACGATCGCATCGCCGACAGCATCTTCCAGCAGATTCAGACCCGGCCCGATGAGTACTCCATCCTCGCCACCATGAACCTGAATGGGGATTACCTGTCGGATGCGGCGGCGGCGATCGTCGGTGGCCTGGGCATGGGGCCAGGGGCCAACATTGGCGACACCTGCGCGGTGTTTGAGGCCACCCACGGCACTGCACCGAAGCACGCCGGGCTCGATCGCATCAACCCCGGCTCCGTCATTCTCTCCGGCGTGATGATGCTGGAGTACATGGGCTGGCAAGAGGCGGCAGATCTGATTAAAAAGGGCATGGGCGCGGCGATCGCCTCCCGCGAGGTCACCTACGACCTGGCCCGCATGATGGAGCCCCCGGTCAACCCACCGCTGAAGTGCTCGGAGTTCGCCGAGGCGATCGTCAAGCACTTTGATGATTAGCCAATGAGATTGGGGTTTAGCAGGGTTTCAGGTCTGGGTCTGAAACCCTGCTAAACCCTTTTGTGATACCCTAGTAAAGTTGTCAAAAACCACACATTCGAATTTTCGGGTCTTTCCTACGGAAAGCACGTTCGAATGGAGGATTAACCCGAAAGGAGTCAAAACCAAATGCCCGTTATTACTCTCCCCGAGCTACTAGAATCTGGGGTTCACTTCGGCCACCAAACCCGCCGCTGGAACCCCAAGATGGATCAGTACATCTTCACTTCCCGCAACGGCGTTCACATCATTGACCTGGTGCAAACCGCCCAGCTGATGGAAGAGGCCTACAGATTTGTCCGCACGGCAGCCGAGCAGGGACAAAAATTTCTGTTCATTGGCACCAAGCGCCAGGCGGCTGGCATTGTGGCCCAAGAATCTGCCCGCTGCGGCTCCCACTACGTCAACCAGCGCTGGCTGGGCGGCATGCTGACCAACTGGGAAACCATTAAGTCTCGCGCCAACCGCCTCAAAGAGCTTGAGCGCATGGAAGAGTTGGGTGCCATTGACCTACGCCCCAAAAAAGAAGCCGCCGTACTGCGCCGCGAGCTAGAGAAGCTGCAAAAGTACCTGGGTGGCATTAAAACCATGCGCAAGGTACCCGATGTCGCCATCATCGTTGACATCAAGCGCGAGTACAACGCGGTGTCTGAGTGCCACAAGCTGGGCATTCCGATCATTTCCCTGCTAGACACCAACTGCGACCCTGACCTGGTGGATGTGCCCATCCCCGGCAACGATGACGCCATTCGCTCCATCAAGCTGATTCTCGGCAAGCTGGCCGACGCCATCTACGAAGGCTCGAACGGTGCCAAGGCTCGCGGCAACGATGACGACTACGAAGACTATGACGGTGGCGAAGACGACGAGTACGGCTACGACGCCCCCGCCGCCGATAGCGACGACTAAGACTTAGCCCCGCTCCGCTCTCCTACTGGAGAGAGGTTTGAGAGTCTAGGTTCCCCTGGGCAAAGGCAGAATGTTCTGCCTTTGCCCAGCATTGGCCTTAGTGAAGGTGGCCCCTGGGGGTTTAAGCTGAACTAGGGTATTTCCCTTGAGTTTTTATTGAGTTCGACGATAGCGCGTTAGGACGGTAAATCACCATGGCAGATATTTCTGCAAAGCTCGTTAAAGACCTGCGCGACAAGACTGGCGCGGGCATGATGGATTGCAAAAAAGCCCTCAAAGAGAACGATGGCGATATCGAGAAGTCGATCGAGTGGCTGCGCCAGAAGGGCATTGCTTCGGCCTCTAAGAAAGAGGGTCGTGTAGCGGCTGAGGGCATTATTGGCAGCTACATTCACACGGGCGATCGCGTCGGCGTGCTCGTAGAGGTCAACTGCGAAACAGATTTTGTCGCCCGCCGAGACGAATTTAAGAGTCTAGTGCGCGATGTGGCCATGCAAATCGTGGCCTGCCCCAATGTAGAGTACGTGCGCGTCAGCGACATTCCGGCTGAAATATCCGAGAAAGAGAAATCTATCGAAATGGGTCGCGATGACATCGCCAACAAGCCCGAAGCCATGCGCGAGAAGATTGTGGAAGGCCGCATTCAAAAGCGCCTGAAAGAGCTATCTCTGATGGATCAGCCCTTCATCAAAGATCAAAATATTTCGGTGGAAGAGCTGATTAAGCAGGCGGTTTCTAAGCTGGGTGAAAACATTCAGGTGCGCCGCTTCTCTCGGTTTGTGCTGGGCGAAGGCATTGAGAAAGAAGAGAGCAACTTCGCTGAAGAAGTCGCAGCTCAGGCTGGTCTCAATAAAAAAGAGGAGCCCGTAGCCGAAGCCGAGCCGGTAGCTGAGCCTAAGGCAGAGGCCACCCCCAAGAAAGAGAAGAGCAAGAAGAAGAAGTAAGGCTAGGATGGGCCAACTTCAGTCTAGGGGCTGGAGTTAGCGATGGTCGCAGATCGACCCTTAGCCATCGCCAATAGCGGGGGTGCAGGTATCGCATCCCCGCTTTCAATATTTCCCTATAATCAGGTATGGCATGGGCAGAGCGGCATGGTAAGGCCAGTTGAAAGCATTCGCAAAGATCTCAAAGGGCTAGAGGGGACTACCGCTACCCTAGCCGACGAGTTCAGCGAGATCTATGCCACGTATCTCACGGTGCTGGGGCAGACTATGCGGCGGCAGGTGATTATGGCCGCCTACCACCTCTGTACCCAGGTCTATCCTGAAGAATTTTTGACGCTGGCGGTGAGCGATCGCGGCCGACTTCAGCAGAGCTTGCAAACTCTAGGCCACAAAGCCCAAGACTGGCTACAGCAGCTGATGGAGGCTGACCCGCCCCTGGCCGAACCCAACCTTGATCCTGCCGACCTCAATCGCCTAGAGGCGGCTCTGGTGGCTCTGGCCCAGTCTTCGCCAGAGGCTGAAGAGTCCTCTGATGACGAGGCTTCAGATCCAGAAGCCAGTCTCCTAGAAGCCAGCACTGAGGGGCCAGATACTGAGGCTATTGAGGAAGACTCTGAGGGAGCGATCGCAGCCGATTCTGACACCAACCCGATTGCTGAATCCCTCGAAGCTGTGCCGCTGTCAGAGGAAGACGCTTCTTCCTCTGACACTGCCGATAGCGCGGTTCCAGCGCTGAACCCTCAGCAGCTCATGCAGTCTGTCATCATGGCCGCTATCTCCGGCGATATAGAGGACAGGTTTAGCGATCGCCCCTTTACTGGCGACCCGCTGACGCCCACCCTAGTCGCCAAGCACCACTTAATTTTAGAGCAGCGCATTCGTGACGTTCTCCAACGAGTTTCTAGAAAGGCCAACCGGCTGCTGCGCAAGGCCCAAGTAATTCCTGACCTGCCCGAGCCAGTGCTGGAGGCCGCTGCCGATGCCGATATGGCCATTCCCAAAGGGCGCGCCGTCCCCAATGTGCTCAACGTGCTGGTGGCGATGGCTGGGGATATGCCCGCCCAGTTTGACCGCCAGGAAACGGACGACGAAGGTGAAACCGATGACTCAGAGGATGACGACGAGGCTCTAGAGGGCAGTATGACCCATCTGGCCGCCATTCAGCTGCGCTTGAGCGATCTGGAGTTTGGCGATGTGCAAACCGCCCTGTGGCGTGGCAAACTGCGTACCGCCGTGGGCCGACTGCGCAAGCTGGGCAAACAGTACCAGCGAGCCGAACGCGAACTGGCGATCGCCCAGGCCGAGCAAGCCTGGCGATCGGTTTGGTACGACGACTCTTCCCGCTAGGGCTCTGGGGAAGCATCCATGACAGAAGCACCGACCTCCCTACCCGACTGGGTGCGGCTCCAGCGAGCCCTCTCGGTTGAGGCCGAAACCGGCTTCAACAATCTGGTGGGCAAACAGCAGAGCTTCAGCGAATTTCTGCGCGATAGCCTGCAACAGCCGCCAGCCATTCTCCCTGGCGATCAACAACAATCCTGGCAGAGCCTGGCCCAAAAGTATGATGGCTACATCGACCTCAGCTTTGCCCAGCGCCAGCACCTGGTAGCCGAAACCCGCCGCTTTCTCCACGGTACCCAGCGCTTACTGGAAAAGTTTGCCGAGACCAAGTCCCTCCGTACCCGAGAAAGTGCCGCCTCAGACGCTGGAGAATCGAAGTCCGCTAAGGCCTCCCGCAAGCCCAAAGCTACCCCTAAGACCACTCAGCTAGCAGAGGCATCTGGCACCGGCAGCTTTCGCTTTGGCCTCGATCAGCCCGTCACCTACCTGAAGGGCATTGGGCCAAAAAACAGTGAACGCCTTGCTAAGCTGGGGCTGTTCACCGTGCAGGATGTGCTCTACTACTACCCCCGCGACCACATCAACTATGCCCAGCAAGTCAAAATTCGCGATCTGGAACCGGGCGAAACCGTCACCATTGTCGGCACCGTCAAGCGGGTCAACTGCTTCACCAGCCCCCGCAACAAAAAGCTCACCATCTTTGAGCTTCAGCTTTCCGACGGCAGCGGCATCCTCAAGCTCAACCGCTTCTACCCCGGCAACCGCTACGCCACCCCGAGCTGGCAACAGCAGCAAAAGCGCCAGTACCCCCAGGGGGCGATCGTCGCTGCCTCGGGGTTGGTGAAGGATGGCAAATTTGGGGTGACGCTGGAAGATCCGCATTTAGAAGTGTTGGACAGTTTGGGCGATCGCATCGAATCCCTCACCATTGGCCGCATGGTGCCGGTGTATTCCCTCACCGAAGGCGTCGCAGCGGATCTGGTGCGCAAAGCTGTAGCGGCTTCCCTTCCGGCGGTGCCAGAACTGCAAGATCCCCTGCCGGTGGATCTACGGCAGCGGTACGAGCTAGTAAAGGTGGAGGATGCGATCGCCCAGATCCACTTTCCCGACGACGAAGAGAACCTCGCAAAAGCTCGCCGCCGCTTAGTATTCGACGAATTTCTTTACCTCCAGCTCGGCCTCCTGCGCCGCCGCCAGCAGCAGCAGGCCCAGCAAACCGCGATCGCCCTTGCCCCCACCGGGAAGCTGATCGACCAGTTCTACGGCGTGATTCCCTTTAGCCTTACGGGTGCCCAGCAGCGGGTGGTCAACGACATCCTTTCTGACCTGCAAAAGCCCATCCCCATGAACCGTCTGGTGCAGGGCGATGTGGGTTCCGGCAAAACCGTCGTGGCCGTAGTCGCCACCCTCGCCGCCATTCAGTCAGGCTATCAGGCCGCCATCATGGCCCCCACCGAGGTGCTGGCCGAGCAGCACTACCGCAAGCTGGTGGAATGGTTTAATCAGCTGCACCTCACGGTCGAGCTACTCACGGGTTCCACCCGAGCCGCCAAACGTCGCAAAATGCTGGGCGAACTGGCCACTGGCGAACTGCCCATCCTCGTCGGCACCCACGCCCTGATCGAAGACCCTGTCCAGTTTCGCGATCTGGGCCTGGTGGTGATCGACGAGCAGCACCGCTTTGGCGTGCAGCAGCGGGCCAGGCTGACGCAGAAAGGCGCAAATCCCCACGTTCTAACCCTCACCGCTACTCCCATTCCCCGCACCCTGACGCTGACCATGCACGGCGATCTAGATGTGAGCCAGATCGACGAGCTGCCGCCGGGGCGCAAAGCGATTCAAACCACGCTGCTAACCAACAAAGAACGCACCCACGCCTACGACCTCATCCGGCGCGAAATCGCCCAGGGTCGCCAGGTCTACGTAGTGCTGCCCCTAGTTGAAGAGTCTGAAAAACTCGATCTCAAATCCGCCGTGGAGGAGCACCAGCGGCTAGCGGAGGTGATCTTTCCAGAATTCACCGTCGGTCTGCTCCACGGTCGCATGTCCTCCGCCGAAAAAGATGATGCTATTACCGCCTTCCGTAAGCAAGAGAGCCAAATTCTGGTCTCTACAACAGTGGTGGAAGTCGGGGTAGATGTTCCCAATGCCTCGGTGATGCTGATTGAGCACGCCGAGCGGTTTGGCCTCTCCCAGCTCCACCAGCTCCGGGGCCGAGTCGGGCGAGGAGCCGCACAATCCTTTTGCCTGTTACTCAGCAGCAGCCGTAGCGAAAATGCCATTCAGCGCCTCAAGGTGCTAGAGCAATCCCAAGACGGCTTCTTTATTGCCGAGATGGATCTGCGCTTTCGCGGCCCTGGAGAAGTGCTGGGCACCCGCCAGTCAGGCCTGCCCGACTTTGCCCTAGCCAGCCTAATCGAAGACCAGGACGTGCTCATGCTGGCCCGCGAGGCAGCAGAAGCCATGCTGAAAGAAGATCCAGAACTAGCCCGCTGGCCCAAGCTGGCAAAGGAACTTCAGCGCCGCTACGAAAAGCTGATGGGCGGCACAATCATGACCTAAGGGGTGATACGAAATCCGATTTGGTAAACCCCAATTCGTAATCAGGAACCCTGTAGGGGCGGAGCATGCTCCGCCCCTACAAATCGGGGGTATTCATTTGGGATTTAGTATGGGACGTTCCTACGCTTGGGACGCTGAACGGCTCACAGCATATGCCTGAAGTCTCATTCTGCTGAAACGCCAAACATCTAACCAAGGATGAATAACACTGGGGCATAAACTCTTTAGCCTGTAGGCACAAAGATTTACGGTGGCGTCCTGAATTGTGGTGTTTTTAAGGTCTAGATGCCATGGGTAGATCAGGTGCTATTTAGTTTTAGGAATTTGACCTATGAAAAGCAATGCTGTGTCGAAATGGGTTGGCGGGAGCGCACTGGCGCTAGGTCTGGCAATTTTGCCGTCTGTACTCCCGGCCTCTGCCCAGACAGCGACTGACTCTGTGCCCCCAACCGCCCCCGGAACGGTTGACCCAACCCTTCCCGAAGGAAATATGCCCGATTCAACCGTTCCGGGGGAGACCTACTCTGACCCAGTAACCCCAGCTGCTCCGGGCACCGTTGATCCATCTGCCCCAGTCGCTCCCGATGCAACCGTGCCTAGCGAGACTTACGCCGACCCGGTGGCACCCAACGCAACTACGACCACCACTGAGGACGACGGGTTGAGCTGGGGTTGGCTCGGCCTGTTGGGGCTGCTGGGGTTGGGCGGCTTGGCTGGGCGCAGCCGGTCTACAGCACCGGCCTATCGCACTGGCGATCGCGTCACCACTCCCACCTCTGCCGATCCCCGCATTTAGAAATAGAGACCTGGCAAATTTAGCCTAACTGCTTAGAGAGGGGTGCTCTTTAGCATCCTTTTTTTTGCGGAGATGTAGAGAGCAGCAAATTGGTAATTGGGCAGGCTTTCCGCTGGCCTTGAATTCAGTGTGGCTCAGGTAGAGCGCGATCGCGCAGGAGCATCCCTTGGGATAGCGGCAGTTCATGACGCAGCGCGTTAACGCTATCATCCCCCACCGGCAAGGGTTCGTGGGGGGGCACGGGCGTTGGGTCGAGGGCTCGGTTCACCAGGTCGGCCATTAGATCAATCGCCTCCACGAGCGGCAGCAGAGTCAGATGCACCGGCAAAATGCGGATCTCAAAGGTGTGCTTATGGCGGGGGGCGTAGACGATATTTTTGAGGTTAAAGTCGCAGTATTTGGTGAGGGGAATCGCTTTGAGCCGAGAGCTGGCTTGATCCCAAGGCAGATCGCCCCAGCCTGGCTCTCGCACTAGGGTAAGCAATTCTGGGGGCCAAAGCCCCAGACGCCGGCAGTGAGGATTGCTGCCCAACAGCCATTTTAGGGTGGGGCCATAGGCCCACAGCAGGTTCACCAGGTTGCGGATAGCCGGGGCAGAACAGAGGGGAGCCCCATCAAAATGTAGATGGGTGGCCCCTTCAACCGGAGCATAAAAGTTGAGCCGACGGGCCGCCTCAAGGTAGGCCTCTAGTTGAGGCAGCTCAGCGGCGGTTAGGGGTGGGGTGATCAATTCGCAGGGGCGCTCTCGCTCACCGGGCAGCGTGGTGGCAATGGCAATGGGTGGCCCTAGGTCATCGGCTAGCTTGACCATGCCCTGAGGCCCCTGCTGTAGATCCAAACCCAGGGTCTTGGCGACCGGTTGCAACACCTCGGCCAGGGGCAGGTTGGCATCGGTGAGTCGGCCAATGATCTGCATAAACCGAATGTCGTCGCCGACGATGCGGTACCAGCCGGGCTGGGGCGGGCGGTTGCGATCGCAGTCCGCTTGCAGGGTCAAATCATCGACACACCAGGCGATCGCCCGGTGATGAGCATCGCGCACCTCAAACCCCAAAGTGAGGTTTTCTAGCACCGGGGTGCCGACAATCTGGCTGTGCTCTGACTGAGGATAAAACACGCGGCTGACGCTGCCCCCGTGAGCTGAGGAGATCGCCTCAGCCAGCGCCTGGCGGCTAGCCCCCCTGGGGGCCATCAGCTCGATTTCTAGGCCAACTCTGCCCTCTAGGGTCATGGTCTAGGGCTCGGGGGCGGCCAGTTCTAGGGCGTAGTCAACCTCGTCGGCGTTGCCCATAATCAAGTTGCGCTCAATGCGGAGCTTGGCGTCATAGGGGGTAGCATCGCCCCAAAATTTGGCCAGCACGGCGGCATCATCGTAGGTGTAGCGGCTTTCGCCATAGAAGCGCAGGTCATTCACCGCCTGGAGCGACTCTAGGCGGGCATCGAGCAAAAACTGCTCCAGCAGGGCAACATCGGCAGGCCCCCACAAAATCTTGCGGCCCATGCGGGCCTTGGCTTCATCGACATCTTGGCCCCAATAGCTGGCTAGCTGAGCGGCATCCCAGTAGCTGTAGCCGCTGCTAAAAAAGGTGTCTAGCTCGGCCTGGGCGTAATTTTGGCTGATTTCGCTCTCGTCACACTTGAGTGCTGCCCCAGACCCAGCGCTGAGCGCCCCGTGGGGCTGAGCGGAGTCGGCAGCAAAGGCGCTGCCGGTAGTGAGAATGGTGGCGATCGCAAGCAGGATAGATAGATGAAGCGTTTTAGAATATTTCATAGGGTTTAGGCTAAGTTTGCTCCATCATAGGCGGGGGTGCTTGGCTTTTCGGGGGTTTGTAACGAATGCCGCGCTACCCTTCATCAAACGCTGTGTTGGGAATCGGTGCTAGGGGACAGTGTCGGCCAAACCGCTGTGGATGTGGGCGGCGATCGCACCGGGATGGGTCAGCCACACCCGATTGGGCTGATTGCTGGCCACATTGGCGATGTGTTGCAGCGCCCGGCGCAGGTGCCGCAGCCGAAAGGGCTGCCCCACAATGTAGGGGTGCAGAGCAATGCCATACACTAGGGGCTGCTGGTGAGACTGCTCTAGCATTTCATCGAAGTTGTCGATGATCATCTCGGCAAAGTCTTTGGCACTCACCCGACGCACAGCAATGGCCGGTATATCGTTAATTTCTTGGGGATAGGGCACCGAGAGAATGCGCCCCTGCCGAGTGTTAAACCAAATCGGCTGATCGTCTTGACACCAGTCAAGCAGGTAGGTGTAACCCGCCTCCTGAAGCAGGTCGGGGGTGACAGGGCTTTGGGCAATCCAGGGGCCGAGCCAGCCCTGGGGCAGCTGCCCCTCATGGTTTGCAAGGATCTGCGTGGTTTCGGCAATCAGAGCGGCCTCATCTGCCTCGCTCAAGGTGCTCTGGCGTTCGGAGTTGGTGCGGCCATGGGCGACAATCTCATCGTTGCGATCGCGAAAGGCCGCCACCACCTCTGGGCAATAGTCGTAGATTGCCGAGTTCACCAGCAGCGCCACCGGCAACTCCAGCTGATCAAACAGCTCCAGCAGTCGCCAAACGCCCACCCGGTTGCCGTAGTCACGCCAGGCGTAGTTCAGCACGTCGGGCTGAGGGCCACCGGGGGCCAGTTCGGCCCCCAGACCTTCGCCAAAGGCAAAATGTTCCAGATTGAGGGCAATGTAAACGGCCAACCGTCGTCCGCCGGGCCAGCGATAGTCGGGCCGCTGGGTAATGGCCGAGTAGTTGTAGCGTCCGTGGTGGGTCAGCGGCAAGGCGTAGTCTCCCAAAGTCAAGGCAGGGCACGACTGGAAGGGTAGCAGAAACCGCCCACTGTTGAGGTCAGTACGCCATGCAATGCCGCCGATCCTATTAGTTGCCGCCGCAGTCCTAGCCATCAAACAGGCTGACACTGGGGATCGAGGGTTTTTTAAGCAAGCCAAAACAAGCCGTGGAATCAGCTCTAAAGGGCTCCTTTAACAACCCTAAGCCACCAGAGTCAAAGATGAGCCTTGATTAGGATTAACGCCCCAGACAAGACCCCCACCGACAGCAAGATAGAACCCAGCGAAATCAGCGTCATTTTGCGTCGAACAACTCGCTGTCTCAATCGGTCTGAACTGTTAAACCCTTCTAGCTCGGGGTTGAAGAGAGGCGTTAAAAAGCCGATTGAGTAAAGGATAGACGCGCCAACGAAGACAATGATTGGGGCAAATAGAACTAACCCTCGCTCTACCCCAGCATCGCTGTCAAAGGGGATGGCCAGCATAAAGAGCCCTAGGTAGATTGGAATTGCCGCTAAGCTGGCTTGCAGCATCAGCCGACAAAACGATTGCGAAATTATCAAAGAATCTACGTTGGTGTCTGGCAGCGATCGAACGATAGTCATATCTAGATAGTATTTTTCGATAATTGAAAGTCATTCTAAGGAACAGCCGTAACGGCTAACACTGAGTAGCGGTAGCTTTACGCATAATTTAGCGGCCCATGTAGTAAGCCAAAAGAGTTAAAGGATTTAGGGACGCAATTCCTCGCTGATTGCCGAACGGCGATCGCGAGGCTCTGAGGTTCAGGTCAAGCGATCGCCGTTCCCTCACCATTCCCTAAAACGGCAGTCGCCCTGTGGCTAGCAGCCTGTAGCCAAAGGTCATGCCCAGCATAGAAACAAAGAAATGCCAGAGACTGGTGGGGTTGAGCACGGCCCGACTGCTGACAAAAATGCAGAGAATGCCGCCCGTTACAAACACCCAACCCAGCTGCTTCATGAAGCCCAGAGGCATAAAGACCAGCAAAAAGATGCCGCCAAACAACAGAAAAATCGACAGATCGGCGGCAATACCTCGCCACCAGTAGGGGCTGACATTGGTGGTAAAAAAGATATTTTTACCCAAAAAATAGACACCCAACAGCATTAGGGCTAGACCGACAATTTGAATCAAAAATCGCATAGGGAATGAGTTGACAGTTCAGTGAATGGAGAAGCCTCGTCGGGTAGACAACCGCCGAGCATGCCAGGGGAGATACGCGCTGACACTGACAGAGCAAACAGTGACCCGTCGCGCCAGATTGGAACCGTGGGCATTGAGAGCATCTTTTCTCCTACAGCCTGAGGGGCGGCGATTCCGGACGCAGCCGTGGCCAATACTGTACAAAGTTCTCTACCCCATGGTCGATACAGCTGCTTTTGTCAGCCTGATACATTAACGCCCATGTCCCCCATTCGGTGGAAGGCTATGAAACTTAGATGGTTGAGCTATGCAAGTGGTCTGGGGCTCGTGGCGGGTGCCCTGCTGTGGCCCAGCGCGAGTCAGGCCCAGGGGTTTTGCTATCTCATCAACGCCGAAGGCCGGGTCGTCAATCTGGATGACCTTTGTCTCAGCGACGACGAGCCTGAAACCCTGCCTGCCCCCGACGCCAGCGATGCGTCAGCCGAGCCTCAAGACAGCTCATCAACCTCTGAGACCAGGAGCTACACCATTACGAGCCCCGCAGCGGTACCTGGTTCTAGTGCCACGCCTG
Source organism: Tildeniella torsiva UHER 1998/13D (assembly GCA_019358835.1). GTDB lineage: Bacteria > Cyanobacteriota > Cyanobacteriia > Phormidesmidales > Phormidesmidaceae > Nodosilinea > Nodosilinea torsiva. Next base: position 161,677 of record JAHHIH010000003.1, read on the forward strand.
CCCAGCCCAATGCCGACCCTGCCAATCCAGATGCCGCGGAGCCTGCGGCAGAATCTCCTGAAGAACCATCCTCTGAAGCTACGCCCGCCGAGCCCGGCAATTCTTCGGAGCAAAACGATCAAAATGATCGCCTAGACATTCCGGTGAGAGAAATTGAGCAGCCTGAGATCCCCGCGATACAGACCCCTCAGACACCAGATTCTACCGACAGCAGCACAGATACGCCTTAATTCCGCCAATTGTTCAGACTAGAGGGAAACGCGAGTCTGCCTCAACCCACTAGCCGTAGCCTAGTGGTCAACCTATCTTTGCCTACTATGGGAAGTTCCTCAGACTTGCAGCTCAGAGCGATCGCCGTTCACCATCGCCTCTGTGCCGAATACGGTTGCCCCATTCCCTATTTCCATAGGCTCGATCCGCTGAGTGAGCTGGTTTCTTCTCTGCTGTCCCACCGCACCAAGAATCGGGATTCGGGTCGCGCGTTCAAGCAGCTAGTGGCCCAGTTTCCCACTTGGGAAGCGGTGCGGGATGCGCCCACGGAGCTGGTAGAACAGGCGATCGCACCCTGCACCTGGCCCGAGCAAAAAGCGCCCCGCATTCAGCAGGTGTTGCGATTGGTTGGTGAGTTGACCAACGGTGAATGGTCGCTCGATTTTTTGAAGGATATGCCGGTGACCGAGGCTCGCGCCTGGCTCGAAGCGCTGCCCGGCGTCGGGCCAAAAACTAGTGCGGCGGTGTTGTGCTTTAGCGAGTTGCGGGGTCGAGCGCTGCCGGTGGATAGTCACCATCACCGGGTAGCCCAGCGGTTGGGCCTGATTCCTAAAGCGATGGCGGTGGGGCCATCCCATGTGGCACTGGAAGGGTTTTTGCCCGACGAGTGGGATGCCCAGCAGGTCTACGACCACCATGAAGTGATGATGTTGCACGGCCAGCGGTGCTGCTTTTATAACAACCCGAGCTGCGATCGCTGCGTGGTGCTCGATCTGTGTCCCTGTGGGCAGGAGAGACGAGAAAAAAACGAAGAGTTAAGAACGAAAAACGAAAAGGGGCTTTCTACGGGGTGATCTTGGCTCTAAGTTCGGCTTTGATGCGGTTGAGGATAGACGTTTCATCAAGGCCATCGAGAATTTCGCCGATCACGGCTTTGGGGCCGTTTGGCCCCCAGGTGGCCCCGTTGGTGAGATAGGTTTTGGTAATCTGGCCGATGCCGTAGGTAGCCAGACCAGCGACGCCGCCCTGGGCCAGGGCTACGGGAATGTAGGGGGCGATCGCCAGCCCACCCGTCGCGATCGCCGACACCCCTAGCATGCCCTTCAGCGAACTCAGCCCCAGGGTGATCACCAGCTCGCTGATGGTGATGCCGCCCAGACCCAGGGCAATCTGCTGGAGCAGTTTGAGGGCGGCGGGTCGGGTCATGGGCAGGCCGTAGAGCCGCGACAGGTTGAGAATCAGCATGACATCAATGACGGTGCCGCCGATCAAATCCGCCACGGTGATGGGGTTGAGGGCAACGGCGACGGCTTTGATCATGGTGGCGTTCCAGATGGTGTCGTCGGCGATGCGATCGCAAATCTGCCGCTTGCGTTCGAGAATTTCGGCGCTAACGCCCTCGGCATACATCAGGGTGTTGAGCGCTACCAGGGCTTTGCCTTCGCGGTGCAAAATGTCGAGAATTTTGAGCTTCAGATCATCGACCTGGGGCTGGGCGCGCACGGTTTTGTAGGTCGTTTCGCCACTGGGTTGGGTGACAGCCTGCACCGCCAGCGGGGAAGCCGCCGCCATGACGATTTCGTCGGGGGAAATTAAGTTTTGGAGGCGGCGATCGCGCAGGGTTTCGTAGAGCGTCTGGCGATCGGCCTCAGGGAACTGGTCAACTTTGTTGAACACCAGCAGCATCGGCTTACTGGCCTGGCGCAGAGCTTTTAATGCCTCATATTCGACACGGGTAATGTCACCCGCAATCACAAACAGAATCAGATCGACCTGCTCGGCAATGCGGCGGGCCAGAGCGGCGCGGTCTTCGCCATCTACTTCGTCAAGGCCGGGGGTGTCGATTAGCTCGATGCGCGACTGGCCGACGCTCTTGAGCGAAACTCGCAGCAGATCGGGCAGGTCGGGCGCAAGGGATTCTCGACTAACGGCCCAGGCGCTGCCTTCGACCACCTGGGTGATACCGTGGGTGACGCCAGTGGCAAACACCTCTTGGCCCATCAGAGCATTTAGCAGGGAAGATTTGCCGCGCCCCACCAGACCAAAGGCGGCGATGTGTACCACCGTATTCTCTAGCTTGTCTTTGAGCCCCTTGAGGTTTTGCAGGGCTTCTTCGACCCCGGCCTGCTCGCGGGGGGTGAGGTTGAGGCGCTGCACCAGGCCACCCAGGGCTTCTTGAGCGCGGCGGTAGTTGAGGTCGTCTTGTAGGTCTTGAAAGTCGAGCACCAGATCGCCCAGCTCTTGCTCCACAGCCTCCCAGGTGGCGGGGTCGGCGGCAGGAAGCGCTAGGGGAGCGCCCTGCACGGTGGCGACGAGTTCCCCCAGTTCAGCCTCGACCTCTTCCCAGGTGGTATCTGGGTTTGGGGGAGTAGGCAGGGGATCGTTAGCGGGCATGAGTAGCAGGTGAAGGTAAACCTGCTCTAAGCATAGCGAAGCGAGTTGGGGGTGAGAGGGTGGGCCAATAGGGTATTTACCGGGGGAGAGCCCAAAGCCCGCTCAGCCCAGACTGCAAAAACAGCAGGCCAAACACCAGGGAGACGCCGATCACAATGGGGCGGTTGTAGGCGGTTAACCAGGCCGAGGCGCGATCCAAAATCGCTTTGGATTGTTGGGGAATGACCAGGCGCAGGGCCAGGGGCAGCAGCAGCAGCGATTGGGCCAGGAGGATGAAGATCAGGTAGGCGATCGCCCCACCTTGCAGCCCCAGCTGAGCGGTAGCGATGGTGGCCAAAGCACTGAGGGTAAACACCCACAGCTTGATGGCGATCAGCGGCAGAGTCAGGCCAATGCCTAGGGCTTGCCAGGGGGTGGCGCTGTCGATGGCGGTCAGCCACTTGGGAGGCGGTTCGTCAGGGTCGGGCTGTTTGCGCCACTTTTTGTAGGCGGTCACCAGCAGCAAAATGCCGAGAACTAGCAGCAGGGTCGCCACCACTGGCCCCTTGCCCCCTTCCCCCGCCGAGGCCGCGACGGATTCGCCTAGAAATAGCCCAAAGGCCGCTCCTTGCAGGAGGCGGGTGAGGGTCATGCCGCCCACGTAGGCGACACCCTTGAGCAACCCCTGGTTTGGGCTTTGCAGCAGCAGCAGCCCGATGATGATTTGCAGCGGCACCAGGGCACTGCCGAGGATGTAGGGCAACAGTGCAACGATCATGCTTCCCATAGGTTTAAATTGCTCCGGCTAAGGGAACTTGGGGCATTGGCGGTTTGCTGGATGCAAAGGCAGGCAGGCCCGACTTAATGTTGAGACACACAATCCTATGCCGGGGTGCTCAGGGGGTACAAGATCTGTGTAGAGGATGTATTAATTGGGAGTTTGCAATCATGACCACGCTACCCCCCAGTCAGGATGTTGAGCGGTTGCGCGTGCTGGCAATGCTGCACTACGTAGTGGCGGGGCTGGTGCTAGCGTTTGCGCTGCTGCCGCTGGTGTTTGTGGCGATTGGGGTGTTGGTGCTGCTGGCCCCAGAGGCTGCGGTTAGCATCGATAATGAGTTACAGCCCAGGGCGGCGGGGCTGATCTTTTTGGCGATCGGGTTGGCGCTGTTTCTCTACGGGATGGTGCTGGCGATCGCGCTGATCATATCGGGCGGCTGCTTGCGGCGGCACAAGCACTACTGGTTTAGCTTTGTGGTGGCCTGCGGGGCGCTGCTGTTTACGCCCCTGGGCACGCTGCTGGGGTTGGCGACGCTGGTGGTGCTGCTGCAAGAGTCGGTGCGCGAGCTGTACGGAGTTTCTTTCGGCTAAGGATCCTATTTAAGGGGTCGGGTGCCTGGGGCGAAGCCAGGGACTGTGACAACACATCAAAGGCACCCGATCCCTACAACTCATTTGAGCGCTTCGATCACCGCATCGTGGATCGCGCCGTTGCTGGCGACGACGCCGGGGTTATTAGGGAAGCGGGCCGCGCTGGCAAAGTCGAGGGGCTGGCCGCGCATATCGGTGACGCGGCCCCCGGCTTCTTCGACCACCAGCACTCCGGCAGCGTGATCCCAAATTTTTTCGCGATAGTCGGGGGTTTTGGGAGAGGGCAGGCGCAGGTAGAGGGCAGCTTGCCCTGCGGCCACAGCGGCGTACTTAGCCTGGCTATCCATGCGAATAGAAGGGGCGGTAATGCCAACAGCCTGGGCGACATGGGCCTGCTGGCTGAGGTCGCCGTGGCCCGACTCGACACTTTCGACCAGGCGTAGGTGGTCAACATCGTCGGCAGCGGTAACTTTCAGCGGTTGGAGGGTGCCGCCCGCCAGGGACATCATCACGGTGCCCTCACCGCGCACGGCGACAAAGATTAAGCCCATTTCGCCACCGTCAAAGCTGAGGAAGGGGCAGCCGAGCACTCCTACTTTGATGTCGCCATCAACGACCAGGGCCAGGGCGATCGCGTACTGGTCACCGCGCAAAAAACCCTTGGTGCCGTCGATGGGGTCGAGGGTCCAGTAGCGGGGCGCGACATCACCATTACCGTGGTCAATCCAGTTCAGCACATCGCTATCGGTGGCGCTGGGAATGGCTTGCTGTACCTGGGCAGTGACGGCGGTGAGAACAGCGGTGGTTTCGGGCTGGCGCAGGTCGGTGGTGTCTTCTTCGCCCACCACCGAGTCACTGGGAAAGGCCTCGGCCAGGGCTTTACAAATCAACGCTTGGGCACCGTAGTCGGCGATGGTGACGGGGCTTTTGTCGTTTTTTTCGATGGCGGCGGGGACGAGGCCCTGGCGCACGGCTTCGCAGAGCTGGGCGGCTTGGATGACGGCGGCAATCGCGACTTGTTTTTCCTTGTCGTAGGGCATGGGGAAGTAGGGAGTGAGGGGGGTTAGGGGAGATGGGGGAGTGGGGGAGATGGGGGATTACAAGAGAGCACTATAGCCGCTGGGGTGCATTCTCGATCCAGGCACGGGTACCAAAGTGGCGGCAGCTCTCGGCAGCGACATGGGCGGCCTGGGTCAGGGCGTCGGGGAAGGGGGTATGCAGGCGGTAGTGGCAAAAGGCTCCGTGGAAGATGTCTCCGGCTCCGAGGGTGTCTTGGACGGTGACTTGGGGGACGGGTAGGGTGCCCAGGGTGCTGCGATCGCAAAAGTGAATAGGGTTGGGGCCGTGGGTGATGGCAACATCGGGAATGCCCAATGCACTGAGGGCTGTTAGGGTGTCGGGTTGGCTCGGCAGCTGAAATTTGGCGGCGGCGATGACGCTGGTGGCGAGGGGGAGGACACTGTCGAAGCCGGGTTTCCAACTGCCTGCGTCGATGACGATGGGAATGGTTTGGGACTGGGCGGCGATCGCAATGGCATGACTGGTGGCTATCTGGTGGCCGTCGATCAAGACTATATCGACAGCGGTGAGTAATTGTTCTGGAGTCGCAGGAGTCTCGGCCTGGCGACCGACGGCATTGCGGGAGACGATGGCGCGATCACCCGTGGCGGCGGTGATGAGAATGGTGGAGAGCGGCGGCGGGGATTGTAGTTGGGGACTGAGATCCACAATCTCGATGCCGTAGGTCATTAGGTCAGCTCGAATCAGATCGGCCAGGGGGTGCTGGCCCAGGGCACCCAGGAGAATCGCTCGATTGCCCAAGGCAGCAAAGGCGATCGCGGCGTTGGTGGCTGGCCCACCCGCGACCAGCAAACTCTCCTCAGCGACAATTTTCTCATCGCTGCTGGGCACATGGTCTACGCGATAGATGCAGTCGAGGGTGATCAATCCCACAAACAGTCCAGTGGCCACGGTGATATTTCTCTCGGCAGATTCTAATTGGCGGAGCAAGCCGTACTCTCCACAGCATAGGTCTAGCCCTGCGTGTAAGGTAAAGAATGCGATCGCCCCATCTTTCGCCTGTTTCGGATTGTTTTCGCTGGGTTGCACCAAAAATGGCTGATTCGTTGCCGCTGGCCTACTTGCCCATGTTCTTGCACTGCGTGATTGGGCTAGTGGCGGCCCAGGTGGCCCAGCGCAAGGGCTACGACCTGGGCCTGTGGATGGTTTGGGGCATGGTGGGCGGCACCGTGGCCCTAGTGGATGCCCTGCGGCGACCCCGGCAGCCGCAATGATGGCATTCCTTCAGCGCTGGCTCAAGGGATGGCTGCCCGAACTCGACCCCCGGGTGTGGATCTTGGCGGGCGGACGGCTGCTGTCCCAGGTGGGCATTGGCTTTACGCTGTTCTACGCGCCGATTTTCTTTACCGAGCAGGTGGGGCTAACGGCTACCCAAGTGGGCTTGGGGATTGGCTTTGGCTCGGTGGCGGGCATGGCCGGACGGTTTTTAGGCGGCTCCCTGGCCGATTCGCCGACGGTGGGGCGACGACCGACGCTGTTGGCTTCAGCCCTGGTGTCGGCGGCGGCGGATGGCGTACTGCTGCTGGCCAACGATTTTTGGATATTTTTGGCGGGCAATCTGCTGATGGGGTTTGGCGTGGGGCTCTACTGGCCGGCGGCGGAGTCAGTTGCGGCAGACATCACCACCCCAGAACAGCGTAACGAAGCCTATGCCCTAGTGCGCCTGGCCGATAACCTGGGTCTTGGAGTGGGGGTGATTGCCGGAGGGGCGCTGATCTCGCTCACCGGAGCCTACCGGGCGCTGTTTGCCATTGACGGCGTGACGTTTCTGCTGTTTTTTGGCATTATCTATGCCGCCATTGCCGAGACCCGCCCAGCGGGGAATGGGGCGCGATCGCTCTTTCAGGGCTGGGGCCATGCCCTGCGAGACACCACCCTGATGGTCTACGCCCTGGTCAATGTGCTGTTCACGGGCTATCTAGCGCAGATTCAAAGCACGCTGCCCCTCTATCTCAATCGGTTTGCGGGGGGCGAGCAGGGGGTGAGCGAGGGGACGCTGAGCCTGCTGTTCACAGGCCATGTGGTGCTGGCGGCGATCGCCCAGTTACCCATGGCTCGCTGGCTCAACCGCTACCGCCCCGCCCAGGGGCTAATGGTGTCGGCGCTGCTGTGGGGGCTGGGGTTTGGCCTAGTGTGGCAGTCGGGGATAGGAGCTTTGCCGCTGGTGTGGGGCGGATTAGCGCTAGGAATCATGGCGCTGGCGATGGTGGCCTATACACCGATTGGCTCGGCGCTGGTGGCGGCGATCGCCCCTGAACCCCTGCGCGGCGTCTACCTCTCGGTAAACTCAATGTGCTGGGCCGTGGGCTACCTGATTGGCCCACCCCTGGGCGGCTGGGCACTCGATCAGGGAGAGGCAGCGGCCCAGGGCTTTTGGCTGGGGTTAATGGTGACGGTGGTGCCCGCTCTGGCGGTGTTGATGTGGCTTGATCGCCGTCTGCGCCGCCAGGGAGTTTAAGGGGCAGAGCCAGATCTAAGTGGCTAGATCTGATCCCACATCACGTTGAGCCCGTCGGGCAGAGTGCTCGAAATCTCTTTGATTTGCGCTTCAGACAGCTCTTCGCGGGCGGCGGAGAAGACTGCAATCACCACCCCTTCCGCAGACGCGTCTTTGGGCATGCCGCCTTCTTGCTGAATGCGACGCAGGAAGGTTTCGGTATCGATTTTGAGGGGAGGGCGCAGGCGGCTGAGCACCCGCACAATCGGGTTATCGTCTTTCCAAAGAGCGGCAATCTCGTCGTCTTTGAAAGCAGCTTCGGTGCGATCGGCCGCTTCGGTGGTCATCAGGTCTCGCATAGAGCGAAACACAACCAGAGTTAAGTCACGGGCGTCGTAAATATCTGGCAGGTTGGCCCGCTGCATGACTTTTTCCAAGAAAGCTCGTTCGTTAGCGCTAAATTTTTCGATTGCCATAATGCTTTGCCAAAATTTGCTGCAACAGTAGACACGGCCAGTTCGGCTCGATGGTACCACGTCAAGCGGGCGCGACGGGCAGGATTGTTGCTACCGCTACCGATGCAGCCTCCTTGCGAGCAACTTTTTATACCACGCTCGAGGTTATCCGCCGATGATGAGACTGAGGATAGCTATATTTATCCGAATAACTTCACCGTGTTGAAGCTGCATCTTGGGACTCCTGCGTTACAGCAACTCTTGCCCCAATTCTTAAGCTGAATATCTATGCCAATGGCCGAGATTATGCTGTGTAAAACAGTCTAGCGCTGCCCATCTTCCTACCGGGTCAGCCAGGAACGAGCCTGCCTTCCCTAAGGATTGACCGATCTGACCTGCCAGGTGCCATCGGGTTGTTGGTCATAAAGGGTGCGGTTTTGGGGTTCGCCGCGCAGCTCTAGGTGGTCAACTTGGTCGGGTTCCAGCAGCACCAGACAAAATTCTGCGGCAGGCGTCGCCTGAATTTCTTTGGGCGAAAAATCGGCCTCGGCGGTGCGGGGCTGGGCCGGGTGGGGCCAGTAGAACTGCTGGCGGGCGTTGTCGGAAAGGGCTTCCCAAGAATTCTGCCGGGCTTGCAATAGAGCGGGATTGGCTTCAACAGTCACCACCTGAATGGAGCCCGCCAGGCGAAACTGCTCGCGGGTGTCGGTGAAGTACCAGCAGGCTTCGGCCCAGGGGTGAGCGGCGATGTCGGCCACCTTGGTGCTGCGCTGGTCGGTGATCAGGGTTAGGGTGTTGCTGTTGGGCAACCAGCTGCGAAAGACCACGGTGCGATTGGCGGGGCGGCCCATGGGGGTAACGGTGGCAAGCTGAAAATAGCGGCTGTAGGGTCGGCTGCGGTTGCGGTGCAGGGCGCGAGCCAGGGCGCTACGCCAGGGGGCCAGGGCTGAGGCTTTTGACAGGGAGGCATCAGAATCAGACATACTTGTGAGATTGGTTAGTTTGGGGTGGCAGAATGCTAACCCCAGGATTAGGCCCTTCTAGTAGAACGTTTGCTGAGTGAGCTGGCAAGTGTACTGCCGCCATTCTCCCGGTAGGATGGGTAGCACCGTTTTCTTTCTGCAACCATGGCTATAGCGGTTGATTTTGGCACCAGCAATACCGTCATTGCCCGCTGGAACCCAGTTTCTGAAAGCCCGGAGACCCTAGCGCTGCCGGGGCTGAGCTTGAGTCTGGCAACGGTGCCGCCCCTGGTGCCCAGTCTGGTCTATGTGGAAAAGCCCCAGGCCGATGGGGTAGTGGTAGGGCAGGCGGTGCGCGATCGCGGCCTCGACATCCCTTCCGATCCTCGATTTTTTGCCAACGTCAAGCGCGGCATTGGCACACCGCTGCAAGGGTTTCTGCCCGATATTGATGGGGAGACGCTCTCCTTTGAGCAGTTGGGGGAGTGGTTTTTGCGATCGCTGCTCACCCAGGTGCGCGCTGTGGCTGGGGAAGACGACAGCCTGGTGCTGACGGTGCCGGTGGATAGCTTTGAAGCCTACCGCCTGTGGCTGGGCGACGTGGCCACTGCGCTGGACTTTAAAGAAGTGCGACTGCTCGACGAGCCCACCGCCGCCGCCCTGGGCTACGGGCTGACGGGGGAGCAAACGATCCTTGTCCTAGACTTTGGCGGCGGCACGCTGGATTGGTCGCTGGTGCGGCTGGTGGCCCCCGCCCAAAAGCAGCCCGTCGGATTTTTGCTCAAGTGGCGGGGCCAGGGGGCAGAGCAGACCAGCGCCCAAAAGCCCGAGGTGGCGCGAGTGCTCGCCAAAGCAGGCGAAAACCTAGGCGGGGCCGACATCGACAACTGGTTGGTCGAGCATTTCGCCGGTCAGGGAATTTCGGGCGGGGCCGTGGTGCAGCGCCTAGCTGAGCGAATTAAGATTGCGCTGTCGGAGCAAACCGAGGCGGCAGAAGCCTACTTTGACGACGAGACCTTTGACACCTACGACCTGACCCTAACCCGCGACCAGTTTGAGGAAATTCTCACCCAGAACCAGTTCTTTGAGCGGCTGGAGAAGGGGTTGAGCCAGGTGCTCCAGCAGGGACAGCGCCAGGGCATCGACGTAGATGCGATCGACGCGGTGCTGCTGGTGGGGGGCACGGCGCAGATTCCGGCGGTGCAGCGGTGGGTAACAGAGTGGTTTGGGGCCGAGAAGGTGAGGTGCGATCGCCCCTTTGAAGCCGTGGCTCAGGGAGCGCTGCAAATTGCCCAAGGGCTGGCCGTCGAAGACTTTCTTTACCACAGCTACGGCATTCGCTACTGGGACAAGCGCAACAACCGCCACGGCTGGCACCCCATTCTCAACCAGGGCCAGCCCTACCCTATGTCTGCCCCCATTGAAATTACCCTGGGCGCCTCGGTGGAGAAGCAGCCTAGCATTGAGCTAATTGTGGGTGAACTGGGGTCGGCCAGCACCCAGACCGAAGTGTATTTCGAGAACGGCCGCCTGGTGACGCGCCAGCTCAGCGGCGATGCCCCCTCGGTGCAGCCGCTGAACGATCGCGAGGGGGCGCGCACCATTGCCCAGCTCAACCCGCTGGGGTTTCCGGGCAGCGATCGGGTGCGGGTGCTGTTTCAAATCGATCGCGATCGCCTGCTGCGCCTCACCGTCGAAGACATTCTCACCGGCAATACGCTGTTAGATAATCAGCCCGTGGTGCGGCTGAGCTAGTTGAGCAATTCCCTAATTTCTTTATCAAGGGATACTCAGAATTCTCAGAGAGGGTTTAAGGCTCGCTCAGAGTCTCATCAGTGCCCTCTCAGTCGCCCCTAGCACTATAGGACTCAAGTTGATTGATTCAACAAACCTTCTGAGTTCTAAAGGAGCTGACCACTATGAAACGCACCGCCCTCCTCATTCTGACCGCTGCGATCGCTGCCGCCACTGTCTCTCCCGCCGTTGCCGCCACTAACTTCCGCGAGCTGCGTCAAGAGAATCTAGAAAAGTCTGCCGTAAACTTCGATCAGCTGCGCAACGAGAACCGCGACAAGGCCGACTTCGACCAGCTGCGCAATCAGAACCGCGACAAAGTGGATTTTGAAAAGCTGCGGATTACCAACCTCGATAAGTCCAATGAAGGCTAGATTCGCTGCGATCGCTCTAATGTGTCCCTCACGGCAGACTGATGACCTAAAGAATGGGGCGAGACATCTACCGCTCTTTGCGGAATAGTGCCGCCTTGTTCTGTAGCTCTCTTTGGCAAAGTTGAAGTTGAGTCACCCTGCCCCGCCGGTATGCGCATACCGGCGGGGCAGCGGTTTTTAAAGCGGTCTTTGAGACGGGGCTCTAGGGAGCTTGCCCAGACAGCGTTAGCGAAGCCCGGCCAGAGGCAGACTGCTCCAGCTCTTCTTGCAGCAAGTTGTCGTAAATGCGGGGCAGGCGAGTGGTCATACTGTTTGACTCAATGCCGTAGCCGAGGCTAGTCCAGGTGCCCGAGAGGTGGCGCAGCACCTCGTCTAGGCGACCATCGCGCAGGGCGGTGGGAATATCGAGATTCCAGGCCGAGGCATCCTTCAGCCAGTGGTAGACCACTAAATCCTGAGATTCGGGGTCAAAGCTATAGTCGCGCCAGCCGCCAAACCAGCTCGATGACTTGGGATGATACTGGCGAGCTTTTTCTTGCCAGGTGGTAGTCAAAAACTGATAGCGTCCGGCAGCGGTGGTGCACTGGCCTTGATTAGGCCCGGTCACAATTTCAGTACAGATATCGGGGTGGCGGTTGAGCTGCTGCACCACATCGCCGCCGTAGAGCACGTTGTAGGGCTGATTAGTATTTGACTCAGCGGCAGAAATCGTGCGCATCAGGGCGCGAATGTAGGGGTCACCCCCGGCCATCGCCAGCGGTTCGGGATGGCTAACCCACACGGTTTCTTGAATTTGCCGCAGCGAGGGACGCGGGAGAGACTGCACTCCCAGCGTCCCGATGCCCAGCAGGAGCAGCGCGGCAATGACAACCGCCCGCCGCTGCTTGGCCTGCTGAATGCGGCGCTGCCGGGCGAGGGTGCGAGATGGGCTGGAGGGCAGTGAAGTCACAGGCGGCGGAATGATTCAGGAACAGAGGGGCTAGCATCAGCCAGCCCAGATGGAGGACAATTGCCCTCCACGATCCTCTAGGCATTGCAAAATCTGAGCCATCGCTATGGTAGTCCATCGGCTCAAGAATCTGCGCTGGGGTGTGGCCCCTATCGGTCTACCGACCCCATAATCACGTCGATACTGCCCAAAATAGCCATAATATCGGCTACCTTTACCCCCTTTAGCAGGTGGGGTAAAATTTGCAGATTGTTGAAGTCAGGAGCCCGAATCTTAAACCGCCAGGGGAAGATGTTGTCGTTGCCCATAATAAACACGCCCATCTCGCCTTTCCCGGCCTCTAGGCGCACGTAGTGCTCCCCGGCGGGAATTTTGAAGGTGGGGGCAATCTTTTTGCCGATAAACTGGTAGTCAAAGCTGTTCCACTCTGACTTAGGGCCTTCGGCCATACGCTTGGCCTCCAGGTTTTCGAAGGGCCCACCGGGCAGGCCAGCGCAGGCCTGCCTAACAATTTTGACCGACTCACGCATCTCGCGAATGCGGACCTGGTAGCGGGCCATACAGTCGCCAGCAGTTTCGTACTGCACGTCCCAGTCGAAGTCGTCGTAGCACTCGTAGTGATCGACTTTACGCAGATCCCACTTAACGCCAGAGCCGCGCAGCATGGGGCCAGACAGCCCCCAGGAGATGGCTTCGTCGCGGGTGATGGTGCCAATGCCCTCAATGCGGCGGCGAAAAATGGGGTTATTGGTGATGAGTTTTTCGTACTCATCGACCTTGGGCAAAAAGTAGTCGCAGAAATCTAAGCACTTGTCGATCCAGCCGTAGGGCAGGTCGGCGGCCACCCCGCCAATGCGGAAGTAGTTGTTGTTGATCAGGCGCATGCCCGTGGCGGCTTCCCACAGGTCATAGATCATCTCGCGCTCGCGGAAAATATAGAAGAAGGGCGTCTGGGCACCGACATCGGCCAGGAATGGGCCAAGCCACAGCAGGTGGTTGGCAATGCGGTTCAGCTCCAGCATGATGACGCGGATGTAGCTGGCCCGCTTGGGCACTTCGATGTTGGCCAGCTTCTCGGGGGCGTTGACGGTAATCGCTTCGTTGAACATGCCTGCCGCGTAATCCCACCGGCTGACGTAGGGCACGAACATGAGGTTGGTGCGGCTTTCGGCGATTTTTTCCATGCCCCGGTGCAGGTAGCCAATCACCGGCTCGCAGTCAATTACGTCTTCGCCGTCGAGGGTGACAATGAGCCGCAGCACCCCGTGCATGGAGGGGTGGTGGGGACCCATGTTGAGCACCATGGGTTCTGTCTTAGTTTCAATGATTGACATAGGGGCTACCCAATCGTCGAAGGCTTGTTGTGCTGTATCTTTGAGTATCTTAATGGGTATCGCCTCAGTTGGCATACGAAGCAGGGATTGAGATTGCTGATGGCAGAGCCAGAGTTTCATCATGTGCCGGTGCTGCCTGAGGCGGTAATCGAGGGGCTCAACATTCAGCCTGGTGGGCGGTATTTAGATGCCACGACAGGGGGCGGGGGCCACAGTCGGCTGATTTTAGAGGCCGATCCCACTGTGAGTTTGGTGGCGGTGGATCAGGATGCGGCAGCGATCGCGGCTACCCAGGCCAATCTGGCTGAATTCGGCGACAGAGTTTCGCTGTGGCACGGCAACTTTGCCGACTTTAACCCCGCCGGAAATCTATTCAACGGCGTGTTGGCTGACCTAGGGGTGAGCTCGGTGCAGCTCGATGTGGGCGATCGCGGCTTTAGCTTTCGCCAAACCGCTCCCCTCGATATGCGCATGGATCCGCGCCAAGACCTCACCGCCGCCGACATCGTCAACCACTGGGATGAAACCGAGCTAGCGAACCTGATCTACACCTATGGCGAAGAACGGCTCTCCCGCCGCATTGCCCGCAAAATTGTCGATCAGCGGCCCTGGCAGACCACCACCGACCTGGCCGAGGCGATCTTCCACTCCGTGCCGCGCAGCTATCGCTATGGGCGCATTCATCCGGCCACCCGCACCTTTCAGGCCTTACGCATTGCGGTAAATCAGGAGTTAAAGGTATTAGAAACCCTGCTAAAGGTCGCACCCACCTGGCTCACCCCTGGCGGACGGCTGGTGATTATTAGTTTCCACAGCCTGGAAGATCGCCTGGTCAAGCACAGCCTAAAAGATTCCCCCGACCTCAAGGTGATTACTAAAAAGCCCGTGATCGCCACCGAGACCGAAGTGAGCCAAAACCCCCGCGCTCGCTCGGCCAAGCTGCGGGTAGCCGAACGCATCGTAGCGCTGTAGCCCATAGCTCTAAAGGCGCGATCGTTACGTTTATTGATGAAGAATTTCTCCTAAACGTAGCTAAGGTAACAATCTCGAAATCCAGGGTAAAGATTAAAATTAATTCGCAAGAAAAAGACTTACCTCACAGTTCCTTCATATAGGATTAAAAAGTAGGAATATAAGTTCCTGCTCAAATTTCAATCCTCACTATAAGAAACCACCATGAATAACCTAAGCGACAAAGGCTACTGCTTTTCTGTGCTTCCTGGCACTCGCGACCACCGGGGCTTTTTTATTCAAGATACGACCTATGAACTGGTCGATGTCAGTGCGGCGGGCTGGGCACGCATCTGTTTAGACAGCGCGGCTTGCTACTACGTCGATCCTGCCAATATCAAAGCCTTTTGTTAATTCACCGAGTCTAGTTCAGCCTTAATTTCTGACTCTAGGTAGGGTTTACACCAGACGGGTCTGGGCTTTGCCTTTGGTTTGAAACCGTGTGTGAGGAAATCGTTACGCCACCAATCATTCTTACGACAGGTCGCTAACCACCATGAACGCTGCAACCCGAATTTTTTCTGTGTACGTGTCAGATTTTGCCATTGAACTTCGGGATGATGGCAATGAATACTCCGGTGATGGGCGACTGGTTTGTAGGCAGCGTAACTACGATAGTCTGTTTAAGTTTGCCAAAAATATGGCTCTAAATTACGCCATTCCCCTGCGGGATTACACTCGCTCAGAAGCCCAATACCAGTATTAGCTAATATTGGTATTGGCATTGCACATTTCGCGAAGCATCTTCATGCTCCGTTAGATACAAACTCTCTCAACAAAGCAGCCCTCCAAAACTGGAGGGCTGCTTTGTTGAGGGTGGTCAACGCGCCAGCCCAAACCGAGGTTTCCCGCTGATTTTGAACTTCAGTCAATTGAGCTTTTGCCGCCCCAGATGGGCTATGTAGGGCACTCGACCGAGGCGACCGGTCATCAACCGTAGGGCCAGGCGCTTGAGCGGGAGAACGTGGCTGAGTGCCCAAAGGCCGCCGCGGCGCAGCACCACGACGGGCAACAGCTGGTTTGAGAAAATGCGGGTTAGCCCATCGGTAAAACTGAGAATGACCCAGTTTTCTAACCGTCGCCAGCGCTCGTAGCGGCGCAGCACGGTGAGGCTGCCTAGGTCTTGGCGCTGCTGGTGGGCGGTCGTCAACACTTCTGCCAGGGCAGCAGCATCGCGAATACCCATATTTAGCCCCTGCCCGCCGACGGGGTGGCAGCTATGGGCGGCGTCCCCCACTAGGGCCAGGCGGGGCAAAACGTAGCGATCGCACTGCATCAGCTGCACCGGAAACATCGCTGGCGCGGTCAATCGCCTGAGTTTTCCCATCTGGCTACCGTAGCGCTTCTCTAATTCAGTCATAAACTCGGCTTCGGGCAGGTGCAAAATAGCCTCGGCCTCAGCGTGGGGGGCCGTCCACACCACTTGGCAGCGCTGGCCAGGCAGGGGCAGAATGGCGAAGGGGCCGCTGGGCCAAAAGCGCTCGTAGGCGATGTTTTGATGGGAGTGCTCGGGAGCTAGTACCGCTGTGACGCAGGATTGCCGGTAGCGCCAGCCAAAGCTGCCAATGCCCGATCGCTGCCGCAGGGAAGAACCCTTGCCGTCGGCGGCAACGAAAAGGGGCGATCGCACCATGACCTTGCCCTCGGGCGTGCTCACTGTTGCGACAGTGAACGCCTGCTGGTCGTGGATTTCTCCCAGAGTGGCCGAGCAGAGGTAGTGGATGTTGGGGAAGGCGGCGATCGCCCCTTGCAATGCCGCCATCAGCACCCCGTGCTCGGCCCCGTAGTAGACCGCATCTGTGCCCAGATCGCTGGGCAAAAACCGTACGACCTTGCCGTAGTCGCCATCAGAGAGCTGCACTTGGTCAAAATGGCAGATGTGCGGCCCAATCTGCGACCATAGCCCCAATCCCTTAAAAATATCTGCCGAGGTGAGCGAAAAGGCGTAGGCTCGCTGCCGCGAAGCCGCTGCTGCTGCCGTTTGCGCTTCAATCACAGCGATCTGCATACCGCTGTCTCCCAGAGCTACTGCCAGGGTCAGCCCAACAGTTCCCCCGCCGACAATGGCCACATCCACTGTTAGCTCCGACGGTTGAGGGGCGGGCTGAGGATAATCGGCTGGGGAGGGCGAGCTAAATTGCGGGGTGGTAGCGGTCATAGGTGCAGAGGTTCGCCGTTGTTATAGCTTTATTCTGACCCGATTATCTGGAGGAAATCAAGGTAAAACGCCCTATGCCGCCATGGGCAGCGATCGCTGGGCCAGCACCTGCCGATAAAACTGCTGAAGCTGTCGAGTGGCTGCCGCCCAGCCCCACTGCTCAGCCTCGGCGACGGCGTTGCGGCGCATCAGTTCGCGCTCGGCTTTGGCTTCGATCAGGCGGCGGGTGGCGGCGATCGCCCCTTCTTCATCCGTCGGGTCGAACAAAAAGCCGTTGACGCCGTCGGTCACAATGTCGGGAATGCCGCCGGAGTTGGCCGCCACCACCGGGCAGCCCGCCGCCATGGCCTCTAGCAGCACCAAACCCAACGTCTCGGTGCGGGAAGGGAAGACAAAGGCGTCGGCGGAGGCGTAGGCCGAGGCTAAGTCCTCGCCGCCCAGGTAACCGACAAAGTTAGTGGGAGTATCGGCGAAGTGGGCCTCTAGCTCGGCGCGGTAGGGGCCATCGCCCACCAAGGCCAGCCGCGCATTGGGGATGGCTTGAAGCACGGGCTTGATGCGATCGATTTCTTTCTCGGCAGAGAGGCGACCGATATAGAGCAGCAGGGGCGCTTCGGGATGGCCCTGGGAGAGGCGATCGCGCATTTCGGCACTGGCCAGCTCAGGGCGAAATAGCTCGGTATCGACGCCGCGCTGCCACACCTCAATGTTTTCAACACCATGCTCCGACAGCTCGGTTTGCATGGCGCTGGAGGTGACCAGGTTGATCTGGGCCTGGTTGTGCATGGCTTTGATCAGCTCCCACATCAGCCCTTCGAGCATACCCAGGCCGTAGTGCTCTAGGTACTTGGGCAAATGGGTGTGGTACGACGCCACCAGCGGCAGATCTAAGGTTTTGCTGTAGTAAATGCCCGCCAGTCCAAGGACCGCCGGATTCACCACATGGACTAAATCAGGCTGAAAGTTCTCTAGCGCTTCGCCAATGGAGGGGCGCGGCAAAGCCAGCTTTAGCTCGGGATAGAGCGGCAGCGGAAAGCCAGATACGCCGTGAATTTTTGCCCCTCGATACTCGGTTAAGCCCCCCTCGGGGGAAAACACTAAAACCTGGTTGCCCTGGCGCTGCAAGTGATCAACGGTGTGCTTGAGACGGGTCACAATGCCGTCTACTTTCGGCAAAAAGGTCTCGGTGAAGAGAGCAATCCGCATAAAAATTGAGGGGGCTAAGGAAGATGATTGAAACAAGAAGAACAAACCTGTAAATGGGCCAAAATCACGCTGTGATTTTGGCCCATTTACTTACGAATCGCGCCGCCACTGCACTTTGGGCAGAATCTGGTTCTTATCGACGCGGTCTTTGTACTTGACGGCGAAGTTGAGCAGGCTGTCGAGCAACGAGTCAGACAGCATGTGGGGCTGTAGACCCAGCTCTAGCAGGTTGGTGTTTTTAGCGTTGAAGTAGTGCTCTTCGGCCTCGACACGGGGGTTGTCGATGTGGTCGATTTCGACATTAACACCCAGGGTGTTGCCAGCTTTCTTCACCATCATGGCCAGGTCGCCGACGCTAAACATTTCGGTGAACTGGTTGAACACGCGGAAGATGCCGGGGTCGCCGGGGTTGGCGATCGCAATCTCCACACAGCGCACGGTGTCACGAATATCTAGAAATGCGCGGGTCTGACTGCCCTTGCCGTAGACGGTGAGGGGATGACCGACCGCCGCCTGAACGCAGAAACGGTTGAGGGCGGTGCCGAAAATGCCGTCGTAGTCGAGGCGGTTGATCAGCAGCTCATCCATGCCGGTCTCTTCGGTGAGCACGCCGTAGACCACGCCCTGGTTGAGGTCGGTGGCGCGCAGGCCCCACACCTTACAGGCGAAGTGAATGTTGTGGGAGTCGTGCACCTTGCTCAGGTGGTAAAAGGAGCCGGGCTGCTTGGGGTAGGGGAGGGTGTCTTTGCGACCATTGTGCTCAATGGTGATGTAGCCCTCTTCGATGTCGATGTTGGGGGTGCCGTACTCGCCCATGGTGCCCAGCTTGACCAGGTGGCACTCGGGGAAGTGGTCGCGCAGCACGTAGAGCAAATTCAGGTTGCCCAGCACGTTGTTGGCCTGGGTGAGCACCGCGTGCTCGCGGTCAATCATCGAGAAGGGAGCCGATCGCTGTTCGCCGAAGTGAACGACCGCGCCCGGCTCAAACTCAAGCATCGTCTCCTCTAAAAAGGAGTAGTCGTTGATGTCGCCGACGTAGAGGTCGATGTGCTTGCCGGTGAGGTCTTTCCAGCGCTGAAGGCGGCTTTGGATGGGGGCAATGGGGGTCAGCGTCTCGATCTGAAGCTGAGCATCCCAGTGGCGACGCACCAAGCTATCAAGAATCCCGACTTCGTAGCCACGATTGGAGAGGTATAGGGCGGTTGCCCACCCGCAATAGCCGTCGCCGCCAATTACAAGGACTTTCATATCAATGCTTCAATCTCTTTGCCGATACCAAGACAATCTACCAGGTTTGGAGGCTCTGTAAACTACCCAATCAAAGATTGGGGGATCGGAAAGATTTTTTTACAGAAGCCAAATTGAGCGTCAACTTAGGGGCGTTCCCATAGCCTTGGATCTGCCTCAATCGGCGGGCTTCACTGAGCTACAACGACTCCACAGCTTGGGGATACTAAGCTAAGCTAACTATTAGGTAAACTAACTGTTAGTCGAGAGCCCATTTAACTGTGGCTACCCAAGTTCTGAACTCAACCCAGTGCGCGGCAGACATTATGACGGCGGTACCAGCGGTGACGCGGTTCTTGCGGGCGGGCATTCGTCGCCACGGCAAACCCCATCTGTCGCTGTCGCAACTGCGGGTGCTGTATTTTTTGCGGCGGCGATCGCAGTCCTCCCTGTCAGAGGTGGCTGACTATTTAGATGTCACCCGACCCACCATGTCAGCTATGGTCGAGCGCCTAGTGCAGCGGGGGCTAGTCAACAGAATTAGCGATCCTGCCGAGCGGCGGCGCATCATTCTTACCCTGACTCCCAAAGGAACAGCGGAAATGGAGCGAGTCTACGATGCCACCTTGCAGACCGTAGCCGATCGCCTAGCGACCCTACCCGCCGCCGATCTGCAACAGGTGCAAGCTGGGTTGGCGATCTTGGGCGACCTATTTGATGAGCCCAAAGGACAAGAGTGATAGAGGAAGTTTTGAGTTTTAAGTTTTGAATTAAAGCCACCCTCCCCAACTCAACACTCAAAACTCTTATGCCCCTACTCTCCACCCCCACCCTCCCCATCTCCCCACTCCTCACTTCTATACCAATGATTGAAATCCAAAAACTCACCAAACTCTTCGGCACCAAAACCGCCGTCGATAGCTTCTGCCTCACTGTCGAGCCGGGGGAAGTCTTTGGCTTGCTGGGGCCAAACGGGGCGGGCAAAAGCACAGTGATTAAAATGCTCACCACCCTGCTGCCCGCTAGCAGTGGACGGGCTGCGATCGCCGGATACGACATTGGCCGCCAGCCCTCTGGGGTGCAGCGCAGCATTGGCTACGTTCCCCAGGCCCTCTCAGTAGACGGCAACCTGACTGGCTACGAAAACCTATTGATTTTGGCCAAACTCTACGGCGTGCCCCGGCGGCAGCGGCTCGATCGCATCCATGCCGCCCTCCACTATGTCGGACTCGACACGGTGGCGAACCGTCTGGTCAACACCTACTCCGGCGGCATGATTCGGCGGCTAGAGATGGCCCAGGCCACCCTGCACCGCCCCCCGGTTTTATTTCTGGATGAACCCACGGTGGGGCTCGACCCGGTGGCCCGCAAAACCATGTGGGATCTGATCTTGCAGCTGCGGCGCGACTACCAAACCACAGTGTTTCTCACCACCCACTTTATGGAAGAGGCGGATGTGCTGTGCGATCGCATCGCCATGCTCTATAACGGCCAGCAGGTGGCCATGGGCACCCCCGCCGCGCTCAAGGCCACCGTGCCCCACCCCGAAGCCACCATGGATGACGTCTTCATCCACTACACCCGCAACCCCCTGACCACCGACAACGAAGGAAGCTATCGTGACACGTCAACTACACGACGCACCGCTCAGCGGTTGGGCTAACCGAAGCCGCATTACCGCTCCAGTAGAGGAATTTATTGCCAAAGCCCTGGTGGCCGCCGAGCTAGAAATTCGCAAGCTGCGCCACGACCCCATTCAACTATTTACCCGCGCCGTGCAGCCGGTGCTTTGGCTGACCATTTTTGGCCAGGTGTTTACCCAGGTGCGCGGCATCCCCACCGGCAACCTCAGCTACATTGACTTTATGACGCCGGGCATTTTGGCCCAAAGCGTTCTATTTATGTCAATCTTCACCGGACTGCTGGTGATCTGGGAAAAAGATCTGGGGATTTTGCACAAGCTGATGGTCAGCCCTGCGCCAAAGTCAGCGCTGGTGCTGGGAAAGGCGATCGGAGCCGGGGTGCGATGCCTGTCGCAATTGCTGATCATTTATATTGTGGCAGCTCTCATGGGCGTGGCGATTAACTGGAATCCTCTCGCAATTCTCGGCGTGGCCCTAGTGGTGATGCTGGGGGCGGCGCTGTTTTCCACCTTTTCCCTCATCGTCGCCTGCTGGGCACAGACCCACGAGCGGGTAATGGGCGTAGGTCAGCTAATGATGATGCCGTTATTCTTTGCCAGCAACGCGATCTACCCAATCTCGATCATGCCCGCTTGGCTCCAGGTAGTGTCGCGGCTCAACCCGCTGACTTACATGGTCGATGCCCTGCGCAACCTCATGCTGGTAGAACCGGCGGGCAGCTACAGCCTGGGGCTGAGCATCTCGATCTTGGTGGGCGTGGCGGCTGTGCTGATCGCCTTCTGCGGTCGCCTGTATCCTCGTCTGGTGCAATAGTCCTCATTATTCCATCTAGAGATCAATGGGTTTAAAGATGGATGGGTAGCGTGCGATCGCTAAACTACCGATGGAAGATCTGAAACCACTAGCGCAATTGGCAAGGCGGTAAGCACGCTAAAAAGTGGCCTCAGTGCAGAGTCAGGGAACAATACCTCTGTATTTACTTCTCCCTTCTGCCAATGGTTGCTCAACTTTTACAGGCCCTAAGTCTGTCTCCTTTATGTCTTTTGCTGGTGGGAGGTGCGATCGCCAACGCTCAAAACCTGCCTCCCTATGCGGGTACCTACTGCACCGATTTCGCCACCTATCCAGAAGCTCAGTGGCACTATATGCGGGTACCTACTGCACCGATTTCGCCACCTATCCAGAAGCTCAGTGGCACTATTCTTTCGGGACTGCACCCGCTTCTGTAGACGAAAATAGAGATGGTCGAGCCTGTGAGTATCTAACCAGCGCTATTCGGCAAGATGGCAATCGCATATTTTCAAACCAGGCCACTCGCGGTTCAGAGGTTTTTAGATTAGAGGTTTGGCGAGTTAACGCTAGAGATGTGTATTTACGCATCAAGTCAAATCGCGGGGTAGACTTTACTACCCGCAGCTTTCCCTCTGACTCGGCAGCCAGGGCACATATGAGAACCTACTACCAAAATTTGCTGAACTAAGAGCTAGCCAAGCGGCCTGTACAGTTGCTGAGATTGGGCAAAGGGCCGTGCTCAATCTCAGGAAATTCCCTCCAAGAAATCCTCAAATGCTCCAGACTTACTACTGCCATACCGCCTCGGTTTGCTAAAGGTACTTCATGACTCGGCCAGGTCAGCGCTAAGGGCAAGGGGCTCGATACAGTCTGGGGAATCGTTTTGGGGCTTGTTGACCAAAGTCGAAACCGGGTAGCGATCCATTGCCCCATCGTCGTAGGGGCGCAGCATCTCTTGAAGCACCTGGGGCTGGTAGTAATCGGGGTCGAGCCAGGCACCATAGTCTTCCGGAGCCAAAATTACCGGCATACGGGTGTGGATCGGCTCCATCAGCTGGTTGGGGGTAGTGGTGAGAATGGTGCAGGTTTGCAGTTCGCCGCCGCCAGTCGGGTCGCTCCAATGTTCCCACAGCCCAGCAAAGGCAAAGGGCGCATGGTCCTTGAGAAAGATATAGTGGGGCTGTTTGGTCTTATGGCCAGAAATGGCCTCCCATTCGTAAAACCCATCGGCCAAGATCAGGCAGCGACGGCGCTTAAAGGCGGCGCGAAAGGACGGCTTTTCGACCACGGTTTCGGCGCGGGCATTGATCATCCGGCTGCCGATGGTAGGGTCTTTGGCCCAGCTAGGAATTAGCCCCCAGAGGCGGAAGTCGAAGTAGGGCTTTGGATCTTCAACAGTGGCCACCACCGTGGCCACCAGCTGGCTGGGGGCGATATTAAAGCGCGGCATAACCGGGGGAGTGGACTGAAGCAGAAAGGCATCAGTCAGGTCATCGCCGGTTTTGTTGAGGCTGAACCGTCCACACATTGCCCGTCTTCCTGCTTACGTGCTGTTGCTATGGTAGCAATTGGCTGGGGCGGCCTTGGTCTGCTGATAGGTGGGTAGATATGGCTTTCGCCTCGAACCTTTCCAAAGAGGGAGGGTACCCCTGAATTCTCACGGAATCATGAAGGTTGTGAGAAACGATTCATTGCCCAACTTCTAATTAGGAAATACATCTAATGACTGATATGACAACCTTAGCCACCAAGCTCGCTGATCTGAAGCTTTTTCAAAATGTTTTGATTGACAGTGAGCAAAAGCTAATGGCAGCTACTAGTGATAGCACTATTCGTGAGCGTCTTGAAGGGATGCTGAAGAGCGATCGCGAAAACCTCAGCAACATCGAAGAATCTGTAACCAAACTAGGCTCCGCAGCAGAGCCGCGCGATATTACCCAAAAGCATGCTGAGGCCGTTACCAAAATGATGGCGGGTTCAGAATTGTCTACTTATGACAAGTTTTTTCAGCTTGAATTGTTGAAGCACCAGCAGGTGATGACGGGTTTGGTGCTGCACAAAGTAGGTCAAACCCTGAGCGATTCGCTGCAAGACGCCATGGAGCCACTCAACAAAGTCAACTTTGAAAATCGGGCCCACCAAGAGGTTCTCAAAGGCGTTCTTTACTTTGTTGGCACCCGTGAAATAGCGGGTACAGAGCCTGATATGGGTCTGTGGGCCAGCGTCGAGCAGGGTATTGCGGCTCTCAAAGGGGCGATCGGCAGCGCTGCTAGCTAATCAGTTGCTCTGCGATCGTTGTTGGGAGCAATGGCGCAACATTCTTTGGGGGTGGGCCATGACTTAGGCCCACCCTCTGTCTTTGCGCGATAGAAACATTACATCTGCAAACGCAGCAGAATTAGCTGGGTGGCGCGATCGCCCTCAAAGTTGTTGTCGCTCACCATCAGCAGGCTCTGGCTACCGTCGGGCAGGCGCGGGCCTAGGGTCATACCCTCTATGTTATCCACCGCCAGGGGCGTCTCGGCAAAATCGAGCACCAGCTGCTTGCGGATGGGTGAGCTGCCCGACACGTCCCCGCTCAAGCTGGGAATTGTTGACGTATCAGTCGCGCCACCTGTAGCCAATTGGTATAGCTTCACCTGCAACCCGCGCAGACCCGCGGCCCGCTCTAGGGATAGAAAATGCCCGGCTGGGTCAATCGCTAGCAGGTCAGTGAGGCCATTCACTACAGCGCCAGAGGGCTCTAAATCGAGGGGATAGCGATGCTCGGCGATTAGCGTATTCTGGTCGTCGCCAATCAGATAGTGCAAAAAGCGGCTGTTGAGGGGCTGGCTGGGATCGTCATTGTAGTCTTGTACCAGCGCTGACTCAGTGGCGGCAAAGAGGCGAAAGGGCTCAGTCATGCCCGCCCCGCTGGGCGACCCGGTGACGGTGAGGGCCTCTAAGCTAAGGTTGTTTTGCACCCCCTGAGTGGGGCGATTGGGGTCGTCAGGCAGGTATCGCTTGGGCAGTGGTAGGGTGGCGATCGCCTGGCCCGTCTCGCGGTCAAACTCGCCAATAAAGGGTGGCACATTTTGACTAACATCTCCCTCACTGGCAATGAACAGCGTGTCGCGGGGCGATAGGGCAATGCCTTCGGGGTCGATGCAGCCCTGGGGATAGGGGTTGTCCTCGGCATTGAGCAGAGGGGTAAAGGCCTCGAGGGTGACGCTGTCAAACTTGGGCGGGCCGCTGCGCTTGAGGGTAATGGCCAGGGTATAAAACCGGGCGGAACCAAACCGGCCCCGGTCGTCGGAGAGGGCGTAGAGTCGGTCGCGGGGACGATCGTAGGCCAGGGCCGACAGCCCACCTACCGTAGTGCCCTCAAACTCTTGGGGCGGCAGGGTATACACATCTAGCAACTCAGCGGTGAGGGGCAGAAACAGCCGGTCTTCGGCCTTGATCTGAGGTATGGCACAGCTGGTTAGCGCCAGCACAAGCAGGAGGAGGAGCGATCGCCGCCGCCCAATTCGCCGTAGCATCCGGCCCATCCACTCTGCCATCGACAATCCCCTCACCCATCAGCCAGCACCCTCTAGGATAGGCCAAGGGTGGGTTGACTAAACTACGGTTTTGCCAGCCCCTGGACGGTACAGTCCAGCCTTAGAAACCAGTCATATTGCCGGTAGTCAGCCCCTAGACGAACTCTCCATTTCATAGGGCCGCCCAAAAAGCCGGGGTTCAAGCCATCGGGCGTTTTTTTATTTTTCGCTCTTCTATTTTCCTTCTTTCACTGGATTTGCCTTATTACCAAGTAAACTTCAGCCCCTGCTGGATCAAAAATTCTTGCAGAGCCGGCATTTGCCCGGTCACCACCACCTGGGCCGGGGTCAGATCACTGGGTTTGGCATAGCGCACCAGCCAGCCAGCCGTCGCCCCTGCGGCCCCGCCGATGCTCCACTCGCCGTAGTGCACCCGCGTCACCCCGTTGACGATGTGGCTAGCAGCCACGCTCTTGCCGCCAATCAACACGTTGTCTACCCCCTGGGGCACCAGCGCCTCTAGGGGCACTTGCAGCGGCCGCACCACAAATTCCTTAATGCTAGCCCCCGCCGCCTCGTAGGAGGGTCGCCACGATCGGTAGCGGCAGCCGTGGATATCAATGTCGTAGTGGGCCAGGGCCACGGCAGTTGCTCTAAAATCGCGGCCCCCAGTCATGTCTTCTCGCAGATCGGCTTCCACCGCCATAAAGCTGTCTTGACCATAGGCCGGGCGGCCCAGAATCCGGCGACCCTCACGAATATAGGGCACCATACTGAGGCCAGATTGAGTGCCCAGGGGTGACTCATCCCCTCGCAAAAACGTCAGCGACAGCTTGTTGGTACTCTCCTTTTCGATCAGCCACTCGGCAAACTGAAGCGCGTGAACTTCACCGTAGTTGAGCGATTCGGTGGATAGCCCCCCCAGCCAGTCCTGGCGCTGCCCCGACAGGCGAATATCCTCCTCGGTGAATACCAAAGGCGGATCCATAAAGTGCCAGTCGTTGCCCTTGTTCCAGTTGATCAGGGTAATTTCGCCGGGCTGGGTTCGATTGACGTTTGAGTTTCCCGCCCGCTGGCTGACAATACGGCGATAGTTGAATACGCTGCCAAAGTCAAAAAAGGGAAATCCCTCCAGGTTAAATTCTTTGCGGTGCTCAGCCTTAGAGAGAGCAGGTTCTAGCTTTTGCAGCTCCTTGAGGCTCTCATTTTTGTCGTCGAGCGTAGCCAGCACAAAGGGATAGGTGTAGGCCTGGGTACAGTCGGGGTTATCCTTCGGCGGCGCATTGACTTCGCCGGTAAAGCCCTGACCGTCAGACCCTAACCGGTGGGGCAGGTTAGCCCAGCCCACCAGCTCACCTGTGTCGGTGGCGTCAATCACAATCATGGAGCGGTTCGGCGGCGGCTGTAGACGGATGGGAATTTTGTTATACGCCTCATCGTCTGACCAGCCGTACCACCGCTCTAGCTCCTGGGAAAGCCGCCCCGTCGGCACATAGCCCGGATCGAGAGGAACGCGCCGCACGCCGTACACCGCTGTCACATAGCGGCCCGAGGCATCAAAGGCTGCGCCCTTGAAGGCTGTAGAGGTGGCCCAGCGGCTCTCCGGGGCATTCTGAGCAGCGTCTCGCATCCACATTTCTGCGGCTGTAGCCCCGGCCCTGGGGGTAAAGCACAGTTCCCCAACCCAGCAGCTGTTGGTTCTCTCTACCGGTAACTGGGCCGGTAGCCCCGTCCAGGGAGGCAGGTAGACAGGCTGGCGCTTAATCAGATCTTTAAACGCCTCCCAGCTAGGGGAAAAATTGCGTCGCCACCGCATCGCCCGCGATTCGTCGATCGCCGCTACCCCCTGGGAGCTGATCTGCCCCCCTAGCCAAGGAGTTAGCTCAATCAGGCAGGTGGTAACGCCGGTTTTCATGGCCTGGGAGGCCGCCGAGACCCCGCCCAGGGTGCCGCCAATGACGACGACCTCGCAAGTCCAAACCTCTTCGGCCAAAGGCAATGGGTTGAGGGTAGGTCGCCCGTTGGCGGTTTGAATCTGACGAATACCGGTGGCGACCTCGGCTCGATTGACAATTTGCCCTACCGGACGCTGGCTAAATTCGAGGGGCTGACGCCAGTATTCGCTGGCACCGCGAAAAGCTACCAGCAGCAGTGTACTGCTGATCAGGGCCATCATCATCAACCGGGGTCTGCGGGCTCGCCGCCGCTTGCGCCTAGGCTGAGGCTTTGATGACACTGAACGATAGCGCGGGCGCTCTAGCATGGACAAGGGCGGCATACCTAGGGCATTGGTCGTCTGTGAGTGTAGCAACGAAATTGAGAAACGACGCAACCAAAACCGCAGCTTGCTGAGTCCCCAACCCGCAGGCTTACAGAGTGTTCAATGGCAGGGCGACCTTAACCCCTGAGGGGTGACTATATGTAGACTCTTTTAGTTCTCGAAGTAACCCAAAAATTTAGGCCATAATGGGCACGATCTCGTGTCTTTGGGCAATTTTGTCTCTTATTTTTTCCACAATCTATGCAATTTCACCTTCGGCTACAGCGCAACCTGCTGCTTCCTCTGGCATTGACTACTCTGGCGCTGACTTCGCTGCCAGCCAAGGCGCAGACTACGGTTTATTCGCCCATTCCGTTACCGGCCTCGCGAGAAGTTAATGATGCCCTGAGCGATCGCGACATCCCCACCGGTACCGGTGGGTTTGCCCGCGACTACACGGTCACTCTAGAAGCTGGAGACCAAGTAGCGGTCGATGTCACCTCTGAAGAGTTTGACACCTTGGTCATTTTGATGAACAAGGATGGTGTCACCGTGGGCGAAAACGACGACGGCCCCGACGGCACCACCAACTCTTTACTGTTTGCCCGCATTGGCGAGTCAGGCACCTACACGGTGCGGGTGAGCGCCTACGCTGGGCAAGGAGCGGGGAATTTTTATCTCAAGGTGGCCCGCCTGCGAGAGGTTCAATAGAGAACGGCAGCATTTTTTTCCATAGCCTTGTCAGGGGTGACGTTAGCTTGCTATCTTAAGTGAGCGCTGAAATTCGCACCCCTAGCCGGGATAGCTCAGTTGGTAGAGCAGAGGACTGAAAATCCTCGTGTCGGCGGTTCAAGCCCGCCTCCTGGCATCATTCTAGCCTTCGAGAACCAATAATTTATTCTGATATGTTGCCATGTGAAGCAACTAAGCAGCGGCCCTATCTGCGGTCTAGGCCCCTTCTCTGATGGGGCTTTCGCCGTCTTTGGTCGTTTATCCTCATGTCACATCTAAGCCCTAAGCCGCAATTTAGCGGTGGAGGCCAATACTATGCGGCCCCTTGAACCGATTCAGGCTGCATTGTTTAGGCAAACCCCAGGCGGCGTGGGAGAAACTGCGATTCGCAAAGCGTTTGGAAACTGACTCGGAACGAATATCCGTTCCGGAATCGCAGACCATCTGCCCGGCCAAGTTAAAACCATGGGCGAGAGCACGCAGCGCGGCTCTGCGTACCCGACCCCCGGTGCGTGCTCTCGCCCGGCACCCCTGTCCCCATCGTGGGCCAGTAGGGCAATACCGTTCTGGCTCTAGCCGGTGGGGACAGAACCCAGGGTGCTTTAGCGGTAACTGGGCTGAGGACGCCTAGGGCCTGTGGCACTGGCCTTGTACTTGCTGCGGCTGACACTACCCAGCCAGAATCAGCCTTTCCCTGCCCTAGGTTTCGGGTTGCTCAGCCCACTTCGCTTTCCTGTCACATCCCATCTGCAAAGCTCACTTTATGGAGTGGAGACTGCACTGTAGATCGCCATGTTCTATGCCCAGAGGAACCCCATCATGCAACGCCCCCGTAGCCAAACCCAACTGCTGGTGATTACCTTTAAGCTCGTCAAGTATTTCTTGCTGGGGCTGGCAGGCTGCACCCTTGCATACCTCGCGGCGGTAGTGCTCGACCTGTCTGTTGTCGCTAGTGCGATCGTGTTTTTTCTAGAGCAGGTTTTAGCGCGATCGCTAGCTTTGCTGGGCTGCCTGTGGGCGATCGCCGTCATCAACGAGTCGGCCCGCTCCTAACCCTGGCTGAAACCCACCTTTTTCGCTAACGTTAAGGAGTATTAAGCCAGTCTGAATTTTCCTAAGAGGCATCGCCGTGACCACTGTTTTGGCTACCCCTGCGACTAAAACCTGGCAATGGCAGGGGTTTTCCATTCGCTACCAGCGTATTGGCGATACGGGTGCCCCGGTGCTGTGCATCCATGGATTTGGAGCCTCTAGCGATCACTGGCGTAAAAATCTGCCTGCCTATGGCGAAAATTTTCAGGCCTATGCGATCGACCTGCTTGGCTTTGGCCTTTCCGATAAACCCACACCTAACCAGCCCCTGGCCTATACCTTCGAGACCTGGGGGCAGCAAATTGTAGACTTTTGCCGCGAGGTGATTGGCCAGCCCGCCTACCTGGTAGCCAACTCCATCGGCTGCATCGTAGCGCTCCAGGCCGCTGTGGATGGCTCTGAGTGGGTCAAGGGTGTGGTGATGCTCAACTGCTCTATCCGTCTGCTGCACGAGCGCCGTCGGGCCGAAATTCCCTGGCACCAGCGCCTCAGCACTCCCATCGTGCAAAGTATTCTGGGCTATCCCCAGGTCGGGCGCTTCTTCTTCTCCCGCATTGCCCAGCGCAAGGTGATTCGCAATCTGCTGGGTCAGGCCTACCGTCGCCCTGAGGCCATCACCGATGAGCTGGTTGAGGCCATTCTCAACCCGGCCCTCACCGTTGGGGCTGCCGATGTGTTCCTGGCCTTTGTGCGCTACTCCCAAGGCCCCCTGCCCGAAGATCTGCTGCCCCAGGTGCAGTGCCCCGTGTGGATTATCTGGGGCCAAGACGACCCCTGGGAGCCGGTGGCCATGGGTCGTGGCCTGGCACACTATCCAGCCGTTCAGGCGATGGAAGAACTTCCCGGCGTGGGCCACTGCCCCCAAGACGAAGCCCCCGAGCTGGTCAATCCCCTGGTGCTAGGGTGGTTAGCAGAGGCTGAATCATCCTCGGGAATAGAACACAGCTAACCACCCTACCGATGGTGCTGAAATCCCTGCGCAGCTTCGGCAGGGGCAGTGCTCACCGCGCTGTCACCAAACTTGAAATAGTTATGGATCTGAGGCCGGTTCTGGTGCTCAGCTTTGTTTCATTTCTGCCTCATTTCTAAAGTGTCTCTAAAGGTTGGCCATCGATCGCAGTCTGCCTTCTTACCATGGAGACAGCCTGTAGACAAGAACACTAGAGGATTGTCGCCCTCGCTAGACGCCACAGCCCTATCCCACAAGCAAGGAATCCTACGATGGCCGACTACCAACCCGCCGACTCTGCCTTTGCCCTCGATCGCGACTGCACCACCCTCTCTCGCCACGTCCTCGAACAGCTCCACAGCTTTGGCCCCGAGGCCCAAGACCTCAGCGCTCTGATGAACCGCATTGCCCTGGCCGGGAAGATCATTGCCCGCCACCTCAGCCGTGCTGGGCTAATGGAGTCGGCCCTGGGCTTTACGGGCGACATCAACGTCCAGGGCGAAGCCGTCAAGAAGATGGATATCTACGCCAACGACGTATTTATTTCGGTCTTTAAGCAGAGCGGCCTGGTCTGCCGCCTGGCTTCCGAAGAGATGGACACACCCTACTATATTCCCGAAAACTGCCCGATTGGCCGCTATACCCTGCTCTACGACCCCATCGACGGATCATCTAACGTCGATATCAACCTCAACGTTGGCTCGATCTTCTCCATTCGCCGTCAGCAGGGCGACGACCTCGACCAAACCGGCCTCGACCTGCTGCAAGACGGCCGCCAGCAGCTGGCGGCGGGCTACATTCTCTACGGCCCCAGCACTGTGCTGGTGTACTCCATTGGGCGCGGGGTCCATGCCTTTGTGCTCGACCCCAGCCTGGGTGAGTTCATTCTGGCCACCGAGAATATTCAAGTGCCAGCCCACGGCCCCACTTACAGCGTCAACGAGGGCAACTTTTGGCAGTGGGAAGACGCCATTCGCGACTTTACCCGCTATGTGCACCGCCACGATGGCTACTCAGCGCGCTATACCGGGGCGCTGGTGGCTGACTTCCACCGCATTCTTACCCAGGGGGGGGTATTTCTCTACCCCGGCACCACCAAAAAGCCCGAGGGCAAGCTGCGGCTGCTCTACGAGACGGCCCCCCTGGCCTTTTTGATTGAGCAGGCCGGTGGCCGGGCCAGCACCGGCACCGAAGACATTATGGGGGTGGTGCCCGGCGAGATTCACCAGCGCACGCCCTTTTTGGTGGGCAGCCGCGACGATGTGGCCCTGGTAGAGTCGTTCATTCAAGACCACAGCCGCCGCCAGAGCACCCTGCTGACCAATTGAGTGGGGCAAAGGCGTTGGCGTTCGTGAAGCGTTCAGCAGAAAAGCCTCTCTGGATGAGAATCGCCCCGTCCCTTTAAACCCAACTTAAACTGGTTAGGTCAAGCTAAACCGGTAGCCTGGGCTACGCCCTGAGACCTCGATCAGTTGCATTGAATACCGTTTTCAGCGGGTTAATTAAGACCGTCTATAGTCTCATCAGATTTGTAAAATCTGCTGTCAATATAGATTTCGATTTCTGTTATCTGTAGATTGCTGCTGCGATCGCCAATTCAGCCCATACCAGCCTTGTCAGTGCGTCGTTACTAACGTTTACTCCCCACGCTTATGGTGTCCTTGCTTGAAAATCCCCTGCGCACTGGTCTCCAACAAGACCGGATTCCCGAGCCGCAGATTTTGGTCATCTTCGGGGCCTCGGGCGACCTTACCCAGCGCAAAATTGTGCCCGCCATCTACCAGATGCGGCGCGAGCGACGGCTGCCCCCCGAGCTGACGATTGTGGGCGTCGCCCGCCGGGAGTGGACCCACGAGTTCTTTCGCGAGCACCTGCGCGAAGGGGTCGAAGAGTTTGGCAACGGCCTGGGCCATGAGGCCATTTGGAATGACTTCGCCCGAGGGCTGTTTTACTGCCCCGGCGACATCGACAACCCGGCTTCCTATCAGGCGCTTAAAACCCTGCTGGCCGAGATTGACGTGACCAGGGGCACCAAGGGCAACCGGGTATTTTATCTCTCGGTGGCGCCCCGCTTCTTTGGCGAGGCCACCCAGCAGCTGGGGGCCGCAGGCATGCTCAAAGACCCCGACAAACAGCGGCTGATCATCGAAAAACCCTTCGGCAAAGACCTGTCTTCGGCGCGGGTGCTCAACCGGGTCGTGCAAGATGTCTGCGACGAGCGCCAGATTTACCGCATTGACCACTACCTAGGCAAAGAAACCGTTCAAAACCTGATGGTGTTTCGCTTTGCCAACGCCATCTTTGAGCCCCTGTGGAACCGGCAGTTTGTCGATCACGTGCAGATTACCGTGGCCGAAACCGTGGGCCTAGAGGGCCGCGCGGGTTACTACGAAACCGCCGGAGCGCTGCGCGACATGGTGCAAAACCACCTGATGCAGCTCTTCAGCCTCACCGCGATGGAAGCCCCCAACTCCCTCGATGCCGACGCCATTCGCAACGAGAAGACTAAGGTGCTGCAAGCCACCCGCCTCGCCAATATCGACGACATTAGCCAGTCGGCGGTGCGCGGCCAGTACTCCGGCGGCTGGATGAAAGGCCAATCGGTACCGGGCTATCGCGAAGAAGAGGGGGCCAATCCCAACTCCACGGTGCAGACCTTTAGCGCCATCAAGCTCGAAATCGACAACTGGCGCTGGAAAGGGGTGCCCTTTTACATGCGCACCGGCAAGCGGATGCCCAAGAAGGTAAGCGAAATTTCTATCCACTTCAAAGATGTGCCCCACTTGATGTTTCAGTCTGCCGCTCAGCAGATGAATCACAATGTGCTGGCCCTGCGGATTCAGCCCGACGAGGGCATCTCCATGCGCTTTGAGGTGAAGACGCCGGGGAACTCGCTGAGGACGCGATCGGTGGATATGGACTTTCGCTACGATGCTGCCTTTGGCCAGGCCAACACCGATGCCTACGCCCGCCTAATCGTGGACTGCATGCTGGCCGACCAAACCCTGTTTACTCGGGGCGACGAGGTCGAGGCCTCGTGGCGACTGCTGACCCCCCTGCTCGAAGCCTGGGATGCCCCCGCTGATCCCAAGACTATTCCCTTATACGAAGCGGGCACCTGGGGGCCCATGGAGGCCGAGTTTTTGCTGAACAAAGACGGTCGGCGCTGGCGACGCCTTTAACTAAGTTTTGAATTTTAAGGTTTGAGTTTTGAATTAAGGCTCAATTTCCCTATTCAAAACTCAAAACCAAGCACTTAAAACTAAAAACTCCCAACTCCCCTTTACCCCTAACCTTCCTATGACTACGACTCCCATCGTTGCTCTACAAAAGCCCAAAGATATTTCTCTAGATGAAATCGAATCAGAGCTACACAATATTTGGCGCCAGCAAGACTCGGGGATGGCCGCCCCCATGGCGACCCGGGCCACCACCTTCACCATGGTGATCTACGAACCCGAAGAGGTGCAGCAGATTTTGGCAGCGCTGGGTTTTTATACCGGCTTCATCGACAGTAACCACGGCAACCAGACCCGCGAGGCCATTCGCCAGGCCCAGATGGCTTACGATCTGAGGGTTACGGGCCGGGTTGATCCCCCCACCCTGGCTCGATTGCGTCAGGAGTACGCCCGGCTTTCTGAGGCTCAAAAACAGTATCCCAACCTCGATCAGCGGGGATTTAGCCTGAGCGAATCGATTTCGGCCCACAATCCCTGTCGCATCATCAGTCTTTGCCCCACGTTTGGAGAAGACACCGGGGTCACGGCCCAGGTCTCGGTGTACTGCCCGGTGCAAAAAAAAGGGACTGGCAATTTGGTGTGCTGTGAGTACATCAACCTGCGCGGCACCAAGGCCGCCCTGGGCCGAGTTAGCGACCTGATTGCCTCGTTGATTTTGCCGGAGCTGCCCAAGTTTGTCTGGTGGAAGGCCACCCCCAGCCCCGAGCAGCTGATCTTTCAAAACCTGGCGAAGTCGAGCAACTGCATTATTGTTGACTCGAGCTACTTCAGCGATGCCGAGGCCGAGCTGCAAAAGATGCAGGCGCTGATCGAAGCGAGTACCTACATTGCCGACCTCAACTGGCACCGTCTGGCACCGTGGCAGGAGCTGACCGCCGCCGCCTTTGACCCCCCTGAGCGGCGCGAGTCGCTGGTGGATGTAGACCTCATCAGCATTGACTACGAGCAAGGCAATGCGGCCCAGGCGCTGCTGTACCTGGGCTGGTTTGCCAGCCGCCTGGGCTGGCAGCCGATCAATTACGTCGAAGAAGGCGGCGTTTACAACATCAAGAAAATTCATTTCAAAGGCACCAACGGTCTAGACATTGAGGCAGAGCTGGCGGGCATTCCAGTGGCAGACTCCGGGGAAGTGGTGGGCGACCTAACTGGGCTACGGCTGGCCTCCACCGACAAAAACGCCAACTGCTGCACGATTTTGTGCTCTGAGACCACTGGCTGCATGCGCATGGAGGCCGGGGGCGGTGCCCAGGCCTGTCAGGTGGAGCAGGTCACGGCGCTGTCTGACCAGAAGGCTGACTTTATGCTGGGGCAGCAGCTCCAGCGCTGGGGCGAGGATGTGCTCTACGAAGAGAGCCTGGCCATGGTGGCGAAGATCATGACCCTGCTGGGGAGATAAGGGTAGAGGACTGGGGCGAGGGTGGGCTAAATCCATTACAGTGACATCCATGGCGTTGGAGTTGGGTTGATGTCGCTGCCCCCCATGGCTACGGAAACACTGACGGTGGGCCAGGTTCCGCTGCGGCTGCTGCCCCAGCGGGCGATTTATATCGAGTCGCTCAAGCTGCTGCTGGTGTCGGATGTCCACCTAGGTAAGGCGGAGACCTTTCAGCATCATGGGCTGCCGGTGTCTAGCCAGGTTAACCAGGCCACAATCCAACGACTGGAGGAGTTGTGTGCCCAATACAGGCCGGAGGCACTGTGGATTTTGGGTGACCTGTTCCACGGACGCGAGGGCCTGAGCGATGGGGTGATCGACCATTGGCTCAAATTTTTGCACCGGACTCAGGTGAGTGCCCACCTCATTCTCGGCAACCACGATCGCCATCTGCAAGACACCCTCACCCAGCTCTCGGTAGAGTGCTGGATAGAGGCAGTGGAGGTCGATGGCATACTGCTGAGCCACGAGCCAGATTTAAACCCCGATCGCCTGAATATCTGCGGACACATTCACCCCTGCTTTCGGTTGAAGATGGGGTGCGATCGCCTGCGCCTGCCCTGCTTTCACTGGCAGCCCCGGCAGCAACAGCTGACGCTGCCCTCCTTTGGGGAATTTACCGGCGGCTACGACATTGCTCTAGCAGCGGGGGAGGTGGCCTATGTGGTGGCGGAGGGGGCGGTGGTGGGGTTTGGGAAGTGATGGGCGTGGGAGGTAGGGAGTGATGGGGCTAGGCATGGGTAGCTAGAGGCATGGCAAATGGGCCAATCTAAAATCCCCCATCTAAAATCTAAAATCTAAAATCCCCTGGGGTCAAACGCTATGCTAGGTTTCTGGGTTTCTGAGGGGCACAGCGATGACAAAGGCCAAAGTATGGATGGTGGTGGCGCTCTGTAGCATTGCCATCGCAGTGGCAGCGATCGCCGTCGCCATCGGGCGGCGCAATGATCCCGCCGTAGTGATGCCCACTAGTCCCGACGAGGAGCAGCCAGCGGTGGTAGACCCCGCTGAGCCAGCCCCAGGAACAGGCCCCGGAACAGGAACTACGCCAAACCCCAACCCACCGGAGCCTGGGGTGGGGGGTATTGGAACAGCGGTGAACCCGCCTGAGGAAGCCCAGCTGATCGCCGACCAGCCTGGGTCGCAGATCAATTTGCGATCGCAGCCCACCACCGACTCCGACTCTAAAGGCTACGGTCTAGTGGGCGACCCGGTGATGCTGCTGCGATCGACTACGGCCAGCGACGGCACCTGGTACTTCGTCAAATTTGATAAGTCTGGGGCCGAGGGCTGGATTCGCGGCGATTTTATCAATACTGAAGGGCGGGCCACCCCCCTGTCGCAGCGGGCCGACGACAGCAACACCTGCGAGGGAGTGATGGAGGGCATGGCCGTCACCGCCTTTTACGATACCAACGGGTTTCATCTAGTGCGCTTCGTCAATTTAGAAACCAAAAACACCTTCGACGCCACCCTCAGCCGCCAGGGCAGCAGCAACGCTGGGCAGCCCCTATATCAGGGCAGCGCCAGCCCGCCTACCGGTGGCAGCTACCCGGTGGCGCTCACCGATCTCTCCGGCGGCAACCCCCGCAGTGGTTCTCAGGTGAGCGTGGATTATACGGGGATTGAGGGGAGTGCGACCTGTGAGTAGGTGAGTAGGTGAGTAGGTGGGTGGATGAGTAGGTGGGTGGGGGCTGATAAGATTGGAGCGTGAAGCCGCCACCTAAGGAGCACTCCCATGGCCTCAGAACTCAGTGCCGAAGAACAACAGGAGCTAGACACCCTGCGGCAGATTGTCGAGCAGGCGATCGCCGATGGGGTGCTCACCCAGGCCGAGCGGGATACGATTACGACGGCTATGCGGGCCGATGGCCAAGTTACCTTTGAGGAGCTAGAGCTGGTGCGGCAGCTCGTCAGCGATAAGGTCGCCGCCGGAGAGCTGACACTCGAAAAGTCTGCCGGAATGTGAGCGAACCTTGACGAATTCTATAGCTGGGGGCGCTGTCTATGTCCAGCGGCTTGCCCCAATGGGCAATGCTCCGTGCTGGAGCGGATCGATCGCTGCGATCGCCCCCCCTACAACATCCCGACTGCTTCCCTTAAACCCCAGGTTGAATGTCTTCTGAAGCTTTACCCGCCGCTGTGGCGATCGTGCACGAATGGCTCGTTAGCCGAGCGGGGTCAGAAAAAGTCGTCGAGCAAATGCTGGCGGTGTGCCCTGGGGCAGATGTCTTTAGCCTGGTGCAGTTCTTAGAACCTGAGGCAGCGTCCCTAATCCCTCCAGGAACTCGGGTCGAGACCTCCTTCCTGCAAAGCCTGCCCGGTGCGCGGCGGCATTTTCGTCAATATTTGCCGCTCATGCCCATAGCGGTTGAGCAGTTTGACCTCTCGGCCTACGATCTGGTGCTCTCCAGCAACCACGCCGTGGCTAAGGGAGTGCTCACCCGGCCCCATCAGCTCCACGTCAGCTACGTACACACACCCATTCGCTACGCCTGGGATTTGCAGCACCAGTACCTCCAGCAGGCTGGGCTCACCCGAGGAGCCAAAAGCGCCCTCACCCGGCTGATTTTGCACTACTTACGCCTGTGGGATCTGGCCGCCGCCCATCGGGTTGACTGCTTTGTAGCCAACTCGCGCTACGTCGCCCGCCGCATTTGGAAAACCTACCGTCGCCCCGCCACGGTAATCTATCCCCCGGTGGCGGTCGATCGCTTTTGCTGGCAGCAGCCCCGCGACGATTTCTTTCTCACGGTGTCGCGCTGTGTGCCCTACAAGCGAGTCGATCTCACCGTGGCGGCCTTTAACCGCCTCGGGCTGCCCCTGGTGGTGATTGGCGACGGGCCAGCCCTGGCTGAGCTCCAGCGAGCGGCCAAGCCCAATATCACCTTTTTGCGGAACTCTACGGACGCGGTGGTGTCAGATCATATGGAGCGTTGTCGAGGGTTTATTTTTCCGGCGGAAGAAGACTTTGGCATCACGGTAGTCGAAGCCCAGGCAGCGGGGGCACCGGTGATTGCCTACGGTCAGGGCGGCTGTGTCGAAACCGTACTGCCCGGAAAAACTGGGATACTGTTTAGCCAGCAAACCGTCGATCATCTGGTTCAGGCCGTGGAGCATTTTGCCCAGCACGGGGTCGAGTGTGGGGCCGAAGCCATTCGTCACCACGCCGAAACCTTCTCTGAGGCAAGATTTCGCCAGGAATTAACCACCTATTTGGCACATACATGGCTGAAATTTCAGCAGGGCAATGAATTAGAGTAGTGTCGGTGTTTCAGGAGTGTTGGGGAAATTTATGTTTCCTCTCGAGCGTACGGTTCATCCAATAATGCTGTCCTTGAGGATGTCAACCCGCTCCTTGCCGATGGTTGCCCTCCTCAGTCTGTCTGATTTGCTGGCTCTGGCCCTGGCTGGTAGTGCTGGGGTTCACCTACGGTTGGCTTTTGACGGGCAGTATCTACCCAGTCTCTACGGCCAGCTGTGGCCAATTTTGGGCGTGTTTTTGCTGGCCTATGCCGTGGCCGGGCTGTACCCAGCGGTGGGCCTGAGCCCCGTCGATGAGCTGCGGCGCATTTGCCTATCCACCACCTTTACCTACTTAGTGCTAGCGGCGGGGCTTTTTCTCACCCGCGAGAGTGAAACCTACTCGCGGGGAGTATTTTTGCTGGCCTGGCTGCTGTCGTTGGTCACGGTGCTGACCGGGCGGCTGATGGTGAAGCAGTGGTTTGCTCGCTACCCCTGGTGGGGCTACCAGGTACTCATTTTGGGGGGTGGGCGCACTGGCGAACTGGTGATTCAAACCCTGAAAAATCAGCCGGAGTTTGGCCTAAAACCCGTGGCCGTCCTGGATGACAGCCGGGTGCATGAGGGCAGCCTGTGCGGCGTGCCCATTGTGGGGCCATTGTCGGCCGCACCGCACCTGGCCCTGCGTCACGATATTCATTACGCTATTGTGGCGATGCCTGGAGTGCAGCGGGAAAAACTGCTGCGGGTGCTAGAGCTGTATGGTCGCACCTTTCCCCATTTGTTGATGATTCCTGACCTGTTTGGGATCGCCAGCCTGTGGGTCAGCTCAAAAGACCTAGGCGGTATTTTGGGCCTAGAAATTCGGCAACAGCTGCTGCTGCCGGGGCCACGCCTGCTCAAAACCCTGCTGGACTTGGTGTTGACCCTGGTTATTGGCCTGGGTTTGCTGCCGGTGCTGGTGGTAATTGCGGTCTTGGTTAAGCTCGATTCGCGGGGGCCGATATTTTACGGTCAGCCGCGTTTGGGGCAAAATAGCGTGCCCTTTACCGCCTGGAAGTTTCGCTCGATGATGCCCAATGCCGAGCGGGTGCTCGATCGCTACCTAGACGAAAATCCTGACCTGCGAGAGCAGTGGGAGCGTGACCACAAGCTGCGCTATGACCCGCGCATTACCCGTGTCGGTCGGTTTTTACGCCGTACCAGCCTCGATGAGCTGCCCCAACTGTGGAATGTGCTGCGGGGTGAGATGAGCCTGGTTGGCCCCCGCCCGATCGTGACGGAGGAAATTGCTCGCTATGCCGATAAGTACAGCCTTTACACGAAGGTGCTGCCGGGGCTGACGGGGCTGTGGCAGGTGTCGGGGCGCAACAATGTGTCCTACGACGAGCGGGTCAACCTCGATGCCTACTACGTGAGAAACTGGTCAGTCTGGTTAGACATTTATATTCTGCTGAGAACAGTGTGGGTGGTTGTAATTGGCGATGGAGCCTACTAGGGGAAAAGGGTTTGGGGCCGGTAGCTTGGCCCTGGAACGGTTGGTGCTGGCGAGTTTGGTGGCGTTGCCCTACATCGTCTACGGGGCGATCGCGGGGTTGGTCTGGTTTTTGCTGGTGAGCCTGTACCAGGGTTGGCGGGCGATTGGGCGATTGCTCTACACCCAGGGCTGGCTGTGGCTGGCCCTGGGCCTTGGGGTCAGCGTGGCGCTCTCCCAGGCTCCGGGAGAGTCGGCTTTGCAGGCGCTTAACTTTGTGCCGTTTTTTGTCTTATACGGGGCGATCGCCATTGCAGTGCCCCAGTTCCGCCAGCCCTGGGCGACGCTGCACAACTGGGCCGTTGCACTATTGGTGGCGACTGTACCCGTCAACCTGGCGGCGATCGCGGAGTTTTATCTGCGATCGCCCGGTGGCCTAGCTCGCTGGGGCAGCCATCCTCGGCTGGCCTGGCTCTATGAGCAGACCGACTACGGCCAGCGGGCCAGCGCGGTGTTTGGCCACCCCAATGCCCTGGCCAACTACCTGGTCATTGTGTTTGGCCTGGGGCTAGGGCTCTGTGCCTACTATCTCAACCGCCTTGGCCTCAACCGCCCTGAACTGCGGGCTAAAAGCATTTGGATTTGCGCTGCCACAGCCCTAGTGCTGGTGGGCATTTACTGCTCCGGCTCGCGCAATGGGCTGCTGATCGCGGGCCTTCAGCTGCTGCTGTTTGGCGGCCTGCTGCGGCCCTACCGCTATATTTTTTGGGCGGGGCTAGGGGCGATCGCGCTGCTCACCGTCAGCGCCCTGATCTGGGGAATCGGTGGCCGCACCCTGCCCGAAGCCTTAGCCACCGTCTCCCTACGCTTTAGCGTCTGGCGTTTAGCCCTCGACATGATTCCACAGCACCCCTGGTTTGGCACGGGCCTGGGCACCTTCAAGCTGCTCTACGACCCAGCCGACTTTCCGGTGGCTGGTGACTTTTTACCCCATGCCCATAACCTGTGGCTCATGCTCGCCGCCGAAGCCGGTATTCCCGTCGCCCTAGGGTTTACGGCAATAGTGGGGTGGATATTGGGG
This sequence comes from Tildeniella torsiva UHER 1998/13D, assembly GCA_019358835.1. Lineage (GTDB taxonomy): Bacteria > Cyanobacteriota > Cyanobacteriia > Phormidesmidales > Phormidesmidaceae > Nodosilinea > Nodosilinea torsiva. Next base: position 202,079 of record JAHHIH010000003.1, read on the forward strand.
CGGGGTACCTTTACTCTGGTTGCGGTGCCGCTTCCCCCTGACGCCATGGCCCTGTTGGCAGGCTACCTCACTGGCTTTGGCGGCACCGCAGCCTTCGCCATCTTTGATCTGGCCTTTTACGATGGCCGCATCAATATTTTGGGATGGCTGCTGCTGGGCTGCATTCAGGCCATGGCGTACCTAACATTGAGTGCTAAATCAGCTTCACGAGCCGAAGACCAAAGTACAGCCCAATGGCCGTACCTACCATGACCGACAAAAACAGCACGTAGGCGACTACACCACCCATAATTTCTCTCTCCACAACGGTTACGACTTTCTATTGAACCACGGCGGGGGGAGTGGGGGAGTGGGTTATGGAGTTTTGAGTTTTGAGTTTTGAATTGATAACTCAAGATTCAAAACTGAGCACTCAAAACTTCCCTCCCCTACGCGCTAAAGTTTGAAAACACCTCCCTCCCCCTGGCCCTCCCTATGAAATCCGTTATCCCTGTGCCGCTGCCGAGCAACCCTTACAATGTGGTGGTAGCCACAGGGGGCATTGATCATCTGGGCAGTTGGCTTGCTGGGGGAGAGTCACCGCTGGTGAAGCCGGGGCAGAAGCTGCTGCTGGTGTCGAATCCGGCGATTTTTAAGCGGTATGGCGATCGCGCCCTAGCCTCCCTCACCCAATCGGGCTACGCCGTCGAAACCTGTCTGCTGCCCGCTGGGGAACGCTACAAAACCCTCAGCTCGCTGCAAAAAATCTACGATGCGGCTCTGGACTTTTACCTGGAGCGCAAGTCGGCCATGGTCGCCTTGGGGGGCGGCGTAATTGGCGATATGACGGGCTTTGCCGCCGCCACCTGGCTGCGGGGGGTGAGCGTGGTGCAGGTGCCCACCTCGCTGCTAGCCATGGTAGACGCTTCCATTGGCGGTAAGACCGGCGTCAACCATCCCCGAGGCAAAAACCTGATTGGGGCGTTCCATCAGCCTCGTCTGGTGATGATCGACCCTACGGTCCTCAAAACCCTGCCCGTACGCGAATTTCGAGCGGGGATGGCGGAGGTAATTAAGTACGGCGTGATTTGGGATAGAGACCTGTTTGAAACTCTAGAGGCCGCGCCCCGCCTCGACCAGTACCGCTACCTGGGGGACGAGCTGCTGCACACCATTTTGACGCGATCGTGCCAGGCCAAGGCCGATGTGGTGTCTCAGGATGAGCGGGAGGCGGGGCTGCGGGCAATTCTCAACTATGGGCACACCATTGGCCACGCGGTCGAAAGTCTGATGAACTATCGCGGGGTCAACCACGGAGAGGCGGTGGCGATCGGGATGGTGGCGGTCGGCAAAATCGCCACGGCCCGCAACTACTGGACAGCCGACGAGGAAACGCGACAGCTGAAGCTGATTGAGAAAGCGGGGCTTCCCACGCAAATTCCTGCCCAGCTGGCTGCTAAAGACATTATCTCGCTGCTCCAGGGCGACAAAAAAGTGGAGGATGGCCAGGTTCGCTTTGTGATGCCCGATGGGTTGGGCGCGGCCAAGGTGACGGGCGACATTACCCGCCAGCAGATTTTGGCGGCCCTGGCAAACGAGTGATACTACGAAAAAACCAGGTCTCTTGCCTTCGACGGTCGTAGCCAGTTGGTAGATACAGACTTCGGTAAAATGAGACATTACCCGTCAGCAATCCGCCATGCAAACCCAAGACCGTCCGATTTCTGTTCCTGCCCCTGGTTTGGCTTACCCCAGCCGCAGCGCTAGCGTGAGCCGCACCACCGGGGAAACCGACGTGCAGGTAAGCCTCAACTTGGATGGCACTGGGCAGTGTGAGGCCAAGACGGGCATCCCGTTTCTCGACCACATGCTGCACCAGATTTCGTCCCACGGGTTGATTGATCTGGAGGTGCGGGCCACGGGCGATATTGAAATTGACGACCACCACACCAATGAGGATGTGGGCATTACCCTGGGGATGGCGCTGCACCAGGCCCTGGGCGATCGCAAAGGCATTACCCGCTTTGGCCATTTCGTCGCGCCCCTCGATGAATCGCTGGTACAGGTGGCGCTAGATTTTTCGGGTCGCCCCCACCTCAGCTACGGCCTAGAGATTCCGACCCAGCGGGTGGGCACCTACGACACGCAACTGGTGCGCGAGTTTTTTGTGGCGGTGGTCAACCACAGCCAGATGACCCTGCACATTCGCCAGCTCGATGGCATTAACTCGCACCACATCATTGAGGCGACGTTTAAAGCCTTTGCCCGCGCCATGCGTATGGCCACCGAAGTTGACCCCCGCCGGGCACACCTCATTCCCAGCTCAAAGGGCGTGATCTAGTCATCAATTCATTTGAGAGAATGCTCCCTACCAATAGGAGTGTTCTCTCAAACGAACGCGAAGCCTTTGGGGATTGATAGTGGAGTAATGTCCAAACGTGGCGCAACGATAGGGTGAAGCTCCGTCAACGCAACGCAATGCACCAATCAGATAGGTGGCTGATTAAGTGCGTCGAGAAGTCCAACGTATAGTCTCTTGCCAATTCGTCCAGCCTGCAACAGTTCAGCAAAATTTGCTTGGGCCACGGTTGAAGAAATGACTTGCTCTCGATAAGCCTTCAAAATCTGCCCTGCCAAACCAGAAAACTTTAGGCCAAGGGTTTGTGCGACTTGCCGGCCCTGTTCTTCCTCAATCAACAAAGATAGGTGCTGCTTCCAGGCTAATTGAATAGCTTCCCTTTCACCGATATCCAACAGCTCGTATCCAGGGAATGGTTCCACAATAGAGATCTCAACAACCGAGACAAAATTCCCAAGATTGTAATGCTTGCGGTAAGTATCCCAGGTTGAAAACATCCCTTGGTAAAGTTCCTGGGCAACAGCCTCTGGAACTATTATTTGACGATAAAGCTGCTGCATCCAACCATAACCATCGGCTAGCTTTTCTAGGCTGATCAGAGGCCCAGTATCGCTAACGATGACATCCACAGCCATTACGCACTTAGCTCAAAGTCAAGATTGTCGTCACTGTCTACCAAAACCGAAAACCCATAGTGAGGCAGCATCTCTTCAAAAGATCGACGAGTTACGTTTAAAATTTGGCACGCCTGATGCGCCGACAACTTACCTGTCGAATACAGCACAGCCATCAACGCTTCTTTGACATAGCTTGAGTCAATATTTACCGAGTCTGGCAGTTCAAGCTGTACCTGCATGAGAAAGTATCCCTACCTGATCCAGTGACACTATTATGACGTATCGTCCTGCTCAACCGGATATTAATAACGAAGGGTTCTCTAGCCCCAGCGGCGTCCACTTACCTCACAGAGGCCAGTGCCTCAATCGGTTCCCCGGTTAGGCTAAAGGGGCGCACTTCGGTAATCTTGACCGGTACGAGTTCGCCCTTCAGCACCGCAATATCGCCAGGGAAGAAGGCGAGGCGGTTGCCTCGGGTGCGGCCCATCACCTGGGCAGGATTTTTGGGATTAGCGGCCTCGACAAGCACCTCTTCGGTGCGGCCCTGGTAGCGCTGCGATCGCTCCGCCGCCTTCGTATTCACCAAATGGTTCAGTCGCTGGAGGCGATCGGCCTTCACCTCTTCAGAGAGCTGGTTTTCCCACAGGGCGGCGGGGGTGCCGGGGCGGGGGGAATAAGCCGCCGTGTTGAGCTGGTCGAAGGCAATGTCGTTGACCAGCTCCATGGTGCGCTGAAACTGCTCCTCGGTTTCGCCAGGGAAGCCGACGATCGCATCGGCACTAATGGCCGCATCGGGCAGGTAGCGACGCACGGTGTCGATAATGCGGCGATATTTTTCGTGGGTGTAGCCCCGCGCCATGGCCTTCAGCACGTCGTTGTCGCCCGACTGAAAGGGAATGTGGAAGTGTTCGCACACCTTGGGCAGCTCGGCGCAGGCGCGAATTAGCCGCTCGGTGAAGTAGCGAGGGTGGCTGGTGGCAAAGCGAATGCGCTCGACGCCGGGCACATCGTGAACGTGGTACAGCAAGTCGGTAAAGGTGTGCTGATGCCGTCCCTCCAGGGTAGAACCGGGCAGATCGCGCCCGTAGGCGTCGATGTTTTGGCCCAGCAGGGTCACTTCTTTGAACCCCTGACGACCCAGCTCAACCATCTCGGCACGGATGGCTTCGGGCGTGCGGGACTGCTCGACGCCGCGCACCCCCGGCACCACGCAGTAGGTGCAGCGCTCGTTGCAGCCGTAGATCACATTTACCCAGGCGGTGATAGTGCTGTCGCGCCGGGGCTTGGTGATGTCTTCCATGATGTCCACCTCTTCGGTGGCGACGACCTGGTTGCCGTCGAATACCTGCTCTAGCAGGTCTTGCAGGCGGTTGGCGTGCTGCGGCCCCATCACCAGGTCGAGTTCGGGCACCCGGCGCAGCAGGGCTTCGCCTTCTTGCTGGGCGACGCAACCGGCCACAATTAGCGTCAGGTCGGGGTTTTCGTGTTTGCGCTTGGCCTGGCGACCCAGGTATGAGTAGACCTTTTGCTCGGCGTTGTCGCGAATGGTGCAGGTGTTGTAGAGCACCACATCGGCGTCGTAGGGGTCGTCGGTCCAGGTGAGGCCCATGGTGTCGAGAATGCCGGCCATACGCTCGGAGTCGGCCTTGTTCATCTGGCAGCCGAAGGTGGTGATGTGATATTGACGAGCAGAACCGGCCATAGGTCTTGGCTTTGGGGATAGCAACAACGCAGCTTTCTATTTTAGCGCTATGGCTCTGCATCACCGGAGTTAACGGCTAAATTCGTTCAGCTAGTCCATTAATCGTCAATGCGATCGCCAAAAAAGGCACAGGTTATTCACCCGTGCCCCTCTCGTTTTTTGATGTTGACTAACCCAAAGCGTTAGCCCTAAAGACTCGTTAGCTCTGAAAATTCAACCCTTCAACTAGGCCATCCGTAGCTACTTAAGAGCTAGTTACCAAAGGCATCTTTGACATTGTCGATGGCGTTTTCAATGGCGTTTTTGGTGTTGTCAACGGCGTCTTGGGTGCGGCTGGCATCTTTGTCTGCCCGCTCTTGAATGCGAGCGGCATCGCGCTTGGCTTTGTCTGCGATCGCACTATCGTTATCGGTGGCGCGATCGACTTTGCGAGCGTTGTCGGAGGCCGCTTGTTTAACGGTATCTCTGGCATCGCGAACAAAGCCCTTGGTGCGTCCGGCATCTTTGCTGGCTTTGCCCTGGGCTTCGCTGCCCACGTCTGCCACTGCAATCAGCGTGTTGTTAGCAGGGGCGGCCATGGCCGAGAGGTTGGCGACGAATGCGCCCTGCCACAGCAGCGCCACGGCCATTACACCCAACAAGGCTTTGGCCATCCAGCGACCTGCGATCGCCAGCGACTCGGTCAAAGAATTTAGCATCATAGAATACAATCTCAACGAAATTAGTACTCTATTTGTACTTGATTGAGTTCTCTAGCTGAATCAGCCCTAGGGGGTGGGTCTTCTCTATCGCAAGGCGTTGATTAGGTTTGGCACTCGGCATCAGCGCCTTCCCAGAGTTCAGTAATGGGTATCGTTTGGCCGGTCATAGCTTCGTCCCAGCCCTGGCGGAAACTTTCTTCGGCACTTTTGAGGGTGACAAATTCTCCAGCCTGGTACTCAGCGTAGGCTGTAGCTACTTCAGCTTCTTCTTCGGGGTCGAGGGTTTCGTTTGTGGAGTCATGGAGATCGGCATCGAGAAACTCCCAGAGGCGTTGCTTGTCGGCGGGGCTGAGTTTGGCGATCGCTTGCAGAAGAAAGTCGAAGGGAATTGTGAGGTTAAAGGTCTTGCTCATAGAACTTTCTCCGTCAGCGCTTGGGATACCGGCCTGGACGAGGGGTTAGCCTGAATTTAGCAATGGTGTGATTATTGTATCAATGCCCTTTGGCGGACAGCGATCGCAGCCACGGCAAAGAGGGCACTGCCTATCAGTAAAGAGAATGGTCGATCGCCCCAATGCAGCCTACTAGACTTACCTGATTTCAAGGAAGATTGGGCTAACAGAGCAGCTTAAGTTTAAGGCAGGTTGCTTTTGACGGTCATAGAGCACAACTCCTTCGGTGAGCACCTGGTGGGAAAAGCTGCCGGGCACGTGCTCCCACTGCTTGAGGGTCTGGGCGGAGCGGACGACGATGTCGATGGGTTCGGTGTAAGTTTCGGCCAGCATTTTGAGGATGGGTGCGCTGCGCTGCCCCCGAGGGGGTAGGGTTTCTACAACAACGAGAAGATCTAGGTCGCTGTGGGGGTGGGCTTCGCCACGGGCATAGCTACCAAAAAGAATGATTTTCTCAAGTTGGAAATAATCGGCTATGCGATCGCCAATTTGTTGAATGGTGGCTTGGGTGAGCATATCAGATCGCTTGCAGAAGAAAGTCGAAGGGAATGGTGAGGTTGAAGGTCTTGCTCATAGAACTTACTCCGTCAGCGCTTGGGATACCGGTCTGGACGAGGGGTTTAGCCTGAACTTAGCAACGGTGCAATTATTGTATTAATTCCCTTTGGTGGACAGCGATCGCAGCCACGGTAGGGTGGGCAATGCCCACCAATGAATGCCCACCAATGGAGAGAATGGGCGATCGCCCCAATGCAACCTGCTGAACTGGCTTGGTTTAAAAATCAGACATCTTGAATTTCTATATCATTAGAATTGTCCAGAAAACTGTCAATGAGGTGTTGCAAAGAATGGATATATAAGCTCATTTCTTCGTAGCCTTGAGGACCATTGATGACATTAATAGCACCATCTTTTCCAAGATGAAAGATTAAGCTAATTTGCTTTGAGAAAGTCTTTGCTTTCCCAAAGCGACGCATCTCATGATGGGGGTCGATCAATATATCAGAGGAGTTAGAGGAATTTATCAGCTTAGATCTTATGACTACCTCCCAGAAGGCTTCATTGTCACGAAGTAATATTCCCCGAAAAGGCTTCTTAGATCTTTTGGCTCTCTCGATACATCTCTCGAAAATCAGCTTGTTAATCCTCTCTCTTACTCTGATGTCATAATGAATTCCATGCATCAATTGATACTTATCTCGATCAAGCTCAATTTCCTTAATTTCCTGAAAGGCTTCATCTATTTTTCCTTGCTGAATCAATAGAGATAGATTTATTGTTAAACTTTTCTCAAATTCTTCAGGATCCCCATAAGTATATTGAATATATTCAGCGTCCTGAAAAATCATGTCCAATCTATGCTTTGAATCAGGTCCAAACAGTTCAAGCTTTTCAATTTTCTCGACAGCCTCATCAATGCTTCCTTGCTGTATTAACAAAACTAAGTCTAATTTTATGCCGCTTATATACTTAGCAAGATCTCCAGATGCATTTTTAATGTGCATAGTACCTTCAATCGCTTTATCTAATCTAGCTTTCAAGTCAGGGCTAGCTAGTGCAGCCCAGAGCTCTTGTTTTAGGTCTCGCCTTTTTGCAGCACACTTTCGACAGGCTAATGATTTTCCTTCAAGCAAATATCGTCTTTGAACTGCTTTTTCTATGCCACAACCTTGACATCTACAATAGCAACCAACTTTATCTTCCTGCTTAAGAATGAGCCAAAGTCCCAATTCTTTTCCCACTAAAGTCGAAGCTATTTTTGGGTATAGTCTAAGACTGTGTTTTTTTAGATATAAGCTGGCTTCCGTAGGATTCATATTAGAGCGTTTAGCAAATTGCTTTACTGTGGTTATCTTTTCACTCTGTATAATTTCATCCCACTCTTGATAAGCTTCTTCTTTCTGTGATCTAAGAACATCTCCTTGAACCTTGCCAGTATCAACTTCAAGTCGGCAAAGAATCTGATTCACTTTCTCAGAGGAAATATTGGCAGCTTTACCAGCGTCATAGATACTGCCAGTGTTAAAGAAGACTTCCAAAACACGTCTGTTTTTTATCGTAAAGCTTAAAGGATCATGATTGGGGCAGTATTTTTCAACATTAGAAGCAAAAACCTTATCTTTTATCTTTGCTTGGTGCTTTGATAATTTTTCTTCCATTTCAAGTCTCCAAAATCTGTTTTAAGAGATTTTTTGTAAGATCAACTTCGGTGTGGTGCATTGCTCGCTGCACTGCGCGAATGCACCCTACGGTTGATCGGGGTCTTGGTTTTTGAGCATATTGCCCAGGTAGAGGTGGACAAAAGCCTTGGCAGCCTCGCCGTCTAAGCCTTTTAGGGCTTCAACAATATCTGCTACTGTCTCTGCTGTTGGATCGCGTTCTTCGTGGAACCATTTGTAGATCGCCGATCGCTGCAAGCCCATCTTCACGGCAAGGCTATTTTGGCTAATGCCGTACTGCGTAAGGACTTCCCGTAGCGCTTTGCCTGCTCTTCCCATGCTCCTATCGTCCCAAAGGAGCAGAGCATCGTAAATGTAATCGCAAGAGATGACATCCTTGCAATGGATGCTGTATGATGCGCTTGTCATCTTAAGCGATTACATAAAGGTGTCCCTATGCCGCAAGCGTTTATGCCTTCAATCCTGTCGAACCCCGCTCTGCAAGTCACCACCGAACCCGCTGCCGAGCCAGGGCGCGAGGTCATTCGCATCTTGGTGATTGGCAGCGCCCACGGCGTAGAGCGCATCATCCACGAACTCTATCGCCTCGGCTTTGCCGAAGTGCGCGAATGGAGCAAACCCCAGCCCACCGGGCGCATCAACGAAATCATGCGCGTACTCACCCGCTACGTACTAGCGGAGTAGAGCCGGTGGGCTGGGGTCAGCTTGCCTTGTCAACGGCCCTAGGCCGCCATTTGCTCAAAGTAGTTGTCGAGAAACCCTAGGGCGTGGTTACGGAGTTCGTAGTACTCTTTGGACTCGCGCAGGGCAGTGCGATCGCGCGGGTGGTCAAACGGCACCTCCAAAATTTCGCCAATCTGGGCATTGGGGCCATTGGTCATCATCACAATGCGATCGGCCATATAAATCGCCTCATCCACATCGTGGGTAATCATCATCACCGCCTGGGGGTTGCGCTCCCAAATATCCAGCACCTGGCGCTGAAGGTGGCCTCGGGTAAGGGCGTCGAGGGCACCAAAGGGTTCATCCATCAGCAGCATTTTGGGCCGAATCGCCAGAGCCCGAGCAATGCCCACCCGCTGCTTCATGCCGCCCGACAGCTCGTCGGGGTATTTCTCGGCAGCAGGGGTGAGGTTCACCATCGCCAGGTGTTCTTCCACCAGGTCAGTGCGATCGCGCGGCGAGAGATGGTCACACACCTCATTCACCGCCAGCCGCACATTTTCGCGCACCGTCAGCCAGGGCAGCAGCGAATACTGCTGAAACACCATCATGCGATCGGCCCCCGGCTTTTTAATCGGGTTCCCCTCCAAAAACACCCCGCCAGAGGTAGCCTGCTCTAGGCCGCTGACAATCTTGAGCAGCGTCGATTTGCCACAGCCCGAGTGACCAATAATGGCAATAAACTCATTGGCCCCAACGGTGAGGTTGATATTGTCGAGCACCACCGTAGGGTCGCCGCCAGCGGTAGGGTAGGCCTTCACCAGGTCTTGAACCACTAAAAAATCTGTTTCAAACTCAGCCTGCCGTTGGTCAGAGGGCTGCGAATATTGACTTGACTTAACCATGGGTTTCTCCTGAATAGTGCATCTAAATAACGCAAGACTGTTTAGCCACAAAAGGGTTGGGTTAGGAGGTTTAAAGGTTAAAAAGTTAAAAGGTTAGGATTCCTCAACCTTCTAACCTTCCAACTTTTCAACCTTCCAACGTGCCAACCTTCCAATCCACCAACCCTCACCCCATAAAAATCCGCTGAGGACGGTTAGCGCGAATCTCAAACCCATTCAAATAGCCCACCGGGTCGCTGGGGTCGTAGGCAATGCCGTCGATAAACAGTTCCCCTGGCTCTACCTTGTAGTCTTCCGCTGGGCACTCAATGCCCATTTCCCCGGCGATTTCTCGGTAGAGATCGGTGCGCCAGGCCTGGTGGGCTTTGGCCTCGGCATCGGCGGGAAACTCGGCAATTTGGCCCCAGCGGGTAGCCTGGGTCATCAGCCAGATTGACTGAGACGACCACATAAAGGTGGAATGATCGCCAGGGGGATGGGGTAAGTCCTCGGGCAGCTCAAAAAAGATGGTGCTGTCTGGTATTTGAACCTTGCGACTCTTGCCGTCAAAACCACCGTAGTTGTAGTCGCCCACCAGGCCGGGTTCCGTAAATTTGGGCTTTGCCCCGGTAAACGATCGATCCGAAATAATTTCTGAAACTTCGGTACGATTGGCGGGGTCGTCGCAGTATTGGCAGGCCTCGATCATCGCCTTGACCAAGGAGCGGTAGGTTTTGGGATTCTCATTGATAAAGTCTTCCATCACTGCCAGCACCCGGTCGGGGTGGCCGCGCCATACCTCTTTGCCGTGGGCAAAGGTAAAGCCCACATCCTCGTTACCAGAGATCGCACGAGTATTCCACGGCTCGGCCACCATGTAGGCCTGCATGGCCCCAATGCGGATGTTGGAGACCATCTGCGGCGGCGGACTAATAATGACGCGGAACGTTTCTACCGGGTCAACCCCCGCCGCTGCCGACAGGTAGCGAATGAAGTATTCGTAGATAGCTGAACTGAGTACCGTGGCCCAAACCCTTTGAGTTGGTGGCAGCCCGTCGAAATACCCCCGAAAGTCGCGGCCAAAGGCCTCTAGGTCGCCCTCGTACTCTCGCCAGGGGCGCAGACCAGACTCCCACATAGCGCGGTTCATGGTCATGGCGTTGCCGTGGCGGTGAATGGTCATAGCGGCACACATGGGCGCCTGGGGAGCACCCTCGGCCCCAACGCGGGCGTTAGTCACGGCCCCAGAAACCACCGGGGAGGCATCGAGTCGCCCAAAAATAACGCCATCGCGGGAGGTGCCCCAGCTTGCCTCGCGGTTGAGGGTAACGGTCAACCCGTATTTGTAAAAGAAGCCTTTGGCCTGGGCAATCGCAAAGGGAGCGCAGTCGTTGACGGGCACGTAGCCGACCTTGATGTGCGATCGCTCTAGGCTGGCCGGGTCAACCACCTGCTCAATGTTGGCGGCCTGAGCCGCCCCCCCGCTGGCAGGTGGACTGCCCGATCGCAGCGCCTGACTACAGGCCGAAGCCGCTAGCCCCGCCGTAAAACCAACCGCCCCCTGGAGGAGCGATCGCCGATTGATCCTCGTCATGGCTTTAATCCTTTTGTCTGTGAAGTGTCAGGGAGAGATTGGGCTGAACGTCAGCACCGATACCGACCCAAAACCTGTGTTCCAGAAGATTTCTTAAGCAGCAAATTAAGACATTCTGCCCGTCAGCCTAAGGGCTACATTGCCTTTGCGGGGCGATGGGTCACCCACCGCTCGATTAGGGTGATGGCGTAATCTAACACCAGACCGGTGAGGCCAATAACAACCACCGCCAGAAATACCGAGCTGAGGCTGAGCCGGTTCCACTCATCCCATATAAAGAAGCCAATACCGATACCGCCCGTGAGCATTTCGACCGCCACAATTACCAGCCAGGCAATCCCCAAGCTGAGCCGCAAACCGGTGAAAATGTAGGGCAAACTGGCTGGCCAAATAATCTTGATCATCTGTCGCCAGCGAGGCATTTCTAACACCTGGGCCACGTCTAAATAGTCCTTAGGAACGCTGGCTACGCCTAGGGCGGTATTGATTACTGTGGGCCACAGCGAGGTGATGAAAATTACGAAAATTGCCGACGGATTGGCCAGGTTAAAAATCGATAGAGCAATGGGCAACCAGGCCACCGGAGACACTGGACGAAACAGCTGCACCAGGGGGTTGATGGCCATCATGGCGCGGGGCGAGAGGCCAATCCAAAAGCCGACCGGAATGGCTACTAAAGTTCCCAACAAAAACCCCAGCAGCACCCGCCGCAGACTGGCCAAAAGCAGCCAACCAATGCCCAGATTGCCCGGCCCGCGCCGGAAAAAGGGATTGAGAATGTAGTCGAGATTGGCCACCAATGCTTCCCAAGGCGTGGGCATGAGCGTGGTGAAGAAACTGGCGATTACCCACCAAACCAGCAGCACGACGAGAAACGCGATCGCAGGTAAAACAATCCGCTCCAAAGGCAGGCGAAATGGAGGCTTGACAGATTCAGGCCGCCCCAGACGGGCAGCCGCACGGGTGCGCAACTTACGCTGCATGAGACCCTCCTAGAGGCTAATCATGGACAGCGAACAGGCCGTATTAACACGACTCAGGACACTGAAACGGCCAGGCACAGAAATGCTGACGATTCAATCTCCCCTCAATGCCGACGAGGTTAGCTGACGGGCTAGGACTGAGAGATGTCCTCTTCCGATTACCCTCAATTGGGTATTAAGAACTCGGAAATACGCCCCTTTACTGGTTCCCCCGCTCTGGCAGCACGAGCGCTTAAAGGCACAGGCCTATAGGCACAGGGCTAGCAGACTAGGCTGACTTGTTCGATTCACTGAGTTTAAGCGTAAAAAACTGAGCCTGTCAACCAAAAACTTAGGCAGCGATCGACATATCTATCCCAGGGAGAGATTTGGTTTCTTTCAACAGCTTGATTTTTGTATATTTTTGAGCGACACGAAATTAGCTAATGCTTCGTTTTTATTCACATAGCGATGCACGTCATTACAATATTTAGCTGTGAATAATTACCTATTGATCAAAGCGTTAACCATTCAGTAAATGCTGGGAACTAGCGGGCGATAGCGACCTAAAGCCCATCAGGTTTTGAGCAAGATTGGGCTATTCTAGCTACCGGACAAATCCTTAAGCAGTCGCGCCGGTATTTTCTGCCCTATGGCTCAGTCAAGCCCTACTCCCAAAGCTATCGTGCTGCTTTCGGGTGGCCTCGATTCGGCCACCGCCGCCGCCCAGGCGATCGCCGATGGCTACGAGCTAATTGCCCTTTCCTTTAACTATGGCCAGCGGCACCAGCGCGAGCTAGAGGCGGCCAAGGCGGTGGCCCAGTACTTTGCGATCGCCGATCACCACTTTATTGATGTCAACCTGGCCCAGTGGGGCGCATCTTCCCTCACCGACCTGGCCCAGCCGCTGCCGCAAGATGGCATCGAACCGGGCATTCCCTCTACCTACGTACCGGGGCGCAATACGGTGTTCATTGCCCTGGCTCTGGCCCTGGCCGAGGCTAAGGGGGCTGAGGCGATCTACCTCGGCATCAACGCGGTCGATTATTCGGGCTATCCCGACTGTCGGCCCGAGTATCTGGCTGCGTTTCAGCAGCTGTCTCAGCTCTCGTCTAAGGCAGGGCTAGAGGGCCATGCCCCCAAGCTGGTCGCTCCCCTGGTGATGGATTCTAAGGCGGATATCGTGCGCCGAGCGATCGCGCTGGGGGTGCCCATCGAGCAAACCTGGTCGTGCTACCAGGGCGGTGCGGAGTCCTGTGGACGGTGCGATTCTTGCCGGATTCGCGATCGCGCCCTCATTGAAGCAGGCTATCCTCAGCTCGCCACTCCTACCGGCTAGAGATAGGTTCAACCGTGCGGGCACGCCTTTGGCCTGTGCTTACCGCTCACCTCCTGTCTTGGTTTCCTAGCGGGGACTCTAGGGGAATGTGGCACAGTGTAATAAGCTGCATGACAGCTGCTGCCTCATAACTAGGGGCAACGCTCTGTTTAACCCCCCTCTGCCCTTCACCTATGCCTTGGCCTCGAATCATTAGCGGAATAGTTGCGATCGTGGTCGCCCTGGCCATGATTTTGCTGGGGGGCTGGTACTTTACCCTGGGCTTTGGGGTGCTGATCTTTTTGGGTCAGCTCGAAATTTTTGCCCTGGTCAAAGCCAAAGGCATTTTGCCAGCGGCCAAAACCACCCTGGTGGTGAGCCAGCTGCTGCTGATTACGGCTCACCTGTCGCCACCCTTAGCCGATGCCCTACTGCCGCTGAGCGGCACATTTATCTGCTTCTATCTGCTGTTTCAGCCCCAGGTGGCTACCATTGCCGACGTGGCAGCCTCGATTTTGGGCTTGTTCTACGGCGGCTACCTGCCCAGCTTTTGGGTGCGCCTGCGCGACCTGGGCGACACCGCTACCACCCTGCCTCTGGGAGGCTTTTGGCCTGCTACCTGGCCCCCGGCCCTAGAAGCTCTACCCTACGGCCTCGTTGTCACCCTGCTGGCCTTTGCCTGCATTTGGGCCTCAGACATTGGGGCCTACACCGCTGGAAAAATGATTGGCCGCACTCCGCTATCTAACATCAGCCCCAAGAAAACCGTGGAGGGGGCCGCCTTTGGCATGTTGGGCAGTATGGTGGTGGCGCTGGTGGGCAGCTACTGGCTGCAATGGCCCCTCTGGCCCGCCACCGGTGCTGCCCTGGGCCTGATGGTGGGCACCTCTAGCCTGCTGGGCGACCTCACCGAATCGCTGATGAAAAGAGATGCCGGGGTCAAAGACTCTGGAGCCCTCATCCCCGGCCACGGCGGCATTTTAGACCGCACCGACAGTTATGTGTTTACGGGGGCGCTGGTGTACTTTTTCGTCACCCTGCTGCTGCCCTTGCTGCCAGCGAGTTAGCGGCCGCGCTGCTCCCAAAAGTTCAGCTCTTGGCGGATGCGATCGCGGTCTTCTACACTGGCGAACCGCAGCTGATGGCGCAGTTCCCCAATTACCTGACGACGCTGGGTAGACGGTTGCTTATCCATGATTGCCCTTCAAAAACTGTAGCTATAAATACAGTTTAGGGAATAGGATTCCGGATTCTACCGCCCATTACAAATCTTTGAATGGTCAGCTAACGCCAACATTTGCTTTACAAACGAAGTCTGAGTTAGAACAGCCCAAACTTCAGGATTCAAGCCTATTGGGCATTTTTCGTTCTTCTCCTCTTCTATTTTCGTTCTTTTGCCGCATCCGCTAATACACGCTGGCCGTGCCAGAAGTCTTTGGATCGGGCAGCTGTGTCGTAATCAGCGCCGCCGCTAGCACCAACAGGCTCGACACCCACAGACAGCCCACCAGCCCAAACCATTGATAGAAAAGCCCTGATGAGATCGTTCCCAGCAGCCGCCCGCCCGAGTTGGCCATATAGTAAAAGCCCACATTGAGGCTCACGTCCTTATCCTCGGTGTAGGCCAGCACCAGATACGAGTGCACCGCCGAGTTAAAGGCAAACACCACGCCAAACACCACCAGCCCGCCGGTCACGGCGATATCGCCCCGCACCCCAGCCATCAGGGCGATCGCAATCAGGGCCGGAATCACCGTCAAAATCGAGGTCCAAAACAGAATTGTCTTAGCCTTGGGCACCACTTTGCCAGTGCTGTCTTTACGCAACAGCTGCGGGGCCAAAAACTGCACAATGCCGTAGCCGATCACCCACAGGGCCATATAGCTGCCCACCTGCATGAACCGCCAGCCCAGCACCTCATACAAAAACACCGGCAGCGCCACCACAAACCACACATCCCGCGAGCCAAACAAAAAGAACCGCGCCGCCGACAGCACGTTAATCTCTCTGCTTTTAGAAAACAATTGCTTGAAGGGCACCTTTTGGCCGATTTTGCCCATGTCAGCGGGCAGCAGCACCCCCGACAGCAAAATCACCCCCAGCACCGCCCCCTGAATTAGAAGCGCCGAACGAAAGCCCACTCCTTCCAGCAGCACCGCCCCGACGAAAAATCCTACCCCCTTCAGCGCATTCTTTGACCCGGTCAGCACCGCTACCCACTTGAACAGTCGCGACGCTGCTTCCTTCGGTACCACCAGGCGAATGGCACTTTTAGAACTCATCTTGGTCAAATCCTTGGCAATGCCCGAGAAAGCCTGGGCCACCATCACAAAGCCCACCTGCACTGGCACCCCCCAGTCCGGGTTCAAAAAGCTCAGCATCCCCAGGGCAAAAATTTGCAGGGCAATGCCGCCATAAAGAGTTTGCCGAATGCCCACCTGGGAACCAATCCAGCCGCCGAGGAAATTTGTCACTACGCCGAACACTTCGTAGAAAAGAAACAGCGTGGCAATTTCAAGCGGGGTGTAGCCCAGCACGTGAAAGTGCAGCAGCACCATCATGCGTAGCGCCCCATCGGTGACGGTAAAGCCCCAGTAGGCGGCAGTGATGATGGCGTAGTTGCGCAAGCTCTCGGGTTTGAAGGTGGAGGGGGGCATAGGGGATGGATGGGTGAAGGGTGGATCGGTAGGGGCAGACCTACGTGTCTGTCCTCAACCCAGGGCAGACACATAGGTCTGCCCCTACGAATTTTGGAGGCTGGTGGCTCAGAGACTCTGGGCGACTTTGCGGGCCAGCTCGGCCATCCGGCAGGAGTAGCCCCACTCGTTGTCGTACCAGGCGAGAATTTTGACCTGGGTGTCATCTACGACCATGGTCGAGAGGGCATCAATGATCGCAGAGCGGGGATCGTCTTTGTAATCCACTGAGACTAAAGGTCGGGTTTCATAGCCCAGAATTCCTTTAAGGGGGCCATCGGCGGCGGCTTTGAGGAGAGCATTGACTTCTGCGACGGTGGTGGGGCGATCGCACTCAAACACGCAGTCAGTCAGGGAGGCATTCAGCAGGGGCACCCTCACCGCCAGGCCATTGAGCTTGCCCGCCAGTTCGGGATAGATCATTGTGATGGCGGTGGCCGACCCCGTGCTGGTGGGAATCAGCGACATCCCCGTGGCGCGGGCACGGCGCAGGTCGCTGTGGGGAGCATCCACAATGGTCTGCGTATTGGTGTGGTTGTGGATGGTGGTAATTACTCCGTGGCGAATGCCCAGCCCTTCGTAGATGACTTTGACCACGGGGGCCAGACAGTTGGTGGTGCAGGATGCTGCCGTGAGCAGGTGATGCTTTACTGGGTCGTAGAGGCGATCGTTGATGCCGTAGACCACGTTGAGCGCGCCCGCTTTGACCGGGGCCGCGACGATGACTTTTTTGACGCCATGGTTGTAGTAGGGGGCCAGGGTTTCTACGGTGCGAAACTTGCCGGAGCACTCCAGCACAAGGTCTACACCGTAGTCGGCCCAGGGTACCTCTCCGGGAGCAGCACCGCTGGTGAAGCTGAGGGGAATGCCGTCAATGGTAATTTTTTCAGGGCTAACGGCCTCCACCTCCGGTGCCCAGCGACCATGGACTGAGTCAAACTTGAGCAGATGCGCCGCCGCCGCTGCGCCACCCTTGATCTCATTGATGTGGACAAATTCTAGTTCTGGAAAGGCCCAGCCCGCCCGCAGCACTAGTCGGCCAATGCGACCAAATCCGTTTATAGCAACCTTCACCATCTCTCAACCCTCTCCAGCACGGCAACGTAGACGCAAGCAGCTAGCTGTAGTTGCCTTCACACAGCGTCATTTCAAAAAATATTGATGCTTTATTATTTCAAGAAAAGTTGATGCGTCAAGTTGTACAGACTACATCTCTCTGGGCCTTAGAGTTTCAAGCTCCATGCTGCTTCGTTAGCAGCGCGGCTAGGGTAGCTAGCAAGTACGGTAAGCTGTAGTCACATCTGTTCTGAATCGCGGCGGGTGTCTAAATGGTGCAGGCCACAGCGCAACCCCTCAGTTTTGAAGACTTTATCGATCAATACCCCAGCGATGGCGGGCGCTACGAGCTGATTGAAGGCGAGGTGGTTGAAGTGCGGCCCACGGGTGCCCATGAAGACATTGGTGGGTTTATTGCCCTCAAGCTTGGTGTTCTAGTTGACCAGTTAGGGTTGCCGTTGACGATTCCTCGCACCTGTGTGGTGAAACCCCTGCGGCCCAATGCAGGCTACATTCCCGATGTGGTCGTGCTCGATCGCACCCAACGACCGCACGAACCCCTGTGGGAAAAATCGTCTACCGTCTGCAACGGTGCCACGATCAAACTGGTGGTAGAAGTAGTCAGCACCAACTGGCGCGACGACTACGGCCTGAAGCTGGCTGACTACGAAGCCATGGGCATTGCCGAATACTGGATTGTGGATTTTCGCGCATTGGGGGCCGCACGGGTGATTGGCCAGCCCAAGCAGCCCACGATCACGCTCTGCACTCTAGGGGCCGATGGCTATCAGCTAGAGCGATTTACTGGCAATGATCGATTGGTTTCACCGACATTTGAAGGGTTGAGGTTGACCGCACAAAACATTTTCAGAGCGGGCGCAGGTTAGCCGACTTCCCTCGCACCTTACTCTTTTGCGTTGCCGTAGCCACCGCCACCCGGTGTGGCGATTTGAATGCAGTCCCCCGCATCTAGGGTTACGGTAGCCTGCCCTGGCAAAGTCTCAACCTGGCCGTCGGCGCGAATTACAGAGTTCGCACCTACCTGCCCTGGCTGCCCTCCAGCCAGGCCAAAGGGCGGCACTAACCGGTGGTTGGAGAGAATTGCCGCCGTCATCGGCTCGCGAAATTCCACGGTACGCACGATGCCGTTGCCACCCGCATAGTCCCCCGCGCCGCCACTACCCTGACGAATGCAGAATTCTCTCAGCAGCACTGGAAAGCGCCACTCCAGCACCTCCGGGTCGGTGAGCCGCGAGTTGGTCATGTGGGTGTGTACCGCATCGGTACCGGGGAAGCCGGGACCAGCACCGGAGCCGCCACAGATAGTTTCGTAGTATTGGTGGCGATCGCTGCCAAAGGTGAAGTTGTTCATAGTGCCCTGGGAGGCGGCGATCGCGCCCAAGGCACCATACAGCGCATCGGTCACCGCCTGAGACACCTCCACATTGCCCGCCACCACGGCTGCTGGATACTCGGGGTTCAGCATTGATCCCTCGGGGATGACGATTTCCAACGGTTTGAGGCAGCCCGCGTTGAGGGGAATGTCATCATCCACCAGCGTTCTAAACATGTAGAGAACCGCCGCTTTGCACACCGCCGCCGGAGCGTTGAAATTGCTGGGCCGCTGGGGAGAGGTTCCAGAAAAGTCAATTTTGGCGCGGCGTTCTTCGCGATTCACGGTGACTTGCACCGCAATCTGGCTACCGTCATCCATGGGATAGGTGAACTGGCCGTCGTGGAGGCGATCGATCACCCGCCGCACGCATTCCTCGGCGTTGTCTTGCACATGCTGCATGTAGGTCTGCACCATCTCTAGTTCGTAGTGATCGACCAGCTTTTGCAGCTCTTGCGCCCCTTTTTCATTGGCTGCAATCTGCGCCTGCAAATCAGCAATATTCTGCGTCGAATTCCGCACAGGATAGGTGGCTGTCGTCAGGATTTCCAGCAGTTCAGCTTCTAGAAACCGCCCCTGATCCACTAGCTGCACATTATCCAGCAGCACACCCTCTTCCTCAATTGAGGTGCTGTTCGAAGGCATAGAGCCAGGGGTAATGCCGCCGATATCAGCGTGGTGGCCGCGAGAAGCAACGTAAAATTTTGGATTCTGGATTTTGGATTCTGCCGTATCCGGTTCCCTTCTCCCTCCGGGAGAGGGGCTAGGGGCAAGGGCTTCAGGGAGCTCTGTCAAAAACACCGGCGTTATCACCGTGATATCCGGCAAATGGGTGCCACCGTTGTAGGGGTTGTTTTGCAAGTACACATCGCCGGGTTTGAGGTCAGTGCCCTTAGCCTCAATCAAGCTCCGCACGCTTTCGCCCATCGACCCCAAGTGCACAGGAATGTGGGGCGCATTGGCCACCAATTGACCGTTTTGATCAAACACCGCACAGGAGAAATCTAGCCGTTCTTTGATGTTCACCGAGTAGCTGGTGTTTTGCAGCGTAATCCCCATCTCTTCGGCCACGGCACGAAAGAGGTTATTGAAAATTTCCAGCAGCACGGGGTCAGGCGGGGACGGAGAGGAGATGGTATCTGCGGCAGAGAAATTTTGAATTTTGAATTTTGAATTTTGAGTTCTGACTTTCTTCTTCAATATCAAATGCCCCTTTGCCGTCAGCGTGGCGATCCAGCCGGGTTCTACGACATTGGTGCCGGTCGCTTCAATGATCAGGGCAGGGCCTGAGATCGCGTCCCCCGGACACAAATCATCTCGGTGGTAGACGGGGGTGTCGTACCAGGTGTCAGCGGTGTAGACAGACACACTGGTTCTAGGCATCAGCGGTGTAGTGCGAGCTTTTTGAATGTCGGGTTCGTCAGGGCTGTGGGTATGACCGATGACTTCGACAGCGGCAGTATCGACAATTAGACGCTTAATCTCCTGGGCAAAGCCGTAGCGCTGACGGTGCAGGGCGGTGAACTGCGATCGCATCGCCTCTACCCCCGCAAACTCTACCGCCAGCACAGAATCCGTCCCTTCGTACTTCAGCAACAGCCGAGGCAAAACCTGAGGCGATTTTGAATCCTCCGGTTCCCCTCGCCCTCTGGGCGAGGGGCTAGGGATGAGGGCTTCGAGGGAATTTTGGATTTTAGATTTTGGATTGTCGAGGGTAAAACCTTGCTGTTCCAACTCCTCCAATCCCTTATTGGCCAAAGACTCCACCACCTGCTGAATCTCAGGCAGTGTCTCTTCACCCAGCGGCAGCTCGACGGATTGCTCGTTGAGCGATCGCACATCCGCTAATCCCATGCCGTAGGCCGACAGCACCCCCGCATAGGGATGCAGAAACACCTCCGTCATCCCCAGGGCATCGGCGATCAGACAGGCGTGTTGGCCCCCAGCCCCACCAAAGCTGCACAGCACATATTCAGAAACGTCGTAGCCCCGCTGTACTGAAATTTTCTTAATAGCGTTGGCCATTTTCTCCACCGCAATGGCGAGAAATCCAGCGGCGACCTGCTCCGGGCTAGGAGAACTTCCCGCGGCCGCGTGAATTTCCTCCGCCAGGGCTGTGAATTTTTCGCGCACTACCTTTGCATCCAGCGGCAGATCGCCCTCCGGCCCAAACACCTGAGGAAAGAACTCAGGCTGGAGTTTGCCTACCATGACGTTGCAGTCAGTCACCGCCAGCGGCCCCCCGTGGCGATAGCAGGCCGGCCCCGGATAGGCCCCCGCCGACTCTGGCCCCACCCGGTAACGGCTGCCGTCAAAGCTCACAATCGAGCCGCCCCCCGCCGCCACGGTGTGAATCGCCATCATCGGTGCCCGCAGCCGCACCCCAGCCACCTCGGTCTCAAAGGTGCGCTCATACTCGCCCCGATAGTGCGATACGTCGGTTGAGGTGCCGCCCATGTCAAAGCCAATCATGCGATCGTACCCGGCCTGGCGACTGGTCTGCACCGCGCCGACTACGCCCCCCGCAGGCCCCGAGAGTATGCTGTCTTTGCCCTGAAAGAGCGCCGCATCCGTGAGGCCGCCGTTGGATTGCATGAACATGAGGCGAGTCGGCAAATTTTGGATTTTGGATTTTGGATTTTGGACTTTGGCGACATCCGTCCCCTCCTCAGAGGGGTAGGGGTGGGTCTGCAATTGCGCCGCCACCCGATCGACATACCGCCTGAGAATCGGCGAAAGATACGCATCCACTACCGTCGTATCGCCTCGGCTGACGAGTTTAATTAGGGGGCTAACTTGGTGAGAAAGGGAGATTTGGGTAAAGCCGACTTGGCGGGCGAGGTCTCCCAAGCGCAGCTCGTGGGCAGGGTAGCGATAGCCGTGCATTAGGGCGATCGCACAAGCTCGAATCCCGCTGTCGTAGGCCCGCTGAAGTTCCTGCATCAGCCGGGCTTCTTCCTCAGCCTTCAGGGGAACCAAAACTTCGCCCTGGGCACTGAGGCGTTCGTTGGCCTCGATCGCCTGCTCGTAGAGCATTTCGGGCAGCTCAATGTGGCGGGCAAAGATGTTGGGGCGGTTTTGATAGCCAATGCGCAGGGCATCGCGAAATCCTTTAGTGGTGACGAGGAGGGTGCGATCGCCCTTCCGTTCCAGCAGCGCATTGGTGGCCACGGTTGTGCCCATTTTCACCGCCTCAATCGCCTCAGCGGGGATTACCTCATCCGCTCCTAGGCCCAGCAGGTCGCGAATACCCTGGATTGGCGCATCACTGTAGCGATCAGGGTTTTCTGACAGCAGCTTATGGACGATAATCTGCCCGTCGGGGCGGCGGGCCACAATGTCGGTAAAGGTGCCGCCGCGATCGATCCAAAATTGCCAGCGCGGGTTAGCCGCAAACGATGGGGTCATATTGCAGGGAATGAGAAACTTTCAATGAACCTTGGTCTTCATTGTGAACTACCGCTAAACTCAGCGCGGAGGGAGTTGTCATTGTCCTTGGCCGATGACAGACTCGTGGCAATGGGAATAAGCCTTCTACAATAGTTTTTCTGACAATTCGCTATTTGAGCTAGACCCTATGGATAGTCAATCTAAAATCTATGTCGCTGGCTCTCGTGGGCTAGTGGGCAGCGCCCTAGTCAGAACGCTTAAAGCCCAGGGCTATGAAAATTTGGTGCTGCGCTCTAGCCAGGAGCTTGACCTGCGCAGTCAGGCCGCTGTAGATGAGTTCTTCGCTCAAGAAAAGCCTGATTACGTCTTTCTGGCAGCGGCCAAAGTGGGGGGCATCCACGCCAACAACACCTACCGGGCCGAGTTTCTTTACGAAAACTTGATGATTGAGGCCAACATCATCCACAGCGCCTACCAGCACGGAGCGCAAAAGCTGCTGTTTTTGGGGTCATCCTGCATTTACCCTAAGCTCTGCCCCCAGCCGATGAAAGAAGACTACCTGCTGACGGGTTTTCTAGAGCCCACCAATGAGCCCTATGCGATCGCCAAAATTGCCGGTCTCAAGCTCTGCGAAAACTACTGCCGCCAGTACGGCGTGAGCTTTATCTCGGCCATGCCCACCAACCTCTACGGTCTCAACGACAACTTTGATCTGGCCAACTCCCACGTGCTGCCCGCGCTAATGCGCAAGTTCCACGAGGCCAAGGTCAATGGCGACCCCACCGTTACCGTGTGGGGCACCGGCGCCCCCCTGCGTGAGTTTTTGTATGTGGATGATTTAGCCGATGCCCTGGTGTTTCTGATGAACAACTACAGCGAGGTAGATTTCGTCAACGTCGGCACCGGGCAAGAGGTTTCAATTAAAGAACTAGCTCTCACCATGAAAGCCGTGGTTGGCTATGAAGGCGAGCTAGTATTCGACACCACCAAGCCCGACGGCACCCCCCGCAAACTGCTCGATGTCTCGCGCCTCAATGCGGCGGGCTGGCAGGCCAAAACCGACCTCAAAGCCGGTATTGAGCAGACCTACGCCTGGTTTTTGCAGAGCTACGACTCGCTCCGAGGCCGCACTGCCGCCTAGGGTCGTGGTGTCTGCTCAGGCGGGCTCGCATTTGCCGCTGCGAATCAACCCAACCCGGCGGGCAATGGCTTCCTGCTGGGTGGCGTAGGGGCCCCACATGGGGCGACGCTCCTGAAGTCGCTCGCGGCTAATGCTCTCGGCAGACAGCACGTTACAGGTGCCGTCTTCGCCCTGAACTACGTACCACCCCTCATTTTTTTCTGACATTCACTCACTCCTACCCATGTCATGGCGCTAACCTATTAAACTCGGTTTTGCTCCAAGTGGGGGGAGAGGTCAATAACAGAAGCGATCGTTGCTGTTAGCTTGGGTATGCCCTTTGCCCTTGCGCATGGCCCCAATCATAGTAGAAACCACCACGCAGCGGTGAGTCTGTTGGTTTCCGCCCATAGAGAAGGTTACGGTGCTGACACGGGCTTTAACGTTGCCATACATATCAAACTTGACGTAGTAGGTGCCTCCTGAGTTGATCATGGTGTTGTCGAGGTCTGCAAAGACCACTCCATCAACTAAGGGAGTCCAAGCCACGGCCTGACTCGATAACGTCGTTTCGGGATGGCTGGCCCACTCAATGCGTCCGTTGCGATCGCGAATACTGAAGCGGCGATCGTGGCGCTGCTGCATAGCGTCGGACTGGGTGGCCCGCAGTGCCTGGTACACCATGTCTTGGGTAGCGTTGATTTTACGCTGCTGCACAAAGCCAAACCACGAAGGGGCGGCGATCGCCGCCATCAGCCCCGCAATGACTACTACGATCAATCCTTCAATCAGCGTAAACCCAGCAGAATTAGCCTGCCCATAGAGCGGTCTGCCCGACCGCCACAAGAGTTGAGTCATAGCTTAGATGCAAAGAGCCCGACGCCCTCAAGATGCCCATGGGCTAAGGGGCCTAGGCAACTGCTAGCCCCACATCGGTCATTGTGCCGAGCTATGTCTGAGAATGCTGACACATGGCCTAAGCGCCGCAAAGTCGGTAAGCTGACTAAGGTGTTGTAATAGCTCAGATAAGTCAATCTCAGACCATTGCCCAACCGCTTAGATTGCAGATTCAAATGACACATCTGCTCAGTACAGAGCGACAGATCACAGGATTCTGCGCTCGGCACCCACACCATCGTTTCAACTGCCCAATAAGGAGATCTCGCCCGTGGATGTTAGAGCCGCCGTTGCCCTTGGCCCAGGCCAACCCTTAACTATTGAAACCATTCAGCTCGAAGGGCCGCGCGAAGGCGAAGTGCTGGTCGAGATCAAAGCCACCGGCATTTGCCACACCGACGCCTACACTCTTTCTGGCAAAGATCCTGAAGGGTTGTTTCCGGCGGTGTTGGGCCACGAGGGGGCCGGGGTGGTGGCCGAAGTTGGCCCTGGCGTGACCAGCCTCAAGCCTGGCGATCATGTAATTCCGCTGTACGTGCCCGAGTGCCGCCAGTGCGAATACTGCCTCAGCTTTAAAACCAACCTCTGCCAGGCCATTCGCCTCACCCAGGGGCGGGGTCTCATGCCCGACGGCAGCAGCCGATTTTCCCTCAACGGCGAGCCGCTGTTCCACTACATGGGCACCTCGACCTTTGCCAACTACACCGTGGTACCCGAGATCGCCCTAGCCAAAATTCGCGCCGATGCCCCCTTTGAGAAGGTCTGCTACATCGGCTGCGGCGTCACCACGGGCCTGGGCGCGGTAATCAATACCGCCAAGGTTGAACCAGGGGCTAATGTGGTGGTGTTTGGCCTCGGCGGCATTGGCCTCAACGTCATCCAGGGCTGCCGCATGGTGGGGGCCAATAAAATCATCGGCGTTGACATCAACCCCAACCGGCAGGAGTTGGCCACCAAATTTGGCATGACCCACTTTGTCAATCCCAAGGAGGTTGAAGGCGACCTGGTGGCTTACCTAGTGGAACTCACGGGCGGCGGAGCCGACTACAGCTTCGAGTGCGTGGGCAATGTCAACCTCATGCGCCAAGCGCTAGAGTGCTGCCACAAGGGCTGGGGCGTCAGCGTCATTGTCGGCGTGGCCGCTGCGGGCGAAGAAATTAGCACCCGCCCCTTTCAGCTCGTAACCGGGCGCGAATGGAAGGGCACAGCCTTTGGCGGAGCCAGGGGCCGCACCGACGTTCCCAAAATTGTGGACTGGTATATGGACGGCAAAATCAACATTGACGACCTGATCACCCACGTTATGCCGCTGGATGAGATCAACACCGCCTTCGACCTTATGCACCGGGGCGAGAGCATCCGCAGCGTGGTGACGTTTTCGTAGGGGCAGACACATCGGTCTGCCCCTTACCCTGAGAAATAAGAGTTCTGAAAGAGTTCTGACTGGGGCATTTCATACATCTAGAATCGACCTCGCAGAATAGACCTACCCAGGGCAGACACGTGGATCTGCCCCTACCCACCCATCCACCCCTACCCATCTATCCATGTCTTCCCTAACTCTCCATAACCAGCACACCTGCTTTGGTGGCACGGTGGGCTACTACAGCCACCCGTCGGCTGTCTGCAACTGCGACATGCGGTTTGCGGTGTTTGTGCCGCCCCAGGCGCAGACTGGCCCGGTGCCAGTGCTGTTTTACCTGTCAGGGTTGACCTGCACCGAAGACAATTTCACCAGCAAGGCTGGAGCCCAGCGCTATGCCGCCGAGCACGGGCTGATGCTGGTAGCCCCCGACACCAGCCCTCGCGGCGAAAGGGTGCCCGATGAGCCCGATGCCTGGGACTTTGGTATCGGAGCCGGGTTTTACGTGGATGCTACAGAAGCACCCTGGAGCAAAAACTATTCCATGTACAGTTATGTGGTGCAGGAACTGCCGGAGCTGATTGCCCAGGAATTTTCGGTGCGGCGCGATCGCATGGGCATTTTTGGCCACTCCATGGGCGGCCACGGGGCACTGGTCTGCGGCCTGCGCAATCCCGATCTGTTCAAATCGATCTCGGCCTTTGCGCCGATCGCGGCTCCTTCCCAGTGTCCCTGGGGCAAGAAGGCGTTCTCAGGCTATCTGGGGTCAAACCGTGAGAGTTGGAAAGCCTATGACGCAACGGAGTTAGTGAAGATTCACCCTCAGCGCGATCGCACTATCTTAATTGATCAGGGTACTGCCGATAATTTTCTAGCCCAGGGCCAGCTACGGCCCGATCTGTTCGCAGATGCTTGCAAAGAGGCCGAGCAACCCCTAATTTTACGCATGCAGCCGGGCTACGATCACGGCTACTTTTTTATGGCGTCCTTTATGGCTGACCATCTGCGCCACCATGCCGATGTGTTAACAAAGGGCTAGGCTAGGGAAGATTGTCCAAGCCGACATTTTGCGTTATCAGGAGACCCCGCTATGGTGAGATATTGTGTTGTTGCTCTACTAATAGTGCTGGCGTGGCTTACCCCAGGGGCCGCTTGGGCCAGCCCATCTGCCCCGCTACTCGCCCAGGCTACGGTGGTGGAAGTGGCTGACATTGACGCCAGTGCGCCCCTCAGCGACGGCGACATTGCCACCTTTGCCAAGGTTTACCAACAGGTGCAAACCCTGCGCCTCCAGGCTGAGCGGGAGATGGCTAAGGCCGTAGAAGACGAAGGACTGACCATTGAGCGGTTTAATGCGATCGCAGAGACTCAGCTCACCAGTACTGCCGACGGCCCCGAAGACATGGCTAAAGTTGCCGAAAAAGCCAAAATTTCTAAAAAAGACGACAGAAAGTTTAAAGCGGCTGTAGACCGCATCATCGCTATTCGCCAGAGCACCGAAGGCGATATGGAAAAAGCGATTGAGGCCGACGGGCTTTCGATCGATACGTTCAACAGTATCTTGGAGCGCTCCGCCGACGATACCACCCTACAGCGGCAGATCAGCGATGCGATCGTGAAGCAAACCTTGGCCAACGCTGAACCGGCTTCCTAGGACTGCGCAAAGCGCCTGACCACCTCCCTTAAGAGTAGTTATCTCAGGTTTTATGAGGTTATGTGAACCCCGCCCTGGCCTTCGGGTTAATGGGGGCACAATGGGCCACAGAAGCCAATCTGTGCTTACTCTTGAGGGTTTTTGTGATGGTGCCTTTCTTTAAAACCGCCCCTGCGGAAACCGATACGGAAACCAAGATTCTGAAAGCGGCCCTAAAGCTGTTTGCCAAGCACGGCTACGGGGGCACAACCACCCGCGAGCTGGCCCAAACTGCCGGGGTAGCCGAGGGTACTCTGTTCCGCCATTTTGAGAACAAGAAGGCGATTCTAGTGGCGGTGGCGAGCCAGGGCTGGGTCGAAATTCTTACCGACTTGCTGACCGAGCTGAGCGAAATGGCCAGCTACAAGGCGATCGGCCAGGTGATGCAGCGGCGCATGCTCAACCTGCAAAAAAACTCGGCTTTGATGCGGGTGTGCTTTATGGAAGCGCAGTTTCACCCCGAGCTGCGGGAGCAGATTCAAACCGAAGTGATCGGCAAAATGATTGACGTCGCCGAAGCCTTCTTTCAAACCGCTATGGATCGCGGCGTCTACCGACCGATGAACGCCCGCATGGTGGCGCGAGTCTTTTTGGGCATGTTTACCGTTGCGGGCTTTAGCCAAGACACCCTCGGCGACGAAGCCGCCTCGCCCCAGGCGATGAAAGACCTGGCGGAATGTTTGACGGATATTTTTTTGAATGGGGTGCTGGCCTAGGGAACGGGGAGAGTTTTGAGTGTTTAATTTTGAGTTTTAAGTTGGGAGCTTGAATTCAAAACTTAAAACTCAAAATTCAAAACTTTCCTTATCTCCCGCTACCGTCTTCCCTGGCCAAACAAAATTGCCTTCGCCTCATCGCTCATGGTTGATTCAGCGCGCATCGACTCGGCGATCGCATAGGCACGCTCCACCGCCGGTCGCGCTTTGATCGCCTCAAACCAGCGCTTCAGATTGGGGAAATCCTCCAGTTTTTGCTGCTGGGCTTCGTAGGGCACAATCCAGGGGTAGCAGGCCATATCGGCGATGGAGTAATCGCCAGCGATAAAGTCTTTGCCCTCCAGCTGTCGATCGAGAACGCCGTAGAGGCGCTCGGTCTCTTTGACGTAGCGGTTGATGGCATAGGAAATTTTTTCGGGAGCGTAGTTGTTGAAATGGTGGTTTTGGCCCAGCATTGGCCCGAGGCCGCCCATCTGCCAAAAGAGCCACTGCATGACGGTGGCACGATCGCGCATTCCCTGAGGCAAAAACTGCCCGGTCTTTTCGGCTAAATACTGCAAAATCGCCCCCGACTCAAACAGGCTCAGGGGTTCACCGCCATCGGCTGGCTCATGATCGACCATGGCGGGAATGCGGTTGTTGGGCGCGATCGCTAGAAAGCTAGGGTTAAACTGATCGCCCTTGCCGATGTTGATCGGCTTAATGGTGTAGTCCACGTCAGCTTCTTCGAGAAAAATGGTGACTTTGTGGCCGTTGGGGGTCGTCCAGTAATAGAGATCGATCATGGTGAGCATCCTTGGGGGCAAAGCATGGGAGCAGACCAAAATAGCCTAACCAAGTCTGCTGCCATTGTGAAAAATTTAGTACAATTGAACTATGATTGCGGCAGCAGGTATGGCGCTTAAAGCAGCAACTTAGAGAAAACATGGTGATATTGGCTCAAAATCCTAGCCTGCAAGACGTTGAAGAT
The DNA here is from genome assembly GCA_019358835.1 of Tildeniella torsiva UHER 1998/13D. Taxonomy (GTDB): domain Bacteria; phylum Cyanobacteriota; class Cyanobacteriia; order Phormidesmidales; family Phormidesmidaceae; genus Nodosilinea; species Nodosilinea torsiva. The sequence continues at coordinate 230,784 of JAHHIH010000003.1, forward strand.
TCTGAGCTGCGCGGGGCGCAACATTTCTTTCGATTTTGTTCCCATCTGAATCTCGATCTGGCCTTAGAATCAAGCGATAATTTCGGACTCGCACCCAAGCAGACCGGCCCCCAGGGCCAGCCCACCGCCCCAGAGGATGACTCGTTATGGCCATTATTGCCCTCAAAGCCTGGTATCTCGAAGCCTACGAGCCGGTGCGAGAGTTAGAGCAGCGGCCCCACGACTTGCGGCTGAGCAAAAACAGCCTGCTGAAGTCGGCGCTGCGGGCCGATTTTTTAGACGACAGCGCCGAGGTTAAAGAGTCGGCTTGGTTTCAGCGCTACCTCGATGGCGAAACCGTGGAGTTTTACATTGAGGGCAGCGGCGGCTACGGCATCGCTAACATCGACCTGATCAGTCACGAGATCTACTTCACCAAGCTAGATGTGATGGCCCACCTAGAGCCAATTGTTTACTTCTGCTACCAGCAGGAGTACAGCGAGTCGGCGGAAGCGCTGCACCAGGCGCTTACCGATGCGATCGAGAGCTTCAACAAAAAGTCTCGCGTGGCCCTCACCTTAGAGGTGTCGCACCGGCTCAGCGACGGCCCGGCCCGGCTCAACAGCGCCCTCACCCGCAAAATTCGCAAGTCGCTGCTGTTTGTGGCCGACGGCACCCCGATCGCAGCTGTAGAGGGCAACACCACCTTACTAATACCCAGCCCCCACGTGTGCGTGGAGATGGGCTACGCGCTCCAGGCCAAGCCCGCCGAGCAGATCTTGCTGGCCCAAATGGAGCGATCAGACATTGTTGGGCAGTACCCCTTTGACCTGTCCGCCCAGAACCGGCTGACCTTTAAGACCAAGACCGACATTGCCAAGCAGATTCCCAAGGCCCTAGAGCAGCACTTATCTCGCTTTAATCTTTGGGCTTAGCTACCTTGCTAGGATGCCCCCTGTGAAGATAGCAGGGTGAGACGATCGCGCAGCATCCCCTGTAGGAAATGGCTCATCAGAGCCGGTCTTTGACCATCTTGCGGACACTGACAGCTGAGATTGTGAGGCGAATCACGGTACCGATTGATCGCTGTGCCCTAAAGTAAGAAAAATTTAGCCCTCAATCACGCCCTCTCCTTAGGAAGCCCCTCATGCTAGACGCCCCCGATCTACTCAGACTACTGCACCCGTTTTTGGCCGTCACGGTGGTGATGCCGCTGATTGGCGTAGCCGTTTATTTTGCGGTGCAGACCCGCCAGCGGCGTTTAGCTGTTGCAGACAAGACCAAAACCGCTATCTCTCCCGTAGTGGGCAAAGAGCATGTGCGAGTCGGGCAATGGCTGGCTGGGGCGGTAGTAAGTCTGGTACTGCTGGGTCTGGCGCACCCCATCTTCAAGACTCTGTTACGGGAGAATGTCTGGGCCGAAGACCCTTTTCGAGGGGTGTTTGTGGTAGCTATGTACGCCTTCACCCTAGGGGCTTTGGTGCTGCTGTATCGCTCTAGCAGCCGCGTTTGGCGAGGTACCTTTGCGACGCTGACCGGCATGGGGCTCTGGCTGCTGGGCATGCAGCCAGGGGTGTTTCGGCGCGGCTATGAGTGGCAGGTATCTCACTTTTACCTGGGCATGGCGGCGGCCATGCTGATGATTTTTGCCTTGGCTACCCTACCCGAAATTTACAAATCTAAGCGCTGGCGGCTCGCCCACGCCGCCCTCAATACGGTTGCCGTGCTGCTGTTCATTAGCCAGGGGGTGACCGGTGTGCGCGATCTGCTTGAGATTCCGCTGCACTGGCAAGAGCCGTTTATCTTCCAGTGCGACTTTGAGAACAAGAGCTGTTAATAGCGCCGCAGGGCTGAGCCGCTACAATCTAGGCACTGCTGGGGTAGGTGTCGATCCGTAGGGCCCATGATTACTAAGGCGTTTGCAAAGAGTCTGCCCCGATGGGGTTGGCTAGGGCTGGGGTTAGGGCTGCTCACCCTGCTCTTTTTAGATGCGATTATCAATCTTCAGGCCGAGCGACTTTGGTTTGAGGAGGTCAACTACCTAGCGGTATTTTGGCTGCGGCTTAGGTCGCAGCTGCTGCTCGGCATTATTCCTATTCTGTGCACCCTGGGGTTTACCTGGGGCAATTTGACCCTGGCCGATCGCGCTCAACTGATAGAGAAACCAGGCGATCGCCGCGACCAGACCAGCAGTTTGGGTCTGAGCGCGCTGCTGCTGCTCGGGATCACCCTGAGCTTTTTGCTGGGCTTACAGCTAATTTATCAGGGGCAAATCGCTGGCGATTTTTGGCAGCAGACCACTACCCTCTACGACTCCACCACGCCCCTGGCCCTGTGGCCTAAGCTCCAGCTCTTCACGGTTGTTGGGCAAATTTTCATCACCCAACCCTGGCTGCTGATTGCCCTCGGCATTAGCACCGTGGCCTTTTTGCTCTATCCTCGGCAGCTCGGGCGACTGGCGGCCATGCTCATGAGCCTTGGCTATGGGCTGATTTTGGCCAAGCAGTGGCCCGCCGTACTGCTTTCCCTTGACCCACTGCCCTACGGCCAGACAGAGCCCATCTTCAACCGCGACATTGCCTTTTATATTTTTCGGCTGCCGGTGCTGCGCCTGCTTGAATTTTGGGTGTTAGGCGGACTGTTTTTTACCCTGGTCAGCGTATATCTGGTCTACCTACTGAGAGACAACACCCTCAGTCAAGGGCGATTCTATGGCTTTTCAACCGCTCAGCAGCAGCACCTCTACAGCCTGGCCGGGCTGCTGTTTTTGGCCACCAGCGTTAGCCACTGGCTGGGGCGCTACGACATACTCTACTCCCGAGAAGGGGTGGTGTATGGCGCGGGCTACACCCACGTCAATGTGGTGCTGCCCGCCAACTGGCTGCTGTCGATGTTCGCCCTGGGGTTAGGGCTGGTCTTTTTAAGCCGAGGGCTGCTGTGGACTCCAACCTACGTCAATCCCATGCGCAAAATGCCCCCGGCGGGTGCCGCCAAAGCTCCCCTAGAATGGTGGGCGGGCATGGGGCGCACCAGTCTGCTGATCAAAGGGATCTGCGGCTACCTGGTATTGACCCTGCTGGGCCTAGTAATAGCGCCTGTCATAGTGCAGCGGCTGGTGGTGCAGCCCAACGAACTCCAGCGCGAACGCCCTTTCATTACCAATTCTATCGCTCTCACCCGCGCCGCCTTTGACCTAGAGGCCATCGAGTCAGAGCCCTTTGACCCCAGCGGTGACCTCAATGCTGAAGACCTGGAGCAAAACGACCTCACCCTCGAAAACATTCGCCTCTGGGACCCCAGACCGCTGCTGGACAGCAACCGTCAGCTTCAGCAAATTCGTCTGTACTACGAATTTAAGGATGCCGATTTCGATCGCTACAGCATCCTAAACCAGCAGCGCCGCTCAGAGCGCCGCCAGGTGATGATCTCGGCGCGGGAACTCAACTACGAGCGGGTGCCCGACATTGCCAAAACCTGGGTAAACGAGCACCTGGTCTATACCCACGGCTACGGCTTTACCCTCAGCCCGGTGAATACTGCTGGCCCCGATGGGCTACCCACCTACTTTGTCAGCGGCATTAACAACCTGCCCAGCAGCGATGAGGTGCGCCAGAGCATTCCCATTGGGGAGCCGCGCCTGTATTTTGGCGAGCTGACCGACACCTACGTCATGACCAACACCCAGCTGCTGGAACTCGACTACCCCAGCGGCAACGAAAATATCTACACCACCTACCTGGGCCGGGGCGGCATCAACCTGGAGAGCCTCTGGCGGCGGCTGTTGTTTGCCCGCTACCTGCTCGACTGGCGCATGCTGTTTACCGAAGACTTTACCGCCGATACGCGACTCCTGTTTCGCCGCAATATTGCCGATCGCGTGCGGGCGATCGCCCCTTTTCTGCGCTTTGACACCGATCCCTACCTGGTCGCCGCTGACATCGGCAACGCCTCGCGGCAGTGGGGCACTGGCGCGGCCCACGGCAGTCGCCCGCCAAGCAAGGTCAGCTTTGAGGGGTTTCGCGATCGCGACCCCAATCTCACCGTCGAAAGCTACGATTCCCAAGAAACCGAAAGCTATCTTTACTGGGTAATCGACGCCTACACCGTCAGCGGTCGCTACCCCTACTCTGACCCCGACAACAACGACTTCAACTACATCCGCAACTCAGTCAAGGTGGTGGTTGACGCCTACAACGGGGCGATCAGCTTCTTTGTAGCTGACCCCAACGACCCGATTATTCAAACCTGGGAGCGGCTGTTACCTACCATGTTTGAGCCCCTAGAGGCCATGCCCGACAGTCTGCGCACCCACATTCGCTACCCGCAGGATCTGTTCTCGGTGCAGGCCAACTCGCTGATGACTTACCACATGACCGACCCTCAGGTGTTTTACAACCGAGAAGACCAGTGGCGTGCGCCCAACGAAATCTATGCGAACGAGGCCCAGCAGGTCGATCCCTACTACCTGATTATGAAGCTGCCCCAGGAAGACACCGAGGAGTTTGTGCTGCTGCGGCTGTTTACCCCTGACCAGCGCAACAACCTAATTGCCTGGCTGGCGGCGAGATCAGACGGCGATCGCTACGGGCTGCGGCTGCTCTACCGCTTTCCCAAGCAAGAGCTGGTGTTTGGCCCCGAGCAGATCGAGGCCCGCATCAACCAAGACCCCGAAATTTCCCAGCGCATCTCCCTCTGGGACACCCAGGGATCCCAGGCCCAGCAGGGCAATTTACTGGTGATACCCATTGAGCAGTCGCTGATTTATGCAGAGCCACTGTACTTAGTCGCTGAACAAAACCAGCTACCCACCTTAGCCCGGGTCATTTTGGTCTACAAAAACCGCATTGCCATGGCTCCCACGCTACAAGCGGTGCTGTCGGCGGTGTTTTTAGAAGAACCTGAGCCTACGGCCCCAATTTTGCGCGAGTTGGGGACTGAGCCACCCGAAACCAACCAGCTGCCGCAACCGCTGCCAGGCATAGATACCCCCACCGGAGCACCAGCTGAAGGGGGCCTGCTAGAAGGACTTCCGACGGGGGAGTGATCGTCTAGGGGCGATCTAGAAACTGTGACAGCAGCTCCTTGGCCGGTTCAACCATGGCCCAGGTGCCGTCGGCCTGGCGGCGCAGGGTGGCAAAGGCCACAGTATTACCGCTGCCAATTGGGTCGCCCTGGGATAGATCGCCCAGCTTCACCTGGCGCAGCCCGCAGAGGCGAAACAGGTAGGCGGGCACGTCGGGGCTCGACAGAATCACGCACTGATCGGCGTTGCCCTCGGCAGGCTGCACCTGACCGTCAAAGGGCATAAACACCCGATTGCCCTGAATATCAACCGTGATGTCGCCCAGTCCGCTCTGCACCGAGTAGCCAGCCAGGCGATCGCCGGGTTGCAGCGCCCACTTTTGGTGCAGAGTGATGTTGCGCGGGCCAGGGGCCGGGCCAGAGCCAGAGCAAGCCCCGGTCAGCAGCACGAGGGCCAGAGCCAGCCCCTGCCAAGGCCGCCATCGCGATCGCGGGTCGCCGTCTATCCCCATCCCTAGACCTGTCTGTGCACCCATTTACCGCCAGCCATAAATACACCTGAACTTTAGTTCATCCATACTGAATTATGCCATGATTTTTTGGGGACGGACGGGGGCATGGCCCGATCGCGTCTGGAGCAGGTCAAGGCGCTAGGATATTAGGGCCATTCGGAGGCCCACCGTGTTTTTTAGCGTCGTTACCCCCACCTACAATCGCCAGTCCATTCTGGAGAAGTGCCTGCGTGCCTTAGAACAGCAGAGATTTGATCCGGCGCTGATCACCGACTATGAGCTAGTCGTGGTAGACGACGGTTCCACCGATGGCACCATTGAGTGGCTGCAAGCCAGTGCTGCCGAGTTTCCCCACGTGCGGCTGGTACAGCGCCATCACCAGGGGGCGGCAGCGGCTCGCAACTACGGGGTACAGGTGGCCCAGGGCGACACCATTGTCTTTGTCGATAGCGACGTGATTATGCCGCCGGGCAGCTTCCAGGCCCACGCCCAGGCCCTCGCCGATGCCTACCAGCGCTTGGGGGACGATCGCGTGTTTACCGCCGGTCGTTTGGTGAATACCAGCAACTTTGAGCAGCCCACTGCCGAGCCCGCCAAGGTCACAGATTTCTCCAACGCCTTTTTTGATACGGCTAACCTGGCGATCGCCCGGCACTGGCTGCTGACCGCTGGCCTGTTCGACACCGAATTTAGCCAGTACGGCTGGGAGGATTTAGAACTGGGGGTACGGCTCAAAAACCTGGGTATCACCATGGTCAAAGTGCCCGAAGCCCTAGGCTACCATTACCATCCCCCCTTCTCCCTCGATCAAATTCCCAAGATGATCGACCAGGAAATTCAGCGGGGCCGCATGGGGGCAATTTTCTACAAAAAGCACCCCACCCGCGAGGTGCGGATGATGATTCAAATGACCCCCCTCCATCAGGTGCTCTGGGGCGTGCTCACCGCAGGCGGGCGGCTGAACGAGCGCACCATGGCCCCCCTGCTGCGCTGGCTGATTGCCCAAGGCAAGCCCCAGGTAGCCCTAGAACTTGCCCGGATATTCCTCAACTGGTACACGGTACAGGGGGTGTATGCCGCCTATAGTGAACTTCAACAGCAGGGGTGAGTAGGGGTAGGGAGTAGATGGGTAGGGGGTGCAAGACAGCCTTACACCCCACTAAAACCTGGATCTCTACATCAGCCACATTTCAGCAGCACTGGCGATCGCCATGGCCAGCATACCAACCGCCAGGTATTGCAGCAGGGGCGGTCTAGCCTGCCGCTGGCGCTCAGTAGAGCGCAGAGCACCGTAGATGTGAGGCGCTCCGATCAGAAAAAAGAACAGGTGGAGGATGTCGACCTTCCGCCGCTCCAGCGTGAAATCGGATTGGGGGTTCATCGGAAATTCTCCTTTGAGGTTGGCACTAAACGTTGGTCCGTCGTGACCAGGCACAATGTAACACAACATTAAAAAATCTTGTGTTGTCGCACAACATGATCATCTATGCCTTAGGTCTGAACTAACAGCGCAAAAAGTTCAGCCAACAAGTCATCTCGCTGGTGCCAGATGGCCAGTCCCTGGTGGGCGCGCCGCTGATAGTCGCGGAGGCAGGCGACGGCCTGGCTAAAGTAGGCATCGAGGTGGCCGTTGTAGCGCTTTTGGCGCTTCAGCAGCGCGCGCTGAGTGCGGGAGGTTTGCAGACTCTGGGCGTTGTGTAGGCTCGACAGCAGCGCGTCAATATCGGCTTCAAGGGTGGGGCGATCGCCCATGGGCACTAGCGACAACTGCAGCACCATACCGGCAACGGCAAAGAGTTTGCCCAGGTCAGCCACTTCGCCAATCCGCCGGGGGTACAGGTCACGAATGGCGTCGATATCGGGGGACGAAAAGGAGGGTTTTTGGCCATCGCGGTTAAAGGAGCGCGATAGGCGATAGATTCGCTGGCCATCAACGTGGTCTTTTTCTACCACGCCGCCCTCCTCTGCCATAGCCCAGGCGGTGTTGAGCAACCGGGTAGCGTGGATCAGCTTACTCTCCCAGTCAATGGTGGCTACTGGAGTATCGTTGGCATCAAACTCATGGGCCACGTTGCTGCCCAACATGAACAGGCCGCGGCTAAAAAACAGGTAGCAGGCGTTGGTGCCAAATAGGTAGATATTGCGCGTGGGGTGGTGGGGCGACACCTTGGGTAAATCTTTGGGATTGACTGCTAGCAGCGACATATCAAGCACCAACAGGTCGGTGTCAGACTGGCTGAGCTGGGTGTACTGGCTGCCTCGCGTTTCGTAGATGGGTGGTATTTTTTCGATTCGATAGGCCCCAAATTCATCCAGGTTATTCCTGAGCAGACCGCTCTTTTCTTTGATTTGGTAGTAGCACTGGCGGCCGGTTTCGGCGTAGGTGATCAGGGCGTGGTTGCGCAGTTGTTTGGCCCAGGCAAAGCACTGGTTGGAGTCAAGCTGCCTGGGTAGGTTGCCGTTGCCCGGGGTGACTAAATTGAGCTTGCCGGGGTCGGCGTAGGCGGCCATCAGATAAATCCATGACTGCATGGCGGCAAAGCAGGCGTAGACCTCGCTGTCACCGTCGGCGGCGGCGTACAGCCGGGCTTTTTCGGCCAGGTACAGCCGCCCCCAGTGAATTGAGGCTTCGGTGCGCTGCCGACCAGAAAAGCCCTCGGTGGGCAGGTCGTCGTCCTTGGGCACCCGCCGCGGAAAAAACAGCAGCAGCTTGGTGCGCAAAAAGGCTATCCGACCGAGCAGTAGATAGTGGGGGTTAAAGGTGCCCTGAGACACCTCGTTGAGCACCACATACTTTCTCAGGCGCAGACTGATGTGGCGCTGGGCCTGATCGAGGGTTTCCCAAGCCCGCTGCACCAAAATATCGCGGTTGACGTCGGCTTCACAGCCGGGCGGTAGGTAACGGGTATCGCCGTCGTCAGTGTCGTAGAGGTAATAGTAGTTAGCCAGGCAAAGCAAATAGCGAATCACCAGTGCCCCCGAGAACACCTCGAAGGGCTCAGTTTCGGGGCGAGTGTTCTCTAGCCCCTGTTCTACCAGGCGATCGAGAATGGCGAGTCGCCGCAGGTAAGGACGCGCCGGGCGGTACACTCCCTCATCCAGCAGGGCTTCGGCAATGGCCAGGCAGGCGTCGAAATAGATGTAGGGGTCGTTTTGCTGGAGCGGGGCATCGGCGGCTAGGCCAGAGGGCAGCAGATTTTGATGGATCATGCCGATCATGGCCAGGGAGGAAAAGGGATAGCCCTGGAGACAGGTCCAGGCGTCTTGCATGATCTGCGATCGCTCTACTCGTTGGCACAGCTGCTCAATGTACTGCTCTGGCCGCATACCCGCCTGGCGAATAGCCTGCAAACGCGCCTGGAGCGACGCCTGGGCTTGGGACAGCAAAAAATCAAAGCCGCAGTAGTCGCCGTGGCCAATGGGGTCGGCAAAGGAGAAATCTTCGTAGCGCCTAAAGTTGTCGTCTTGGCAGGCGTTGAGGGTTTGGCCCAGCAACTGACGGCGGCATAACTTGACCAGGCTGTGAGCCCACACGGGCGAGGCCACATTGTCGCGAATAATCACCTGGGTCGAGGTGACATCGTGGGCAATGGGAAAATAGTCGCGTAGACAGGGAATATCTTGCAGCAGCGCCTTATTGATTACCTTGATGACGTGGGAAAGGGCACCACCAATGCCCGTGCTGCTAATGCTAAAGTCGATGCGCCGCCGGTCTTGGCTGCCGAGCCGGTCGAGCACATCAGCAATTAGCGGCTGGTAGCCCTCGGGCACCTTGACGTAAAACTCAACCACTACCTGGGTGGCCTCCTGGGAGGCCAACTCGTAGTCACCGGGGCCGGGCAAGTCGGGGTAGCGGGTAAAGCCCACCTCTTGGTCGAGTTGACGTAGGGCCGGGTGCAGCAGCGCCGGGTAGGGGCCACCGCTCTGGGTGCCCAACCCCAGCTCTTTGTCGGCGAAGGGCAGCGGCCCCAGCGGGGCAAACGTAATGCGCTTGAGATATACCGGAAACTGATCGGTGAGCCGCTCATTGACCACAATGGTCTGGGCCAGCTTGGTGACAAAGGCCGGTTGCAAATAGTGGCAAATGTAGGCATCGACAATGGCCTTGCCCGAGCCTGAGAGCTGCTGATTGCCGCTGCGGGCCAGCAGGCGGCGCACCTCTCGCCGGGCCTTGAGAGTGAGCTCTCGCACGGTATCTTCTCGCCGCTGCATTCCGGCGTTGGCCAATCTGCTGGGGTCTTGGGGAGGCAAAAACTCCAGAGCTGTCCGCACGGTGTCGGTAATTAGCTCGTCAACGTCGTCTAGGTCAACCAGGGGCGGAGCGATCTGGGAAAAGTCGAGCCCCACGGCGGCTTTGTAGATTCGCAGCAGCATTTCGTGATTGTCTAGGCCACCTACGGTTTGCAAAATCAGCAGCGATCGCTGCAGCAGCGTCAGCCCGTCCCCCGAGGGCAGGTCGAGGCTTTCACGTTCGGCGGGGGTCAGCTCTACCAGCCGGTAGAGGGCAGTGAGCACATCCTCGGTGGTGAGCAGTCGGGTGTGGGGAAACTCAGCGTTTTGGTAGGCCGTGGCCAGGTTTTGGCGCAGGTTGCTCAACAGCTTAACCACCTCGCCAGTAGTGGTGCGGCTCAGGCGGCTCAGCCTCTCTTGGCGTTCGGCGGGGGAGAGGCCGTCTTGCAGCAGTGGCGGCACCAGGCGGCGGAATTCTTTTTTGCCCAGCAGGGCCTCAATGCCCTGGGCGTTGATTTCGCCACTGCCCTTCTGGGTGAAAGCCAAGCAGGCACAGAGATAAACGTAAAGGCGGTAGCTACGCTCATAGTCGGCCTGACTTGCGGAAGGCATGTGGGGTTAAAAAAACTTTATTGCGTTTTCAGGAAAGTCTGACCCGTTGTAGCGCCTCTTCCCTTCACCAGATTGTCATGGTGTCTAACGGTGCTCGGTAGCTAGCACTACAAAAAAATCGCCCAATTCAGCAGCATTTCAGTTTTTGGTAAAAATAGATACAAAAAAGGTGGGGTTTCAACCCCACCTTTTTTATCTGCGAGACGCGATCCGTTGCCCGCCGCCTCGGTATACAGAATTCATCACTTCTAGAAAAATAAGGCCAGGGAACCCTGCATTAGGCCGCCGGCTCCCCTGACCGCTGAGCATCAGAACAGTGTTCCAATGTCTTTTAGAGACTACTTCAATTGCTTGAAATTGTCTCTAGGCGCGATCGCCTCTTTACCAACTGTTTGTAAACCGGCGACGGTGAACATTGTCCTCTGGTGTGCGAAACCCTAAACACCCTAAGGAGGAAACCATGTTGATCAACCATCCAGACAGCGCCCATCCCCAACACCCACACCACCTAGAATGCCCCCACTGTGGCCGCCATGCCGTGGTGACTAAGGCCGAGAGCCACTACGTCTGCCTAAACTGCAGCTGGGAGCGCGACTTGACCAACGAATGGCCCCACGGCCTAGCGGAGGTGCTGTCGTTTGTGGTCACGGGCCTGCTGCTGTTACTGCTGCTGTAGACCCGCCGGATTTTCGGCTCAGGCCGCCCGATAGCGGGCGGCTTTTTCTTGCCTTACCACAGATCGCTTAAGGGCTCATGAATTGGGGGCAGAGCTGGCTCCGGAGTGTGGCTCCAGATCTCAATCAGCAGCTTGGCCAGAGCTTGGCTCACCCAGTCGTTGCCCTCAGGGCTGAGGTGAATGTGGTCGAAGTAGAGCCGCTCGTGGGCGGTCTGCTGAAACAGGGGCAGGCCATCTAGGTAGGGAATCCCCTCGCTTTGGGTAAAGGCGGTAAGGCGCTGACGGGCCACCCGTTCATAGTCGCGGGGGCCGTCGGGCTCGAGCTCGCGGCGTAGGGGGGTCATGGCGATCGCCAGCCGACCCCCTGCCGCCAGCACCACCTGGTTGATCTGGCGCAGGGCTTCTAGGTTGACCCCAACGCGATCGCCCCCTTGGTCATGCAGTGCTTGCAGGGCCGGGCTGGGGGTGTAGCCAAGCCGACGCTGGGCCACTTCCCACAGGGCCAGGGGCGGGCGGCGGGTGGGGTAGGCGGGGTTGCGACCCAGTTCGTAGCTATTGGGGGCGATCGCAAACAGATCGTCAGTATTGAGCACTACCAGCACTAGCTGGGCCTCAAAGGTGCCAAACCGCAGCAGGTAGCCCAGCTCGTTGCGCGGCCCCCAGGAGTTGGCCGAGGCGTTGAACACTTCCACGGTTTCAATCCCTGGTGGATGAAGGCTGGCCAATGCCTCCTGCACCTTTACTGACAGCAACTGGCTTTGATCAGTCCACCAGCCGCCGTTGACGATGGAGTCGCCCACCATCAGCACCCGCAGGGTATCAACCGGGCGCTGGGGAGCCACCGCTGGCCCCCGCATCGAATATTGGTTGATCTCAATGCGGTTGCCCCGCCGCCGCAGGCTCTGGTTGGGGGCGAGGCGGTAGCCGGTGCGGGTATCGGCCACGTAGAGGGGTGGATTGCCCAGACCGTAGCGAATCCGCAGCAGCAGCTCGGCGATCGCGATCGCCCCTACCCCAATTCCCAACAGCCAGAGTCCGATTTCTACCAAGGTCGCCCCTATCGCAGCACCACATTTTAGTCACATTCCCCAGAGTTTGGGTGAGGGGTGGATGGGTAGGGGGTGGGGGGTAGCTGTGCGAATCAGATGGGTGAACTACGAGATCCTACCAATCAGCGTTGTTCCTGCAATTCTCTGGAGCGCTGGATCAGGGGGGCTACCGGTTCGGCCTGAAGCTGGTGGGTGATGCGCTCGCGGGCCAGGGCGCGGTATTCCCAGAAGTGCTCTCCGGCGGCGCACAGGCCCAGATACATGTTCAGCAGCTGGGGCTTGCGCCTCACCATTGTCCAGAGCTGACGCCAAAACTGACCCCGCAGCTCGGGGCGGCGCAGCCCCTGATGCCAGACTACCTGGGCCACCAACCGCAGCCCCCGCCCCAAGGGAAACTGCATCGTCTGCCCCCGCCCTTGCACAGTGCGAATCTTGAGGCACTGCTCCATAGAGCGTCTGAGGTAGTTGCTGGGCTCATAGAGCGTCCAAAAGCCTTCGACATATTCGCGGGCGATGTCGGTCACAGGGCGGGTGGGCACAAAGTTCATCAGCGTGTTTTGGTCGCCGGTAGCGTTGTCGGTGCTGTCCATCAGGCGCTCTTCTTTTTTTAGTCGTTCCCAGAGGGCGGTGTTGGGCAGCGCTTGCAGCAGCCCCAGCATGGGTTGGGGAATGCTGGTTTCTTCGATAAAGGCCTGGATGCGATCGCCCGCCCCAGATCTCTCACCATCGAACCCGAGAATGAACCCGGCGTAGATCAACATCCCCGCCGCGTTGATCTTGGCGCAGGCTTCCACCAGCGGGTTGCGGGTGTTTTGCACCTTTCGCGTGGTCGCCAGGCTGTCTTGATCGGGGGTTTCAATGCCTAAAAATACGGCGTAAAATCCAGCCTCATTCATTAGCTGAAGCATTTCGTCATCTTCAGCCAAGTTGACCGAGGCCTCGGTCATAAACGTAAACGGATAGTTGTGCTCCTGCATCCAGGGAATCAGCTGCCGCAGAAACAGCTTGACATTGCGCTGGTTGCCAATAAAGTTGTCGTCCACAATAAACAGCGAGCCGCGCCAGCCCAGATCGTAGAGCGCTTGCAGTTCGGCCAGGGCCTGGTGGGGCGCTTTAGTGCGCGGCTTGCGGCCATAGAGCGAAATAATGTCGCAAAACTCGCAGTTAAACGGACACCCCCGCGAAAACTGCATCGCCATCATAAAGTACTGATCCCGCTGAAGCAGGTCGTAGCGGGGCATGGGGCTATGGGTGACATCGGGCTTGTCGATGGAGCGAAAAGTGCCCTGGGTTTCGCCGCGCTCCAGCGCTTCTAGAAACAGGGGTACGGTCATTTCCCCTTCGTCGAGCACTAGAAAATCAGCCCCCACCTCGAGGGCATCCTGGGGCACCGAAGTAGGGTAAGGGCCGCCCACCGCCACGGGTTTGCCCAGGTGTTTAGCTTTTTGAATTAGCCCTTGAAAGTCGGGCTTTTGCACCAGCATGGCGGAGAGAATGACGATGTCGCACCAGGCCCAGTCGGCCTCGGTTTCTGGATTGACGTTGCGATCGCAAAAGCGAATCTCCCAATCGGTGGGCAGCAGCGCCGCCACCGTAATGATCCCCAGGGGTGGCAGAACGGCCTTGAGACCTGCGATGGCCATAAAGCGATCGTAGGACCAAAACGATTGGGGAAACTTGGGGTAAAGCAGTAGGGCTTTCATAAATTCGTCTGACAATTAATGGGACTTTAAATCGATGAGAAATCTCTGCTCACAACTCCTACGAGTTGAGTTGGCAAAGACACAGCTATTACCCCTGACTAAAGTTGGGGCAATCACAAAAAATCTGAAATATACCTAGCTAGGCCAAACCCTAAATAGGGTCGGCCTTAAAAAAATGGGTCAATGCGTTGGGCTTGTCCCTGAATGACACAATCCAACAACCGATTTGGGCGTATTAGTAGGAATGGGCTTGTGACGGTGAGACTTGAAGCGAAAAACCCATTGCGACAGTTGACAGAGCAGCGGCTGGCTAAAAACTGGGGTAATAATAAAAATCCTAGGGATTTAAGCGAGCTTTTACAGTTGTAGCTGTAGCCCTTGGAGCCAGTATAGGTCTACCCTCCAAATGTGGGAAGCCGATAGCAACCTATTGGTTACATCTCTCAACGTTTGTATGAGTTGAATGACTAATGGCGACTGATTGCTATGTCCAAAAAGACGTTTGAATTGGTTGAAAACAATCTTTAAACTACTTCTTTGGAGACATGCTTCAGAACCAATTTTGTGCAGTCGCCCCCTGCCCCATAGCTGACTTTATGAGTGCCACTAGCGCATCACCGCCTGTAGCCGATTGAAGTTTAAGAGATCACTAAACCCTATTTTTCCACCAGCTCGCGGAACCAGTTGTCGCTCCACAATTCGTCAAAGGCGGGCTCGGTGCGGGCTTCTTCGCGGTAGTCAGGGTCAAGGCGCACCGCCTGTTGCAGCGCTTCCATGGCATTGTCGAACTGGCGCTGGAGGGCGTAGCAGAGGGCCTTGTGGTAGTGGGCCTTAGGGTAGTCGGGGTCAAGGGCGATCGCCTTGTCAAAGCTCTTAATCGCATCCTCGTCGCGACCCAGCTTCACCAGGGCCAGGCCCCGGTTGTCCCAGCCCTTGGGGGCGTCGGGGTTGAAGCGGGTGGCTTTGTCAAAGCTGGCCAGGGCGTCGTCGTAGCGCTCCAGCTCAATCAGCGAGAGGCCCCGGTTCAGCCAGGCGATCGCATCGTTGGCCTGGTACTCCACCGCCTTGTCGAAGGAGTTAAACGCCTCCTCGTGCTGCTGCAAAATGCCGTAGGACACGCCCCGGTTCACCCAGGCTTCATGGTACTCAGGGTGAATCTCCAGGGCTTTGTCAAAGGCAGTAATGGCGTCTTCGCGGCGCTTGAGGCGGCTCAGCACCATACCCTGGTTGAGCCAGGCCTTGGCATCGTCGGGGGTAATTGCGGTGAGCTGGTCGAACACCGTGAGGGCATCTTCGTGGCGGCGCAGCTCGCGCAAAATTAGCCCCTTTTGCAGCAGCGCCCCGGTGTGCTTGGGCTCTAGTTCCAGGGCGTGGTCGAGGGAATCGATCGCCCCCTCCAGTTGCTCTAGCGCCTGCTGGGCTGTAGCCCGGTTGAGCCACACCTGGGTGTTGACCGGCTGAATGTCGAGGGCTTTGTCGTACTCGGCCACCGCCAGGGCGTAGTCGCCGTCCGCCAGGTAGCGATCGCCCCGGCCAATGTATTCATCGGCGGTGAGAAATAGCTGGGGCCGGTTGGTCTCCAGCCGACCGATCTTGTCGGTGATCGTCTCGAACTGCTGCCGCGCCTCGCTCATAAATGAGTCGGCCAGGTACTGGGGCGACACCTCGCCCAGGCGGCGCATAATCTCGTCTTTTTGGTGAGTGGCCTCGGCCTGGATCGCCTCCAGCCGCACCCGGTAGCTCTGCTGCAAATCGCCCAGGCGGCCCAGGGTGACCTCACGCCCGGCCTCAATATCGGCCTCCAGACGGGCAAAGCGCTCCGCCATTTCAGCCATCAGCCCGTCGAGCTGGGTGCGGGCCGCCGCCTCACGCTCGGCGGTGTTGGTGCCCAGAGTGGCCAAATCTTCGCTGAGGCGAGCATCGAAGGTGTCGATTTTGTCGAGGACGCGATCGCGGCGGGTAAAGATTGACCCGCGCACCTGATTGAGCTGCTCGGTAAAGGCCGTTTCCATCGCCCGCAGCCCGTCGAGCACCTGGAGCTGCTGCTCCCCTGCCACCTCTTGCAGCACCCGCACCTGCTGGCGAAAGGCGTTGGCGGTGCTTTCCACATCGGCCAGCAGCGTTGAACGCTGAATTTCGGCCTCGGTAGCCATCTGGCTGAGCTGCCCCTGCAACGCCTGGGCCGTGCGCTGAAAGTCGTCCAGGGTGTTTTGCTGGCGGGCATCCACCTCGGCGCGGGTATCGGCAAAACGCTCCAGGGCTTCATCCGCGGCCCGGCGCAGGTCGCCCAGCAGCATGTCCTGCTGCTTCTCGATGTCAAGCTTCAGGCCGCCAAACTGGGCCAAAAATTCGTCGGCCTGGCGGCGTAGGTCGGCCAAGATACGGCTGCGTTGACCATCCACTTCACCGCGCAGGTTGGCAAATCGCGACGTAAATTCGTCGATGGAGCGCTGAATGGTTTGCAGCGCCAGGTCGCGCTCGCCCAAAGCGCTGACCTGCAAGTCGCCCAGCTGGTGGCTGATCTCTTCAGTCTGGGTTTGCAAGCGGGTGAGGCTGCCCTGGCGCAGCGCCTCTAGGGCCTCGGCAATGGTGGCGGCCTGGCGCTCAACCTGGTCGCTGGCCTGGGTGGTGAGCTGCTGGCGCAGATCGACCAGGGCTACCATGACGCGATCGCGCTCTTCCTGCATCGCCAAAGTCATGGTGCCCATTTGGTCGGCAAAGCTGGTTTCGGCGTTGCCAATCTTTTGCAGCACCGCATCCTGATGCACTTCCACATCGCTGCGCAGTCGGTTCACGTCGCGCAAAAAGCCGGTTTGGTTTTCTTCTAGGGTACGAAATACTACATCCCGCTGGAGCTGCGTGTCTTTGCGCAGGGTGGTGATCTCGTCGTCGGCGGTGGCCCGCAGCCCCGTGAGGTGGCCGACAAAGTTGACCTCGGTTGACTCTAGCTTCACCTGCAAATCGCTCAGGGTCGATTGCCAGTCGTTAATCGTGCGCGCTTTGAATTCCGCCAGGTCATCCACCAGCCGGTTGAGCACCTGTTTTTTGGTAACAGCCTCTTCTTGGAAGCGATCGGTGCGGCTGTCTAGCTCGGCGGCTCGCTCTTTCGCATGACTGAGAATATAGTCGAGGTCGCGGGTGGCGGATTGAATCTTGGTCTCTAAATCGGTGATGTCGTTGATCTGGTTGCGCACCACCACCGACACTTCTTGAATCACCGATCGCCGCATCAGCCAGAGCATCACCACACCAACGCTGAGCAGCAGCAGCAGCGTACCCAGCATGACAAAAAATAGCGTGGTGGCACGGCGAAAGGCTAGATCGGCCTCAGTGCTCAACTGCTCTAGCTCGGCAGTGGTCGCTGCCTGGGCCAACAGCACAGATTCCTGAACCTCGGCACCAGCTTGAGGACTGTCTTGCGCCATTGCAGGCCGCACCACCCCACCGCCGCTGATTAACATCAGCGACAGCAACAACAGGGGGCGGGGAACATCGGCCAGGGAACGCATAGGCTGCCTCATCAGGACTTTCCTAATGGAATAGGACTAGGATACCTGATACTTCAAAGGGTTAGGGCACAGGCCAGCAACATTCACCCCAAGGTCAACAGGCCTTCAAAGCCCATAGTTATGGCCATTAGGCAAAATCGTAGTACCGTCGCAACAGCTTTCTCCAAGATCTGCTCCCACAGCCCGAAACAGATTGCAACGACTGAGGTTAGCCCTGGTCAAATCAGCCCCTTCTAGTTTGGCACCAGTCAAGTTGCTGTCCGCCAAATTAGCCTCCGTCAGCAGAGCCTGGCGCAGGTCAGCGCCGCTCAGATTGGCACCCGCTAAGTTCACCCGGCTCAGATTGGCACCCCGTAGGTCAGCCCGACCGAGGTCAGCTCCACTCAGCACAGCCCCAGTCAAGTCAGCACCATAGAGATTAATGTCCCCCAGATGGGCTTTAACCAGGCTTGCCCCGCGCAAATTAGCCAGACTGAGATTGCCGTAGGGCATATAGCTTTCATCTAGGTAGCTGCCCTGCAAATCGATCTGGCGCAAATCCGCCTCAAACAGCTGAATGCCGGCCAAATCTACTGCCGAGAAGCAGCGTTGACCGTTCTGATACGCCCCAAGCAGGGCCTCCTTAGTGAGTCGCTCCATATGCTATCGAAACTTGGCTCAACGCCTAAGTATTTCTGCTCAACTAAACATCAGAAAACAATGTAAGCGTTTACGTTTCGTAACAAGGCAGCGTTAATCTTCTCTTCAGGTTTTCCAAAAATCGCCCTAGACACCAAAAGACACACCTCCATGAGACACTACCGTCAGCTGACCCACCCACTAAGTAGGTCAGCTAAAGAAGAGTCGTCTCTGCCTACTCAAGCCAGAATTGTGATCTATAGACACCAGCAAGCATGGATCGCTCTGAAACTGCTACTCGATAAAACAGCGCCATTCCCTACGTAGCAGGGCCCAGGACGGCCACCTACCTGATTAGGCAGAAGAATGTCTGGGTCGCATCTTTAGAATCCATCTCAACCAAGCCCTACCGTGATACGCCTCCGTCGAAAAGGTCGTGAATAGGCGGAAGGATAGACCTGAGCATGGAATATCAGGACACAAACATAGAACCTCCAGACCTACAGCCATTGATTCCCTCCGACAGAACAGCTCAAGGTCTTCCAATGAGGAACTTAATAGACCAGACCCCAGTAATCAACGCCCTCAATTACAGACATAGGACGCAGGCCTATTCCCAAGATTATTCACAGTGACGAGCAAGCATCTGTTAACGACATAAAACCCTAGGCCAAATGGCTTAGAAAGCATTCCAACTGGTTTAAGTAGCGTAGTGTCTGCACTATAAAATAGATTTTAAGAAGCATTAGATTTCTGCAAAGCAATTTAGCTCCTTAGGCCCGCAAGAGATTTAACTTTCCATACCAACCCTTAAGCTCGCAAGTTAATTAGAGGCTCAAAAAAGTCTAAGTAGCATGTTATCCACACAAAGATTGCCGGAAAGCAATCAATTCTTAGCCTCCAATTTATAGCGGTTTCAAAAATATCACACATTTCACACAGGCTTTATATTCTTGAAGATTTATCGAGGGTCTCTTTTCTTAAGAGATGAATTCTGCTTATGATACTGAAAGTTTCGTCGAAGGCTACTTTAAATTTCAGATCCTAAGTGCCTAGTTTTTCCATCCGACAGAAGATAATTAGCAATACAATCCACATTTTCTCTGTAGAAAACAGGTCATACAGCGGTTCTTACTGAAATATAGTAAAAGTCGGCTTTCGATTCTATGGACTCAAAAGCTTATCTCAGTTGAGGTTCACCGGATGAATTCAAGAACTGCTGTAGCAGAATCCAAGACGTTCCCAAGTTTTTAAGCATAGCAGTCGCAGACAATGATTGAATCAGCAAATGACGACTCTAAGAAGAAGAAGTGTGTGACTACTCTAAAACACTCGCCAAAACAGCTCTCAACCAATTCTTTATCTGTTACCAAGAAAAAACAAATTAAGGTGTTAATTCACCAAAATTCATGAATAAAGTACACAATATTATTGGAATAGGCCCCAGCTTAACTGAGCAAGGCGGCATGGGATCTATCAACAAAATGATCCAAGAACTAACTTCGCCAGATTTTAGTCTCAGATATATTGCAACATGGGATAGCTCACAGAAAGGATCTCAAAAAGTATTTTACTTTTTAAGATCCTTTTTCGTTTTTCTGAGTGTAATTTTTCAAAAAGAAATCGACCTTGTTCATATTCACTTTTCAGAGAGAGGAAGTTTAGCAAGAAAAATTTTAATTGGTTCAATAGCCTATCAGGCAGGTATTCCAATTATATTACACGCCCATGGATGTGAGTTTCATCTCTTTTACTCCGAATTACCTAACATCCTGAAAAGAGTCATCAACGCTTTCTTTAAGCGCTCTAGCATACTTATTGTTTTGTCTGAGAGTTGGAAAGAATTTTACATAAACAATTGCAAATTGTCGTCAGATCAAATAATAGTTCTAAATAATCCGGTAGTTTTTCCCAAACTTATCCCATCCCGCTCAGCAGCACCGTTGAGCAAAGACAGCTGCATAAATTTTCTTTTTATGGGAAAAATAAACGAGCGAAAAGGTGTATATGATCTCATACATTCTATCTCTATGATGAGTACTGAAGACAAAGAGAAAACCAAAATTCTCTTTGCTGGCAGCGGAGAAATCGAGCAACTTAAGCGGTTTGCAGATGATTTTGATGTTTTAGATCAGCTACAGTTTTTGGGTTGGGTTAATGCTAAAGTGCGCGATCGTTTATTAGCGGAGGCCGATGTCTTTGTTTTGCCCTCTTACAACGAAGGCTTACCTATGGCGCTGCTCGAAGCGATGAGTTGGGGTTTGCCTGTAATAACTACAGCAGTTGGAGGTATACCAGAAATTATCACTCCAGACGTAAATGGATTCTTACTGCAACCAGGAGATACAGCGGGGCTCTCACATGCAATGTCCATCCTCATAAACAACAAGGATTTAAGATCAAATCTTGGCTCCAAAGCCCGAGAAGGGATAGCTTTATTAGACATAGAAAACTACAGCCAACGTCTATTTAATTTATATAAAAAGGCTATCGAAAAAACATAGATATTTTAACGGTAAAGAAAATTTTAGAGATGTACTTCAAACGAAATTTTTGGGGAGATAATCTCTATGCCAGAGGCCATCAAGATTACAAGCGATGATTAACTTAGACGTGTGTGGCTAGAAGAAATTTTAGGAGTAATTGAGTCAATGAACTCAAGTCTTCAGCGTTATTTATAGAAACAACGCTTATACCAATAGAATAGATCGAAAAGTATTAAATCCAAATTTCAAATTTTCGCAGCTTATCACATCAAGAAAATCTTTCTAGACTTTCATACTTCTCCAGAAACTTGCTGACACTTGGCATAGCCTTCTACTGTAGAATAAAAAATTCGAAACTAAAATTCAAGAAATCATCTTAAGACATTTAGACAAAAAAACTACACTGAAAAGGCTTGGATATATCCGAAAGCAGTTTATTATCGAGATGTTCAATAAATCCTTAAAATATGAAATTGACTTTCAATCACTTAGAGAAATGGTTTGCAATTTTTTCAGTAGTATTCCTAACAGGAATCTTAAGATGGGCTAGCTTATTTGTTTCGCCAGACCCCATGTCAGATTCAGTAAATGTGTATAACCCTTTTGACCCCATCAATTCTCTCATTCAACACGCCATTTATGCAATTACGCTATTCTTCCTAATTGCGCGACCTAGAACTACATTTGTGGCTTCAAGAAAAAGCTTCTTGATTTGGGCTTTACTAAGCTTAGCTATAGGTTCATTCATCTGGTCAGACTTTCCTGATTGGTCACTCCGAAAAGGAATAACCACTACACAAACAACTTATTTTGGCGTATATTTTGCCTCAAGATTCAGCATGAAGCAACAAGTTCATATACTAGTTTGGGCATTAGGAATCGTTGCCCTATTTGTGATATTTTTTAGTATTATCTTCCCTAACTCTGCAATAGAAGCAGGGTCTAATGCAGGAGCTTTGAGAGGGCCATTCACTCAAAAGAACCTCCTGGCTCGTGTTGCGACACTGGGAGTAATTGTATTTTCAGTAAGCCTACTAGACTACAAAATGAGCAATTGGTTTTTATGGATAGGGCTTTCTACTCAAGTACTCCTCGTCTTGCTAACAACTTCCAAAACTGCACTATTGCTTCTGTTCACTATTTTTATTTTAATTCCCCTCTACAAATCGTTAAAGTGGAGAATGACTATCACAATTCCTATTGTCATCACAGCAATTCTACTCTTAGCTGGTATTGCTGCGCTAGTTTCTTTTAACTGGGAAAGTTACCTAATTGCATTGGGGAGAGATCCAGGCTTAAGTGGAAGAACTGAATTGTGGGAAGCTGCAATTGATAAGATTAAAGAACGTCCCTGGATCGGATATGGCTATCAAGGTTTTTGGCAAGAAGGAGGTGGCGCTACTGAAATATGGAAACAGGAGGGCTATAAACCACCGCATGCCCACAATGGCTATATTAATATAGCTTTAGATCTAGGCTTAGTAGGTCTCTTTATTTTTTTACTATTACTGATCAATAACTACATAAGGTCAATGGTGTATCTGCGCTTTAGCAGAAGTAGTATAGGGCTTTGGCCACTGCTGTATATCACCTTTTTCGGAGTTTATAATTATAGCGAAAATACTATAGTTGAGCACAATTCGATTTTCTGGATGCTACTTGTTTCCATTGCTATTTCAATAAATAAACCAAACAATTTTTCCACAAGAGAAGTAGCTAGTGAAGCACCCGAAAATCACCATAGCTATAATTTAATCAAATCTGGGTAATGCCAAAACTGTCTTTCGACAAAATAGTTTTGGCATTGTAGATTCGAGGAAATGGATAATACTGCAAGCCAAAATAACAGATGAACTCCTTAGCAAAAAGCGATTACACGAAATTCAAAGAAAGCCTATTCGTATTGATAAAGCATCGTTCTTCTTAGGGAAATTTATATTTTCAGTTATGGAGAATTTAAATGTTAGTTTTCATCATTCCTGTAAAGACCAAAGCAGCTGCGACATCTTGGACAGAATTATCCAAACTTTTTGATCGCACTCTGAGATCGGTATGCAATCAAAAATCATCTGATTTCGAGGTCATGGTTGTCTGTAACGAGCGACCAGAAACTAATTTTACTCACCCTAAAATAAAGTATTTAGATGTCAACTTTCCGGTGCCAAAACCTAATTACAATGACAGAGTAGACGACCGCGCAAAACGGGTTGTTGCAGGGCTTCTGGCTGTAAAGGATTCAAATCCAGATTTCGTAATGTCTGTAGATGCTGATGACTGTATAAGTCAAAATATTGCAGCATTTACAACTCAGAATCCAAAAAGCTATGGCTGGTATGTCAACAGCGGGTACGAGTATGAAGAGGGAAGCAAAAAGATTTCTGTTCGCCGAAAAAACTTTCACAAAATTTGTGGCACATGCAACATTATAAATTATCAGTTACTGCGTTTACCAGAAACCATGATGCCCTACGCCAACATGACAGGTTACGACCGATTTCTAGGTGGTCATCCCTTAGCAAAGGGTGACCTTGCAGAACGTGGCACTCCCATCGAACCACTGCCATTCCCTGGGGTCATCTTTGTCCGAGATCGGGCAGGAGAGAGTGTCTCCATGCAAGAAAACGTCTTGGCTAAGTTCCGACGTAATCCTAAAGAAGTGCTCCGAGGTCTCAAGAAAACTTGTATGGCGCCTCTAAATGAACAGATGCTTACAGAGGCAATCAAAAAAGAATTTAGTCTCTATCCAATTCATTCCTAAATCTATACAAGCGAAGTTTACTTTGAGGTCAGCGCACAATGCTTGCTTTTATCATTCCCCTTAAAAGTGCACAAGTGTCAGGATCATGGGAATTAGTCTGTGCCCTATTTGAGAGAACATTGCAATCGGTCTGCAATCAGACCTTGCTCAAGTACCATGTCATCGTAGTTTGCCATGAAAAACCAGCAATAGTTTTTTATTCCCCGAAAGTAACTTACATTCAGGTAGCTTTACCTCTTCCTAAAGGTGATTATGACAGCAAAGAAAAAGATAAAATGCTAAAGATGCAGGCTGGACTAATTCATGCGAAAAGCATCAACGCATCACATGTCATGTTTGTTGACGCCGATGATTGTGTCAGCAACAAAATAGCAGCATTTGTCGATAGGAACTCTAATCAAGATGGATGGTTTGTTGGCAAAGGATTTGATTTTCAAGAAGATATCCAGAGATTAAGACTCAGAAATAAGAACCTTCACTTAAGAACTAATAGTAGTCATATTATTAAATTGAGCTGGTTAGAGAGAGAACTTTATCTCCTACCAGAAGAGGTAAACAGAGGTAATTGTGCTCTATACCATATCGATACTGTGTCCATTTTAGAAAAAAGAGGTGCCAGGCTTTCTTTACTACCATTTAGGGGTGCAATTTATATTACGGATAATGGAGAAAATATGTGGTGGAAGCAGGATAGCATCGCTCATTCCAGAAGCAGAATTAAGGGAGCTACTATTACGTACCTAAAGAAAATTTATCGTTTCCTGATCACTCAACCAATTACAGAAACAGTCAAAAAAGAATTTGGACTTTACACAATTTAAGTTTCAATACGAAATCATCATAAGTTTATATGCCTTTTACCAGTCCAAATTAAATGCTGAAAAGTCTTTTAGACATTTTTCATGGAAGATTAAATGCTGAAAATTCAAAGATTATCACTAATATCGGTTGGTTAACAGCAGAGCGCGTATTCCGCATGGCTGTTGGGTTTTTAACGTTGGCTTGGACGGCTCGCTTTTTAGGTGTTGATCAATTTGGCTCGTTAAATTATGCCCTTGCATTTGTGGCTATATTTTCTCCATTAGGTCAACTCGCTGCCGACCAAATTACATTTAGAGACTTAGTTAATAGCCCTGAAAAGAAAAACACTATTTTAGGAACTTCTTTTGTCATAAAATTTGTTGCTGGAATTTTTGTATTCATACTTTCAGTCATCTCGATTTTGTTACTAAAATCTGGCGATATTTTAATTTGCAAGTTGGTAATTATAATCGCAACCAGTTCATTCTTCGGAGGATTTAATGTTATAGAACTTTGGTTTCAGTCTCAAATTGATTCAAAATATATTGTTTCAGCCAGAAACACTGCGTTTGTTGTTGCCACAATTATTCGTATAGTATTGCTGCAGTCGAATGCTCCGATTGTTTTCTTTGCTTGGTTAGTTACTATCGAAAGTTTGTTGAATGTAGTTGCATTTATTTTTGTATTTAATCTAGCTGGGAATAGAATTCTGGCATGGAATGCAGACTGGAAACTGGCTAGAGAATTAATGCATGTCAGTTTTCCTCTTATATTTTCTACCTTTGCTATTGTGGTCTATATGCGAATCGACCAGATTATGCTCGGACAACTAGCTGATACAGAAGCTGTGGGAAATTACTCAGCAGCGGTTAAGCTATCAGAAATTTGGCCTTTTGCTTCTACCATGATTGTCAAGTCTGTTGCACCATCCATTATTGCCGCCAAAAAAGTTAGTGAATCTCTTTATTACCAAAAGCTTCAGAAGCTCTCTAATTTCCAGGCAGGTTTAGTGTATTGCGTCGCTATTCCCATGACGTTTTTGTCAACTCCCTTTGTCATTTTGGTATTTGGGGAGGAGTTTGCCCCAGCAGGAATAGTACTTTCAATTCACATCTGGTCATCTATGTTTCTTTTCCTCGGCTATGTCAAGGAAATATGGATTACGACAGAGGGCATTACGTGGTTTGCTTTTTGGTTCACTATTGTAGGTGCTGCTACAAATATAGTTCTGAATTCAATCTTGATTCCGCCCTACAGGGAGGTTGGGGCAGCGATCGCAACCGTCATATCATACGGTTTTGCTGACTATGTAATGTGTTTTCTTCATCCATCAGCACGCCGGTTTGGGTGGATTATGACTCAAGCAATGAGTCTAAATCTTATCAGGCCTAAGGATAATTTCTAGGCAAAGGCTGGAAAATAAACTGACGTTCAAAACGTTTAGAGGAGATGTTAACCAATATGTATTTTTGCGCCAAAAATTTTGGCTGATCATGACTTTAACTGAGCAGGATCCATGGACTTTAGCCGAATACCAGTTTAGTAATTGGGTTCACTATTCTACTCAAATTTCTCCGTTTCTTCAGTTCCTTAAATTAGTTAGTTTCATTTGGCATAAAGCCATCGAAGTATTTACAGGAATTAGTTATTTGTTGCGAAGCGCAGATGGGTAGGGGGTTATATATTGAACACTTTGGAGGAATATTTGCACATAGCAGCGTTGCCATTGGAGAAAATTGTAGTATTAGTCAAGGAGTAACAATTAGTCTAAGGGGTCGTGGTTATGTGCAAGGTTTCCCAAAAATTGGCGATCGCGTCTTTGTTGATACAGGCACAAAAGTATTTGGCTCTATTCTTATTAAAGATGATGTTGCTATCGGAGTAAATGCTGTAGTTACTAAAAGCCTTACAAATAAAGCTATTGTCGTCGGCATTCTTGCCCATTCGTCAGTTATGAGTGATCTAAAGAATATATGGTTTATAGAACTTAGATAATATGACCAGATTTTTATAGTATAAAAATTATTTGATAGCAGCTTTTTAACTTTAAATATATTCTTCGAGGAAAAATAAAAATATGGCTAAAGTATCTGTTGTTATTCCTACCTACAACGCAGAAAAGACTATTTCGGAAACTATTGACTCTGTTTTAAATCAGACGTTTAGCGATTTTGAGTTAATTGTTATTGATGACGGATCTAGAGATAAAACTTGTGAGATAGTGAAGACGATCGACGATTCGAGAATCATAGTATTTTCATATCCAAATGGGGGTGTCTCAGTTGCCAGAAATCGGGGAATTGAGCACGCGAAGGGAGAATTTATATCGTTTCTTGATAATGACGATCTCTGGACTAACGATAAATTAGAAGCACAGCTTGCTGCACTTTCTAGAGAGCCTGAAGCAGGTGGAGTTTACAGTTGGACTGTAAATATGATGGTTGATGAAGATTTCAATGTTTCTTTTGTAAAGGGTTCTGAGTCTACTCTTGAAGGCGACATTTATCCAGACCTATTATTAGGCAATTTTATAGGAAATGGATCTAATATTCTAGTTCGTCGTGAGGTAATTAATAAAATCGGAGGCTATGAGCCTGGTTTAGTCTTTTCAGATTGGGATTTTTGTTTAAGAGTTGCTTCAAAATTTAATATCGTAGTCGTCCCTAAGCCCCAGATTCTTTATCGAAAAGTTTCTGGCTCTATGAGCTCAAAAACTTATGCTATGGAAGTGGAGGGGTTGCATGCCTTGGAAAAAGCCTATGAAACTGCTCCAGCAGACTTACAGCATTTGAAAAAGAAGAGCAAGGCTTTTCTATTTAGATATTGTGCTGACTTAGCGCTTTCCCAACATATAGATGCTGTAGATTTAAAGTATGCCCGAGAAAAACTATTGTCGGCTATTCGTCTTTACCCTGAGATCATCAAAGAAAGATATGCACAAAAGTTAATAACAAAATTTTTTATTATGTCTTTATTCCCGAAAAGATTAAGCAAATTAATTATCAAGAATTCAAAAAAAATAATTTCGTCTCCCGATCCGCGAGGCAATACAAGATAACATTCTGGCTTTTTAATGTTCAGAGGAAATTTAATGATAACTCCCCATCGCGAAATGTGTGAAGATCAGCTTCTAAAAGACTTTAAAGAGCAGGGATTTGTTCAGATAAGGAATTTCTTTTCTCCTGAAGAAACAGATTTTCTCCTGAAAAGAATTCAAGATTCAAAGAGCTCATCTTCTGAGATTCTGACTCGGGGTGCAATGACTTTTCGTAGTCAGGTCTTTATGCATGATGCATCTGTTCAAGAGTTTGTTTCACAACAAAAAATAATCGATTTTCTAAGGATTTTTGCTGGGCCTGATATATGGATTCGTTGGGATCAGGCCGTTGCTAAAGGGCCAGGTGCAGATGTCTTTCCTTGGCATCAAGACAATGGTTACAATGGTTTAAGAAGTGAGTTTTATCAGTTTTGGATATCTCTGACAAAAACTACTGAAGATAATGGAGCTCTATTACTTAAACCTGGTAGCCATAGGCAAAGTCTTCCCCATAAAAAAGTTGGCAAAGAGATGGTTTACCCTGGTTCTGTTTCAGACCCTGTTTTAATTAATGCTGAACCAGGAGATGTCGTCTTATTTTCTTCATTTATGTTGCACAGCACCACTCCAAATATAACTCAGAGCGATCGCTGGGCATATGTCATCGAGTATATGCGTTTAGATGATTACGATCCAACCCTAAAACCACCCTATTTTGTTGTTTCTCGAAATGGAAAATCATGCATGGATTTTGTTGATTATCAAGAAGGTGGAAAAAGTATCTTAAATCGCTTAAAGGCGTTGCTTGTCAGAAATCCGTATTAGAAAATTCAAATACACTTAAACCGAATCCTTAATTGTTGCTTTAGATAAGCCACATCTTTATGAATTTGCCCTTCTTTAGGATAGAGCTAGAATGGAATATAGGACATTGGGAAAGACCAACTTACAGGTCTCCGTGTTTGGAATTGGAACCTATCAGCTCAGTGGGCCGGTATCCCTCGATGGGAAGGCCGACGGATTCCCTGATGTGGGGCACGATGCAGCAATTAGTTTGATCCATGCCTGTGAAGAGATGGGAATTAACCTGATAGATTCTGCTGAAATTTATGGAGCTGGAGAGGGTGAGCGTCGAGTAGGAAAAGCTATTCAAGGAAGACGCGATCGATGGCTGCTAAGCACAAAATTTGGATGGCGACGAGGAGCAACGGGTAACCGTATTACAGATTCTCACTCGAGTACTATTCGAAGCAGCCTTGAGGGCAGTCTTAGGCGATTAAATACTGATTATATTGATATTTATCTCTATCATACGCCTCCTGCTTTAGATGATATCGATCAAGGAATTAATATTCTAGAAACCTTGAAACAAGAGGGTAAGATTCGCCACTATGGTATTTCCACAGACGATTCACGTATTTTATATAAGCTTCTTAAAAGGCAAGGCTTAGACGTTGTTCAATTTGAGCATTCGCTGATCAAGAAACCTCAAAAGATATTATCTTTATCGAAAATATATGGGCTCGGACGCATGATAAGAGGTGGGTTAAAGTCTGGCATGCTATCGGGTAAATATTTTTATCGTAGACCTGATTTACCCGATGAGGATGTTCGAAAGCATTGGTTCAATAGCGTGGATTTTAAGCAATTTTTGATCTACGAGAGCTTAGTCCCTGAAAGATTTTCAATGACGAATTTTGCTCTGCGCTATCTGCTTGATTTAGAAACGACTGACGTGGTTATTTTAGGGGGTAAAAGTATATCTGATTATCAGGAAGCTCTCAAAACACTTGAGATACCGCAATTAAATTCTGCAACTCGGAGAGATATAGCTCACATCAGAAGAAATTTTTATCTTAAGCGGGCTGCGGGAAAAATTAGCTGCAAAATTCAATCTTTTCTTAAATAGAATAGCTGAGCTAAGAACAATTTCAAGATAATTATTGACTTTATTGATTTCTATTGGAAAGTATAAGCGTTGTTTGTGGAAAAGTGAGACGATCGCATGCTCTCCCCATCCTGGTTGTACCGTCACAAGCCTGCTGGTTTGGCGATCGCCCTGATCACTGGTCTCTCCAGTTGTGCCCATGCCTACCCCTTGTCTGACTGTGCATCATCAGAGGTTTTTAGCTCTCGGGCACTAGCTCAAAACCTATCTGCGCCCGTTTCCGTGCAGTCTGAGTCTTACAGCTGGCGCAATGTGGCGATCGCGGGCATGGGCTTTGTTACGGGCATAGCCATTCATCCCCTCGCCCCAGACCTTGTATATGCTCGCACGGATGTGGGAGGCATCTATCGGTGGCAGGCCGAGGCCGAGGCCTGGGTACAGCTACTGGATGGAGAACGGAATCTTTACAGCATTGAAAGCCTAGCCCTTGACCCCAATGAGCCGAATTATCTCTATGCTGCTGCTGGGGGCAGCATTTTGAAATCTACAGATCGCGGTGAATCCTGGCAGATGGTTCCTTTGCGACCCGAAAATCCAGTGGCCATGGACGGAAACGGCGATTGGCGCTGGGCTGGAGAACGATTGGCCGTAGACCCCAACAACGGCGAAGTGATTTATTTTGGCTCCCGATCTGACGGTTTGTTTAAAAGCCAGAACGGAGGTGTGACGTGGGAACAGGTAACCCATTTCCCCTCTACCGGAGTACCTCCTGGAGGGCTGTCTTTCGTCAAGATTAGTTCAGCGGTTGAGGGGGATGGGCCAGTTTCTGACCTCAGTACGCCATCGATCTATGTGGGAGTTATGGGTGAGGGGGTCTACCACAGCGACGATGGTGGCCAACAGTGGACGCTGCTGGCTGGCGGCCCCGATGCGCTTCAGAACCCGCAACAGGCTGCCATCGCCGGGAACGGCAGCCTCTATATCACCACTTTCACCAGCGCAGATGCACCGAATGGCGGGGTATGGCGGTATTGGCAGGGAGCATGGCAGAATATCACCCCTCAGCCCGGCCAAAACTATTCTGCGATCGCCCTCGATCCCCAGGTTCCCGATCGCCTGGTGGTGGCAACCTACCCGTTTTCACCCGAGGGGTTATATCGGACTACCGATGGTGGCCAAACCTGGCGGCAGCTAACGCTCCAGGTCGATGCCATCGACTGGTGGCCCGACTGGCATTTGTATACCCTGATGGGCGGACTGGCGGTAAACCCTCGCCAGCCCAACCAGGTCTGGCTGACAACGGGGTTTGGGGTGATGCGCACGGAGGATATAACGGCACAGCCTGCTCGCTGGTGTACCCCCATGGCAAACCTGGAGGAGCTGGTTGTGTTCAGCCTGCGAAGCCCCCCCAGCAACCCTGGCGCTAATTTGTTTAGCGGGGTGGCCGATATGGATGGGTTTCACCACCAATCGCTGACTGAACCGCCTAAAACCACCTACGATCGCGGGCGCTTTGGCGATACCACCGGCCTTGATTTTGCCGAGGCTGACCCCAACATTCTGGTGCGAGTCGGCAGCTCTCCTGGGTCGGGAGGGCGTCTCGATGGCGAGAATCGCTCGGCTTACTCGGCTGACAATGGCGCAATCTGGAGCACGTTTGCCAACGTTCCCGCCGGGGCGTTTAACGGCAAGGTAGCGGTTTCAGCCACACTGCAGCCCAATGGCAAACCGGTGATTGTGTGGGCACCCCAAGGGGATGTCTATCCCCATCGCTCCCTAGACGGCGGCCAAACTTGGCAACGGGTAGAGGGCGCTCCCAATCGCACGACTTTGCAGGTCTGGTTTCCCAACCAGTCTTTGGCCTCAGATCGGGTAAACGGCAATCTTTTCTATCTCTTTAAATATGGTGAGGCAACGGGGGGAAGTTTTTACCGTAGTGTAAACGGTGGTGCCAGTTGGCAGCGCACCGTCACTAATTTGCCTGACTACTGGATACATAAGGTTGAGGCCGCTCCCGCCTTAGAGGGTGAGGTGTGGCTGAGTGTGCAAGACCATTCCCTATATCGATCCAGCGATGCGGGGAGCACCTTTGTGCCCGTGGCCCAGGTTGACACAGCGCTGACCTTTGGATTTGGGCAGGCTGCTCCCGGTCGCGCTAACCCAACCCTCTTTGTCTATGGAGTAATTGATGCTGTGGAAGGATTATTTCGCTCCGACGATGCGACGAGTTTGCCTGGAGATGCCGCCAAGGCCACGTGGGTAAAGGTTTCTACGGATCGGCAGGTTTTGAGCAATATTACTTACCTGGAGGGCGATCGCGGGCAGTTTGGCCGGGTTTATGTAGGCACCGGCGGTCGGGGAATTTTCTATGGTCAGCCCAATTGACGGGTGAACTAGGCCAGGGTTCGGGGGCAACATTAAGCTAACCCAGGCTCTTAACTCGCCTGACGGATATTCACCATTGCGACGATAGCGTCTACGGGAGCAACGTAATGAACGCCCATTCCATCGCCCACTCATCTCAGATTATGGCTCTGGCTCTGGCCCTGATGGCGACGGACAGTAGTTGGATGGGGGCGATCGCCCCAGTTCACGCGTTTGAGGGCAGAGAAACCGCCACTCCCTTGATCGCCCAAGCGCCCCAGCCTGAAGATGGGTTGCCGCTATCCTATCCCAGCGGGTCTGACCAGCCGAGGGTACCTGAGGCACAGCCCGTCAGTACGCCGGTTGCCCCTGGGGGTGACCTGTTCAGCGATTACCTGCTCGGCCCAGGCGACCAAATCAGCATGGATATTATTGGCTATGAGGCGTTTGATTGGGCTTCTAGCCAACGCTTTGTACTTTCGGATGGCAGCATTCGCCTACCCCTAGTCGGCACCGTGGTGGCTGCTGGCAAAACCCTAGAAGCTTTAGAAATCGAGGTTAGGGGCCTGCTGAGCCGGGAGTTGGTCAGCCCCAGGGTAGACATGAGTCTAACGGTGCTCCGCCCTGTGGTCGTCAATGTGGTGGGCGATGTCTATCGGCCCGGGCCGGTGCAGTTGGGCAGTTTGACCCAGGCCCAAACCAACATTGCCAGCGGCAACAGTCTGACCACCACCACCACCACGCCCACCCTAACCGCGGCCTTGGCCGCCGCAGGCGGCATTCGTCGAACCGCCGATATTCGTCAGGTGGTCGTAAAGCGTCGCATCGCCAGCGGCGAAACCAGAGACTATGCCATCAACCTGTGGAGTGCCCTAATTGGTCAAGACAATTTGGGTGTTTTAGTGATGTTTGATGGCGATGTGGTCTATGTGCCCAAGGCCGATACCGCCACTGAAATTGACCAGGCGCTACTTGCCAGTTCGAGCATTGCCCCGACCAATGTGCGGGTGCGGGTGATTGGCGAAGGCGTGGTCAATCCGGGGGAAGTGCAGGTACAGCCCAACAGCTCTATCTCAGGGGCGATCGCTGCGGCAGGTGGGCCAAACGCAGACGCAGCGTTGGGGGATGTCCGTCTAGTGCGGCTGTCGAGCAGCGGACAGGTTGAAGACCAGCAGGTCGATTTATCCAGCTTAGTAGACAGCTATCAGATTCAAGATGGAGATGTTATTTTGGTTCCCAAGCGGGGATACTTAGTGGGCATTGACAATATTAATCGAGCCTTGGGGCCAATTTTATCGCCGCTATCGGGTTTTCTTGGCATTCTAAATATTTTTGGCCTATTTAATAACGACTAGTCTTTGGCCTATGCGCTCACCCAGGTTTACGTTTTTTAAGACAACTATTCGACGGTCACTATGGATAACGAGTTTGTAGTTGAGGACATTAATTTTCGCAGCTATTGGTTAATCCTAAAAAGACGCTGGAAACCGGCGATCGGAGTTTTTAGCGTCGTGACCTTAGCGGCTCTGCTGCTTGCCCTAACTGAAGAGTCTGCCTACCAAGCTGAGGCCAAACTCTTGTTTAGAAGCGATCGATCGACCTCGTTAACGGGTTTGGGTGAGGCGCTGGGTCGAGTCGAGTCTCTGACCTTCGAGGCAAATCCGCTCGACACCCAGGTAGAGGTTATTCAATCTAGACCTATTATCGATACTGCTATTCAAGAGCTAGACCTACGAGATAGCGAGGGCAACCTAGCCCAGGCCGATGACATCACAAAAGATCTGTCCATCAGTGCTCTGCCAGGTACCGATGTTCTCAGCATTGCCTACTCTTCTAAGGAACCTGAACAAGCTGCCCTAGTCGTCAATAAAATTGCCGATATATTTATTCGAGATAACCTGCGCGAAAACCGTTCTGAGGCCGTATCAGCCAGAGACTTTATTTCCCAGCAGCTACCTAAGACTGAGGCCGACCTGAATCAGGCAGAAAACAACCTCAAGCAGTTCAAAGAGCGCAATCAGATTGTTGCTCTGAGCCAAGAGGCCAGTTCTCTAGTCGATATATCGTTTGGCCTACAGCAGCAGATTGACGGGGCCGAATCGCAGATTTCGAGTATAGACTCAGTGTCTGCCAACTATCGCGCTCAGCTCAATATTGATGATTCTCAGTATGGGATTGTTTTGGCCGCCCTCAGTCAGTCGGCGGGGGTACAGGCAGCCCTCGAAGAGTTGCAGCGAATAGAACAAGAGATTGCCGCCAATAGCGCCCTTTTTACCCCCGATAGCCAGACTATCTCTAGGCTCAACAGCCAGCGAGAGAGTCTACAATCGATTTTGAGCCAGCGGATTGACCAGGTGGTCAATGATCGATTGCTCTCTCAGCAGGCCAATTTGCAGATTGGTGACCTCGAGGCAGGGCTAATCGGTGAATTAATCAATTTAGATGCCCAACGGCAGGGGCTAGCTAGCCAGATTGAGGTTTTATCTGAGCAGGAACAGCGCTACAGCGATCGCATGCTTTTGCTGCCCGAACTGGAGAAGCAGCAAGGCCAACTCGAACGAGATCTAGAAGTAGCTAAGGCCACCTACCAAACGCTGTTAACTCGTTTTCAAGAACTTCAGGTGGCCGAAAGCCAGCGTATTGGCAATGTCCGCCTGATTTCACCCGCCGTGCCTCCAGAATATCCCCTAGGGTCTAATCGCAAGCTCGTGCTAGCCGCGGGCATGGTGGCGGGCATGCTGCTAGGGGTGGTAGTGGCCTTTGTGCTAGACCTGCTCGACAGTTCTGTCAAAACCGTTAAGGAAGCCAAGGATATTTTTGGCCTGACAATTTTGGGGGTGATTCCGACCACTAGCCCCGCAGAGGAAAGCCTCCTCTATGCCCATCAGGAACGCTGGATTCCCAGCGTGGTAACCCGAGACTTGGGGCGTTCTCCCCTGAGCGAAGCCTTTCGTATGCTACAGACCAACCTCAAGTTCCTAGGGTCTGATCGCTCCCTCAAGTCTATCGTCGTCACCAGTTCAGTGCCCCAAGAAGGCAAGTCGGAAGTGGCGGCCAACCTGGCGGTGGCCATGGCCCAGGTTGGCCGCAGAGTACTGCTGATCGATGCCGATCTCCGTCGCCCCGTGCAGCACCGGGTCTGGGGAACACCTAACCTCACCGGCCTGAGCAACGTTCTTGTGGAGCAGATCGATTTTAAGGACGCCGTCCAGGGGGTTATGCCCAACCTGAGCCTGCTGACGGCGGGCGTTACACCCCCTAACCCCGTGGCGCTTTTAGACTCAAAACGGATGGCAGCTCTCCTGGCAGACTTGGCGGACAGCTATGAAATCATTATTTTTGATGCGCCGCCGCTGTTGGGTCGAGCGGATGCCAATGTCTTGGGCAAGCTGGCAGACGGCCTTTTGATGGTGGTGCGCCCTGGGGTTACCGATGCCGCCAAAGCTAAGTCTGCCAAGGAATTTTTAGACCAGTCGGGCCAGCGAGTACTGGGCATGGTCATCAATGGCATAGATATAAAAGCTGAGCCAGATAGCTACTTTTATTACACCGAAAATTTAGAGTCGGCCAATCTTTCCCGTCCACGAGTGGCCATGCCTAAGCGAAAGGTGGGCTGATGCGACAGTGGAGGCAACCCAAAGTGAAGGTACCCCAAAAGGTCTCGACCGTGGGTAAGGGAAAAACCCGTGGGCTCCCAGGGAATTTTGACTATTCCCGGCTGCTCTGCGCTCTTTTCTGCGCTAACGCCCTGGGCTTGGCTAAAATCTAGGCAGCCGTCTGTGGCGGCTTGCGATCGCCTCCCTAATGCCCTTGGCCATGCCCGACGCTCTGGTTTCCATCGCCCAGCACTACCATAGCCGTACCAAGTACGCCCCCGACACCGTCAAATCGAAGGCGCGGCCCCTTGACTACAGCCAGCAGCCCATCCCCTTTAAGACCTACCGGGTAGGGGCAGAGATTGACCTCAAGCCCTACTTAGAAGAGGGGAACTCCCCAGCCCCAGACGACGACCGGGTAGATTGGATGCGGCTGTCGCGCCTGCTGATCAACGCCTACGGGCTGACGGCCAAGCTTCCGACCGATATGGGGCAGACCTTTTATCTGCGATCGGCCCCTTCGGCGGGGGGCCTGTATCCGGCGGAGATCTATCTTATTTCGCGCGGTACTCGGCTGCTGCCAGCGGGGCTCTACAACTACCAGGCCCGCAGCCACAGCCTCTGGCGCTACTGGGAAGACCACGGCTGGCAAGACCTCCAGCGAGCCTGTTTTTGGCACCCGGCGCTGGAGGCCACCCATTTGGCGATGGTGGTTACCGGGGTGTTTTATCGCTCGGCCTGGCGCTACCAAGACCGGGCCTACCGCCGCATTTGCCTCGATGTGGGCCATCTGCTGGGCAATCTGGAGCTGGCCAGTGCCCTGGTTGACTATCGCCCCCACCTGATCGCCAGCTTTGCCGACCAGGCGATCGCCGAGCTGCTTTACCTCGACCCCGCCCAGGAGGGAGCATTGGCGGTACTGCCCCTGGCCGACCTGCTGATGGTGGAGCAAAATCTGCCCTATGCCCAGGTGGCCTTTGCCACATCGCCCCAGACCCACTTTCCCACGGTGCCCGATGGGGAATTGCTGAGTTACTTTCACCAGGCGACGGCCATTGCCCCCACGGCAGATGTCCCCCCGTGGGCAATGCGCTCCACGGGCGACACCCCGCAGCCCGTCGATACCCTAGAGGATAAGTACAACCTGCCCTTTGGGTTGCGGGTACCGACCAGCAGCGCCCCGATCGCCTGGGGAGCCCACCTGGAGGAGCTCGAAACCACCCTCTTTAAGCGGCGATCGACCCGGCGCTACAGCGGCGGCTCAATTTCTCTGGAGGCCCTCAGACTGCTGCTCGACTTTACCTATCAGCCTCACCACTACCTGAGTCAGGGGTTTGACCCCGACCCCGACTACAGCGATCGCACCCTCGTGCACACCTTTGTGGTGGCCTGCGGGGTCGAGGGGCTCGACGACGGCTGCTACTACTACGCCCCCCGCAGCGAAGAGCTGCGCCAGGTGCGCTTTAAAAACTTTCGCCGCGAGCTGCACTACCTCTGTCTGGGGCAAGAGCTGGGCCGCGATGCCGCAGCGGTGGTGTTTCACACCGCCGATCTACAGGGGGCGGTGGCGGCCTACGGCGATCGCGTCTACCGCTACCTGCACCTAGATGCCGGGCATCTGGGCCAGCGGCTGAATCTGGCCGCCATTCGGCTGGGGCTAGGGGTGAGCGGCATTGGCGGCTTTTTCGACGACCAGGTCAACGAGGTGCTGGGCATTCCGCCCGACGAAGCGGTGATTTATATTACGACTCTAGGGCAGCCTGGGTAGTCAGGGTTAGTTTAAACAGTAGGCTGTCAATCCTCCAAGGGTGGATAGATTCTTTGCTCAATCGTGGCACTGCCCTATGGCCCAACTTCAGTCTCAACCCCAAATTGCAGATAGCTCTTTTTCCTTAAAAGAGCGGCGGCAGTGCGATCGCGCTACGCTGCTGCTGCTCATGGCTGATGCCGCTGAGCGCACCGCCTTTGAGCAACAGGTTACAATCGTCCCGATTCCCTATACCCTGATCGAGGCCGCTACACCGGCTCAAGCTCTGGCGCTATGGCTGACCAATCAGGTTGACTGGGCGATACTTGACCTGGATTGGGCCGCAGGCAGCGGGCCGGCGTTTTTAAACGCTCTGGGTGAAGTTTGCCCGCAGCGCCCCATCCCAGTGGTGGTGCTGGTGGGCCCTGGCCGAGAGCGCGCCGCCCTGGAGGCGATGAAACTGGGTGCCGCTGACTATCTATTTAAAGCCGACCTCACCCCTGACGCCCTCAGGGCCAGGCTGTCGCTGAGACCCCAGCCTGAGCGACAGCGCCCCACGGCCCTAGATATGGCTCGCCAGCAGTACCAAAACCTGGTCGAAAACTCCCCCGATATTATTGAGCGGTTCGATCGCAATTTGCGCCATCTCTACGTCAGCCCGGCGCTGACGGCCATTACCGGGGTGAGCACCGCTGACTTTTTAGGCAAAACCTGCCGCGAGGTCGGCCTCGACAGCACCATGGTCAACCACTGGGAAGCCGCTGCCGCCCTGGTACTGGCTACCGGCGAGAAACAGGCGATTGAGTTTACCACCCCAACCCTGAGCGGCGAGCGCCACTTTGAGATGGCGATCGTCCCCGAGTGGTCTGAGCAGGGCCAAGTCGAGTCGCTGCTGTGCATCTCGCGGGATATTAGCGATCGCGTGGCGACCCAGCAAACCCAGCAGCGGCTGCTCACCGAGGCCCAGATGGCCCAGCGCGATGCCACGGCGGCGCGCGACAGCCTGGCCCACGTGTTTGACCGCATCAACGACGGCATTATCGCCTTTGACCGCGACTCGCGCTGTGTGTACCTCAACCCCAGCGCCGAGCAAACCCTAGGGCGAACGGCGCTAGAGATCATCGGCAAACATATCTGGACTGAGTTCCCCGAGGCGGTAGACACCCCCGTCTACGAGGTCTACCACCGCGCCATTGAGCAGCAGCAGCCTGAATTTTTGGAATATTACTTTCCGCCCCTAGACGGCTGGTTTGAGGTGCGGCTCTACCCCGACAGCCACGGCATCACGATTTACTTTACGGATATTAGCGATCGCAAAACCGCCGCCGCCCAGCACCAGCAAACCGAGCAGCTGCGCCACGAACTCATCCTCCTAGAGCAGATTGTCGATTCAGTGCTGGCAGGCTACTGGGATTTTGACTTCCAGCACCAGACGGCTTACTACAGCCGCGGCCTCAAGGCCATGTTTGGCTACGCCGAAGACGAACTGCCCAACCGGCTCGATACCTGGCAGCAGATTGCCTTTGCCGACGATATTCCCAAGGCGCTGGCTTCCCTCGATCGCCACGTGCAGAGTCGGGGCGAGGTGCAGCACTACGTTGAGGTGCGCTATCGCCACAAAAATGGTGCTACCGTGTGGGTGCTTTGCGCCGGCCAGGTGATCGAGTGGGATGAGGCCGGTCAACCCCTGCGCATGGTGGGCTGCCACGTCGATATCACCCCCCTGAAGCAGGCCGAGGCGCAGCTGAGAAGAAACCAGGCCCATCTGCAAGCGGCTCAGCGCATCGGCAACCTGGGCAGCTGGGAATTTGAGCTGGCCACCGAGGGCATCACTTGGTCAGACCAGGTCTACCGCCTTTTTGGCCTAGAGGTGGGGGCCAACCCCGCGAGCTTCGAAGCTTTACAAAGCTATTTTCACCCCGAGGATCGAGACCGCCACCGCCAGATTGTAGAGACAACGATTGCCACCCATCAGCCCTACGACGAAGAATTTTGCATTGTACGCGTCGATGGCAGTCTGGGCTACATCCATGTCAAAGGCGAAGCCGTGGTCGATGGGGCCAATCGGCTCACCCATCTAACCGGCACGGTGCAAGACATCAGCGAACGCAAACAGGTCGAAGCCGAACGCCGCGCCCAGGAAGAGCAGGTGCAAAACCTGTCGCTGCGGCTGTCGCTGGCCCTGGAGTCGGGGTGCATTGGCACCTGGAGTTGGGATCTCCACCAGGCGATCGCCTGGGATCAGCGCATGTACGAAATCTGGGGCTTCGAAAGCCTGGGCCGGGCCGCTGTCTTCGACGACTGGGCTACCCGCGTGCATCCCGACGATTGGCCCACCGTTGAGGCGGCCATTCACCAGGCCCTGCAAGACGAATTGCCTTTGGACGTCGAGTTTCGGTTTTACCGCCCTAGCGGCGAGCTGCGGTGGATTCGGGCTGCGGCCCTAGTGCAGCGATCGCCCGCCGGAGCAGCCGTGGCCATGGTGGGCATCAACTACGATATTACCGAGCAGAAGCGGGCGACCGCCCAGACTCAGAGTCTGTCGCTGCGGCTGTCGCTGGCCCTAGAGTCGGCCCACATCGGCACCTGGGAGCGGGACATGGGAACCGATACAGTGATCTGGGATCAGTGCTTGATCGACCTGTACGGGTTTGCCCAGCTGGGGCAGCAGGCCAACTACACCGACTGGCGGGCGCAGGTCTACACCGACGACATTCAGCGGGTTGAAACCGCCCACCAGGCCCTAGTTGACCACGACATCTCCTACGACCTCGAGTTCCGCATCTGGCGAGGCGACGGCACCCTGGGCTGGATTAGATCTAGCGCCCTGGTGCGGCGCAACGCCCAGGGGCAGCCCCTGAGCGTTGTCGGCATCAACTACGACATTACCGACCAAAAGCAGGCCGAAGCCCATTTGCGGAACCTGTCCCTACGCTTAGATCTGGCTCTAGAGTCGGGGGGCATTGGCAGCTGGGAGATGGATCTCGCCACCCAGCAGCTGCATTGGGATCAGCGCATGTACGAGATCCTAGAACTTTCTCCAGACGACGGTGCCATGACGATGGCCGCCTGGCGCTGTACCGTCCACAGCGACGACATTGACGGCATCGATGCTGACTTTGAACGCATTCTCCAGCGATCTGCCCCATCAGTCCTGGAGTTTCGCGTTTATCGCAGTGATGGCGAACTGCGCTGGATCAGAGCCACCGCCCTGGTGCAACGGGACAACCAGGGCCAGCCCTGCCGCCTGATTGGCACCAACACCGACATCACCGAGGCCAAGCAGGCTGAAGAGCAACTACTGCGCACCACCGCCCAGCTCGAAGCCTCTAACCGCGAGCTAGAGGCCTTCGCCTACTCGGTCTCCCACGATTTGCGCGCCCCGCTGCGGGCGATCGACGGCTTCAGCCGGGCGCTAGTCGAAGACTACGGCGACCAGTTTAGCGATGAAGGACGCGATTATTTCGATCGCATTCGTCACAACGTCAGCCGCATGGGGCGACTGATTGACGATCTGCTGCGGCTGTCGCGGGTGTCGCGCTCAGCTATCACCTACACCTCGCTCAACCTCAGCGCTCTGGTGCAAGAGCAGATAGATGAGCTGCGCCACGACGAGCCCGACCGGGCGGTGGCGGTGGCGATCGCGCCCGATCTCACTGTCACCGCCGACCCCACGCTGATGCGGGTGGCGATCGCCAACCTGGTGCAAAACGCCTGGAAGTTTACCGCCCACCACCCCAGCGCCCGCATTGAGTTTGGCATGGTTATTCAAGGAGGGGAGAGAATCTACTCCCTGCGCGACGATGGGGCTGGGTTTGATATGGCCTACGCCAACAAGCTATTTGGGGTGTTTCAGCGGCTGCACAACACCGACGAGTTTCCGGGCACTGGCATTGGCCTGGCCACGGTGCAGCGGGCCATTCACCGCCAGGGCGGGCGGGTGTGGGCCGAGGCCGCCCTAGAGCAGGGAGCTACCTTTTACTTCACCCTGCCCTCGGGTTCCACAGGGCCAGAGGGGTCGCCATGACGGCACTGCGCTCCATTTTGCTGGTCGAAGACAACCCCGACGATGAGCGACTCACCCTGCGCGCCCTGCGCCGGGGCAACCTGGCTAACCCAGTGGTGGTGACCCGCAACGGCGAAGAGGCCCTGCGGCAGGTGTTTGGCCCCGACCCCCTGCCCTGCGTGGTGCTGCTCGATCTCAAGCTGCCTAAGGTCGATGGGCTAGAGGTGCTGCGGCAGATTCGCGCCAGCGATCGCACCCGCCTGCTGCCGGTTGTCATGCTCACCTCGTCCAGTGAAGACCGCGATATTATTGAAAGCTACAGCCTGGGGGCCAACAGCTACGTGCGCAAGCCCGTAAACATCGACGAATTTACTGAGGCCGTGCGCCAGCTCGGTCTCTATTGGGCATTGATAAGTGAGCTGCCTCCCACGTTGCCATGACTGTTGCTGAACCCCTTAGGGCGCTGATTGTAGAAGACTCTGAGGACGACCTGCTGCTGCTGCTGCGAGAGCTGCGCCGGGCCGGGTTTGCCCCCACCTGGGTACAGGTACAAACGGCGGACGACTTTCGCGCGGCCCTCGATGGGGAGGAATGGGATGTGGTGCTGTCAGACTACCAAATGCCCCACTTTAGTGCTCCCGCTGCCCTCGATCTTCTCCAGCAGCATGCTTGCGACCTGCCGTTTATCGTTGTTTCTGGCACCGTTGGGGAGGCCACCGCCGTCGATATGATGCGAGCCGGTGCCCACGACTACGTGATGAAAGACAACCTCTCGCGCCTGGCCGAGGCGGTGCGCCGCGAGGTGCGCGAGGCCCACAGTCGCCGCGATCGCCGGGCGGCTATGGCCGAGCTCGATCGCACCCGAGAACTGCTGCATCTGGCCATCGATGGCTCTGGCATTGGCATTTGGGATTGGCAGGTGCAAACCGGCGAGGTCTGGGCCAGCGATCGCTGTGCGGCCCTAATTGGCTATGCCCCCGGCGACCTTGCCCCGGCCCGCATCGATACCTGGCAGCGATTTGTGCACCCCGACGACTGGAGCCGCAAAAAAGTGGCGCTCCAGCGCCATTTTGAGGGCGAAACCCCCAGCTACGACTGCGAGTTTCGCCTGCGCCACCGCCAGGGTCACTGGGTCTGGGTACTCGACCGGGGCAAAGTGGTGGAGTGGGACAATACCTATCGCCCCCTGCGCATGAGCGGCACCTACACCGACATTACCGAGCGCCGTATGGCCGAGGCCGAGCACCGTCGGGTCGCCGACCAGATGTTGTTCAACAGCCTCCACGATGCCCTCACCCAGCTGCCCAACCGCAACTTTCTGATGCAGCGGCTCGACCTAGCCCTTCAGCGCTGCCGTCGCGGCAGCCTGCGCCAGTTTGCGGTCTTGTTCCTCGATTTAGACCATTTCAAAGTGATTAACGACAGTCTCGGCCACCTGGCCGGGGATGAGGTGCTGGTGGTGGTGGCCCAAAAGCTGCGATCGCTGATTCGCACCGCCGACCTGGCCGCCCGCCTGGGAGGCGACGAATTTGTGCTGCTGCTCGAAGACATCGACACCCTGCAAGAGCCCGCGCGCATTGCCGAGCGGCTGCTGCAAGAGCTGCAAGAACCCCTGGCGGTGGGCGGGCGCAACGTATTTCTCAACGCCAGCATTGGCCTGGTCATGGGAGATGGCGCTTACCATACCCCCTCCGAACCCCTGCGCGATGCCGACATTGCCATGTATCGGGCCAAGGCCCAGGGGCGGGGGCGCTACGTGGTGTTCAACGAGGCTATGCACCTGCAAGCCCTCCAGCGGCTCCAGCTCGAACAGGAGCTCCGCGACGCCATCGATCGGGGGGAGCTGATGCTCTACTACCAGCCCATCCTTCACCTAGAGAGTAAGGAAATCTCGGGGTTTGAGGCGCTGGTGCGGTGGCAGCACCCCGATCGCGGCTTCATTTCCCCAGACAGTTTTATTCCCATCGCCGAAGAAACCGGGCTGATCGTTCCCCTCGATCGCTGGGTCTTGGCCCAGGCCACCCAGCAGCTGGCCCTGTGGCACCAGCGCTACCCCCACTGCGCCGAACTGACGGTGAGCATTAATTTTTCGGTCAAGGATCTGCTGCGCAGCGATCTGCTCAACGAGCTCACCCGCATCCTGGCCCAAACCGGTCTCCAGGGCCGCCACCTCAACCTCGAAATTACCGAGGGCACCCTAATCGAAGACATTCAGGCGATGGTCACCATTCTGCAGCAGCTCAAACACCACGGCTTTACCGTCACCATCGACGACTTTGGCACCGGCTATTCATCCCTCAGCTACCTGCACCAGCTGCCCGTCGATGCCCTCAAAATCGACCGCTCCTTCGTCATGGCCATGGAGGCCAGCCACCGCAATTCCGACATTGTGGAGACCATCATTACGTTGAGCAATCGCCTGGGGCTGGCCGCGATCGCCGAAGGGGTCGAGACCCAGGCCCAGCTCTGTCACCTGCACCGCCTGGGCTGCGAACTGGGCCAGGGCTACTGGTTTGCCAGACCCCTTCCCGCCGCTGACGCTGAGACCCTGCTGATGCTGGCCAGCACCCCTACGTCTCACTAGCCTGGCCCTGGCCTTTACTCGGGAAAGAAAAAGTCCGTGGGCTCTTCGTCTTCCTCGGCGGCA
The DNA here is from genome assembly GCA_019358835.1 of Tildeniella torsiva UHER 1998/13D. Lineage (GTDB taxonomy): Bacteria > Cyanobacteriota > Cyanobacteriia > Phormidesmidales > Phormidesmidaceae > Nodosilinea > Nodosilinea torsiva. Next base: position 274,024 of record JAHHIH010000003.1, read on the forward strand.
ATGTAGCTGCGATAGTACTCCTCTAGCTCCGCCGCACCAATGGAGCGCTCCGACGGATTCTCAAAAAACGTCTTCACCTTGAGGTAGCGCCGCAGCCCCTCGGCCCCGGCGTCGTGCTGGGTAGCGGCCTTAAAGTCGTCGGGGAAGGTGTCGCTGATTTGCAGCCACGCCTCCTCTAAAACATCCTCCACGTCTTCGTTGGGGGCGCTCTCAATTAATGCCTCTAGCCCATCGAGAATGTCAATCAGCTTGAGAATCTCTGGAATTTTCTCCGAATCAGACATTGAGCCGTGCATGGATAGCGCTAAACAACCGCGAATGCTTAGGAAAATCTTAGTGGAGTATGGGCCAGATTGATCGCCCCCAGGCGGGAGAATCTACCGCTAGCAGCCAGATCCCGCCTGAAGCACAGCACCGTCGAGGGCTCTCCCTAAGGCATGGTCATGCCGCCCTGGGGCTCTAGGGCGGCGCGCCACTCGCGCAGGCGCAGCTGGGCTTGGGCGTAGGCTTCGGTTTGGGCGGGCACGGCCTCGGCCAGGGCGATCGCCCGACTGGGGTTGGTTACGGCTTCGGTTTCGGCCAGGCGCAGAATGTCCCAGCTCCAGCGGGTGAGGGCCTGGGTGGCTTCGGCCCGCTGGGGGCTGCTCTCGGGCACCTGCTGAGCCAGCCGTACCGCATCCACTAGGGCACCGACGGTACCCAGCTGAGCGGCCTGGTAGGCCTGCTGCAACAGCTGCTGCCCCTGAAGCTGGCCCCGCCAGGTTTGAATGTTGGCCTGGGCATCGCCATGCAGAGCGCGGCCCGAGCCAATGCGCGAGGCTACCGCTACGGCTTCAGCTAATCGGCCCTGGGCAGCGAGCTGGCGGGCCTGGGCCAGGAGCGGGCCATCTTCGGCCCGCTGGAGGTCGGCCCGCCACTGGCTGATCTCTCCCTGGGCTTCGTCGTAGAGGGCGCGGCCCGAGCCGATCTGGCGGGCGGTGGCGATCGCCCCAGCCAGATCTCCCACCTGGGCCTGCTGCTGCGCCTGGCTGAGAATGGGGCGATCCTCGGTGGTTTCAATCTGGCTCCGCCAGCGGCCAATTTGAGCTTCGGTGTCATCCCAGGCCGGGTTGGCGCGGGAGACTTTTTGGGCCTCAATGATGGCGGCTTGGAGGTCGGCGATGGTGCCCGGCAAGGCCACCTGCCGAGCCCACTCCAGCTGCGATCGCCCCTCCACTTCTTCTTGCCAGCGGCGCATCAGGCCCTGGGCCTTGCCGTAGAGGGGGCGATCGGCCCCAATGCTCTGGAGCCGCACGATCGCGCCCTCTAGGCCACTAATGCCGCCCTGCCACGACAGCTGGGTAGCGTCAATCAGGGTGCGCATATCGGCAATTTCGGCCCCCATGCTCAGCGCCGCCGGAATTGCCTCCAGCATTTGCCCCGCCGCCTCGGCGTCGCGGCGCTCCAGGGCCGATTCAGCCATATCCAGCAGATCGCGGCCAAACTGCCGAATTACGGTCTGGGCCTCGGCGTAGACGGGGCTCTGAGTGGGGATGCCCTGGGCGATCGCCAGAGCCTCCTGCATCCCTTTGAGCGTGCCCTGCCGGGCTAGCTCTTTGGCCTTGCCCAGCTTGTTGAGGTCTTCGCGGGCGGCGGTGATTTTGGCGGTCAGCTCATCGTACTTAGTGGTTTTCCAATAGGTGTTGTCTACATCCAGCAGCTGAATGGCCTTGGCAAAGGCATCCTGAAAGGCCAGCGCTTTGAGGTCGGTCTCGGCAGCCTGATAGATAGTTTCGGCGTCTTTCCAGATCTGGTTCCAGTCGCTAACCTGCTGACTGACCAACTGAGCAGCAGCGGTGTGGTTGGGAATGCGCTGGGCGATCGCGATCGCCTCTGCCAAATCCCCCGACTGAAACGTGGTCTCGGCCAGCGCCAGAATCTTTTCTGACCAGTCTTCAATGCGCAGATCGATCTCGCCTCGTAAGGGGTGATCGGTGGGTAAAGACTCTAGCAGGGCGATCGCGTCTAAATAGCCCTCTACCGTCGCCTGCTCGGCGTAGGCCTCGGCGCACTGCAATCGGGTGGTGGCCGAAGCCGTGGGCCAAAAAATCGCCCGACAGTTGGGCAGGTTAGGAATCCGAAACAGGCTGATGGCCGACATCACCCCGACCCCAGACACCACCACCAAGACGCCCACCGACCAGACCGGCCAGGTTTTGGCCAACCGCTGCACCACCACCTGCCGTAGCGGACGCCGAACCGGAACCGGCACCTCAGCATCGCCCCGCTGCCGCAGTTCAGCCAGGGGATCGTAGCGGGGCAGCCCTGAATCGCGGACGGGCAGCCCTGGGGGCAGCGGCACAGGACGAACAGACCCAGGGGCCTGCCCTGGATAAATCGGTCGCTCAGAGGTGTCTTGGTCTGAAGCCATGCCCGCTTCCTGAGAGTGGCTCGCTGCTAGTCAAGGGGACGATAGCTCGCCCAGCTAGAGGCGCAGGGAAAGTCAGCCCTAGTATAGCCAGGTCTTGAATAAACGCAAGATCTAGCCGCCCACCTGATCTTTGTACTCCTCGGCGGTCAGGGCGTCGTCGAGGTCATCGAGGTCGGTGGCCCTGATTTTAACCAGCCAGCCGTCGCCGTAGGGGTCATCGCCAATCTGCTCCGGCGCTTCAATTAGCGCTTCATTGCGCTCTAGCACCTCGCCAGAGACCGGCGATTTCAGTTCCTCTACCGCCTTGACCGACTCCACCGTGCCAAACTTTTCGCCCTTTTCGAGACTGTCACCGATCTCGGGCAGTTCTAAGAAGACGATGTCCCCCAGCTGGTCAATGGCAAAGGCGGTAATGCCCACAGTGACAATGCCCTCGTCGTCATCAGTGCGGGCATATTCGTGGCTGTCGAGATATTTCAGGGTTTCGGGATATTCAAATGCCATGGCGTAACCTCACATCGCCCCAGGGAAAGTAGTTTGTCGCGCAGCCGTCGTACAGATTGAATGGAATCCAGTGCCAGTGTGCCATGAGACGGCGGTTTTGGCGCAGGGAATGGGGAGTAGGGGGTGGGGAGTAGGGGGTAGGGAGTATTTGACTGCCTCACCCCTCACCCCTCACCCCTCACCCCTCATCCCGCTCGATAAAAAGGCCGCTTCACCACCGTCGCTCCTTGGGGTTCACCGCGCACCTCGACCTCAAGGGCCTGACCCACCTTGGCCAGGGGAGCGGCGACGTAGGCCAGGCCAATGGGGATATTCAGCGTGGGGGCTAGGGTGCCGCTGGTGACGGTGCCGACGCGATCGCCCTGATACAGCACCGGGTAGTCGTGGCGGGCGATATGGCGACCATCCATGGCCAGGCCCACCAGGCGGCGGCTGACCCCCTCGGCCTTTTGCTGCTCAAGCACCGATCGCCCCACAAAATCCCCCTTTTCTTCTAGGTGTACGAGCCAGCCCAGGCCAGCCTCTAGGGGGCTGGTGGTGTCGTCTATGTCTTGGCCGTAGAGGGCCATGGCGGCCTCCAGGCGCAGGGTGTCGCGGGCTCCGAGGCCGCAGGGGGCGGCCCCGGCCTCGGTCAGGGTCTGCCACAGGGCCAGGGCGGTGTCGGGGTCAGTCATAATTTCAAAGCCGTCTTCGCCGGTATAGCCGGTGCGGGCGACCCAGGCGAGCTGCCCCAGCAGGGCGGTGTCGCGGTGGGCAAAGCGGCCCAGGGCGCTCAAATCGAGAACGGTGTGGGGCTGGAGGAGGGTAGCGGCGGCGGGGCCTTGGAGGGAGATTAGGGCGCGATCGCGCGATTCATCCACCAGCTCTATCCCCTTACCTTCCAGATGCTCTAGCAGCCAGGCTTTGTCTTTGTCGGTCGTAGCGGCATTGACAATTAGCGCCACCGTCTCTGAACCCATCCCTGAGCTACTAGAGCGCGGCGACTTGAGGTAAACGATCAAATCGTCGATAATACCGCCCTTGGGGTTAAGCAGCACGGTGTACTGGGCCTGGCCCTGAGTGAGTCGATCTAGGTTAGAGGGCACCAGGGTTTGCAGGGCCGCTATCACCCCCGGCCCCCGCAGCTCAAATTTGCCCATGTGGGAGATATCAAACAGCCCGGCCCGCTGCCGCACCGCCTGGTGCTCTTGCTTAATGCCGCCAAACTGCACAGGCATCGACCAGCCCGCAAACTCAGTCATGCGCGCCTGTTGATCGACGCAGGCAGAATAGAGAGGCGTTTGCAATAATGTCATGGGGGGGAACTCTAAGGCCATTCAGAGTGTACTGAGAAAACCTCTGTCTGATTAAGGCTTTATACCCTTGCCGCCCCAGCTTCTTTTGGTAAAGGTTAAAGGTCTGTGGTTACAAAATGTTGCCCTGCCGTTGTGCGCAGTGGGCCCTGACCCGAGCGGTAAGCCCAACTACCCACCGCAGGTAAGCCATCGCCAGACCGGTTAGGACATTCTGCACAATCCCTTGAAGCGAGGGCTATACGCCAGGGCGCTGCCCCAGTTTTTGCCCATGGTAGTGATTTGTGTCCTAAGCGCAGTGGCCAACGCTAAATAACGCCTGTTCCCTTAATTGTGTTTCCCATGATTGCTCTTATGCCCCACGGGTCTTGTTTCCTGTGGGATCCCCAGCTGACATCCCTGCATGTGGCCAGCGACCTAGCCGTCGCCGTCGCCTATTTTTCAATTCCGCTGCTGCTGCTGCTCAACCGACAGCACATCGACCTTCAGATTCGACCGGTGCTGCTGCTCTTTGCGGCCTTTATTTTTAGCTGTGGCATTGGCCACGGCCTGCGCGTGTGGAATATCTGGCATACCAACTACTGGCTCGAAGGCGCTTGGACCTGGATTACTGCCGTGATCAGCCTCTACACCGCCTGGGAGCTGAAGGCCCTGGTGCCGCAGCTGCTCAACACCCACAAAGATCTAGTCACCATTCGGGCGCTGGTCGAGCAAGACCCCCTCACCGGCATTGCCAACCGCCGGGGGCTAGAGGCCGCCTTGACCGCTCTGGTCTATCAGCCCGGCGCGACGGGGCACACCCTCATGCTGCTTGATCTCGACGGGTTTAAAGACATTAACGACACCTACGGGCACAGCGCAGGCGACCAGCTGCTTCAGGCAGTGGGGCAGGTGCTGAGTCGTCAGATTCGCACCACCGACCTAGCGGCCCGCATTGGCGGTGACGAGTTTGCCCTGCTGATGGTGGGCTGCCTGCCCGAAGAAGCCCTGGATAAAGCCGAGGTCATTCGCCAAGCGATTTTGCAGATCACCATGCCCCAGCTCAATCCGCCTAGCCGTTGCCCACTGATTTCGGTCAGCATTGGCCTCAGCGGCTTTACCTCCGACCAAGGCATTACCCAGAGCTACCAGCTGGCCGACGCGGCCCTCTACGCTGCTAAATACAACGGCAAAAACCAGATTCAGGTAGCCGCCCCTGTGGCGGTATAGAGCCGCTTTAATTTTTGATGAACCCACCCAGGTCTGGCCGGTAGCGGGCTACGAACCCCCCTTGCGCGTCATAAACGGCCACCTGACGATCAACCTGGTGGCTGGTGGTAATAATCTGCTCAATCAGCTGCTGAGAGCTGGGGTTGAGCTGGTTCGTAAAGGCAAAGGTGCCGTCGGCAGCGGGGGGAGTAATGGCCTGGCGTAGCGGCTCGGCGTACTGGCTAGAGAGCACCACGCGAATTTGGCTGGCATCTTCGCGCACAGTGCAGGGGGTGGCCGAAAATTCGCAGAGCTGGGTTAGGTTAGTGGTCAGCGTTTGCAGGGCTACGGCGGTGCGCAATCGGTTTTGGGCATTGGCCATGGCCGGTCGGTAGGTCTCTAGCAGTACCCCACCCTCCGCCGCCAGAATAGTGTCGGAGGGAATTTGCTGGGCGCTGGCCACCGCCTGTTGCCATTGGCCGACCGCCAGGGTCCACTGGCCCTTGGCCTCGGCAGCGGCGGCATTGCGGGCGGCCTGCACCGCCTGGTGGTAGTTGCGAGCGCCAGCCTCCTCTAGGGTAGAGCGGTTGCTGGCGCGGTTCAGCTGCTGCCGATAGTCGCTGAGCTGGGCCTGGGCTTCGCCATAGATCATGGTGCCCTGGGGAATCAGCGACAGCCCCTTAATGGCCGCCTGCCACTCCTTGGCGGCCAGCTGCCAGCCCGCCAGGGAGTTAGCGGTTTCCATCCGCTGGCGGGCTAGGTCGCCCGTCTGAATGGCGGTGCTGAAATTGGCTTCGGCCTCCTCTTCGGCCACGATGCGGCGGCCAATGGCGCTGTAGTTAGCGCGGTACTCACGCAGCTTTTGCTGGCTGTAGTCAAAGGCCGGGCTGTCGGCGGGAATGGTGCTGAGCTGGTCGATCGCCTGCTGCCAGAGCAGATGCACTTTCACCCATCGCTCTACCGGGTGGGGTGGAGATTGACTCAGGTTGGCGGCCTCGCCAGCCAGCGCCTGGGCCTGGGCAATAGCATTGAGGGAGACAATGCTGCCCTGGTAGCGCCCCAGGTCGCCCTGGGCGACGTCGTAGTGCGATGACCAGGTGGGGATGGGGGCCAGCATATCGATCGCCGTCTGGAGATCGACCTGGGCAGTAGCCAGATCTTCGCCGTTAGGGCTACTCGCTAGGGTAGCCTGGGCCAGGTCGTAGTACTCGGTGGCCTGAGCGAGGCGATCGCAGCTCCCCACTATGCAGGGCCGCGACAGGGCGTAGGCAAAGGCCCCGCTGCCCACCAAAATTAGCCCCGCCAGGCCGTAGCTCCAGTAGTACCGCAGCGATCGCAGCCCCTGGCGAGCCCAAGTCTGACTGCGCTCACCCCACCCAGGCCCAGCCGGGGGCTGCACCGCTGCATCGGGCAGCGCTAGGGCCGCATCGCTAAACCCAAGCCCAGGGGAATCCGTTCTGGTGTTGGCCTCAGCAGCCCTGACCTCAGGCTCAAAAGCTCCAGCGTCAGCCAGGCCATCGGGGCGATCGCTGGCGGTGGTTGCGACCTCAGTATTGACCTCAGGGGGCGCAGCCGTTGCCGGAAAGATCACCTGCACCGCGTCCTCAGGATGCCAGGTAAAGGTGTGCATCGCGTAGGGCTGAGAGACACCCTTGAGCTTGAGGTAAATTCGCACCGGCAGGGCAGCAACCGCCGCCCAGTCAGCCTCGGGCAGCCCCACCCTGGGCACCAGTTCCCGGAACGCCAGCTCCAGATCCCTAAGCAGGTCACTGGGCGCACCCACCTCCGGGGGCTTATGCTCGGCCAGCAGCAGCAGTCGCCCCGCCCGCTCTGAGCAGTCGAGTCTCAGCCCAGGGTAGCGATTCGCCGCTCTGAGGTAGGTGGCAAAGGCCTGCTGAAGCGGCTCAAAGCCGGTGGCGGTAGACGGTGATAGTGAGGTCATAGAGTACCGATGGATATTGCCCCAAACAGCAGTGCTCCCAAGCGCGAACGACCCTGGATGACGAGCCAGGCCAATGGCCCGAGGCCATCGACAACTACCCCTGAGCTAGGGCAGGGGCGGCCTTAGTGAGTATGCTAGTGCAAGGTTGATATTCTGAGACAAGATATCTGGGGTGGATAGATCGCGGTGCTGATTCTAATTGTGGAAGACGAGGCCGAAATTGCCCGCCTGATTCGGCTTTACCTCGAAAAAGAGGGCTTTACCTGTGAGGTCTGCGACGACGGCGAAACCGCCCTGCGCTACCAACAGACGCTCCAGCCCGATCTGATGATTCTCGACGTTATGCTGCCCAAGCTCGACGGTCTGGAGGTGTGCGCCCGCGTGCGCCAGGGGCCGGGGGCCAAAGACCCCTACATTCTTATGCTCACCGCCCGAGGCGAAGAAATCGACCGCATCATTGGTTTATCTACCGGGGCCGACGACTATCTGGTCAAGCCCTTTAGCCCCAGGGAACTGGTGGCCAGGGTGCGAGCCCTGCTGCGCCGCAGCCTGCGCCACAGCCAGGAAGCCCCGGCTCAGACCTACCGCACGGCTCACTTTAGCCTCGACCTCGACCAGCGCACCGCCCATCGCCAGGGAGACTCTGGCGATCTAGAACTGCTCGATCTCACCCCCCTGGAGTTTGACCTGCTGGCCACCTTCATGAGCTACCCTGGCCGGGTCTGGAGCCGCCACCACCTGATCGAAAAACTCTGGGGCGAAGATTTCTTTGGCGACGAGCGCGTCGTCGATACCCACATCGCTCGCCTGCGCAAAAAGGTTGAGCCCGACTCGTCGCAGCCCACCTTTGTCAAAACTGTGACCGGCGTGGGGTATCGGTTTGAGGATGAGGCGGGGTAAGGGAGTAGGTGAGTGAAGGAGTTGAGGAGTAAGGGGGTGAGGAGGATGGCGAAGATGGGGAAGAGAGGAGACTGCACTATCTTCTAAAGATTGAACTTTCCTCACCTTCCCCATCCCCCTCACCTTCCCACCCCCATGTCCCTCTGGCAGCTAGACCAAATCCGCATCGTCCTGGTCGAGCCAGCGGGGCCGCTGAACGTGGGTGCCACAGCACGGGTGATGAAGAACATGGGGCTGTGCCACCTGGTGCTGGTCAACCCCCAGTGCGACCCAGCCGCCGAGGAAGCCCAGCGGATGGCGGTGCACGGCGGCGATGTGCTGGCGGCGGCGACCACGGTGTCGAGCCTGCCGGAGGCGATCGCGGGGTGTGAACGGGCGATCGCCACCACCGGTCGTCTGCACCGCCAAGACCAGCCCCTGGAACTGCCCGAGGTGGCTCTGCCCTGGCTGTTGCCCCCTACCCCAGCCGAGAGCTTTGCCGCCGCCCTGATCTTTGGCCCCGAAGACCGGGGGCTGAGCAACGACGAGCTGGTCTATGCCCAGCGCTGGGTGCGCATTCCGGCCAGCGATAGCTATCCGTCGCTGAATCTAGCCCAGGCGGTGGCGGTGTGTGCCTATTTGCTCCACCGGGGGGCGATCGCCGAGGCGCTAGGGGAATCGTTTCCAACCGTGGGGGTAGCCGCGACAGCAGGACATTTAGCCCCTTTAGAGCAGATGGAGGGCTTTTATCAAGATTTGGAAATCGTTTTGCTAAAAATCGGTTATCTTTACCCCCATACCGCCGCAAGCCGCATGGCTAAACTGCGGCGATTGCTGCATCGAGCCGGCCCCGATCGCCAAGAATTGGCTATGCTTAGGGGCGTTTTGCGGCAGATCAACTGGGCGGCCAGCCAGGCCCCCCCAGAAAACTGACAGACGACTAACCCGCGATCGCAGCGGCAAATGGGTGAACGGCACACAGGGCGAAAGGCACAGGGCGAACGACCATGGCACAGTACGACGATCCTCGCAATCCATTTTCGGCAGGCCGTCCCGAGGCGGGCTCGCCCTGGGGAGAGTCGGCCCCAGGGCCAAGCCCAGGCCGCGATGGACTTCAGCTACCAGGCGAAGCTGATCCCGGCGGCTGGGGCCGTGACGGGCAGCAGCGCCTCTCGCCCGTGGCTCGCCGTCGCAACCAGTGGCGACAGCACCAGCAGCTCGCCCCCGACTTTGGCCCGGCCCCGGTGGAGCCCGAGATCGAACCTGTCCTTCGCCCCACCGCCCGCAACGCCTCGCTACCCACCTTCAAGCGCGGCCCAGCCCCAGCCCCCCAGCCCCCCAGCGGCCCGCCCCGGCCTGAGCGATCGACCAGCCTAGTCCCACCAAGCGCTCCTCGCCCCGGAGCCCCGCCGCTGCAAATGCATCCCCACAGCATTCACCCCAGCACCTTGAATCCCAGCGGTGCTGTCGCTCCAGCGGTCGGGCAAACTGCCGCCAGAGCCCTGCCCCCCAACGTCACCCCTCTGCGACCCCAGGCGCGGCGCGGGGCGATCGCCCCTGCCGCCCCCCCTCGCCAGCGCCCAGAACGGTCGGCCCCTGGCCTGTTGGAAGAGAACCCGAACCCCAGCGGTGCAGGTGACAGTCCGCTACCGCTCCGGCGATCGCGGGCGGCCACGGCCCGGCGACGGTTGGCCAACCCGCCTCTGCCCCTGCTCTACCTGATTCGCCTGGTGATTTTGGGAGTGGGGGTAGCGGCGATCGCCGGTACCCTGCTGTCGGTGCTCAGCCCCAGCAATGTGGCGGCCCCCGGTGAAACCCCGACCCCGGCAGCGCAGGCCAACCCCGGTCGTGCCCCAGGCTCTCTGGTGCAGGGCAGCGCCGCCGCCACCGTAGCCGACCTGCGCCTGACCGGCGAAATTTCTCACCTCAAGGGCGAGCTAGAGCAGCTCGCCACCCTCACCCCAGGGCTAACCCCCCTAGGCTTTGCCGTTGACCTCGATTCTGGCCAGTACGTTGACCTGGGTGGGGCCGAACCCGTGGCCTCAGCCAGCACCATCAAGGTGCCCATTTTGGTGGCTTTTTTGCAGCAGGTCGATGCGGGCACCCTGGCCCTCAACCAATCCATGGCCCTGCAAGAGGAGTACATGGCGAACGGCTCAGGCACCCTGCGCGGCGAACCGGTGGGCACTGAATACACCGCCTTAGATATCGCCACCCGCATGATTGTGACCAGCGACAACACCGCCACCAACATGATGATCGCGGCTCTGGGAGGCATGGAAACGCTCAACCAAACCTTTGCCGCCTGGGGGCTAGAGCAAACCCTGCTGCGCAACCCCCTGCCCGATCTAGACGGCACTAACACCACCAGTGCCAAAGACCTGACCCTGCTGATGGCCCTGATCGACCAGGGAGGGCTGCTGACACCCCGATCGCGCGATCGCCTCTTCAGCATCATGCAGCGCACCGAGAATGAAAGCCTGATTCCCTCTGGCATTCGCGATGGCTCGCTACTGGCCAACAAAACCGGCGATATCGGGGCCATGCTGGGCGATGTCGCCCTAGTCGATGTGCCCAACGGCAAGCGCTACGCCCTGGCCGTACTGGTGCAGCGCCCCGCCAACGATGGCCGCGCCAGCGAACTCATTCGCCGCATGACCGAAACCATCCACGCCGAAATGGCCCAGCCCGTGGCCCCCGTCGGCGGCAGCACTGCCACCCCCGCCCCGCTCAGCCCCCCAGGAGAGTTTGAGACCGAACCGCCGCCCGAGGAATTTGAGACCCAAACCCCCCAGGAGTATGAAAACCCCTATGCCCCAGTTCCGGCAGAAAGGTCACCGGCGCGGGATGAGATTCCGCCAGGGTAGGAAAGTTTTGAGTTTTGAGTGCTTAGTTTTGAGTTTTTGCTGTGCTCGAAGCATTCAAAACTTAAAATTCAAAATTCAAAACTCTCCCCATCCCCTTCTCAATACAAAAACCGCTCGTGGCGAATCACGTCTTCGCCTTCGAGCTGGTCGTAGCTGCCGCCGTTTACCTGGTACACCGCTAAAGCCTGGTCGCTAACGTGGTACTGACGGTTGCCGTCGATGGCAATGTAGGTGCCCTGGCTGTTGCGTACGTCAGTGGTGGTGAGGGTTTCGCTGTTGGTTTTGTTGGTGCCAATGTAGCTCAGCCCCTGGGGGGTTTGGCACAGGTGAATGGCAAAGGATTTGGTCTCAAAAAATGCCTCCGGTCGGTTGTCGCCGCAGGGGCCAGTGGTGCTTTCTTCGGCGGTGGGAGACGGTGCTGCGACCTGAGCCGTGGTGTCGATAAAGTCGCCCCGCACCCAGCCCTCAGTTTTGGATTGAGCAAACTTGACGTAGTACCAGCTCAGGCCCCCTTCGCCCTCGGCCAGGCGCAGCAGCGTCACTATGTCGCCACCGAGACCGAAGCCCCGCGAGGTGGATTGGGTGGTGGGCTGCGATCGCACATTCACCTGCGACCCCTCCCCCTGGGTGACCAGCTGAGCCGTGCGGCTGGGGTCGATGGGCGTCGATCGATAGCCGCCATCGTCCACCGATTCTGCCAGAGCCTCACCTGCCGTGGGCGTACTCTCCGCTCCGCCGGGCACAGTTGCCTCAGGGGATGCGGTCACGTCAGTGCCCCGATTGCAGCCGCCCAGCAGCGTCACCGTCAGCAGCAATCCCAGTCCTATGGCATTTCCCCGGCCCAAACCCATGCCTTACCTCCCGGCCAAATGTCGCCGCTAATGGTAGCGCAAAAGGGAAGGGGGGAGAAAAGGGGAAGAATGAAGAGTTTTAAGTTTTGAATTTTAAGTTTTGAATGCTTTGCGTACAACAGAAATTCAAAACTCAAAACTAAACCCTCAAAACTAAACCCTCAAAACTGGCCCCCTAAGCGTCCCACTTCACCTTAAACAGGCGAAACAGCTCGTAGTCTTTAGTGGAAACGACACGGGCACCCTCGGCTTTGACTAGGGCGGGCCAGCGAGCCAGGTCTTCTAGATGCACCTCGGCTCCCAAGTAGGTTTCGAGAATGGCCCAGGGTTCAGCCAGTTCGGCGTCGGGGTTGATGGCGTCAAACAAAAACCAGCCGCCGGGCTTGAGGACTTTTTTCACCTGTTGCAGTACGGTGGCCCAGTAGTCGGCGGGGTAGTAGCAGCTGACCCCGGTGGCGATCGCCATATCAAAGGTCTGGGGCTCGTACTCCAGCCGGTGGGCCGGGCCTTGGGTGACGCCCTTAAAAAGCTTTGAGTTGAGCTGGGGGCCGCGAGCGGTCAGTGCAGCGCAGGCCACGGGGCTAATTTCGTGGCCCTGAAACAGGGCATCCCACTCGCGCCAGGGGTAGATGAGAAAGCTGATGCCGCAGCCGATGTCAAGACAGCGATCGCGCTTGCGGGGCTTGACCGACTCCCAAAAGGGGGTTGAGATGCGGGGCGTCAGCGACCCGGCAATCCAGTCTTGGAACACGGCCATCTCTTCGACCTCGGGGGGCAGGTCAAAGGCTTTACCGCTAAACTCCTGGTCGTAGCGCCGGGCCACGGCCTGCACCTGGACTCCCCAAGGGGAGGGGTCGGCGGTGGGCAGGCGGCTCATGCCTTCGCCTTTCATCCTTTCAGGGCTCGGCTAAAGTTTTGGCGGTACGACTTGTTGAGGGCCAAAAACAGCGGCCACAGCAGGGTGAACTTGAGCCTGCCGTCGGTAAAGTTGGTGCGGTTAAACCCCGTCCAAAACTTAAAGGCCCCGCCGCCATAGATACCGGCCAACAAAAGCACGATCAATGTACCCATAGTCACTGCTCCTCTCTATCCGGGTCGCCTATGCTTCTACAATACCAACGTTGCCCCCGGTTGCCCGCGATCGCCTTAATTTTCCAAAATCTTGTTCCCTAGGGCATTGGGCGAGGGCACCGCTCTAGCGGGTCACAACAGACCTCACCAGGGGTAGAGATAGAGGGGATGCATTTACTTTAATCTATCCTCGGATAGAGTGAGGTCGGGGTAGGATTATACCTATCCCTGTCGATGCCCGCTCGATTCAGCGTTAGTTCAGTGTTTAGTTGAGAGCCCCTAGCCCAGCGGCGAGGGCAACCCCATCAGGAATGTTGAAAAGCATCAAGGAGACTCTAAATGCGCGCAGTGCTAATGGCCGGTGGTTCAGGAACCCGTTTGCGGCCTCTAACCTGTGACTTGCCCAAGCCCATGGTGCCAATTCTCAACCGTCCTATTGCTGAACACATTGTCAACCTCCTCAAGCGCAACGGCATTACTGAGGTGATCGCCACCCTCTTTTATTTGCCCGACGTGATGCGCAACTACTTTAGCGATGGCCGCGATTTTGGCGTGCAGATGACCTACGCCGTCGAAGAAGACCAACCCCTGGGCACGGCGGGCTGCGTCAAGAATATTGCCGACCTGCTCACCGAAACGTTTTTAGTCATTAGCGGCGACAGCGTCACCAACTTTGATCTCAAGGCAGCCATTGAATTTCACAAACAAAAAGGCGCTAAGGCCACCCTGGTGCTGACGCGGGTACCCAACCCCATCGAGTTTGGCGTGGTGATCACCGACGAAGCGGGGCGCATCAAGCGGTTCTTAGAGAAGCCCTCCACCAGCGAAATTTTTTCGGATACGGTGAATACCGGCACCTACATTCTTGAACCCGAGGTGCTCGACTACCTGCCCGACAACGAAGAGTCCGACTTCTCTAAGGATCTGTTTCCCCTGCTGCTGGATAAAGGGGAACCGATGTACGGCTACGTGGCCGACGGCTACTGGTGCGATGTCGGCCACCTGGAGGCCTACCGCGAGGCCCAGTACGATGCCCTGCACCGCAAAGTGGTGGTCGATTATGCATACCCTGAGACAGCGCCCGGCGTGTGGATCGGTGACAATACCCAGATAGATTCAACGGTTCAGATTCAACCGCCGGTCATGATTGGCAACAACTGCCGCATCGGTGCCCGCACGGTGCTCGAACCAGGCACCGTGATTGGGGACAACGTCACCATTGGCTGCGATGCCGACCTCAAGCGACCGATCGTTTGGAATGGGGCGATCGTGGGCGATGAGGTGCACCTGCGGGCCTGCACCATTGCCCGGGGAGCACGGGTTGACCGCCGCTCCCACGTGCTGGAGGGGGCGGTAATTGGGCCGTTGTCTTCGGTGGGCGAAGAGGCGCAAATCAGCCCTGGCGTGCGAGTCTGGCCGAGCAAGCAAATCGAGTCAGGTGCAACGTTGAACATCAACCTTATTTGGGGCAACACGGCGCAGCGCAATCTGTTTGGCCAGCGGGGGGTGGCTGGGCTGGCCAATATCGACATTACCCCCGAGTTTGCCGTCAAGCTGGGGGCGGCCTACGGATCTACCCTCAAGCCCGGCTCCCACGTCACGGTCTCGCGCGATCAGCGCAGCATCTCGCGTATGGTGTCGCGATCGCTGATCGCGGGCCTGATGTCGGTGGGCATCAACATCCAAAACCTGGAGGCGACGGCGATTCCGGTGGCTCGCAGCGTGCTGGCCGAAATGGGTGTGGCCGGGGGCATTCACGTGCGGCTACACCCCGATCGCCCCGACTACGTGCTGATCGAATTCTTCGACGAGAACGGCATCGATCTCTCCAAGGGCAAAGAGAAGAAGATTGAGGGCGCCTACTTTAAAGAAGATTTGCGGCGATCGCCCGTTCACGAAATCGGCACCGTCACCAACCCCACCGACGTGGTCTCCACCTACACCACCGCCTTTGAGAAGCACCTCAACATCGAGGCCGTCACCAACAGCCAGGCCAAGGTGGTAATCGACTACCTCTACGCTGTAGCCGGGGCGGTGCTGCCCCAGATTCTCGGCAAGTTTGACTGCGACGCGGTGGTGCTCAACGCCAGCCTGCGCCAGGTGGCTCTCTCCAACGACGAGCGCGAGGTAATGCTGGGCCAGCTGGGTCAGGTGGTGCAGGCGCTGCGGGCCACCTTTGGAGCCCAGGTGTCGGCCAACGGCGAACAGCTGATTCTCGTCGATGAGGTGGGCACCCGCATTCGCGGCGAAGTGCTGACCTCGCTGATGGCCCACATGATGCTGACCACCAACCCTCGCGGCACCATTGTGGTGCCGGTGCACACGTCGGGGGCGATCGAGCACATCGCCCGCCGCCACGACGGTCGAGTGATTCGCACCAAGGCCAACCCCACCGCCCTGATGGAAGCCTGCCAGAGCAACCCCAACGTGGTGCTAGGCGGCAGCGGCGAAATGGGCTTTATCTTCCCCGAGCTGCACCCCGGCTTTGACGCCATGTTCTGTATTGCTAAACTGATTGAGATTTTGAGCCTGCAGCAGCGATCGCTCGGCCAGATCTGGTCAGACCTGCCCCGCATGGCCTACCGCATGCAAACCCTGCGCTGCCCCTGGACGGTAAAAGGTGCCCTAATGCGCTATTTGGTAGAAGATAATCCGCCCGAGCGTCTAGAGCTGATCGACGGCGTTAAAATCTTAGGTGACAACCCCGACGATTGGGTGCTGGTGCTGCCCGACGCGGGCGAGCCCCTGGTACACATCTACGGCAACAGCCAGAGCCGCGAGTGGCTCGACTGCACCCTAGCCAAGTACCAGCAGCACGTCCAAACCTTCATTGAGAAAGAACAGGGGATCAAGGAGCCCATGCCGCTATGAACAATTGCCTGCTAATGGCCGAGATCGTGCAGTCGCCCCAGCTGCGCTACACCTCCGACAATCAAACTCCCGTGGCCGAGTTTGTGGTGCAGTTTCCAGGGTTAAAAGAGGGCGACCCCTCCTCGCAGATGAAGGTCGTCGGCTGGGGCAACCTGGCCCAAGACATTCAGTCCCAGTACCAGGCGGGCCAGCGGGTGCTGCTGGAGGGTCGTCTGGCGATGAACGTGGTCGATAGCCCCCAGGGCTACAAAGAAAAGCAGGTCGAAATGACCGTGCAGCGCATCTATGCGGTGGGCGATCTCAACACCATACCCATGGCTCCCCCAGCAGCTGTCGCGGTGCCCGTGGCCACGCCCAGCCCGGCAGCCTCTCGCCCAGCAGCCTCCCGTCCGGCAGCCCCAGCGGCCCCGGCCACCCCAACACCGTCTACCCCCGCCCCCAGCTACGACGACATTCCTTTTTGAACTGCATAAAAGGGAAAGTGTAAAGCTGGCGAGTAAAAACAAAAAGCCAAAGCATTGATATACCTTCAATTGAGGCTTTGAAAAAGCGTCTACAGATTCTAAAGCTGTAGACGCTTTTTCGGTAAGGATCTCGTGTAATACTAAATCCGACTCGCAAAAATCCCGATTTGAAACTGCTGTCTGGTAGGGAGCATTGCACTGCAATGCCCCTGCGAATCGGGGGTGTTATAGACAGGATTTGGTATAACTTTTCTGCAAAATTTGACGTCTAAAGCCGCCGCGAGCGAAGATTTGACGAGGAAATTCATCACAATTAGATGGTTGGCAATTGCTCAACTTAGTTGGGCAATTGCCAACCATCTTTACAAACCTCGTCCTGACGCTTTGTGGAGCCACACTTCGACTTCACGTTCTACGTAGTCCCATTCTTTGGTGTCGCGCATGCGTCGCAGCAGTTCATCAAAGGCTTGGGTATGCTCGGGCGCAAACTCAAACCAGGTAAGAAAGTCGAAGGGTTCGCCCAAATCACGGCAATGGTGCAGCTGCCGTGCCACCTCGGGCAAATACTCTAGGCCAACAGCGGTATGGTGCGACTCTTCTTCAAAAATGGCTCGCCGTTCGTCTTGGGCCAAAGCCCACCACTGGGCTGTTTTTTTGATCGGAATCAGTACCGCCGTCAGGGCCTCTGAGCGATTGAGGGTAGGCTGTACCGCTCGCAGAGTGTCGAGTTCTTGACGCTTGGCGTAGCGCACATTGCTGACCACACTTTGGAGCACCCAAGCGCTATTGGCAGGGAGAAATTCGACGGCACTATTGACGATCTCGAGTCGCTCAGCGGGTTCTAGGCTGGCTCCGATAACGGATCGTATTTCAGTGACGCGCCACGGCCCCTGACTACCGCCAACAAAAGCATATCGGTTACTCATGGCATGCTCTGACTAGAGTGGAGAAAACCTTTCGGATGATTTTAGCCTTTTTGATTGAGGGGTGCGATCGCACCCCTCAATCAAAAAGCCCCCACCTTAGGCAGCAGGGGCGCATCTATTTTTTGGTGTGCTCAACCCACTATGGGTCGAGGTTTGGCATCATTTGACGATTAATCTTTCTCTAGGTTTTCTCGGCGAATTTCATCGAGACGAGACGCATCTTTGTCGAGGTTTTCGCGCCGCAGTTGGTCAAAGTCTACACCGCCAGACACCTCTTTTAGCTGGTCATCAGACAGAGACTCATCTTCAACCGCTACAGTTTTTGCAGTATCTTCAATCATGGAAAATTCTCCTAGGTCAGGTTGCAATTTTGGTTGCACATTTATCTTATGTAAAGTTCCTGGCAATTGCCTGCCAGAAAAAATCGGCAATTGGCCAGTTCTAACCTTAGAAATTGCTGAGAACAAAGTAGTAGTCCTCTCGTTAGCAACAGCATCGCAAGAAACATGGTAGCCCTATGTGCATCGTAAAAATCTTTAGAGTAGGGGGCTCGCCTGCACGAGCAGCTTATTTGCCCTATCTACATGGATAAACTCGGGGTGCAGTGGATAGATCCATGGCGTTCTGTAGATTGCGGTTTTGGCAGTCTTTAAACAGGAATTTCTAAGGTTTGAATTATTCACCTCAAAAGGTGTTCTTAACGACAAATTTTTGACATTGATCCAATGCTTTGCTAGAAAAAATCTTTTCTTTTTGCAAAGTCCTCTCTGATTTATTCAAGTCCTTTTAGGATGAGGATGTTGTGTCGGTTGGGGCTATGACAGACCGGTTGCTAAGCCTATTAAGTAACACCGATATCGACTGGATGATGGCCTGCGGCGATCGCCACACCCTGGCCACAGGCCAAAGTTGGCTGCATCCCTACGTGGTTCCTGAGTGGGTGTCGATCATTGTTGAGGGAGGACTGGGCGAAAGTGTTGCCGCCGCCCAAGGTGCTGTGGATGAGGCCGTGCTGATTGATAAACTCAGCCAGGGCGACATGGTGGGTTTTAGCCCGCTTCTCGACGCGCCCAACCTGACGACGGTAACCGCGCTGACGTCAACGCTGGTGCTGTCGCTGCCCATGACCCAGTTGCGGGCCAAGCTGAGCGAAGATGTGGCCTTTGCCGCCCATTTTTACCATGCGATCGCCCTTCAGCTCGCAGACCGTCTGCGTCGCTTGTTTGAGCAGCCAAACCGCCTGCGATTTTGGGCATCCGGCAATGACGTGCTGACGGTGTTTGGCGAACTGCGCGACAGCGATATTGACTGGCTCACGGCCTTTGGTGCGATCGAAACCATCCCCCCTGATCGAGTGCTCTTGCCGGTGGCCCGTCCGGTGGAGTCGCTCTACATTTTGATTGAGGGCCAGATGGCGATGTCGGACTCCCAAGGTGCTTTTAACCCGCTGGCGCTGTGCTTTTTGGGGTTAGAGGCCAGCACCCGCGACCAGTCTGTCTTTGCCACCCTCACCCAGGGCAGCATGCCAGGGATTATTTCGTTTTTAGACTTTCGGCCGCTGCCGATGACGGTGCGAGCCACCACCGCAGCTCTCGTCTTTGCTGTGCCCCGCCACACCCTGACCACCAAGCTCCAGGTCGATGACAGCTTTGCCTCTCGCTTTTACCGCGTGATTGCCAGGCAGATGATGGAGCAGTTGCAGTCGGTCAGTATGCGCCTGGTCGAGCCTAGGGCAATCGGCCCCGCAATGGATGACGAAGAGCTGGATATAGACGACCTGCACCAGGTCTCAGAAGGGGCCAAAAAATTTGGCTGGATGCTAGCCCAACTGGGGGTAAACCACCGTGGCTGAACGCGAAAGCCTGTTTCGGCAAGAATCCCTAGAGCGGCTGTCGTCCCCCGAGCGGCTGGACGAACTGATGAAGCTGGTGACGCTCAAGACCTGGCTACCCCTCGGCACCCTCGGCCTGCTGCTAGGTCTGGGCCTGCTGTGGAGCATCGTTGGACGGATACCCGTCACCACCCACGGCAAAGGGCTGCTGGTGCAATCCGACGATTCGCCGCAGCTAGTGGCTCTACTGATCTTTGACAACCAGTACCGGGGGCAGCTGCGCCCTGGTATGCCCGTGGTGCTGATGCCTGAGACCCTGGTGGTCTATAACGAGCCGGGGGTGGCTGCCGAGGTGGTAGAGGTGGTGGAACCCAGTGCCCTTACCCTCAGCCAGGCCCGCAATGGCGAAGACCCCTACGCAGGCGGGTTTGAGGTGGTGGCCCACCTAGCCCCCATGGTGCAAGCGATGCCGCCCAACACCATCGTGCCAGGGGTGGCAGTGGAGGGGCGCATCACCCTGGCCCAAAAGCCGCCGATCGTTTTTGTGCTGCCGTTTTTAGAGAGGTTTTGAAATGGGGAGTTGTAAAGGGAAAGAGGTGGAATGGGAACGGGGTGAAGGGTTTGAAGGTTGACAGGTTTGAAGGTTTTAAAGGTGTGACTTAGGAACTTTCAACTTTCCAACCTTCAAACCTTTTCGACCCAACCTGACGTTCATAATCAGCTCTGCTCACAATGGTCTTCCTCATCCCCCCTACCAAATCCCGGCCCAAGCGGGTAAAGACCCCCACTGTGCTGCAAATGGAGGCGGTGGAATGCGGTGCAGCGGCCCTGGGCAAAGTGCTGGGCTACCACGGCAAGACTGTGCCCCTGGCTGAGCTGCGACAAGTCTGCGGTGTGTCGCGCGACGGGGTGACCGCTGCCAGTCTGCTCAAGGCGGCCCGCAGCTACGGTATGGAGGCCAGAGGCTTTAAGAAAAGTCTGGAGCGGGTGCTGGAGCTGGGGCCGCCGTTCATTGTGTTCTGGCATTTCAACCACTTTCTGGTAGTGGAAGGCCGAGATGCGCGGTGGATCTACCTCAACGACCCGGCCACTGGCCCCCGCCGGGTGACTGCCGCCGAGTTTGATGAGGGTTACACGGGGATCGCCCTGACGTTTGCTCCAGGGCCAGAGTTTCAAAAAGGGGGGCGCAGGCCGAATATGGCGCGATCGCTCTGGCAGCGGCTCCACCGCTCCTGGGGCATTCTCCTCCTCGCCTTAATCGCTGGATTATTCCTCGTATTGCCTGCGCTGGTGCTGCCCGCCCTTAGCCGCATTTTTGTGGATTCTGTCTTACTAGAAGGGCGGTTTGAGTGGTTGCCCTACTTATTAACAGGACTATTGCTGACGGCAATGGTGCAGGGCTGGCTGACGGCGTTGCAGCTCAGGTATTTGCGATCGCTCCAGATCAAGCTCGCTGTCGGCATGACCAGCCGCTTTGTCTGGCATGTGCTGCGCCTGCCCGTGGGCTTCTACGCCCAGCGGTTTGCTGGAGAAATCGCCAGCCGCATTCGCCTCAACGATGAAGTCGCCACCGTGCTCTCGGGTCGCCTGATTAGCACTCTGATCAGCCTCGCTTTGGTGCTGTTCTACGCCCTGGCAATGGCCCAGTATGATGTGCTGCTGACGGCGATCGCCGTG
Organism: Tildeniella torsiva UHER 1998/13D; assembly: GCA_019358835.1. Lineage (GTDB taxonomy): Bacteria > Cyanobacteriota > Cyanobacteriia > Phormidesmidales > Phormidesmidaceae > Nodosilinea > Nodosilinea torsiva. Next base: position 294,797 of record JAHHIH010000003.1, read on the forward strand.
GGGTTCGCCGCCATCAACGTCGCCACGTTGCAGTGGATTGCCAGAGAACGCGTGAATGCTAACTTGCGCTTGTCCCAAGAAACCGGGAAGGCGGCGGGAGTGGCGATCGCCGGTCTGCAAACCATGGAAACCCTCAAAGCCTCCGGCCTAGAATCTGACTTCTTCGCCCGCTGGGCCGGATATTACGCCAAATCGATCAACGCCCAGCAAGACCTCGGCCTCACTAACCAAATCCTCGGCGTCTTGCCCGGCTTACTCTCTGCCCTGGCCAATCTGGCTCTACTAGTAGTCGGCGGCTGGCGCGTCATCAACGGCGACCTCACCATTGGCATGCTCGTCGCCTTCCAGTTGTTGATGGTCAGCTTTCAGCGCCCGGTCAACAACCTGGTGCGCTTTGCCAGCACCCTGCAAACCCTGCAAGGAAATTTAACTCGGCTAGATGATGTATTAGGAAACTCTGTGGATCAGCAGCTTTTAGAAAGTGGAGAAATTCAAAATTCAAAATTCAAAATTTCTCCTCCGGAGACGCTACGCGAACAAAACTCCATCACCCCATCCTCCTCACCTCCTCAATCGCCCCCATCCCCCCACCCTCACCGCCTCACCGGCTCCATCACCCTCCACAACCTCGCCTTTGGTTACCATCCCCTAGAGCCACCGCTGATTGAAGGGCTCAGTCTGTCAATTCAGCCGGGGCAGCGAGTCGCGCTAGTGGGGGGCAGTGGTTCTGGTAAATCGACGGTGGCCAAAGTCATAGCAGGGCTATACGAGCCGAGATCAGGAAAAATCTGTTTTGACGATGTCTGCCGCTCCCAGATTCCTCGCGCGGTGCTGACCAATTCGATCGCCGTAGTAGAGCAAGACATTCTGATGTTTGAAGGCACCATTCGCGACAACCTCACCCTGTGGGACACCACCATTCCTGAAGTCGAGCTGCGCCGGGCGGCCCAGGATGCTGCGATCGAAGACGCCATTCTGGCCTTGCCCTACGGCTTTAGCGCCTCGCTGCTAGAAGGAGCCGCTAACCTCAGCGGCGGCCAGCGCCAGCGCCTCGAAATCGCCCGCGCCCTGGTGGGCAATCCGTCGATTTTGATTCTCGATGAAGCCACCAGCGCCCTCGACACCGAAACCGAGCAAATCATTGACCAAAACCTGCGGCGGCGCGGCTGCACCTGCGTCATCGTGGCCCACCGCCTCAGCACCATCCGCGACTGCGACGAAATTTTGGTGTTTGACCAGGGCAAGGTCGTGCAGCGCGGCACCCACGAGGCGCTGTGGGAGGCCGGGGGGCTGTACCGAAAGCTAATCCAGAGTGAGGGCGGGTGAATGCAGACCCTACCGAGGATTTTCTGGCCTAATTCGGGCGCTGAAAAATTCCCAGGGCTACGGTTACCTGTTCAGCATTGTCTCTAACCGTTCTCAGGGTTGTCTCAGACAGTCTTTTTATAGTGCCTTCAAGCTCGTAATTTTATCGGAGGACTTCATGCAGTTAAAGCGGTTTCTATTGCTAAGCCTTTCCATTCCGCTAATGGTGGCCTGTGGGCCCGCTCAATCTGAGGCAGTTAAAGATACCTCAACGGCGGTTACTGCATCCGAAGACGTTGCATCCGAAGCAGCCGGTACTGCTAGCGACTCTGAAGAGACTATCAACAATCCAGAATCAACGGCAGCGGCAAATACATCAAAGTCGGGTGTCATTAAGTCGGGCAATTTTGTTTCTGGGGAACATGACACATCTGGAGTGGCCAGAATTATTAACAGTGATGGTCAGTTTGTCTTAGAACTAGACGACACATTTCAAACCTCCCCAATGGGGCCTGACTTAGTCGTAGTTCTTCACCAGTCAGAGGATGTGATTGGCTCAACGGAGCCACCGGCTTTCCCGCTGCGAGAGGGAGAGTATGTGGTCTTGGCAGAGCTTGAATCTTTTAACGGTGCCCAACGCTATGCCATTCCAGCCGATGTCAACTTAGATGACTACCGATCGGCTGCTATTTGGTGTCGTCGATTTAATGCCACCTTTGGGGCGGCGACACTTCAATAGCGGCTATCGAGGTGGTGCGTTGCGGCGTGATATTGCCGTGGGGAGGGTGAGAGAAGCTTTCGGGATGGTGTATTTTGGCGCGACTTGATTTTTAGGTGGCCTAGAGAACCTGGCCGCGTAGGCAGAGCCGCGCCCCTAGCGCTATGCATCCTACACCTAATTCAAAACTAAAAATTCAAAATTTCTCCTTCGGAGACGCTGCGCGAACAAAACTCTCTGCTATCCCCCATCACCCATGCTCTCCCCCATTCTCGCCGCCCCACACACCATTACCGCCAACCAGCCGCTGCGGCTGACCGATTCCACTCAGCTCTGGCAGGTGAAATCGGGCCACGTCGCTGTCTTTGCAGTGCCCTTTGCCAACGGCCAACCCAGCGGCGAACGGCGCTTTCTTTTCATCGTCCCTGCTGGGGAAGCTCTGTTTGCTGCCGAAATCTGCCCGGTCACTCATCTGGGTTTGATGGCGATCGCATTTGAACCCGCCGAAATCGCCCCCCTGCCCCTAAGCGAAACCGACACCACCGACTGCCGCACCCCTTTGCTCAAAGCCCTGATCGACCCCTGGATTCACCACTGGGGCAGCATCGACGGTTTTCCCAAACCCGCCCAAACTGGCCTGGTGCCCGAAATCCACTACATTTCGCTGACGCGGGGCCAGATTTGCCGCCCCAATACCGCCGTGCTATGGATTCGGATGCAGCAGGGCACCGCCACCTGGATGGGCAACCCCGCCTTTCCCATGACTGCTGAACTGGGCTGCTTTCCCCTGGGCCAAGGCACCTACATGCAGGCCCAGGATCACATCGAGTTTTTCGCCCGGCCCACCGCCGAGGTCACCAGCCGCAAAGTGTTGATTCGGGGCATCGCCCAGCTCCACCGATACTGCTTCAGCACCCTAGAACAGATCGACGCCCGCCAGCAGCGCTTGGGCCTAAAGCGGTTTCAGCAGCGCCAGCAGCTCAACCAGAGCGTTACCGAAATGGTGGTTCACAGCCTGGCGGGGGTGCTTGAGCGCGATCGCATTGATACGACAGAATCCCCTCTGCTAGCGGTGGCCGGAGCCGTCGGCAAAGCCCTGGGTGTGACCATTCAACCGCCTGCGGCCTCGGAGAATGCGGCGCGGATGAAGGAGCCACTGGATGCGATCGCCCGCGCCTCCCAACTTCGCCTTCGTCGAGTGCTGCTGCGGGGTGAATGGTGGCGGCAGGATTGCGGCCCGCTGGTGGCTTACACCAAGGAGGGGCGATCGCCCGTTGCGCTCCTGCCCATGGCTGGCCCCCGGTACGAAATCTATGCGCCGGGGGGAATTGCTTTCGTTGGGGAGACCGTGGGTCAGAAAGACTCTGGTAAACAGCGAGAAGAAAACAGTGAGCGCGACCCACGCTACGGGGCCTCCCGCCAAAATCGCAAATCGCAAATCCAAAATTTCTCCACGCAGCCAGGGCAGACACGTGGGTCTGCCCCTACGCCCCATCCACCCATTCACTTATCCACCAACATCCCCCTCACCCCCGCCCTCGCCGCACACCTCGACCCCGTCGCCTTCGTCTTCTACCGTCCCCTCCCCACTGGTGATCTCAGCGCCCTCTCGCTGCTGCGGTTCGCCTTTAGGGGGCAGGAGCGCGACTGGCTGATGATTGGCCTCACGGGCGTCGCCGCTACGCTGATTGGTATGGTGGTGCCCCAGGCGACGGCGGTGCTGGTGGATACGGTGGTGCCCTACGGCGATCGCGCTTTGCTCTGGCAAATTGGGTTGGGTCTGCTGGCGGCGGCCTTTGGGGCGGCGAGCTTTCAGTTAGCGCAGGCGATCGCCTCCCTGCGAGTTGAAACCGGGGCCGATGCCCACCTGCAAGCCGCCGTGTGGGATCGGCTGCTGAAACTCAAGACCGGCTTTTTTCGGCAGTACCCCACGGGGGATCTGGCCTCGCGGGTGTCGAGCATTAGCACCATTCGCCGCAAGCTCAGCGGTTCGGCCTTACAGGGCATCTTTGCCGGGATTTTCTCGCTGCTGAATCTGGGGTTGCTGGTCTACTACAGCCCCTTGCTGGCCGGGGTGGCGCTGATTGTCGGACTGGTGGTAATGGCGGTGACCGTGGCCTCGGGCCTGGTGCTGGTGCGTCGCTATCGGCCTCTATTAGAAATTCAGGGGCAGCTCTACGGTTTGGTGGTGCAGCTGATCAACGGCATCGCCAAACTGCGTATGGCCGGGGCCGAAGAGCGGGCCTTTGCCGCCTGGGGCCAGCGCTACGGCCAGCAGCTGCGCCTCACCCTCAGCACCCAGCAGCTAGAGGATGGGGTGGCGGTGTTCAACACGGTGCTGCCGATTGTGACCACCGTGGCGCTGTTCTGGCTGGCGAGCTTCATGCGGTCAGGCGACGCCGACCTCTCTACCGGCACCTTTCTCGCCTTCTCGGTGGCCTTTGGCACCTTCATCGCCGGGGCCACCAGCCTCAGCGATACCCTGGTGGATCTGCTGGATGTGGTGCCCCTGTGGCAGCGGGCCAGCCCTATTCTCCACGCCGAGCCGGAGGTGAACCTGAGCAAGGCCGACCCCGGCCAGCTCTCGGGGGCGCTGGCGGTCGATCGCGTCACCTTTCGCTACAGCGACGAGGGGCCAGTCATTCTCGACGACGTGAGTTTTGAGGCTAAACCAGGAGAATTCATTGCCCTGGTAGGGCCGTCTGGCTCAGGCAAATCCACCGCCATGCGCCTGGTGCTGGGGTTTGATGTGCCCCAGGCAGGGGCCGTTTACTACGACGGACAGGCGCTGTCGGGGCTGGATGTGGTGGCGGTGCGTCGCCAGTGCGGGGTGGTGCTGCAAACCAGCCGCCTCAGCGCTGGGTCGATCTTTGAGAATCTGGCGGGGGGAGCGCTGATTTCTCTGGATGACGCCTGGGATGCGGCGGAGAAAGCAGGCCTCGCCGCCGACCTGCGGGCTATGCCCATGCAAATGCACACGGTGGTGAGCGAGGGGGGCAGCAATCTGTCGGGGGGCCAGCGCCAGCGATTGCTGATCGCCCGCGCCCTAGCCGTGAAGCCCAAAATTATGCTGATGGATGAGGCGACGAGCGCGTTGGATAACAGAACGCAGGCGATCGTCACCGAAAGCCTGGATCGGCTGAAGGTGACGCGGGTGGTGATCGCTCATCGCCTCAGCACCATTCGCCACGCCGATCGCATTTACGTGTTAGAAGCGGGTCGCCTGGTGCAGCAGGGCAGCTTTGAGGAGCTGGCGAGTCAGCCGGGCTTGTTTAGTCAGTTAATTAGGAGACAGATGACGTGAGCGATCTTAATTCTTTGGCCCTATGGGTTTGGGATTGCCCTGGCTGTGAGATGCCCTAACGGATCCCCCCGCCCCCCTTGGTAAGGGGGATAACAAGGGAAACTTTGACCGCAAGAGAGTGGGGGATCAGATCCCGCCATAAAAGTCTCTTCCCTCAAGCGATGACTTTGCATGGGATGACGCGGCGCAGTGCATTTCACCCAAACTCAAGCCTGTCTTAAAACGTGCGCTATATCACCCAGTAAAACCCATACAACCGCTTAAACTTCTATGCTAAGCGCCAGCTTTCTGAGAGTTTTTAGAACCTTGCACAACCCCTTTGACTTTGGTGCTCCCGACGCTCATCCCCTAGAGCCGACCCTAGACTTGGCCCAGGCCAACCAGGTGTTGCAGGCATCCCTCAGCAAGCTGGCCGATGAGCCTGACCTAGAGAAATTTTTGGGCCATCTGCTCACCGTGTGCAGCGATCGCTTTATGGCTACCGAAGCGGGCATTTGGCGCTACGAAAACGGCCTGTTTCGCCTATTTGTCTCCTACGAAGACGGCCAGATCAAGCATGAAGAGAGCATCAGTCACCCCGGTGCCTCCCTAGCCACCGCCCGCAAAATTCAGAACCAGCACGTACTAACCCGGCTGCGCAAGCGGGAGATCATCAGCGACTATCCTGAGCAGTTTGCCACTGAGCCCGTATACGAACACTTTCGCGACTACTTTCGGCGGCGGGGCATTCAGGCGGCGCTGAAGATTCCGCTGTTTTTGGGGGATGACCTGCGGGGCATTTTAGTCATGCGCTTTCGCCATCGCCGGGTGTTTAAACCCGAAGAGGCCGAGCTGGCCTTTGCCCTGGCCAACCAGGCGGTGCTGGCCCTAGAGCTCACTCGCCTGGCGGAAGTAGCCCAGACTGCCGCCATTATGGAAGAGCGCAACCGTCTGGCCCGCGACATTCACGACACCCTGGCTCAGACGTTTACAAGCATTCTCATGCGGCTGCAGGCGGCAGCGCTGACCCTCGACGCGGGTAGCAATGGGGTCAGGGCCAATATTGATCGCGCCTGCGATCTGGCCCGCGAGGGGCTGGCCAACACCCGTCGCTCGGTGCAGGCGCTGCGGCCCCCGGCTCTCATGGGGCGATCGCTATCCATGGCCCTGGCCGACGCGCTCCAGCAGATGACCGAGGGCACCTCGCTGACCAGCGAGTTTCGCCTAGAGGGGCAGCCCGTAGCCCTCGGCGACGACACCGAGCTAGAGCTGTTTCGCATTGCCCAGGAGGCGATCACTAACAGCTGCAAACACGCCCAGGCCCGCACCCTGTCGGTGCAGCTCACCTACCAACCCCATCACCTGCGCCTGATGGTGGAGGATGACGGGGTTGGCTTTACCCTAACCGAATCCACCGCCCTGAAAGGCTTTGGCCTGGTCAGCATGCAGCAGCGGGCCGAGCGCATTGGCGGAAATTTGACCATTTGCAGTGACCACAGCCAGGGCACCCAAATCTGCGTGGTGTTGCCCCTTAGCCGGAGCCAAACCAATGATAATGCAGCCTAAACCCATGGCCACGATGCAGCCACCGACGGTGATTCGCGTGATGATTGCCGACGACCACCCGGCCCTGCGCGAAGGACTATCGGCCCTGCTAGAGCGCCAGGCCGACTTGCAGGTGGTGGCCATGGCCGCCGATGGTCAGCAGGCCGTGGCCCTGGTGCCCACCCACCAGCCCGACGTGATTTTGATGGATCTGCGCATGCCCTGCCTAGAGGGGGCCGACGCCGTCGCCGCCATCTGTGCCCAGTGGCCCGAGGCTCGCATCATCATTCTCACCACCTACGACGGCGATGAGGATATCTACCGCGCCCTGCGGGCTGGGGCGAAGGGCTACCTGCTCAAAGATGCCCCCTGCGAGGAGCTGTTCACCGCCATTCGCCAGGTGCATGGCGGGCAGAAATACATCATGTCGCAGGTGGCCCAAAAGCTCACCGATCGCTTCCAAAGCTCTGAACTCACCGATCGCGAGCTAGAGGTGCTGCAACTGCTGGTGCAGGGCAACACCAATCGCGATATAAGCGCCGCCCTCTGCGTGGCCGAGGGCACGGTGAAGTTCCACGTCCGCAATATTTTGGATAAGTTGGGGGCGAGCGATCGCACCCAGGCGGTCACCATCGCCCTCAAGCGCGGGCTGGCACGGCTTTAGCCTTATCACATCAAGAACCGTAGGGTGCATAGCGCTAAGGCGCGGCGTTGCCTACGCCAGTACGTAGCGGGTGAGGACGCGCATGATTTCGTGGGTGCGCCCGGTGGGCTGGGGTTTGCTCCACTCGCGCACTTCGGCGAAGCCGAGGCGGTAGAGTTCGTGAACGATGCGCTCGACGCCATCCTTGCTGTTAGTTTGTCATACTTCTCAAATTCATTTGAGAGTAAACAAATTCAGCAATTAAGGGAAGTGCTGCTGAATCCTTTTGTGAAAAAATTGGGTCATTAGCAAAAACAACTAGAATGAATCGGGTTTGCTGATCATGAGACTCAATAATTGCAGCTTCTTGTCGGCCATCGCTTTCTGTAAATCCTATCTTAGTAAAAACTCTTGCATCCTCTGGCAACCGTTCTCCAAAAAAACCTACAATTGGGTTATAAGGATTACTACGAATCTCGACAGAAGTATGATCTTGAAGAAGGTTTTGTTTTATCTGGGAACTTACCTCTTGAGAAATTATCGTCCCTTCAGATAGGTTGAGAAGCAACTTAGAAACATCAAAAGATGTAAGATAGTTACGTTGGGGTGGTTCTTGAGCATCTATCAAGACTTCCCGGAACTGAAGATCAGGCCCGATGGGCTCATAAATTTCTAGAGACGGTATTGGAAATGTTTTTTGGGTTACATTTACATCGCTGTATCCTTCCTTATAAAAGTACTCATTTACGCTCATTCGCTTTTTAGCCCAATTCAGAAATTCGCTTTCTGACAGTGGGGTCTTGCTAGATGTAGTCCCTGAAATGGCATCTAATATCTTGCTTGCCGAGTTATTGTCAGACTCATAGAGCATCTTCCTTTCATCTTCAATAGTGATATTCATTAATGATTCTGAATTATTATGTAGCGAAGAAGAATCTTGTAAGTCTTTAAGCATAAAAGCCCAAAACAATTTGACTAGGCTTGCAGGATATCTCTTCTGTTTATCTTGGAAGCCAGAATAATTGCAACATTTTTCGGAATTTAGATCTGTAAGGCTTATTGAAATATTTTCTACTGGGATATCTTCACTTGCTAAAACAAGCAAAACTCCATCCAATATTTGTTGCAAGCTTATTACTTTATTATCCTGAACAACAAGATTAGGACTACGCGATGGTAGCAATAAGGAATTGATTTTGGCGTAGAAGTTGTCGGTGGACTGCTCAAAAAAAGCGGGCGAATCGTTAGCTTTCGTGATGCTTAGAAGTGACAATCTATCGCTTCTTGAATGTCGTGGAGTCTGCCTTTCGCGAGCGAGGTGATCTGTGCCGTTCGGATTGGTTGTTTTCTCGTTAGCAGAACTTTCTAACTCTATGCCCTCTTGCATTACTTTGGGACTGTAAAAAAATATGTTAAAATAGGATGTCTTATAATCAAATACTAGTAGCGCAAAAAAGTAAAAGAAGCTAAAAGTAAGAAATAATTTTGGGGAAGCTATTAACCTTCTCATTATTTGGCATCAGATTTATCTAAATACATGAAATCATCAAAAATTAAAAGCTAGCAACCTGTCTCGCTTTTAAGGCAATTATGATATTGGTCTATTCTGCAGAAAAAAGATATCTTCCAGTTTGGGGGTTCAGGCTCTAAAGAAAATGTGTACAAAAAGTCTTCGGTAGATTCACCTGATTGCTTTTCACATCTTGACCCATTTTTCTTTAGAAGCGTTCGATTTTCATAAACCTTGACAACCATTGCTGCTGTTCCTTCATCGTGATTTACAACAAAGCTGTCACTATGTATGGGATTGCCATCAGATTCTCTAACAACCATTGAATCGTTATACAGGTAATTCCAACCGTATGTTTCTAGCCAGTTAATAGAGCCAAGGTTTTCCTCAAGCATCTGACCTGTCATGAGTGTCCTTGCTAAATTTTCATCATAAGGATATGCAAAAATCTTTGATTTTGAATTCAGCCAGTCATCAATCTTTGATGCTGCATCATAAATGTCAAAAAGATCTTCTGTAACAAGAAAGGATTGATTAACTCCTTCTTGATTGGACTCAGGCTCAACTGGCGGGCCATCTCCTATACCAATTTCAGGACGATCTAAGCTGCTATTGCCGCCATCTATATTTGGTATGTCTTCGTTACTTGTAGCATCGCCTCCTTCTGGGAGGAGGTAAGATGTGTATTTTTCATCGGCCTTGTGATATCTTAAGTCAATTGACCGAGTCCTATCAAGATAACCTTCTTTTCTGAGGTATACCTTGATGGTTTCTTGCTGAGGAATTTCCGACAGGAAAACACCATCGCTGCCTGTGTATCCTTCTTTATTATTTCCTATAGTTGTTTCTAGTTCAACAAAAACATTTGAGATCACCTCTTGCGTGTTTCCGTCTCTTACAACTATTACTATTTTTTGCGATTGTGTTTGATCTTCTGAAGCCTCTTCTTTAGAAAAAACATTCTCAAAAAAAGGTTGAAGACTTGGGCTTGCAAAGGCTGCTGCCACAGCAGTAATTGCAGCTAATCCAGCCAAAAAAGTCTTGAGCCAGCTAGGTTGGTTCTCGGGCATGTCAATGAGCTGAACCTTTCAATAGTTTTTCTTTAAACCTCATATTTGAGCACAGGGAACATACACACATCATCTTTAGTCGCTGATTTTAGCAGCTAAATTAATGTGATGAGCATTTTATAAGTTCTTTGTAAGGATCAGTAACGCAAAAATAGTAGCGTAGACTACTGAATAGGTTGAGTTCTTCAATAGGCCTAACGGGTTCACTATAACGGAAATGACTCTTTGCATTTTTTTGCATTGTGTAGCAAGTGGGGTGAACACTTCTCGTAAGCTATCTCGGATGCACCCAGATAGCTTACGAGACTCACCTTGAGAAGTAGTCATTGAGATATACGCACCGCTGGTGCAGCAATTGTTGCACGTTGTCTTCGTCCCACTGAGTGCCCACCATTAAATCTAAGCTGTACTAATTAACCCAATCTTCCTTAAAGCCAGGCAAGTTTAGCAGGTTGCGTTGGGGCGATCGCCCCTTCCCTCCACATTAGTCACTGCTCACTCTACCGTGGCTGCGATCGCACGTTCCTCACGTTAGGAATTGTTAGGCCAACAGTCGGGAGACATTGATCGCGACATCGGGAAAAGCTAAGGGAGAAATTTCCCCTGAGAACAGTGTTTGCTCAGATTGGTAGTGACCTTCGGCAGGGTTGCGATAGAGAATTACACAGCGATCGCGCAAGTTCACAACCCAATAGTCTTTAATCCCGGCCTGGGCGTAGACCAACGGTTTATCCTCGGTGTCTTTGGCCAAGCTAGTTTTAGAAAATTCAATTACCAAAAAAATATCCTCAGGGTGAGGGTGGGCGCTCTGGTACGAGCGATCGCGCACCAGGGCTATATCTGGCTCCGGTTCGCTATCGCTGGGTGGAATGCTGATGGGTTTAGCAGCCCTCACCTGATAGCGCCCCTGGGCCGCACTCCAAAGTACGGGCATCAAGCGAGTAGACGAATCGGCGTGTTCTGGCCCTTCTGGCGGCATTTCGACAATTAACCCGTTCAGCAGCTCAATGAGCCGACCCTCAAACAGGCCCGCTTTCACCATGTGGTGGTAGTCAGCCAGAGTCCAGCGAGCGATTGTCACAGTCATTGCAGCACCCTTGGCCAGCCAGCTCAGAATTCAGCAATCTCAAGACTTCATCATACCTAACCTAGCCGCGAAGAGACGTCATACCACATCTTATCTGTATACCCCCGGTTTGTAGGGGCATCGCAGTGCAATGCTCCTTATGAGGTATCGGTTTCGAATCGGGGTTGTGTAACTCGGATTTGGTATCAGACCATCCTGACGGCAATCACTAAATTTCAGCTGCCCACTACCTTTGCAGAGGTAGTGGGCAACCCCATTGGCCTATCCCCAGGCTCAGATCAGTCGGTGGACTGACGAGGGGGATTTGCGCGATTAATTTTCCAGCACCGGATGGGCAATCACCGGGCAGTTGATCGTCGCTTGGGTAGGCCGCAGCCCAAACAGCCAGGGGTTGCCAGGCCCCTCGGGGTTGATCACCGCATCGGTGACCAGGCCGCTGGCGATCAAACCTTGCAGATCTTCAAGGGAGGTGATGCGGCGCACTTTATTGGCTGCGATCGCCTGCTCCGTCCACATGCTCACGTGGGCATCCCACAGGGGGCTGTAGTTGTTGTCTGCTGAGGGGTTGTCGTTATCGGGGCCGTAGGGAAACACGTTGATCGGGTCGATGCCGTTGTTGGCTAGCGATGCCACAAACCCCTGATGCTGCCCGGTGCTCGTATCGCTAATGCCGTTGAGCACGGGCGAAAAGCCCAGCAGCGCTGACTCATCGGCAGGCAGCGATTTGCCAAAGGCCGGAATATCCGCCAGCTTGGGCGCAAATACCCCTTTTTCGAGCACCGAGGGCACATCCGCCGACACGTCGGTCACCAGGTGATAGAAGTACTGCCGCCCGCCCTGGAAGCCATCCAAAATCGACAGGGTGACGGTTCTTTTTTCTAGATCAATGGCCTCCAGGCGATCGTGGCTGCCCGAGGCATTGTGCACGATTTGGGCATTGAGCACCACGCCGCTGGGCATGACCGCCATAGATGAATATTCGGCATCGGCGATCGCCCCAGGGGTCGCCACCGCTGGCGGAAACGGGTTAGGCGAACCGGGTTCAACTCGATATTCTGGCGAAAAATCGATGTTGCCCTGAAACTGCAAAATGCCCTGCCTTAGGGTCACTGGCTGTGCCCCCGCCGTGCCAATTACATGCTTCATTTTGGGAGCATAATTGATGCCCAAGGTCTTGGCCACATCATAATCAGAGGCCTCCGTCAAAATGTAATAAACCGACTCACCTTGGGGAGAAAGGCCCCGGTATAAGGGCAAGGTTACCGTGGCGCTGCCCAGGGTAAAATCTACCGCCAGCACACTTTTGACATACACATTGTCGCTGGGCTTAAAGGCGACGGCGGTGCGCTCAGAATAGGCCGGTCGCCCCGACTCTTGAGCAGCGGCGCTGAGAATTGCGTTGGCCTCAGCCACGCCATTAGATCCAGTGGCAAAGCTGGTGGATGCGATCGATAAGACTATGGCGAGTAGAAAACTCACCAAAAAAACAGCTCTTTTACGTAGGTTCATAGGGGCGAATTTTCCTCTTTTTCTGAATAGGAGACTCGCCCCCACTCTACAGAGCCTGCCAGCGCTTGTTGCTATGCTCTAGACGGGTTATCTCTCCCAACCCTTGTTAAGGATTTGCCCTGCCCTAATGGTTAGGTTGTTAGCTGTAAAAGAGTATTTTTGTGCCGCTCTTAGGGAACAGATGCGAACCTAAACTCACCTTTGGCCTAGGGCTTATCCTGACCTTTTGGATAGGTTCTAAGCCACACCTAGGGTCGGCTGCAATCTTAGTCTTACGAGGCGCGACAGTCGTGGCTTCGGCCCCTACAGTTACGGATAACTTCTCACCGTAGAAAAGAGGAAGCTCCAATGAAGCTTAACCTGTTCTTAACTCAATTCGTCGTTGCCATCAAGAGTGAGCGTGTCACAGCCGTTCCCGACAGTAACCTGTGTTAACGTGCACAACCATCTCGAAGGGCGCTGGGTTAGATCGGGTGAGCGCTACCTGCCCTAAGAAACTTTCGGGATTCTAAAAGGTTTGAGCCAGCGGCATCCAACTTCATTTCTCCCAGCTATGGTGCGCCCTGTGTCTAAGCTTACTCAGCCCGTTAGCTCACGCGACCACCGGTGGGGGCCGCCCACTGCCCGCCTGACCCTGGTGCAGTATGGCGGCTACCAGTGTCCCAACTGCGGCTCTGCCTATCCGCTGCTAATGACCTTGCTAGAACGCCTGGGCGATCAGCTGTGCTTTGTCTTTCGCCACTTTCCCCGTAGCGATGTCTATCCCCATGCCCAGCACGCCGCCGAAGCTGCCGAAGCCGCCGCTAGCCAGGGCAAATTTTGGCCCATGCACCACCATCTATACACCCATCAGCAGGCTTTGGGCAGTGGTTACCTGGTCGAGTATGCCGTCGATTTAGGGCTAGACGTGCGGCAGTTTTTGCGGGAGGTAACGGGCGATCGCTTTGTCAGCCGCATCCAGACCGATATAGCCAGCGGTCGCGCCAGCGGCGTAGTCGAGACCCCCACCTTTTTCATCAACGGCCACCGCTACCACGGCGACCACACCCAAACTGCTCTTTTAGATGCCTTCTCCATCATCTGAATACCCCTGAATACCCCAAAGGCAAGATTCAGGGTAGACACATAGGTCTACCCCTACGACCCCATCACCCCCTACTCCCCACCCCCTACCCATCCACCCCATGCCCAACTCCCCCCACCCCCGCCTCACCCACACCTTCCCCCCACCGCCCCTAGGCCCCAACCCAAAACTCCGCCTGCCTCCCAATCCGCCGCCCATTGCCCACAGCCAGCAATATCTGCTCTACCTGGCCGAAATTGGCGAAAACACCGCTGGCCTGGTGCACGACATGCGCAGCCCGCTCACCGTCATCATCAACGGGCTGCGGCTGTGCCAGCGAATGCCCCTGCCCCAAATTGCCCGCCAGCGGCTAACCCTGGCCCTAGAAGAAGCCGAGCGGCTTAACCGCATCGTCAACGATGTGATTGCCTTTGCCCGCAGCGCTCATCCATCAGGGGCTCACTGGCAGGCCAACCATCGCCCCGACCCGACCCGCTACGGCGTCGAGATCCCTCCCATGCCGCCCTATCAAGAACTTTCGGAATAACGGCCTTCTGTCATTGAATCAACCTGCTATTTCATCGGTTTAGCTATGGGCAACCCCACCGTGCAATCCCCTTTCAGCCCGCTCGACGCTACGCTACCAACCCAAGACACCTATCCAAGCGATGCCCCGGCGGGCAGCACGCCATTGAGCTTCAACCATCGAGTGATTTTGACGGCGCTGTCTATCGTTACACCGCTGCTGGTCTTGACGAATTGTCTCGACAAAATCCAGGGAACCTTTGTCGCAGAGCCTATCCGGCCTGTCTTGGCCCTGGCCCAACTGGCCCACTCGGGCCTCGACTACCTGGGTATTCATGCCAAGCTGCTGTGGGCCTACGCACCGCCGGGGGGAATGGCCCAGCCCGTGCGCTGCATCCCCGTTACCGCGCCCTGATCATTTCCCGCTTTCTCCAGCCGTGGGTTACGGCTTCCTATCTCCTACTCTCTACCAAAGCCGTGGGTTACGGCGGTGCTGGAGTGCCGGGGTCGATAGCTTTAACCCTTGACCGCCTAACCCACGCTACGGCCTCCCATTTCCCCATTTCCCCACTCCCCACTCCCCACTCCCCACTCCCCACTCCCCCCCCAAACCCCTCCAACTCGGTTCGCTATGATAGCGTCAGTGTTTTTCCCCACTGCTATGCGCGCCGACGAAGCTCTAGCCTTGCTAGATCAACTGCTGCCGGGTAGCACCTTCAGCAACCTGCAAGAAACCGTTTTTAGCCAGGTATGGGAGGGCAAAACCTATGCAGAAATTGCCGAAAGCTGCGGCTACGACCACAGCTATATCCGCGATGTGGGGTTTCGACTGTGGCAGGCGCTGTCGGAGTCGCTCAACCAAAAAATTTCTAAGAGCAACATCCGGGCCGTGCTAGAGCGCCATGCCCGTAGTCAAAGCATCCCTGCGCCGACCTTGTCCGACATTCCCGAGATCCTCGTGTCGCCGCCAGTGTGGGAGCTGCCAAACGGGCCAGTGCCGCTACAGTCCACGTTTTACATCGATCGCCCGCCCCTGGAGACCCAAGCTAAGACAGAACTGCTCAAACCGGGCAGCCTAATTCGCCTCAAGGCTCCGCGCCAGATGGGCAAAACCTCTCTAATGCGGCGACTGGTGGCCCATGGTCAAGATCACCACATGCGCTGCGTGACCCTGAGCCTGCACCGAGCCGATCGCCAAATTTTTGCCGATCTAGACCTGTTTCTGCGCTGGTTTTGCGCCAACATTGGTCACCAGCTGGGTCTAGAGCCAGACCTGAAACGCCGCTGGAATGGTGATATTGGCAGCAAGGTGAGCTGCACGGCCTACCTCGAAGACTACGTGCTGCCCCTGGTGGATAGCCCTCTAGTCATCGCCCTCGATGAGGTCAACGAGCTATTTCAGTACCCCAGACTGTCGGCAGAATTTTTGCCGCTGCTGCGATCGTGGTACGAAGACGCCCGCGAAATCGAAGCCTGGGGAGGCGTGCGCTGGATTCTCTCCCACGCTACGGAGGTGTATGTGCCGCTGCAACTGCACCAGTCGCCCTTTAATGTGGGGCTGGCCCTGCGGCTACCCCCCTTTACCCTGGCCCAGGTGCAAGATTTGGCCTGCCGCCATCAGCTACCCTGGGCCGCAGGCCGGGACGGTGCTCAGCGGCTAGGGGCGCTGTTGCAGGTAGTGAGCTGTCGGCCAGGGCTGGTGCGGCTGGCGCTCTACGCCCTGGCCCAGGGCGACCTTAGCCTAGAGCAGCTGATCGAAGAAGCTCCCACCCAATCAGGCATCTACAGCGACCACCTGCGAGAATTGCTGGCCGCCCTGTACCCTCACCCTGACTTGCAGGCAGCCTTTCGCTACGTCATCGAGTCGGCGGCACCCGTGGCCCTGGAGCCGATCGCCGCCTACCGGCTCGAAAGCTTGGGCCTAATTACCCTGAGCAAAAACCTGGCCACCCCCAGTTGCGAACTCTACCGTCAGTACTTTCTTCAGTTTCTACCCCCATCCTTGAGTTCGGCCTATGGTTGAGTACCGGGTGGGGGGTAGCCTCGCCGCCGATGACCCAACCTATATCGAGCGCGAGGCCGATCGCACCCTCTACCGATCGCTAATCCAGGGCGAGCTGTGCTACGTGCTCACCTCGCGGCAGATGGGCAAGTCGAGTCTGCGGCTGCGTACCCGCCAGCGGCTAGAGACCGAGGGCATGGGGCGCTGCGCTGCGATCGACCTCACCCGCATTGGCAGTCAGCAGATTACCCCCGAGCAGTGGTACCTGGGTCTGGCCTTTGACCTGCGGCGCAAGTTTGGTCTGCCCGACGGGGTTGATTTGCCGACCTGGTGGCAGGGGCTAGGGCCGCTGCCGCCCGCGCAAAAACTGAGCTACTGGATCGAAACCGTGCTACTCGTCACCCAGCCCGACCAGCCGCTGTTCATTTTTTTAGACGAAATCGACAGCGTGAAGGGGCTGAGCTTTGGGGTAGGGGATTTTTTTGGGCTGGTGCGCTTTTGCTACAACCAGCGGGCCGAGAACCCCGCCTACCGCCGCCTCAACTGGGCCATATTTGGGGTGGCCACCCCCCACGACCTGGTGACGGAGGCGCACCAAACGCCGTTCAACATTGGCCGGGCGATTTCCCTAGCGGGCTTTACGCCGAATGAGGCCTCTCCCCTAGCGGCGGGGCTGGTGGGTCTGGCGGAGCGACCCGAGCAGGTGCTGGCTGCGGTGCTGCACTGGACTGGGGGACAGCCCTTTTTGACCCAAAAGCTCTGCGATTTGATTCAGACGGC
Source organism: Tildeniella torsiva UHER 1998/13D (assembly GCA_019358835.1). Taxonomy (GTDB): domain Bacteria; phylum Cyanobacteriota; class Cyanobacteriia; order Phormidesmidales; family Phormidesmidaceae; genus Nodosilinea; species Nodosilinea torsiva. The sequence continues at coordinate 311,837 of JAHHIH010000003.1, forward strand.
CCATCGGAACAAGCCCCTCGCAGCGGGGACCGAGGGGAATCGGGTGGAAGCGTTGGTGCGATCGCGCCTGATCCACCACTGGGAAGCCCAGGATGACCCCGAACACCTGCGCACCATTCGCGATCGCCTAGTCGCTAACGAGCTGCGATCGGGTCGCTTGCTCAGCCTGCACCAGCGGATTCTCACTACAGGTAATATTCCCGCTGACGGCAGCCCAGACCAAGCTGAGCTAAAGCTGTCGGGCATTGCGATCGCCCGCAACGGTCACCTCCAGATCGCCAACCCCATCTACGCCCAAGTTTTCAACCCCGCTTGGGTCAACCAATGCCTTGCCCAGCAGCGGCCCTATGCCGTCATGCTGCAAGCCTGGGTCGCCTCTGACTTTCAAGACGACTCGCGTCTGCTCATGGGCCAGGCATTGCAAGATGCCCTGCACTGGGCTGCCGACAAAAGCCTCAGCGATCTCGACTACCGCTACCTCTCCGCCAGCCAAGAATGGGATGCCAAAATGGTGCGTCTGGAGCTAGAAGCTAAAAACCAGGCCAACCGCATGCTAGCCGAGTCTCAGCGCAAGGCCAATCAGATTATCTGGTTTAGCTACCTCAGCCTGGGCACCTGCCTGGCGATTTCCCTGGTAGCGCTGCTGATCAGTCTGCTCAGATCCTAGGTGGTTTTGGATTTGCGATTTTGGAGTGGGACACCTGAAAAGCACGAGTCAAGGACTCAGCAGCAGATTTCCCCAGGGAACAGTTGTCTGGGGAATCTGCTTTGAAGACCCTAGGAGCAGCGAGGATGAATGAGGGCGATCGCACCGCCATAGCAGATGAAGCCTGGGTTATGGCAGCTCAAAATGCCAGGATTCCAGCCTATTGGGCATTTTCCCCATTTTTCGCTCTTCTATTTTTGTTCTTTTGCGATGTCACCCCCGCCGATAGCGCTGGGCATAGTCAGGAATCGCGACTTCTGGCGAGCACTGGGGATCGGCAACAGCAGCGGCGGCAGTGACCGCCAGGGGAATTTCCCCCGCCCAGACCGACAGGGCATAGTCGGCGGCAGCATCGAGGGGTGGGCCGCTGCGCACCTTGACCGAGGCCTCAGCAATGGGCAGGGCCAGCACCAGGGTACCCGCGAGTTCTGGGTCGGTGGGCGGGCGCACGTCATCCCACCGACCGGGTACAACATGGTCGGTAAAGGCTTTGAGCGCCGTCAGCTTTTCGTCGGCATTGTCTACTCGGATGGCGGTGCCAAACAGCACCACCGAGCGGTAGTTCATGGAGTGGTGAAAGGCCGATCGCGCCAGCACCAGCCCGTCGAGCAGGGTGACGGTAAGGCAAACCTCCACCCCTTGATCCAGCGTGGTCAACAGGCGGCTGGCTGGGGAGCCGTGAATGTAGACGCGATCGCCCAGGCGACCGTAGGCGGTGGGGATGACAAAGGGTTGCCCTTGGGCGACAAAGCCCAGGTGACAGACTAGCCCTTCGTCGAGAATGGCGTGAACTTGGGGGCGATCGTAGCTGGCGCGCTGGGGGAGGCGCTTGACTTGGGTGCGGGGGGTGGGGGAGAGGGATTCTGGGGACATAGGAGTGGATGGGTAAGGGGGTAAGGGAGTAGGGGTAGGGGGTGGGGGGTGAGCTACAGGGCAGCGGGTAAGTGGGCAAGTAGGTTGGCGGCGGTGGGATGGGTTTGGAGGGCGGTGACGACTAGAGGGTGGGGTTGGGTGTAAAGGGTGGGGTAGTCAACTTCGCCGAGGTGGGGGCGAATGGGGAAGGCGAGCTGTTCTCGATGGTCGAAGACCATCCCTAACGGGTCATCGCCGTTAAACTCGGCCTGCACCCCAGGTTTGTTGCCCCGCGCATCGAGCCGCATCCAGCGGTCTAGCTCGGATAAGTAAACGGCGTTGAGTCCATGGAGGGTGTAGCGGGTGGGCCGGGCATCGTCAAAGACGAGACGCTGGTAGCAAAACCCGGTGGGGATGCCGCAGCGGCGCAGCAGGGCCGCTAGCAGATGAGCTTTGGCAAAGCAGAATCCGTGGCCCTGGGCCAGCACCTCGGAGGCAGAGCAGGTGACGGGAACAGCCTGGATGTCGCAGGTGTGGGCGATCGCATCGCGCACCCACTCGTAGACAATCTTGACTTGTGCCATGGGGGAAGAGGCCGTTGCAGTGAGCGATCGCGCCAGGGCATCAATGGCGGGATGATCGGAATCCACGACCGCTGAGGGCGCGAGATAGTCCGCGATAGAGGCCGATTCTGGGGTCAACGAAACCACTATGAGACCTCCTGGGACGTGAAATTGAGTTCCATCAGGTTGCTCTCGCTAAAGCCCAGCTTTTGGTAGAGCGATCGCGCCTTAGGGGCCGCATTGAGCACAACTTTGGTGCAGCCAATGCCCTGGAGATACTCCACCATCAGCTGGGTCAGCTGAGTTGCAACACCCTGGTTGCGGTAGGCAGGCTCTACATAGACACCCCAGATGTAGCCGTACTGGCGATGGTCGAAGGACACAATCCAGGGATAGAGCCCGGCAAAGCGCTGGCCACTGACTGAGCCCACAATGTTTCCCTCAGCCTCAGCGACAAAGGCCTGGTAATTCAGGGTGCGCCGGGCCTGATCGATAAACTCTAGTCCCAGGGTTTGCCAATCTGGTTGAATGTGGTTTTCATCCACGCCTAAGTCGAGCCACATGCGGTAGAAATGCTGGGCAATCGCCGAATCTTCCTCGGGGGTGCCGGGGCGAAAGATCAGGGAAGCAGGGACAACCATAGCTGGGTTCAAACTCTGAGTAACCATCTAAAACCTCCGTCGTGACCTAGCATAGACAGAGGATTGGAGCGCCACAAGAGCCAATTTTGGCCAAACTAACCAGTCCACTTTGACTGTTCCCCACGGGTTCACCCGAATGGATTTTGCCATTGCCCTTGACCCCCAAAGCTCCGTGCCTGTCTACCAGCAGATCTACGCCGCTCTGCGGGCCGGGATTCTCAAGGGGCGATTGGCCCCTCGCCAGCGCTTGCCCTCGACCCGCGCCCTGGCCCAGAGTCTAGGAGTATCGCGGGCCACGGTGACCCAGAGCTATGATCAACTGCTGAGCGAGGGCTATCTGCAAACGGTGAAGGGCTCTGGCACCTACGTCTGCGACCAGCTGCCCGACGACCTGCTGCGATCGCCTCCCTTAACCACTGTCCCCGCTGGGCCAAGCCCCGCCGTGCCGCTGTCGGCCTACGGTCGTCGTTTAGAACAAATTGACCCTGGCCCCAGCCCCGAACCCGCTGTGCCCCTGAGCTTTCGCTATGGCCGCCCAGCGCTGGATCGCTTTCCGTTAGAGCTGTGGCGGCAGCTGCTGTCTCGCCACTGTCGCCACACCGAATGGCTCGACTACGCGACCAATCCCCTAGGGTATGGGCCGCTGCGAGAGGCGATCGCAACCTACCTGGCCCAGGCCCGCGCCGTGCACTGCCACCCCGATCAAATTTTGATTACTAACGGCACCCAGCAGGCACTTTCCCTCGCTACGCGCTTGCTGCTGTCGCCCGGCGACCGGGTGGCCTTAGAAGAACCCAGCTACCTCAGCGCTCGCCGCGTTTTGGCCAGCCAGGGGGCTACGTTGTGCCCAATTCCGGTGGATGCGGCGGGCATGGATGTGGCGGCCCTGGCGGCTACGCCCGGCCCGATTCGCTTGGTGTATGTTACCCCGTCGCACCAGTTTCCGACCGGGGCGGTGCTGTCTCTGCCGCGCCGGTTGGCCCTGCTGGCCTGGGCAGAGCAAACCGGCAGCCTGATTTTTGAAGACGACTACGACAGCGAATACCGCTACGGTGGTCGCCCGATTCCGGCACTGCAAGGCTTGGGGGATGGGCAGTCGGTGCTGTACGTGGGCACGTTTTCGAAGGTGCTGTTTCCGTCGCTGCGGGTGGGCTATATGGTGCTGCCTCCGGCCCTGGTGGCGGTGTTTAGTCGCGCTAAGTGGCTGGCCGATCGCCAGGGGCCGACCCTAGAGCAGGCGGTGCTGGCCGATTTCATCACCGAAGGGCATCTGGAGCGCCACATTCGCCGCATGCGAGGCATCTACGACCGGCGACGGCAGAAGCTGGTCGCGGCTCTGGGCAAGCACTGGGGCGATCGCGCCATGCTGCTGGGCGAAAACGCTGGGCTGCACGTGATGGTGCGCTTTGCGACCGAGATTCCCGACGACCTGCTGATGGCGAAAGCCGCCGAGGTGGGTGTCGGGCTGATTGCCGCCAGCCCCCAGTACCTTAGCCCCAGCCCAGGGCACGAGTTTATTTTTAGCTACACCGAGCTAGAGGAGGATGCGATCGCCCTGGGCCTCGAACGCCTAGCCACCCTGAACCTGATCTAGCCCCTGACCTACTCCTCGTAGATCATTTTGCGGCCCATGCCGCCATCGATCACGATATTCTGCCCCGTGATAAACCCGGCTTTATTCGATAGCAAAAAGTAGGCCATTTCTGCAATGTCTTGGGCTTGACCCACCCGCCCGACCGGGTGCTGAGCGTGGTCAGTGGGGCTCAGGTGCGACTCCTGGGGGGGATGTTTCAGGGCACTGACATCAATCCAGCCGGGGCTGATGCAGTTGACGCGAATGGCCGGGCCAAGGCTCATAGCCAGGGCGTGGGTCAGCGCCACGATGCCCCCTTTGGATGCGGCATAGGCTTCGGAATCGGGTTCCGACTGAAGGGCGCGAACCGAGGAAATGTTGACGATCGCACCCTGGGCCGCGCGCAGATGACGAACGGCGTGTTTCACCATCAGAAAGTATCCCGTCAGGTTGGTGCTAATCCAGCGATTCCAGTCTTCCAGAGTCAAGTCTTCGACGGGGCCGCTGTAGGGGTGGGCAATGCCAGCATTGTTAATCAGTCCGTTGAGCTGGCCAAAGCGATCGAGGGTCGCCGCGACACAGCGCCCAACATCGCTCTCCTGAGCCACATCACAGGGCACAAAGATAAATGATTCGCGAAACTGGGGCAGGGTTTCGGGAAGGGCGGCACCGGCAGCTTCGTTGACGTCGGCGATCGCAACGCGCCAACCCTGATTGAGCAGGAATTGGGTGATGCCAAGGCCAATTCCTTGGGCACCCCCGGTTACCAGAGCTACGGGGGGCTGATCGACCTGACTCATCGGTGCACCTCAGAAGGATTCGGTGAGGACACTGGGCAATCTAGGGTGTCCCTCCGCCCAGACAGTGGCCCTCACTGTAACAAACCCTATGCCCCGGAAAACCGCTCTAATGGTTCTTTTTATCGCGACAGTTCTGTTGATCGTCGGGGCTATGGCCGGGTTTATGCCCGCGATCATGACGCCGATGATATTTGATGACCCCAAGGCTCTCGAAAGCCCTGCCGCGGTGACCCTGGCGATCAGTGTTGCCACCTTTCCTATTGTTTGTATGGTGGCGGTGCTGCTGAGCTGGCTGGTGTTTCTGCTGCCGGTGTTTGCCAATTTGCCCTATCGCTACTTGCTGGCCTGCGGGTTCACCGCCCTTCCTTTGATCAATCTAACCACTGCGGCAGCCGCCCTAAGCTGGATTTTCTATTTCAACGACGGCCTTTTTTGGTAAGTCTGAGTGAGGACAGCCCAAAACACCAGAGCCCCTCAGTCAGTGCCCAACTGCAAGCTGTAGAGGTTGGCGTAGATGCCTTGGCGGGCCATCAACTCCGCATGGGTGCCCTGCTCGACAATATCGCCCTGCTGAATCACCAGCACCTGGTCGGCCTGGGTGACAGTGCTGAGGCGGTGGGCAATCACAAAGCTGGTGCGATTGTGCAGGAGGCGGGCGATCGCCTCCTGCACCAGCCCCTCAGTGCGCGTATCAATGCTGCTGGTGGCCTCATCGAGCAGCAAAATGCGCGGGTCAATTAGCACCGCACGGGCAATGCTCACTAGCTGCCGCTGCCCCTGGCTTAGGGGTGCGCCGCGCTCTCCCAGTCGGGTGCTATAGCCCTGGGGCAGCGAGGTGATGAACTCATGCACATTTGCCGCCTGGGCCGCCGCCTCAATGTCAGCCTGGCTGGCGTAGGGGGCACCAAAGGCAATGTTTTCGGCCACGGTGCCCGTGAAGAGTAAATTATCTTGCAGCACAATGCCAATCTGGCGGCGCAGGCTTGCCTGGGTGACACCGCGCACATCCACCCCGTCGATGCGCACCGCCCCTTCCGACACATCGTAAAACCGCATAATCAGGTTGATGATCGTGCTCTTGCCCGCCCCGGTTGGCCCCACCAGAGCCACCATCTGCCCCGGCTGGGCGCAGAGGTTGACCTCCTTTAGCACCCGCTGGTTGGGGGTGTAGCCAAAGCCCACCGACTCAAACCGCACCTCGCCTTTGATCGGGGGCATCTCGGTGGCGTTGAGGGCATCTTGCAGGGTAGCGGGTTCGTCAAGCAGTAGAAAGATGCGGTCTAGCCCCGCCAGCGCCGACTGAGCCTGGGTGTAGAACTGACTGAGAATCTGGATGGGGCGAAAGAACTGCTGCACATAGAGCACAAAGGCCGTCACGGTGCCCACCGTCATCACCCCCGTCACCGCCAGATAGCCGCCGTAGGCCGTCACTCCAGCCGTGGCCAGGGTATTGAGCAGGTCGATGGAGGGCAAAAACGCCGCCGTTACCGCGACCGCCTGCACATTGGCCTTGCGGTTCGCCGCGTTGAGGCTGTCAAACTCTTCGATGTTGAGTTGGGTGCGGTTGAAGGCCTGGGCCTCGCGCACGCTGCCAATGTCTTCTTCGAGCTTGGCCGACAGATCGCCAATGGTTTGCCGGGTGAGGCGAAAGCGGCTTCTCGCCCAGCGGGAGAAAAACCCGGTGGTAAAAATCATCAGCGGCACCACCAGATTGCTCAGCAGCCCCAGCTGCAAATTAATTGACAGCATGGCGATGATGATGCCCACCAGGCTAAAGGTCTGGCCCAGCACCTGGGGGATGGTGAGGCCAAAGGCCTGATTCACCGTATTCACGTCGTTGAGCAGACGACTCATCAGGTCGCCCGCCTCGCTGCGATCGAAAAAGCTCACCGGCAGGCTTTGAATTTTGTCGAAAATATCCTGCCGCAGCTGCCCCAGTAGCCGCTGCACGATCGCCCCCATCCGCCAGATCTGCCCTCGAATCGCCCATACCCCGACGAGATAAATCACCGTCAGGGCTACCAGCATCCACAGCAGCCCCGGCAAGTTGCCCTGCAAAATCAGGTTGTCGATCGCCCAGCCAATCAGCAGCGGCCCGATCGCCTGGGTCGTCGCCCCAATGGCAACCAGCAGCAATGCGATCGGTAGGTCTTGCCGGTAGGGCGCAAAGTATCGCAAGAACCGCCCCATGGTCGAGAGCTTGGGCTTAGCGTCGAGTGGGGACTGAGCGGCTGTAGCAAGAGTCATCAGTAAACCGAATTGGTTTCTAAACTAAGGGGTTCTGCTTCAAGATAAAGCTCAATTGCCTGTCGAATGTTATTTAAAGCTTCCTGCTCAGTTTCACCCGCAGAAACGCAGCCCGACAGCTCTGGACACCAGATAGCCCAGTCCCCCGTTTCCATATCATGTTTCAGCGCCACACGCCATTTCATTGCGTTACCTAGCCCACGGTCAAATGCTGGCATCATGCTAGCACTCAAGTTTTAACAACCGAATGAGGGCTGGTCGGCAACAGCACTGCCCAAGCTCTCGGGTTACGATTAGCTCAGAAATTCTCCTCCTGCGGCCTAATGTCTTATCAACGGCGGCTGACGTTAACTAAAACCTTGAGTGCGCTACCGGCTCCGCAGTTTGAGCAGCTGCGGTTTGCTCTCAACCCGCCACCGGGAATTGTGCCTGAAGGAATGGCAGCCCAGGGCAATCGGGTGGCGGCGCTGCTCAGCTGGGTGGAGGGGGCGACGGGCTGCGGGCTAGAAGCTTTGGGTGATGTGGTGGAGCAGCTTTGTCCGGGATGTTTAGAGGCTAGGGAAAGTGAAAATGGTGGGGGCGATGGGGGAGAGCCGCCGTGGCTGGTGCCCTATGGGCGGAACCCGTATTTCACGGGGCGGGATGAGGTGCTGACGACGCTGTACCAGCAGCTCCATGAGGGGCAGACCGCAGCAATTTCTCAGACTCAAGCAATCAGCGGGTTGGGGGGCATTGGCAAAACTCAGACGGCGGTGGAATATGCCTATCGCTATCGCGACGACTACCGCTATGTGTTTTGGGTGGGGGCCGATACGGAGCTGGAGCTGACCAGTGGCTATGTGGCGATCGCCCAAACCCTCAACCTGCCCCTAAAGAATGCCGAAAACCAGGATGAAACTGTGCAGTCGGTGCGGGTGTGGCTGGGGCGGGAGGAGGGCTGGCTGCTGATTTTTGACAACGCTGACCATCCCGAACTGGTGCAGCCGTTTTTGCCCCGCGAGATTAAGGGCCACATTCTCGTCACCTCCCGCGCCCAAGATTTTCAAGACCTGGGCATTGTGCAGCCAGTGACGATGGAGACGCTAACCCCAGAAGAATCCGTGGCATTCCTCCTAACCCGCACCGGACGCACACACCCCGTAGGGGAGCACCCACGTGTGCGCCCAATGCAGGGAATAGAACCCATCACCGATCTCCCCAGCAGGCAAAATCCAATCGTTACGGGTTTAGGGCAATCACATAAGATTGCCCCTACGGATAGGCAAAATCCGATCGTTACGGGTTCAGGGCAATCACGTGGGATTGCCCCTACGGAATGGGACGCTGCCACCAACCTCGCCGCCGAACTGGGCTACCTGCCCCTCGCGCTCGAACAGGCCGCTGCGTACATCGTCACCAACCGGGTGTCGTTTGCCGACTACCTCAGCAGCTACCGCAAACAGCGGCTAAAGCGGCTCGAAAAAGCCAAACCCAAGCTGGGCCACTACCCCGACTCTGTGGCCACCACCTGGGCCTTAAACCTGAAGGAGGTGCAGAAAGACGCCCCCGCTGCTGCGGCTCTGCTGAACTACTGCGCCTTTCTCCATCCCGATGCGATTCCCTTTAATCTGTTCACCCAGGGGGCGGCAGAGCTGGGAGAGCCCCTAGCCACGGCCCTGGCCGACGCAGCCGATGACCCGCTAGACCTCTACGACCTGCTGAACCCGCTGTGCAGCTATTCGCTAGTGCGAGTAGAGCCAGAAAGCCAAAGCTTTAGCCTGCATCGCCTGGTGCAGGAGGTGATACGGGCAGAGCTGGGGGATGAGGACTGCCAGAACTGGGTAGAGCCGCTGTTTAGGGCGATCGCGCAGCTTCTCCCAGAGAAAAGCAGAGACATTGACTACCAAGACTGGCCCGCCCTGGCCCCGCTGGTAAACCACGTAAAAGAACTAGCAAACCATTGCCAGCAGCGCGATATCGCTTCTACCGTAGCTGCCGATGTTTTTCATGCAATAGGCGCTTATCTACTGGAAAGGGGACAGTACGTTTTGGCTGAGCCACTTTTGCAGAGAGCGCTAGACCTACGTCGCAATCTTTTAGGGGATGAACACGAAGATATTGCTGCTAGCTTAGATAAATCCGCTAGAACCCACCAATTGCAAGGCCGCTACGGCGAAGCCGAACCCCTTTACCAATTAACCTTGACAATGAAGAAACGGTTGTTGGGCGATGAACATCCCTCTGTGGCCCGAAGCCTCAACAATCTGGCATTGCTCTACGACAATCAAGGTCGCTACAACGAGGCCGAACCCCTTTATCAAGACGCCTTGGCGATGCACAAACGGCTGTTGGGCGACGAGCATCCTTCTGTGGCCACTAGCCTCAACAATCTAGCGTTGCTCTACAGCAATCAAGGCCGCTACAGCAAGGCTGAACCCCTCTACCAAGCGGCCCTGGCGATACGGAAACGGCTATTGGGCGATGAGCATCCCGATGTGGCCCAAAGCCTCAACAATCTGGCGGGACACTACAGTGATCAAAGCCGCTACAGCGAGGCCGAACCCCTGCATCAAGCGGCCCTGGCAATGAAAAAACGACTGTTAGGCGACGAGCATCCTTCTGTAGCCACCAGCCTCAACAATCTGGCGACGCTCTACGACAATCAAGGCCGCTACAGCAAGGCCGAACCCCTCTACCAAGCGGCCCTGGCGATGCGGGAACGGCTGTTGGGCGATGAGCATCCCTCTGTGGCCCTTAGCCTCACCAATCTAGCGTTGCTCTACAACAATCAAGGCCGCTACAGCGAGGCCGAACCCCTCCATCAAGCGGCCCTGGCAATGAAAAAACGGTTGTTGGGCGACGAGCATCCCTCTGTGGCTCAAAGCCTCAATAATCTGGCCTTGCTCTATCGTGACCAAGGACTTTACGCCAAGGCAGAGCCTTACTTGAGCGAGGCTCTACAACTGTTGCGACAATCGCTAGGCGAAGATCATCCTAATGTTGGCCGAGTCACTGAGAACTTAGGCATTCTCCGCGCTGCCCAAGGCCGCACCGCAGAAGCGCGATCCCTCTACCAGCAAGCCCTCGCCATCCTCGAACCCAAGCTGGGGGCCGAGCACCCCTGGACCGTGCGCTGTCGCGAGAACTTAGCCAAGGTAGAGAATGGTGAGTAGGGGGCGATGGGGTGATGGGTAATTCAGATTAGCGATAGAGGGAAGTTAAGGGTTATGAAAGCCTATGAGTTTGCAGGGGAAGTGATGGCCGATGGGCAGCTTAAATTGCCAGAGTCGGCCCTGGCGCAGTTGGCCGGGCATCATGCTGTCCGAGTCATTGTGCTAGTGCAAGACACCCCCGAACGAGAGGAAGAAGCCGAGTGGCGTGCAATGGCGGCTGAACAGTTTTTGTCGGGCTACAGCGAAGCTGATGCCATCTACGACACGCTGTAATGATGACCACCTATGAGCCCGGTGATGTGGTTTTGCTAGCGTTTCCCTTCACTGACGGCATTCGTCAAAAACAGCGCCCAGCCCTGGTGCTGCTAAATGCAGGCGATCCAGATATTGTGGTGGCTAGAATGACCAGCTAGCCCTACACAACGACTTTTGACGTTGCCCTTTCAAACCAGGTTGAAGCTGGTTTGCTTTTGCCTTCAGTGGTGCGGCTGCACAAGCTTGCGACTCTAGAGGAAACGACGGTTAACCGCTGTTTGGGGCATTTTTCAGCATCAGATTGGACCAGGGTTAGGAGCATTCTCAACCTGCTATGGAGTTGAAGCCCATAGCTATTAGCAGCATCAAGGCTTTCAGTCATCACCATTCCATCGCCGTATTGCGGCCTTGCAGAGTTGATTTGTCACCGCACAACGTCTCTGCTGTCAGCTGAACCTTTGCTGTTTTGCCCCGTTCCTTCAGTGCGACAGCGCAATTCTTTAGTGCAGCAGCGCAACTCTTTAATGTCATGGTGCAACTCTTTAATGCAGTAGCGCAACTTGCTTGATCGCCAGGTCACAATGCTACTGCGTCGGCTCAATCCTTTAAGTTGCCAATGCAACATGCTGCTGTCATAGAGCAACTTCGAATATTCGCCCTTCACACTCGTATCTGCTCAATGCACAACGGCGCTGTCATCGCCTAATGTCAATTGTTCACACTCTGCATCAAGCCTGCTAAGCCAGCAGCTTAGATGTACGCAACCGCATAGCCCCCATGCTCTCGAACATAGGGTGGATGAAACGGCAAACTTAGGTGAGAGCCGGAGCAGCACCCACCTGCGATTCTAAAATTGCGCCGTAGAGGGAGCTATGGGCCATCAAATATTCGTGGGTGCCCTGGGCCACCAGGCGGCCCTTATCCATCAGCAAAATGCGATCGGCGGTGCGCACAGTGCTAATGCGCTGGGCTACTACAAAGGCGGTGCAGGTGCGGCGGCGCATCAGGTCATCCAGAGCGGCTTGAATTTGGGCGGCGGTTTGGGCATCGACGGCGGAGGTGCTGTCGTCGAGAATCAACACCTTGTAGTCGGTCAGCAGGGTGCGGGCGATCGCAATCCTTTGCTTTTGCCCCCCCGATAGCCCCACCCCGCGCTCGCCCACCAGGGTGTCGTAGCCCTCTGGCAGGGTCATCACAAAGTCGTGAATCTGGGCGGCTTTGGCCGCTTCGACCACCTCGCTCAGGGTGGCCTCAGCCTTGGCATAGGTGATGTTGGAGAAAATGGTGCCCGAGAACAGGGTAGTTTCTTGGAACACGGTGCTAATGCGCGATCGCAGACTTTCCAGCGTAAAGTCCCACACGTCGCGGCCATCGATGCGCACGGCCCCGGCGGTGACATCGTAGAAGCGGGGAATTAGATTGGTGACGGTGCTTTTGCCCGAGCCGGTCATACCGAGGATGGCAATCAGCTCGTTGGGCTTGGTCTCAAAGGAAATGCCGTTGAGGGCGGGGGTGGTGGCACCGGGGTAGCGGAAGGACACATTTTCAAAGGTAATTCTGCCGCCGCAGGTAGTGAAGGGGATGGCATTGGGGCGATCGCGAATTTCCACCTCGGCATCGAGCACCTCGTAGACTCGCTCTGCGGAAGAAGAGGCCTGAGCGATCGCCGGGGCGGCAAAGCCAATCAGCAGAATCGGCTGCAAGATCAGCAGCAGGTAGGCGTTAAAGGCCACCAGCTCCCCCACCGAAAACTGCTGATTAATCACCGCCACGCCGCCGTAGCCCACCACCACCACAATCACCAGGTTGCTGACCAAAAAGATGTAGGGAAAGGTGTTGCGAATCGCCCGAATAGTCTTCATGTTGGCGGCCACCAGCTCATTGTTGAGCTGGGTGTAGCGATCGCGCTCGGCTTCCTCACGCACAAAGGCTTTAACCACCCGCACCCCCAGCAAATTCTCCTGCAAAACCCCGTTGAGGTCGCTGAGCTGCTCCTGCACCTGGCGAAACAACAGGTTGTTTTGACCAAAAAACCGCGCCATCAGCCACCCTGCGATCGGCACCACCGTCAGGCTAATCAGCGCCAGCTGCCAATTCATGATTAGGAGAATGGTGGCGATCGCCACCAGCGTCACCACCCCGCTAATCACCTGCACCAGGCTGGTGCTGAGAAAGGTTCGCACCTGCTCGATGTCGCTGGTGACGCGGGTGAGCAGCTGCGAGGTTTGGGCCTGGTCGTGGTAGCTAAAGCTGAGGGTTTGAATCTTGCTAAAAATGCGGTTGCGCAGGTCATAGACTACGCTCTGCGACATGGCCTCGGCGCAGAAGCTCTGGCCAAAGTTAAACAGCCCTCGGGCCAGGGCCGCCAGCACTAACCCCGCCCCACTTTGCAACACCACCGTCAGGTTATTTTTGGCAATACCGTCGTCAATGGCCCAGCGAAACAGCTGCGGCGTCGCCGCGTAGGCCGCCACCAGCAGCAGGGCGCTGACTAGCGCCCCTAAGGTAAGCCAAGGATGAGCGCGAAGACTATTCAACACCCGTGGCAGAGGCTGCCGCGCAGAAATATTTTGGGGCTGAGAGACCTGGACCAATCGACTGCTCCTAATCACACCCCAGCATTCTAGACGGTGCCCCAGTCTGCCGGTTGAATATTGCAGCCACCGATTCGACAGTAACCAGTCGATCAACACCCCTAGCAATGGCAAATAGGGAACCACCCGCGCCATACACCGAGTTGGTTGCACAACTCTCAAGCCATGGGATAGGAGCCTGCACTCCTAGCCCATGACCGAACTACTCTCGACAGGAAGGGTTAAAAACTAGCCGCCATAAACGCCATCCCAGACCCTATGGCAATGCACCCCGCAAAGCGAAGAAAATCGGGGCGCTCAACGCTAGAACCCTTAACCAACCCAGCCACCCGGTAGGCCGTCAGCGCAACGATGGCTTGAATGAACGTAAACCCGATCAGATAGGCCGCCAGAGGAACTGCGGTGGCCCCAATAATCGCCTCACCATAGGCATAGCCATGGAACAACCCCGCCGCACCCGCCAAGACGGCCATGATCGCAGTATTCGGTTTTTCTAGTTTGGCCAACAAGAGACCAAAGACCAGCACAGAGGCCGAAATCAGCACCTCGACCAGGGGCAAGCTGACCAGCATCACATGCAAACCCGTCCCTACCAGCGCTGTTAGCACAAATGCGACAGGAATCCAGTACCCCCTAGCCACCGCTGAGGCAAGCAAACCCACAGAAATCACAAATATCAGATGATCAAAGCCAATAACCGGGTGCCCTAGGCCTGACAAAAAACCTTCCAAAAAAGTAGTGGAGATCCCTCCCCCCGAGGGATGGTGAGCATAGGCAGGAACAGCGATCCCCAGTAAACCAACAACCGCTAAAAGAAGCCTCGCCAGACGACCAAGGCCAAAGTCCACTCCATTGCCCATGCCAGATATCTTCAATGCCATATCCTCAGTTCCTTACCGCTAGAAAAGCTCAATGGAAACACAGCGCAATCAAAGCCTTAGGTTAAGGCCGCGATCGCTCACAGAATTTCTGGAAAATTTGTTAACCGTTTTGATCAGGAATTAAGGGCGCTCCATGGCAATAACGATCCATTTGCCATGCCCCTTTTCCCTCACCCCTGCCCCTCTCCCTGGGGGAGAGGGGTTCTGAATCTGGCTCCCCTTCTCCCCTAGGGAGAAGGGGTTGGGGGATGAGGGCCTTGGGTGGTTTATTAGTTGGCATACTCTAATCGCCAGGCTCGCGATTAGCTTCCACCCGTTTCAGCTAAAATTTGCCGGGTGCGCTCTTCCAACTCTTCTTCGCTGACCAGACAAGACTCCAGCACTAAATTTTCCAGGGATGAAAGCCAGCGCAGGTAGTAATCCCAATCGGGGTCATCCTTGCAGTGCGTGGCTTCCCACTCGGCAATGGATGCAATTAGCCCCTGGCGAAAGTCTTCCCACTCGTAGTGACCTTTCTTAGACAGCGCGATCGCCATACCAAAGGCGCGACCCTCCCAGGGCCTTTGAAATAAAATCTCTCCGTTGTCCCGTGGCGGAGAATCTTCGCTGCCCAGCATACTGGCTGCGGCAAACTGCTCAAATTTAATCTGCATAGTTCTCAGAAGCTCCTTAAACTTAGGCCGATAAACTCAGGCCGATTACGAGGCCGGTACCGTTACCTTGGCTGCTCCCTGCATAGATTCAGGGGTGACAATGGCCGCTAGCTGTTCCTCCGTCCAGTCCTCGGTGCCCTCAGGGCGCTCTGGCAGAACGAACCAGCGAATTTGAGCACTGGTATCCCAAACTTTGACTTCGACCGATTCAGCGACATCCAGGCCAAACTCCTTGAGTACCTTGCGAGGTTCTCGAATGGCCCTGGCACGAAAGGTCGGATCTTTAAACCAGTAGGGGGGCAAACCCAAAACCGGCCAAGGATAACAAGAGCACATCGTGCAGACAATTAAGTTGTGCACCTCAGGGGTGTTGGCCACGGCCATCATATTTTCCCCCTCGGCTCCGGCCATCCCTCGGGGGAAGCTCATCTCAGCGATCGCTGAAGGAGTATCCGCTAGCAAGCGCTCTTTAAAGGCCGGATCGACCCATGCCTTAGCCACAATCCTGGCCCCGTTAAAAGGCCCCATATCCTTTTCAAAGAACTCAATCACCTTATCAACGGTTTCCCCGGTGATGATTTCTTTTTCAATCAAAAGAGACTCCAGCGCCCTAACCCGAGCGGCACTGTAGGTTTCACGATCGACGTTCTCAGTCATTTACATCCCCAAAAAATACTTCAAAAAAGCCCTATACACTACGCTGGATCTTCCAAATAGCCTTCAAAAATCTGAACGTAGATTTTAGTATTCGGCTCAGTGATGCTGTCCCAAATGTCGTGGGAGTCGAACACAACGTTATAGATTGGCATAGGATCACCTACTCCATCACCAGTCGGGAAATAGTAGTTGTAAGCGCCCTCGTAGACCTCATCGACGACACCTTTTTTGGTGCGTAGATATCCGGGCAACTTGCAATGGTCAACGGGGGGTGGATTTTTAACCGTGACAACATCGCCCACCTTAAACTTAGGCTGAACCTCTACGTCACAGGCGGGGGAGTCACCCAACCTCAGGTACTCAATAACCTGATCGTCGATCGCGGGTTCACCACCGCTGGGCAACGGAGCCAGCAGATTCGCCAGGTAAGCGTCTGTCTTTGATTTCAACTCTTCTTCAGTCACATAGCCTGACTCTACAAAAAAGCCCGAAATCCCCCCCAGCCACTTCTCGTAGTATCGATACTTAAAATAGTCGAAGGGGTTCATTCCCTCTGCCCCCTGGCGAAGATGTCCCCAGGTCCAGAAGCTGCTGAACTTGGTGGGTACAGATTTCACCGCTTCTAGGTGATTGCTCAGCGCCATCATGGCTACGTGAATGCCGAAGATGCGCTCTTCCCAAGGCTGCACAAAAACTTTCTTCTCAAAGCTAGAGGGCTCAAGCCCCTCAATGCCACCAATGTAATGCTGTAGCTTCATCTCGCTAATCCTACGAAAATGTTCACGATAGAGTCACCCCTCAGTTCAATAACCTAGACGCGAGTTTGATCTCTGACCTGGGCTAGTTCACTGGTTGTCATGGCATCGCCCCAAAGCTCAGAAAGGTAGCCGAAAAGCCCACCCAAAATCATGGCGGCGGCGGCCACTATGCCCGGATTGGTGATACCAGCGGTAGTGATCGGCACCCCTGTGGCCACAGTCGTTCCCACCGTGGAAGCAAAGCCCCATACGATCGCAGGAATAGCGGTCAACAAAGGAATTTTTGAGGCCTGAACCATGGCGGCGCTGCCCAGGCCTACACAGATTGCGGCAATAAATGGATTTCCACCCAGGGCGGTGATGGCCAGCAGCGTGAGCGAGGCAATTACAATGCCAGTTAGGTTAGAGGCAATACTTTGTTTTAGCCCCGATGACTTTCCTCCCAGAATAAAGAATGATGCCCAGGCAATAAACGTCACCCAAACGGGCACAAGAATGATGGTTGCCGTAAGATAAGTATCTATGGCCCCCAATGCACCAATGCTGACACTATACGCGTCTAATTTCTTCATGGAACGACCTTTTTCTAGCTGTTTAATGAACTACGCAAGACAGGATTCAAAGCCTTCCTTAAGACCCATCTCAGACAAATTGCGACCGATGAACACCAACTCATTTCGACGCAATTCATCTTTCTGCCAAATTCGACCTGGCCTACCATCTAGCAGCATGTGAACCCCTTGGAAAACAAATCGCCTATCTTCCGAATCAATGTCAAGAATGCCTTTCATCCGAAAAATATCTGCTCCTCTATCTTGTAAAAGCTGGTAGATCCAGCGATTAAACTTTTCGCCATCGACACTACCCGTTTCGACAATAGAGATAGAGAAAACAGACTCGTCATGCTCATGGGCCTCTTCGTCGAGAAAATCTGGATCGATATGCAGAGCCTGTTTGAGGTCAAAGGCCTTGATGCCCAAAACAGAATCCATTGCAATGTCGCTATTCTGGGTTCGATAGACTTTGGCGAAGCCCGTCATGCCGCGCACCCGTTGCTCTAGTTCATCTAACACAGTAGGCGACACTAAATCGGTTTTATTGAGCAAGATGACATCGGCAAAGGCGATCTGCTCCTGAGCCTCGGCACTGTCCCAGTGCTCCCAGATGTGCTTTGAGTCAACGATAGTAATTACAGCATCTAGCTGGGCTTTAGTCTGCATGGTCTCGTCGGCAAAAAAGGATTGAATAACCGGTGCTGGGTCTGCCAAACCAGTTGTCTCAATAACCACGTGATCAAACTTATCTTGCTTCTTCATTAGGTTGTCAAAGATGCGCACTAGGTCACCTCTGACCGTGCAGCAAATACAGCCATTGTTCATCTCTAAGATTTCTTCGTCAGCATCAATGACGAGCTGGCCATCAATGCCTACCTCGCCAAATTCGTTGACAATAACGGCGATTCTCTTGCCGTGCTCTTGGGTGAGCATATGGTTGAGCAAGGTTGTCTTCCCTGACCCCAGGTACCCAGTAATGACGCTCACCGGAATTGGATTTAAAGCGTTGAGGCCCATATTTTTCAAAAAACAAGTACTTTCAGTTCTGCAAACTCTACCAATTCAAAAAACTCTATCAAGCCGCACTGCAATGAAGCCAACCTATCTTCAGAACCTCAAATCTTCCCAAAATGCGCTCACAGGATTAACCTTTTAGCCACAAGTCCGATGCCTACAAAACCATGGCAAACAAAGTGGCTTGAAGGATTGCCCTCAAGAACTAAAATTGAGAAATCTTTCAGGAGTCTCAGCCAGGTAGTTTTCGCGACGCAGTGTGAAAACCTCAGCTATAGACGCTTACCGCCAAAATCTAAGAAAGCCTAGTCGATAAAACGCTAAAAAAGCAAATTAATCAAGCCTTTGCCTTAAGAGATGTTGCCATTTGAAACCCATATCAAGCTACGCCTCCTCTTAAAGAGCAGATATATCGAAGGGGCAAAAAACTCCTGCGCTCGTCACGCTGGGGGTTCAACTGAAGACCAGCTCAAGCTAGTTGTTATGACAACTCATCCTAGTGGGGGGCATAAGGAATCGTTGTATCATCCGAGACATTCTTGCTGTTCTCCAGGGAGGGTTGGTGTAAGGACAGCGGCTCAAGCAGCAAAGCCAAGGGACACACCAGCCGTTAAGTTCAGCGTGGCCCTAGGGCATGTCATCCAATCGGGAAACTGGGAAATGGTGTTTCGACGTAGCCACTAGAATTCAGCACCAGTTTACCCAGGCTCGGTTGCCCCACAGTTTTTCGTCAGTAGCTGGTCACTTCACCTTGGGTTTTGGCATTGCCTGCTGCGTACCCCTGGAATAGAATTTGCCCACTGATAACTCATGCCCCCCGGTCTGAGCATATTTAAGTGTCATTACTTATCCTTGCTGATGATGAATGCATTAAATAAAGCTGCAAATAGACTTTGCACCAGTCATCAAGAAAACGAAATTATTATGCGTTGATTGTCATTGGGTTAAAAATAAATTATGGCGACCTTTTTTCTTTAAGCATGGGTTAAATTATCCTTGAAAATTTTACTGCTGGAAACGGCGACACATAGATCAAATATCTGAAAACGCTATCCTGAAGGGCATTTTCTTGCCAATCGAAGATTTTTAGATCGGTTTTAGGTCAAAGTCAAGGGCTCAACTTGCCGTTGATTTATTAACCAATAAGCCCCTTAAATTTAATCATTAGCCTAAGCATTTGTGCGATTATTCTCGGTGACATTAGGGTAATAACTGGCTGCTGAGCAAGAGTCTTTGCGGCAGATTTTTGCGCCTAGTTGAGAGCCCTGAACGATTAATTTGGAGAATTTTCAACCTATGGCTTTTGATACAAGCCAGCCCTCTCAGGTAAGCGGGCTGAATGGCTACACGGTTGATCCGCTGATCACCATTGGCGACGCAATCAATGAGTATATTGCTCCCGGTATTCCCGATGGGATGGGGGCGATCGCCCTTAACGAAAACACCGTCCGGCTGTTTGTTAATCACGAGCTGAGCAATACCGTTGGCTACGCCTACACCCTGGAAAGCGGCGCTGAGCTGGTTGGGTCACGGGTTAGCTACTTCGACATCGACACCACCACCCGCACCGTTGTGGATGCCGGGCTGGCTTACAACACCATTTACAACCGCGCTGGCGAGATCGTAGACGACGCCACCGACCTAGAGTTTGAAGGCATTAACCGTCTTTGTTCTGCTCAGCTAATCAACGCTAACCAGTTTGGTGACGGCAATGGGTTAGCCGATGCCATCTTCTTTACCGGCGAAGAAACCGGGGGCGGCAGTGAATTTGCCCTGGATGTGGCCACTGGCGAACTCTGGGCCGTGCCCTGGCTAGGCCGCGCCGCCTGGGAAAACGTGGCCGAACTCAACACCGGCACCACCGACAAAGTGGCCCTGCTGATCGGCGACGATCGCGAAGCCGCCCCCCTACTGCTCTACGTGGGAGAGAAAAATGCGGCTGGCGACGGCAGCTTTCTCGATCGCAACGGTCTGGCCCAGGGCAAGCTTTACGCCTGGGCACCCGACAGCGGCGTAGACTCTCCCGACGATGAGGATACCGCCCCTGACCCCACCGGGTTCAACGGCACCGGCAACAGCCAGGCAGGCCGCTGGGTGGAACTGGACTACTACCGCCCCGACCTGGCCAGCGCCGATGGCGCTACCGGCTACGATGCCCAGGGCTTTGCCACCCAGGCCCAGCAAGATTCCCTCGCTTATGACGTAGCTGGGGCCTTCCAGTTCTCTCGGCCTGAGGATGTTGCCACCAATCCCACAGACGGCACCCAGGCTGTGCTGGCTTCCACCGGTCGCGGCTCTCGCTTTCCCGAAGATAACTGGGGCACCACCTACAAGATTGATGTTGAGTTCAGCGAGTCGGGTAATCCGCTGACCGCTCAGCTCGACATTCTCTACGCGGGTGACGATGCGGGCAACGGCCAGTTCGCCGGGCCTGACTTTGGCCTGCGCAGCCCCGACAACCTCGACTGGTCGGCAGACGGCAACATCTACATTCAAGAAGACCGCTCTACCGAGGTTGATCCTTTCGGCGGCGCTTCGGGTGAAGAAGCTTCGATCTGGAAGCTCGACCCCAACTCTGGTGACCTCACTCGCATTGCCCAGATCAACCGCACCACAGGCGTGCCCGATGGCCAGACCGACACGGCGATCGGCGATATCGGCAACTGGGAATCCTCTGGCATTATCGATGTCTCCACGCTGTTTGGTGAAGACCCCGGCGAACTGTTTTTGTTCAATACCCAGTCGCACAGCCTGCGGGGCGGCATCATCGACGAGGCTGGTTTAGTGCAGGGCGGCCAGATTTCCTTCCTGTCTGACCCCGCTGAGATCACCGGCTTTGCGTCGCTACCCGCCGACACCTTTGCCGAAGGCCCGGATGCTGGCGGCAATGATGGCACTGGCCTGCCTGTTTCGGGCAATGGTCGCACTGGCCCCTTCGACGGCCAACCGATTCAGGGCTTTAGCGGTGTGCAGTTTGCCCCCGGCGGCGATGGCTCTACTTTCTGGTTCCTCTCGGACAATGGCTTTGGTGCCCAGACCAACAGCGCCGACTACCTGCTGCGGCTGTATCAGGCTGACCCCAGCCTGGCCGGTTCTGAGGGCGGTGACGGCAGCGTTGAGATTCAGGGCTTTGTGCAGCTCAGCGATCCCAACAACCTGATTCCCTTCGACATAGTGAATGAGGGTACTGCCGAACGTTTGCTCACCGGGGCTGACTTCGATGTGGAATCGTTTGTGATCGACGGCAACGGCGAGATCTGGATTGGCGATGAGTTTGGCCCCTACCTGCTGCACTTTAGCGCCGAGGGCGTGCTGCTGGATGCGCCGATTGCCACCCCTAACGTCACCACCCTGAACACCCTCAACGGCCAAGAGCCACTGGTGATTGGCCACCGGGGCGCGAGTGGTGAGCTGCCGGAGCATACGCTGGAGGCCTATAGTTTGGCGATCGCCCGTGGGGCCGACTTCATTGAGCCCGACCTGGTAGCTACCAAAGACGGCGTGCTGATCGCTCGCCACGAGCCCATTCTGGGGGGCACCACCGATGTGGCCAGCCGCCCCGAGTTTGCCGATCGCAAGCGCAGCGGCACCATTGACGGTGTTCTGTACGAAAACGAATTCTTTGCCTCTGACTTCACCCTGGCCGAAATCAAGACCCTGCGGGCGATCATGCCCCAGGGCTACCGTACCGACGCCTTCGATGGTGTGTTCCAGATCCCGACCTTTGAAGAGGTGATCAACCTGGTTAAGCAGGCCGAGCTAGACACGGGCAAAAAAATCGGCATCTACCCCGAAACCAAGCACCCCACCTACCACGATGACCTGGGTCTGTCGCTGGAAGAGCCGCTGCTGGCCACCTTGGAAGCCACTGGCTTCACCGACCCCAGCCGCATCTTCATTCAGTCCTTTGAGGTGGCGAACCTGAAGGAGCTGAACACCAAGACCGACATTCCCCTGGTGCAGCTGCTGGATGCCTACGATGTAGCGCTGGATGGGTCGCTGATCTACCAGGATGCCAACGCCCGCCCCTACGACTTTGCGGTCAATGGCGACACCCGCACCTACGGCGACCTGCAAACGGCAGAGGGTTTGGCCGAAATTGCCACCTACGCCGACGGCATTGGCCCCTGGAAGCGAATGATTGTTTCCGTCGAGGGCGTTGATGCAGACGGAGACGGTAACGCTGACGATGTGAACGGTGACGGCGCAGTCAACGACGCCGACAAAACGACCACTGCCCCCTCCACACTGATTCCCGATGCCCACGAGGCGGGGCTATTTGTCCATGCCTACACCTTCCGCAACGAGGGGCGCTTTCTGGCCGCTGACTACCAGGGCAACCCCAACAAGGAATACGAGCAGTTCATCAACCTGGGGGTGGATGGCTACTTCACCGACTTCCCCGGCACGGGTGACCTGGTGCGCGATCAAATTACCAGTGACTTCGTCCGCTCTCCCCAAAACCCCGAGGTGCAGGCCACCACGGAGTTCGACACGCTGACCGGCGACGCTCCCATCGTGATTGGCCACCGGGGCGCATCCGGTGAGCGGCCTGAGCACACCCTGGAGGCGTATAAGCTGGCGATCGCCCAGGGGGCAGACTTCATCGAGCCTGACCTGGTGGTGACCAAAGACGGCGTGCTGATCGCCCGCCACGAGCCCATGCTAGGGGTGGTGGCGCTGAATCCTGATGGCACCATCCAGCTAGACGCCAGCGGCAACCCGGTGCTTAACACCACCGACACCAGCACCGATGTCTACCTGCGCGCAGAGTTTGCCGATCGCCTAACGGTGAAAAACCTGGACGGTGTGCTGCGGGGCGGCTGGTTTGCCGAAGACTTTACCCTGGCCGAGGTCAAGCAGCTCAACGCCATTGAGCGGCTGCCGGCCATCCGAGGTACTGAATTCGACAACGACGGCCTGAAGGTGCCTACCCTGGGGGAGGTGATTGACCTGGTGCAGGAGATCGAGGCCGAAACCGGTCGCCAGATCGGCATCTACCCCGAAACCAAGCACCCCACCTTCTTTGAGCAGCAGGGCTTTAACACCAGCGAAATTCTGGTGGAAACCCTGGTGGCAGAAGGCTTCACCGATCCCAGCCGCGTCTTCATTCAGTCCTTCGAGGTGGCGAACCTGAAGGCGTTGAACGACACCCTCATGCCCGCCGCTAGCATCGACATTCCCCTGGTGCAGCTGTTTGGCGGCTCAGGTCAGCCCTACGACTTTGTGGTGGCTGGCGATGTTCGTACCTACACCGACCTGTCGACCCCGGATGGACTGGCGGAAATCGCCACCTATGCTGAAGGCATTGGCCCCAACAAGCAGCGCATTGTGCCGCTGTCCACCGTGGATGCTAATGGTGACGGCCAGCCCGACGACCTGAATGGCGATGGGGCAATTAGCGATGGCGATCGCGTCACCGGCACCCCCACCACCCTGATTGCCGACGCCCACGACGCTGGGTTGCTGGTGCACCTTTATACCCTGCGCAATGAGAGCTTCTTCCTGCCCGACAGCTACGAGGGCGACCCCCTCAACGAATATGAGCAGTTCATCGAGCTAGGGGTAGACGGCTTCTTCACCGACTTCCCTGGTACTGGGTTTACCGCCCGCAGCACTTTCATCGAAGCGCCTACGGTGGCTAACCTGAATCGCTCCCAGGGCTTTGAAGGCATGGCCTTTAGCCCCGATCGCGCCACCCTCTACCCAATGCTAGAGGGCACCGTCGTCGGTGATCCCGCTGGCTCGCTGCGCATCTACGAATTCGATGTGGCTAGCGCTGCCTACGAGGGCCTGGTTGGTCTCTACCAGCTAGAGTCAACCACCCATGCGATCGGCGACTTCACCCCGATCAACGCCAACGAGTTCCTCGTCATCGAGCGCGACAACAACCAGGGTGAAGCTGCAGCGTTCAAGAAGATCTTCAAGGTCGATTTTTCTGCGGTCAACAGCGAAGGCTTCGTCAAGAAGGAAGAAGTGGTTGATCTCCTAACCCTGAAGGATCCCAACGATCTCAACGGCGACGGCAGCACCACCTTCGACTTCCCCTTCCAGACCATCGAAGATGTGCTGGTGCTCGATGCCGACACCATTCTGGTGGCCAACGACAACAACTACCCCTTCTCGGTGGGGCGTCCGCCTGGTATCGACAACACCGAAATCATCGAGATTCAGCTCGATAAGCCGTTGAACCTCGACCCTCGGCTGGGGGTCGAGGGACTATCGAATGGCGCTGTGGCTGAGCTGGTTGACCTCACCGGCTTTGATGGCGAGGTGGCCGTCAACGTCTCTGTGACTCGCGAAGCCGCTTATGACAACGTGCTTAAGTTCTACGAAACCGATGCCAGCGGAGCCGTAGAAGGTCTGCTGCCGGGTGAGGCGGGGTATGAAGCGGCTGTGGCTGCCAACTTGCTCGATGCCGATCTGTATGTGGGCAACCTGGTCACCGCCAACACCAGTCTCACCTTGGTGGGGGGCACCTACTATGCCCCAGCCCTGCTTATTGGTGGTAGCTCAACCAATCTGGCGACGATCGAAGACGCTGTCCTGGGCAGCGGGCGCGTTCAGCGGCAGGGCAATGTCTGGAGCTTCGAAGACCATATTGACAACGACTTTAACGATCTCGTTGTGACCCTCAACTCGGTTGAGCCCGTTGTGGCATAGGTGCTGCTGACGGCCTAAAGCTCAATCCAAAGCCCCTGCACTGAGCCCAGTGCAGGGGCTTTGGTTGTCAGACAGGTTCATTTCAGGATGCGGCAACTTTCCTTAGATTCCAGAAATCGAAGCCTAGGAGCAGTAAAGGGTGTCGCGCGTATCGCGTTTGGTGACTGGGTTGGTGCCCTGGGCCACAGCGCAGAGCATTTTGTTCACCTTGGGGTCGAGCAGCACGTCGGTGAAGTCGGCCCCGTCGATGACGGCTTCGCGAAAGTCGGTGTCAAAGGCGTAGGCCCCTTCGAGAATGGCGTTGGTGAGGTTGGCCTGAAAGAATCGTGCTCCGTCGAGAGTGGCCCCCGACATATCGGCCCCTTCCATATTGGCGCGGGCCAGGGTGGTGTCAAACAGGCGCACGCCACGCAGGTTGGCGTGGCTCATGTTGGCATCGGCCATATCGGCGCGGGTATAGTCGTTGCCGCGCAGGTCTTGGTTAGACCAGTCGGTGCTTCTCAGGCTTTGGCGATCGTAGCTGGTGGCTTGGGCAGGGCTGACCCAGCTCAGGCATAAGGCTAGAACCATCAGCGTGGCTACAAATATCCGACACAGGCTGGATCGACTGACCATGGCTCCCAATATTTCGCATCAAATCCTACACAGTTGAGTCTACCGGTTGACTCGGGCCAAACCAATCCCCCAGCCTGTAGGTATTCTGCATTCTGCCAGCGGCAATCTTCTGGAATGTTGCTGCAACTCCTGTAGCTATAGAGCGACGCCTGCGACCTGGTGGTGCTGTGCAGGTCAGCCGTATCACCCCTTGCCCCCGGAGAGCATTGCTATATGGCCACTGATTACGTTTTATTCGTCCACGGCGTTAAGCAGCGTCAGCCTGAAGCGTTTAACCGCACTACCCAGGAACTACTCCAGAACGTACAGCAAAGCATTGGCAATAACGGACGGACGATTAAACCCATTGTCGTGTTCTGGGGGGATTTGAATGTGCAGCCTCAGGCCAGCCTGCGCCAGGGGCTTGAAGCCTCTCCCCAGTGGCGCAACCTGTGGCTGGCCGACTTTCGTATTAAAGAGGTGATTGAGTTCGCGGGCGATGCGGCCCTATACCTCAGCCGTCACGTGGGGGCTCAGGTTGTGGAGCGGTTTCAGCAGATGGCTTTGCCGACGCTGTAAGGGGCACAGCCAGAGGATCGCCTCCACCTTGTCACCCACAGCCTGGGCAGCGTTATTCTCTTCGACCTGCTGTTTGCCGCCCGTTGGGATGACCCCAGTTTGGACAAAGACGTTAGCACCCGCCAGACTCGGCAAACGGTAGCCCAGTTGCGCCACACTCTGTTTGGCCTGGGCCAGGAGCCAGGGCGGGGAATCCCCATCTCCAGCGTGCATACCTTGGGGTCGCCGATCGCGCTGTTTAGCCTACTGTCGGTAACCGGCGATAGCACCCACGACCTGACGAAGGATCTGCGAGCAATGCTGCAAACCCTGTACCACCAGCAAGGCAAGAAAGCGCTCCCCTGGTATAACTACCTGCACCCTGGCGACCCCATTGCCTATCCCCTCCAAGGGCTAATGCCTCGGCTGATAGGCAACGCTCAGCTCTACGTGCATGTACGAGACATCATCACCGAGCACCGCGGCTTACCCATTACCTGGGGACGGCTGCCTCTGCTGTGGGGTGGCGATGCCCACAGCGGCTACTGGAAGAGTAGCGCCGTCGTTAAAACCCTGGCAGAGGTGCTGCGGTGAGGGCGGACAATTTTGGATCTTAGCCCTGTAGTGATCTGGTCTAGCGACCTGCGATACCTAGCACTGCGTTGCACCTAGGGCAGTTTCAGTGTTGAATCGTTCTGTTAGCGCCTTTTATAAACTTATATACTGGGCATTCTGCGCCGTTGCCTCGCCCTGCCATGAGCATTGTTCTCTACAACACCCTGACCCGTAAGAAAGAACCCTTCGAAACCCTAGAGCCGGGCCGGGTGAAGATGTACTGCTGCGGCGTCACGGTGTACGACTATTCGCACCTGGGCCACGCCCGCTGCTACGTGGCGTGGGATACGGTGCGGCGCTACCTGCTGTGGCGGGGCTATGCAGTCCACTACGTGCAAAATTTCACCGATATTGACGACAAAATTCTCAACCGTGCTAAGGCAGAAAATTCCACCATGCAGACGGTGGCAGAGCGCTACACCCAGGCGTATCTCGAAGACATCGCCCGTTTGAACGTAATGGAGGCCGATGAGTATACCTACGCTACCAAAACCCTAGATGGCATTCAGCGGCTGATTGGCGAGCTAGAGCAGAAGGGCTACGCCTACCCTGCCAACGGCGATGTGTATTACTCGGTGCGTAAATTTGAGGGCTATGGTAAGCTCTCGGGCCGCAAGCTCGACGACATGCAGGCCGGGGCCAGTGGTCGGGTGACCGCTGAAGACTCGATCAAACAAGATCCTTTCGACTTTGCCCTGTGGAAAGGAGCCAAAGAGGGCGAGCCTTTCTGGGAGTCGCCCTGGGGGCCGGGGCGACCGGGCTGGCACATCGAGTGCTCGGCTATGATTCGCGAAGTCTTCGACACGTCACAAGGGGACGAACGCCCACAGGCTACCATCGACATCCACGTCGGCGGCAGCGATCTGGTGTTTCCCCACCACGAGAACGAGATCGCCCAGTCCGAAGCCGCCACCGGCCATCCCCTGTCGCGCTACTGGATGCACAACGGCATGGTGAATGTGGACGGCGAGAAGATGTCGAAATCCCTCGGCAACTTCACCACCATACGGGATTTGCTAGATAAGCCAATGCCAAGGCCGTCTCCTATGGCAGTTCGTTTGTTTTTATTACAAGCTTCTTATCGTAAGCCTGTAGACTTTACAGAAAGCGCACTGCTTTCTGCTCAAGGTGTTTGGGTTAGTACATTAAAAAGAGCTTTACTCTTTGGTTATCGTCAAAACTATAGCAAGGCAGGCGGTTGGGCTAGCAATTATTCAGAATGGACTCCAGGAATATTTCCAGCTGGTTCCCCTGAAAATGATCAAGATTTGTTACCCGAATCTGTTGAAGCCTTCCAAAAGGCTATGGACGATGATTTTAATACTCCCGTAGCCCTTGCTGTAATTTTAGATTTAGCAAAATCTTTGAATCGGGCTGCCAACTTAAGGATGCATGAAGGAAGTCCTGATGAGAGTCCTTTAGCTCTTCAGCAAAAATGGATAACGCTGGTTGAACTGGCGAAGGTTCTAGGACTTGAAGCAGATATCAGTGAACCTGGTTCTGCTGGGGATGCTTCTTCTCGCAACAATTCCTCGCAAGAAAATCTATCGAATAACGAAATCGAGGAATTAGTAACCCAGCGGCGGGAGGCCAGGGTAGCGAAGGACTTTGCAGAGAGTGATCGCATTCGCGACCTGCTCCAGGCCGAGGGCATTACTTTGATTGACAAGCCAGGCGGCGTCACCGAGTGGCATCGTTGAGCCTAAGCTTCAGAGAGTTTCGTGGCAGGATAGAAGTCTCAGCCATTGGTCTTACTCCATGCTGCCGACCATTACCCCCGACATCCTAGACCTACCTGCGGGTACGCGGGTAGAGTTTCTGGCGACCTTTGCCGAGTATGAGGCGCTGTTGGATCGCTTGGGCGATCGCGCCGCTGTGCGCGTGCGGTTTCGGGATAACCACATTCTGCTTATGGCCCCCCTGCCCGAACATGGTAACCAGGCCGATAGCCTGTCTGATTTGGTCAAAGTGCTACTGCGCAAGACGGGACAAGACTGGCAAGGGTACGGGGTGATGACCCTGCGCAAACGCGGTGTGCCTGGGGTTGAACCCGACGCCTCTTTTTACATTCAAAATCGGCAGGCGGTGCTGGGTAAGCAACGCCTAGATCTAGACATCGATCCACCGCCCGATTTGGCCCTAGAAACTGACCTCACCTCTATCACGCGCATTGAAGACTATGAGCCCTTCGCCGTACCTGAAGTATGGATTTATAAGGCGGGTCGATTAGCGACTTATCGTTTTGTCGCAGGTCGCTACGCAGAACAGAATGAAAGCCAACTTTTTCCAGGAATTCCTGTAGCAGACCTGCTCCCGATTTACGTTAAGCGGGCTTGGCAAGTAGGCTCAAGCCTTGCCCTGCGAGAGTTTGAGCAAGCTTTACAATAGCGCCAGACCCCCAGGGTTCTTTTGGGATAGTCAATGAGGTCTGTCAATCTCAGAGGAGAACCCTGGGGTCTACGGCTAGGGCAACCACTGCTGTCCTAGGGCAATGAATGTTTCGCGGTGCTGGCGGAAGAGGGTGTAGCCGTAGACGGCGACGATCGCAAACAAACACAGGTGGGCGATCGCGCTATAGGTGCCAATAATATCGCCCGGCGTCCAGCCATGGACGTTGATCAGCTGGTTCATATCGCCGTGCTCGGCGTCGCCCCACATCGAACCAAAGGGGATGGAGGCTTTGCCTTTAGGCACTTGCTGCCACAGCCATACCTGACCCCAAAAGCAAAATGCCGCTCCCAGCACTACCGGAAAACGGTAAAAATCCCACCGAAAATACTCGGGCAAGGGGAAGTAAAAGCCCACGATCAGCAGGGCCGACAGATAGATTTCGCCGCCGATACCACCAAAGGAAAACAGCATATCGAAGGTATCGGCGGGCAGTAGCCAGGTCATGTAAAACTGCACTGCCGCAAGCACTGCGGCCAGCACCATGGGCCAGCGTTTGCCCTCGCGTCGCCCGGCCCAAAACAGCAGCCCCAGCAGGGTGAGAATGCCGAGGTAGACAAAGAGCGATCGCTGAGTGCTAATCGTCGTCCACCCGATGGGCAGGGGCAACGCCTGCCGCCCCGCCAGCCAGGCCACTGTGGCGTGCCCAAACTCATGCAGCCAAATTTTGATACCGAACAGCAGCGCATTCACAATGGGCATAGCGTTCATCAGCATGGCCAGCAGCAGCAGCCCTGGAAAGATCAGCCCGTTGCTGTAGCGATTTTGAAACGACAGCAGGTCAGTGTCATCGGCCAGGGCAAGGCGGTTTGACCGGGGCTTGATGCGTTGGGATTGCGATCGCGACACCGAGCTGATCCCTGGCACCGCAGCCCCGATCGTAGCCAAGTCTTGCCCCGGAGAAATGCTGGGGGGATGGGCTTCGGTGACGGCGCTTTGTTCGAGGTGGGTTTTGAGGGTGGTGAAGGCCCACTTGAGAGGTTCTAGGGCAGCGCGATCGCCTTTGCGCAGCAGTGCCGCCCGCTGCTTAAAATAGACCGCTTCCACCTGGGCTAGGGGCTCTCCCAGGGTCAATCCCAGTTCTTGATAAGCCCGAGTCACCGCTGCCGGGGCTGTGGCATCTACCGACGCCACGGATTGAGGCTTTAGGACAGGGGGGTGATGTGGGATCGCGTCCGCATCTAAGGCTTTCGCCGTTAACGGCTCTTGTTCAAAGGAGCCGTTAGAGAGCGCCAGCAGGGAAATTTCTTCGCTCCAGGCGGGTTGAACTGCGCCCGGTTGCTCGCCATAAAGCTGCAAAATGCCAATGGTTGTGGCCTGTAGTTTCTCTATAGCGCGGCATACGTAGGCCACCGTTGGCCCTTGGGGGGGCGGTGTCTGGCCAGTGAACCATAGCCGTAGGCAGTAGCTCTGGCGATCGCCCCGCACAGTGATGCCTTTGGGCTTAAGGGCGTGGGTGAGCAGGGCTGCGATCGCCGTCGCATCCCCATCCCTGGCCTGCTCCAGTAGCGAAGGAGTTGTCATTGCATTGGCCATCTCGTGCCGTAGATAGTTCCAGACTACCCAACCGCCACCGTTGGTGCCCGTCCCTCGATAAGATGGTTTGCACAGATTTAACGATCAGGGAATTAACCATGAGGTCAGGGTCTTGAGCACGGCGGCTAGCCCCGGTGGCTTAGTAATCGCAGGCGAGCGCAGCGGCGTGGGCAAAACCACCGTCACCCTGGCGCTGCTGGCGGCCCTGGCGCAAAAATCGCCCCGAGTGCAGTCGTTTAAAGTGGGGCCAGACTATATCGACCCGATGTTTCACCATCGGGCCACGGGTCGCCCCTGCTACAACCTCGACCCCATTCTGACCTCAGAGACCTATGTGCAGCATTGCTTTGCTCACCGCTGCCAGGGGGCCGACTTCGCCCTGGTCGAAGGGGTAATGGGCCTCTTCGACGGCGCATCGGGATTGTCGGATGTGGCCAGCACTGCCCACATCGCCCGGCTGCTGAACCTGCCGGTGTTGCTAGTGGTCGATTGCAGTCGCCTGTCGCGATCGGTGCTGGCGATTCTGCACGGCTATCGCAGTCTCGATCCACGCGTGAAGCTCGCCGGGGTGGTGCTCAACCGGGTGGGCAGCGATCGCCACCTCGAACTCCTCACCCAGGCCCTAAAAAGTGCAGGCTTGCCAATTTTAGGCGTTTTGCGGCGGCAAGATGCGATCGCCCTCCCCGATCGCCACCTGGGCCTCGTCCCCACCGCCGAACTTCCCCAACTCCAAGACATTCTCGCTCGCCTCGCCCACCTCGGCCATACCTGCTTTGACTGGCCTGCCCTCACCCCCCTCTTGAAAATCTCCACCCCTTTGGGGCGGGCAGACACAGGGGTCTGCCCCTACCCCCTACCCCCTACCCCCCCCTCACCCCCCCGCCTCGCGATCGCCCAAGACCCCGCCTTCAGCTTCTATTACCCCGACAACCTCGACATCCTCACCGCCCTAGGGGCCGACCTTGTCCCATGGAGCCCACTGCACGACGACCATCCCCCTGCCGATATTGACGGGCTGTACTTCGGCGGCGGCTTTCCTGAAATGTTTGCCGCCGAGCTAGCGGCCAACCAGGGGTTACGGTCAACACTTAAGACCCTGATTCACCGAGGCCTACCCGTCTATGCTGAATGCGGCGGACTGATGTATTTGGCCACCACCCTGGTCGATTTAGACGACAATCCCTGGCCTATGGTTGGCGTGCTCCCCACCAACGTGCGCATGACCGGGCGACTCACCCTCGGCTACCGCCATGCCCTGGCAGAGCGCACCAGCCTACTCCTACAGGCCGGGCAAAGCGTCTGGGGTCATGAATTTCACCGATCTGACACCGAAACGCTGCCCCCCTCGCCCCTCTATCGCCTCAACCGTTACGACGCTACGCAGCCTCACATCACCGAGGGCTGGGGCGGCCATCGCATGCATGCCTCGTACCTGCATCTGCACTGGGGCGGCTGCCCCGAAGTCGCCCAGGCCCTCATAACCGTCTGTAGCCAGTACCACAGGGACTCACGGCGGCTAAAAAAATAGACCTCTTCCCACTGGGGGAAAGAGGCCATTGACTCGCGTTTGCCGATCGCGCCAGGGCGCTAGTTCAATCGGCAGTGCTCATAGGTGAGCAGCTTATAGATAGGCTTGACTCCGCATAACAGACGCTTGAATGTGGCGCTGAGCCGTCCAGCGATCGCTGCTAGCAGCCTTGGCACCGCTGATACCTGGCATGTAGCCGTCGCCTAAAGCGTTGCTCATTTGCAGCAGTTGCTCAGTAGTCCAGCCTTGGTTGTTCATGTTGCCTCCTTTTTGCATGCATATAAATAGTAACAAGACAGTATTCTCACATACCAAACATGGCGTATATGCTTTGCATGAAAAGATTTAATGAACAATCCATCGTCCGAATGAGGCATAGCCCAGAATTTGTACCCAGCCACAAAAAATCCCCCAAACTGGGGGATTCCTAGAGTGCGAGACTCAACGGTAAGTCTCAGGGTTTAATTCTTAGTCGCTAAAGCCAGAAATTACGGTCTTGGCCGCTGCGATCGCTTCCGTCAGTTGGGTAGCGTGCTCCGTTAGCAGGGTGGCTCCCGCCGTGGGGTCGGCAGAATCGATTGTGGCAGTGTCGCTCGACAGCAGGGCGATCGCTCCAGATACGTCTTCAAACGCTTTGGACAGCTCATCAAATTTGGTGCCCAGTTGAGTATCAATGGCCTCTTTGAGCTGAGTGGGAGCGCTATCTAGAGTGGACTTAAACTTAGCCGTGTCGGCCACCAGGGTGTCGAAAGATGTCGATGCGGTGTCTAGCGCCGTTTTTGAACTTTCAATTGTTGGGCCAAGGGCGGTGGCGCTGGTGGGGGAGGCAGCGGCTTTAGTCAGCTGCTTGGTTAGGTCTTTGGTCACTGACTTAAGGGGCTTGAGCGCTTCGCTAAAGGATCCCTCCAGGGCGTCGGAGTAGTCGTCTAAGATAGCTTCGACATAGTCCTGGGCTGCCTTGGTCATCTTGAGATCCATAGTTTCGGTCAGGGTGCCCTTAGGCGCGGCCAACGCCTGAGGCGATGCCCCAGGAACGCTCAAGAACACCAACGTGACAACCAAAACCCCAGCCGCCATCGCCTTAAACGCTCGATCGGTGAGTTGATGCAGATAAGTCAGCATGAAACCATTCCTAAAATTCTAAAGAACCACAACATGTCAGCGGCTAGATTGAGTTGCTTGTACGCGAGCCGCCTAACCGCAATCTGTCTATGCCAAGCGAGTGACCAAGATAATGCTTTTGGGTGTACCCGCCGGGAAGAAACTATTCAGAATTGACTCCCGTTCCAACACCCAAAAGTTAATCAAAGATAGCGAACAGCCCGCCAAAAAGACGTAGCTGAGCTTACTTCTTGAAATGATCTGGACGCATTGTATACAGTACACAGTTGATCTATCTTTTTCAAGAATCCCGCAATAAATCAAGACTCTCTACCTCTATGCGGAGTTTTGGGGTAAACCGCTATCTGTGGATTTGCTGCGCTGGTCTTTGATCGGCGGTGCGATCGCCCCTGCTTGCCTGAGCCTATAGCCTGTAGGCCCGCTCCCAGGCTCTGATTAGTGCTATGGTTAGACCATAGATTTTTGTTGAGATTAAGGAGTATTGCTGTGGTTGAGCCTTTGCTAAGTGGCATCGTTTTAGGGTTTATTCCCGTCACCCTGGCCGGGCTTTTCGTCGCGGCTTACCTGCAATATCGCCGGGGCAATCAGTTAGGTCTATAGGTAGCGGTTGGGGAATGAGGGGAATCACTCAATAGGATCCTTTCTCAAACCCAGCGCCAAATAGGCACTACCGACCGCCGCCTCAGCAGAGGCGGCGCTTTTAATGGGCACCGGCAGCAGATTGGCCCGCAGCTGTCGCCAGGTCTCGTTGGCGGCACCGCCCCCAGCGGTGTAGATCTGCCTCAGGGGCGAGGCCCCGTGCTGGGTGAGCAGCTCGTAGCCCCGCTGCTCAATACGGGCTATGCCCACCAGCAGGCCGTGCAAAAATGCGCTGTCATCCTTTGGGCGCGGCGAGAGACACGGGGCCAGGGCGGGGTCGTTGATGGGGAAGCGTTCTCCTGGCTGCACAAGCGGGTAATAGTCTAGTTCTGTAGGCACGGCAGGATCGATGTGCTGGCTCAGGGTGCCCAGGGCTGCTCGGTCAAAGAATTTTTCGAGCACGGCACCGCCACTGTTGGAGGCCCCGCCTACCAGCCAGTGGTTCCCAATCCGGTGGCTATAGATGCCGTATTCGCCCACATCGACCCGCTGCTCGCTGAGCAGCTTGATTACCAGGGTTGACCCCAGGGAGGTGACGCCATCCCCTGGATCTCTGGCCCCGCTGGCCAAAAAGGCCGCAATGCTGTCAGTGGTGCCTGCCACCACCTGGCACTGGGGCGATAGGCCAAACCGCTGGGCCACAGTTTCCGTCACGCATCCCACCAATTCCCCCGGCGCTAGCACCCGAGGCAGCACCCGGCTCCACGGCTGCCCCTGCATCCAGTTGGGATAGCTGAGATTGCCTACGTTGTAGCCCAGCTTGAGGCTGTTGTGGTAGTCGCTGAGCCCCCACTGACCGTGGAGTTGGGCACTGAGCCAGTCGGCCTGATGCAGCAGGTAGGCCGCTTGATCCCAAACCGCAGGCGGCAAGGTTTGGTGCCACCACACCAGCTTGGCCAGGCTCGATGTGGCGCTGGCAGCGGGGCTTTGGGCGGGGGCCAGGGCTTTGACGGTTTCTAAGGATTCTTTACAAGGATGGTTGTAGAGCAGCGGCGGCGTTAGGGATTCCCCCGCTGGGTTGCACAACAGCACCGTGGCAGAGGTGCCGTCAATTGCTACTCGGCCAATCTGGGGGGCGATCGCCCCCGGCATAGCCTCTAGCAGAGCAAACAGCCCCTGTCGCCAGCAATCTGGGGCAGGCAGGTCGGGGTAGCCCTGGCGGTATTGCCAATATAAATGCCGCTGCGGATCGACCACAGCGGCACGCACCCCAGAGGTGCCAAAGTCTATACCCAGAGCCAGGGGAAGGGTCGTCACGGAGCAGTCGCTCGCTATACCATTCCTCAAGCCTTACCTAGATGCTGGTCTCGCTAATCGAACGGGTGATGTAGTCGAAGGGATAGTCGACCACGGAGGGATCGGCTACACCCGCTTCCTGCACCTTGGCTTTCACCAGGTCTTTCATCAGCTGAATGCCAATTACCGTGGGGGCAATGGGCACGCCTAGGGAATTGTAGGTTTCGCGCAGGCCGGTCAGCACGCGCTCGTCGAGCACGTCGGGGTTGCCCGCAACTAGGGCATAGCTGCCGTAGCGCAGGTAGTAGTCCATATCGCGCAGGCAGGCGGCGTAGCGGCGGGTGGTGTAAGCATTGCCGCCGGGGCGAATTAGCTCGGGGACTTGGGCAAACAGAGTGACGCCCGCTTCTTTGACAATGCCAGCGGCGTTAGCGCTGATAATTGCCGCCACCTTGATGCGATCGAGACCGCTGTCAAAGTAGGACTTAATAGAGTCGAGGGCGCTGCTATCGAGATAGCGTCCAGTGTTGTCGTAGGTCTTGATTAGCGTGGTGACAGCGTCCCGCATAGGTGGTTTCTCCCAACTCTCACTTGGCAAACAGCATTTTATAAATGACGGCAGGCTCTAGGCTGCCCGTGCCTGGGTAGAGGTTCTAAGCTCAAAGGCTAGAACCCTGATAAATACCAGGTTTTATCCTCGAAGAAGTTTACCACGGGGGCTTAACCCCTGGGTTGCCCAGGCCCGTCAGAGCCCCGGCTTTATGAGCGAATTGTTACAAAACATCATGGTCTGCCCCAGCCCTTTTGTTGGCTTTCCCTGACAAAAAGTAGTAGGTGATACAAAACGGGCTAACCCCTCTCCCTAGGATGATGCAGATGAGTTGATGCCTGTGGAACCAGCAAGGTCAGACTGCCTATGCCGGTAAACCGGTGTTGTATGAGGGTCTGCCCGGTGCCGCCTTGCCGATGGGCGAGGGAAAACCAGGTCTTGGCCAGGGCATCATCCACAACGAGTTAAATCGGTTTTCCCGACGTTTAAACGCTAAACGAGGCTAAGGAGTAGTTCATGGCAACCCCAGCAGACATCCTGAAATGGATTGAGGATGACGGCATTGAGTTAATCGATCTGAAATTTATTGACATGCCCGGCATCTGGCAGCACCTCACCCTGCACAAGAGCCAGATTGACGCGAGCAGCTTTACCGACGGGGTAGCCTTTGACGGCTCCAGCATTCGGGGCTGGAAGGCCATTAACGAGTCGGACATGATGATGGTGCCCGACCCCGACACCGCCTGGCTCGACCCCTTCATGGCAGAGCCAACTCTGAGCATGATCTGCACCATTAAAGAGCCCCGCACCGGGGAGCTTTACTCTCGCTGCCCTCGGGCGATCGCAACTAAGGCGATCGAGTACCTCAAGTCCACCGGTCTGGGCGACACTGCCTTCTTTGGCCCCGAAGCCGAGTTTTTCATTTTCGAAGACGTGCGCTTCGACCAGAACGAGCACTCGGCCTACTACTACGTCGATAGCGTCGAGGGCCGCTGGAACACCGGTCGTGAAGAGAAAGACGGATCCGGTGTCAGCCGTAACCTCGGCTACAAACCTCGCTACAAAGAGGGCTACTTCCCTGTCGCCCCCACCGACACCTCCCAAGACATGCGCAGCGAAATGCTGCTGACTATGGCCAAGCTGGGGGTACCCATCGAGAAGCACCACCATGAAGTGGCCACGGGCGGCCAGTGCGAGCTGGGCATCCGCTTTGGTCGGCTGATCGAAGCCGCCGACTGGCTGATGATCTATAAGTACTGCATCAAGAACGTCGCTAAGAAGTGGGGCAAGACCGTCACCTTTATGCCCAAGCCCCTGTTTAACGACAACGGCTCTGGCATGCACACCCACCAGTCGATCTGGAACAACGGTGAGCCACTGTTTGCGGGCGATCAGTACGCCGGTTTGAGCCAAATGGCCCTGTGGTACATCGGCGGCATTCTCAAGCACGCCCCCGCTCTGCTGGCGCTGACCAACCCAACCACCAACTCCTACAAGCGTCTGGTACCGGGCTTTGAAGCGCCAGTAAACCTGGCTTACTCCCAGGGCAACCGCTCCGCCTCCGTGCGCATTCCCCTCTCGGGCGACAACCCCAAGGCCAAGCGCCTGGAGTTCCGCTGCCCGGATGCCACCTCGAACCCCTACCTGGCCTTTGCCGCCATGCTCTGTGCGGGCATCGACGGCATCAAGAACCAGATCGACCCCGGCGACCCGCTGGATGTAGACATCTACGACCTCAGCCCTGAAGAGCTGGCGAAGATTCCCTCTACCCCTGGCTCGCTGCTCGATGCCCTCAAGGCGCTGGAAGCTGACCACGGCTTCTTGACCAGCACTGGCGTCTTTACCGAAGACTTCATCAGCAACTGGATCGAGTACAAGCTCGACAACGAAGTTAACCCCATGCGCCTACGCCCCCACCCCTACGAACTGGCGCTCTACTACGACTGCTAGAGCAAGGGGCTAGGCCCGGTTAAAAGACATGAACGAAGGAGGTCTGGGCGTAACGCTCAGGCCTCTTTTCTTTGGGGATCGACTGCCAACATGTTCCTCAAATTTAGACCCCTGGTCATGCCCATCTCAACGGCAATGTCTCTGGATTCTTATTCCCTAACCGAATCATATTGAGACTCAGCAGATTCACATTAAGGAAGGTGTAGCTTGGTCACCGCATCAAAAAAAGGTGAAAAGATAGTCCCATACCCATGGGAGTAAAAGGTTGCTATGACTGTATTCTCGGTGCGCCGCTGGTTGATTGCGCCGCTGGCGCTTGGGCTAGTGTGCAGCGTTGTGATGGGGAAAGGTGCGATCGCCAACGATCCATCTGAATTGTTCAGCCTGTCGCAATCGATTCAGGTCAGCGTTAACAATAGCTTCGTGAGCCCACTGGTAGAGCTATTTGGGGATGTATCGATTGGGCAGCAGGTGTTTGTGGCAGGTAACACAATCGTCAGAGCTGACCCCGAGACACAGATCTGCATTGGTAACGAAACCAATCTTCAAGACAACATTTTATTTTTAGCCCTCTCTGACTCCCCGGCACCTGCCGCGCCCTGCGGCGAAATTTCTAGCAGCACGGGGGAGCGCAACAGCATTGCTCACCAGGCGATTATCAAAAATTCGCAGATCGGCAATTTTACCTTTGTGGGTTTTCACGCCCAATTAAACAATGTAGTGCTAGAAGATGGTGCCTTTGTCTTACACGGTGCGCGCTTAGAAAACGTTCGAATTAAGCGCGATCGCATCGTTCCTATTGGGGCAGTCGTTACCACTCAAGCCGATGCCGATGCCCTACCGCTAAAAACAGAAGCCAATACCGAATTTCAAAATGAAGTTTTAGAGGTCAATGAAGAGTTTGCCGAGCACTATCCTGAACTGTTTGAATCTGAGGGATTTGCCGCCGTCAGTGGCGTGAGTGTTGCCCCCACAACCAGCTGGAATCAAAACCCCGTTTCCCCTACCTTGGGCGACGGAGTTCAGCTAGCCGAATTTGTCCGCATCATTGGAGATGTTCGACTTGGCAGTAATAGTAGTGTGGGTGAACGGACATCCATTCGAGCTGATGAAGGCACACCAATTGTAATTGGCGACAATGCTGCGATCGAAGATCGAGTCACTTTTCATGCCCTCAAAGGCACAAGTATTACCATTGGTTCTGGCTTAAAAACCAGCGACAACATTGTTTTCCACGGGCCGTTAGGAGTGGGCAATGATCTAACTATTGAAGACGATGCTATTCTCTTTCGCTCTACGGTAGGCAACAATGTCACGATTGGCGACAGAGCGATCGTAGTGGGTGTCACCTTAGCCGATGGAGCGATCGTTCCTCCCGACAGCATCATTACCACTCAGGAGCAAGCTGATACCCTAAGCAATAGCTAGTATGTCGATTAGAGCAAGGGCGTGGAATCGGTTTCAGCCGTGCAACCAAGCGGCTAGTAGTCCTTTAGCAATGCCTAAAAATACCTATTGAACCTGCACTTTGAGCACCTCATGGGTAGCTTCGTTAGCGGCAAACAAATGCTCGACCCGTAACGAAGCCAGGGTAATATCTTGCGGCGTTCCAAAAGTTGTAAACATGCTAAAAAACGCCAGTTCACCATACTCAGTGGCGTAGCGCGTTGTCAGCACTGGGGCTGTGGGGTGTGACCAGTTTGTATGCAGGTTCTCTGTGCCCAAACGACTGTGCAGCATGGCTTCAAACGCGTCTACCTTGGGCGTTAGCGCAGGCTGCACAGCGGCCTCATGCCGCAGGTGAGCCAGTAGGGTGGGGCCAACCTCCTCCAAATTGACAATTGGTTTGGCAAACCCTTCTGGATGAGACAGCATGTCTAGCAAATTGATTGGCCCATCGTCTGGGAGGTTAGCCGCCCCTGGCATCAATACAGCGGCCAGCCATTGGCCACCCCGATTTAGGCGCAGCAAATTCCAGTGTTCATCGATCACTAGCGCAGGCATTGGATCGTGGGCAAACAACAATTGCTCTAGTGCCGAGTTTATTTGCTCTAGCGCCGGGTCATCCAGTAGCGCAGCGGTGTAAACCGGCGCATAGCCCGCCTGCAACATCACCTCATTGCGCACCACCAGCGGCGCGTCTAGCTCTTGCAGCCAGGCCATAAGCAATTCTCGGCTGGGCTTGGCACGGCCACTTTCCACAAAACTCACATGCCGCTGCGACACCCCTAGACGTAGCGACAGCTCTAGCTGACTCAGCCGCTGTGCTTTACGTACCTGGCGCAGAGTGCCAGTCAAGGTTGGGGTAGACCTATCCATCGCCAAAGTTCACTACAGCTATCGCTAGTTTTATTACCTCGGAGGTAATTGATTCTATAACGTGGACGCTCAATACTGAACGTGCCATCCCTAAAGAGGTTCAGTTATGCAACGCAGTTTGATCGTTTTCACACTCATTTTGTTCGGAGCATTAAGCGCCATAGCGCTTTGGCAGTTTGGGTACTGGGGCATTCTTGCACCCCACTTTCAAAGTTTTGGAGAGGGTCAAGTCTTAGCCGATCTAGTAATTGCCCTCAGCCTGGTCATGGTTTGGATGTGGCGAGATGCCAAGGCAACTGGCCGCAACCCGTGGCCTTGGATTGTTGCCACACTAACTACAGGCTCGTTTGGGCCTTTGTTCTATCTGCTCACCCGAAAATCGGCAGAAGCTGAAAAAGTTGGATAGTACCCATCATCCACGGCACAACACTTTAAATCCATCAAAAATAGTCGGTGGCTGAGTCTCTGCTCAGCCACCGACTATTTCAGCGTTAGATCGCGGCAAGTAGAGCGTCCCAACGACCTACCGATCCAACTCAAACGTTACTAACCGTGCTCACGCTTAACCAGCATGGCCACAGCTTTTTCTACCGCCATGAGCGCCTGCTGCACCTCGTCAGCACTGACATTGAGCGGTGGCACAAATCGCACTACCTGCGGCCCGGCGGGCACCAGCAGCAAGCCTTCATCCATCGCCGCTTTGACAATATCCACTGACTTGATGGTGGAGTCGGGTTGAAGCACCAGACCGTTAATCAGCCCCCAGCCGCGCACCTGCTCTAGCAGGGCAGGATACTGCTGCACCAGGCGTTGCAGGCCAAACCGAAGCTGCTCACCGCGCAGCTTTACATTGCCCAACAGGTTTTCAGACTCCAGCGTTTCGCACACGGTGAGGCCCACCTTACAGGCAAAGGGATTGCCGCCGAAGGTGCTGGCGTGGTCGCCGGGCTCAAACACTGCGCAGGACGCCTTACACAGCAGCGCTCCAATGGGGATGCCGCCGCCCAACCCCTTGGCCGAAGTGAAGATATCGGGCTCAATGCCCAAGTTCTCGAACCCCCAGAGGGTGCCGGTGCGACCAACGCCCACCTGCACTTCGTCGAGAATTAGCAAAATGCCTTTTTCGTCGCAGAGCTGGCGAATGCGCTGGAAGTAGGCGACATCCCCAGGGCACACGCCCCCTTCGCCTTGCAGAGCCTCTAGCATAATGGCGGCGACCTGGGGTGTCTCGGCATCCAGTTCTGCCACCAGTGATTCCAGAGCCGCGATGTCGTTATAGGGAACGTAGGCAAACCCTGGCATGAGCGGGTCAAAGTTCTTTTGATACTTGGGCTGGCCGGTGGCGGTGACGGTGGCCAGGGTGCGCCCGTGGAAGCTGGCCTGGGCGGTAATAATCAGCGGATTATTGATGCCCCGCTGGGTGTGTGCGTATTTGCGGGCCAGCTTGATCGCCCCCTCGTTGGCCTCGGCCCCAGAGTTGCAAAAAAAGACGCGATCGCAGCAGGAATGCTCCACCAGCCAGTGGGCTAGCGCCCCCTGCTCGGGGATGTAGTAGAGGTTCGACACGTGGTGCAGGGTTTGAATCTGCTGGGTCACAGCCTCGACCATAGCGGGGTGGGCGTGGCCCAGGGTGCAGGTAGCAATGCCTGCCACAAAATCGAGGTAGCGACGGCCCTGGTCATCCCACACGACGCTGCCTCGGCCCTTAGTCAGCGCGATAGGGAAGCGCCCGTAGGTGGTCATGACGTCGGCATCGAACTGGGCCGGCGAGAAGGCGGCGTTGCCGTTGGTCGCCATATTGAACGACTTGAGGGAATTTTTGACGAGGGTTTTTAGGCTCACGGTGGGGATAGGGGGGAGTCAGTGGGTGGGTGGGTAAGTGGGTGGGTGAGTGAGTGGGGGAGTCGTGGCGACACAACGGGTGATTGCGCTAGTCACCTACACATCAACACCACCGACACACCTACTCCATTCAATGGATCGAGCATAGCGGAAACCCTGGGGAAATCAATGATCATCCTGAACCAATCGGCGCGAGGTTAGCGGCGGATGAGCCGCTGGCGGGGAGCACCATTTTTGCGGATGGCCTGCAACTTTTCGCCCAGGTAGGCAAGGTTTTGGGGTTCGCCGCCGTAGCGCCAGCGGACGTAGGCGTGGGCGATTTCGTTGGCGGCCTGGGCGAGCTGGGGCTGGGTCTGCTGGTAGAGGCGCTGGCCGTACTCGATCGGGGTTTCGGCGGGGGTTTTGCCGAGGCCCTGGTGGGCAAACCAGGTCAGCATTTGTTGATATAGCCGCTCGGTGGGGGGCAGCTGGCGCAGCTGTCGGTAGCGCCAGCCTCGGCGCAGACCTAAGAAAGCCAGCCAGGCGACGAATCCCAGGGCGGTGGCGATCGCAATGCCCAGCATAATGCCCACCCAGCCCAGATTCAGCAGCGCGTTAAAGGTGCGCACTAGGTAGGCGATCCCGTCGCTGAGCAAGGTGATCAGGCCATCGACAAAGCCCACCAGGGGCGAGGGCAGCCCGCCAGCCAGCCAGTCCCAAAACCGCCGCACCATGCTAAACGCTTCGGATTCTCTCAGACTGGGCGGAATTAGCTCGTGGCCGGGGATGGGGTCGAAGCCAAACCAGCCGTACTGGGGAAAGTAGACTTCGGTGAGGGCGTAGGCGTCGGTGTTGCGCACCACGTAGAAGCCGGTGAAGGGGTTAAACTCACCTTCGCCAAACCCCGCCACCAGCCGCGCCGGAATGTCGATGGAGCGCAGCATGATCGTCAGCACGGTGGAGAAGTGGTCGGGGTAACCCCCCTGGGTTTGAAACAAAAAGCTCTCAACGAGGTCTTGCTCGGCGTTGAAGAAGGGCAGTTCTGGCTGAATGGTGTAGCGCTGCTTGAGGGCCTGGGCCAGGTAAAGCGATTTTTCGTAGGCATTGGTGAGGGGCACCGGGGAAGTGGCCAGCAGCTCCTCGGTTTTGGCCCGCACCGGCTCCAGCAGCTCCTCGGGCACCTGGAGGTAGTGGGAGCGCATGCCGGGGGGATAGCGGGTGCCCGCCTGACCCAGCAGGGTGCGATCGCGAAAGGGCACCCGCGACACCACCGTGTAGGTCATACCCTCCTGCAACACCACGGGTGACCGGAGGCTGCCCTCGGCATCGATGGCCACCTCGCGGGTGGGGAAATAGAGCTGCTTGGGCTGATACATCGCCGGAATCAGGTTGGGCAGCTCGCTGACTAGCGTGTAGGTCTGCACCACCTCCCGGTTGCGGGCCAGGGTGGGGTCGATGGGCAAAAAGGTCTGGGCCGAAAACCGCGATCGATTTAGCGTCTGGGCCTCGTCGTTGCGGGAGATATCCCAGCCCTGGCCGGTGTAGGTGTCAAAGGCCAGCACCCGCCAAAAGCCCGGAGCCTGCGACCTGACCCGCATCACCACCTGAGGGGTCATGGTGCCCCGCAGGTTTTGGTTCATCCGCTGGTTAAAGCCGTAGTAGGAGACGGTATCCACCACCCCAGGGCCGGTAGTCTTGCCCTGGCCTTGAATGGTGCCAGCCCCATCGCCAAAGCCGTCGCCTTCGCCGTCTTCGCCGCCGTTGTCGCGGTAGGCCGAGTTGAGAATATCTTCCCCCGAGAAATCTCCCGGCGTGTCGATTACCGAACTGACCGGAAAATTTTGGATTTGGTAGCCTGGCAGCCTTGGCAAAAAGACAAAAATCAGCAGCCCCAGCCCCACAATCAGCGCCATCAGGCCCAAAAACCGCCCCAGGGTGGGCCGCAGCTTGATCTCACCCCAGGCGATCGGCCCCAGCCCCAGCCGTGACTGGTAGTCGAGCCTCAGCACCGGCACCGCCAGCGCCAAAAACAACACCAGCAGCGGCGCAAAGGCCAGGGTCTGGCTAATGGTGGCGGCCACCCCCAGCAAGATCAGGCCAATCATCATCGAGTAGCCCAGGTCTTTGCGGCGGGGCAGGTCAAAGCTGTGCAGCACCTGGAGCTGCACCAAGAGTTCCGCCAGTACAATCCGGGTGTCACCGGGGGCTTCGAGCAGCCGAGAAAAGAACGCGGCCAGGGCCATCAGCATACCGATGGCGATAAAGAATTTCACCGCAATGTTGCGATCGCGCCGCCGCTGCCAGCTAAATGTTGCCCCCACCGCACTCAGGGGAATCGCCAGCAGGTTCCACCAGGAGGCGGCCGTCACCCCGGCGGCGGCCACCACCACCGAGCCAATGCCCACGGTAACCAGCCCCTGCACCAGCACCCGCAGCAGTCGCGAGTCTTCAATCTCATCGGGGGGGATGGGCCGGGCTAAGGGAGACGAGGCCAGCCAGCGAGAAGCGACCATAGACAAACCGGAGTAGAGTCGCCTCTATGCTAACCGCTGCACTAGCCCCTGCCCAGAGCCGCTCCCAGAGGCGCTCT
Source organism: Tildeniella torsiva UHER 1998/13D (assembly GCA_019358835.1). Taxonomy (GTDB): domain Bacteria; phylum Cyanobacteriota; class Cyanobacteriia; order Phormidesmidales; family Phormidesmidaceae; genus Nodosilinea; species Nodosilinea torsiva. The sequence continues at coordinate 355,906 of JAHHIH010000003.1, forward strand.
AGCGCTCAGCAATCATCACCTGAAAGCTCAGGGGAGCCACCTGGGTCTGCCCCAGGCTGACATCTAAGCGATGCACCGCGCCGGGCTGAGTGGTCAACCGCAGCACCAGTTCGCCGGGGGTAGAGCGCTCAGACCCGGCCGTTTCGCCCAGGCTAACCAGCGTCAGACTGCCGTCGGTCGGCAGCACGGCTTTTACCTCTAGTTGGTTCTCGGCCCCAGCGTAGGCCGCCTGCACCGTCAGCACGCCAAAGGCCGTGAGCCAAGTCTGGGTCTGAGTCGGGGTGGTCGGCCCCACCGTCAGCGACAGGGCTTCAAAAATACCCTGGGCCGCCAGCATGGCCAGCGCCACCTGCTGCTGGGTCGAGGCGGTCGTGTAGTCTACCTGGGCCAAAGACTCGGTTTGGGCCGACCGGTAGGCCGGTCGAGCAACCAGCCCAGCAATGTACTCCAGGGTTTGGGGTTGGTCAGGAAACAACCCTTCCACCGCCGCCACCAGTCGTCGGCCGGTTTGGCGAATGTCTTGGGCTATCTGCTGGCACTGGTTGAGCAGATCGGCCAGCACATCTTCAGGCACATCGCCGGGAACCGAAAGATTTTTGAGGTGGTCTAACCAAACAGAGGCAGCGCTAGGACGCAGGGCATCGGGATAGTCTTGCAGACCTTTCTCCCAGGGAAATAGCGGCGGGCGATGGGAAATTTCTTGCCGCAGGCGGCGCTTCAAAAGGGCTTCAAAATGGGGTTGCACAGTGGATAGGTCTCCAGAGTCAAAGACAGGGGTGTAGTTGGCGTTGAGCGCGGCATCCTCTGAAGGCGCTGGCGCTGGGGTAGATGTCTCAGAACCAGGGTAGACCGTGGGGGTAGGCAAGTTCTCTGCCCCCGCTGGCTTTGCCGTATCAGCGTCAGCAGCCGGAAAAAAGCGCGTTCCTGATGGTGAGTCGTCCGCCGAAAGGGGCTCTAGAAGGAGCCTGAGCAAGAGGTCTTCGGGGATATCTGAGTCTCTATTCATGGCCTGCTACGGTCTGTCCGGATGGATGTTTGACGGATACTAAACGTTACGAATTTCCCACGCCTGCTCTAGGAGCTTAGTCCACTGTTTTTGAAATTGGGTAGCGGTGATACCCAAGATCTTAGCGGCTTCGCCATCGGCTATGCCCTGCTGCTTGAGGGCCATCAGCTTGGTCTGCTTGGCGGTAAGGCCGGCTTGCAGCTGTTGCCACTGCTGGGCGGTGAGGCCTAGGTTAGTCTCTAGACTAGCCTCCAGCCATTCGTGCACCAGTTCCCAGTGGTGGGAGAGGGCAAAACGCAGCAGGTGGTACTTAAATCGCTGCTGGAGATAGTCGCGCTGGCGGGGGGTCAGCCCCAGCAACGATTCAATTTCCTGGGTGGGCAGGTCGAGCAGCCGCAGGGTAAAGTAGTCGGCGCACTCGTCCTGGTTACGCTCTTTGAGGTAGGCCAGCAGCTCTTCCACCACCCGCCCCCGCAGGGAGTTTTCGGGCAGATCGTCGGCCTGGGCGATCATTTCTTCGCGCACCCGCTGGTGGGAGGCCGCCGGGCGCAGGTCATCGCCGTCGCCGCCGTAGTCGGTGGCCTGCTCGATGTCGATGGCGACTTCGGGGGGCTGCTGCTTAGAGAAGGTCTGGGCCCGCAGAATGATCAGCTGCTGGCTGCGCCGACCGGGTAGCGGGATGCGCCGCTTGCCGTAGCGCTCGGAAAAGGCCATGAACTCGGCCAGCTCCAGCAGGGTGCGGGGCTGGTAGCGATCGCCCAGCTGATTTTCACGCCGAAACGCATTGAGCGCCTCGACGTAGAACCCCTGCAAAAAGTCTTCGATCAGCGCCAGCCGGGCTGGGTAGCTGGTCTGCACCTGGGGCGGCGTAATGTAGCGGTACACGATGGCGCTGAGGGTGCTATGCAGCTCAACGCGGCCCTGGCGCGACCCCAGACTGTAGTATTTGAAACACTGATCTAGACGGTGCTTGCCCAGCGATTTAGCCCAGGCTTCGACATCGCCTGAGGCCTGGATGCGATCGCTCTCATGGCAAATACGCTGCACCTCGCTGGCCAGCCGCTGGGCCATAGCCTGGCACCCCGCTTCGGGGGCACCAGTACCGTTCTTTAAATCTTGGTAGAAAAGCTGGCTAAGCGAATCCACACTCAACGCACAGATACCCTGACTCAATCTGGCTATCCTCAAAAAGCTACACAGACCCGTGGAGCGATATTCAGGTATTTTTAGAAACGTGGTGGATGCGCCCGCTGCAACCTTGGGGTGAGCTATGGCAGTTAGCTAACGCGACCAATCTAGACTCAGAAGGTAGAAAATTCTGGGTCTAAGTAGATTGAGTGTCCAAGAGTTGCAAGCTACTCAGCAGTCTAACATCTGTCCGTAATTTTATGGATGCAGGGCGTGGCACCTCGCCGGTAGCCCCCTGCGGTAAAGTAGTGCTGGGCGCGATGCTCCGGTGAATTGGTCTGCGACCATCGCCGTCTTTTCTGTCTCGGCCTTGGCCGTCACCCCCCGACGCTAGCCCCCAACTATCCCTCGGAACCCGCTATGGATCTTGATGCCCAAATTGCCTCTCTCCAAACCAGTGCCCCCAACGATGGAATAACCGGCAACGCCATTACCACTATTGCGCCGACGCTCAAGGCGATCGCAGGGCAGCTTAAGCATGAGCAATACTACGTGCTGCAAACCCTAGAACAGGGCTGGATGATGACCACCCTCAGCAACCGCAACCAGCCCGGTACCCAAAAAAATATTGTCTACGCCTACCCCACCCTGCAAGACGCCGCCACCAGCCAGGCCACCGTCAAAGATCCCCAGGTCATGGCCCTACCGGTACCCGTAGTACACATCCTGTTTCAGCTGTTGGCGATGCAACCCATCGACAGCCTAATCTTCTTCGAAACCCCTGGACAGGTCAGCCAAGGCGTCGAGATTCGCCGTCAGGATATGCAGGCGTTGATTCAAGCTCAGCTTCAACAGGCGCAGCAGAATAATCCTGTCCCCCCCGATATGGCCTAACCCAAGAATTTTCATCGGTATGGCTTAGGAGATGTGCTATCTTAGAAAGCCCAAGGGCGATTAGCACAGTGGTAGCGCGCTTCCTTCACACGGAAGAGGTCACTGGTTCGAAACCAGTATCGCCCATACCAGTGGAACTGTCGAGTAACGGTTTACCTGTCGTCGATAACAGATTGGTGTCGCTCTAACTAACTCAGTGTCGTTTTAACTGATTGATGTCGCTTGAGCCTTATTCATAGATTGATCACACACTGCGTGTCATCCAAATACGCTTCTTTCAGACCTGAAGTGTGAAGGAAGCGCGCCTTTCAATCCACCCAACCCAAGCATAGCGCAGACTTTCTCAGTAATTGCTCACTCAATAGCCAGCCAGATAAGGTATAGGCAAATCTGGTGTATGGCAGGCATTAGGCGGCATCCTGCTGCTTGAACTCGGATAGCAAGACAGACTTCCTTTCAATCGGCCCCTTGGTGGTGCAGAAAACTCCTGAAACCCTTATGGGTAAAGGATTATCATCGAGATAGGGATCTTGGGGTTTCTCATGCAAACGAACGAAGGTAATAGGTTTCAGCCGTTATTTTGGCCGTCCGGGTTATCCCGCATAAGACTCAAAAAAGTTTTCCGCACCACTAAGCCGTGTCCTTAAGGATGAGGCAACCAGAGCACTCTGTAGTTGTGCTCAAGAGTTATAAAGACTTTCAATCGTTCCCGTGCCTCGAAGGGTGAGGCAACTACTCTATGGCTGCCCAGTGGGCTGCCCATAGTGCGACTTTCAATCGTTCCCGTGCCTCGAAGGGTGAGGCAACCCCGTGAACGCAACCAGATGGCAGAGTTGCGACGGGTCTTTCAATCGTTCCCATGCCTCGAAGGGTGAGGCAACCCTTGTGAGCTGTAACCCTTGTTCTACGGGCTTTTCAGAGACTTTTTTGGCAAAGGTCAATTTGCCAAAAAATTAAGTGGTTTTGTGAACTGCTTAAACTACAGCTAGTAGGCTAAGAACCTTTCACATCAACCATTTCACACTTTTGACAAACCTCTTAGGAATTTTGCCCTTGCTTGGGTTTGCCAATTTTAGGGTTTGGGTGGATTCCTCCTTGATCGGAGGTGTAAGTGGTAACCATCACTACGGAACCCGTGCCCTCCAATCGTCAGCGCACCAACGACCTTACGGGTGGACAGTCACCTGAGCCAGAAAGCAGGACTACTTAGCAGGTAGTCAAACTAGCTCACATTTAACACAACACATTGGCCATTACTGGCATGAGCTGCGGCGCTAGAGACAATATACTGGCACCTATGAACTAGTGTCAAGAATTTAGCTGACTTTATAAGATTGAAAGCCTGCGATCGCGACATCCCGTGCTTTATCCTGAGGACTACCTGTAAGGGGTTGTTTAATCGTTTCTACTGTCAAGCCTGCTTGCAGAGCTTTGCTTTCGGTCTTTTGAGCTAGTCGACTGTAGCTCCAACGGTGAATGCTGGTGCGATAGTCTCGGGCGTATTTGGCCTGGATTTCCTTAAGGGCAGTCTTTTGCTCTGCCTTGGCCTGTATCTCGCTCTCGATGATCTCGCGGATGTTGGTTAGATCACCGAGTACAATGCTGCTGGCGTTATACCGCTGGGCGGTTTGGACGATAGCTTTAGCTATTAGCGAGTCAATATGGTCTCCTAGTCCACCTTCAGAAATGCGGTTGGAAGCAAACTTCAACTGGTTGCTGCGTCGTTGTTGGGCTTTTTGCTGTTGGCGCTGGCGTTGCCGATTAAGCAGCTTATGATCGTCGCCAAGCAGTTGCCGAATGCTTCGATAGGCAATGGCTTTGCCTGTGGTGACATCCACGATAGCTAGAGTGGCGGGTTTATCTAAGCCAAAGCTGACACCAGCGAGGATTGCTGGACTTCCTTCATAGAGGGGGCGGCTAGGGCGGGGAAACGGGTTCTGAAGCAGGGCTAAGGTCTTTTCCCGCTTGCGAACAAAGTCTTCCTGCTGGCTGGTCAAGTTACCTTTGGCCTTTGTACCAGAGATTACTTGGGCAATTTTAGAGGCTTTTTCTTGACTAGCTTTTTTGGTACCTTCCTTTGTCCAAAGCAATGTATCGACACTGCAAAACAAAACTAGTCGATTCTGCTCCCAAGGTTTACCTTTGCTAGCATCTAGCCGCCAGCTAATGCGACCAGAACGGAGCGTTAGGGCACCAGCAGAGTGTGATTTTCCACCCTGCTTTTTGGTGGTTTGATCGTCCAAGAAGCGTTTAAACCAGTGGAGTTGACGGGTGTCGCAGTAGACCTCAAAGGTGTGTTCAGCTAGCCCATTGAAGCTCACGCAGAGTCGCCCCTTGGCATTCAGGGACCAGGTTAGGTCTTCACTGCTTTCATAGGCTACAGGAAAAGGTAAGGGGCTAGAATCTGTCAGCAGATCGGCTTGCCATGCAGCAGCCTCGGCTTCGTCCTTTGGGACTTGCTGAACGACCATCTTGAGGGTGTCAAGCCACTTCTCGTTGGTTAAGTCGCGCCCTTTGGGCAGCCGAGTGCGGGCTAATTGCTCAATAATCCGTTCCACCCGAATCTCGGCTTTACGGCGACGCTTCTGAAATTTTTCGGGATGCTCTGCTTTGGTGGGAATTTGGCAGTTATTCTTTAGCAGATAGGCGATCGCGCATTTAGACAGATCTGTCTCTGCGGTTTTGTATGCCTCAAATAGCCAAGGATAGAGGCTTTTACTGGGCTGGGCAGATTTCTGCTGCTGAGCCTTTTTCTGGGGGTGAGGAGATTTTTTTGATTTTTTGGCACTGGGGCTGGGATGTGCCGCACCCTCAGCCTTGACCAAAAGTGCTGCCGCTTCGGCTCGAATGCCCCCTAGGTCTTGATTACAGGCGGTTATGAGTTCATCGTCGCTCTGGAGGATGTTGAGCCAGTGAGTTTGACCAGCCAACTGACTGTACAGGCGACGCCGCTTTGTGAGCCATGACTTGTAGATTCGCTTGACCAAATCTCGGCCAGCGTAGTACCAGCGCCCTGGAATCCCCCTAAAAGCCGGATCCTCTTTCAGGGCTTTGCGCAGGTCTTCAAAAACATCGGCAGGAATTTTACCTTTTTGGTTCCATTCTTCAAAATTGGGGTGTTGCCCTATGCTGACCAACATCTCATTGATGAAGGGGGTGTAGATGTCAGCCATGAGATGCCAAAGGTACTGCCGAGTTGCTTCGCTAGCGACAAGGCGACACTGGATCGTGATTTGACTCATAGGTACTGCAAATGAGGCACGCGCTGAACGTAATTAGTTCAAGCATACTACTATGGATTACCTTCGATCATCGGTTATTTCAATCACCTTCTGAACAATACGAGCAGATTTAAGCCAGCTCTTATGTGCTCAGGGGGCCAGTAGTGCATCATGGATTTTGACCATCGCTAGTGTGTCTTGGGTGCAGTAGTCTTTCAAGCTACCTATGAGCTGCTGCTTATGCACAAGGTCTTGGGTATTAATCATGTCATCCCAAATGGCTTGAGCGATCGCACCATTTTGCACATCTAGGCTCTCGTAGCTCAGGCCTGGCACGACGACGGGTAGGACCTTCTTGATAGAGGTTTTGCCGAGAAAAGCGGGATGTCGGTAGTAATGCTTGAAGATCTCTTCTTGATCCCACAGCCGGGCGTTGATAGACAGGAGTGCCTCAGCGTACTCAGGAAATATCTGGGCTAAGTCTCGGAGTAGCTTGCTTTCAAAGGATTTGTGATAGACAACCACAGACCCTGCTGGGGCAATATGGCCGGTTAATGTTTCAACTAGGGGTCGACGAGGATCGGTGCAATCGGTATGCAGGTAGTCATGGTGCTCCAAGGTGCCATTCGATTGAAGAATGTGACAGCTGTACTGGAACGGGAACTGCTCAAAGGGTTTGAGCCCATCGAAGCGGGGTATAGCTGGGTTAAGCGTTTCAAAATCGAAGAAGTGGATGGGGTGCGTTAGTTCGGCAAGACTCGATGCGATTCCGGCATGGTCGAACTGGGGTTGGTTACAAAGGACGGTATCGACATAGGCTTGCTGGTTAGCCGTGAGTTTCAGGGTAGCTGGTAGGTGAGTCAGGGCTAACCTGTTCTGCTGAATCAGTTCGTGCTTCTTATCCCAGCTTAAGCGTGGAATGGTGAAGATAGAGACGGCAGGGACGTGATGCCAGCACCCCTCCTGAAAAGGACAAGGGTTTGGGGTGGAGCAGTGCTGGCCAATGGTTTGTTCAGGAGACTCTTGCCCAGAGAGAATCTCGTGAAATTGCTGAAGGTGATCGGGTAATTGCTCTGATAAGGACACAACCTGGTGGGTAATGTCGTTTAGGGTAAACAGGTTAGACAAGTCTGGGAAGAAGCAATCCTGGTTGTTGATAACCATCGAGGCAGCATCACGGATAGGGAGCCCTGCTCTGGTGAGAACGTAATACTGGATAGAGACATCCCATAGATGCTCGTCTTTGGCTTTGGTAGAAGATTTGACCTCAATCAAACTCCAAGTATTGTCAGGATGGCGCTGGAGGATGTCGGCACGGATGAGAATGTTGCCGTAGCGAAAGGCGGCTTCGAATAAGCAGGGAGCAGCTGAGGTTATGGCAGACTCAGTTTCTTGGATGGCTTGATGACCATGGCCTTTAATCAGCAGGCCGTGAGGGAATTGCTGACGGGCATAGACACCAACCTCTTGCCCCTGATCAATAATGCGCTGCTGGTCGGGAGAAATCTGGGTTGCAGTGCTTGGCTGGTTAACTTCGTGCCAGAGGCGCTTATGGCATTGAATACCTGCCAAGATGTTGGCTTTGGTTAGGGTGTAGGACATGAGGAGGGGCTCCAGCGCTTTGCTGACAGGGTTAAGATACCCATCTAAGGAAGTGAGGGTAATGGCGGTAGTGAGTTTGGGCCGATATTTGACGCTGGAGGAGTTTTGCACTTGTACGCAGACTTACCGCAAGTATGCTGACCAGATTGACCCGTTTCCCAAGAACCCGGAGGGGACGTTGCCAGCCTTAGAAGCACTGTGTCAGCACATCATTGACCCAGTAATTGATGCATTTGGGCGCGATCGCTTCCAGCTCACCTACGGCTTTTGCGCAGTGGACGTAAAGCGGTGGCTGGCTAAGAAAGACCCGGTGACAGGAGTGAAGCATGGCCGGGTGAGCCCAAATCTGGATCAGCACATGGCCCATGAGGTGAATCGGAATGGGCGGTACTACTGCGATCGCCTCGGTGCCGCCTCCGATTTCAGAATTCTCGACCTGCCCAGCAACGACCTAGTGGATTGGATTGTGGCCCAGGGACTACCCTTTGACTCGCTCTATTTTTATGGAGCAAATCGACCTATCCACATCAGTTATGGCCCCCAACACAAGCAGGATATTTGGGCATTTACTTCAAAGGGGACGCCTACCAAATTTAGAGCTTAATATGCCTCCTTTCGCCGCACCACCCGGTGTCCACGCAGCTCTGCCCCGTGCTCTAGCAAGCATTTCTCCCAGCCCCGGCGGTCAAAAATCGCCTTCACATCGTCCAACAGCCCCCACTTTTGCTCTTGCTGGCTAAGCTTTGCGAACTTGGCATAGCTGAGATAGTCGGGTGTGAGAGTCTGGTCTTTTTGGTGGAGCAGGGGTGGGTTGTCAGGGTCGTAGTCGCGATAGCGAACGTGGAGATCGCGCAGGGAGATTGCCATACTGGTCTTCAACGCCGGGTGTGGTTCCTTATCAAATTCTCGAAACACCAAGTAGGTAATCTGTGGCTTTTGGACGTGGAACTTCACCACTGTGGCTTCCTCGGGTCGGCCAATGGTGCGAGAAGCACAGCCTTCGTAGAGGCGTAGCAGGGGGGCAAGTTGGTCTATCGCTGACACATGCACCCACAGGGAGTTGGGGCGCTGCTGGCCGATCGCACTCTGCCGACACCGTTCTTCAATCAGGTCTATGCGGCCCAGACTCATTAGCATCAGGTCGGCGGCGGTGCAAGCTTGTTGGTAACTGCCAAAGAGGGCTTTTATGTCCTGCTGAAGCTGGGGCGAGAGGTCTTTGAACTTAGGGCGGTTGCCGAAGTGGCTGAGGGCTAAGTAGACCAACATGTCGTTGCGGCGCTTGTCGGCGATCGCATCCCATTCCACCACATCGGTCGCTTGCAGCACGACTGTAAAAGCTCGCTTGATGCTGCCGAAGGTCTCTTGCAGCGGTGTCAGCTCCTGAGCACCCAGTTCTTCGACCGAGGGTAGACGACCACGATCGGTGTAGAAATCTATCAGCGGTTGCAGTCGCTCTCGGTATTCCTCAAACTTACTCACCTTGAGGCGAATGCGGGGAGCCGTGGCGCGAGAACGGAACCGGGAAGCGCGGAAGCCTTCCGCCTGGGCCTCGTCGCGAAAGACAAAGTAGATGCCTAGGGCAATGGGGATAGCGTCTACCCCTAGCACCTGGTCGATGTAGGCTTTGAGTTCTTCTTGCTCGTAGTACTTCTGAAAGGTGTTGCGGCTGGTGATGATGCCGTCGCCGTAGGCGATGACGCCTCGGGTGCGATCGTCGATTAAAACTTGGGCAGCGACGATGAGGACTTTTTGGGCTAGACCCCAGGCGTTAATCAGCGCTTCTCGCCGCTCGGCAGTGTCTTCGATGACGTTGATGATGTAGCCCAGGTTCACCACATCGGCTGGGGTGTGGGGAATATCGGGTCGAAAATGGGGATCCCACCCAGCGCTGGTGAGACCCAGTCGGTGGATGTACTCGATATCGGCCCCGTGGCCACAGCCGTAGTCGAAGTAGGTGGTGTCGGGCGGGAAGAGGCCCGCTTCTACTGCGAGGCGAACGGGTTTGGATGCGGTGACGCGGGCGATCGCAGCCTTGTGCCGCTGAATCTTTGGCTTGGGCTGGGTTTGCTTAGCCTCTGAGGTCATCAGGCAGGCTAGGGCGTGGCCATGAATAACTAGCTTGCGCTCTTGTAGGCGCTGCTCCCAGGCATGGCGAAAGCCAATGCCACGCGGATCATCTAGCAGCCCTAGGGCTCCTTCTTGCTTGGTCAGCCAGGCGAAGGTGGCGTAGAGCGGGTGGTCGGGGGCAATAAAAGTTTCTTTGCGGTGGAGAACGGGGGGATTGTCGGTGGTGCTGTAGTCGCGATCAGTGGCGGTGAGCGTGTTCAGATTGACCTGAATACTGCTTTGAAGAGCAGGATGGGCTTCTGTGTCAAAGTCTGGATAAAAAAGATAAGCAACCTGCGACTTGTTGAAGCTGAACTTAATGATGGTCGCCTTTTCGGTTTGAGCGGTTACTGTTTTAGCGAGACTTTCTAGCTCACACAGAGCCGGATCGAGCCGTGGGAGGGCTGAAATATGAACGTAAAGCGCATCAGGCAGCAGTTTGCCAACCTGACTACGCTGGCAGACCTTAGCGATATCAATCGTGGCGGCGGGGCTACCTGGCATTCTGAAAGGGCTGTGGCGGTGGGCTCAAATGCTTGACAGCTATCTTATCGACAAGCGGAGGAAATTGCGCTGGATAATCAAGCCTCTGACTAGCGCTACCCATAGAGCTAGCCAAGGATAGGCTACTCCACATATAGTATTCAAGCTTGTACCATGACTCCTACATGCCCATATATAAGCCTCTGCCGCTTAACAGTTGGTTACAAAACTGATTGCATTTAGGGTAATTGCTAGATAATTTAGTACAAAAGTTCTGTGCAAACGTTATGGCCAGGCAAGCAAAACTAGATATTGATGAGGTCAAAGCCCCTAGTCTGTCGGTCTTTGCCCGGCACGAGACGTTTCATCCTCGATTTGGCTGGCTAAAGAAAGGATTTGACGGCGCTGGCCGTAATGCAAATATCTTTCTGGATGACGACGCCACGGTGCAGCTTGGCGTCGGGAAGAACATGGTGCGCTCCATTCGCTACTGGTGTAATGCTTTTGGCTTGCTAGAAGACGATGAGCCAACTGTGTTTGGTAAGGAATTGTTGGGTAAGTCGGGATGGGATCCTTACCTAGAGGATCCGGCTTCCCTTTGGTTGCTACACTGGCAGTTGCTTCAGCCGCCCTGCTACGCCACTGCTTGGGACTTTGCCTTTAACCACTTCAATAAGGTGGAGTTTACCTACGACGATCTGTTTCATGAGTTAGGGGAGTATCGCGATCGCACCATCACCCGCATTGCCGATTCATCCCTGAAAAAAGATGTGAGCTGCATTCTGCGAATGTACACTGAACAGCCCGCTAAGACATCTGCTGGGGAAGAGTCTCTAGATTGCCCCTTTACAGAGCTACGGCTAATTCAACCGGCTGGGGATACCCGTCACTACGCCTTTCGCATTGGGCCAAAACAAAACCTACCAGCGGAAGTCGTTGTCTACGCGACTTTGGTATTTGCCCATCAGACCTATCCGACGGCCCGCACTATCCCCGTTAGTAATCTGCTCTACGACCCTGGCAGTCCTGGAGTTGTCTTTAAGCTAAATGAGGCCGCTATCTGCGACGCCGTTGACCGGGTGAAATACCTATATAAGGAGCTGAGCTGGTCAGATGCGGCAGGCAAGCTGCAAGTTAACTTTCGGACTACGGATGTCGAGAACCTAGCGTTAGATATCCTGGAGACCTATTACGACGAGCAGCAGGGCAAAGCGGCATGACCCAGAAACCTCTTTCCTCCTATTTCAGCCTCAACCGCCGCTACTACCGCTCGGTCAATTTGGTGCGGGATCTCGACAAGCCGTATGCAGTGCAGGGCTATGTGCCGACGGAGGCCGCAGCCGGGGCACTACGGCGCATACTGCCTGCCTTTAGCAACCTCAGCGCCCACCGCGCATGGACGATTACCGGGGTCTACGGCACGGGTAAGTCGGCTTTTGCCCACTACCTTACGGCTTTGTGCGCGGACGATAGCACTGCCGTTAAACAAGAGGCGCTGGCGATCGCCCAGCAGGCGTTTGTCTCAGACAGTGCCGAGTACCAGGCCATTGCCGAGCATATTCCCTCGGGGGGGCTGCTGCGGGTGGTTGCTACTGGCCAGCGAGAGCCTCTGAGCTGGACGGTGGCAAGGGCTTTAGTCTTCACCGCTCAACGGTTTTGGCGTGACCAGCCTAAACCCGATTTTTGGCCCCAAATCACTGACTGGGACGTAGAACTCAGCAGCCGAGAACCCGATATTGGTAACCAGCAGGTGCTCTCCTTAATCAAGGAGGTTGTGCAAGCTGCTGCTGCGCCGATGCTCTTGGTTGTAGATGAGCTGGGGAAGACCTTGGAATATGCCTCTCACAACCAGGGCGTGAATGATCTCTACCTGCTTCAGCAAGTTGCTGAGCTAGAGCTGCCAGACAACAATCAGGTGTATTTCATTGGACTCCTGCATCAGTCGTTTGCAGGCTACAGCGAGCGCCTAGCGGCGGTAGAGCAGAGCGAATGGACCAAGGTGCAGGGGCGGTTTGAGGATATCGCCTTTACTGAGTCCCCTAGCCAGATGACCCGCTTGATTGGCCAAGCTATCGATAGGTCGCAGGCCGATCCTATTCTTCGTGCGATTCACAATGAGGCCGATGCTTGGTTTGAGGCGTTAGCTCCGGTACTGAATGAGAACGACGTTTCCAGTGAGGTGCTGGCAGCAGCCTATCCGCTTCACCCGATCGCAGCCCTGGTGCTTCCCCTGCTCTGCACCCGCTACGCCCAGAATGATCGCTCCCTATTCACGTTTTTAACCAGCGATGAACCCTACGGTCTACAAGAGTTTTTGGCCAACAACTTGGCTGAAGACGATCACGTACCGACGTTAAAGCTGCATCAGCTCTACGACTATTTTGTCGAGTCGGTGACAGGGCTCTCTTCTCGCATCAACCTTCAACGCTGGGTAGAGGTGCAGGGGTTAATTGAAGATGCCCGTGATCGCGACCCTCTAACCCTTCAGCTCCTCAAGACCATTGGCGTTCTCAACCTAATTACTACCACAGGGGATCTACGGGCTACCCCAATGCTGGTGGCACTCGCCCTATGTGACGGGCCGCGAGATAAAGCGCTCAAGAGCTGGCAAAAGGCGATTAAAGATCTCCAAAAGCGCAGCTTAGTCACTTACCGCAAGCAAATGGAAGAGCTGCGGCTGTGGCAGGGGTCAGAGTTTAATGTGGAAGCTGCCATTTATGAGTATCTAGAACAAGCTCGATCACCTCTAGCTGAGCTGATGGCGCTGGCGTACCCCCTCAAGCCCCTGGTCGCCCAACGGCACTACTCGGCCACGGGCACCCTGCGCTATTTTGAGCAGCGCTATGGCGACAGCCGCCTTAATCTGGAGGAGCTAGATAGCGGCTCTGCTGACTACGACGGCACCATAATCTATTGGCTAGATCGGGTGCCGTTTGAGGGTGGCCAAGCCACTACTCGCGATGGTAAACCGCTTATCGTGGTTGAAATCAGCCAGCTAGATTTACTGGCCACCCGTGCCCGTGAGCTGCAAGCTCTTCAGGTCATTTGGAAGACTGCCCCAGAGCTAACCCAAGATGGTGTGGCACGAAGGGAAGTCAAACAGCGCCTGGTTGAAGCAGAACGGCTGCTGGATGACACCGTGCGGCAGACCTTTGACTGGGCAAATGGCGAAAATCGCGGCTGGGTTGAGGGGCAGCAGACCTCCATCCTGAGTGCTAGGGCGTTTCAAGCTGTGCTCTCTGGAGTGTGCGATCGCGCCTATCCAAAAACTCCAGTTCTCGACAACGAGCTGATTAACCGCCGTGTCCTCACGACCCAGGGGGCTAAGGCCCGCCGGGTACTGCTGGAAGCCATGCTGGAATGGGGTGACAAACCTCGCTTGGGGCTAGATGGTTATGGCCCAGAGGTGGCCATGTACTACTCCGTCCTTGGGGCTACAGGCATTCACCGTCAGGAAGACGGGCTATGGGGCTTTTATCCACCCAATGAAGAAGTTGGTCTTTGGCCGCTTTGGGAGGCTATTGAGAGCTTTTGCCTGAGTGCCAGGCAGCAGCAACGTTCTCTAGGAGACCTCTACCGCCAGCTAGAGCAGCCCCCCTATGGGGTGAAGCCTGGTATGGTGCCGGTGGTTTTTGCCGCAGTGCTGTTGTACCACGTTGATGATGTGGGCTTCTATAAAGACGGCATCTTTGTTCCGGTAATGGGACCAGAGCATTTTGAGCTATTAGTCAAAGACCCTAGCCGTTTCTCGGTGAAGTATTTCGAGATGGTGGGTCTACGCTCCCAGGTATTCCAGGAACTGGAAAGCATTCTAAAGTCACCCAATGCTAAAACCCCTGCTGGGGTTCGCAATGCATCGCTGTTGGTGGTGGCGAAACCCTTGTTTAGCTTTGTGCGCAAGCTGCCTAAATACACATTGAGCACAAAGCGGATGAGTAATGAGGCTCAGCAGGTGATAGCAGTACTACAACAGGCTCAAGAGCCAGACGAGTTGCTGTTTGTGTCGCTCCCGCAGGCTTGTGGTTTTGAGCCAATGACGACCACTGAAGGTGATGGCACAATAGCTAAGGCATTTCGCAAACAGCTTGTTCAGGCTCTGCATGAGATCCAGACGGCCTATGAGGTTCTGCTGAGTTTCTGTAAGACTAGGCTCTATGAGGCATTTGGGGTTAGACAGGAGGTGAACCTCCGAGAAGATCTGCAAGTACAGGCAATGCCTATGGTCGGCAAGGTTATTGAGCCGGTGTTAAAGCGCTTCATCTTAGCGGCAGTGGATGATAACGCGGCTGAACAAGAGTGGTTGGAAGCTTTAGTCATGATTGTGGCTGATAAACCCCCAAAATCATGGACTGATGATGACGTTACAAGATTTGAGCTAGCCCTTAGTGATCTAGTTCGTCGCTTTAAGAACTTGGAGGCGCTACAGAAAGAGGCCAATATACCCACCGAAGGGTTTGTGGCCAAGCGGCTCACGCTCACTGAGTCAAACGGTAGAGAAATCCGTCAGATCATTTGGATTGATAGAGAAAATGAGGATCTGCTGAACAAAATGGTTGATAAGGCGCTGTCTATGCCTGAAATAAAAGATAGCCCTAAGCTACAACAGGCATTTATCGCTAAGCTAGGCGAACGAGTTCTAGGAACACACGGTAAGGATTCACTGAATGAGTTAGATGCAGCTAGGAAAGTGGCTAAACCAAGCAAGAGGCAAGAGCTAGCGGTATGACTAAACCTGTAAGACACATTTTGGGGCTCTCTGGAGGGAAGGACAGTACGGCCCTTGCTGTCCTTATGCGGCAAAAGCATCCAGAGTTACAGATTGAGCATTTCTTCTGTGACACTCACAAGGAGCTACCGGAGACAGAAGAATACCTTGACCGGATTGAGGCACGCCTAGGCATTACAATTACACGACTAGAGGCGGAGAGAGGGTTTGACCATTGGTTAGATGTCTACGGTGGTACATTGCCTTCGCCCAAAATGCGCTGGTGTACTAAGCAAATGAAGATTCTCCCTTTGGAGAAGTTTATTGGAAGTGACGAAGCAATTAGCTATATCGGCATTCGGGCAGATGAGAATCGAGATGGGTATATTTCAACTAAGCCAAACATCAAACCAGTTTTTCCCTTTAAAGAGCATGGCTTAATCAAGGCAGATATTATTCGTCTACTGGAAGAGAGTGGCATTGGAATGCCTGACTACTATCGCTGGCGTAGTCGTTCAGGCTGCTTTTTCTGTTTCTTCCAACGTAAGTATGAGTGGGTGATGCTTGCCCAAGAGCACCCAGATTTATTTAATGAAGCCGTTAGATATGAGCAAGAGCATAGCGATGGTAGAGAATACACTTGGACTCAAGGCGAGACATTACAAGAACTTTTAGAGCGTAAAGATGAAATTTTGTCCGACCATGAGAGATTAATAAATAAAGAAAGAGAAAAGTCAGAGAATCGATCTTTGGCTGAAATTCTGGAATCCGTTCTTGATGACGATTCTATGGATACAGATATGCCATGCTTAGCATGCCACACATAACACACAGAAAACTTATTAGTTTGCATGGAAGGCTCGACTACCTATTGGTGGACAGAAATAGCAGGCGTACCTCAAAAGCCTGGCGTTTATGCTTGGTATTATTTGCCAGAGCTAACTGACTTTGACTTACAAGATACGATAAAGCGGATAACAGAGTATCGAGACAATGAGAACAACGATGCTGCCATAGAAACTGTCGAGGCATTTTTGGAAAAGTTCTTATTTAAATACTTTAGGGAAGAACCTTATAAGGCTTTCCTTTATGGCCCCTTAAAGCCTAAATATGAAGGTTCCATTGAACATAAGCCAGAGCTCTCAGGCAGTCTGATTGATAGAATAGTGGAGGATCCAGAAAGACTAATCACAATCAAACAAGTCTTGGAAAAGTCAGCTCCCAATTTTGCTAGCCCTATTTATATAGGCATGTCAGATAATCTAGGCAGCAGGCTAAAACGCCATAAAAAGCTAATAGAGAAATATAGCTCACAAGAATCTTCTTCGCTTTTTTCTATCGATCAAGAGAAATATTCAGTAGAGAATCGTGACGAGAGCTTTGCAATGCGAGTTTGCTCTAGAAGCATTCCACCAACAAGATTGTTTGTGGCGATTAATATCCTGGAAAATGCTGAGAAGAGATACGTAGATATAGAAAATATTCTTAACAGAATTCACTATCCCCTATTAGGAAGGAACTAATAATGGCGCTAAAACTTCGCAAAGAATCAGTCCTGAATTTAACTCTTGAAGGGTCAACTGGCTCATTCAGTGTTGGCACAGGGGTAGAAGGACAAAGATCTATTGAGGTTAAATACTTTCTGACACATGTTGGATTAGACTTTTCAACGGGTTTTGACGAAGCACTCTTAAGTGAGCTTGCTCCCGTAAGAGAAATCTTCGATGTTAACCAACTTGACTTCGATGAAATTATGCAACGTGATATTGATGATTCACGAGTATCGTCAGAGTTAATACCTTATCTATTAGACGACAAGTCAATTGATCTAGTAAAGCTTTTTCCACCGATAGTAGTAGTAATACTTCCTGTAAAAGAAGATGAGAATCGTCCAGATAATTTATATCCAGAAGTTATCAAAGAGATTCTTCCAGAATCAGAGGATGAGCCATCAAAATGTATTATTCGTTCAGGATCTGTGGGGCAAGAAGTTTTTCAATTTGAGCAGCCTATTGATGAAGGCAAGGTCTTGAAGCATGACTTGGTGCGTCTTCGAATTAATACGCACAAAACTAGACTGGTAATAGTTGATGGCCAGCATAGAGCAATGGCATTGCTTGCTCTATATCGGAATTTGAAGGATCAGTGGTCGGATGAGAAACGTGCACCGTTTAAAGAGTACTACTCAGAGTGGACTCCAAAATTTATTCAAGAATTTAATTTAAAAGAAATAAACCTACCCATCATTCTTTGTACATTTCCTAAACTAGACAGCAAATACGTTGGAGATCTTGATTTAAAGAAAGCTGCGCGATCTATTTTTCTCACACTCAACAAAAATGCCAGAAAGGTTTCAAGTTCTCGAAATATTCTTTTAGACGACAACGATCTGATTGCGTATTTTCTCCGACGCTGCTTGGCTGATATTAAGAGAAAGGATCTTAGATCGCCTTCCTCCTTAAGAATCCATAATGTTGAACTAGATCAGTTTGGTGACAAGCTTAGGATTCAGAGCCCTATTGCTATAACAGGTGTCAATCATTTGTACTATGTTATTGAACATCTTTTATTAAATAGTGGGAGTGAAGCAGATGGCGTAAAGCCTAGATCGGGAAATTTTTCCATCCGAAAAAATCTAAACACTTATGTCTGCATGGATCGATTGGATGGACGGAACTTACTAGGTGCTGAAATAGCAACTTCTACCCAAAGAGATAAATTCACTTTGGATACTGCGGAGAAACTTGGCAGTAGTTTTGACTCTCGCTATGGTCGCATAATTGTTTCATTGTTTGAAAAATTTGAGCTTTACGAAGCTCATAATAGAGCTGTACTTAATCTTGAAAAACGAATTGAGGAAAATCAAGATCGCCAACTCAAACCTATTCTATTCGAAGGGCAAGGTATTAGTCGTGTCTTTGAAGAACATAGAATAAATCTCAAACGAAAGCTTGCAGATGGGATATATACTACAAAAGTCCCTGAAATACAGGCAATTGCATCAAGACTTGACGCAACTGCCAAAAGAATTGAGGACGGGATTGAAAGCTTTAGGTCAGAGCGTGTTGAGCTGTGTATACAATCAGTTTCTGATAAAACGAAATTCAAAGATTCGGAAGGCAAAATATTACCGCAAGTAGTTAGATGGTTTGGTGAACTGTTTGAAAATAGACTTACAACAGTAGCCTTCCAGAGCGGCTTAATTTGTGGTTTTTTTGGAGAGTTTGAAAAGGCTAGTAATGAAGCCACTAAAAGCGGACGAGAGATACCCCTCATAGAAGAATGTTTTGATGAATATTTAGAGCAGCTAAATACTTTTTTTGTACCCAAGTCAACTAGCCAGTTCAAAAAACTCGTACGGGTGTTCACAGGAGAAATATCCGGTGAATTATCTGATTGGAGCATTATTCAAACTAACCAGACTTTTCGAGATGTTGTATACAGAGGAGAAATGCAGCCAGACCAATGGACAAAATATAAATATTTATTCCTTGAGTTATGGAAGCCATCAAACGAAGTATTAAGTGAGACTGTATTTACTGAACAGCATAAATGTCGCCAGCAAATATACTCGGCCCTATATAACACTTACAAGGCAAATTATTGCAAAGACAACTCTAAGTTAGAAGATAGTCTTGAAAAGTCAGAACTTGCAGCAATATTTGACCGATCCTTCAAGGCGTACTCTAGCTTTTTGAAGACCATTGGTGCTGAGCTATTGAACGAAGATGAGATGAAAAAAGCCACTTCTGAAATTCCAGCATCGGAGAGTAATGAACCTAGTTCTGGAGACTAAATTCTCATAACCAGAAGAAAGAAGACATAGCTTGAACTTTAATAATTTCTTGTCAAGGCTCGATGAACAAACACTACAGACCCTTTTGGGTAGTTCTGTTGTTCAATTACTAAAGATACTCGATCCTAAGCTGGCTACACCTAGTCAATTAGGTCAAATTTTGGCAAGTCTTTATTCTCCTGAATCTCTACTTCTTCGTGAAGAGTTTCGCTGCGAGTTAATTGACTTACTTCGCCCAGAGCAAGCTAAAATTCTCGCGACAATTTTAGGGCTGACAGATACTTCCGATATTTTCCAGTCTTTAAGGACAGTAAAAATCAGAAGAAAATCAGACCAAGAACGTGCCTTACTTGATTTTTTTGAGATATCGATACCTGAGCCAGAATATATCCCAGAGGTTCCACAACCTGAATCGTTAATACCTTCTTACCCACTGTTTTGTCACCAGAGAAGAGTTTCCCAAGAAGTACAGCAACATCTTACTCTTGAACCAAAGCGCGTTCTACTACACATGCCTACAGGTTCAGGCAAGACGCGCACTGCAATGAATATCATCGCAGATCACCTGCGTTCACTAGAACCCACCTTAGTGGTATGGCTAGCTTATAGCGAGGAACTCTGTGAACAAGCTGCAAATGAGTTCCAACAAGCTTGGCAGCATTTAGGCAATCGAGAAGTTCTTATTTACCGCTTTTGGGGGAACTATGAATTAGACATCGATCAAGCACAAGATGGAATCGTCGTGGCAGGACTCTCAAAGGTCTACAGCAAAGCGAAAGGTAGTATTCGTTTCATCAATCGGCTGGGTAGTCGTAGCTCCCTTGTCGTTATTGATGAAGCTCACCAGGCAATTGCAGAAACCTATAGGTTAGTGCTTGATGCTCTAGTCGTGCCTTACGACAATACAGGCTTACTAGGTTTGACAGCCACGCCGGGCCGTACTTGGGCTGATATTAACGCTGATGCAGAATTAGCAAACTTTTTTGCTCAGCGCAAAGTTACCCTTGAGATACCGGGTTATGACAGCCCAGTGGATTACTTAGTTGAAGAAGGCTACCTTGCAAGGGCAAACTACCGCTCTCTAATGTATGAGAGTGGTTTAAGCCTGACAGATCGCGATCGTCAGCGCATTCAAAATGAGCTTGAATTACCTCAGCATTTACTAGATCGGCTGGCTGAAGATGAGCAAAGAAATCTTTGTATCCTACTTGAAATTGAGGATTTAGCACTGCGGCATCAGCGCATCATAGTTTTCGGTATATCTGTTCAGCACGCTAAGCTTCTAGCTGTTGTATTGCGAGCAAGAGGCTTAATTGCTGATGCTGTCACAGGCGATACCCCTTCCAGGGAACGAGAACGACTAATTTCTAGCTTCAAAGATAATTCTCCTGAACCCAAGGTTCTTTGTAATTACGGTGTTCTCACAACTGGTTTCGATGCACCCCGTACCAGCGCAGCTGTTATTGCCCGTCCGACTAAATCACTTGTTCTCTACAGTCAAATGGTTGGCCGTGCGATTAGAGGTGTCCGAGCAGGTGGCAATGAAACAGCGGAAATTATTACAGTAGTTGATAGCGATTTACCAGGATTTGATTCGGTTTCAGCAGCATTTACGAATTGGGAAGATGTTTGGAGACAAAATGATGACGAGTAATCCACATGATATCGTGCCTGCTCATCTTGCAGTTCAAGCAATGAGAGATAATGGCTATAAGAATGCTGCATATGCGATCGCTGAGCTAATGGACAATGCGATTCAGGCTGGTGCGACCCAGGTTGAACTGCTCTGCGGCGAGAGAAAGGAACTAGTAGGACAACGCAAGCGCTCCCGGATTCAACAAATTGCTGTGCTAGACGACGGTCGGGGGATGAGTCCTAGTGTTCTTCGCTTAGCACTTCAATTTGGTAACGGAACTTATTTAGACGAGGATAAACATACTGGCATTGGTCGCTTTGGCATGGGTTTACCATCTTCTTCTGTATCTCAGTGTGAGAGGGTAGATGTTTGGTCTTGGCAAAATGGTATTGAAAATGCTCTCTACACGTGGCTTGATTTAGAAGAGATTAGAGCTAAACGGTTAACGGAAGTACCTGATCCTAAGCCACAAGAAATTCCTGAAATTTGGCAAAAAGTCGGAAAAAGCTTTGGCAAAACAGGTACCCTAGTTGTTTGGTCGCAAATTGATCGCTGCATTTGGAAGACTGGCGCGGCTATCATTGACAATTCCGAACTGATTATCGGAAGAATGTATCGTAAGTTCTTAGAAAGTAATCAAGTCGCAATTCGGATGTTGTCTTTTGATCTGGACTACCCAGAGACAACGCTTGTTGAGAAGTATGCCCTGCCCAATGATCCAGGCTATCTTGTAGCAGAGACTTCCTGTGCTGCTCCATTTGATAAAACTCCAATGTTTCAGCCATGGGAAGGAGAGAACGCATTTGAGTGGGTTTGCCCAATTGAGTTTCGTGACAAGACTCACCATGTCACTGTTCGTTTTTCTTACGCCAAAGAAGAAGCTCGCGTTGGACAAAATCCTGGTAGTTTACCCCACGGACAACATGCCGCCAAAAATGTAGGTATTTCTGTTGTTCGTGCTGGTCGAGAGCTTGAACTCGATCAGACATTAGTTATTAAATATGACCCAACCGAGCGGTGGTGGGGAATTGAAGTTGACTTTCCACCATCGCTAGATGATCTTTTCGGTGTTACTAACAATAAGCAGTCTGCCAGGAATTTTGCAGAGCTCGTTAAACTTGACATTGAATCTCTCCTGAAAAATGGCAAAACGATAAATCAGCTAAAGGACGAGTTTCAAGAGGATGAGGATCCCCGTGGTCCTCTTCTTGATATTATTCAGAAGATCGATTCTCAGTTAAATATTATTCGTCGGCTAGTCAAAGCTCAAACCAAGGGAAATCGCTCTAATAACAAGAGACATGCTACCTCTGTGGCAGAAGAAGTGGCCACCTATGCTACGACAGAACGCAAAAAAGAGGGCCATGTAGGCGAGAGCGATAAAGATGAGTCTCAACCTCAAGAAATCCGACAGACTGAAATCACGAAAACTTTGACTGAACAAGGTGTAACAGAGACTCAAGCACAAGAACTTGCAGCCAGAACTATTAATGATGGACTGAAATACACTTTTGCAGAGGCTGACTTAGAAACGTCTGCTTTCTTCTCTGTTAAACCTAGAGGTGGTGCAATTATCGTTACGCTAAATACTAGTCATCCAGCCTACGAGAAGCTTGTCGAAGTCATGGAAAAAGATGTAGACAATGTGGATGCCGATACACTTCGAACTCGCCTCAGCAACTCTCTAGAAGGCCTTAAACTTCTGCTCATGGCGTGGGCGCGGTATGAAGATGAGCAACCTGATGGTAAACGACGGTTAGCAGCCCAAGATACCCGCGTTGACTGGGGGCGCATTGCCCGCCAATTTCTAGAGCTTGAGGAGTAATATAGGCCAAGCAATATGCTTCTTCCTGGGGATCAGCTAGAAGAACTATGTACCCAAGCTCGCAGTGAAATTATTTTTGTTGCGCCCTTTATTAAAACATCAGCTCTAGAAAGGCTTCTGTCCATAATACCCAACGCTATAAATTTGAGCTGTGTCACTCGTTGGCGACCAGAAGAAATCATAGCGGGTGTAAGCGATTTAGATGTCTGGCATCTCATTACGCGATGTGAGAATGCTTCACTCTGGCTTCGACCTGACTTGCACGCAAAATACTATCGTTCTGATCACAACTGTCTTGTTGGGTCGGCTAACATTACATCTACAGCTCTAGGTTGGCTAAGGCAAGCCAACCTAGAGCTATTGGTTCCTTTATCTGCCCAAGAACCTCAGCTAAAGAAGTTTGAGTCAGAATTATTCTTGGGCTCGGTACAGGTCAGCCAAACTATATTCGAGCAAATGCAGCAAACTGTAGAGCTATTGCAAAAACAACTGCCTGAAATTCAAAATTTTAGAGTTGCTACTGAGTTAGAACTAGAGGTAGAAGCTTTTAGTATAGTGACTGCTGAAACCTGGCTACCGGCACTGCGTAACCCAGAGGACCTATACCTAGCTTACCATGGAAGATTTGAAGAGCTAAGTAGAGCAAGTTGTCAAGCTGTCCTACAAGATCTGTCGGTGCTAACTCTTCCAGTCGGTCTTTCAAAATCGGCTTTCCAAGTTTATGTAGGTTCTTTGATTCTCCAAATGCCAATCGTTAATCGAGTTGATAAATTTCTTGAAATTCCTCAGAGATTTGGGGCAGTAAAAGACTTGCTAACTTCACTGCTGTGTAACCAGAATTTAGAGTTTGACGCCGCTCATGCTTGGCAAACTCTAATGCGATGGTTACGCTACTTTCTGCCAAGCCGCTATACTTTATCAATACCTAATCATTCAGAAGTGTTTGGTAGATCTAGAACTAGTATTTAGTGGATGTTAAGAAGCTCAAGTCACCCAATCTATCTGGATTTTCACGCGACAACCCCTACGGATACTAGGGTTGCTCAGCAAGTGTTGAACTACATGACTGAGAGCTTTGGTAATGCCAGCAGCACTGATCATGAGGTGGGCGATCGTGCTGAAGCCGCCGTCAAACAAGCCACCCGTTACGTTGCTGACCTAGTAGGCGCTACTCCCCGCGATGTCATCTTCACCTCCGGTGCTACCGAAAGCCTCAACCTCGCCATCCAAGGCACCATTCAACATCTAGAGCGATCTGGCACTAAGCCTCGCATAGCTCTTTCTACTGTTGAGCATAAAGCCGTCCTTGACACCTGCGAAGCCCTCCACAAGCAGGGGCGCATTGAACTGATTTATATTCCGGTCGATACCCAGGCCCGCCTTGATCTGGGTCAGCTAGAGCGAGCCTGTGCCAAAGGCATTCACCTGCTCTGCAGCATGGCAGCCAACAACGAGGTCGGCACCTTATACCCGATCGAGAAAATTGCTGCGATCGCCCAAAGCTACCAAGTCCCCTTTCTCTGCGACGCCTCCCAAGCCGTCGGCAAAATCCCCATCCAGTTCAACGAGTGGGGCATTACCATGCTGGCCCTGTCGGCCCATAAGCTCTACGGCCCCCAAGGCGTTGGCGCACTGGTCGTGCGTCGAGACCATCGGCTAGAGCCGCTGCTCTACGGCGGTGGGCAGCAAAGAGGCTTACGCCCTGGCACCTTCAACCTGCCAGGCATTGTTGGTTTAGGTGAAGCCTGTCGGTTGCGGGCAGAAGAGATGGCTGAGGATGAGGTTGAGATTGGGCAAAAGCGCGATCGCTTCCAAGCCCTCCTCCAAGCCCAGATTCCTGACCTAGTGATCAATGGTGACCCACAAAACCGCCTAGCTGGGAATTTGCATATCTCCATCCCCGGCATACCCAACAGCGCCATCATCGCCAGAGTGCGGCATCAACTGGCTATCTCCACTGGCTCCGCCTGTTCCTCCGGTGTTGAAGCCCCATCCCATGTGCTCAGGGCAATGGGGCTAGCCGAGTCCGTCGTTGAAGGTGCCCTCAGAATTGGCCTGGGCAAATTTAACACTGATGATGATGTAGAACAAGCCGCTGATCTCCTAGTTAGTACTATCAGCGCGGTAAAAGCAGCAATGTCTGTCTAGGCCTTTTTTTGAACAGCTTGCATAGTCTCAAAAGGCATCAGACAGCGCTTACACGCTCCTTTAGACCATTGTGAAGGGATAGAAAACTTTGCCTTATAGTGAGGGCACTCCAAGAACAGGCGCAACGAATGGCGACTGCACCGACTCGCAAACTTATGCTGCCATGCCATCTGGTGACATGATTTCTCTGCGTAGCAAGCTGCACAAAGCCGAATCGCTCGAATCTGGATGGTCTCTTTGGGCAACATCTGGCTAATAAGCCTTGGCTCTAGGCGTACTAGTGTTGCCAATGCTGCCACCTGCGCCTCAGTTGGTGGGGGATTAAATCGAAACTTCTCCCACCGCCCTAGAACAGCGCCAAGTCCTGTCTTAGCGCCAACTTGATTCAGTGTGGCATGATTCTCCCGACAGAACCGTCCTAAGAAATGGCTAATGCTCTCTCCGGGGTACGGATCAACTGGAAATACCCAAGGTGGAATTGGATGCAAGGCCATTAGCTATACTCTTCTGCCACTTCCTTAAGAAGGGTTAGATCTATCTTCGTCTGACCACTTTCTAAAGCGCGAATAGCCGCCTCTTTCAAGACCATGTGTATAAGGCCAATATAGTAACCTTTCTTGGGAAGGCCAGTCGCTTTACGAAGTACCTTAAGCATGGGCTCAGCTGTTAGATTAGATGGCACTGGCAACTTAATAATATCTCGCTCCCAAACTCCAACAACTTGTGCAAGCTGATCCTTAGGGATGGTACCCATACGATATCTAGAGCGAAAGCGATTGAAGACTTGCTCATCTTTTTTGACGGCGAAATCCAGACGTTTTTCGGTACCTACTAAAATCACTGAAATCTCTAGCTTGTCAAAAATATCCCGCACATCAGCGAATGTCTTTGGCTTCAGACGATCCGCTTCATCAATGATCAGCATTTCTGTCTGACATGCTCTTAGCACCTTAAGAGTTTTGCTTCGAGCATCCCCAACTGTACCTCTGGGCAGGTCATCTCCATACTGCTCCAAAATTTCGCGAAACAATTCACGAGATGTACATTCCTGTTTGGGATGAATATAGGAAACAGGAATAATCGGTATCTTGTCAGAAAAATCTAGCTGCCCATTTTTCTTAAGATAAGACTCACAAGCCTTAGTTTTGCCTGTTCGAGAATCCCCTAATATGCGGCCACACTGCCTTGCATTGCGCTTACGCTGAAGCCAAACATGGGCTTGCTTAACAGAGTCTAAGGCGACCGTCTTATCTTTGCGAAGGCGTTCAATATGAGCCTGAATTTCTGATTCTTGAAGTGTAGACATAGAATTGCCCTCGCTAAAGCTCATCGTCATCATCAAAATCCCAAATCTCAAATTCTGGGATGTCTAGGTTTTCTTCAATGTTGCCTAGCTCACTTTTTTCGGTGCCAAACTTGACCGCTGACTCAGGCAAGGATTGAGCATTTTCTAATCCTTCATCTTCTTCCAGCGGGATAATTAGCTTAGGGGCAGGCCTAAGCTCTGCCTGCTCTTCCTTCTGCTTGTCCTTCCGAGTTTTCTTCTTCTGCTCGATAAAGGCTTCGCGATCGCGCAACTCATCCAACATGGAATCATTGCTGACCTTCAGCCCATCCTGACGAATTTGGCGACTATGGGCCTTTGCGTCATCTAGCGATAATGTTTCACCCTCAAAGTCCTGCGCCTTGGCAACCCCCAGATAAACTTCTCGATCAGGCTCATGGCGGTAAACCAGCACATGGGTAATATCTCTAGGGTCATAGCGTAGGGTGATATTTTCCCCCGCATGTGCTGGTAATGTCTCTCCCCAGTAGCTCAGGTTCTCAAACTGCAAATACCCACCACGGTAAATTGTTCGCCGAGTCTGCTTCATTAAGCAGATATCTAGCTCTCGCTCAGCGATAGCTTGTGGCTTTCTGACTCGACCGGCGTCCCAACGAGTGATACGGTTTTGATTCTTCATCCGAGAATCGAGCCTTTGATTGTAGGTGTTCACAATGTAGGCAACAAATAGCCGTTCAAGATCTTGAAGAGTAAGACTCGCGTCTTTTTCAGCATTAGGTGGGCGCTCCTGCACATTTGAGCCTGTATATCCTGGCAATGTCGAAAAGAACTCAGTATTGAACGTGCCAAAAGGCCGCTCAATAATGCCGCCTCCAGAAGGGCGATCGCGTAGATGACAGGTAAATCCTAGTTGAGCCCCGATCTGCTGAATATGATTGGAGCGAAAGTCTTTGCCCCCATCAGTATATAAGTGCTCAGGAATGCCACATGCAGGCCATTTTTCGTACAGCTTGTACTCAGGTCCATACTGCTTTGGCAGAATCGCATGACGTGCGGCTAGAGCTGTGACCCTGGAACTAGGGGCATCATACCCAAGGTTGAATCCTACAATGGCACGAGAATAGGTATCGGCTATGGTGGTCAGGCAGGGACGCCCCATGGGATGTCCGTGTTTATCAACTAGCAGAATATCAGCAAGGGTGTGATCGCACTGCCAGACCTGGTTACTATAGTCAATCTCAAGAACCTCTCCATCCCGAGTCTTAAGAGCTAGACGGCCTCCTTTCCAACCCACATTGCGGATACTGCTCTTGTCTTCCTTAGCTTCAATCAGAGGCCTTAGGATCCGGTATACAGTCATATGGCTTGGATAAGACTTCAGTCCGTCTTCCTTAGCTTTCTGCTGTACCTTAGTAAATACCTGAGCTGGTGTCCGCTTTCCGTCACCATAGGCTTTTTTAATAAAATCTTGCCACTCTGGAGAGATCCGGAACTTACCCTTATCTTTTCTGCCTGATTCAATCAAGGCATGAAGCCCTTCCTCCTCCCACTTCTTCATTTCCCGTTGAATTGTCCGAACCGAGCAGTTTAGCTGGCCTGCCGCAGAACGTAAGCGCTCACCATAAGTTACGCGATTGCACGGTTCTGACAACTTCTGAAATATTTCAAGCTTGAGCTTGGCTTCAGCAGATGTCAGTTCAACCAAGTCCGGTCTTGTCATAGACACCTCGGAACAAGTAGATGCGATCAAACGTACTACTAAATTCAGGAAATGTCACTAAATTCGTTAACCCGTAACTCTTTTTATCCTCATGGACTGGGCCTAACCCTCTTCTTCCAAGAGCTTTTCAAGGTTGTGGGTTTCCATTAGGTCCTTATATTTACCCGGCAGGCTCTTTCGGAGTGTGTCCTCAACGATGCTGCTTACCGTTTGATCGCTTAGACCAGACAACGTTTTCAGTAGCCTATCCAAACTAGGCGTAACGTATAAACGCAATTCTGACTTCTTTTTCCTAGCCATCGAGTGCTCGTAGCGCCTATTTAGTTCCAGCGACTCAACAATAGTAACGAGCATCACTGGGCAATCCTAATGTTCGGCTATTATATTTTGTACGAATTGCCGAATTAACGTTATACTCAAGGTGCATATGAGATGTTCATACCCTTGGGGGTCTTGTCCTCCTCCCCTCTCTTTAGGAGCGGTTTCGTCCTATGCCAAAGTCTTCTTTCTCAAGCCAGCAGCGGAATAGTCGGCCAAAAACCTATTCTGCTGCCAACCCTATCTCAAGGCTTTATCAGGCCGGCTATCAACAGGCTTTAAGCGATTTCGCCGTCACTGACCTGCTTAATCAAATCTGCACCCACTTGGACGACTCTGAACCGGTTGGGTCTAAACAGCACCCCCAAGCAGCCAAAACCTTAGCCGCTATTCTGATCCAAGCCCTAACCGCCAATCTCAACGGTAATATCCTCGCTATTTACCTGGAGTCAATCCGTCATTGTTCACTCGATACCTATCTCCCCCTGGCGAAATTGGCTCTCTCATCCGCTTCGACTGATCTACCCGCGACTTTTCCTGAAGTCGAGGTGCCTCACTTTCTATATGGCGATCGCCTCTGTTGGACTTCCAATGGCGAAACCACCGACTGGGGAATTGTCATTGGAAGGTTCTACGGCTTTGCGCCCCACTGCTACGGCTGGCGCTGGTGCTACTTAATCTGGCTTGATGTCCACTCCCCCAGTGCTGCTTGGGTTAGCGCTGATATTGCCTGGGAAGAAGACCTTGAACCCCTTGAAACAGAACCAAGCCTATGAACCCCCGACCCCTTAACCTCCGGGAAAAGCGCTTGCTGGACCTCTACATCTATTGTCAACTCGGCATGCCACCCCAAGCCTTCTACGCCAAATGGCAGATCAGCCAAGAAGAAATGGTTGCTATCTGCTCCCGATCTATGTCTACTGTTCGCTGCTGGTTCCGTAAGGGACGTAGCTATCGGCGGCCTACCGTCACTGACCTACGGCACTTGGCCCTAATGGATTTCTTACTCGATCACTTTGATCAAATTCCAGAGGAATTACGCGATCACCTCTGCTCTACTGAGCTAGAAGATAAACCCATATGATCCGAAAAAAGTCAATATCGCCGTGACCTGTCTTTGATTGATATCTCCTCGGTAGGGTGGCATCAGTTTTTCTGAAGCAGCCATCCAGGGGGAGGACACCAAGGTGAGTCAGGGGCAAAAAGTCATAGCAGAAATCAAACTTATCCGAGCGGCCTTAGCAAGAGAGGCATTCGCGAAGCCTGGGCAATGCCCGTATCGGATGCAGAAACTGCCTCGACAGGCTGTTTGGGTTATTCACCACAGCAACGACAAGTCTTATCGACTAACTTACCAGCCTGCGCCTCTAAGAGTGCGCCATGGAAATAACTGTCCATTTGCCCTCACCCCCTCAGTCCCCCTCTCCCATTTTTAGGAGAGGGGGAGGCAAGACAAGCGTTTTCGGCTGTTTCCTGCTCCCCTGCTCCCGCACTGGGAGCAGGGGTTGGGGGATGAGGGCCTAGCTTGGATGCTTTATTAGTTGGCATACTCTAAGTGCTTGGTCTCTCTATCCACCCGACAGTGAATCATTCCAGTTGCTGGACTTGATCGATCAGGCATTGAGGAATCAAGCTTTAGCCAGGCCAGATGAAGTGGCTACGGCTTATCGCCAACAACTCCATCCCTGGTGCATCATTCAATTGCTACCCGACATGCAGCATCGTGAAGTGGGCCGATTTCGCCGTCGTAACGATGCCGATGCTCATCTGCGCGTTCTCAGACAGCAGGTATCAACCATCCAGTACACCATTATTTTTGACACAGCATTGGATCCATAAGTGAAAGCTTCCTAGGAGCGATCGCACGCCAAATCTTAGCCTCACTTTCCTGATGCAGAGTATCCTGCATACTCTGCATCAACATGGAGATGTATAACCAAACGCTAGGGTGCATCCCAGTCTTGCAAGACTCACCTTGAGAAGTAGCCATTGAGATACGCGCACCGCTGGTGCAGCACTTGTTGCACATTGTCTTCGTCCCACTGCGCACCCGAAATCTTCATCCGACGCCCA
>JAHHIH010000045.1 GCA_019358835.1 Tildeniella torsiva UHER 1998/13D
ACCCGAAACACGGCGGCCCCTGCTGCCAAGGGGGTGGCTCCGGCATAAGCTCGCCACTCGCCCAGCTTGGGGGCCACAATGCCCAGGCTCTGCCACGACATTAGCGACCGATCCTAAACGTGCCTAAATCGTGCTCTTTGGGGCTCTCAGGCTTGTAGATCACTGTGATAGGCAAAGAAAAGGGAATGCCCCCAGGGCGGCCTAGAACAAAGCGGTAATCGTTTGGATTGAGGTTTGGTAGCCCCTTCTCCTTTCGAACCGCTTCAATCGCGCCCCATGCGGCCCCAAAACCGCTCAGGTTACGAACATAGCCAGGGACGCAGGCAATAGGGTTTACCTGCTGCTGCGTTGTCTTCTGCTGGAGCGCTGGGGCCTCCTCTGCCTCAGCAGATAACGCCTTCGAGCGCGGCGTCGTGGGCGTCGATTTCGTCTTGTCGTTCGTCGAGCTCTCCGTCATTGCAATACTCCAACCAGGTTTGGTGATCTACAGTTTCCATCAGGCCCAGGGAACCGGCTCGGCAAATGAGACGGATCTCCCCATTGGTACGCTCGGCTTCTTTCCGCCAGGTGGGAACGGGCGGAATTTCGGCCAAGGCCAGAGCGAATTCGAGCGTACCAGGGAGAATGAGGGTCATTAGGGGGTTACAGGAGTGGCGGCATATTCAACATATTCGGGCTGCTCGATGTTGTAGCCAGCGGCGATCGCCGCTGCTTCTGCATCAGTCGAGTAGTAGGTGGAGAAGACCCCGCCACCATCCTCAATCGATACGCGCCCCGGCTTGGTGCGAGTGCCCGTAAAGAGAGAATTGCGCTCGGTGGTGGTGGTGATCTGCCCTGCGGCTTGAAGGCCTAGCACAGTAGCAACTCTGTCGAAGTCCACCCGGTTGAGTGGGAAGGCATACAGGCCGCCGTTGCTCAGCTCTGCGATGGCCGTAACAGAGCGCTTGCCGTCTACGTTTGCGGTCAATCGAACGCCCCGAGCGGGCTTAGACAGGCCCCACCCACCAGCGGCAGAGGCGGCCAGTTTGTTATAGGCCACATAGGTGCTGGTGCTGCTGGGCTGGGAGATAGGGGCGGTCGGGTCGCGCTTCACCACGCGGGCGGGCTTGGGCGAGTTGGCCCCCGTAACCAGGATGGCGTTCGCTACCGCAGCCGCTTCGGCGGCGGTCATGTGGCCCAGCTGGGCCTTGATGTCGGCGCTAGAAATGCCAGTGCGAGCCGCCAGGTCTACGGTTTTCCAGCCGTAGTGAAGGATGGGATTGACTGGAACAAAGGTCAGCACATCACGCAATGAGCCGCGAGTATATTCGGGCATGGGTTAGGTCTCCTGTTTAAAGTAAGTAGGGGTCAGCGCCGTAATTCACGTTGCCAGAGCCCGCATCAAGGTTGAACAAAACGGGCAGACTAAATGAACCTTGATAGAGGCCGGTATCGCTGTTGTACGTGCCAGTAACGTAGTTTCTAGAGCTAGGGTTTAAGGTGGGGTTTCGCTCCAGGTTTTGGATGAACATCAAAACTTCCAGGGCATATTTCTCTGGACTATTGCCTTTGAAAGTGCCCCCGGTGCCAACTTGAAATCCAGCGCCCACCAGATAGGGATTAACACTTAAGGTTAAATTCCCGCTCCCGTCGATGACTTGAGATACGGAGAACTGATAAGTTCCACTGAAAAAAAGAGCCTGCTGATCATGACTGGCCAGCACATTTGTAACCTGACCCGGATTGGTCACCTCAGACAATTGCTTGAGAGATATAAAGCTCAAGATTTCGTGAGCCTGCCCCTCTGCCGTTGTTGATTTGATAGTGCCACCCGTGCCAGGCGTAACAGATGCCATAAAAGCTCTAGAAACTACTTATGACAAGGAGTCTAGCCTATCCCTTGGATCTGTCAACAGGGGTATTCACGTAGGCTTTAGGCTGCATGTCTATTATGCAAATGCTTTAGTATTTGTTCATTAGACAGGTGTTTTTTTGAGGCAAAAAAGATTATGGAATTGTTACTCTATCCGAAGCTAAGCACCTGCTCAAGGCGTGCTATTAGACGAAAAAGAGGCAGGTATGGCAACCCTTATGAATACAGACCCTATGGCAATTTGGTTAGACGGCTTGCCAGCGAGACCGGGCAATCTCAAGAATGGGTTTTAGACCAATTGACTAGGGAACGACAGTATCTCCTGTCCCAAGACGGCGCAGCAGCTCTCTAACCTTCTCATCAAAATCTGGTGGCTCAACCGACCGCCACAGGTCAAACCGGGCTCGTTTGTCGTTGAAATTGCCGTCTCTACTTCGCCTGCCCAGGTCAAACGAGAGCGTGCGTTCTCGGTTGATGATGGTTACATAGGCTGGATAGATTCGTGTCGTTTCCTTATAGAGCTTGGGGTTGCGCAGCCGCTCAGCCTCCTTCTTCTCTTCAGTCACACTGATAGTTTTGATTTCAGCAGTGCTTAAGGCTAGGAATGCCTTTAGGCGGTCTTCGGCTTCGTCGGATGTACCGCCGTAGACCGTTAGGGGGTGCCCGTTGGTCAAAATGGCATGGGCGCGCCATCGGCCCCACAGGTAGCCATTGGGGCCACCACAGGCAAACCGGAGCTTATCCCAGTCCAGAGAAGCCCGTGAGACGTCAGACAGGCTCACAGTGGCTTTAACTAATCTTGACCCACCGTGCCTCGAATAGGGAGGCGTTTTGAGGCTGCGAAGCGCAAATTTAAGTCGTATTCCGTCAAAGGGCCGAGGCCTAACGTAGTCGTCGAGCGTGTCACCCACAAACTGCCCTATATCCCTGTCCTCCACCATCTGGTGGGTGGTGAGCACTGTGGTGAGCTGCCCGCGCACTTCACTCTCTGGGCCTGCCAAAACAAACTTTTCGGATTCGTTCTGTCGGTTGGGGGTGACCTCTACCACCCGCTGGCGCTCGTTAGAGAGCGTCTGGCCCAGCTTCTGCTGGGCGTAGTAGCCCTCGATCGAGTTGGCCACCACGTAACCGGCCTCTATGCAGGCGTCGATCGCCTCTTCGATCAGCTCTTCGGTGAAGTTTTGCCAGAAGGTCGAGGGAATCTTTTCGACCCGCTCCTCTACGGCCTGGGCGAATGACCAGCTCTCGGAGTTGGATGCGCCCCATTTCTCGCGTACTTCATCGGCCCGGCCCCCAAACAGCAGGCCACCGATCGGGTTTTTGGGGTCTTTGAGCCAGCGGCGCGCGCCCTTATACATCCAGCCAGCGGTTTGGCGGGCTAGGTTCCGCAGTGACATCCGAATAACGTACGCAATCTCGAATGTCAGCTCTTCAAAGGCCTCTTCGCTCACTTCCCGCAGCACATAGCTGGCCAGGCGCTCATCAAAGGCAAACAGCGACGTGGCGGGCACAATGCCGCAGGCGAAGAATCCTAGGGCGTTGCCAGCGGTGCCCCCCAGGATGCCGCCATAGGCTGACCAGCGAGCTTTAGCCTGCTGGTCAATGCGATCGTCCGGGATGTTCCAGTCGAAGTAATACAGCTCGATCGCCGCGCTGGTGAACATTGACCAGAGGTTGCTGAGGCTAAAAACTAGGGTGGGGATTTGGGCCAGAGCAGCGCCGATCAGGAAGCCCCGCAGGTTGCCCCAGGTGAAGTAGTTGGCGATCTGCTTCCCGGCCTGAAATATCTTCTCTAGGAACCCTTTGGCCCCACTGCGAGCGCCAACCTGCAACCGGGTGGCGCGGCTGTAGAGCTGCGCTGTGGTGAGTGTAAAGCCCATTATTTCTTGCCCTCCCCAGGGCTGCGATCTTTGATTTGCGGCCCCTCGGTGGGGGGGCGTCCGTAGGGGTTGGCGTCGCCGGTGACGCCCCTGAACCCTTCAGCCACTTGCCTCAGGTATTCTTCCCAATCGCTATCGTTGCCGTCGCCGGCGGCGGCTTTGTCAATGAAATCGCCCTGCCCACGGATGTTTTGCCGCAGTTGGGTTTTGATGTCGCCTCGGGCGTCGAGCTTTCGCCAGTAGACGGCGCGAATGATGGCGGCGGCCTGTAGCAGCTCGGCAAGGATGGCTTTTATGTCGGTGTTGTCAGTGTTCTCAAAGCCTTTGATTTGGGCGGTGCTCTCGTTTAGCAGGCCGTCTGAGAGGTCTTTGCCAGGGCTGTAGGTCAGCGGCATATTGACGGCACTGGGGCGGCTCTCATAGCCCAGGAAATCAGCATTTGCCTTGGCAACTAGATGCGCCAGATGGGCCTGCTGGGTTGCACTCCCGGCCTGCACCATGGCCCGGCTGCTGGTGTTGAGGATTTGGGCGGCGGTGACCTGCTGGCTAACCAGCATGCCGACTATTTCGGCCACGGCCTCGGCCATATTGGGCATACCCACGGTGGTAGTGCCCGCTGGCGTCGGGATGGGGATACCGACGGGCCATTTGCCCAGCACGCCGTCGAGCTGCTGCACTTGCCAGAGGTGTAGCTCAGCCAGTGAGCCGATCATGAGCTGGCCGGGGTTGTCTTTAGCGATTTGGTCGGGGACGCTGACAGGCATGCCGTCAACGCCTATGCCTGTCTTGATTTGCTCTAGGCGCTTGATGATCTCCGGGTCTGGTGGGGGAATGCAGCAGCTGCTTGGCGTTGTAGGTTGAATGACCACAGGCTTATCAGTGGTCTCAAGATTAGGGTTGTCAGAGGGAGGTGTGCCGATTTGAGGCCCGCTTGGGGTAAGGACTGGCTGCTTATTCTCAGAAGGGATTTTGACTGGAGTTTCAACCAGGCCGCTGCTGTTGCTTCGATTCACGGGGGTAAGGAACGGTGAACCACCACTGAGAGAGCCTGACCTCGCGGCTAACCCAGCCGCACCGGCACCCAAAACAATAGGAATGATTGTTGGGGCCAGCTTAGGAGCCGTCTCGGTGGGGTTGTCAGGCGTTGACTCTTCCTGGGGCGGAGCGTCTGTCTGGTCTGCTGACCCAGGATCACCGGAGGGCATTGGTGAAAACCCCTCTGGCGTGTCGTTAGCAGCGCTGGGATTGATAGGATCCAACGGGCTGGGCTGGGCTGGTGTCGGTGTTTGGGGCCAGGGTAGCTGCTCCGGGCTAGGCTCTGGCTCAGTGTTGGTAGGCGCAGGCAGCGTACGAGGGTTCCCAGCTCCATCTGTTCCATTGGGGCGGTAGGGATTGCGATCGCGCACAGGGGCAGCGCCGCCCGGTGGGTCGCCCCCTGTGTCGGGCTGTCCATCAACGCGAGTGATGCTTGTAATCGAGGCTGTCTTGTCAGCATTCCAGCTAGTTCCACCGTCCCCTGTGAACCACCACGCTGGGTTAAATTGCGCAGTGCAATTTGTAGCATCAGGCGGGCCGGGAATAGAGCGAGAGAATACCTCAAGCCGCCCACCGCCTGAGATGGTAACGGTTCTCACCCCACCAATTGGCCCGCGTGTGGTGAAACTTGAAGTCGCCCCATCGCCGCCGCTAACATTAACGCGATAGCAAACTCCGACGCTTTGCCCTCCGGTGAAGGGTGGAGGAGTGCCGGGTTCAATTATTGGACCGGCCCCAGCGGCCTCAGGAGGGAACTCACTAAGATCTAGCGGTTCGGGGAAGGGCCAAGCCCAGTCAGGGATATTGGCAGGCTTAGGAATATTTGACGCAAGCCCAGCGATGGCAGCCGGAGCCGTGAATGGCTGAGCTAGCGCTACACCAAGGTTTGGTCGGTCAAGGTTTCGCCCAGCAGCAAAAGCGGCACCCTGTAAATTGCCGTAGTCTCCAAGCGCTTGGCTAACAAGGCCGGGAAGCGCAGAAGCTGTGCTCAATGCTCCTAACGCAGGCCCCAGGTTGCCGCCTGCACCTTGGGGGATGCGAACTATGGGAGGTTTGGCAGCAGGCTCTAGGGGCGGTAGCGCCGTCCAAGTCTTTGATGGGGCAAGGTTTACCGGTGCAGTGGGAACAGCCCCTCTATTGATGGGGGTACTTAATGACCCACCACCACCGGGTAAAGCCGTCGAGTTAAGCGGGCCAATGCTACTGCTGGGAACTTGCGGTGGAGATGCAGCATTTCGCCATGTTTCCCGAATTGCTGCATCCCGCATTTGCGTCAATTGGGCAGGGGTTACCTGCTGGCCGTTGAAGTTAATCGTTCTCTGTTCATAGGGAACAGGAGAAGTGTTAGGTTGAGCGGCCTGGCGACGGGTTTCGGCAAACGCCTGCTCACGCAGCTGGCTTACTTGCTCATGAGTCACCCACTGCCCATTGATGTTGACCAGTCGGCTTTCGTAGGGGACGGGAGCCGATGGCGCGGGGCTGGATCTGAAGTTTTCCCGAATGCGAGCGTTAAGAATGCGCTCGTATTCGGCACGGGTGACCCATCCCCCGTACTTCTCCCCTACGTTGACAAATTCAGGCCCCATCCTTCCTCCTTAAGGCAGGAAGTCTTCAGGGATAGCCGCGTTGGTAATGTCCTCTACTTCCATCCAAAACGGGTTGGGAGAGGTTCTCCACCCATCATTTAGCGGAAGACTGACCCGGAATATCACCCGCTCACTTCTATCAGCCGCCAAACCATCCTGCGCCGTCACCAATGGCACCAGCGGGCTAGCGTCGCTCTCTTGATACTTCTCGTTTTTGTAGAGCTGATAGAGAACACCAAGAAACCAGGCGGCACCTTTCTCAATACTGTTTACGGTGGCGGGAAGCTGAGTATCCGGGTCAAATGCAGTCATATTACTTACAGCCGAAAAATCTCCTTCAATTTTGCTTTAGATCTCGAGAGATTTCCCTAAGCTGTAGAGGGCGTTTAGGTAGCGTTTTAGGCTATCACTGGAGTAAGCTAACCGGGAGCCCTGTTATCATTGACCTTGGGAAATCTGACAGGGGGACTCATAAGCCCTTGGTCGCAGGTTCAAATCCCGCCTGAGCCATCTTTTTGCGAACCGAATACCCCTCAGAAGCCCCGTACCACGGGAGTTCTGAGGGGTTTAACTTTTGTTAACCCTCCTCAATACTCCCTAACACTCCCTAACACTCCCCAGTTTTTAGGACGGATTTTAGGCGCATGAATTTTGAGGGCAGATTGAAGCAGGCCAACAGCCGCCTTCGGCTGGGTCGGTGTGGCGTGAGCATTGAGGTGGCAGGTAAGCGGCTCTGCCTGCGGGCGACGTTACCGCCAAAACCGGGCAGCTCGAAGGGGCCGCACCAGCAGCGGCTGTTTATTGGGTACCATGCCAACCCTGCGGGGCTAAAGCTGGCAGAGCAGGAGGCAAAGCGGGTTGGGCTGCTGCTGGATGCGAGGGGGTTTGATTGGGCAGACTTTGGGGCCGTCGACGAGGATCGCCACACCGTTGCTTATTGGATTACGGCGTTTGAGGCTGACTACTTCACCCGTCGCCAGCGAAATCGGAAGTCAGAGACCACCTGGCACGATGACTACTTGAAGTCGTTTGGAAAGCTGCCCCAAGGGGAGGTGCTGACGGTGGAACTGCTGCGCCAGGCCATAGAGGCGACGAAGCCGGACACCAGGACACGCAAGCGGTTTTGCGACTGTCTGGGGCGGCTGGCCACGTTCGCGGGCCTAGAGGCCGATTTTAGGCCGCTTAAGGGGCATTACTCGACGATGACGACAGAGGTTAGGGAAGTGCCGCCAGACGGCCTCATTGCCCAGTGGTGGGCAAAGATACCCAATCCGGCTTGGCAGGCGGCCTATGGGCTGATGGCCGCCTATGGGCTGCGCAATCATGAGCTTTTTTACCTCGATTTCTCGAAGATGCCGGTGCTGCTGGTGCTGGATGGCTCGAAAACTAACTTTCACCGGGTCTACCCGCTTTATCCAGAGTGGGTAGAGCAGTTTGGGCTCAACTGTCCCCAGTTGCCCCAGTGCACGGGGGCGAACAACAGCGCGTTGGGGCACCGGGTAACGCGGCAGTTTGAGCGTTATGGGGTGCCATTCAATCCCTACGATTTGCGCCACGCATGGGCCGTTCGTAGCCTTGAGTTTGGCATGCCGGTGGAGCTGGCTGCCCAGCAGATGGGGCATGGGGTCGATGTCCATTGCCGCACCTACCACCGGTGGATCAGTGAGGAAGTTCACGATCGGGCGTATCGAGTGTTGATGGCGAGGGCTGATCGGCCTCAAGCGCCCCAACTTTCACCTGGTCGGGATGGAATGGAATTAGCTTAACTAGCATCCTATCGCCGCCGCAATCTGGGCAGAGACGGTAATCGTCCTTCCCATTACCGTCTGGATCTAAAACGTAGGCATGGCCGTCACAAGTGGGGCAGGTCACCCTAGAAACGTCACCGCAGTTTGGGCACCACTCGTCGAATCCCCGTCCATGGCAGTCTTCACAGTACTCCGTCTCCCCGGGGGAGAAGTTAATGGCATCTTCTTCGTAGAGGTCTATTTCACCTTCCCCACTGCAGATCTCGCATGACCTAACGCGAAAGCTCCCGCCGCATTGGGGGCAAAACTCCCCTGTTTCTTCCCAGTCACACTCATAGGTCATCTTCTACGCTCCCCTTTCTTCCTGAGGGGCGTTGAGCAGCTGCTCTATTCTGGCCAGGTGCCAGCGGTAAGTAGGGCGGGCCGCGTGGGGGCGGGCGATGTTGCGGTAATGGGTGCCCTGTTTAAACAGTTCTGTACGAAAACCCCAAAGCTGTTTGGCGCTGATGCCTAGGGCCTCGCAGGCTTTGCCGGTGGGAACCCAGTTGCTGTTGAGTTTGTTAGGCATGGTTAGGGTGTATCAGGGATAATTAAGTTGACGGGCCTTTTGAGGGGTGGAAGTGCCAAAAAAGGTTGGGGAACTGAAGAAGGTTTTGCTAAAGGCGGGGTTTACGTGGAGCCCTGGGAAGGGGAGCCACACGCGCTGGCGGCATGAGCTGTTGCCTGACCACCCATTGACCATCTCGGGGAAGGATGGCGATGACGCCAGGTTGTATCTCGAAAAAGAGGTTGCGCTAAGGCTTCGACTACTGAAGGAGAGAGAGTCATGACAACACCGCAGTACAGCATGGTGATCGTCTGGTCTGAGGAGGATGGAGCCTATTTGGTTCACCTTCCCGATTTCGACTTTCAGAAGTTCCACACGCACGGTGAGACATATGGAGAGGCGGCGGCCAAGGGGCAGGAGGTGATTGAGTCGCTGATTGGTTGGTATCAGGAGGAAGGTAAACCCCTGCCATCGCCCACGCGCTCTGTTGCCCTGGAAGTGGCTGCTTAGTCATCGGATTGCCCCCTTAATGCTCGGTACAACTTCTGGCGGTCATCCTCAAAGCGGGCTTCTCTCCTAGCGGCCAAAACAATTTTGACGGCAGCTTTAAACAAAGCCTCGTCAGAAACAGCCATGTTGTTGTCGATCGCCCCGTGCTTCAGGCCCTTAGCCGTATCGACGACGGCAACCATCAAGTCCCCAACGACTGAGGGGGCAGCGTTGACATACTGCGAAAAAAGCGGATCAGTCATGGCTTCGGCCCTCCCATAAATCGACTGGCTTCCCCCACGCTTGAGCCATGCGGCCAATGATGTACAGCAGGTTTTTATATCCGTGCTCTGCCACCAGCTGCTCTACCAGGCGATCGGCTTCTGCCCAGGCTTCGGGTGGGGTGTCTGGGTCGGGGTCGATAAGGTAGCTCTCGGTTTTGGCTCCGTCCTCTAGGGTGACCAGATAGGGGCCTGGGGAGTTTTGTACGTTATCCAGCAGGCGGCGGGTGGATTCTGCATTGTCGAGCTGCCTGGCCAGGGCCATGGCGGCGGGGATGGCGTGTTTGGGCAGCCGCACGGAGTCGGTGGGGCTGTTCCAGTTGGATGGTCTACCCATGGCGGCGGCCCTCCCTTTGCATGACTCCGAGTTGGCCGATTAGCTTCACCAGGCCACGGCGATCGAGGTCTTTGGGGTCGGTGCCGTCGCACAGGGGCGTTAGGTCGGCCCAGCGTTTGTAGCCCAGCGATTGCCGGAGGGCGTCGGCTTCGGCAATAAAGTCTGATAGGTCTTCGCCACCGGTAGCTGGGGCAGCAGCAGCTGCGACTGCGGGGCCGCGATATTGACGGAGAATGGGGCGCTCACGCATGGCAGTCACCTACCGCGCCTTCCTGCCATTCCATGGGGGGCCAGTGGAGGCCGGGGCCTGTGGATATCCCTTCCTTCCCCCCGCACCCCCCTTCCTGCCCTTGGGGAGGTTTAAATTTTAAATCGGCGGTTTCAAAAATACACGCTTCATTTTCCCCCCCTAAGCGTGTAATAGGCCCATTACCAACACTTTCGAGGCTTGCCAGGATTGCAGCCCTGACCTGCTCTGGTGTGTCTGGAACCCTTGGTATAGCGTCCATTACAGGCATTGCAGGCTGCGATCGCTCTGGGTGCCATAGATCAGCGTTTTTATAGAGCGTCTGAGCAGAGGTTTGGGCGGCTTTGGTGAGGCGTTTGACCAGCTCAGAGATAGTTAGCCCAATCTGCTCGCCCAACTCACTGACGGCGGCGGCGATGCGCTCGCGGGCTTCTTCTGCGCGGCCTTTGTTGACCCCTACGCGGGTTCGGTCGCGGAGAGGTGTGCTACCCAGGGGCCAGTAGTAGTTGCTGGCGCTCATGGCCCACGAAATGGCCTTGCGGTGGATTTGGTGTTGATGGCGGCACCATTGCTCAAAGCCGGGGCAGCTGGTGGCGGTGGTTTCGATGTATTCGACCAGTTCTGAACTGCCTAGGCCCTTGAAGACGCGGCCATAGGTGGCAATCTCTTTGAGCAGCATGTTGGTCTGGCCGTGGTCTGTCCAGCCCTCGGCAATAATGACTTCTAGGTCGTTCTTCCAGTCTTCGACGGGGCCGCTGGCTTTGGTGCGGTAGCGGCGGCGGCGGTTGGCCCTGGCGATCGTCAAAGCCTCGCCAATGGTCTCGGCATCGTTCTGCAGAACGGCGTTATCCCACTGGGCGAGGAATAGGGCGAGGTCGTAGGCTCCGCTGATGGGGTTTAAGTCTTCGTCGAGCACGCAGGCCCCAGTCATGGGTTGCAGTGGCAGCCGGTGGCCGTTGTATTCGGTGAATTGCTTATCCCACCATTTGCCGTAGGTTTTGACGTTGGGGAAGCATTCGAGCTGGCCAGGGGCGATTTGCAGGCCCTGGGCCTCTAAACACTGCTGGAGGGCACAGGCCACGCTGAAGGTGGGGAAGTGCTGGGGCAGGGGGCAGTAGATGTGAATGCCGCCGCTAAAGCTACTGCGAAGGATGATGGTGCGCACGATGCCGATGGTCTCTAGCGCGCCGCAAATGTCGTCTATGCGCTCTAGATTGGGGCTGTTGTGGTCGATGTCGATCAGGCCGTAGCTGGTGGAGCTGCCGAAACGGACGCCGATGACTCGCTTGGGGTCTTGCCAGGCTGACCAGAGCACTCTAGGTTTAAAGCGGTATTTGCTGTTGGTCTTCCAGGCGGTGTTGATGTTGTGCTCTTCGAGCGGGGCCTCTAGCCACTTCCAGCCGTAGCCGAAGATTTGGGTGAGCTTGGCTCCGTGGGGATGAGAGGGGTGCAGGGCTTGCTTCATTGGTCTAGCCCTCCCTGCTGGTGATGGTTTGATGGGTTTTGGTTCATAATGCTCTCAAGTTGAATTGAAGTCTGTTGGTCGCAAAAACGGCGATCGCCCCCTCAGAGGCGATCGCCGTTTTTTTAGTCAGCAAGGCCATAGGCAAAGCATTCACGGTAGAGGCCTTGCGTTGTCGGCACGAGCTTGAAGCAGCGATCGCCCCAGATGATGACGTCTGGCCCTCGCCCTTCGATAAAGGGCAGAATCTCGGCTTCACGTACAAAACCCCCTAGGTCGGTCTCTAGGCGGATAATATTGCCGTGTGGTTTGGTCATTGGCTTCCTTAGGGTTGGTGTAGAAACGACAAAACGGCGATCGCCCCTCAGAGAGCG
Source organism: Tildeniella torsiva UHER 1998/13D (assembly GCA_019358835.1). Classification (GTDB taxonomy): domain Bacteria; phylum Cyanobacteriota; class Cyanobacteriia; order Phormidesmidales; family Phormidesmidaceae; genus Nodosilinea; species Nodosilinea torsiva. The sequence continues at coordinate 11,839 of JAHHIH010000045.1, forward strand.
ATCGCCGTTTCTTTGAGCGCGCACCAGGGGCAAGACTGGTAGCGTTCGTGGTAGAAATTGCTGCACTCAGGGCAACGGGGATCTGAAAACCCACCGCATGGTGGACAGCACTGCTTAATACGGCCATCTAAGACGATTGTTAGCCAGCCGCTTTCAATGGCTGGATGGGAAGTCTGGCGCGTGCCACATTGGCAGCACTGCATCAATTCACCGGAGAATGGAGTATTCATAGGTCAGTTAAATGAAACAACTAACGGCGATCGCCCCCCAGAGAGCGATCGCCGTTTTTTTAGTGCCTATTCGGATAGAGGCCTGACGGTGCGGTAAATCTCATGAATACTGCCTCGTGTTGGGATAATGGGGTGCCTGCACGGGTTCGCCCTGACAAAGCTCCCGTGCAGACTTTGTACACGAATTGTTTCTCGTGCTATGGTTAACCATAACACGAGATTTAATTTACGCGATGGATCTCGTGGATAAATGAAGCAGGGGATAGCTGGATTCGTGGAAAGACGTAAGCAGTTAAATCTCACTCAGAAGCAGGTGAGCGACGCCGTGGGGGTGACTACCCGCACAGTTCAGAGCTGGGAGCTTAGGGAGAATCTGCCCCGGCTAACACTCGATAAAGTCCTCATTCTCTGCAACACGCTTCAGTGCTCTTTGGAGGAGCTGGTTAGTTGGTTTTATGCAAAGCCAGTTGATCTCCCTTCTGAATCTGAAGATGCAGGCAATAAGGCGAAAACAAAAAGGGGGGTGCCCGCAAAGCACAGCCCCCCTCCGTCCGCTGTCTAACTTAGTAAACAGGGATTAACCCACTATGAATCACCCGCACGCCCCTACCACGGGGGCTACTTTTTCATGCCCATGCAACCTCAGCTCCATCAAGCCCAGCTTGCAGGCCCTGGCCGCCAAAGCCGAGGCCAACGGTGGGCACCTAACGCCAACTCAAGCCCAGCTCTACTTGCAGCTCTATCAAGGGTGGCAGTATCACCGGGCCTCTCAGCCCGCCCGCTTTAGGGGCGAGGTAGATGGGTTGTGTGATGCGATCGGCTCTCTACCCGTAGTGGTAATGGCCGCCTAAACAAAATTGTTAACCCCAGGGGCAGAGCCGTCCAGCAAGACCCCTGGGATTGCCCAAGAAGGACAAACCTATTATGACCGCAGACCTTGATTTACAGACCATCCATCGCATTCTCTTAGACCTTAGAGAGAAAGGCCGCGCCCAGGGCAACACCCTAGAGCTGCACCAGGTTTCACAATTTGGCGATGCGATCGTCGCCTGGGGCTACCTCAAAAAGACCCAGCCCCAGCCCTACCGCGCCGAAGTCGATGGCCTGGTCGAAGCCATTGGTTGCTACTCCCTCAGCACGGGGGCCGAAGCCAATGTCTAACTCCAGAGACCGTTTCACCACCGCCTCCAGCCAGGCCGATAAGGCCCTAACCGATTTCGATTTAGTAGAAGATTGCCAGTCTGTAGATGAGCTGGCCGCCAAAATCTTCAGAGCCCAGTTTGTTCAGCACGGCCAGAGCTATGCCCAGGCGTACGTTCAAGCCGTGCGCCTGCTGGCCTCTGTTCAATAGCGTCGCTGAGCCCGCGCCCCCGTCTCCTTGGGGGGCGCTTTTTGTCGTTTTAAAGAGGTTGACCCCATGAAAAATGCAGCCATTGTCACTTCGACAGTGTTCAACGAAGCCGGAGAAAACTATTCAGAACGCTACGTTTTGACCCTAGAGGAGGAGGGGGAAGAGTTGAGGTTGACTCCATTTGACACCGAAGAGCCCTTCTTCGATTCGCTCCATATCCCCTTAGATGACCTGCTCGCAGCACTGCTGCTTATCGGTGCTCCGATCGCTCTAATTAACAACCAATCAGAAGAAGCCAGGGAGGGCCAATTATGAAACCGATTCACGGCGTATTCGCCCTAGCCATCATTGGCACCGCAGTCCCCAGCATTAGCAACCTGGGCAACTTCGCCTCCAAGGTCACCACCGCCCGCGCCGAAGCCAGTCGCATCGGCGATGACATGACCGAGCTGGCGCTGAGCCAGCAGGAGCAGGCGCAGAAAAACGAGGTGGCGATCGCCCGCTATCGAGACGGCTGCATCCCGGTGGTGAGTGTTGACCAGCAACTCTATGTCTCGCTGGTGCTCAACCTGCCAGTCATAGACAGCGCCTCCAATCAACCCATCCCGGTGGGCTCTATCGTCTGCGATGCCCACGGCAACACCGGAGTCATCACCGACGACGACAGCGACCCCAACAGCCCAGGCGTCACCCAAAAAATGGCCTTTACCGGCGATAAGACCCTGGTTGATTGGCGAATGAGCCAATACCAGGGCGCTGCCTACTACATGCCCTCAAACTAAGTCCCAGCAAACCTTTAGAGAATCAAACCCATGACGACCTATTACGGAAAGAACTGGTCAGCCGGTTCCCAAAAATCAGAGACCAAATCCTCAAAACGCAGTCAAAACTCAGGGGCCAAGACAGCCCGACAGCTGCTTTACTGGCTCGCCATCTGCGTGGCCTGCATCGTGGCCGCCGCCAACATGCTCCCCTACTGCAAAGCGGTATCCCTAGCCCTGGTCAACATCTTCGACCTGCAAGGCGTCGTCGGCTTTTTTGGCAACCGCGCCCTGGCCCTCATCTCAATCCCCACTGGGGTCGTGCTGTGGGCCTTCATCCAGACGGCAGAAACTTACCCAATTCTGCTAAAGCATGACCGCAAGCTCATGCGCCTGATTGCCCTTGAGGCCGATTCTGCCGACCAACTCCAGGTGAACGAAAACGACGATCCCGCCCTGGTGCGACTGAAGGAATGGTACAACCGCTTCCCCATGCTCAGCATCCGCACCGCCAACCGGGCCAGCCTGGTCTCCTACATCGTGGATACCTTCATCTGCCTAGCCGTCTTCCCCCCCGTCGAGGGCGGGTTTGCGCAGATGGTGTTTGTCATCTTCACCGGCCAGTGGGGGCTGATCAACTGGGGCAGCGTGGGGCTGATCGTCACCATGCTGTTCTGCTTTGAACTCATGGTGCGCTTCATCTTGTTCCTTGGCCTGCAATGGCACTACATGAAGCGCGCCCACAGCTAGACAACACAGCAACCGGGGGCAACCATGCCCCTTACTTTTTGGTGAAATCATGAGCAATTTAGTCACATCTCACCCCCTCTGGATTGATACCGCCGAAGATGCTGCCGAAGGCATGCACAACCCCAAGCTCTATATCGGTGGCGGCCTGGCCGGGGGCCTCGTGCTCGGTAGCCTGCTAAATCCACTCACGGGCCTAGCCGCCCTGTCCTATGGCCTCTACATGGCCTGGGATGCCAACGAGCGCAACAGCGACCAAATAGAGGCCGTCAGCGAAGGGCTGATCGCCCACCTGCTCGACAAAAAGCAGCTGCGCAAATATCAAGCTGAGGTCGGTGCCGACCAGGTGCAGTCCGAACTCACCCAGGCGATCGCCCGGGAGCTCAGACTCTCAGACGATGCCGAAACGTTGGCCAGGTCGTTAGGCCTACTGGGCAAACCCAAAGCACTGCCCCCCGCCGACACTGGCTCATCCATGGCTGCTCAGCCCACAGAGCATGCACAGGGCGACATGACGACGACCCCTCCTATAGGGACGGCGACGGACGGCGACGATGGGGGGCGACGGTCGCAGCCCGCCATCGCCATAGGTTCTAGCGCCCCGTGGGACGACGAAGAAAATGGGTGCGACGACACGGCGACGGACGCCGATGACAAAAACGCGACGGTCATCGATGACCGTCGCACCATTTTCGATGACAAGTCACCCTACGGCCTCGACAAGCTGCGCGGGGTGTCAATGAGGCAGTTTAAAGACCAGCTCACCCGCCTGGGTATCACCGCAGAGTCGGGCAGCTTTAAATCGGTCGAACTGCTCAAGTACCCAGGGGCCTCGACCATCGTTGAGCAGCGGCTGAGATCCTTCTGGAAAGAATTTGGATCTGCCCGCATTCCCCACGCCGTCTATTTCGTCTTTGGCCTTCAGTCTGGCGGCAATCGCTCAGAGACATTTAAGCAGCAGTATGAAGAAGCAAAACTGTGGGTCACCAACTGGTTTAAGGAGAATTTGCCCCATGAATAATGCCGCCAGAGTAGTCTAGGCTCACCACTCCACACCCCTCGGTCTCTCAGCCGGGGGTGTTTTTTATTTGCCTTCTATTGAAAGCCTGACCAACAATCCCACCAGGGCGATCGCCGCACTAATTGAGAGGCCCGCCGAGATTCCACCCACCCACTTCACTACATCCCAAGTGCGATCTTCCCACTTGCGGCCCCGGTCTTGCTCTTCCCTCATCTGCCCCAAATCATCGGACAGCTTTTCCAGGGCGGCCTCTATTCGGTCGAGGCGATTGTCGCTCTCATTGCTCGTGGTCATGGGGGTTAGGGGCGCGCTACAGCCCCATTATCGCCTATCCCTCAAAATGTCAGCGATCACCTTCTCCGCGCACCAGTCGAGCGACCTGCTCATATTGGCCTGCCGGGTCGAATGCAGCAGCCGCACCGACACATCGTAGTTATGGGTGTATTTCGTTATTTGGCTCACCGCCTGGCCAATTTCTCGCTGCTGAGCCTGACTTACCGAGGGCGATCGCCTAGCACCATCTGGTGCCGGTCGATGGGCTACTCTCACCTTCCTAACCCGGCTCTGCCCACTGCCAAAACTGAAGAACGGAGCCTTCACCGCCCCAGAACTGTAGAGCTGGTTATAGCGAATCCACCACGCCACAAAGCCCACGATCACCAGCGCCAACAGTACACCCATAAACTGCCCATCACTCTACAGAGAGTCTTCCCCGGTGGGCTGGGCAATTACGTACAAAACTATCCACTCCGCAATCTGGCCTAGTTGTCAAAAATCAGCACCACCACCAGGGCCACCAGCGCCGCCACCACAAACCGCACGATTCCGCCCAACCATGTCGTCGGCGTGGCCAGCCACCGCAACGCAAAATTTATGTTGTCGGCATTGGTCGCCGATGCAGGCGCTGGCGGCGGCGGTGCTGGTACCACCTCTGGCTGATCGGGTGGCAGGGTGGTTATAGGCGTGGTGCTGGCGATCGTAGGGGGGCCAAGCTCCTCTGGCACCGTGTCTTGAGCATTCTCGACTACCTGAATCCTGGCCTTAGGGCCTAAATCGATCCTGTCTCCAATTTGTATTGATTGCGGCTTGCGCGGGGGCTGCACTCGTCTTCCGTTTAGCCAGGTTCCGTTCTCGCTCCCCAGGTCGGAAATAAACCAAGCGTTATTGGCATAGGAATAGCTGATAGCGGCATGTTTGCCGCTCACTGTTCTCATGTTTATGGTGAGCTGGGCCGTCGGGATACGGCCCAGCACCCATTCCCCACTTTCCTGCTCTGGGGCCGACAGCTCATAGTCGAGGTTGGCCCAAACCGGATCGCCAAAATCGGGGTCAAAAAAGAGCGTAAGCCTGGGCACATCACTATTCACTCTCCACCTGGGAGAACATGACGGGTATATGGGTTGCGTCGGCGATCGCCTGCCACTCGGCGCTGGCCGCTGGCCCTGGGGGGTAGAGGCTGGCCAGATAGGTGTAAGTGCTCTGAAGCGCCTCCACATTGCATAGAATGGCGCACGACTTGAGGTCTTCGCGCCAGTCGGCAGGCAGAGTTGCCGCCCAAGCCCGAAAAGCGCTGTTGACCATCAGCGCCAGGCGGAAGTTTTGCCAGTCTGGCCCCGGTGGCTCCGGCTCTGGTTCCGGTGGGGTGTAGGGCTGCCACTGGCCAGCGTCGTAGGCAGCTTGCAGCGCGGCCACAGTGGCGGGGCTGCCGCTGTAGGTGGCGATCGCCGCTGCTGAGTCTAGGCAGTGGGTCAGGCCGTCTGCGGTGGTGATGGCAATCATGGGCGAATCAGCTTGTAGTGGGTGATGGCCATAAAATGGCGCAGGTTGCCTGGGCTGCCAACTCTGGACGCGAAATTATCGGAAGCCGTGGGGCCAGCAATAACTACTGGAGTTGCCAAAATCTTCTGCAAAAAGGTAGGGGCTATCGTTGATTGGTCGATGGTGGTTAGCCAATCTACTAAACCCAATCCACCGTGTCTAAACAGCCAGTGGTTACTGGCATCCTGGGGCGCAAACGGTTGAGTGAAACTGGCGGTGTATCCAGTCAGCACCACCGGATATTTAGGATAGATGCTCATCACTCCGGAAGTGTTGGCAGAGGCTGATACGCCTGAATAGAGCGGGGCATAGCGCTCTCCACTCAGCCACAGAGAGCCCGACCATTCCCACTCCCCCAGAATCAAGCCCCCGGCGCTGCGCTCGCGCCAGGTTGCCCCAGCCGCTGGGCCTGAGGGCTCTGCCTGCTGGTCATAGGTGAAGCCATAGGGACTCGTGGGCTTGCCCGACAAATCGCTATAGGCCCCGCTGGTGGCCACCGACGCCAGCCCAGAGACAGTGTTAGCCGGTTGGGTGCCGGTATGGTTGGCCCTGGCCCGGTTAACGGTGTCGCGGGCATTGAGCTGGGTTGTGGTCTCAAAGCTGGCGATTGCCGCCGCTTCCAGCTTGGCATCTAGCGCCGTTTGCAACCCCGTGACGGTGCTAATGGCCTGAGCCCCGGTGTGGTTGGCCCTGGCACGGTTCCCAGTGTCTCTGGTGTCGAGCTGGGCATTTGTCTCGAACGCAGCAATATCGGCTGCTTCGAGCTTTTGCTCTAGAGCTGCCTGAATATTGCTAGACAACAGATCCAAAACGGCCTCTGTGGCCGTAGAAAGGGGCTTGTCGGCGTCGGCGGTGTTGTCTAACTGGTCTAGGCCCACATCGGCTTGGGTCAGCGTGACGTTGCCAGTTCGCCCCGCCACCGACTGCACTGGGGCCGCTGCTGCTGCCGTGGCCGAAAAATCAGAGATGGTGACAGCCGGTTGGGTGCCCGTGTGGTTGGCTCGGTCTCGGTTGGCGGTGTCGCGGGCATCTAGGGCGGTGGTGGGCTCGGTGGCCGCTACCGCCAGATAAAGCTCCTGAAAATTGGCGTTGATCTTCTGCCCTGCCACACGGGGCGGGTCGCCCGTGCCGTCGTTGGGTTCAATGCCAACGTTAATCAAATCCAAGGACATCGGTTATATCCATCGACGTGTCTTCGCGATCCCAGAACGGTACGGTGTCGTTATCGGCAGCCAGCTCAGGCGGCGGTGAATCCCTCACCAAGTGATCTACCTCCACCAAAAAGGCGGGTTCAGGGCTGCGGCCTCGAAAGTTGCGATAGACAACCTTTTTGACCTCAGGCCGCCAGATCAGGCCGCTGCCCCTAACCTCTCTGGGAATGTCGGCATCAATTACCAAAGACTCTTCACGGGGGTAAATGCGCCGGGCCTGGGTAACAAAAACCTCGCCATCCTGATTTGTACGAAACCTCACCAGGGCGTAAGACTTGAAGATTACCCCCACCCCCAGGTTTTTGCAGGTGACCCGAAACACGGCGGCCCCTGCTGCCAAGGGGGTGGCTCCGGCATAAGCTCGCCACTCGCCCAGCTTGGGGGCCACAATGCCCAGGCTCTGCCACGACATTAGCGACCGATCCTAAACGTGCCTAA
>JAHHIH010000004.1 GCA_019358835.1 Tildeniella torsiva UHER 1998/13D
GGCCCAAGCAGCGATGGCAGACCTGGAAAAGCAGTTCCGTCGTTTACCAGGGTTAGAAAAGTGGTTCGTCGAAATCACCCCACAGCCTGCCTAGTAAATGGATACTTTATTTGCTGGAGCACTCTAACCACAGCGGCGAGGCCTTTATTGTCAACGCTCAGCAAGAGTTGATTGCCTCTACAGACGTGGCTGAAGTGATGCCGACCCAGGGGCAAGACTCCGCTGAACCTCATCTCCAGCAGCTGGAGACGGTAGAAAACCCGTTGCTGAGAATTGCCAGCCAAACCCTGCGAGATCAGGGCATCGACCTGGAGGGGCTAGACGAACTCCAGCGATTTGCCTTTAAAGACCCGGCCACGGGGGAGCGCTACTTGATCGCGTTTACCCCGCTAGAGCAACTGGACTGGGTGGTGGGCACGGTTATACCCGAGTCGAGCTACCTGGTGGAGGTCAACCGCAATAAGCGCATTCTACTGGGCGTGATCGCTATATTTACGGGGCTAACGGCTGGGGCGGCAGTGCTCATAGCCGATCGCCTGATTGCCCGCCCGGTGCTCGGCATCGCTCGAAGGGCAGCCGCTATTGAGGCGGAGACGTTTGAGCTGGGCCAGCTAGGGGCGATCGCCCACCGCACCGACGAAATTGGCCAGCTTGCCCGCGTCTTTGACCGCATGGCCCAGCAGGTCTACAGTCGCGAACAAAAGCTAAAGCAGCAGGTGCGCGACCTCCGCATTGAAATTGACGAGGCCAAGCGCCAAAAGCAGGTACAGGACATAGTCGAAACCGATTTCTTTCAAGAGTTGGTGGCCAAAGCCCAAGTGCTGCGCGATCGCAACAGCAGCAAGACCGCGATCGCTGACCCTAAACGCCTTTGAGCGGTAGACCGCCTGATTCTGAATTGGGTGAGTCAAAGAATGAAACGTCGCTCACAAAGATAATTCTCCTTGGTGCGCTGATAGATTTTGCTCGCGGCGGCTTGGTGCTGGCGCGCGACGGAGTCCTGCACGAAATCATTGGTCGATTTAGGTATCGGCAAATTCGCGCTTTGATCGTTGGCGTATTTGGGAATGCGAAGGTAGAGCAGCATGGGTTTTCTCTGCTAGGTGTTTAGTGCATGACTTTGATGGCGCTACAAACCTTGCGCCTCGATATACTACAACGTACTACAAGATGTTGCGAATCGACAAGGTGCGATCGCTTCTAGGAGCACAACCCATAGCGTTAGCGATCGGACATCTCCCCAAATCACAAAGGATTTGGGACTTTTAGCAGTTTGGCAAAACTCTGATCGAGCGATCGCCCTGAGGCATCAATAAGGATTGGCGCAAAGGATTGGCGCAATCGACCACTACACCGAGGGTTTTTCTGTTCTCGGCAGGTCGCTGAAGATGTAGCGCATGGGCACGTCTTAATCAGCCGGGAAACTAGGGGTTAGGGCAGGGTAGTCCCTATCTCGTTCCTATCTCATTGACATGACAGGGTAGTTGTAGCTCTCTTTGACGACTAATCCATCCTTCCAAAAGCCAATTGAGAGCTGGTTACTTTGGTTGTCAATCAACTGCTCGCCAACCTTTATCGTGAAATCGTTGTACCAGTTAGACACTACGACAAAGTCATAATCTTGGTCTGCCGAAACGGCGATGTCTTGGCTGATCAAGCTCGACTGTCTAAACTCAACCAGCATGTCTCTAAAGAAGACCTCTCTACCCTGGCGGCAGGCCTCTTTGCCCGAGGTCACAGTTCCATCTCCCTCGATCATGACGATGTTGTCGGCGTAGTATTTCTCCAAAACAGCAGATGTTTGCAGCGTAGATACCAGGTGATTGATCTCGGTGAGGGTAGTTTGTAGCTCTTCAAGGGTCATAAAGCTGTGTCCTGACGAGTTTAGATCGATGCAGTGTGCCTGGGTCAAACCGGCTCAGAGGCAGCACCATCTCGCGGCTTGAACCCAAGCGGTTTAGGTTAGTCGCAGTTGATCATCCAGGGAGTGCCAAACCGATCGACGGCCATACCAAAGCGCTTGGCCCAAAAGGTTTCGGCCAGGGGCATTTGAATGTTGCCGCCCTCGGCCAGGGCGTTGAAAACGCGCTCGGCTTCAGCGGTATCGGCCACCTGAAGCGAGACCGAAAATCCCTGGGGAGTTGAATACTGCCCAGGCATACAGTCGGATCCCATGATGGCCCAATCGCCAAAATCGAGGTGGGTGTGCATAATTTTGTGGCTCAGCTCAGGCGGTACTTCTCCCTCGGCAGGGGAACCCGCAAAGGTCAACAAATCGCCCAGGTTGCCGCCCAGGGTTTGGTGGTAGAACTTGAAGGCCTCTTCGCAGGTGCCATCGAAAAACAGATAGGGATTGACTTGCATAACGGTCTCCTTAACGGAAATAAGTTGCGTTGAACGAAGCTGTTTCGTCGCGTGGGGATGGGGTGCTCCAAAGGTCGTAGGTGAAATTCACAGATAACCCTTAGGGGCCAGATCGCAGTTGGGCAGATGGGTTACCGACTGGTTTGATACGCAGGGTAGAGATGATGCGCTGCTCAGGAATTGACCGGTGCCATGTTCTCCAGAACGGGTGTTGCATCGGCCCAGTCGGCCCGCTCTAGGCGGTACACCGAGCAGTCATCGTCGCCAAATCGGCGGTGCTCCAAAAACTTAAACCCAAGGCGCTCGTAAAACCGGTGGGCGCGGGTGTTGCTGGTCAGTGGGTCAATGAGCACGGCGGTGACTAGAGGGTCGGCAAAGCAGCGGGCTAGGGCCAACCGCATCATGGTGGTGCCGTAGCCTTTGCCTAACTCGGTGGATTCGCCAATCCAAATGTCGATCGCCCGCAAATTGACTGGTACATCGCCCCAGTAGTGGCTGTCTTCCTGGGCTGGGTCAATAATTTGCACAAAGCCGATCGGTCGGCCATGTAGCTCAGCAATTAATTGCTCTCGCCAGGTTGGGGTGTGGGCTAGCTCCGTTTCCCAGCCCCAGTCGTCGTTGGGGTCGGCGGCGATCACGTGGGGCTGTTCATCCCAGTGGCGCAGTAGATCTGCGTCGCTCAGGGTAGCGGGCCGCAGGGCAATGGTGATTGACTCAGTCATGGTCATTACCGGCTGGTTCAACATTGGCCAACCGCCCAATTAATATAGTTCTTGTGTACTATTTTGTGGGCAAGCGAAATGAATCTTAAAAGCCGCTAATGCAGGCGATAGTGAAGTCGCAACACGCCGTTGTCGTAAACCTTGCGATCGGTTAGTTCGAGGGCTGTTTGCTGAATCTCAACCGCAAACAATGGAATACCCGCACCCATTAAAAATGGGTTGACCTTGAGAATCAGTTGATCAATCAGGCGATGCTCAAAGAGCGCGGCAGCTAGATCTGCGCCACCGTAGAGCCAAATGCCCTGCCCTGGCTCACGTTTTAGGCTAGACACAACTCCGACGGCATCGGTTGAAATTAGTTCAACGTTCTTGTCGGGGCTGGTTTGCAAGCTGCGCGAAAACACATACTGCTTGAGGTGGGTATAAGGGCTGGTTACGCCTTCTTTCAGGCCTACATCATAAGTCTTTCTGCCCATTAAAACGGTGTCAAAGCATCGATTCTCGCTAGGGCTACCCATAGCATCGCGAAAGTGAGACGGCACCATCTCAGGAAAGTCGCTGAACAAATCAGCAAGATATTTTTCATCTTGAGAAAAGCCATCATGGGAACCATCTTTGTGGGCAATAAATCCATCAACACTACAAGCGATAAAGTAGGTAAGTTCTCTCATGCTGCTGCTTTTTCTTAGTGGAATAGTAGGCATCACTAGCGATGCCTAGGAACCTATTTTGCTAATCTGGCGAGGCGATTCTAGCTCGCGCGGCTATCAGTACGTTAATGGCTACAGGCAGCACCAGCCAGAAACCGGTATCTAGATCCAGGCCGATGCCAAAGAGCGCGATCGCGAGCAAGCCCCACCCGGCAAAAGCTGGCAAAGAGCGGCTCAGGTGATGCTCGGTCCAGTGGCACAGACCGCCGAAGAGCAGCAGAAAAAATCCAGATAGCAAAAACCAGTAATACCCCCAAATGCGGAGAGCTTCTGGTCGGGCCGTATCAACGACCCCCGCATCCGCAATGTCTTGCCAGACATCCCCAAATCCAATCAGTTCTGGCCATATTAAGCCGATGAGGCTGTGGAGCAGGGCGATCGCAATGAGGGCGAGTCCGCTGATCTTTTGCATGGTCTTTTCTCCAGTTATCGACCGGGAACTTGGTAGTGCAATTCCACAAAATCTTGGCCATAGGTTTTGGCTGACAGCAGCTTCAGGGGCGGATCGACCCGCAGGGGAAACAGGGGAGCGCCGCCGCCCAGGGTGACCGAGGCAATCTGGACGACAATTTCATCTAGCAGCCCAGCGTCGTAGAACTGGCCCGCCAGGTCGCCGCCGCCGACAACCCACACATTTTTGTCGCCAGCGGCGATCGCCATCTCCCGGAGAAAGGGTTTGACATCGCCGCTGACAAAGCGCACGTCGGCATGCTCAATCGTTGGCAGCTGGCGCGAGGTGAATACCCAAGACGGCACGTTGTAGGGCCAGGGCTGGGGGCTGTCGGCCTCGGGGGAAAAATCGTGGTCGTAGATCCACTGGTAGGTGGTAGAGCCCATGGCGATCGCCCCCACGCCCGCCAAAAAATCATCAAACGTGTTCGGCTCTAGCTCGCCAAACTGAAATAGCCAGTCGAGGGAATTGTTGTCGTCGGCAATAAAGCCATCCAGGCTGGTAGCCGTGTAGTAAATGGTGGCCATATCAGACTCTGCGTTCTCCCGGTGTGGATTTAGGGTTGAAGTCGGCTGGGCTACGCTACAAAAGATTCAGGGTTTCAAAGCAGCGACGCGTTAGATCGAGGCGAACTGGGGCATCGGCATCCCTGCGAATGTCGATGTTGGTGGCAAACAGATAAACGTTGTCCCCTCGTTCTAGATAGCCGACATACCAGCCAATTTGGGGTCGATCGGGCTCTCCCAAGCCAGCCCAACCGGTCTTGGCCCGCAGCGTGTAGTCGGGGGTGCGCTCGGTAATCATAATGTCTTTGACTGTAGCTACGGTCTGCTCTGAAAAAGGCAATTCGTTGCGGTGCAGGCGCTGCAAGAATTCAATCTGTTGCTGGGGCGTGATGCGCAAATCGCCCTCTAGCCAGAAGCGGTCGATCGCCTCAGGGCCGCCGATGGTTTGGTTGCCGTAGCCCGCCTCGCTGACCCACTGCTGCATGCGATCGTGCCCAACCCGCCGCGCCAGCACCTGGTAAAACCAGACGGCGGACAGGTTAAACGCTGTTCGCATGTTTTGATCTCGATTCCAGGCGGGCACCATGCGCTCAATGCCATCCCAGGTCAAAATAGCCAGATCGTTTGGGATTACCCCAGTTTCAAGCGCAATCAGCGAGTTGAGAATTTTGAAGGTGGAGGCGGGCAGGAAGGCCTGGCGGTTGCGATCGCGGTTGTACTCATAGGTCACGCCTCGGTTGAGATCTTGGATGATGATCGCGCCCTCAACCCCAAGATCCTGAAAATGCTGGGCAAAAGCAGCCTCGACTGTTTCTCTTTGCTCAACGGTGGGGGGCGCGATCGCATCTGCACCAACCTGAGCGGTGGCAGGGGGCATGGGCAGAGCCACTAAGCCGCTCACGGCTAACCCCCAGAACCATTGATAGGCACGATCCACCATAAGTGATCTCCTATAGAGAACGAATTGGATGGGCGCAGACAAATTTACATAGTACCGAGGTACTTGTCTACCCTGCGCAGGGTTGAAGACAGCCAGCGCGATCGGTGCTAAAGATTCTCAGGTTACTAAACAAGGTTTTGAGGATGGATGGGGCGATCGCCCCATCCGTTGTAGCGATGGCTAGACATGGTGTTGATCGGGTGTTGCCCGAGGGGTGGTAGGCATTGCTCACCCTAAGATTTGAGGGAGATCGTGAGCAATGCCGCTGCTGCCAGAGCTGCTGCGGTGCGAACGTGGTTCCACAGCGTCCAGTTGGTCAGATATTTGGCCCAGAGGGCGGCCCCCTCGGCGCTGTCTGGCTTGACGGCGGCCAGGGCATCGTTGAGCGGCACGTTGAAGGCAATGGTGACGAGAATAGTGCCTAACAGGTAGAGCAGACTGCCGAGGAGCAGGTACTTAGCGCCGGGCTGATTGCCTTTGGTGAACGAGAAGGCCACTAGTACAAGGCAGCCCACGGCGGTGCCAAACAGCACCCCCATAAACCAGGGGTTGATGACGGTGATGTTGATCGACTGCATGGTGGCGATGCCCTGGGCAGTCGGTTGCTGGCCCAGGGCTTTCATAACAAAGGTGGAAAAGGCGAAGAAGGCACCCGCGACCAGCCCGCAGCCTAGGGCGGTGCAGAGTTTGAGGGTGAAGAATCCAGAATCAGTAAGGGGCATGGCATCTCCTAGAGGTGAGGCGTAAGGGGTGCGGCGATCGCCCTGAATGGCACGGCTTTGATCAGCGCACCCCCGCTCAAAATCCAGCTCACGCGGCTACCAGCTGCGCCACCTGGGCCTGGGCCGCCGCAATGGATGCGGCCAAACTTTCGCTGCTGTGCTCGTCGTTCTCGACATGAATGAAGGTCATGTCGGTGATGCCAATGAATCCGAAGGCGACCCGCAGGTAGGGATCTTGGTGATTCATATGGCCGTAGCGCTCGCCGGGGCCAAAGCCTGACGCTCCTCGGGCGGTGATGACGAACATTTTTTTGCCGTGGAGCAGCGGTTTGTAGGGGTCTTCGGCATCCTCAGGGTCGATGGTGAAGGTGCGGCCAGTGCGCACAATTTGGTCGATATAGGCTTTGAAGGTGCTGGGCACGCTGAAGTTGTACATAGGGCACCCCACGACCACAATATCGGCAGCGATCAGTTCGTCGATGAGGCGATCGCTCACCTTCAGAGCCTCTCGCAGTTCCGGCGTGCGCTGCTCCTCCGGCGTGTAGGCCGCGACGATCCAGGGTTCATCCACATGGGGTACGGGCTGGCGACCCACATCGCGATAGGAGACGGTGTCGTGGGGATGGGTCTGCTGCCAGGCTTCGACAAATTCGCGGGTCATGCGGCGAGAGTGAGAGCGATCGCCTCGCGGACTCGAATCAATCTGTAGAAGATGTGCCATGAGGCCTCCAAATCAGTACCCGCTTAGCCTAGGAAACCTGGCGGTTGGGGCGCTATTTGATTCTTGAGGGACTATCAAAATCTTGCGGTGAACTGGCGATCAATCTAGCAATCGGCGCACAGACGCCTCAATATCTGGGAATAAGAGCGGCGTTACCGTTCCTGTGGTTAAGGTGACCTCCGATTGATAGTTGCCGTCACGTAAATCTCGCATCACTATCAGCTCCATCTTCTGAAGATTGACAATCCAATACTCAGGAATGCCTGCGGCAGCATAGGCCTTGGCTTTTGGGTCAGAATCTTTTCTGAGGCTAGTGTTCGAGAACTCAATCAGCCAAAAGATGTTTTCTGGGTAAGGATGGTGCCTGAGATACTCCCGACCCAACGGCTGTACCACAGCTATGTCAGGCTCAGGCTCTGACTGGGTTGCAGGGATTGTAATGGGTTTGCCTTGCAGTACCTCAGCCCGACCGCCCAGCAGTTGCTCCAAATATTTGGCGCTGGTGCGGCTGTAGTAGGCGTGAGGTTCTCCTTCGGGGGGCATTTCGATGATTTCTCCGTTCAAAAGCTCCACTCGGCGATCGCTGAGAATGCCCGCCGCAATCATCTGGTGGTAGTCCTCAAGAGTCCATTTTGCGATCGCAACGTGGGGAGTCATCGCTGTTCTCTGCCGCTATGAAGGTGAGAATTTGCCTATCGCTCCATTCTGACAGATAGACTTAAAGAGCTGGGCAGATTTGCGTGGGCCTGGCTTAACCTATCTCCCCGGTGGAGAATCTAGCGATGAATGCAGCCAAAAACAGGTATGCCGGGAGCTTTCCCAACCACCTGATCAGCAATCAGATCGTGGCCGCCTGCCTACCCACCCGGTCAAGCCAGACGCTCGGCTGGGAGCACATTCAGGTTGAGCAGTTTCAGCATCCTCCTGGAGAGTGCAGCAGCCCCTTGAGCGAGGATCACACGATTTGCCTATCGTTGGCGGCGCGTCCGGTGCGGTTTTTGCAGATCAAAGATGGCAAAACCCATAGCAGCCTCTACGGCAAAGGCGATATTTCCATTACTCCGGCTCAGACCGCGTTTTTTGCCCGCTGGCAAGATGACGACCACTATGCCGAGCTGCGGCTCAACTCCGGCTTCGTGGCCACTGTCGCTCAAGAATCTCTAGGGTTGAACCCCGATCGCATCGAGCTGATCCCGGAATTTCGTCTGCGGGATGGGCGGCTAGAGGCGATCGCCCTGATGTTGCTCGACGAACTTAACCAGGCCAACCCCGGCGGCAAGCTTTACGTCGAGTCGTTAACCAACCTGCTGGCGGTGCATTTGCTGCGGCAGTACGCCGTGGCCAGTCCGCCCTTGTCAGTTCACCCCAGTGGATTACCCCAACGGCAACTCTTACCCGTGCTGGACTATATCCACGAGGCTCTGGATGCTGATCTGAAATTGGCGGATTTGGCTGCGATCGCAGGTCTCAGCCCCTTCCATTTCAGCCATCAGTTCAAACAGGCGATGGAGATGGCCCCCTACCAATACGTGCTGCAACAGCGCATCGAGCGGGCCAAGCAGTTGTTGAAACAAACCAACCACTCTATTGTGGAAATCGCCCTGCTGTGTGGGTTCAACAGCCATAGCCACCTGAGCAAACAGTTTCGCCAGGCCACCGGCACCACCCCCAGCGCCTACCGAGCGATCGTGCAATAACCGCCCTTCTCGTGACTGACCCCGTGACTAAATTTGTGCTCTACAGCAAGCCCGGCTGCCACCTGTGCGAAGGGCTTGAAGAAAAATTGGTGGCCGCTGCCCACCTGCCCTTTGAGCTAGAGGTGCGCGACATTACTACCCGCGACGACTGGTTTCAGCGCTACCAGTACGAGATTCCGGTGCTGTGCTGCGTGCAATCTACCGAAGCTGGAGTACAAGAAACTCCCCTGCCACGCCTGTCGCCCAGGGCACCCCAGGCCAAGGTGGAGCAATTGATACAGACTTATCTGGGCCACAGTAAGGCAGAATAGGGCAACTTCAATGATGTGAGGAGTTGCTGACATGAAGCTGCGCCAACTGCTTGAGGGCCTGCCCGCTGGGCTAATTGCGCCTGGGTTTACCCTGGCTACCGAAGCGGAAGATTCTGAAATCAAGGGCCTGTGTACCAATTCCCACGCTTGCCAGCCGGGGGATGTGTTTCTTGGCATGCCCGGCACCCGCGTCGATGGCGGCGAATTTTGGCCCAGCGCAGTGGAATCTGGGGCGGCGGCGGCGCTGGTGTCTGCCCAGGCCCTACAGACTCGCCCTGCCGAAGGCGATGCCTGCGTGGTGCCCATGACCGATATGTCGGTGGCCTGTGCCGAAGTGGCGGCGCGGTTCTACAACTATCCTGCCCGGCAGATGGGGCTGGTGGGGGTGACGGGCACCAACGGCAAGACGACAACCACCCATCTGATTGAGCACTTGCTGAATGCATCCGAGCAGTCTACGGCCCTGCTGGGAACGCTCTACACCCGCTGGCCAGGGCACCAGCAGACTGCTCTGTATACGACGCCTTTTGCGGTGGAACTCCAGGCAGAGCTGGCCAAGGCGCGAGATGCGGGCTGTCTCTACGCGGTGCTAGAGGTCAGCTCCCACGCCCTGGCTCAAAAGCGGGTGTGGGGCTGCCCCTTCGAGGTGGCGGTGTTCACCAACTTGACGCAGGATCACCTCGACTACCACAGCGATATGGAGGACTACTTCCAGGCCAAAGCGCTTCTGTTTAGCGAGACTTATCTGGCCGGGCGCGCGGTGGTGAATATCGATACGCCCTACGGTGAAAGATTGGTGGCCCAGCTGCCCGCCGATCGCATCTGGACCTACAGCACCCAAAATCCTGATGCCGATCTGTACACAGGCGATCTCGCCTACCAGGCCAACGGCGTCACCGGTACGCTCAAGACCCCAGTGGGCACCGTGCCCTTTAGCTCGCCGCTGGTGGGGCAGTTTAACCTAGAGAATCTGCTGGCGGCGGTGGGGGCAGCGCTGCACCTGGGCGTTTCCCTAGAAACAATCGCAGCAGCCCTGCCGGGCTTTGGCGGTGTGCCGGGGCGCATGGAGCAGGTGAAGATTTCTGACAGTCAGGACATCAGCGTGATTGTGGACTACGCCCACACGCCGGACAGCCTGAAGAGTTCCCTCACGGCGGCGCGGCCCTTTGTGCCGGGGCGGCTGATCTGCGTGTTTGGCTGCGGTGGCGATCGCGATCGCACCAAGCGCCCTCAGATGGGCCGCATCGCCTACGAGCTGGCTGACGTGGTGGTCGTCACCTCCGACAACCCCCGCACCGAAGACCCCGAGCAGATTCTGCGCGATGTGGTGGCCGGGATTCCGGCAGAGTTGGGGAGCGATCAGGTGGTGGGCGATCGCGCTACCGCCATTCAGTCGGCCATTGCCATGGCCGAGCCTGGGGATGGCATCCTAATTGCGGGAAAGGGCCACGAAGATTACCAAATTCTTGGCACAGAGAAAATTCATTTTGATGACCGCGAACAGGCCCGCCATTTTCTCGAAAAAAGGCATTCAGACTAACACTTTGACCCCGGGCTACGGGTGTTATGTGAATACACGCAACATTCCCGCCGCCATTCTCAGTGGTTAAAGATACCCTAATAGGTGTTAGTGCTGATCTAGTTTTGGGTAGGCGCTAGCCTGGCCCTGGCCCGTTGGAGCACTATGCAGTCTTACCAAGAGCAAGAGGTGTCGCTGCACCGGCTTCTACAGCTCAGTGCGGCAGCCCCAGACTACGTCCAGGTAAAACCAAAGGGGTTTAAGGCGATTCTGCAATCGACTGTAGAGTTCCTTGAAGCCCACGACATTCAGGCGCACCTGCTGGTGAAGCTGCCCGTCGGTGACCCCTGGAATGAGGATGTGCTGCGCTACTGTCAAGGGTTAGTGCTGCCCCATCGGGTGCTGCGGTTTGTACGCCCCGATGCCGACCTCGCCGCTAGCCTGGGCAGCGAAGTGGTGGTGCCCTTGCCAGAGAGCCATACCTGGCGAGGCGACTACTTTGTGGTGGTGCAGTCTGAGTCCTTTGCGGCCATGCTGGTGGCCCATCGGTTTCAGCCCTTGTCGGCGGCTCCCCTGGGCGAAGGACAGCGGCAGGCCCTAGAGAACCAGCGCGACCCAGACGATGACGATGAGGCTTCGCCCCCCCTAGAGGAGGCGATGACGGCGCGATCGTCCTATCTGTCGGTGTGCTGCTCGATCAATCCCGACTTGGTGGCGACGGTGGTGAGCGCCATTCGCCACCAGATTGACCAGGGCCTGGTCACCGCCGATGCCGCGCTTGACCTGGCTACCCTGGCCCAGCAGTGGCCGCAGCTGCGGCCGACCCAATCTCTCACCCCGGCCTACCTGACCCTGGTCGATCGCTGGCTCAACTGGCAGCTCAAACGCCAGGAACACCTGCGCCAGTCGGCCTCAACCTACCGCCGTCAGGCGTTGAATATGTCGAGCCTGTCATCCCAAAACGAGGTATTGATAAACACCCTGCGCCTCAAGGATGACTTTCTCAATACGGTGGGCCAGGAGCTGCGCACGCCCCTCACCACCATTAAAACCGCCCTCACCCTGCTCGACTCGCCCCACCTCAAGCCGCCCCAGCGGCAGCGCTACATGGGCATGATCAGCCACGAGTGCGATCGCCAGAGTGCCCTCATCAGCGGTGTGCTCAACCTGCTGCAAATGGAAACCAGCGTCAGCCAGGCCCCGCTCGCCCCGCTCAATCTGTCAGAGACGGTGCCTCCGGTGGTCAGCACCTACCAGCCCCTGGCCGAAGAAAGGGGCGTTATGCTGGCCTACACCATCCCTACTCAGTTGCCGCCGGTGCTCTGCCCCGACAGCTGGCTGCGCCAGGTGATGATTCACTTGCTCAACAACAGCCTCAAATACACTTCTAGTGGTGGCCAGGTGTGGGTGACCGCTAGCAGCACCGCAGACTACGCCGAAATTGAAGTGCGCGATACCGGCATTGGCATTTCGGCTAGCGATTTGCCCCACATTTTTGAGCATTTCTATCGGGGACGCAACCTGCCGCCCGACGAAACCGAGGGAGCCGGGCTGGGGCTGTCGATCGTGCAGCAGCTACTGTTGTACTGCGGCGGTACCATTGTGGCCCACAGCCAGCCCGAAGCCGGCACGACGATGGTGGTGCGGTTGCCCATTCACCACGGGTGACCCTGACCGTTAAAATGTGTGGTTTGAGCGGCAAGTTGTTCTTTGACCTTACCTAAATCTGCCCCTGCTGCCCCCGGCGATTCCCGCAGGGATCGCTTCGCGAATCGCCCCGATGCTGGCCTGGGGGCCATTTATGCCTTGCTGGCCTACGGCACCTGGGGGCTGCTGCCCATCTACTGGAAGCTGCTGGGCGTGGCGTCTGCCGTAGAGGTGCTCAGCCACCGCATGATCTGGTCGGCGGTGTTCTTGGTTGGCATTTTGCTGGTGCAGCGGCGGCTGGAGGATTTGCAAACGCTATTGCGCTCGCCTCGCAAAGTGCTGGTGCTGCTGCTTACCGCCAGTCTGCTGACCTTTAACTGGGGGCTGTATATCTACGGGGTGAACAGCGATCGCGTCGTCGAAGCCAGCCTGGGCTACTACATCAACCCGCTGGTGACTGTGCTGCTGGGGTTCATCTTTCTCAAAGAGCGCCTGTATCGCGGACAGCAGGTAGCCGTAGCGCTGGCGGTGGTGGGGGTGGGCTACTTCATCTGGCAGCTGGGCACCGTGCCGTGGATTGCCCTAGCCCTGGCCATTTCCTTTGCGTTTTATGGCCTGCTGCGCAAGGTGGCGGCGGTGGCCCCGCTGGTGGGCCTAGCGGTTGAAACCCTGCTGATTACCCCGCTGGTGCTGCTGGTGGTGAGCTGGCTGGCGGTCAGCGGCCAGGGGCATTTTGGGGAAAGCCTGCCGATCACTCTGCTATTTATCGGGGCGGGGGTGGCCACGTCAATGCCGCTGCTGTGGTTTAACAAGGCGGCCAAACAGTTGACCTTGGCCACCCTGGGCTTCTTTCAATACCTGGCCCCGTCGCTATCGCTGCTGCTGGGGGTGTTTGTGTATGGCGAACCGTTCACCCCAGTTCACGCGGTCACCTTTGGCTGCATTTGGACGGCGCTGCTGCTGTATTCCGTCACGGCGCTGCGGGCTCGAGGGAGCGATCGCAGCGTGTGACGGGAGGCTGCTAACAGTTGGTGCTCTGGTGCGACCTAGGGACAGGGCACAGCGCTGGCATTGATCACTTGGCCGTTGGCGCTGGTTTCCACCACCCAGCCGGTGCTGCCGTCAAAGATAGTCACCTCTACCCAGGTGTTACCGTTGCCGGGGGCCTGTCGCCTGGGCGGATTGGCAGATGCGTAGATGGTGTCTCCAGCGTTGTAGTTAGCTAAGATAGCGGCATTGTTGGCAGTTGTGGCCCTCACCGGAAGCCCCACATTGGCTCGAAAGCAGGCTCGCACCGCTTGCGGTGGGCTGCTGCAGGGGCCTAAGAACGAGGCACTAACCCAGCCCATAGGCTGCACAGACGACAGGCCATTAAAGTTATTGCCTAAAAAGATCTGAGCGCGGCCTTGGGCCAGCACCCCGGTTAAGCGCACTTGAGTACCCCCTGGCAGGGTGCCCAGGCGATTGGTGACTGGCCCCAGACTGGTGTTGTCAAACACCTCAGCGGCCTGGTTGAGCTGGCGGCACTGGCGAATTAGACCTTGGATTTTCTTGCAGGCCTTGAATGATGGCCCTAGGGGTTTGGGCCAGGGCGGTAGGGCTTAAGCTGCACGCGATCGCCGCCGTTGCCAGCCCAACGGCCAGGGGTCTCAAGGGTTTTGTCATCGCAGATCTCTATCCTCTCCTCAACGTAGATCTTGCTGCCCAGGCTAGGGTCAGCTTGGGATTGATAGTATCTCTAAAGGTCTTCTGATGGGGCGCTATCGCCAGTTTTCGCGGCGCAGCAGGGGGTTCATAAACTCATTCAGCCCCTCGCCCACCAGAGACAGCCCCGTCACCATCAGGGTCAGAGCCAGCCCAGGAAACAACGCCGTCCACCAGATGCCCGTGGGCAGCGCGTCGAGGGCCTGGCGAATGTCGGCCCCCCACTCGGGCACCTGCTCGGGCAGGCCCAAGCCCAAAAAGCCCAGCCCCCCCAGCACTAGAATGGCATCGGCGGCGTTGAGGGTAAACAGCACCGGCACGCTCTGGATCACGTTGAGAAACAGGTAGCGGGACAGCACCGTCCAGGTCGAAGCCCCCATCGCCTGGGCGGCTTCGATAAACAGCTCGGTCTTGACGCTGACGGTGTGGTTGCGCACCACCCGGTAATACTGAGGAATGTAGGCAATGCTGAGGGCGATCGCAGCATTCACTACCCCCCGACCCACCACAAAGGCCAGGGTGACCGAGAGCAGCAGCCCCGGCAGGGTGTAGATCGTATCCATAAAGAACAGCAGGGCGCGATCGAGCCAGCCGCCCAGATAGCCGCTGACCATGCCCAGGGGCACCCCGATCGCCACGCTGAGCAGTGTAGCCAGCAGCACCACCTGCCAGGCCGCGCGGGTGCCAAACAGCGTGCGCGAAAATACGTCGTAGCCCTGACGGGTGGTGCCAAACCAGTGGGCACCACCGGGGGGCTCATGAATTGGGTTTTGCAGGGCGGTGGTGGGGTCTAGCAGCCAGCCCCAGCTCTGCATCAGCGGCGCTAGCAGGGCAATCAGAATAAACGCCAGGGTGATGGCCAGGCCCACCCCCATCAGCACCATCGACACGTTGGCCGCTGGTTTGGCGGCTGGGTTGCGCAGCAGGGGCAATCGCGGAGTGGTAGCCATAGCGGCGCACAGGGCAGTAAAGAATAGGCTCATTATGCCAGAGCTAGGGCCAAAGACTGGGGCTGGGGGGCGATTGCCCAGTCCACCGGCTGGCCTTGGCATAATGAATTTAGCTAGGCTTTAACTAAGGACTTGACCAAGCTGATTGTGGCAGGCTCTAGCAGCCTAGAGGCTAGGGTCTAAGGTTTAGGTTTCAAGACCTGCCCTAAACTTTGAACCCCACTATCCTGTCCTTCGGCTTTGCAAACTACTACTGCCTAATCAAATACTCTGAACATGGCGAGACCGCGATCGCCCTACCAATTTTTCTGGAGCCCCCATGACCGTCACCGATAGCGCTACCGCTCTACCTACGCCCCAGGTTCTAGAGGCCGCTGCCTCGGGGGCGAAACCTAGTGCTCAGCAGGTGACGGCCGCCCTGCTGGAGGCCGAGCGGCAAACTAAGGCCGAGCGACGGCAGTTTGCCCCAGAGGCGCTGTTGGGCACCTGGCAGCTGCGGTTTACGGCCCCCAAAAAGCCCGCCTACAAAGCGGGGAAACCGGAGGGTAGCGGGTTTTATATGCCGGGGATTGCGATCGCCTCCCTCCGTTTTAGCCGCGACGACGATGGCCAGCTAAACATTCAAAACCAGCTTCAGGTGGGGCCGACCAAACTGCGATTTACTGGGCCAGCCAAGTTTTTGCCGAAGAAAAACCTGCTGGCCTTTGACTTCGTTCGCCTTCAGGTGGTAGCAGGCGGTTTAACGCTGATCAATCTACCCCTGCGCAGCAAAGCCGCTAAAGCAGGCAATTTTGTGTCTACTTCAGTGGCTAAGCTGCCGTTTTTCTCCTTTTTTGTGGCTGAGGAAGGCTACGTTGCTGCTCGGGGGCGCAGTGGCGGGCTGGCTTTATGGGTCAAAAAATAGGGGCAGGTTACCCCGCCCCTAAAGGACATGTCTTGAGATGGCAGAGGCGCTCAATGACGATGCCCCTGCAAGGCACTTAGGCTAGGGTTTCAGGGCAGTAGCCCAGACCCATGACGAACTGGCGGCGGAAGGCTTCGATCTCTTCGCGATCGGGCTTGCCGTGGGAAACGATCGCCACCTGGTAGCGGCGCATCACATCGATGGGTGATTGCCCGGTCTCTAGGCCCCACAGCGCCATGCGTACCCGAATGCCGGGGTCGTAGGCCACCCCAAGCTCATTCATGTAGGCGCGAAAATCTTCGGCGTCGGGAACGCCAATGTTGTCGTTCATTTTGACGCGGATGACCCATCCATCGATCTGATGAATCACCGTCATAAATTCCAGGGGCAATCTCGGGGTGCCCAGCAGGTGTTCGACCACACGGAGGGTCAAACTGGCATTGGCGAGATAGTAGGTGTATTCCATCGTTGACCTTTAGGCAGGTGCTAGAGTTCTTATGTCCTTATTGTCTGGGATTGGCCCTTGGGTTGTTAGGGTTAAGTCCCCCTACTCGACCTGGGTGTATCCCCCCAACCTGTTAGACGATGTGCGATAGTCCAAGACTTGTCCCAGAGACGGATCCAAGCGGCCAAAGCTCCTCTGCTGAGTATTCCCTGGCGGCCTATCAGTATTCTCTTCCGCCAGAAAAAATTGCCCAAACCCCTGTCACACCAAGGGATTCGTCGCGTTTGCTGGTGGTTGATGGCCCCACTACCCACCGCCACCAACACTTCCGCGACCTGCCAACGCTGCTGCAACCGGGCGACTTGCTTATCCTCAACGACACCCGGGTGATCCCGGCGCGGCTACCTGGGTACAAACCCAGCGGTGCCCAGATTGAAGTGTTTTTGTTGGAAGACCAGGGCGATAACCAGTGGCTAGCTCTGGTGCGCCCAGGCCGTCGCCTGAAGCCGGGGGCCACGGTGCATTTTGGCCCCAACCCCAGCCAGCCCGACCTGGTGGCCCAGGTACTCGCTACCGACCCTGAGACCAACGGCCGCCTGCTGAAGTTTGAGCCCCAGGGAAGTGAGGCCCTATCTGCCCTATTGGAGCGCCTGGGGGAAGTTCCCCTACCGCCCTACATCACCGACACGGCGGCTTCTCCCGATCGGTATCAGACGGTCTATGCCGAGGCTCCTGGGGCGGTGGCGGCGCCGACGGCGGGGCTGCACTTTACGCCAGAGCTGTTTGAGCGGCTGGAGGAAAGGGGCGTAGGGCGATCGCACATTACCCTTCACATCGGCGTAGGCACCTTTCGTCCGGTGGAGGCCGACAACATTCTCGACCACAAAATGCACGGCGAATGGATTGATGTTTCGGCTGAAACCGTAGCGCAGATCAACGCTACCAAAGCCCGAGGCGGTCGAGTGATTGCTGTCGGAACGACGGTGGTGCGTGCCCTAGAAGGAGCTGCCCAGGGCGGCGAGCTGCAACCCTACCAGGGCAAGGTAAACCTGTTTATCTACCCCGGCTATCAGTACCGCGTAGTGGATGGGCTTATCACCAACTTTCACCTACCCGGCTCTAGCTTGCTGATGCTGGTCAGCGCCCTGGTGGGCCGAGAGCGCCTGCTAGGGTTGTATGAGGATGCGATCGCCCAAAACTACCGCTTCTATTCTTTTGGCGATGCCATGCTGATTTTGCCCGAGTCAGTCCGGGCTTAGCCGCACAGTCTGGCAGCTCAAGCCCTACCGCATCCCAGACCATCTCCGACAACTATTGGCTCCACCTGATAGCGCCAGAGGCATTTGAGCGGACAAGATAGCTCCCCTTTCCCACCCTCATCTATGCAACAGACCAGCACGTGGTAGTTAGGGTGACGTTACGCATTACGGGTGTAACGTTACTGAGCCTGACGTGTTATCTGTTGGGCCTGGCTCCACACCCGGACGTCCAACTTGCCCAGTTGGAGGGTTTGTGCCCGCTTCTGCTGCATAAACTACCCACTATCTTCAGTCTAGTAAGTCGATACTCCAATTAGCGGCTTGTATGCCAGAGTCTAACAGTCGATATTGCTGGGACAGGCCATCAATAGTTCTCTGGATTTCGGCGATGTTGACCGTGCTGAGATACTTCACTTCTGATCTGGAGTAGCGGTCTTGTCTGACCGCCGCCGCCTCGGCCAAACTGGCGTATACACTGCGTTTCGCCATAAGGCTGTCTCGTGTGGCAAGGGCATCTGACAGAGTAGTCCCATTTTGAAAGGGCGTTAGTGAGTTGGTTCGGTTGATTCGTTTGACTAAGGATTCAATCTCACTGGCCACTCTCTCTAGCTCTGCGATGAGCTGGGCTGGGTCTTCGGGGGGCTCGTCACCCTCTTGAACTCGGGCACTGTTGACCAACCGTTGTCTCAGCTTCTCGACTCGCTTCTGGCAGTCAGCCCTTAGATTCAAGGCTTCAGCAAGTTTCATCGGCACCATCTCCAAGATGCTTTTTTAGCGCTTTAGGCAGAACGCAACCCCTCACAACGGTACCTAGTCGTGGATGGACCCATCGGGCATGATCGCCCCGGTGAGAATAGCGCCGGTGAGCTTGACCATGGTGCGGCCCCCCACGGCCACCTTCGCGCCGCTGAGGTCGGCCCCGCTGAGGTCGGCCCCACTGAAATCTGCGCCGATCAGGTCGGCTTCTCGCAGGTTGGCGTGGCTGAGGTCGGCCTGGAGCAGGTTGGCGCGAAACAGCTTGGCCTTGCTGAGGTTGGCTCGGTTGAGGTTGACCTTGTGTAAAAAGGCGTCGCTGAGGTCGGCCCCGCTGAGGTTGGCCTCGCTGAGGTTGCGCCCCCCAAAGTCTTTTTCGCGCAGATTAGCTCCGCTCATGTCGGTGCCGCTGAGGTCGGGGCTTTGGCGCGATCGCGCGGCTCCGTTGCGGGTGTGGGCGTTGTAGCTGTTGTAGGAGTCGTTGGCGGGCTTAGCGCTGGCCTGGCTGCTGGGGGAACTAGGCGCTTTGCCGTTGGTAGAGCTGGCCTGGCTTTGGGTGGTCGAACTGCCGTTGGCGCTGGCGGTTTTATCGCCTCCTACCCCCGCTGCTGCATCGCGTCGCTGGCGGTAGGTTTGTGACTGGTCAGTGCTAGCGCTCGAAGCGCTGCTGCTGCTGGAGGTGCTGGAGCTTGAGGGTGGGTTGCCGTCGCCCTGGCTGGCCCCGTAGTAGCTGCCGCCGTAGGTACTGCGCTGGTAGCGGTAGTAGCGATTGTGGGAGCCCGATCGCTGCTCTTCTTCGCTGTCGGTATCCTGGGACTGAGCACTGCCGTAGCCCTTGCTGCTGTAGGCGTTGCTGTAGGCAGAGCGATAGTCGCTGGTGCCGTAGCTGCTCGCCGCTGAGGGGCGATAGCTACTGCTGGCGGTGCCGTAGCGGGTGCTGGCTGAGCTGGCGCTGCGCCCTTCGCGGCTGTGCGATCGCAGCAAATCTCGCGCGTGGTTTAGCGCTTTAATCTTGTCTTGGGCCTTTTGGTACAGGCGCTCATTGTCTTGGGGAATGCGGTCTGGATGCCAGACGAACACCAGATCTTTGTAAGCCTGGTTGATATCCTCCAGGGAGGCACCAGGCTCTAGGTCCAGGATTCGATAGGCGTTGTCCAGCTCTCGCATGTAGGGACGATCTCGCGCTTGGGGTGTTAAGGCCGGGGCTCAACTCATAACATTTTAGGCGGCTTCCCCCCGTAGCGTAAGGCCTGGGCCGTTATCTACTGGTTTGCTTAACGGGTTTGCGCTCAAATCCCTTGATTCTTCAAGAGAATGGGGGGGATCGGCGCAGCTTAATATACATACATTAAGTTCAGTGGGTCTGACAGCATGGTCTGGGGCCGCTGGTTAGCTGTAAGGAGAGGGCAATGCGCGTACTGGTCATGGGTGGCACCCGGTTTATTGGGGTGTATTTAACCAAGCTATTGATTGAGCAGGGCCACGAGGTGGTGCTGTTTAACCGGGGCAACCATCCCGCACCGGTGGCGGGGGTGCCGACGATTGTGGGCGATCGCACTGACCCCAACAGCCTCAAAACCCAGCTCGCGGGCGAAACCTTCGACGCCATCTTCGACAACAACGGGCGCGAGCTAAGCGATACCCAGCCCCTGGTTGAGCTGTTTGGCGACAAACTTCAGCATTTTGTCTACGTCAGCTCTGCCGGAGTCTATCTCAAGTCTGACCAAATGCCCCACATTGAAGGCGATGCGGTGGATCCTAAAAGTCGCCACAAAGGCAAGTTTGAAACCGAAGCATACCTGCAAGCCCAGGGTGTGCCCTTTACCTCGGTGCGCCCGGTCTACATCTATGGCCCGCAGAACTACAACCCGCTAGAGGCCTGGTTCTTTGACCGAGTGGTGCGCGATCGCCCAATTCCCATCCCTGGCAACGGCATGCACCTCACTCAGCTCGGCCATGTGCAAGATCTGGCGGCAGCGATGGCGGCAGTGCTGGGCAACGAGACGGCGATCGGCCAAATCTACAACATCTCCGGCGAAAAAGCCGTCACCTTCGACGGTCTAGCCCGCGCCTGCGCCATCGCTGCAGGTAAGGATCCCGATGCCCTCAAGATTGTCCACTACGACCCCAAAGCCTTTGACTTTGGCAAAGCCAAGGCGTTCCCCATGCGGGTGCAGCACTTCTTTACCGCCATCGACAAAGCTCAGGCTGAGCTAGGCTGGGCACCCACCTACGACCTGGTAACGGGGCTAAAAGACTCGTTCCAGAACGACTATCTGACCTCTGGTGCAGACAAGGCCGAGGTTGACTTCACTTTGGATGACAAAATTCTGGCCGCTTAGCCATCGCAAAAGACCTGTGTAGCTTCGGTAGGGTGGGCACCGCCCGCCTGCTAACCGAGACCGTACTCAGAGACTGGCTGTGAGAGGACTTGAACGTTACAGCATGGCCCATTCTGCCTCTGGGTGATAATGGAGGGGTTAGCTATCTCCTGTGCTATGACCACCAGCAATGATCGCCTCGATCGCATTGAAGCTTTAGTCGAAAAGAGTGCCACCGCAATTGATAAGAATGCCGCAGCAATCGATAAGAATGCCGCCGCGGTTGACAAGTTGACGGATGATATCGGGCGATTTAACGAGCGACTGGATACCTATGAGAAGGGCATGCGCTGGGTAGTGCAGTTGGCCTTCGCTCTCCTGATTTCGGCCACGGTGGCCCTGATTATTAATGCGGCGGCGTTTTTGGTAAAGCTGTTGTTGCCGAGTTGAGAGCGGTTTTTGTGGCGATCGCCCCTTCAGTCAATTACTCAGGTTGGTCTAACAGTGGCAAAGTATCTTCAGCAGGAGAAGCCCTAACCTTTGGTTAAAGCAATTAAGCATGATTCTATTTACGATGGAATTGTGCTCCCTGTTGACTCATTGGCTCAACTCCATGGCTGCTCGCCCCGATATTTTGTTTCTTGTGCTCGATACCCAGCGGGCCGATCGCCTGTCGTGCTACGGCTACGACAAACCGACCTCACCGAATTTGGATGCGATCGCAGCCGACTCCACCCGCTTCACCCAGGCCGTCGCCGCCGCCCAGTGGACTGTGCCCTCCCACGCCTCGATGTTCACAGGGCTTTACCCCTCCGAGCACACCATGGTGCAGTCCTACTCGGTGCTGCCGCCCGATCTCCCTACCCTAGCCGAGCGCTTAGAGGCCAGCGGCTACTACACCGCCGGATTCTGCAACAACCCCCTGGTCGGCGTCATCAACAACGGGCTGCGGCGAGGGTTTACTAGTTTTCTCAACTACAGCGGTCTGCTGACTTCAAAGCCGAACCAGGCGGGCAGCCGTCCCGATTTAGTGAGCCGCTATCGCCAGTGGTTTAAGGGCAAAATTGCGGCTCTCCTCAACCGCGTTCAAGATTCCTTTGCCCGATCAGACGAGCTTTTGGCGCTCAGCTTTACGCCGCTGATGGTGCCCCTGTGGCAAACGGCCCTGAGCTTTAAGGGCAATACTCAAAAATCCCTAGAAGATACGGCCAACCTGCTGATCAACCGCACCGGAGCCAGGGCCGATCAGCCCATCTTCACCTTTGTGAATTTGATGGGCACCCACATGCCCTACCATCCGCCCCGCCGCTACATCGAGCAGTTTGCGCCCTACGTGCTGGCCGATCGCCAGGCCCAAACTTTTCTGCAACGGTTCAATGGCGATGTCTACGGCTGGCTGGCCCCGCTAACGGGCGCTTTGGACGAGCAGCAAAAGCAAACCCTCGATGGCATGTACGACGCCGAGGTTGCTCATCAAGATGCGATGCTGGGCGAGTTCTTCGATCGCCTCCAATCATCCGGCCAGCTCGACAACACCCTGGTAATCATCTGCGCCGACCACGGCGAGCACCTGGGCGAAAAACAGTACATGGGCCATAGCCTCTCGATCTACAACGAGCTGGTGCGGGTGCCGCTGATCATCCGCGATCCCCAAAACCGTCTTGAGCAGAGGACGACGGTAAATGCTGTAGTGTCCACCCGCCGACTGTTCCACACGGTACTGGCCGCTGCGGGTATTGCTAACGAAAAGGAGTTAGCGCTAGATCTGACCCACAGCCAGGGCATTCCCAACGATCGCGACTATGTGTTTGCCGAGGCGATTCCGCCGCAGAATGTGGTCAATTTGATGCAGAAACGCCAGCCGGAGTTGCTGAAGACCATGGGGTGCGATCGCATCCGTCGCGCGGTCTGGATAGGGCAGCACAAGCTGATCGAAACCGAAGGCTCCGAGGCCGAACTCTACGACGTACTCGAAGACCCCACCGAAGCCCTCGACCTCAGTGCCATCCTGCCGGAAAATGTGGAGGTGCTGCAAGACTGCCTGCAAGCCTTCGCCGATCGCTCTGACCAGCATTTAGCCCAGGCGATCGCCACCCACGCCACCGACTACGACGACCCCGAAGTCCGCCGCCGCCTGGAAGAACTGGGGTATCTAGAGGATTGATGCTCTCGGTATAAGATTTTGGGAGACACAAGGGTTTTTCCTCAATACATTTACTGGCTTACCCATCACCCATGTATCCCCCTGTTTCACCAATTATTTTTGAAATCGGCCCCTTTGCTCTGCGGTGGTACGGGCTGCTGATGCTGGCGGCGATTTTGACGGCGGCGATGGTGGGCGGTCGCTACGTAGCCCGTCAGGGCGAAGACCCCGACAACCTCTGGGACATGCTGTTCTGGATTTTGATTCCAGGATTCATTGGGGCGCGGCTGTACTACGTGTTCATTCAGTCTCCCAGAGGGCCAGAGGGGCTGGGCTATTACCTCGATCATCCCGGTAAGATTCTGCAAATTTGGGGCGGCGGCATCCATATTTTTGGTGGGTTTATCTTTGGGGCGATCGCCCTCTTTATCTTCAGCCGCATCCGTCAGCTCAATCCCCTGCCTTACCTCGACGGCATCGCCCTGGGATTGCCTCTTGCCCAGGCCATTGGCCGCTGGGGCAATTTCATCAACCAAGAACTCTACGGCCCACCCACTGCCGCACCCTGGGGTCTGCGCATTGACAATCAGCACCGCATCGCTCCCTATGACGATCTGACTCAGTACCCCGATTCCACCCGGTTTCACCCGCTGTTTCTCTACGAATCGCTGTGGAATCTGGCAGGCTTTGCGGTGCTGTTTTGGATTTCGCGCAAGTTTGAAAAGCAGCTTAGGCCGGGAGATCTCGCCCTGGCCTATCTAATTTGGTATCCGCTGGGGCGATTCTTTATTGAGTTCTTGCGGACGGATTCGTGGTTTTTCCCCGGTACGCCGTTTAACGTGGTGCATATTCTGTCAGCGGGGGCGATCGCCCTCTCAGCCTTTGTGCTCTACCGCCGACATCGCCGTGCCACCGTCTAAATCTGCGCTTCCAACTCTTCCAATGCTTGAGATATCCTCATCTGTCAGGATCGAGTTAACGTCGGTCTAAGAGGTCATTGCTTGTAGTCATAGCAAGATGTCAATCGGCAGCACCTCCATTATTGCTAAAACGCCCTGATAGTACGATTGTTCATTTTGGTCAAGATTTGGCATTCAAAGCAGTAGGGGGTGAAAATTAGGCTGCTTTGGGTGAAGCTAGTGCTAGTTGTTGGGGTAGCTAGCTTTGGCTCAGAACCGTAGGCGAAAATCTAACTACTCAAAGATTCCTCCTGACACATTAAGGCGGATGAAGAGAATTGGGCTTTACGTTCCTGGCTTTGACCAGAAACGAGAAATACATCCGGTTGTCAAGCCATTTCACTGGGCAGAACAGCGGATGGAGGGCTTGTTGGGATGGCTAAAGGAGTTAGCCTTTCTAGAAATTCTGGGAATAGTTAGCAATATTGGGCTGTTGATCGCAGTTGCTACCTACATTGGCTCAGAGAAGCAGCGCCGAGATGCCGAAGTGCTTAACGCTTGGCAAACCATCACCTCAGCCTATGGGCAATCTGGCAGCGGCGGACGAATACAAGCTCTTGAGTTTCTTAATGCTTCTCCGGGCGCTAAATGGCGACGCAAGTTTCCTTGGCTTTGCGGTGCCTCTCATCCTCTTTGCACATGGAATTCAGAAAGCCTCGCAGGCATTAACCTTTCGGTTTCTGATGGAGAAGGAGATGGTACCTATCTTAGTGCTATCCAATTACCGAAAGCAATTTTGGAAGATGCCAATTTAAAGGGAGCAAATCTGGAATTTGCCAATTTAGAGGGAGCGGATTTAACCAGGTCTAATTTAGAAGGAGCATTCATATTTGTAGCCAACCTGAAAGGTGCTTATCTATCTAGATCTAATTTAGAAGGAGCAGAGTTGACGGGCTCAGATCTAGAAGGAGCAGGTCTGTCCGGGGCAAATTTGAAAAGATCAAGTTTAGCTGGAACTAATCTAGAAGGGACTTTTCTCCAAGGAGCTAGCTTGAGAGAAACGAACCTGTCGTCTGCTAATCTAGAGGGGGCAAATTTAGAAGGAGCAGATCTAGAGGGGGCAAATCTGTTGAGAACTAATCTGGTAGGAGCAAAGAATTTAACTAAGGAGCAGTTAATCGTAGCTAAGTTTTGTCGAACTATGCTTCCGGCAGCGATTACTGGCCTAGATCCTAGCCGAGACTGTTCAGAGATAGACATTCGTCCCTTGCCTGGGTTAGGGAAACCAAAATAGTAATCGGTGAGATGAAGGCGTACAATAGAAATGGTTGATTTTGTTTGTGAATAGGCTATTTCCATGACAGCCATCACCCTGACCTTTCCACCTTCCCTAGAACTAACTGATGAGGCGTTTTTTCAGCTTTGTCAGCGAAATTCTGATGTCCGGTTTGAGCGTACGGCTACTGGAGAGCTGATTGTTATGTCCCCTCTGGGTGGTGAAAGCGGCAAGCGTGAGGCAGACCTGATTACAGACCTTAACCTTTGGAACCGGCAGCAGCAGCTAGGGGTAGTTTTTAGCTCGTCCTCAGGATTTAATCTGCCCAATGGGGCCGATCGCTCCCCCGATGCCGCCTGGGTCGAGCAGTCGCGATGGGATGCTCTCACCCCCGATCAGCGGCGCAAGTTTCCGCCCCTGGCACCCGATTTTGTGATCGAGCTGCGGTCTGAGACCGACAGTTTACCAACGCTCCAGACCAAAATGCAGGAATATGTGGGCAACGGTGTGCGCCTCGGCTGGTTAATTAATCCCCAAGACAAACAGGTAGAGGTTTATCGGCCCGATCAGCCTGTTGAGATATTGGAGAATCCTAGCTCGCTATCTGGAGAAGCGGTTCTTCCTGGCTTTGTACTGAATCTCAGTCGTGTTCTATAGGTCATCCTTTGATTACCTAAATTCACCAGAACGTGATCCCTTGACTACAATGGAAAGATTGGGAAAATTTTCCCATTGATGATCTGGGCGTCTAGCAATGTGTGGCTTCCAGGTCTACTGAACCATTCATCTGCCTAAAAGGCCCAAGCTATGCCACTGCCTGTTGTTGCGGTTATCGGACGCCCAAACGTGGGCAAATCTACTTTGGTGAACCGCCTGGCCGGGGCTCAAGACGCCATTGTCTACGACCAGCCGGGGGTGACGCGCGATCGCACCTACCAGCCAGCCTTTTGGCGCGATCGCGACTACCTGGTGGTCGATACTGGCGGCCTAGTCTTCGACGACGACACAGAATTTTTGCCCTACATTCGCGAACAGGCCCAGCTCGCCCTCACCGAGGCCAGCGCCGCTGTATTTGTGGTCGATGGCAAAACCGGCCCCACCGAATCGGATCGCGAAATTGCCTCCTGGCTCAGGCAGCAGTCCGTCCCAGTGCTGCTGGCGGTTAACAAGTGCGAATCGCTCGACAACGGCCTGGTGCAGGCGGCGCAGTTTTGGGAGCTGGGGCTGGGTGAGCCCTACGCCGTCTCCGGCATCCACGGCAACGGCACAGGCGAGCTGCTTGATGCCCTGGTGGAGTTTCTGCCCGAAACCGTGGAAGAAGTCGAAGAAGAGGAAATCAAAGTCGCCATCGTGGGGCGGCCCAACGTGGGCAAGTCAAGCCTGCTGAACGCCTTTGTGGGCGAAACTCGTGCCATTGTTAGCCCGATCTCAGGGACGACGCGGGATGCGATCGACATGCAGGTGCAGCACGGCGACAAAATCTATCGTCTGATTGACACCGCCGGCATTCGCAAGAAAAAGAGCGTCGAGTATGGGCCAGAATTCTTTGGCATTAACCGCGCCTTTAAGGCCATTCGCCGCGCCGATGTGGTGCTGCTGGTGATCGACGCCCTCGACGGTGTGACCGAGCAAGACCAAAAGCTGGCGGGCCGCATCGAAGAAGACGGCCGCGCCTGCATCATCGTCGTCAACAAGTGGGATGCGGTAGAAAAAGACAGCCATACCATCTACGACTTTGACCACCAAATTTCTGCCCGGCTGAACTTTTTGGATTGGGCCAAGCGCATCTTCGTCAGCGCCAAGACCGGCCAGCGGGTGCCCAAAATTCTAGAGCTGGTGGATCACGCGGTGGGGCAGCACCGTCGCCGAGTCAGCACCTCAGTCGTCAACGAAGTGCTGGAGGATGCGGTGAAGTGGCACACGCCACCCACCACCCGCCAGGGGCGTCAGGGCCGCATTTACTACGGCACCCAGGTCACTGTGCGGCCACCGTCCTTTACGCTGTTTGTGAATGATCCCCATCTGCTGAAGGACAACTACCGTCGCTATGTCGAGCGGCAGTTTCGCGAAAATCTAGGCTTTGAGGGCACGCCGATTCGCATTTTCTGGCGGGGCAAGGCGATGCGCGATCTGGAGCGCAACAACCCCAACCGGGCGACGAAAGTGTAAGGTGATCTTCGGCAAATCCATTGATGCAACGGTGGGCGATGCCCACCCTACGGTCAACCGTTCCCAGTCGATATAGATGGATCTTCTTCGATCGCTACCCATTGGCCTTTATCTAGAGCAGCCGGTGACCTGGCTGCACCGGCTTGACCCCAGGGTCAAGATGGCCTGGTTGATGAGCATTTTGGTGACGCCGATTTTGGCGAATGCCTACTGGCGGTTTGGGCTGGTGGCACTGCTGGTGCTGCTGACGTTGGCGGCGCTAGTTCCGCTGCGGGTGTGGCGACAGCAGATGGGCTGGCTGGTGGCGCTCAGCGGCATCGTGATGTTGCTGACCTTTGTGATGCCCGATGGGCTACAGGTGTCGCAGACGCCTCGGCTGCCCACCCCAGCCGATATGGCTACTTTAGAGAATCCGCCGGAGGTGCTACCAGAATTGCCTCAGCCCACGGCCTATCGCTATGTGGTGTTTGACTGGGGGCCGATCAATGTGACGCGGCGATCGCTCGATCTGGGCATTCGCATTGGCACCCTGCTGTTTACGCTAATCTACGGCACCAACCTGTTTTTGCTGACCACCGCCCCCGAGGAGATCACTGTGGCTCTGGAGGCGCTGATGGCCCCGCTGCGCTGGTTTCGCCTGCCGGTGACCGAGATTGCCCTGACGGTGACGCTCTCCCTGCGGTTCATTCCCCTGGTACTGGAGGAGGTGCAGAATTTGGTGCGATCGGTGCAGACCCGCGCCATCAACTGGAAGAAGCTGGGCTTTCGCGGCTCGGCCCAGGTGTGGCTGGCGGTGATGGAGCGACTGCTGCAAAACCTGCTGCTGCGGGCTGAACAGATTGCAGCAGCTATGGAGGTGCGCGGCTTCACCAGCCCCAACGAGCACCGGGTGCGCTGGTACCAAATGGTGCTGCGGTCGTGGGACTGGTTGGCCCTAGGATTGCTGGTGGTGTTCTGGTGGGCGCGGTGGGTTTGGGGAGGCGAGATTTGAACTGGTGGGTGCGATCGCAGCCCCTAGGGCACCGCACCGGCAGCGACATCTTCTACGCCCTCTACAGTGACCTATTACAGCAGCCCCCCAGTCTCACCAACCTGGTGGCTTTGCTAGAGAGCCCCTATCCCCTGCCCGCCGCTGCCCTGCCCCACGCTATTCACAGTCGCTACTCTATCTGCGCTGGGCCACCTTGCCCTGCTGGAGTGCTTCCACAGGTGTGGACTCCAGCGGTGGGCAGCATTCTACCCATGCTGAGCGAGCGGTTAGCCGAGGGAGATCAGCTACAGCTTTTGGGTGACGAAGCCGCGATCGCCGAGCAAACGCTACCGTTTACGGGAGGCTGGCTGGGCTGGTTGGGCTACGACTTAGCCTGGGAAATTGAGCGGCTCCCCACATTAAATAGCGATTCCCTGCCCTTCCCCGTCGCACTCTGGTACAAGCCAGCCACCTTCGCCGTCCTCGACCACCAGGCCCAGCGGCTGTGGCTGTTTGCGTCATCCCCCGAGGCGCTGGATGCTATGGAGAAGCAGCTTAGTCTGCCAGCGACCAAAGTGGCTCCAACCGCCCCAGCGACGGGCGATCCCCGCGCTGTGACCCTGGGTATGGCGGCGACAGAGTATCAGCAGTCCGTCCTGCGCGCCAAGCAGCATATCCAGGCGGGGGATGTGTTCCAGGTCAATCTTTCTCTCCGGTTCTCGACTGAGACCACAGTGCATAGCTGGGCGCTATATCGGCAGCTCCAGCGCATCAACCCGTCGCCCTTTGCCTGCTACTGGCGCACCCCCTGGGGCGATGTAATTAGCTGTTCGCCCGAGCGGCTGGTGAAGTTGCAGGAGGGCGTCGCCCAAACTCGCCCCATTGCCGGTACCCGCCCTCGGGGATCAACCCCAGCGCAGGATGCAGAACTGGCCCAAACCCTGCTCAGCAACCCCAAAGAGCGGGCCGAGCACATCATGCTGGTGGATCTGGAGCGCAACGACCTGGGGCGGGTGTGCCAGTGGGGCACCGTGCAGGTGGATGAGCTGCTGACGGTGGAATACTACAGCCACGTGATGCATCTGGTGAGCAACGTGGTAGGGAAGATAGGGAGTGATTCCCGTTCTGGGGGGCTGCGCCAACCCACCGCCATCGACCTGATCCGCGCTGTTTTCCCTGGCGGCACCATCACCGGCTGCCCCAAGGTGCGCTGCATGGAGATTATTGAAGATCTAGAACCCGTGCGCCGCAGCCTGTTCTACGGCTCCTGCGGCTATCTCGATCGCCGGGGCTATCTCGATCTCAACATTCTGATTCGCACCCTGTTGGTTGGGCATACTGATAGCTTATTGACAACGTCTACCGTGTGGGGCCAGGTTGGGGCGGGCATTGTAGCCGACAGCGATCCGGCCAAAGAATGGCAAGAATCCCTGCAAAAAGCCAGGGCACAACTGCTGGCGCTGGGGCTGGGTGAGCTCCGCCATTCTCTGTAATTAATTGCCGATCTGCTTGAGATTGCATGCAGACAGCACACCAGGTTCTAGAATGCATGTGGCGAATTAAACAGACGTGACCATCATCCTGTCGTAAGGAAGAGCCTCTCTCATACTTGAATGAGCACAGAAACCTATCTCAATCACCCCAATTTTGGCCTGCTCTTTAGAGTGTGTATAGTAGACGACGGTCAAGAGCTGTACGCCACGCTCTATGCCCAGCGGCTGTTTTTTCTGGTCACCAATTCCGCTGTAGAGGGGCTGGTGTTTCAACCCCTGGGCCGCAGCAATGCCCGGATGATGCTCGAAAGCCGCCTGCGGATTTTGCGGCGGGCAGGCCAGCAGGCCGACTTCGATCGCCTCCAGCACACCTACAAGCAAACCTTTCAATGACCGCTGCCCCCGGTGCCCTGCCTGAGCAGTTTGACCGCATTCGGCAAAGCATCCCACCCACGGTGACGCTGATTGCGGTCACCAAGTTTTTGTCGGTAGACACCATTCGCGCGGCCTACAATCGGGGAGTCCGGCACTTTGGTGAAAGTCGGGTGCAGGAGGCGATCGCCAAACAAGCCGAGCTGAGCGACCTCTCCGACATCACTTGGCACCTAATCGGCAGTCTGCAAACCAACAAAGCCCGCAAAGCCGTTGAACACTTCGACTGGATTCACTCGGTCGATAGCCTGAAGCTGGCTCAGCGGTTAGATGCGATCGCTCAAGAGCTAGACCGAGTGCCCCAGTGCTGCCTCCAGGTCAAAATCGTGCCCGACCCGCCCAAGGCGGGCCTTGACCTAGCCGATCTCGACGCCCTACAGCCAGAGTTGGATCAACTAGCCCATCTCAAACTGCGCGGGCTGATGGCCATTCCCCCCCAGGGCGCCAGCGATGAGACGGTGCGGGAGGTGTTTACCGGGGCAAAGACCCTGGCCGATCGCATCAACCAGAAGGGTTTTAGCCGCCTGCACATCGACCAGCTTTCCTTGGGCATGTCGGGAGATTATCAGGTTGCGATCGCCTGTGGCGCCACCATGGTGCGCCTGGGCACCATCCTATTGGGCTCGCGACCGCCATCGGCCTAACTCAGCTAGGGCAGGATAGGGCCATTTTCTGCCGCAGTTTCTAACTCGAATCGGTGACAGAGACAGCGGCGGGGTAACGGGTTGGGGCGATCGCTAACCGCTTTAGATTTCCGTTATTCTCCCAAACAGAAATTTACGGTTTGACCCAAACCCAAACCTTATTCAGAAAAAACTTTAACTAATTGTGAATCGGCCCTTCCTTTTTTTGATTTCGTGTATACTGTGGACTCAATATTCTGCGTACAGGATATTAACCCAAACCCTAAGCCTGCCCTAGCTCAGAGAGAAAAGTCACCCTACGGTGTCGTTCTATCGCTGGGTTCTTAGACTAGGTTTAGGCGGTCAGTTACCCTCCTAGAGGGGCTGATTACCCCATAACCCCAGGCTAACCCCCACTAATTTTCTCAACAGCCGTTGCAAATGGAAATTTGGCGCTATCATGGCCCTCGGATAACCGGAGCATGATAGTCCCCCATTGGTCAATGGCCACGGGGTTGGTCTACCAGAGTGATAGTCATCGTGGAGTGTAAGTTGTGAGCAACATGTTTTCTAAACTGCGGGACTTCGTTGGCCTTAACGACCCAGCAGACTACGACTACGAATACGAAGAAATGGATGGAGAGGAGTACCAGAACCTCTACCAAGAAGAGAACACCCAGCCGATTGTGCAGCAGCCCCAGCCCGAAGAAATTCGCCGGAGCCGCCCCCGTCGCGAACGAATGATGCCCACTGATGCAGGAATGACCCCGATGGCCAGCAACGTAATTGGTATGCCCGGTGCCATGAACGGCACCTCCGAAGTGGTGGTGATGGAACCCCGCTCCTTTGAGGAAATGCCCCAGGCCATTCAGGCTCTACGGGAGCGCAAGTCGGTCGTTCTGAACCTGACCATTATGGATCCTGACCAGGCTCAGCGCGCTGTTGACTTTGTGGCGGGTGGCACTTACGCCATCGACGGGCACCAAGAGCGCATCGGCGAAAGCATCTTCCTGTTTACGCCCAACTGCGTACAGGTGAGCACCCCCACCGAGTACGAAGAAGAAGTCTTCATGGGTCAGCCCCAGGGTATGCCCCTGCCTGGCCAAATGCCCCCCGCTCCCGCCTGGGGTGCCGAGTCCATGGCTCGCATGGCCTAGCGTTATCCACGTTTAAGTAACATATGACTATCACTGCCCCCGGTCTAGTGCCGGGGGCTACCTTAGGTTATTGTCTTCACTAGCGATCGCAAACGATCGAGTCGTCGGTGAGGATGGTTATGCCTGAGGCAACATTTGGGGTTATCGGCGGCGGGATGATGGGAGAAGCTCTCATCACCCGCCTTCTTGATCAAGGGGTTTTTGCGCCGGGGGCGATGATCGTGAGCGACCCCCAGGCCACGCGGCGAGAGGTTTTGCACCATACCTACGGTGTGCAGACCACAAGCGAGAACCAGGCGGTTGTCGATGCAGCTGAAACCGTATTGCTGGCGATTAAGCCCCAGATGCTGGGGGCCGTAGCGGAAAATCTCAGGTTCCCAGAGCGAGAAAAGCCGCCGCTGCTGCTGTCGATTTTGGCTGGGGTGCCCCTGGCTCGGCTAGAAAAAGAATTCTTGGGCTGGGCGGTGGTGCGAGCTATGCCCAATACACCCGCTACGGTAGGAGCCGGGGTAACGGCCTTAGCCGCCGGGGAGACCGTGAGCGCTACCCATCGAGAACAGGCCCGCGCTATCTTCGCCAGCGTCGGTACCGTAGTCGAGGTGCCCGAGTCGCAGATGGATGCGGTAACGGCGCTATCGGGGTCTGGGCCAGGCTACATTGCTCTAGTGGTCGAAGCTTTGGCCGACGGCGGTGTGGCGGTGGGACTGCCTCGGGCGATCGCCCTGGAGCTGGCG
The DNA here is from genome assembly GCA_019358835.1 of Tildeniella torsiva UHER 1998/13D. Lineage (GTDB taxonomy): Bacteria > Cyanobacteriota > Cyanobacteriia > Phormidesmidales > Phormidesmidaceae > Nodosilinea > Nodosilinea torsiva. Next base: position 32,543 of record JAHHIH010000004.1, read on the forward strand.
ATCGCCACCGTACGCGGCACTGGCGAGCTGCTGCACCAGGGCGACCTCCACCCCGCCGTGCTCAAAGACCGCGTCACCAGCCCCGGCGGCACCACTATTGCAGGCATTGCGGCCCTAGAGGCGGGTGGACTGCGATCGGCTCTGATCGAAGCGGTGCGATCGGCCTACCTGCGGTCTAAGGAACTGGGCAGTCCTGATTAAAATTAGGCTTAAGGACATTCACTGGGCTCAAGCCGATCTAGTACGCTCTAGCCTCCTATACCCTATGCTGCTCGACACCCTACGTGCCCAACGGGACGACATCCTAGCCTTGAGCCATCAGTATGGGGCACGGCGGATTCGAGTTTTTGGATCTGTTGCTCGGGGTGAAGAGCAGGCCGATAGCGATATAGATTTTTTGGTTGATTTTCCCCCTGGCTATGATTTGTTTGCTCAGCGGTTGCCCCTGGGCGATCGCCTCTCTCAGCTCCTGGGTTGCCCCGTTGAGCTGGTGCCTGAGCACGAACTCAATCGCCACATCCGTGATGCCGTCCTGTTAGAAGCCATTGACCTATGAGGAAGTCTTGGCGACCCTAGGCGCGAAATTAGGGGATTTCGCAATATCTTGGTTCACAACTATCTCGGTGATATAGACGCCTTAACTGTCTCGGCAGTCATAGAGCAACATCTGCCGGCCTTAGAATTGAGTGTTAGATCGATGCTAGAACAAGGGCCATTTTCATCGGCCTAAGTTTGGTGCTACGACCCGATCGCTACCTCATTCACGCTCTTAGGTATCCGGAGCGGACCGCCCCCAACTCGGGTAGCAACTTGCTCTGCTAAATACTCGGCGTCGCGGGCGATACCTGAGAATCGGGCAGAACCCCAGGTGTAGAGCCAGGGCAGGCCCAGGAAATATAGCCCTGGCACAGCGGTAACGCCTCGACGGTGGCCGGGATAGCCTTGACCGTCAAACACGGGTAGCTCGATCCAGCGAAAGTCGAGACCGTAGCCAATGCACCAAATCACTGAGGTGATATTGGCCTCTCGATAGTCGATGCCAGTATCCACGATCTCCGGTTCCCACACGGGCCGATAGGGTGGATCTATAGGTGCGTCAATGCCGTTCTTCTCGATGTAGGCGTCGATGGTGCGCTTGATGCTTTCGGCAACGGCATCGGCTTGGTCGAGGTTTTCCTTGAGGTCGTCGCTAAAGGTGAGCTGCGTGCCCTGAATATCCATGAGTCGCCCGTGCAGCCCCATACCCTGAAGGGCAAAGTGGCGGAGGTCAATTTCGCGCCCGCCGCCGCGCCCGGTGACGTAGTGGTTGGTCTTATATCGCACGGTCTCTTTTTGCGGGTGGTCATCGATCGCCAGGTCGTAGTAGCCCATTTGGTCGAGCCATTCCACTACATCTTTGCCTCGGTAGCGGCGGGGCGATCGCGGCGCCCCCCCCACACACAGATGCACCTTGCGGCCCGCCAGATGTAGGTCTTCAGCAATCTGGCAGCCCGACTGGCCGGTGCCGACTACCAAAATAGCCCCCTCCGGCAATGACTCAGGATTACGATATTCTGCCGAGTGCAGCTGCATAATATCGGGAGCCAACCGCTCTGCCAAGCGAGGAATTTTGGGTGTGTGGTAGCCGCCTGTGGCCACCACCACCTGGTCAGCGGTAAAGATACCTTGGTTGGTTACCACTTCAAAGCCGCTGCCCTCGGGCTGGCTCACCCGTTCTACCTTGACCCCCGTTTTGAGCGGCAGGTCGAAGTGGTTGGCGTAGCGCTCGATGTATTCCACAATGGCGTCGCGGCCCATAAAGCCCTCGGGGTCATCGCCGGGGTAAGGGAAGCCGGGCAGCTGGCACTGCCAGTTGGGGGTGACCAAACAGAACGAATCCCACCGTTTGGTGCGCCAGGAGTGGGCCACCTGGTGCTGTTCAAAAATGATGTGGTCAATGCCCAGGCGACTGAGGCAGTAGCTCATCGACAGCCCTGCCTGGCCGCCGCCGATCACAATTACGCCGTAGTGCATCGTCATACCGTATGTCCTGCAAATGTTGTGAGATGGGTTGTTCTTTTTCGTACCCTAGGTTGTTGCTAAAGGGATGCTTGTAACCCCGGCTACCGAAAGTCTTGATCTAGCGCTAGTGGCAGGGAGGGTGAATGCGATCGCCCTGCCCTGCCCTCGTCAGGCGTGAATTTGACTGGCCTACCTATCGAAAGTGATAGGGGTATCGCCAACCCCCAACCCCCAAACTAGCCATTTGCACCCGCGCCCCTGTTGATTAGGTCAGACCACCAAAGTTTGTAGTTGCTGATACGGGAGCCTCCTGCGATCGCCCGTAAGGTGCTGAGACATGCAGCCAGATATGCCGCGCTGCCAGCAACTTTGCAAGGAACTGAATTTATGCCTGAAGTAACTTTGCCAGCCCACCAAGCTGGGGATTTTTTGGTTGACTACGAAGAGAAAGTATTTCCCGATGTGCAGGCCGAACCCGGTGAAAAAGCCCTGATCACTTTCCACACTGTGGCTTTTGAAGGATCTATTGGCCTGGTAAACCTGCTTCAGGCCACTCGTCTGATTCGTAAAGGCTTTGACACCTCGGTACTGCTCTACGGCCCTGGCGTCACCCTGGGCGTGCAGCGCGGCTTCCCTAAGCTGGGCGATGAAGCTTTCCCCGGCCACATGGCGATGAACAACCAAATCGTCAAGGTGATGGAGCTAGGCGGCAAGGTTTACGCCTGCCGTTTTGCCCTCCAGGCCCTCTATGGCCACGGCGAGCCTTCCCTCATCCCCGGCATTCGCCCCATCAACCCCCTCGACGTGCTCGACCTCGTGCTCATGCACCGCAAAGAAGGGGCCTTCATCCTCGACACCTGGACGATGTAGAACCCTTACCCCCGGCCCCTCTTCCCAGGGAGAGGGGAACTCGTACATCCTCTTGTTCCCTCTCCCTCAGGGAGAGGGCTAGGGTGAGGGCTGCCAGACTGCCCGCCACTCCTCTCCTCCCACCACCAATGCCCATGGATTACACCAAAACCATTCGAGCCGCCGCCGCCCAAATTAGCCCTGTGCTGTTTAGCTGCGACGGCACTACTGAGAAGGTGCTGGAGACGATCGCCCAGGCGGCCCAGGCCGGGGTAAAGCTAATCGTCTTTCCTGAGACCTTCATTCCCTACTACCCCTACTTCTCCTTTGTGCAACCGCCCGTTCTCATGGGCAAAGAGCACATGCGGCTCTACGAAGAGGCGGTGGCGGTGCCGGGGCCGGTGACCGATGCCGTGGGTCGGGCAGCCCGCTCCTACGGCATGGTGGTGGTGCTGGGGGTGAACGAGCGGGAGGCTGGTTCGATCTACAACACCCAGCTAATTTTTGATGCCGATGGCACCCTGGTGCTGAAGCGGCGCAAAATTACTCCCACCTACCACGAGCGCATGGTGTGGGGACAGGGCGATGGGGCCGGGCTCAAGGTGGTGGAAACGGCGGCGGGGCGCGTTGGGGCGTTGGCCTGCTGGGAACACTACAATCCCCTCGCCCGCTATGCGCTGATGACCCAGAATGAACAGATTCACTGCGGTCAGTTTCCGGGGTCGATGGTGGGGCAGATTTTTGGCGACCAGATGGAGGTCACCATGCGCCACCACGCTCTGGAGTCGGGGTGTTTTGTAGTGAACGCCACCGGCTGGCTCACACCGGAGCAAAAGCAGCAGATTACCGCTGATGAAACGATGCAGCGGGTGCTGTCGGGGGGCTGCTACACCGCCATCATCAGCCCCGAGGGAGTGCCCCTGACGGAGCCGATTAGCGAGGGGGAGGGGCTGGCGATCGCCGATCTCGACTTCTCCCTAATTACCAAGCGCAAGCGCATGATGGACTCAGTGGGCCACTACGCCCGCCCCGACCTGCTGCGCTTGCGATTGAATGCCGAGCCTTGGTCAGTAGTAGAAACAGCTACCCAGGCGACGGCACAGCTTTCCTCTGGCATGAATGGATCCTCGCAGGGTGCTCCAGCGTTGGCAGACGAAGCGCCCGTTGGCCTATCTTCCAACAGCCTTGGTCTGCCGACCTCCTAGGCCATAATTTTCACGACTCCATGGTTATGTGCTCGCTAGCTTGTTTTTAGCGGCAATGGTTGACGCAGGTTTTTATCGGGTATTGAACAGCAGGCCATGAATAAGCAGCGGTTGATTACAGAGTTACAATCCCACGGGCTGCGAGTAGTGGACTCGGCCCCAGGGACGGCGGGTCGAAAGGGTGGGGCAGGCCCCTCTGACCACCGCGCCATCACCATTGATGGCACTACCGTCATGGTGCCGGTCTACACCGACAGCGCTGCTCACTCGCCCTACGCCCTCAGGGCTACTGCCGCTAGCCCCCTGCATCTAGAGGCCTCGGGGGAGGCCATTACCCCCGTTGATGTGCCCAACGCTCCCAAGTTCTACAGCCTCACCACCGCTGACGGCATTCCTTATTCAAAAATTGCCCTGCTCCACGGGCGCGACGTGTTGGCCACCACCGTGCAGCAAACCTGCATGCGCTATCGCGACCCGGCTACCGCCTGCCAGTTCTGCGCTATCGAAAAATCCCTCGACGCGGGACGCACGATCGCACGCAAGACGCCGCCGCAGCTCGCCGAGGTAGCCGAAGCTGCCGTGCGGCTGGATGGGGTAACCAACATGATCATGACCACGGGAACGCCGAATACGAGCGATCGCGGCGCTGCCTACCTGACCGAATGCGCCGCCGCCATTCGCCAGCGGGTACCAAACTTACCCATCCAAGCTCAGTGCGAACCGCCGGATGACTTTGCCTGGTTTAGCCGGATGAAGGCGGCAGGCATTGACAGTTTGGGCATGCACTTAGAAGCGGTGGATCCTGAAGTGCGGGCCAGAATTATGCCGGGTAAGGCCGAAGTCCCCCTCACTGTCTATTTTGAAGCCTTTGAAGCAGCGGTGAAGGTGTTTGGCTGGGGCCAGGTGAGTACCTACCTGCTGGCGGGTCTGGGTGACAGCTTAGAAACGCTGGTGGAAGCCAGCGATCGCCTCATCCAGATAGGCGTGTACCCCTTCGTGGTGCCCTTTGTGCCTATTGGTGAAACACCGCTGGCTCACCATCCTTCCCCTAGCAGCGAGTTTATGTTTGCCCTCTACCAGCGGGTGGGGGCGCTGCTCAAGCAGTCGGGCATGGCTTCGGCAGATATGAAAGCGGGCTGCGCCAAGTGCGGTGCGTGCTCGGCACTGTCTACGTTTGAAGGTTGATGATTATGGCACTCCACCGCTATAGCTTTGAACTGGCTAAAACTCCCCACGACCTAGAGGGCTATTTCGCCCTGCGTCAAGCCATTTTCTGCGAAGAGCAAGGGCTATTTGACCACGACGACGCCGACAATTTGGATGGTGTCGCCTACCCCATTGTCGCCATCGACCACGAAGCCCTCCCAGAAAACCGCGTCGTAGGCGTGGTGCGCATTTACGAGAAATCACCTCGCCTTTGGTACGGTGGGCGGTTAGGGGTGCATCCCAACTATCGCCGGGTGGGGCGCATTGGCAAAGGATTGATTCACAAGGCGGTGACAACAGCGAATACCTGGGGCTGCGATCGCTTTCTCGCCACCGTGCAAGAGCAAAACGTCCGCTTCTTTCAGCGCCTCCACTGGGACTCATTGGAGGAGATGGTGCTGTGCGATCGCAGCCACCATCTGATGGAAGCCGATCTGGCCCACTATCCCCCCGGCGACGAGGTGCGGCCAGTACTGCCCTGGTCGGTGCAGCAGGTGTCTTGAAGAATTGGAATAGAGTTTTGAATTTTGAGTTTTGAATCTTAAGTTCAGGGCTTAATTCAAAACTCAAAACTAAGAACTCAAAACTCTCAATTCACTCCCCCTGCATTTATGTCAAACGAACTCAAGCTATGGGAGCTGGCTGCTGAGCTGCGGCGATCGCTTGGCATTCTTCACAAACAAGACATTCAAACAGCGGCAGATCGTTTAGGAAAGCACGTCCGCTCCACCAACCAAGCGCCAATTCTGCTGGGGGATGACTGCGCCGCCATTCCCGATGGCGACGGCTACCTGCTGCTGGCGGCGGAAGGCATGTGGCCTACCTTGGTAGAGACCGACCCCTGGTTTGCCGGGTGGTGCGCCGTGATGGTCAACGTCAGCGACATCTGCGCTATGGGGGGGCGGGCGATCGCCGTCGTAGACACTATCTGGAGCCAGTCTTCAGAAGCAGTGGAGCCCCTTTGGCAGGGCATGGTAGCTGCCTCCCAAGCCTTCAACGTTCCCATCGTCGGCGGGCACACCAGCTGCCACAGCCCCTACGCAGCTTTATCAGTCGCCATCCTAGGCCGGGCCAACAAGCTGATCACCAGCTTTAGCGCTCAGCCAGGGGATGTGCTGCTACATGTATTGGATATGCAGGGCAAAATGCACCCCCAGTATCCCTTTTGGAATGCGGCGACGGAGGCTGAGCGCGATCGCCTCCGCACCAACCTGAACCTGCTGCCTACCCTGGCCGAATCGGGCCTCTGCGACACCGGCAAAGATATCAGCATGGGCGGCATTGTCGGCACCACACTGATGTTGTTGGAGACTTCGGGGTGCGGGGCGGTGCTCGATTTGGGGGCGATCGCCCTACCTCCTGAAATAGACCTCCTCCCCTGGTTACTCAGCTTCCCCAGTTACGGCTATCTGCTCAGCGTGCGGCCCGACGCTGTAGAGCAAATCCAGCCCCAGTTCCACAACCGAGGATTGGTGTGTGAAACCGTAGGCAGAATTACTGAGGGGCAAACCCTCACTCTGAAACTGGGTGATTCCTCGCTTTGCTTTTGGGACTTTGCCACCACAGCCCTTACCGGATTCAGCGGCAAGGGCCATGAGGTCTAACATGGCTCAACCTCTCCAGATTGCGCTGCTCACCTACTCCACCAAGCTCAGGGGTAGCGTTGTGCACACCCTAGAGCTGGCGACGGCCCTGACAGAATTAGGGCATCAAGTTTGCGTTTACGCCCTCGATAAAGACGGTCGAGGCTTTGAGCGAGCCGTTCCAGCCAAAGTTCGGTTAGTCCCTGCTGCGCCGCCCCCGGCTGGCCTGCCTCCTGACCAGGCTACCGACGCGCTGATTCGCCAGCGCATCCAAGAATTTGTCGATTACTTTTTGGCTCATCCCGAAGCCTCCCACGACATCTACCACGCCCAGGACTGCATTGGGGCCAATGCCCTAGTGCAGCTGCGGCAGCAGGGGCGGGTGGCCAACGTCGTCAGAACCGTCCACCACATCGAAGACTACCCCAGCGTTTATCTCCAGCAGTGCCAAGATAAGTCGATTCGAGACCCAGATTTGTGTTTGTGCGTGAGCGATCGCTGGCACCAAGCCCTCCGCCATGAGTACGGTATCGACGCCCCCCGAGTACTCAACGGCGTTGACCTGCGGCGTTTCTCCCCAGTCCCCTCAGGCCAGGAAGACGCGATCAAAACTCGCCATGGCCTCACCGGCTCCCCTATTTTTCTGACCGTGGGTGGCATTGAACCACGCAAGAATTCCATTCGCCTGCTAGAGGCTTTTTCCCAGGTGCTCCACATTCATCCTCGGGCACAGCTGGTGATTGCGGGCGGGGCCACACTGTTCGACTACGAGTCTTACCGACAGGAGTTCTTTGCCCTAGCGAAACTATTAGACCAGATGCTTGGGCTAACGCTTGAGAAAAATCTCCTTCTGCCGGGGGTGATCCCTGACGATGATCTACCCGCTCTTTACCGCGCTGCCGATGTGTTTTGCTTCCCGTCAACCAAAGAGGGCTGGGGCTTGGTAGTGCTAGAGGCGATCGCCTCAGCCCTCCCCGTCATCACCGCCAATCAGCCGCCCTTTACCGAATTTCTCAGCTCAAACCAGGCTTTGTTAGTCAATCCTGATGGGGCCGATGCGATCGCATCTGCCATGCTGGCGGCGTTAGACTCTGAAATGGCCCAAAATCTCGTTCATCATAGCCAAGCGGTGTTGCCCAACTACACCTGGCAAAAATCGGCCAGCCTGCATGTAGACCACTATCAAACCTTCCTATAGCCGCCGATCTAACGGTCAAAACCCACCCAGCAAAGAAAATTCTGACTACCATGGAGAGAGGGAAATCGCTACAGAGCTTAGCCCGGTTGCCGGTCAGAATTCCCATGGAAATAAGTTTCTAAAACCTAGCTTGGGTTGCCAAGAAGTTGTTCACTTACAAGGGTCGTCTGAGTGGCTGCTGCTGCCATGGTCAATGTCGTTTCTAACTCTGCCCCTGCCGATACGCTGCCTCTGGTGGATGCGCCAGCCCCCGATGAGGTGCAGCTCAGTTTGCCGGTAGACGAGCCAGCCCCAGAGCCGTTGGCCATTCCCCCCGCGACGCTGGTGCTGGCGGCCCAAGACGTGCGTATGGTGCTGCGCGAGCAAAACGAGCAGAGCCAAATTTTGACCACCAAACTCAATATTTTGTTTGTGGCCAATGGGGCGCTGCTGACTAGCCTCAGCATTTCGCGGCTGCTGGTCAGCGGCAGCGTGTTTAGCCTGGCCGAAATCATCGGGTTTTTGGCCAGCTTTTCGCTGTTGATGGGGGCGTTTTTGCCCCGTCAGGTGGCGGTTACCCCCAACCTAGAAGACCGTAAATTTTTGGAAACCTACCTGGCGCTGCCTGAGCAAGACTATCAGCTGCAAATGCTGGTCAACCTGTCTGAAACCTACAATGCCAACAAGCAGCGCCTCGAAGATACTTCGCAAAGCCTTAAATATGCGGCTTACACCATCTGGGGTACAACTGTTATTATGCTGGTACATATCCTGGTAATTTACGTGGCAACTGGGTCATCTTCTGGGTTAATCTAGCGCCAGTCTAGAGACTGTATATAGAAGCGCTGACTCTAACGTTTTTGACCGCACGCAGCGGGAACCAGTATGAGTGATGGACAGCAGGAAACTACTCTAGAGCGGCGTGTCGCGCTGCCGGAGCCAGATGTGAGCAACATTACTGTGCTCACCGAGAGCTTGCCCAACGAGCCCGTGCTGCCCTGGCACCACTTCGACTCGCCCTGGCTAGAGCGCGATGGCGAAGCGGCCGGTGACGCAGAGGACGTGCCTCTAGACGTCGAGGCTGAACCCGATGAGCAGCTTACCCTAGAGTTAGAGGTGCTGGTTGGTTCTGTGGATGACCTGCCCGCTGACTCTGCTGATAACTTGCCCGAAGAATCTGTGGCCTAGGGCAATTACTCAAGCAAGTCTTCAAAGCCTAATGTCGGGGCCAATTAGGTCAGAGAGTTTTTCCACACCATAGAGCAGCATGGCAATGCGCTCTAGGCCTAGGCCCCAGGCAACGGTAGCTTTCTCGCCGCAGCCCAGGGGCTCTAGCATTTCTTGGCGAAACAGGCCTGAGTTGCCCACTTCAATGTAGCGATCGCTGGGCGGATGGTAGGCAAACACCTCCAGCGACGGCTCCGTATAGGGGTTATAGGTGGGCTTAAACTTGAGATCCTTAAAGCCCAAGCGCTCGTAAAAATAGGTCAGGTAGCCCATCAGCGTGCGTACGCTGAGCAGTTCGCCCACCACCACGCCCTCGATCTGGTGGAACTCGGCTAGGTGGGTGCGATCGACCGTTTCGTTGCGAAAGACGCGATCGATAGAGAAATATTTGCCGTCTTTGCCCTGAAGCTGGTGCAGGCGGCGGGCGGTAGAGGTGGTGGTGTGGGCCCGCAGAATCGCGCGGCTGGCTTCGGCCTCAGTCCAATGGCCGCCATAGTTGGCTTCGTGCGCCTGTTTGACGCGCTGCACCAGGGCAGGGTCGTCGGGCAGGGGCAGGGTCTGGGGGTTGGCCAGGTAAAACGTGTCTTGCACCTCGCGGGCCGGGTGGTCTTGGGGGGTAAACAGGGCATCAAAGTTCCAAAAGGCCGACTCCACCAGGTAGCCCGACATTTCGTCGAAGCCCATGTTCAAAAAGATGTCGCGAATGCGCTGAATACACTGGGTGAGAATGGTGGGTCGTCCGTAGGCGACATGGGGCACCTCGGCGTGAATGTCGTACGGCTTGAGGTCGGCCTGCCGCCACTGGCCCGACAAAATTAGCTCGCTGGTCAAAGTCGTCACCACATCCCCTAACTCTAGGGTTTGCAGGGCCGGGAGCACAATGAGGCTGTAGTCGGTTTCGACCCGGCTGACAATGTAGCCCTGCTGCTGTAGCCACTCCAGGGAGGACGACGCGCTGGCATCTAAACTCTGGCCCGCCGCGATCGCACTAAACACCCCCTGCCGCTGCTGGTAGGCACCGAGCACCGACGACTTCAGCACGGCCACAGTTCCTTCGCCATCGCCATCGATCAAATCGACGGCCTGCTCGCGCCGCAGGGCACCGTAGTGGAGGCTAAAGGCGGGGCCGAGTTCAGCCTTTAGCAGGGCGCGATTTCCCTCAAGGGAGGCTCTGCCGTCGCCCATACCCTGCAACAGCCTATCCGCCAGTGGAAATCCCGGCAGCACGCCAGCCAAGTCCTCTCCTTTGGCCGTCAGCACCCAGGTTTGCTGATTGTGCTCCTGCCACTGCACGTAGCCATTTAGCGCGCCGGTGAGCAAAAAGCCGTTGATAAAATTGAAGTCGAACCCAGCTTGGGCACAGAGCGATCGCAAACTGGTCACCATCTGCTGGTGCTGCAATAGATCTACAAACAGCCGCTGCTTACCGGTGAGCTGAAGCAGGTCGAGCATAGAAGCCTCCTGAACAATTCCACCCCACCCTACCAGGAAGAATTTCATCCCGCCTACAGTTCAGTCAGACATGGGGAGGAACTCTGAATTTTAGATCTGCCGCCAACAGCGGCATCTCCTGACTGACCACCTGCCAAAGCTGCTCTGGATCAATATTGTCATCGTCATCTACAAGGCCGTCCCGTAGATCGCCCAAGGCCTTGCCAGCAACCTGCGGCAGGCTTTGATAGGTCTGTGCTGTCAATGCCTTTGCACTTTCAGCCGCCGCTAAAAGCTTAATGATAGCCGCTGTTTGCAGTTGTATGCTCGACAGAAATCGTTCCTTTGTACAGTGATTTGTAGTGTCGACAATCTGCTCGGCAGTTTGATAAATCGACATTAGCAGGCAAAGATCCTGTCGCATTATTCTGGCTTATGCTTGAGGGCGCTTGTTGAAACGTTAGAACTCTACTGCAAGTATGACCCAGGGTTCTGTCTCTAGGTTCCAATATGCCTCAGACTTATGCATCACAATATTATGTCTATGTAAATAATTCTGCTTTCTGACTTTGACAACATCTATCACTAGGCTAGCTTTGTCTTACAAAATACCAAATTTAATGACAAGATAGACCCAGCTTCGATGCGATAACGACTGGGTGTTGCCATGACCGACGAACCGACTTTACCAACCGGGCCTAGCTTTGGCCTCACGTTCTTATATTATTTTGGTGGTACCGCCCTGGTCACCTCTCTACTGGCGGTAAAAAGCTTAGGCATTGGCTTAGATACAGGGCTACCCAATCAGTACGGCCTTTTGTTTGGTATTGTTGGCGGTCTGCTAGGGGCCTTAGTCAACCGCAGTACTAGCCTGGAACTACCCATCAGCAGCCGTAAAACCTTTAAGCGTGAGCTCGATGTCGCCCTAGCCGACATGGGCTATAGCGAAGACGCAGAGGCCAGCTCGGACGGGGTTTTGGTCTATTGCCGTCCGTTTATTCGTCAATTGCTGTCAGGCCGGGTTTACGTATTGCTGAAAGACAAACAGGTGCAAATCAGCAGCCGGGCTGTTCACATGGGCGGTATCAAGAAGCGGCTTGAGGCTAGCGGTATTCGTTAATGGGTGGGCGCGTGGTGTAACGCAATATCATGGATATAACCTTTGATACTGTCTCCGTGCCCTTCACCCACACGCCCCTCCCCAATGCCCCGCAAACAAAAGTATCCCCACCTGCTCGGCTCAAAATGGACGGCCTGCCAAAAAACCGAAGGCTGGCGACATTTTCAGGTGGCCAACCGCAAGCAGGAGGGAGCGTGGGTGTTTGCAGAGCTGGTGGCCTCGTGCGACCCCACGGTGAGACTGTGGGTCAATGCCAAACAGCTTAAAAATCGTTCTCTCTGGCAGCCGGGGTGGCAACCCCTCAGCCCTCCAGCCCCCAAGGTTGAGGAAGACATATTCTGGTTAAATTAGAGTTTAAAGATGCTGGATATTTGAGTTTTGGGTCTGGCGAAGCACGCAGCCCTGAAACGCGTTAGAGTCAATACAGGCAAAGGTTGGCCAGAGGACAGCAGCTATGTGGCACGTCGTTTACATCATTGCATTTGCGGTTCTGGCCATTATGGCGATCGCAAACCTGGTCAGAAACTTAATTTTGCTGGGCGGCAATGCCCGCAACCCCCAATCTCCGAGAACCTACGGCAGCCAGTCTGCGGCCCAGGCCGGTCGCCCCATGCCACACCCCGAACTGCTTGACCAGGATGGTCAGGTAATTCACGAACCCCTGCTGGTGATGCGATCGATTTCGGTTAAAGACGCCCGTGAGCAACTCGACGCCCTCTACAATGGCACCGGCAGCTCCCTTGATGAGACCGAAGATAGCGGTTCTGAGCCTGAGCGGTAGTGGCTATCTTCAAACAATTAAGGCTAAACGTAAAAAGACTGGGTCATCCTTTGGATAGACTCAGTCTTTTTGATATCAACTGACTTGGCAGAACTGAAGTGCGCACCTAGAGCGATCGCCTTCCTATCATAAAAAGCTGAAGAAGATCGTTTCTCTAGATTGCCAATTGCTACCCAGACAGCGGCCTAGCCAGTGCTACCCTTCCGGCGCTACTCTCAAACCCGGCAGCGCTGGGTCTCTGAATCGCCACACTCTGAAGCCAATCGGGCCTCACGCTCAGCCAAAATTGTTTTGAGACTAGGCCTGCCGGTAACCGCCAGCCGCCAGTTGGCCCAAACCCCGTAAGCCCAATCGACTAGAGCGCCCAAGATTGGCCAACGGGTGGGCGCATAGATCCAGCCGATGCCTAAGGTATCGTAGACCTGGCGAAAGACTTCCACATTCTGAATTACGGTACCGTCAGCCTTCACCGCGTGGATGCGGCCCATGGCGGTGGCAAAGTCCACGCCGCCGTTGTCGTTGGGATTGTAGTTGTCGTCGGCAATGTTGGTAAAGGCGATCAGTCCACGCCCGTTGTCTTTTTGGCGTAGAAAATTCACTTCTCGCAGGCACAGAGGGCAGTCGCCGTCATAGAGCAACTTGATTTGCCAACCGGCTGCGCGGGGTGTTGGGGTAGCAGAAGGGGCAGAGGCAGTCGTCATAGAAACCCGTGGCTAAGATGCGAAGATAGGGAAACCATCCCTATACATATCTTAACAACTCTGATGTTTGGCTGCCGGATAATCCGGGGGATCTGGCGATCGCCCGTTGACCGAAACGACTGTTGCTATAGCACCCGAGCTTTGAGCAGCGTTCCGGGTAGGGTCAGCAGCTTGCGCAGAGATGGCACGTAGGCACGCTGGGTGAACACGTCGTAGCCGTTTTCTTCAATCACGTCCAAGATCTGGCGGTAGAGGGCCAGGGCCGACCACACGGGCCAGCGGGCGTCTTCACTTAGCAGGCCAATGCCGCTCTCTGCTTCGGCGTAAAAACGACGGGCGCGTTCGATCTGAAAGGCCATAATGGCTCGCCAGCGATCGTCTACTACGCCAGCCATCAGATCGGCCTCGGTGTAGTCAAAGGCGGCTAGGTCGGCCAGGGGCAAATAGATGCGGCCCCGGCGAGCATCTTCACCTACGTCGCGCAGAATGTTGGTGAGCTGGTTGGCAATGCCCAGGGCGATCGCCTGGGGAGTGGGGTCGAGCTGCTGCTGCTGGCTCCAGGGAGCGGTTTGCAGCTGGGTATCAACGCCCATCACTTTGGTCGACATAAGCCCTACGGTGCCCGCCACGCGATAGCAGTACAGCTCTAGGTCTTCAAAGGTCTCGTAGCGGTTGCGGTGTAAATCCATCCGCTGGCCCGCAATCATGTCGCGAAAGGGCTGAATGTCGAGGGGAAACTGCTCCAGGGCATCTACCAGAGCGACATCTTCATCGTCTACCGGGCAGCCGGCAAAAATCGACTCTAGCTGCGACTCCCACCTGTCCAACGTCTTTTCGCTGGTGAACTGCGCCTGTGGCCCATCCACCAGTTCATCGGTACGGCGGCACCAGACGTAAATGGCCCAAATGGCGCGCCGTTTGGCGGGGGCCATTAGCATGGTGCCGGTGTAAAACGTCTTGGAATACTTCGCCGTGACGCGTCGGCACACCTCGTAGGCATCCTCAATGGAGGATAGGGATTGGATGGTGGGAGAATCCGTCAGTTGCAGCATTAATGACCCAAACCTGGAGAATATAAATCTCAAACCGACTACAGGCAATTCTGCTTAACCTAGCCTCTCACAACTGCACCCAACTTTGGCAAAACAGTTGAAATCGGCCCATTCTCCGAAGCAACCCTGCCTCTGCCGTTTCTACAGATTATATGTTGCAATCCGTAACATTTGTCCGCAAATTCTGAATCCACGCCCTCGGTGGGCCTAGCACAGAGGGCTGACTACCCATTTGAAAGCCATCCAGATAAGATAATAGACTGCGTATTAAACTGCTCAATGCCCGATCCTTGCGGGGGTTCTTCTACCTCCACTCCGGCGCTGCACCTCGCGAAGCGAATCCTGGGGGATGGTGGGCAGCAAGCGCAGTACCGCTCTCGGGGGAAGGCGCTCTATCGGCTACCCGTTAACGGGTCCCCTTTGTCTGTCCAGTTCTGTCGATTGTTGGGAGCCTTGCCCGTGCCTAAAACTAACGTTGATTTTCTGCAAGAGTCTGATCCGCTGCTGGCCAGCATCATGCAGCGTGAGCTGCAGCGCCAGCGCGACCACCTGGAGCTAATTGCTAGCGAGAACTTTACCTCGCCTGCGGTGCTGGCGGCCCAGGGGTCGGTGCTCACCAACAAGTATGCCGAAGGGCTGCCGGGCAAGCGCTACTACGGTGGCTGCGCCTTTGTGGATGAAGCTGAGCAGCTAGCGATCGATCGCGCCAAAGAACTCTTCGGTGCCGCCCACGCCAACGTGCAGCCCCACTCTGGAGCCCAGGCTAACTTTGCCGTGTTTCTGGCCCTCCTCCAGCCCGGCGACACTATTTTGGGCATGGATCTATCCCACGGCGGGCACCTGACCCACGGTTCGCCTGTGAACGTATCGGGCAAGTGGTTTAAGGTGGCTCAGTACGGCGTCAGCCGCGATACGGAACAGCTCGACTTCGACCAGATTCGCGAGCTGGCGCTGGAGCACCACCCCAAGCTGATCATCTGCGGCTACTCGGCGTACCCTCGCGTGATTGATTTTGAGAAGTTTCGCGCGATCGCAGACGAAGCCGGTGCCTATCTGATGGCCGATATCGCCCACATTGCCGGTCTGGTGGCCGCTGGCCTGCACCCTAACCCCCTGCCTTACTGTGACGTGGTGACCACCACCACTCACAAAACCCTGCGCGGCCCTCGCGGGGGTCTGATTCTGACCCGCGATGTCGAACTGGGCAAAAAGTTTGACAAGGCAGTGTTCCCCGGCAGCCAGGGCGGCCCCCTAGAACACGTAATTGCGGCCAAGGCCGTGGCCTTTGGTGAAGCCCTCAAGCCCGAGTTTCGCACCTACGCTGCCCAGGTGATTGCTAACGCCCAGCGCCTGGCTGCCCAGCTCCAGCAGCGCGGCATTAAGGTGGTGTCTGACGGTACCGACAACCACCTGGTGCTGGTTGACCTGCGCTCCATCGGCATGACCGGCAAGCGCGCCGATCAGTTGGTAAGCGAGGTCAACATCACCGCCAACAAAAACACCGTGCCCTACGACCCTGAGTCGCCCTTTGTCACCAGCGGTCTGCGCCTGGGCTCTCCGGCGATGACCACCCGCGGTATGGGTGAGACTGAGTTCACTGAGATCGCCAACATCATCGCCGATCGCCTGCTCAACCCCGAAGATGCAGCGATCGCTGAGCACTGCAAGCGCCGGGTGGCGGCCTTGTGCGATCGCTTCCCCCTCTACGCCCACCTGGGCGGCCTAGTTCCGGCCTTGGTCTAAGCGCTAAGCCATCCTCTAGGTAGGCTTTTCACCCCTTGAATTGGGCGTTAACTCCATACAATGTGCAGAAAGTTAGGGTGACACCTTAATGATCTGTCATAATTGCATGGAGTTTTTGTCTGTTTAGCAAGACTCGACCTATCCTATGGACTGTTTCAGGCCAAAATACCCTTTGGCCTGTTTGATTGGGATTCTGGGGCGGCACCCTAGGGCTTCCATAGGCTGTTCGATCGTGCCAAACCGCTAGTTTTGCGGGGGCAGTCCTGGGCTGGTGAGGTGGCTGCTAGGGAGAAGAGTCTCCAACAATAAAGGGGAGTGAGATGCCGTTTTATCTGTATCACGTGTTGGCCTTTGGTATCTCCGCCGCGGTGGTACTCGGTACGACGCCAATTGTGCGCCGCATTGGCCTCAAGAGCGGGCGAGTCGATCAGCCCGGCGATCGCAAGGTGCACGACAAGCCCATGGTGCGGCTAGGCGGTGTATCAATTTTCATTGGCACCCTACTGGCTTTGCTGACGGTATGGGCTTTGGGCGGTTTTATCGACGCTAGCGGAGCACACCTCGCTCCTCCCCAGGAATTTCAAATTTGGGGGGTTACCCTCGGCGGGTTGGCGTTCTTTCTGATTGGTCTTACCGATGACCTATTTGGTCTCTCGCCTCTCAGCCGCCTGTTTATGCAGGCCATAGTGGCCACCATGGCCTGGTACGTAGGCGTGAGCATCGACTTTCTCACGATTCCCTTCTACGGACTCACCCAACTGCCCGACTTTATCAGCCTGCCGGTGACCATTTTGTGGCTAGTGGGCATGGCCAACGCCATCAACTGGATTGACGGTCTCGATGGCCTGGCAGCTGGGGTTTCAGGTATTGCCGCCCTAATCATGCTGGTGGTGAGTCTCTATATGAATCAGCCCGCTGCGGCGTTAATTGCGGCGGCGGTAGCTGGTGGTGCCCTGGGCTTCTTGCGCTACAACTTTAACCCGGCCAAAATTTTCATGGGAGATGGGGGTGCCTACTTTATGGGCTTTACCCTGGCGGGAGTGGGAGTCATCGGGCTGGTTAAAACGGTGACTACCGCTGCGGTACTGCTGCCCTATCTGATCTTGGCCGTACCGATTCTCGATATGTCAGCTGTAATTGTCGATCGCCTGCGAGCCGGTAAATCTCCCTTTGTGGCTGACAAGCGCCACCTGCACCACCGGCTGCTTCAGGCGGGGCTTTCTCACCGGGTAACGGTGCTCTTTATCTACGTGCTGACCCTGTGGGCCGGTAGTTTGGCTCTGGCGTTTGCGGGCATGCCCAGCGGCCTAGTCTATGCCTTAGCCGCCACAGCGCTACTCAGCTACACCGGCTGGCGGCTGCGGCAGCGCACTCGCTGAGGGGCCGTAGGGGTATTTGTAGGCCTGCCGCAGATTGCTGGCGCGGTAAACATGAATGGTTTCGGTTACTTCGCCGCCGCGCATGATCGGTACGGTGGCTAGCGGCTCAATGCTGTCGAAGAGGGGCCGGTAGCCTTCCACAATCTCATCGACTTGGGCAAAGCGATCCAAGGTCATGTAGAGTGCATCTTGGCCCACCCAGCCCTGGGGGTTAAACCAGTAGGCAAACCCCCGCGCATCTTGGCTAAAGGCCGTCACCGGCAGATCGACTGTGGGGTGGATAGCCATGGCAAAGTAGCCTCCCAGGTAATACTCGTTGGTGAAGACAAACCCCACCTCATTGAGAGCTGTGCGAATCTTTGGGATGCTGGCAAACTGCCGCTTGAGCTGACTAGTGTCGATCAGTTCTGTAGAGCCATCCTGCTCGACAGGGACTAGCCCACCAAACAGAGCGTAGGTGCTGGGTTTTTGCAGGACGCCGAGCTGTAGGTGCAGCAGCGCCACCATCGACAGAGAGCCCAAAAACAGCCCTGAACCCCATAGCCAGCGGCGAACGAGACGGGGGCGATCGCGTTGCCAAACTAGCACCTGAGCGGCCAGCAAAATGGCGATGCCCCAGTAGCCAGGGGCAGGCCAGGCGGGCAAAATCTGCTGCTTGCCCCCCAGCAAGGTAAATAGCAGCATAATCGGCAGCGATAGCCACAGCACTAGACCCCGTCTATAGTAATCTTGCCCTTCGTCGCCGACCAGGCTGGGGGAACGCAAGAGCAATGCCTGCTTTGCACCCTGTCGCGCCGCTACCCACCACAGTGGAAAGCCAAACAGGGGAAACAGGTACACGATGGACAGCAGCCAGTAGCCCACCATCTGCCCCAAGCTAAAGCCACTGGGAGCATTGTTGCCATCAAACCGCATACCCAGCTGAAAGCGAAAGGAAATCCAGTCGTTTTGGCTATTCCAGTACCACAGGGGGAAGAGGGTAAGAATGAAGACGCCCAAGGAAAGGAGCGTCCAGGGCGATCGCAGCGCCGCTCGGTAGGGCCGATAGGCGGCACAAAACCCCACCAGACTCACGCCCAGCACAAACCCGTGGTACTTGCTCAACCCCGCCAGGGCCACCGTCAGCCCCAGCAGCACAATGCGCCAGGTGGGCACATAGGTCGCTTTAATTGCCCCAGAGTCCTCAATTTGGCTGCTATGGGGAAAAAACTCCCAAGCCGCGACCAGCAGCGTAGCGCTCCAAAACAAAATCAGCCCATTGTCGGGGGAGGTGAGAATGCCAAAGCCGATGGTAAACAGCGGTATCAGCGTAACGATAGCCACCGTCATCTGGCCTACCGCCGCTGAAAACAGCCGCGTTGCCGCCAGATACAGCAGCCCTAAACTGAGGCAGTAGAGCACCAGCGCCCCAAGGCGAATGGTGAAGGGTGAGATCACCCCCGTGAGCCACCAGCCCAGCCCAGTGGTGAGGGCTACCAAGGGCGGATGGTCGAAATAGCTCAGGCTCAGGTAGCGGCTGTAGAGATAGTAGTAGGCTTCGTCGAATCCTGGAAACAGCCAGATTGCAACGATGGTGCGGTAGAGCAGGCCTCCCAACATTAGGGCTAGCAGCCCGGTAGCCCAGCCTGGTTGTTTGCGATCGCCCCCTACGGCGGGTCTTTGACCATCGCCTCCCCTGACGGCTCTATCCCCCTCGCGCCAACCTGCCATCGGGTAGCCTCTCCTTAAAACAACCAATCCGCGACATAATCTAGGGACTTAGCCAATAGGCCAAACAGGCTTTTCCTGACGTCCCTGCAATGGTCATAATGACACTATTGCGCCCCGGCCATCCCATCGGCCCGGCCCCTTTCGCCCTAAGGATGCCCCATGCCACACAGTCCAGCGTTTCAGCCTGCCGAGACCGAGACTTTATCCCCGGCCATGCACAGCGCAGAGATTATCTGCGTGGGTACTGAGCTGCTGCTGGGGGACATTCTCAACGGCAACGCCCAGTTTTTGGCGAAAGAGCTGGCCAGTCTGGGCATTGCCCACTACTTCCAGACCGTGGTGGGCGACAACCCAGCCCGCATTCAGCAGGCGGTGACCACTGCCGCCGATCGCTTCGTCCAGCAGCCAGGAACGGCATCCCAGCTTCTGCTCTTTACCGGCGGCCTTGGCCCCACCCCCGACGATCTGACCATAGAGACGCTGGCCGACCTGTTTGGTGCGCCTCTGGTTGAGCACCCTGACCTATTGGCCGATATTGAGGCCAAATTTACCGCCCGAGGCCGGACGATGCCCCTCAGCAACCGCAAGCAGGCGCTGCTGCCCAAGGGAGCCACGGTGTTGCCCAACCCCCAGGGCACTGCTCCAGGGATTATCTGGTCGCCCCGGCCTGGGCTGACCCTGATGACCTTCCCCGGTGTGCCGAGGGAAATGCAGGCCATGTGGAAGGAAACCGCCGTACCCTACCTGCGCAGCCAGGGCTGGGTGACGACCACCATTGTCAGCCGCATGCTGCGGTTTTGGGGCATTAGCGAGTCGGCCCTGGCGGAGCAGGTTGCCCCCTACCTGAGCCAGGGGAACCCCACGGTTGCCCCCTACGCCAGCAAAGGTGAATCCAAACTGCGCATTAGCGTGCGGGCCGACTCTACCGCGGCGGCCCTGGCCAAAATTGAGCCGGTCGAAGCGGGAATTCGATCGCTGGTGGGCAACGACTGCTACGGGGCCGACGACGATACCCTGGCCTCAGTGGTCGGACAGCTGCTGCGGTTGCGGCAGCAAACCGTAGCCGTGGCTGAGTCTTGTACGGGCGGGGGCCTAGGGCAGCTCTTAACCGATATTGCGGGCAGCTCTGCCTACTTTTACGGCGGTGTGATTGCCTACGACAACCGAGTCAAAATCAATATCCTCAAAGTGGATCCGGCTATTTTAGAAGAACAGGGGGCCGTGAGTGCGATCGTAGCCGAGCAGATGGCTCTAGGCGCTAAGTCGCTGCTGCAAACTGACTGGGCCTTGAGTATTACCGGCATTGCTGGGCCAGATGGGGGCAGCGAGACCAAACCCGTAGGATTGGTCTACATTGGCCTGGCTACTCCCAAGGGCGATGTGTTGACCTACAAGCACGAGTTTTCTGGGTATCGGGGGCGCGATTGGGTGCGTCAGCTTAGTGCCCTTTCTGCCCTGGATGCTCTGCGGCGCAACCTGCTGTAATGGTTGGGTTGATCATTTGCTTCAAATGGCTATTATGTAATTATGGATGAATGCAGCCCCCGTCTGGCCTAGAGCCGGTTTTAGGTAAGAGCAACCGGGGTGGCGTGTGCCAGTAAGGAGTTTTGCCCTAATGGACTACATCGAAAAGGCTCTCGAAAAACTGCGCGACTGGGTCGATAGAGTCATTGAAGCTCTATTTGGCCCTGAGCACCAGGCAGAGCCTGACCTGATTCCTATTCCGGTAGAAGAACCCCGCCGCTAGGGTGCTCTCAGAGAGTTTGCTTAGAGTTTGGCGATACCGTCGCTAAGATTAATTTGTGCTGGGGCGATACGTAGTCTGGCTGGTTAGATCTAGGCGAAAAATCAACGAGTTACGTCCCAGCGATAGGGCATTTAAGGGCAATGTTACCGTTTAGGGTTCAAGTCATTCACGGCCCAAATCTCAACATGCTGGGCCTGCGAGAACCCAATATCTATGGTCGGCAGACCTTAGCTACCATCGAAGAATCCCTGGACGCTGAAGCGACTACCCTAGGGGTTGCTCTGGATTGCTTTCAATCCAACAGTGAAGGGGCGTTAGTGGACTGTGTTCAGGCTGCTTTTGGCCAAAAAGACGGTATTCTGATCAATCCTGGGGCCTATACCCACACCAGTGTGGCCATTCGAGATGCGATCGCAGCCGTTGCTATTCCCACGGTAGAAGTTCACCTCAGCAATATCCACCAGCGCGAAGCCTTTCGCCATCACTCGTATATTGCTGCGGTGGCCGTGGGCCAAATCTGCGGCTTTGGGGCCGACAGCTATCGCCTGGGGCTGCACGCGCTGGTAAAGCACCTCAGAGACCTGCACCCAGCGATCGCAGATTCGTAGTGGTTTAGACTTAGATCTGCGCTAAATTCCTCCTCGAATCTTCTCGAAGTTGTATGGCCACCGCCACAATTAAATTTCTAGAGACGCCAACCTCCCAAGCGTGGGTTGAGCAAGCTCTGGCTAACCTCGACGTGGTTTTGCTCGATCACGCCCAGTGCGAGCGCAAGGCGGCGGGGGTGGCCATGAGCCTAATCAATCGCTATCCGTCGGATGCTGAGTTGGTGAAGGCGCTGACTGCGATCGCCCAAGAAGAACTGGCCCACTTTGGCCAGGTGAATCAGTGGCTAGAGCGGCGCAGCATTCCCTTAGGCCCGTTGCCGCCACCGCCCTACGGAGCCGCCCTGCGTCAGCAGGTGCGCTCCGCCGAACCCCACCGTCAGCTCGATGTGCTGCTGGTGTCGGCGCTGATCGAAGCTCGCAGCCACGAACGGTTAGGCTTGTTGGGCCAGCACTGCCCCGACCCCGAACTCGCCCAGTTTTACCGCAGTCTTATGGCTTCAGAGGCCCGCCACTACGGCGCTTACTGGGTACTGGCCACTGGGCGCTTTCCCCGGGCCGAGGTAGAAGGGCGACTAGCTGAATTAGCCGCCGCCGAAAGCGAAATTTTAGCTAGTCTTCACCCCCAGCCCCGCATTCATAGCTAGAGAAGAGTTCAATGTCGCTAGACCACCACAGCACCTTTGGCCCCTACCTGATTCGCAGCTGGCAGCCTGGCGATCGCGCCGCCGCCGTGGCCATCATTGGTCAAGTACTGCAAGAATACTGCCTCACCTGCGAACCGACTGCCAGCGATCGCGATGCCCTAGAAGTAGAGGCCTGCTATTGGGAAACCGGCGGCGAATTTTGGGTCGTCGAAACCGATGGCGAGCTGGTCGGTACCGCTGGGTATCGTCCTACCCAGCGTGGAGAGGGTGCCGTGGAGTTGCGCAAAATGTACCTGCTGCCCCAGGCGCGCGGACAAGGCCTGGGGCGCTATCTGCTCAGCACGCTAGAATCTGCCATTCAGCAGCGCGGCTTCACCGATATTTGGCTGGAAACGGCCTCGGTGCTAAAGGAAGCGGTGGGGCTGTACGAAGCCAGCGGTTATGAATCTGCCAGTGGGGTCGAGACGGCTCGGTGCGATCGCGTCTACCGCAAGCGCTTACCCTCCGCTGCCTCTCATCCCGTTGGCTAGAAACGCGGGCTTCAGCCTCAACAGTCAGAAGTCAGCTATAATCGCCACATTAATACTGGAATACTGGCTAGCCTGCTTTGATTGCCATCTATCCCGGCAGTTTTGACCCCATCACCCTGGGCCATTTAGACATCATTACCCGTGGCAGTCGACTGTTTGAACGGGTGATTGTGCTGGTGTCTAGCAACCCTAACAAGGTGCCGATGTTCTCTACCGATGAGCGCATTCGGCAAATCGAGCGATCGGTAGCGCACCTCAGCAACATTGATATTGACCATTACGATGGGCTCACCATTAACTACGCCAGACAGCGCCATGCCCAAGTGCTGCTGCGGGGGCTGCGAGTGCTCTCCGATTTCGAAAAAGAGCTGCAAATGGCGCATACTAATAAGACCCTGGCCGACGATATTGAGACGCTTTTTCTATCAACTTCCACCGAGTACAGCTTTCTTAGCAGCAGCCTGGTCAAAGAAATCGCCCGCTTTGGCGGCCCCATAGACCACCTTGTTCCCCACCATGTAGCGCGAGACATTTACCAATGCTACGCCCAGACCCCGCCCGCCTCAATGCCCAGCCCCGCAGCGCCCAGTCCCGCAGTGCCGGTGCCCAAGCCAATGGATTGTCGGTAGAGGCGGTGGAAACCAGTGCGACCCTCCCCAGCCCCGGTGACATTGACATACAGCAGGAACTCAACAAGCTCGAAGAGCTGATTTTAGCCAGCCCGCGCGTGCCCTTCAGCGGTCGTACCCTGGTCGATGAAGATCAGCTGCTTGACCAGCTCGATGCCATTCGCCTCAACCTGCCGCCGGCCTTTCGCCAGGCGGTGCAAATTTTGCAGCAGCGCAACACCCTGCTGGCCGAAGCCGAGCGCTATGCCCAAGACCTGATCGCCGCCGCCGAGCAGCAGGCCGCCCAAATGCTCGATGAGCTTGGCATTGTGCGCCAGGCCGAGCAAATGGCGCAACAGCTTAAAACCCAGGCCCAGCAAGACTGCGACAGCCTGCGCACCCAGGTAATGGGCGACATTGAGCAAATGCAGCTCCAGGCCCAGCGTGAATGGGAGGCCCTGCGCCAGAAAGCCCTAGACGAGCAAGACATGATTCAGCAGGAAGCCGATGGTTATGCTGACCAGGTACTCTCCAACGTAGAGCAGCAGCTCTCTCAAATGTTGCGCATCATTCAAAACGGGCGCAGCCACCTTCAGCCCGTCAAGGAACCCCCAGCTCCTGTGCCAACCCAGCGCCCCAAGGCGAGCAAAGCGGTTCCACCGTCAGATCCACGAACCGATGTATCCCCAGAGCGCCCTGCCAATCGCCCCCGATCGCCGCAAAAGCCTGCCGCCGACCCATGATCAGCTATCTCAAAGGGGTCTTGGCCGATATTCAAAAGCCTGGCAACCACAAAATTATCCTGACCCTGGACGTGAATCAGGTGGGCTACGACATGCAGGTACCCGCCCGTCAGCTATCGCTGCTGCCACCCTTGGGGGAGGTAGTGCAGCTCTTTAGCCACCTCTACTTTCGCGAAGACCAAGCGGTCTTGTTTGGCTTTGGCCTCCGGCAAGAGCGCGATCTGTTTCGGCTGTTGATTAGCGTCAGCGGCATTGGCCCCCAGATGGCCCTGGCCTTGCTTGACACCCTGGGCGAAGCTGAGCTAACCCAGGCGGTGGTGAGTGGCAACACCCGCCTGCTGTCGCGCACCCCAGGGGTGGGCAACAAAACGGCCGAACGTCTGGTGCTAGAGCTCAAAACCAAGCTCCAAGACTGGCAGACCCAGTCAGGGGTTGGGCTGGTGCCTGCGGCTGGGCCGGTGCCTACCCTCTACGAAGAGGTTGAAACCACCCTCAGCGCCTTGGGCTACAGCCAGAGTGAAATTCTCAAGGCGCTACAGGCGGTGGGCCGTAACTCGACTCTACAGAAGACGGCGGATCCTGAAAGCTGGGTACGCGAGGCGATCGCCTGGCTCAGCCAGTAATCCTGCCTTCGACTTCTGGCTGGAGTTGATAGGGGCGGCGACCCCTATGCTATAGTGGAAAATCCTGACTCAAACCTATCCTTCTAGAGAAGCTGTCTGTCCCATGACTCTGTTGCAAGCGCGCAAGCAGGAACTTATTTCCGACTACCAGGTGCACGAAACTGACACCGGCTCTGCCGATTTGCAGATTGCTATGCTCACCGATCGCATCAATCAGCTGAGCACCCACCTGCAAAAGAACAAAAAAGACTACTCGTCTCGCCGGGGCCTGCTCAAAATGATTGGCCACCGCAAGCGCCTCATGGCCTACCTGCAAAAGCAAGACTCTGAGCGCTACCGGGCTCTGATTCAAAAGCTCGGCATTCGCGGCTAGGGCTTGTCAGACAAGGAAATTTCCAGACAAGACAACCCAATTATCTAGTGACTGTAGGGTGGGCATCGCCCACCGCTGGGTAAAGTGTTTTCCAGAAGTCGCCTAAGGCTAGAGACTGTGCGCAGGCTGGGTTGAGACGACTGGAGCGATGATTCCTTGTCAGAACTTCCAGCCATTTGCCCAGGCTGCGCATCCAGGCTGAGTGAGCAGGGATGGCGGCCTGGCTTAAATATTGTCTGTTGTTGTCACGTAGCGCTATGGCCCCTGATTCGTCTCGCAAGCGCCTGCCCTTTGAGCCTCGTAAGAGTGCTGCCAAGCCTGCCGAGGAGCCTAAAAAGGCTACTGCTAAGCCATCTCCTGGCAAAAGCGCAGCTCAGAAATCAGCTTCTGCCAACAAGGCCGCTTCCGCCAAGCCGGGGGTTGTTTCTAAAAAGAAAGATGGCGCTAAGCCGTCGGCCAAGTCAGCAACCGCTATCCCTGAGGTGGTGAGCGATCGCATGCTGCGGCGCATGCTGGCCTTCTCAGGTGTCCCGACCGGGGTGGGGATACTGACATTTTTCGTGAGCTACTACCTGGTGGTAAACCAGGTGGTAGAGCTGCCATCCTACTTTGTTTTGCTGATTACCCTGGGCTGCTTTGGCCTAGGGGTGGTAGGGCTTACCTACGGTGTCCTGTCGGCTTCCTGGGATGAAGATCGTCCCGGCACCCGGTTGGGTCTAGATGAGTTTCGGCTCAACTTTGGCCGCATGACTAGCGCCTGGGGGGCTAAGTAAGAGCGTTAACGTTGGAGTGTCCGAACTAAAAGACATCCTTCCTAAGGACGTGAATTCGGTCGTTGGGCCGGTCGCTCTGATATCCCAGATAAGTTTTAGTTGGAAGACTTTTAGCGATGGAATCTGAGAACCTGATGGTTCGCTCAGGCCTACTTCTTGCTGTCTGGTTCAACAGACGCTTGCATGATTTGCTCGATCTGCTCTTCCATGGTTTTGAGCAGGTGGCTTAGAGCCTCTAGGGTCCGCGCTGAGGGAGGCTCGATGGTAATCGACTGGCGAGCCCGCTGGCGAATCTCGCAGATCCGTTTTTGCAGGGTTTGGGCGACGCCGAGGGCATCTTCTCCCATCTGCTTGATTTGCTGCTGTTGGTAAAACTTCAGCGCCGCTCCTCGCAGTACCTGGAGGGTAGCTTCTTCACCGTGGGAGCCTGCCATCAGCCGCAGACGCAGCAGCACGCGATCGCCTTTGTACAGCCGCTCAATATCGGCCTGTTTAGGCTGGGTGGTGGGCAATAGGGGCAGGTGAGTCAGCCGCTTGAGTTCGTTGATCACACTTTGAACCTGGTCGAGGCTGAGGTTTTTGAGCGCGGCCTGCACCACACCGTCTTTGCTCCAGAGCACCTGACCATGGCTGGGTCGTCGTTCTAAATAGAGCCGCCCAATGCCTTCGGTTAAAACCTGGTAGAGCAGTGCCTGGGTGAGTTTGGGGGGCGGCAAGCGGTGCAGCTGATCGAGGGGCACCTGGCTGAGGATGGGATCGAGGGCAAGGGTGAGGGGTTGAGACTCTAGCTCCGCCACTGGCTGGGCCGCTGGAGGAGTTTCTATTGGTGGTGGCGAAGGAGCAGGTGGCAGGTCAGGAGTCGGGGCGGGGCGATGGTCAGAGACCGGCTCCAACGGGCGATCGCTGCGCAGATCCTCAGGGCTGTCAACAATAAAGGTGAGAAACTCATCGGCCTGGTTTTGGGCATGGGACGGTGCTTCAATCTGCGGCTGAGGCCGAGCTTTTTGACGAGATGCGTAGCTGAGGTACTTGGACAGCATTTTGCGCTGCCAGTCACAGTCCACAGGCCACGACTTCACCGAGCAGTGAATAAAGGAGACTTGCTTGCGGGCATATTCTATCGCAACGGTGTCTGACGGGTTGACCATGCCAAGGTGCAGGCAACTCGACTCTACCGAGAGCGGGATAATCTCGTGATAAAGGCAGGCCTCAAAGGGCAAGATGCTGTCGATTAGGGACAGCATTTGGGCCACTTTGAGGCGGCTATCGATGGCTTCACTGCCGCTTTGTATGTCTAGGGCAGAAAGGTCGTTGGATAGAGCGTGGGTGTCGGGCTCCGGCATGGGCCTGGAAAGTTAACGATCAGGATTCCCCTATGCTAGGCGTGAGGCGAGACGCGGGGTTCATTTCTTAAGATCAGCCTATTAATCTTTATGGGAGCCTTTACCATTTCACTAGGTTTGAGGTCTGTCTTGCCTAGCCGTTCGAGGTCTGGTAATGGTGAAAAAAGGGTTTTTTGAGGACTAAAACCCTATCAGGAAAGATTTTCTGTGGAATTGTCATTCATCTGTTGCCGAAAGTCAGCTGTCTAGCTCGCGATCGCACAAAAGGGGCGATCGCGTCTTTCTTTTCCGGTAGAGCTTTGCAGACAACTCTGCCAACGGTGGTCTAGAGCTACTGCATTGGTGCACCTTCCCTAGCCGTGTCGGGGGTGGGAGCCTGACTTGGCTCGGGTGCCGGTGCGGCGATCGCCTCGTCTGCTGCGGTCTCTACATCCGCCGGGGAAGGCTCAACCGACAGATCGGCGGCGCTAACCTGTTCAAACCCTAGGGGTTCCTCCTGCTCTGGGGCAATTGTTAGGTCAGCCGGGCTGGGGATCTCTAGAGGCGATGCCTGTGGTGCGGGGGCAGGAACGACATCGGTAGCCACTGGCTCGGCAGCTTCTGGGGTTGGAGCTATCGTCTCAGGCAAGGGTTCAGCCGGAGTCGCCGTCAGGTCGGTTGCTGGAGATCTGGCATCTTCCTGAGGCATTTCTTTGGCTAGGTGTTCAGGCGCTGGGGCGTTAGGCTGGGGCATATAGACCGTGCTTTCGGGAAATGCTCCCGGTACAGGGGATGTCGCTGTTACTGGAGTAGCCACGGGTTGACTGCCTTCCTTGGCGTCGGCCCAGGAGGGGGGAGCGATCCGATCCGGAATTACAGCGGGCTCTGCTCCTGCCACCTCGGCTAAGGGAGCGATCTCAGTGGGCTCTGCTTCTGCCACCTTGGCTGAGGGGGCGATCGCCACGGACTCCGCTTCTGTTACTGCGTCTGCACTGCTCCTATCGTCAACAGGGGCTGGCTCTTGGGACGCTACTGCCCCCTGGTCAGCAGGTTCTGCACTGCTGCCGGACGACTCCTCTGGGGAAATCTGCGCATCACCACCCTCTCCGGTGGCGGCTGTAGAAGGAGGCGTATCGCCTCGGTTGAACAACACGTTGGTGAGGGAAGCGATTTGCGGGGAGGTGCTGCCCCCAGCCGGAAACGCGGCCTGGGAGAAGCGCTCAACGGTGACCTGCCAGAGAGCTGCTAAGGGATCTGCGTCAGTTGTTTCCTGGTCAGGTGCGGCGGCGATCGCCTCGTTTTCTGCCGGTTCAGCTTGGGCAACCGGGTCGCTGGGGGAGGTCCACATCTGTAGTACCTCGTCCACAGGCTCCGCCGCTGCGATCTCTAGAGCAACCGGGGTTTCTGGTTCGGGAGCGGGGGTCAGTACCCAGTTCTGGGCATGGAGTCCAGGATTTTGGGCCTCATAGGCGGCGATCGCCTGGGCAACAGCATTGGCGCGGCGCTGCTGATCGCGGCGAATGCTGGGCTCCGTATTGCCCAACCCAGGCGCATTCCAGCGTCCGGTGTTAGGGTTGATGTAGGAGCGGGTGCGGGCGACTAAAATAGCTTCCGATCCCTCATAGCCGTTGGCTTTGGCCTCGGCCAATCGCTCAATGTAGCCCACCCGCCCAATTGCCGCTAGGGGTGACTGATTCGCTAGATCCAGTCCGTTGAGGGTTTCTTCAAGGGTGAGGTTAAGGCCGTGTTTGAGCGCTCTTTCTCGCAGCACATCTCCCTGATTCTGAAGCCGAGCTAGCTGCTTCTGATCGGCTTCTGCTGGCGTGCTGGCCCCGTGCTGGTAAGAAAATGTACCCATGTTCCATACGCGGTTGCCGGGGTCACTGTGGCCAAAGTAGGCAGGATTGATAGCGCCATTGGGGGTGCGGGTGCCCTCAGCACTGCCCACGGCCCAGGCTACTAAGGAGTCTGAATTACCTTCAAACAAACCCGGCAGCGGGTTCGCCGGAACTTTGGGCTCGGCTGCCTTGGCCTGGGCCATAACCACTGCAGCTGATGGCTCTAGGCCAAAATCGAGGGCTAAGAGCGGGGTCTCTTTTGGCGGTTCGGCCTGGGGCTCGGGGGCAGGCGGGGGAGCTACTGCCACCATCACCGAGGCCTCGGGTAACGGCGGGGCTGGGGGCAGCAGGGCGGTGGCCGACGTGCTTTCGTTGAGGCCGACGGCGACCCCGCGCCGATACACCCCAGCGGGCAACTGCTGGGGTGAGTGATAGCGCATGGGCGGGTTGGCCGCCTGGGCCGGAATTGGCAGGGGCTGATTGGTGATATCCACCGCTGGGGCAGCGGCTACGGCTTCGACTACGGGGGGCTGCTCGGCCCACTGGGGCCGGGCCAGCTCAAAGCTGAGGATGCCGTCGTCGGCCCGTACGGCAGTGGGGCTAAACAGGGCCAACAGAGCACTGGCGGCTAGAAGAGTGGGATGTAGCTTCATGGGGCAGCGGGGGATAGATGGCCAAGAAGATTGGGGCTGAGGGGGAATTGGGATTCTGAAGCAGAAGGGGCTGGGCTAGAACGGTAGGCGAGGGGGCGGACGATTCAGCGATCGCTCCAGTACGCGATCGGAGGGCTCGACCATGGCCCAAGAGCCATCGGGCTGGCGTCGCAGAGTGGCAAAGTGAATGTAGCGCCCACGCCCCATGACGGTGCCTGCCTCCACCGACCCCACGCGCGGTTGGCTAACGCCGCAGTAGCGAAATAGGTAGGCCGGTACCTCTGGGCTCGAAAAATAGATGCAGTTGAATCCCTTGGCAGCCAGTTCTACCTGACCCGTAAACGGAGCGCGCAGCCGTGCCCCTTGGAGCCGTAGGGAAATATCGCCCAGGCTGCCGGTGACCAACTGCCCGGCCACGCGATCGCCCGATTCGATTTCCCAGGCCTGCTTCAGCACGATCTGACGGGGTGCCATCGGAGTCAGCCTGCCACAGCCGCTTAGGGTAACCATCAGCAGGCCGAGGCCCAGACCCAGGGCCAGTCGACCTAGGCTGTGGGGCAGTGTAGCCAAGCGCAGAAACTTAGGCTGAGACAACGGTCGTCTCGCCCACAGACTTGAACATCCCCAGCCAAACTGACTCATCAACAGCAGGGCACTATTGAAACCGAAAGCGGTAGCCCGCGTACTCGTCATTTTCGTACAAAATTACTAGCTGCACGGTCGGATCCCAAGCCATCGGGTAGGCTTCGCGCTCTGAGACCACCCCAGAGCGTACCTGGAGCTGAGGCAGAGCACAGTAGGGCTCGGCCACAATCTTGCGCACGTTTTCTTTAGGGTCTCGCTCGGGCACCACCAGGAGCTGAGCGAGCTGTTCACGGCTCAACTGGGCCGTACCCTGCACAATTTTTTCGCACCCTTCAGTGCTCTGTGGCCTGGCGGCCTGCAACCAGCCCCCGGCCCCCTGACCGTCGATGGCCAGTAGCCCTATGGCCAGCAAAATTCCCCCGGCGATAAAGGGCTTGGCGGTTGCCAGGGTGATTCTCTCCCCCTGCGGATGCATTGAAACCATAAGCTGACTCCTTGAAACTCAGTGAAGAATGGAGCTACACCGCACTAGAGTTGACCGCCCACAACCAGCCCTAAAACCAATAAAAACACCCGAATGGCTGGGCCAAAGGCCAGCTTTGGGGCTAGGGTGGCTCGGTAGAGGGCATAGGCGGTGATGGCGGTAATCGCGGCTACCGCTACCGACCAGAGGGCTGGAAAGGCGGCCAATAGAAGATTCAGCGCCAGGCGACCGATGACTCCACCCCCTAGCCACAGCACCCCATCCACGAGGGAAAGAGACGCGCCCCTGGTCGAAGGCCCCAGCGAGCGACCAGGGGCAACCAGTGGCCTGGGTTGGCGAGGGGTGACGAATTGGGCGATCGCTAAACCGGTATCCCAGATGGTGCGACTCACCTGAGCGATTAGTTGAGAAGGCTCTTGGCCTAGGGCCAACAGGTCTGTGGCGAGGGCGCTCCACTGGCTTCGACCTCGGTTTCTAGGCGAGCCATAGGTGGTGCGCCGATGGCCAGCCGGTTCATCGGCAGGCATGGAGGGAGTTCGAGTCCCTAAAGGTGGGTTGGGGCGAGCGGCTCGAAAGGCCAGCACAATATTGCCCTGCTGATCCATTTCCGCCGAGGCCAGCACAGCCCGCTCGGTGTCGAGTTCTGGGGGCGCGATCGCCTGCCCTTGGAGATTGACGGTGGGATACAAACGGATCAAGCGAGCTTGAATCAGATTCATTTCGGCGATCGCCCGCTCTTGCTCTGACGACAGCTGGTTGATCCGTTGGGCCATGGCGTTCAGGCGTTTGAGATAGACTTCCGCAGGCGCTGAGCCAGCCGGCAAATCGGTTCCTGGCTCAGCGGATCCCTGTTCGGCTCGCCATTGCAGGGCTTCAACGGCGGTAGAAAAATCGACGCCAGGGCGCGACGGCCCTCCAGGGCTGGCCTGGGAGCTTCTGACTGCTGACCCCAGCCGCGCCGGTTCCCCTGCCCAATCAACCTGTACGGCGGAGTCGCTTTGGCTCAGGGCGTTGACCGTATCAGTAAGTTTGGTTTGAATGCTTTGAAAATCCATTGCCCAGTACCCGAGAAGAGAGCCGCCAAAAACTACGAACCCTACCCTTCGAGTCCTTTGACTGACGTAGAGTTGACCTCAGTCACCAAGAGGAATAGGGTTCCGAAAGGAAGATAATACAAGTGTACCATATCCCCTGAGATATGTACTAAAAATGTACTATCCTGCTTGACTTCTAGAAAAGGCGTAGCCAAGACAGCTGGACATGGGCCAGGAGTAACTCGACCTGGAGCGACGGAAGTATTGGGATCCTTTCTGCCGGGCGGTTTTGCCTTGCCGTCAGCTCAGTAATGTGAAAACTATCCGCAGAAACGTCAGCAACCCAGGGCGACTCTGTAAATTGAAGTCACCCGAGTGACGATTTATCACAATTGCCTTTGATGACTCGTCTCTGCAGTGGCGACTGTACTGGCTTGCAGCACGGTGTCAGCCGTTGTAAACACTTGGCTCTACCCTTGGGCAGGTGACATTTTTTTATCGCCCTGCTGTTGCAAGATAGATCCACGGAACTGTTCTGTTGGGGCACTCTGAGCTTAGTAATTTGCCTGTGCCCGATCTACCCTATGAGTTTTTGCCATGGTTAAGGCCTACGACAAACCCCTGCGACGTTCTCTCGCTCTGCCAGAGTTAACGAACTCAGGCTGTAGCCCCAGGCCTGACTCCCGGTCGGCAGTGGTGGTGCGGCCAAAATCCTGTCCTTATCACATTGTGATGGCCTGCTTTTTGGGTGGTCAGGTGCTGATGCGCATTTTGCGATTTAGGGTTAATCGCCAACGCACCCTAGAGCAGATGGTTGCGGCGGGGCCGCTCACCCTCACCCCCGTGCTGCTAACGAATGTGTTTGCGGGCATGATTTTCACCATTCAAACCGCCCGAGAGCTAGAGCGCTTTGGGGCAATGCACGCCCTGGGCGGGGCTTTTGCCATGGCCTTTTGTCGGGAGCTGGCCCCCATTCTGACTGCGGCTATTATGGCTGGGCAGGTGGGCACCGCCTACGCTGCCGAAATTGGCTGTATGAAGGTGACCGACCAGATTGACGCCCTTAAGGTGCTGCGCACAGACCCGATCGACTATCTGGTGGTGCCTCGGGTGGTGGCTTGCTGCGTCATGCTGCCGGTGCTCACCGTATTAGGCCTGGTGCTGGGTATTGCGGGCGGCGCAGGGGTGGCTTTTTTATTCTATGAGATGCCGGTAGGGCAGTTTTTAGACTCGGTGCGATCGCTGATGGTGCTCAACGACCTAATTGCTGTCTTAATTAAATCGGTTTTGTTTGGGGCGATCGTGGCTTTGGCGGGCTGCACCTGGGGCCTAACGACCACCTGTAGTCGATCGGTTGGCCGGGCAGCGACTTCAGCGGTGGTCACCACCTGGGTAGGGCTCTTTATGGTCGACTTTTTTCTGTCTCTGGTCTTGTTTGGGGGCATCGGGGCGGCGCTGCACTAGCGCGATCGCCCCCGTCGCCATACCCTTCCTGATAGCTGTCGATCAGCCGGAGACGAATCTCGTAGGCAAGCTAGTCTGCCCCGGCGGGCAGCATATCGAAGCGATAGTCTATGTAGGTGTTGTCGGGCATCATGGCCCCGATTAGATTGGCACCATCAAGATCGGTGTCAGTGAGATCAGCGTCGCGCAGGTCAGCTCCCTGGAGGTTGGCGTGGCTGAGGTTAGCGCCCCGCAAGTTGGCCCGCTTGAGGTTAGCCCCACGCAGGTCGCTACCGCTGAGAACGGTTTCCTTAAGCGTTGCCCCCTGAAAATTAGCGCCCGTCAGCTTGGCCCCTGACAGCAGCGCTCGGCTCATCTGAACGGCGGATAAGTCGGCCCGAAAAAAGTCGCTGCCAATTAGGTTGGCCCAGTTGAGTTTGCTTTTGCGAAACAAGCTGTGGGTAAACACGCCGCCAGGCATAAACGCGCCCGATAGATTTAAGCCGGAGAGGTTGCAGTCAATAAATTCTACAAAGGGCAGCTTGATGCCCTCCAGCGAGACGTTTCGCAGATCGAGATGGTGAAACTGAAGCTGGCCACGGCTGTAGTTCTGGGTGAGGAGGTCAAGGGAGTAGCGGGTGTAGGGATGCATGGGCAGGCCGTGGAGAGAAGGCTGGGATGGAGCGATCGCAGGTCGGCGATCGCCTGCGCAATTTAGATGACTGAAGCGCCTAACCAGTCGTTTGGAACCCTTGCCGTGACTGGCAGCTAGCGCATGACCCTTACTGTCATCCTAGGTGGTTTTAAGGGGCGCGTACCTGACAGCCTCTTTAATATTTGTGTTCCCCTAAGGGGGCGGCGGATGGTTCCCTCGGAGCAGCGGGCTTTCTCAAGGGTTGGCAGGCCTGAAGCGGCCCCATGATTCTGGGTGCTCCGGGAATTGTAGCCGCAGCCTCTGCAAAAATGCTTAGCACTTTCAATTTGCTTGGCGCAACTTAATTTGACATTTTGTTACATTTGGTTTACATTGAGTTACATAAGCGAAATGCGTCAGCATTGACTGCGCAGCCGAGTTTGGTAAGCGGCGCGTTTTGCGACTGTCCCGATCTCGAACTGGAGGTTTACCTATGACTGCTCTATTGATTTCTCTTTTTGTAGTTGGCTGGGTTGCCGCTGCTCTGATTGGTACCCAGGCCTACTTCCGGGGTGAGCAAACCAAGCCTATCCACGAGCGCAACTGGCGCTCTGACTCCTTTGACCAGCTGGCTCAGTCGGTAACTGGCCAAGCGACTGACTTCGGCGATCGGGTTCCCGCTTACAGCGGCGACGCCTTTTCCAGCAGCGTAATTTCTGGTCAATGATACAGAGCTGCCAATCGTTATTCTCTGACGGTACGCGTTATCCCCTGTAGGGCTCCTACCTCTAGAGCCGTCCCCAAGTTGGGGGCGGCTTTTTGTTGGCGATGACCCCAGAAGTAAGGGCGATCGCTTGCTGATGCTGGGGATGATCAGCCGACCTCCCGCTCGACCACAATGACGTTTTCGGTTATCTGCTCAAAGGTGTCGTCGTGGCTAATCACAAATAGCTGCTGAAACGTTTTGATGCGGCCAATGGCCTCGGCGAGACCCTGGCGTCGGGTGCGATCCATATTGGTGGTAGGTTCGTCAAAGAAGGCGATATCGGCATCGGCCAGTACCTTGAGCAGGGCTAGGCGTACCGCCAGGGCCGCACACATCTGCTCGCCCCCCGACAGGTTGACGAACCGCCGCTGATTGGGGCCATCCTGCACCACAATTTCGTAGTCCCGCGTCCACTGAAGGGCGACGTTGGGGCGGTTAAGCAGGTCTCGAAACAGGCGGTCGGCCTGCTGCGAAATGCTGCGCACGTACTGCTCAGTGATTCGCGGCCCGGCTTCGTTGTAGGCCTTACGGGCAAAGTTGATAAAGCGCCTGGCCTTTTCCCGAGCCTGGAGCTGCTGTTTGGCGATATCGCGCCGCTGGGCGATCGCCTCCAAACCGGCAATTTGCTGATCCAGGTCGGTCAATCGCTGGCGCTGCTGGGGCAAGCTCCCGGCCAGCTGGTCGGCCTCAGATTTGACGGTGCTGTAGGTGGTTTCTAGGGTGGCAGCAGCTTCGGGGTTGAACTCGGCTAGGGTGGCCTGGTAGGCCTGGTCAGCCTCGCGCTGCTGCTGCTGTACTAGGGAAAGGTCGGTCTGGGCTGCGGCCAGGTCGGTCTGTAGCTGGCTGTGCTGGTTGGCTAGCGATTGGTTTTGGAGATACAGCCCGTAGCCTGCCTGGTGTTGGGCGCGATCGCGCTGTACCTGGGCCAGGCGCTGGTCGAGGTCGGCGAAGGGCTCTAGCTGACTGCTCAGTGCCTTGAGCTGCTGGTCTAGCGCTTCTAGGGCGCTGGTTTGGGCGGCGGCAGCTTGCTCAACGCGGGCTTTGTCTTGCAGGGTGCGCCCGAGAATCTGGCTTTTTTCTCGCGGTCTGCCCAAGGCCTCCAGCTCTTTATTCAGGGCATCTAGGGTGGTCTGTCCCTGGACGTGCTGGGCGAGTTGCTGAGTTAGCTCCTCTGCCTCGGCAAGTAGCTCAGCCTGGGCCTGCTGAATTTGCTCCAGTTGAGTGATGATGCCCTTGAGCTGGTCGAGTTCGCCCCGCCAGCCGTAGCGCTGTTTGAGGTCGGTTTCTAAGGTTTGGAGCGTGGTCTTGAGAACTGCTTCATCGGTTTGATCGGCCAGGTCGCTGAGAATAGCGTCTAGGGCCGACAGCAGCGATCCGTGCAGGTCGGTGGCTCCCTGAAGAGACTGCTCCAGGCGTTCCAGGGTTGGGCCTGAGAGCAGCGGCAGGCTCTCGGCGATCGCGGCTAAATCTTTAAGGACGGCTTCAATTGCGGCCTGTTGGACTTGGCCCTGGCGACGGCTATCTGCCACCAGGGCGCTAATCTCAGCCTCAAACTGGCGGGCGGCGGCCAGGCGGCTGAGCTGCTGCTGGAGGCGATCGCGCCGATCTTCTAAGGCTGTAATTTCATCAACCTGGGGCTGCAAAGCGAGCAGGCGATCGCGAGTTTGAATGGCCTGCTGCCGCTGCCGGTCGAGCTGGGCGCTCTGCAATTGGTTCTGCTGAAGCTGAAGCTGCGATCGCTGGGCCTGCTCTAGCTGCTGCATCAGATCTTGGCGCTGGGCCTCCAGCTGGGCCTGAACCGCTATTTGGGGCTCTAGCTGGGCCAGCTCGCGTTCTGTAGCCGCAAACGATTCGAGCTGGGTTTGCCACCGGGCTAGCTCGACCTGGGTTTTGCCCTGGGCGGTTTGCAGGGTTTGGGCCTCGCTTTGCAAGCGCTGGCGCTGCTGCTGGGCCTGACCGAGCGCCTCCAACGCTTGCTCGGCAGCTTGATAGTCTTTGTAGGCGGACTGATGGGCTTGGCACAGGGCGATCGCCTGCTCGGCCTGCTGCATGGATTGCTGGAGTCGGGCCAGGGTACTCTGCTTGACCTCAAGCTGGTGCATCAGCCCCTGGCGCTGGGTGGTCAAGGTTTGCACCGCCTGAGCTTGGGCCTTGAGATCGTCCCGCTGGGTTTGCAGCGTGCGGAGCGTCTCTTGCAATGTTGTTAAGCGCTGCTCGCTGGTGCCAATGGCGGCAACTAGGCTCTGCTGCCGCTGGTGTAGGTCATCCCAACTGGTCAGCGCGTCTTCGTATTGGGCAATTTCTCGCTTAGTAGCCTCGGCCTGGTCTTCGGCATAGCGGCGCAGGGCATTCATCTGCTTAAAGGCCAGCTTGTAGTCTTCAACCTTAAGAATGGCGTCGAATACGGCCTTGCGCTGTTCGGCGGGCTGTAAAAAGTCGGCGGTAAAAGTGCCCTGGGGCACCCCCAGGGTGCGGGCAAACAGCTGAGGCAGGTTGGTGGTGGGGCCTAACCCCAAATGCTGCCGCAGCCAGGGCAGCACCTCATCTTTAATGCGGGTGTAGGGCAGGCGCTCGTTGAGCTGAGGGTCAAACAGAGCGTAGCCCCGCTGGGTGCAGCGCTGGGCGTGGTACGTGCGGCCATCGTAGTTGGAGGTAAAGGCTACGGTGACCTGGGCGCTGCCGCTGCCGTTGCGAATCAGGTCGTCTTTGCCGTAGTCGCCCTGGTAGTTGAAGAGCACCCAGGCGATCGCCTCTAAAATACTGGTCTTGCCCGCGCCATTTTCGCCGCAGATGGCGTTGGTGCCGGGCTGAAACTCAAAGTAGCGATCGCGGTGGGTCTTAAAGTTTTGCAGCGCCACCGACAAAATTTGCATTGCGTGCCCCGTT
Source organism: Tildeniella torsiva UHER 1998/13D (assembly GCA_019358835.1). Lineage (GTDB taxonomy): Bacteria > Cyanobacteriota > Cyanobacteriia > Phormidesmidales > Phormidesmidaceae > Nodosilinea > Nodosilinea torsiva. Next base: position 70,002 of record JAHHIH010000004.1, read on the forward strand.
CTATCGCTTCAGCCACGAAGACTAGGATAGCTTTCTTTGCTGGGGCTAGGGCTGCCCCGGCAGGGTGCGGGCAGCAGTGGAGGTAAAACACACGGGTTCGGCCTCGGTGCGAGTGCACCAAATTTGAATCATCACCGATGGGTCGTCGGGCGAAACCCACCACGCCTCAAGCTGGACGACCTGGTTGGCTAGGGGTAAGTCGCTGCCCTGGTCAGAACTGGCTGGGGCAGCCGCAATGGCTGGGGCGCTTTCGCGATCAGCCGGTTGGTGAAGGAGCGGCTCTAACCCCTGGGCGGTTTTAGCCAGGGTAGCCTGAAGCTGTGGCGCGGTTCCCTGATAGGTCTGGGGCGGTGGACTGGGCCGCGACCGCGCTAGAGGCATGATGTCTGTGCGCACCACGCCCGTCTGGGGCGACCCGAGATGGGGGGCGGCGGGAGCGGGCGACTCGGCAAGATTAAACGAAGGGGTAACCGCGCTGGCAGCAGGCGCTTTTGCCAGGCTAAAGCTGGCCTCTGACTGGGTCAGGTAGCTGTGGCCGTAGGCTGTGAGCATACCGGTAGCCATGCTGAGGGGAATCAACAGCCGTATTAGGTGGCGCTGGCGGTGGCAGCGCTTGGTGTAGCGATCGCAGGCCGCCAAATAGCTGCTGGCCAGCACCGAGAGCTGGTTAGGATGCACCTGCCGAAAGGTTTTGGCCTCGTTGAGGCGGGTTTTGGTCAAAAAATAGTCAGGATGGTTGGGCTGCTCCTGCTGCTGCCACTCCTGAGCGGCAACCTCAATGGCTCGCTGCTGCCTGACCTTGGGACCCTGGATCTGTAACCACTCCTGTAGCAGTGGCCAGTTGCGAATCAGGGCCTCGTGGGCAATGTCAAAGTAGGGGGCGCTGGCGGTGGGCGCTGTTTCAGCGATCAAGAGCTCGTTCGTGATCGCGGCTAAGCTACCGTCTGAATCTGTCGGTGTCCACCCTGGCACCGCAATGGCCGCAAGGTCACACCTGGCAGGCTGGGGTTGAGCGTGGGCGACCACTAGGCGGGCGGCCATGAGCCGGTCTGCCACGGCGGCGATGGCCGGCTCGGGCATGGCCGCCGTGATCAATTCGACCAGCGACACTGGGCGACGAGTTAACGTGGCGCCATCCCCCAGGTCGCACAGGCTCAGAAAAATACGCTGGGCAATGGCTTGCTCAGTGTCGGTAAGACTCTGGTACAGCTCGCTCGCCCGTTGGTTAAGCAGGTGGCGAATGCCTCCCATCTCCGCATAGGCCGTCAGGGTCAGATGGGGTGGGTCTGGGAGGTTTGGGGTGCTTTCTCGCCGCAGCCATAGCTCCTTTAAGATCAGCTGGAGCAGGGCCAGGTCGGCGGGAGCGCTGACAATATCGAGCAGCAGCGTGTAGACCAGGTTGGCATCGTAGCGCAGCCCTACCTTTTCGAGGGGGCCAACAATGGTGGCTTTGAGCTGGTTGTAGGTCATGGCCGGTACGGCCAGGCTGTGGGCGGCAACCAAAGCCTGAAAGTCTGGAAATTCTGCCAGACCGTCAATCTGGTGGGCCCGCAGCCCCAGCACCAAGTGGAGCGGCAGATGGGCGTGCTGCACGGCGGCTGTCAAACAGTCGATCACCAGGTGGCGATCGCGATCGGGCATTGAACCAGCCGTCAGTAGGGCTTCCACCTGATCGACAACTAGCACCAGGCGGGCATCTGGGCCTTGTTCCCCCATTAGGGCCTGGATCAGCTGGCAAAATCCCTCAGCTCCCTGCTGTAAAAATGATTCAGCCCGGCGCAATTGCTCAGCGCGATGCAAACCCGCCGCGCCAGGGTCAACAAAGGCTTCTGCCAAACTGGCGAGGGGCGAGGGCCCCACGGCCAGATAGCGCAGAGTCCAAGCAGCGGTGCTTTCGCCTTTGGCTAGGCGGGGCAGTAGCCCGGCTCGCAGTAGAGAGGTTTTACCAATGCCCGATGCGCCCGTGACCACGCACAGCCGAGATGACTGCACCCGGTTGACCAGGGTTTGCGTGATCTCGTCACGGCCAAAAAAGAACTCGCTGTGGGCAGCCTCGAAGGGGGCTATCCCTGGAAAGGGGCAAAAGCCGTAGCGCAGCTTTTGCAATCTCTCTAGCAAGGGGGGCGGCGTATCTCTGGCCGGAGAAAGCATGCCCGACATGCGGGTGAGCACAATTTCGCTGCCGGAGCTTTCAAACAGGGGTTGTTGCAGCTCACCCTTGAGCTCTCGATTGACGGCATCCGTGAGGGAGTGGCCGTTGACGATGCCGCCCTTGACCTTGTAAGGGTTGAGCCCTGACAGAAGCGCCTGGGTGAAGACGCTGTGGTTACCGTCGAGCGATTCGTAGGCGGCTTCGTACTCTCGGGCCGCCGCCATAAAGAGGCGATCGGTACCGGCTCGGGCACCGGGGTCGGCCTCTAGCATGTTAAAAAACTCGCCGCTGTTGCAGCAGTCGAGCAAAATGACGCGCTGGCTCACCGGACTCTCTTGCAGCAGTCGCCGCAGCCAGTGTAGCGATAGGCCGTAGTGACCTGCGGCGGGGTTGGCGTCACTGGTGGCTAGGTAGCCTTCTTGAATACCGGCCTGGCGCTGTAACCCGTGGCCAGAATAGTAAAAAATAGCGGTTTGAGGAATAGTTTTGCCGGCGGGCTTAAAGAGTTTGATCAGCGCTTCTTCGAGCAGTGCTGTCGTTACCACACCGCGCTGACTAATGGCCGGTTTTTGATGGGTAATGGCCTCTGGCAACCGCACCACGCGGCATTCGCCAAAGCTTTCTAAGCAGCGGGCTACCGATTCAGCGTCATGGGCTGGTGCCTGCAAACCTGGCAGGTGCTGATAGGTATTGATTCCGACAACAAGCGCATCCCTTGACATTTTCCTCGCACCCTGATTTGGCGTTCTCTAAATCTGACTGACTGATGGATATAGGAGGGAACATGACAACTTTAGCCATTCTTCAGGTGAGATTTTCCATGACTCAAAGAGTTGAAAATTCTAGAAAACTAGATCTCAAACTGAGTGCTCACGCTTTGATAGGTTAAGTTTAGCTAAGGAGGCTACATCCTCTAAGAGGGGTTTCACCCCTAAAAGAAATATCCGGCAGCCTGAATTTTTTCGAAAGTAAAATTATTCCGTGAAATTACGTATAAATTTTATTATCGACCGCGCTATGTGTTGAATTGCAACAGAAAAAACCGAAAAAGGTGGTGCGTTGTTTTGACTTGCACTGTCAATTGACAACCAATTCCCGTAGTATTTCGGAAGTAATCTTGTACTTCCGTCATCTGGCCGAAGCACATATTGATGGCTTTGTTTTTAAACATTGGCCCAGAATTTCTCTGATTTGTGGCCTGGGTAGTTCGGTAGAATGAATGTCTAAAAGGCGTGGCTGGGCGTTGAGGATTGCCTGTTTGGGGGGCGATCGCCAGCGGCTTTAATATAATAGTGGCGCTACCGATAGTTTAATCCTGGCGGTAATGACTCTATATCTAGACCTATGTTGGAACCGCAGCTCGGGGTATTGAAGATTAGGGTCTGCTGGGGGGTAGGCCGTACCCCTAGGCGAGGCGGTTTTGGGGTCAAGCTCGGCGCGCTGGGTCTGGGTTTTGCTCTGGGGGGCGGTGGTCTAATGCCGAGGGCCGGGGCTACACCTCCCGAGTGGGTGCAGGAGGGCGATCGCCTGACGACGGTCTGCCAATTTGCTGACTTTGCCGCCGCCGTCGCCTTTGTGGAGCGCCTCGTCGAGCCAGCGGATAGGCTGGGGCATCACCCTGACCTGGCGATCGCCTACAATCGAGTCGCGATCAACCTAACTACCCATGACGCCGGAGGGCTCACGGCCCTAGATTTTGCCCTAGCTGAAGAAATCTCTGCGCTGCACGACGGGCGCTGCCAACCGCCAACCCACTCACCCACCCCATGACCTCAGATGCCACTGGCAATCAATGGGTTTCGGCCAGTCATGCCCTCGACTATCTGGCTCGGGCCGATGCCATCCCTCACCGCACTGAGGGGGAGGCTATGCTGCTAGATCTAGTGCCCCCAACCGCCCGCCGCATTCTAGATCTGGGCACAGGCGACGGGCGGCTGATGGGGCTGCTCAAAATTGACCGGCCTGGGGCTGACTATGTAGCGCTAGATTTTTCACCCACGATGCTGGCGGCAGTGCGCGATCGCTATGGCCCAGACCCCAACGTCACCATCGTTAGCCATGACCTATCTCAGCCCTTGCCAGACCTGGGCACCTTTGACGCGGTGGTCTCAAGCTTTGCCATCCATCACCTCGACCACTCCCGCAAGGCAGCCCTTTACGGAGAAATCTACCAAATTCTTGCGCCAGGGGGCTGCTTTTGCAACCTTGAGCATGTGGCTTCCCCCACGGAGCGGCTGCACCACCAGTTCTTGAGGGCCATTGGCTACGCCCCCGAAAACGAAGACCCCTCTAACCAACTCTTAGATGTGGAGACTCAGCTGGGCTGGTTGCGAGACCTGGGGTTTGACGATGTGGACTGCCACTGGAAGTGGCGAGAAATGGCGCTGCTGGCGGGCCTCAAACCGCTGGCAGGCTAGAGCCCTAGGCCCAGCTGCCTGGCCAGGTGGTGACTAAGAACACGATTAAGCTAATCAGGGCGAGAACGCCCTGCAAAATATTGCCGACTAGGGTGCCGACTACGATGGCCAGGCCTACCTTGGCCGACTGCTTAACCCGCTGGAGCAGTTTCAACTCACGGCGGTGCAAAAATTCGCCGATAAAGGCCCCTAGCACGGTGCCAACCAGCAGCCCGAGCAGGGGAATGCCCGTTGGCAACAGGGGCAGTAGCCCAAATAGGCCAAAGAACATGCCGACAAATGCCCCAATTTGGCCCCAGTTGCTGGCCCCAACCCGCTGTGCCCCCAGCACCCCCGCCAGGTAGTCGATGGCAAAGCTGAGAATGAGCGCGGCGATCGCCACCCCCAGTGCCCATTTGAGCCCCACAAACCCCACCACCAGGCCCCAAATCACGATCGCCCCGACAATCAGCGTAATCCCAGGTAGGGCCGGTACGACGGCGCCCACTACCCCCACCCCCATGACCAGCACCAGGAGCCAGTACAGGGCTAGGTGCCACGCCTCAGTGGTGTCGAGGGCCGTGGGTACCTGCACCTGGGCTGGCAAGCTGGCGACGCCGTGGCCAATCTGGATGAGCGCGTTGCTGAGGCCGTTGACTAGGCTGGACACCCACTGTGTCACCTGGTCGTAAAGCCCAGAACCCCCCTGGGGCAGGGGCGATGCAGTCGGGTCAAGGGCTAACAAATCAGGCATAGAAAACATCCTGGAGAAATGTTGTACGGCAGAGGGCTGGGCGATTGCCATGAGTCTAAAGCGGATCATAGCCAAAACTAGGGCGATCGCCAGGGCGGTTGCAGGTGCGGCCATCCAGACATCTATATATAGCTATAGTCACCTGGGTCAGGATATCCAGAAACGGTTGAACGTTTTGGGGGAAATGTCTTAAGACTGGTTACGGCGAGATATTCACACTGGTTATGGCAGGGTATCGATGCCGTCGTTAGGTCTGATGGGGCGCAGGGCGCTAGAGTTGGAAGACTCTATTTGACCCTACCGCTCCTGGAGCCCTGCCCTGTGCTGCCCAACTCTTGGCTACCCAAGCCTGTGCTGCCTGCGTTCAACCCCCCAGCGCCCATCTTGGTCATTGCCGCCATGGCCTCGACCCAGCTGGGCTCAACCCTGGCGAAAAGCCTGTTTGGCCAGGTTGGGCCGCTGGGTATGGTGCTGCTGCGGGTGGGGTTGTCGGCGCTGGTGCTGGTGGCCTGGTGCCGTCCTCGCTGGCGAGGTCATCGCCCGGCTGACTACCGGCTGCTGGTGACCTTTGGCCTCTCTCTGGCGGTGATGAATGCGCTGTTTTACTGTGCGATCGCCCGTATTCCCATCGGTGTTGCGGTAGCGCTAGAGTTCTCGGGGCCGCTGACTGTTGCGCTGCTGCACTCGCGCCGCTGGCTCGACGGGCTGTGGGTGGCGCTGGCGGCGGTGGGCATTGTGCTGCTGTCGCCCCTCAACACGCCATCGCTGGACAGCCTGGGAGTGGCAATGGCGCTGCTGGCTGGGGTGGCCTGGGGTGGCTATATTGTGCTGTCGGCCCGCATGGGGCAGGCCTTTCGCGGTGGGGAGGGGCTGGCGCTGTCGATGGCGGTGGGTGCACTACTGCTGCTGCCCGTGGGGGTATGGGCAGAGGGCCGAGCCTTGCTATCCCCCCATGTTTTGCTGCTCGGGCTGGGGGTGGCGATGCTGGCCTCTACTCTGCCCTACTCGTTGGAGATGACGGCGCTGCGGCGTATGCCGGTGAATGTGTTTGGCGTGCTGATGAGCCTGGAGCCTGCGATCGCTACCGTGATCAGCTTTTTCTGGCTCGGTGAAACCCTGACCTTGACGATGATCGGGGCCATTGGCTTAGTGACGATCGCCGCTGCGGGCATTTCTCTATCTCAGCCCAACCCCAAGGTTGTTTGAATTAATCGGTTCCGCCAATGCGTGCCGTTCCCCTGAACTTAGGAAACCTGCGCCGCCTGCAACCCACCATGGCTTGATCCCATCTGCGGGACTGCGATCGCCCATCGTCGGGGCGGGCTGTCTTGGCGGTTAGGGCTAGCGACAGGGGAGAATCGAAACCCTTAACTGTGGGGCAATTGACCAATTGCAAAGAAAGGCGGTTGCCTGGGTAAACCGCCAGCATTCCGTGGAACACTGTTGCTACACAGGGAATGCATTCTACCGTCGGCTATGAGTCTTTGTATTAATCCAAGTTGCCGTCAGCCTAACCATCCCGATAACGGAGGCAGCTCTACCTGCGTGGCCTGTGGGTCGGCCCTAGTGCTCCAGGGACGCTACCGAGTCATGCGGTTGATTAGCAGCGACAGCGGCTTTGGCCGCGTGTATGAGGCCTACGAACGCAACGTCCCCAAAATTCTCAAGGTGCTCAAGGAGGGCTACAACACCAACGCTAAGGTGGTGGAGCTATTTCGCCGCGAGGCGCAGGTGCTGAGCCAGCTCAACCATCCGGGGGTGCCCAGGGTAGAGACCGAGGGCTATTTTCTCTACTACCCAGCTGACGGGGGTGAACCCTCCCACTGCCTGGTCATGGAGAAAATAGAAGGCCCCAACCTGAGGCAGTGGATGGTGCAGCAGGGCAACCACCCGATCAGCGAAAAGCAGGCAATGCTCTGGCTCACCCAGCTCACCGACGTGCTTGATCTGGTGCACCAGCACAACTACTTTCACCGCGACATCAAACCCGAAAACATTATGCTGCGTCCGTCGGGGCAGCTGGTGCTAGTTGACTTTGGGGCCGCCCGCGAGATGACCCAGACCTATATGGCCAACCTGGGCGACAGCGGCATTACGACCGTGAGTTCGGCGGGCTACACCCCCCCCGAGCAGGAACAGGGCCAGGCGGTGCCCCAGTCTGACTTCTATGCCCTGGGCCGCACGCTGATTTACTTGATGACCGCTAAGCTGCCCAATGACCCGGCCATCTATAACTCGCTCACCAATGGGTTTGCGTGGCGAGCTGTGGCGTCGCAGATTTCTGCCCCCCTGGCCGATTTGATCGATGACCTGATTGCTCCGGCGGCGGGCAATCGCCCCCACAGCACGGAGGCGATTATGGAGCGACTGGCTCAGGTGCGATCGCGCCAGGTTTCCGGTCTGCCCCGCTCGGCCAGCGCCGCTGCACCAACCTGGCCCATGACCACCCTCAACCCCAACGAGGTTCAGACTCTCCCGGATCCGTCGCGCAGCTTTTTGCCCCCCTTGCTCGATCAGCGCCCCTGGCTGCTGGCGGGGTTGACTGGGCTGGCTCTGGCGGTGCCCCTGGGCTGGTACGCCTTGAGCCAGGGATCGCTGCCCTTGGCGTTTAGCGGCCCTCGGGTCACGGCACCGGCTCTTCAGAATTTGACCGTCAGCCCGGTGGCGGTTCTGACCGGGCACGAGAACGATATCTACGATCTGCTGCTGCTGCGAGACGGCAAAACGCTGATTTCGGCCAGTGCCGACAGCACAGTCCGCATTTGGAATTTGGCGGACAATACTCTGCGCCACACCCTGGCCCATGCCAATGTGGTTCAAGCGATCGCCACTACCGTAGATCAGACCACCCTAGTTAGCACCGGGGATGATCGCACCATTCGCTTTTGGTCACTGCCCGATGGCCGTGCTCTAGGGCAGATTGACAATGCCCACGGCACCCCCATCCGCGCCCTAGAGGTGAGCCGCAATGGCCGAACCTTGGTGAGCGCTGACAGCGAGGGCACCATTAAGCTATGGCCCTTGACCGACAGCACGGGTGCCCTCAACCTAGCAGGGATGTCAGCCAGTGGCCCCAGCCACACCCTCCAGGCCGATGGTACTCTGAACGATCTGTTGTTTACCCGCGATAACACCATGCTGATCAGCGGCGGCAAAAGCCTCCAGCTTTGGGATCTGGCCAGTCTAGAGGAGGCCGCTGCGGGGGCGGTCAGCCCGCCCACCACCCTGGAGGGGCACACCAGCTTTGTCAACCGCATCGACATTACCGACGACGATCAAACCCTAGTCAGCGCCTCAGCCGATCAAAACGTGCTGCTTTGGGATATGGCGACAAAATCCCGAAGCGCGGCGCTGGAAGGTCACCAGGGCTACGTCAATACCCTGCGGCTAGAGGGGCCTCAGCTCTGGAGCGCCGATTCTGACAAAACCATTTTGGTGTGGGATTTGCAGAAAAAAGCCCCGATCCAGCGGATTACCGGCTTTGAAACCGATATCTGGCGCTTTACGGTGCAGCCCAACGGCCAAATTCTCACCATTGGCGGCACCCAGCCCTACATTCGGCTCTGGCGCTTAGATCAGTCTTCTGAGCCCTAGCTTTTGGTTGTGGCCAAGACTTTGCGGTGGTTGATGTCGAAGCGATCGCCGTGGGCCAGCAGGTGCAGCCGCAGCCCGTGGATGCTGAGCGGGTCGGCGGCGCTAATATCGGGCTCGTTGGTATGGGTCATGGCGCTGGGGTCGACCACGGCAATCACCCCCTTGCCAATGACTTGAAAACTGCCGTCGCCCTCAAACAGAGCGCAGGTGTCTTCGTCAATGCCCAGGCCGAGACGGTTGGGCTGCATGGCCATAGCGCTCATCAGCCGAGCCATGCGGTTGCGGTTGTGGAAGTGCTGGTCAACGATCACCTCGGGCACAAAGCCGAGGCCAATGGCCATATCTACCAAAGAGCGGTTGGGTGACTCGCCGCTGCCACCGCCAGCGATCATGTGGTGGCCCATGACCGCCGCCCCGGCGCTGGTGCCGCCGAGGGTAATTTCGCCTAGCTGAGCCCGCTGGCGAACGATATCAATTAACGGGGTGTCGGCCAGCAGCCCGCAGAGGCGCACCTGGTCGCCGCCGGTAATAAATACGCCAGTGCAGGGTTCGACGATGGTTTTCCAGCTGGGGTCTTCCCCCTGGGCGCGATCGCGAATATCCATCACCACCGTCTCGGGCACACCCATCTCGGCAAAAATCTGCTGGTAGCGGCCTGAAATCGCCTCTGGATCCCTCGACGCGCAGGGAATAATACCAATGCAGGCTGCCGTCCCCCCAGACCGCTCAAAAAAGGTGTGCAGAATCTCTTTACCGTGGACTTTATCTTCTGCGCCACCAATGGCCAGAATCGCATGGTGCTTGACGGGAGACATGGGCCGCTCAACAAAGGGACGAAAATTGCTACCTAGACTCAATTACTGCATGATAGAGAGCGTTATATCCCAAGTCCAGTTCAAGATCTGTAGTTTTCCTACCGATAGGGCTCCGCTTCTGGACTTGGATGACGTTTACTCAACCCATCAGGTCGTTAGGCCTCAGCAGTCTAGGCTATGACAACTGGCATTTCGGGGGCTTCCCATCTGAGAGTAGATGTTGTCAGCCTGTTTCCAGACTTTTTTGCATCCCCCCTGGAGTCAGGGCTGATTGGTAAAGCCCTGGCCCGCCAAATTGCAGAAGTTTATCTTACCAATCCCAGGGACTTTACAACGGATAAGCACCACCGGGTCGATGACGAACCCTACGGCGGCGGTGTGGGCATGCTGATGAAGCCCGACCCCATCTTTGCGGCGGTAGAATCGCTGCCGGTGCTGCCCCGCCGCGAGGTGATTTTGCTCACCCCCCAGGGCGAGGCCATGACCCAGGATCTGTTTCGCCATCTCGTCACGCTGGATCAGCTGGTGCTGATTTGCGGCCACTACGAAGGGGTCGATGAGCGGGTCAGCCACCTGCTGACGCGGGAGGTTTCCCTAGGCGACTTTGTGCTCACCTGCGGCGAAATTCCGGCCCTGGCGCTGATCAACGGTGTGGTGCGGCTGCTGCCGGGCACCGTGGGCAAGACCGACTCCCTGCGCTACGAGAGCTTTGAGACCCCGCTGCTGGATTATCCCCAGTACACCCGCCCGGCTACCTTTCGCGGCTGGGAGGTGCCGGAGGTGCTGCGATCGGGCAATCACGAGGCGATCGCCCAGTGGCGCAGGCAGCAGCAGATCGAGCGCACGCGGCAGCGGCGACCCGATCTGTATGAGCGGTGGGTGGAGGAGTGTGGGGAAGTGGATGAGTAGATGGGTGGGTGGGTAGATGGGCCACGTAGGGTGCATCCGCGCAGCGATGCACCCTCTCAAAAGTCTTGTCCTAAGGTCATTTAAGCGTGGGGAAGAACATGGGGATCAGAATTGGTAACGGGTACGACATTCATCGGCTGGTGGAGGGGCGATCGCTGATTTTGGGCGGCGTCACCATTCCCCACAATCTGGGGCTGGATGGCCACAGCGATGCCGACGTACTCACCCACGCAATTATGGATGCGCTGCTAGGGGCGCTGAGTTTGGGGGATATTGGCCTGTACTTTCCCCCCGGTGACCCAGAGTGGGCGGGGGCCGACAGCCTCAAGCTGCTGGCCCAGGTGAATGCCATGGTGCAGGAGCGGGGTTGGCAGGTGAGTAACATTGACTCGGTGGTGGTGGCCGAGCAGCCGAAGCTGAAGCCCCATATTGAGGCGATGCGATCGCGCCTAGCCGAAACGCTGGGCCTCGCCCCTGACCAGGTGGGGGTAAAAGCGACCACCAACGAAACCCTAGGCCCGGTAGGTCGCCAGGAGGGGATTGCGGCCTATGCCGTGGCACTCCTCACGACAGCCGATTAACCCCTTCGCCTGGATTGCCCCAGCCGCCAAAATTTGGCTCCCGCGACCTGGGAACCTTTTGAATCTCAACGGGTCAAACCACTTTGTAAAATCTTTATGAGCCAGAGCCTCTGCGTATGTAGATTTGACCCAATTAACTCTCAGCAATGGTTGTAAAAGATACTTAATCTGTTCGAGAAACCCGTAAACTGACTTTATAATATCTTCAAGATTGACCAGGGTTTAGAGCGGAATTTGCGGTAATCGCTGTGTATCTACTGCTGAGCTTCGATTAGGTCTTGTCTCAAGGCTAATCCGTAGAGGGTTCGCGGCTGTAGGTGCTGGTTTTTGTCCCAGAGACAAAGGGGTAGGCTCAGATGACTAACGTCATGCAATCGCTGGTGGCAACGGGCCACACCATTCGTGGAGTTTGTTACGCCAAATCCAGCTATGTGAACCAGGCGATCGCGGCGCTGTCGGCCATTCCCCCAGAGCGGGTCGGCCTCAACGGCGAATACGACTACTACGGCCTGGCTAAGCGCATCAAGACGAGCTTTCACGGTCAGGTAGGGCGCGACGCCGTCAAGCAAATCACCGTTAAGCAGCGGGGCTCGGCCGTCATTCTCAGCGGCCAGGTAGACACCCTAAACTTGCTCGATCAGCTCGTTGACCTAGCGCTACACACCGAAGGCACAACCCACGTCGAGGTTCACGACGTGCAGGTCAATGTTCTAGAGCTAGCCCAGCCAGCGCGGGTAGCTTAAGCAGGCTCCAACAAGCCTGGGCGTAAGGTTTAAGGTATACGGTTAAACGCAGGTCGTGAACCGGACGCCTTGAACCCACAATAGCCTGTCGTCCTCAGCTTGGCAGACTACTGAACTGCTTAGGCCATGGGTGTTGAGCCATCGTTGACGGCCAGGCGCAGGGCAGAAAGGGCGAGAATCACCAAGAACAGCCCCAGCCCGATTGTGCAGGCATAGCTAATTTCTAGCTTTTGAAAGGCCTGTTCGTAAATGTAGTAGACCACCGTTTTAGAGCTGTGGCGCGGCCCGCCCTGGGTCATGATGTAGACCTCTTCAAAGACTTTGGTGGCGGCGATCGCCGAAATCACCCCCACCAGTACCAGGTAGGGCCGCATCAGCGGCAGCGTAATATCCCAGTGGCGTCGCCAACCGTCGGAGCCATCCAGCGCCGCCGCCTCGTACAGGTCTTGAGGGATACTTTGGAGCCCCGCTAGGTAGATCACCATGTAGTAGCCCAGCCCCTTCCACACCGTCACCGCCATAACGCTAAACAGCGCCAGGGTTGGGCTAGTCAGCCAGGGAATACCGTTTTCGGTCAGCCCCAAAGATTTGAGCACCTGGTTAAACAACCCCGTCTCGGCGTAGAGCCATCGCCAGGCAATGCCCGCTACCACCATCGACACCACCACGGGCGAATAGTAGGCCACCCTCAGCCAGTGAATGCCCCGCAGCTGCCGATTTACCAAAATCGCCAGGCCCAGGGGCGTAAAGGTTAAAATCGGCACCACCCCAGCTAAGTACACCAGGGTATTGCGCACCGTCTGCCAGAAGATCGGGTCGGTTCTCAACCGCTGTACATTGGCCCAGCCCACCCAGGTGGGAGCTGCTGTTAGGTCTACCCCAAAGGTAGTAAAGCTCAGATAAAACGCCCGCAGCGCGGGCCAAAACACCGAGATCCCCAGGGCCACCAGGGCAGGCAGCAAAAACAGGTAGGGAATTGCCCGCTGAGGAATTGTGAGGCTGAGGGGCCAAATTTTGCTGGGGGCATGGGGCGGGGAGGCGGTCATAGATTGCCGACAACTATGGACAACCTAGTCTACCTACAGAATCCCACAACCGCAGCAGCCGATCCCGTAATGGCAAAAACCTACTTGAAGAGTATATGAAGAAACAGTGTTTTTACGGATTTAGAACGCCCTGGAGATCTGAGTTAATGGATATGAGAGCGTTTTATGTAGCGACTACCTTGCCACGCCGAACGGCAATATAGCGCGAAACGACACGTCAAGGCCTCATCTACAGCCCTACTAAGCGCCTCCATCGAGCCGCCTACTGTTGTGGTGGAGGACACCCATGGCTAGCGATTTACAGGCCAAAAAGCGCTTAGTTGAGATTATCCGAGATTTATGCCTCGCCCCTAGCCTCGATATTCTCATGACCTTGGTGGGGGTCGCCGCCCGCGAACTCACCCATGCCGATGGGGCTACCTTTGTGCTTAAAGAAGGGGATCAGTGCTTCTATGCCCACGAAAACGCGGTTGCCCCTCTGTGGAAGGGGCAGCGGTTTCCGCTCTGTAGCTGTATCTGTGGCTGGGCCATCAACCATAAACAGGCCGCCATCATTGAAGACGTGTACAGCGATGCACGGATTCCAGTAGAGGCCTATGCCCCGACCTTTGTGAAAAGTCTGACTGTGGTGCCCATGCGCCAAAACAACCCGGTCGGCGTGATCGGCGTGTATTGGGCAGAACGCCATCAACCCCTAACCGAGGAAGTTGAGCTGCTGCAAGTCTTAGCTGACACTACTGCGACTGTACTCGATCGCCTGCTCGGTCAAGAAGTGCCAGAAGAGGCAGAGACGCGATCGCAGCTCGAAGCACTTGAGCACACCAATGCCAAACTGCGAGCCGAGGTCTTGCAGCGCCACACCACCGAAGCTGAACTAACGCGGCTTTCGCTCACCGATGGCTTGACTGGGTTGTACAACCGTCGCGGCTTTTTTCTGTTGGCCAATCCAAAACTCCTGCAGGCCCGTCGTCAGCAACAGTCGGTGACCGTCTTCTTTATTGATGTTGACTATCTCAAGCCAGTGAACGACCACTACGGCCATAAAGCAGGCGACTGGCTGATTTTGGGTTCCGCCGCCAGTCTGCATCAGACCTTTCGCGAGGGCGATATTTTGGCGCGGCTAGGGGGCGATGAGTTTGTTGTGCTAGCGATCAACTGTGCCGATGGCCAAGAGGTGGTCAACCGGCTCAAAGCCAATGCCGAGATCTTTGCCCAAGACAATGATCTCCCCTATCCCCTCTCGATGAGTGTGGGCCTAGCGGTGAGTCAGGGGGATGGTGCTAATCCAACATTGCATCAGATGGTCTCCCAGGCTGATGCCACCATGTATGCCCAAAAGCAGCGCAGACAGCAGCTCAACATCGCTGAGATCAAGGCCTCGCAGCGGTGGGGCGTTTGAGCGTAGAGCACAGGCTGAGCCCGGTTTTCGTTGACTACCCCAACAGCGGCGTCAGATCCAGATGCTCGCCGACGGCCTCAGTGAGCTCATTGAGAATGGCCTCGCGCTGTTCGCGGTAGTTGGGAATGCCGGTGGGCAGCGACCCCAGACCCCGCTGCTGGCGCAGACGGTTGAGCCAGGCCCGCCGCCAGGGGCCGTTGTCAAAAATACCGTGGAGGTAGGTGCCCCACAGCGACTGACTGGCATCGACTACTCCCAGGCTGCGGTCTTCAAACAAAAATTCAAACTTGGTGCCCTTTTCATCCAACCCGTCGGAGAGTAGGAGCTGGGTGCGACCCTGGTGCAGCTCGTAGCCCGACACCGGTAGCCCCTCCTGGGGAAATCGGGAGCTGACGGTGCGCTGGCGGGCGATCTTTTGCTGGGTAATGACGGTTCTGAGCGGGAACAGATCGAGGCCGGGGAAGCGGCCCTCGTGGCCCTCAATGCCCTCGGGGTCGGCCAAAAACTGACCCATCATCTGGAAGCCGCCGCAGACGCCCATCACTGTGCCCCCGGCAGCGACGTAGTTCTGGATTTCTTCGGCCATGCCGGTGCGCTGCAAAATCAGCAGGTCGGCAATGGTGGTCTTGGTGCCGGGGATGATCACCGCGTCGGGGTAGCTGAGCTTTTCTTTGGGGCTGAGGTAGACCACCCGCACGTTGGGCTCGGCCTCTAGGGGGTCGAAGTCGGTGAAGTTAGAAATGCGCGGCAGGCGAATAACGGCGATGGTGATATCGGCCTGTTTTTTGCTGCCGGGAGTGCGATCGAGCAGGCTGAGGGAGTCTTCGGCGGGCAGGGCGTTTTCAATCCAGGGCACCACGCCGAGGACGGGGATGCCGGTGCGCTCTTTGAGCCAGGCTAGGCCGGGCTCTAGCACCTCGCGCTGGCCGCGAAACTTGTTGATGATGATCCCTTTGACTAGGGCGCGCTCCTCAGGATCCATCAGCTCTAGGGTGCCGATGATATGGGCAAACACGCCGCCGCGATCGATGTCGGCCACCAGCACGGTGGGGGCGTTGAGGTGCTTGGCGATGCGCATGTTGGTGAGGTCGCGGTGCTTGAGGTTGACCTCTACCGGGCTACCGGCCCCTTCGCAAACCAAAAAATCGTAGTCTTGGCCGAGGCGGGTGAGGCTTTCTTGAATGGCCTGCCAGCCCTGATCAAAGAAGTTTTCGTAGTACTGCATGGCGGTGGTGCGCCCCACGGCTCTGCCCTTGAGAATCACCTGGGAGGTCATGTCGCCCTGGGGCTTGAGCAGAATGGGGTTCATCTCGACCTGGGGGGGCACGCCTGCGGCCCAGGCCTGTACCGCCTGGGCATAGCCCATTTCGCCACCGTTGGCGGTGACGTAGGAGTTGAGAGCCATGTTTTGCCCTTTGAAGGGGGCGACCCGCCAGCCCCGACGGCTGAGAATGCGGCAGAGGGCCGTGGTAATCAATGATTTGCCCACGTGGGAGGCTGTTCCCACTACCATGATTGCTCTCATGGAGCGTCTCCAAAGTTGAATGAGTTCGACGGTAGGGTGCAAGCCTGGGCTTTGGTAAAAGGCTCGTCTTAAGGACGAAGGCCTGGCCCCAGCTACTCCCTATGCAGATTCTTCAGGAACAACACAACTCGTCAGGACGATGCTAGGCCAAATCAAGTCTAGACGGGGCTCACCACTGGCCTTGGCACCAGCTTGGCGAGGGCCTAAGACTATTTCAGTAGAGCCATCGCACCCACCGGCACCATGCATTATAGAGATGATCGACCGGGGTGGGGCGATACTGCCCTGGGCTGAGGGGAGACAAGCTCTCAAACACCTGGCGACCCATGGGGGTGAGGCGAAAGCTGTCGGTGAGCCCCTGGCCATCGACTTCGCGGCGCAAAATGCCGACGGCGATCAGCCACATCATTTCGTTTTCGGCCTGGAGTTCGGCGAGGTTGCGACGGCTGTAGCGGCTTTTGACGCCCGCTGGGCCGCACACCTGGCGGATGGAGATGCTCTGCGATCGCATATCCCCCAGCAGATCGAGCCGAAACGACGAGCACCGAAAGGCGCGCTCGGCCCGTTTGAGCGATCGCCGGGGATAGCGAAGGACAACGGCTTGATCAGACTCAACTGGGGCCATGGGTTTAGAAATGATGACTGCCCTAAATTGTAGGTTTAATCCACCAGTAAGCGGGCGATAAGCGGAGAAGAATTCCGAATAAAGGGAGGTTTAGTAGCAGCGGTTACTTTCCAATCGTTAAGCAATTGCTAAGCCTATTAGTGCATCAACCGTCAGCTCAAGTCACCAGTCACTCAACTAGTTTTATATAGACAAACGGTTTCTAGGGTTCCGGCTTTCCTCAGCCTTGGGAAGGCGTCTGGTCCGAGAGAAACCGCCAGAAAACCGTTAGCCCTGCATCAACAGCAGCGGCTAATGGCATCTGGTACACGGCGGGATAAAAGCCCGGGAGGATAGCGAAGCAGCACTTCGTCATTCTCTCGGGCGCTGTTTTTTGCGCCATTTCCCAAAACGACAATAATTTCTCTCTCAAACCACCCACCTATCTACTCACTCATCCACCCACCCACCCACTCATCCACCCCATGCCCACCCCCCTCACTCCTGAAATCGAAGCACTCAAATCTTCCCTGGAGGCAAAGGGCGTTAAATACGCCCTAGCCAGCTACGTGGATATCCACGGCATGGGCAAGGCCAAAATGGTGCCGCTCGCTCACCTGGGTCAGATGATGGCGGGTTCAGAGCTATTTACCGGTGCGGCACTGGATGGGGTGCCCCAGGAGATTAGCGATGAGGAAGTGGCGGCGATGCCCGACCCGGCCTCAGCTACGGTGCTGCCCTGGAAGCCTGAAGTCGCCTGGTTTGCCAGTGATCTCTACCTGAAGGGGCAACCCTTTGAGGCCTGTTGCCGCACCATTCTCAAGCAAATGCTGGCCAAGGCGGCGGCGATGGGATTCACCTTTAACCTGGGCATAGAGACCGAGTTCTTTATGCTCAAAGAGCACGCCGACGGTAGCTTTGGGCCGGTGAGCGATCGCGACCACTTGGCCAAACCCTGCTACGACCTGCCCAGCCTGCTCGACAACGCCCCCTGGCTGAGCGAGCTGGTCGAGTACATGAACGATCTGGGCTGGGATGTCTATTCTTTTGACCACGAAGATGCCAACGGCCAGTTTGAAACCGACTTTGCCTACAGCGATGCCCTGACCATGGCTGATCGCCTCACCTTCTTTCGGCTGATGGTCAAAGAAATCGCCCGCAAGCACGGCTACTTCGCCAGCTTTATGCCCAAGCCCTTTGGCGATCGCACCGGCAGCGGAGCCCACTACAACATGTCTCTGGCAGACATCGCAACCGGGCAAAACCTGTTTGAAGATGCGGACGACCCACGCGGCTGCAAGCTATCGAAGCTGGGCTACCAGTTTATTGCCGGGGTGCTGCGCCATGCCAAGGCGATCTGCGCTGTCACCTGCCCTACGGTCAACAGCTATAAGCGACTGCTGCGCCAGGGCAGCATGTCGGGCTTTACCTGGGCTCCGGTCTATATTTGCTACGGCAACAACAACCGCACTAACATGCTGCGAATTCCCCTGGCGGGGGGCCGGGTCGAGTGCCGTGCCGCCGATATTGCCACTAACCCTTACCTTGGGGCGGCGATGATTTTGGCTGCGGGGCTAGAGGGCATTGCCGAGGGGCTCGACCCTGGTGCGCCCCACACCGAGAACATGTACAACTATTCCCTGAGTGACCTGAAGACGATGGGTATCGACATGCTGCCCCGCACGCTGCAAGAGGCGATCGACGCCTTTGAGGTCGATTCTCTGAGTCAGGCAGTGATGGGGCCGCTGATGTACCAGACCTACATCGACTTTCGCCGCCAGGAATGGGAGGAGTACCATACCCACATTTCTGACTGGGAAATTAAGCGCTATCTGAAGTTTTTCTAGCGGCGCGGCCTTCGCCCCAGCGGCGTCCAAATTTCCCCACAGCTTTCCCTGTAGTTTTTGAGTCTTAAATATCCATTGCCATGAAACGACGTACCTTTCTACCCACGCTTTTTGCTTTCTTTTGCAGTCTGTTGATTACCGTTAGCTGCGCCCAAACTACCCCCCAGGCCGACACCCCCGCCGATGTGCCCGCGACCGCGACTACCGGTGAACCCGTGAAGCTCGGCTACAGCAGCTGGGCGGGTTGGTGGCCTTGGGCGATCGCCGCCGAAGAGGGCCTATTCGAGAAAAATGGAGCCAACGTCGAGCTGATCTGGTTTGACGGCTACCTGGAGTCGATGCAGGCTCTGGCCGCCGGACAGCTCGACGCCAACAGCCAAACCCTCAACGACACCATCTCCTTCGCCGGGGATGCGGTTAACGGCATGGTGGCGGTGCTGGTCAACGACAACTCCGCCGGTAACGACAAGGTGATTGTGGCCGAGGGCATCGACACCGCCGCCGATCTGGCGGGCAAAAGCGTCGCCCTCGAAGAAGGCGTGGTGGGCGACTTTTTGCTCACCCTGGCATTGAAAGATGCTGGATTAAGCCGCTCTGATGTAGAAATTAAGAACCTGGAAACCGGGGCCGCCGCCACCGCCTTTGCCGCCGGACAGGTAGACGGCTTTGCGGGCTGGGTACCCTTCTGGGAAACGGCGCTCTCCCGCGAGGGCAGCAAGGAACTGGTGACCTCGGCAGAATATCCCGGCGCGATTCCTGACCTGCTGGTGGTCAGCCAAAAGCTGATTGACAGCCGCCCTGACCAAGTGCAGGCCCTGGTGAATACCTGGTTCGACATTTTGGCCTTTATCGAAACCAACCCCGATCGGGCCAACGAAATTATGGCGAAGCGAGCCAGCGTCAGCGACGCCGAGTTTGATAAGTACACCAAGGGCACCAAAATTTTCACCATTGAAGAGAACCTGGAAGCCTTTAGCGCTGGGGGCGACGACATGAAGTACATGCCCTACGCCGCCCAGCAAATGGCCGACTTTATGGTGGAGACTGAGTTCATCCCCGAAGCGCCTGACCTGGAGGCCATTCTTGATGACCAGTTCGTCAAGGCCTACTCCGCCGAGAAGTAGCCGTTGATGCATGCCCCCATCGCCATTCTGTGGATGATGGGGGTGACTGCTTAGTAGGTTTGTTGTACGTTTGGGCTAACCCCTGTGACTCCTGCCTCCCCATCGTTTTCCACCGCGCCCCGGTCTACCCAAGGCATGAAACCCAGCGTCTTTTGGCGACTGGCCGATGACATTCCCAAGCCGATGAGCACCGCGCTGATGGTGCTCTCCATCGCGGTGCCCTTTGCCCTCTGGTGGCTCGTGGCCAGCCTAGATCTGGTGAATGACAAGTTTTTGCCGTCACCATTGCAGGTGGCCCAGGCATTGGGGCGGCTGTGGACAGATGGTTTTTTGGTGGGCGATACCGCCGCTAGCATTATGCGGGTGACGGTGGGCTTTGCGCTGGCGGCCCTGGTGTCGGTGCCCATTGGTATTGCCATGGGAGCCTTTGCTAGCGTGCGATCGCTGCTCGAGCCGATCATCGGTGTGGTGCGCTATATGCCGCCCCCGGCCTTCATTCCTCTGCTGGTGATCTACCTAGGTTTGGGGGAAGCGCCCAAAATCGCCCTGATCTTTATGGGCACGGTGTTCTTCAACATCCTGATGATCATGGATGCGGTGAAGTTTGTACCCAAAGCTCTGCTCGAAACCACTTACACCCTGGGCGGACAGCGGCGACAGGCGCTGTTTCAGGTGATTACCCCCTACGTGGTACCCAACATTATCGACACCTTTCGTATCAACATTGCTACCTCTTGGAGCCTGGTAGTGGTGGCGGAGCTGGTGGCGGCAGAAAATGGTTTAGGAAAACGAATCGTGCTGGCCCAAAAGTTTTTTAACACCGACGAAATCTTTGCCTGCCTAATCATCCTCGGCGTAATCGGCTTTGCTCTGGATCTATCGCTGCGGGGGTTGATGAAAGCCACCTGTAAATGGGCGGTAGATTGAGCGATCGCCTTTCCCCAGTTTGTGAGGTGCGCGATTTCCAGATATATCTCTCCAGATGCTTGCGTTCTCAGTTTCACCCTATTAATAACCCCCTTAAAAAGTGGGGCAGGGGGGATCAAAGCAGGGTATCCCACCCCATCAAACTTTCTCTGTTTATCCTGAATCCGCCTCAATCCAGCTTTGGTGGGCACTGCCCACCCTACGGTTCACCCCATCAGCCATCTACCCCATCACTCCCTAACCCATCCACCCCCTACCCCTCTCCCCACCATGCACTTAGAAATCAACAATCTCAGCAAGCAGTTCGACACTTCCCAAGGGTCGGTGCTGGCGCTCGATGACATCAACATGCACGTTGAGACCGGCGAATTTGTCTGTGCTGTGGGAGCCTCAGGCTCCGGCAAATCGACGCTGCTGCGGCTAGTGGCGGGGTTAGATATGCCCACGACGGGGGAGATTACGGTGGATGGTCAGGCGGTGACTGGGCCAGGATCCGATCGCGGCATGATCTTCCAAAGCTACACCCTGTATCCCTGGATGTCGGTGCAGAAAAACGTGGAGTTTGGCCTCAAGCTCCAGGGCGTGGGGCCAAAGGAGCGGCGGGAAATGGCCTCCTACTATTTAGATGTGGTGGGGCTGACCAAATTTGCGCGATCGCTGCCCAAGCAGCTCTCTGGCGGCATGAAACAGCGGGTGGCGATCGCCCGCACCCTGGCCTCACGACCCAAAATTATGCTGATGGATGAGCCCTTTGGCGCGCTAGATGTGCAGACCAAAGAAACCATGCAGCAGTTCATGCTCGACCTGTGGAACCGCACCGGGGTCAGCATTTTGATGATTACCCACGATGTCGATGAGGCAGTGTTTCTCTCCCAGCGCATCTATGTGCTGACGGCTCACCCCGGCACTATTCAGCGAGAGGTGTTTGTGGATTTGCCCAGCGATCGCGATTACACGATTCGTCGCGATCGCGCTTTCCAAGACACCCGCGAAGGCATCATGGATCTGCTGCGGGGAAAGACGGCTCCGGCGTTGGTGAGCTGATGGGGAGTGAAAGCTGATGGTTTCTAGTCTGCCGCTGCTATGGTCAACGACCGACCCTCAGGGGTTATCGCCAGCTCCCCCCGATGCCCACGGGCTACCGGAGCGGTTTTTGCTCACCGCCGACCACTACACCAATCCTGTATGGATCCCGATTGAGCAGCGGGCGATCTTTCGCCGCACCTGGCTCTACGTGGGTGATGGCGAACTCCTCCAGCCGGGGATGGTGTGGGCCAGGTCGGTGGCGGGCGCTCCTCTGCTGATCGTGCGCGACAACGAGGGCGAGCTGCGGGCCTTTTACAACCTCTGTCCCCATCGGGCGGCAATTTTGTCGCCTCAAGCAGGTATTCACCCTTGCCAAAAGCTGGTGTGCCCTTACCACGCCTGGGTTTATGACCTCTCAGGGAATTTGGTTGGGGTGCCTTCTCAGAATCAGTTTTCAGAGTCGTTTGAGAAGCAGGAGTTTGCTCTGCGATCGCTGCGGCTAGAGACCTGGTCGGGCTTTATGTTTGTCTGCTTTGACGACAGTGCGCCGCCACTGGTGGAGTTTCTGGGCAGCATCCCCCAGCACCTGGGGCAGCACCGCACCGCTGCTACCCAACCGCTAGGGGCCAAGCAGTACACCGTCGCCTGCAACTGGAAGAACTACCACGACAACACCCTGTGCGACTACCACGTGGCGATCGCCCACCGCACCACCCTCAACCAGGTGCAAGGCCCCATTCGTCACTACCAGCACCAGCTTGAGCGCTTCGTCAACCTGCTCTATACCCCCACCACCGCCGACTGGCAGGCCGAAAACCCCATCTTGCCCACCCTCAAAGGCCGCAGCCGCGAGGGATTTTTTACCTATGGTATCTACCCCAACCTGCACCTGCTGGGGCTGCCCAACGGCCTACTGGCCTGGCTGCACATCGAGCCGCTCACCGTCGAGTCTTGCCAGGTTTCGCTTGACCTCTACGGCGACCCCGAATTTTGCCCACCTACTGAAACCCTGCTGGCCGAATTTGAAGCCTTTATGCAGGAAGACATGGTGCTCACCGAAAGCGTGCAGCAGGGCTACGCCAGCGGTGCCTACACCCCCGGCCCCGTGAATGGTCTAGAAGCGCGAATCATTCACCAACAAAAACTGATCTGGGACGCGCTTGCAGCCGAAGGTGCGGCTGATTAGCGGCATGAATGGGTGCTGGGCAAACCACCGTTTGCCCCTACGAGGAAACCTGGTTAATAGCCCTGGGGTAACGCTGGTGGGCAGTGCCCACCCTACATCTCTAGCTAATCCTAAATGTTGAATTCTAAATTTTGAATTGATCGGGCACATTCAAAACTCAAAACTCTCTTCCCTCCTCACCTTCCTCATCCTCCTTACCTCCTCTCCCTCCCCCATGGCCTCCAACCCTTTCCTCGGCGTCTGGCAACGCCGCTCCATCCAGTTCGACCAAGGCCCCGTCGAAACCGGCCAATCGGTTCTGTGGATTCAGGCTGAAACCGACTTTGCCGACGTGCGTAGCGCTCCCTTTGCGGGACGGCTGACGCCGGAGCGGTACCGGGGGATGGACTGGCGATCGCGCTTTGACGCCGATCTGCTGGGCTTTGCTGGCACCTTTAGCTGGTCTGAGATCCCTCCGACCTGTACCTGGCACCATTGCCTGGCCCTCACCCCCCGCCAGTGGCCCGACACCAGCAATTATCACTGGCTGGGATCAGACGAATTCTTAGAACAGGGCACCTGTGAGGATGATGAGGGTGGTCTTCACCCCTTTGTTGAGCACTGGTATCGCCTGCACCCCGACCCGGCGCAGGTGTGGCGGCTGGATCGGGGCGAACACCAGGGGCAGGCCCTGAGGATGGGCAACTGGGCCGTCTTGGTGCATCAATGGCATGATTCCCTAACGGCTGCCCCTTTGGATGGGGAGACCTTTCGCGCGTTTTCTGCTACGGCCTGGGAGTATCGGCAGGGCACCTGGCAGGCTCTATTTGGGACGGAGGCCAACTTGGGCATCCCGCCGCAGTGGACGCCGCTTGACTTGGATGACCCATTAGGCCCGTGGCGGCTGGACTGCTCGGTGCCAGCGAACCGGAGCCTGGAGCTTAACTAAGTATTGAGCCTGGGCATCTGGCAAACTCTCGGTGATAAGGTAAAGCCTTACGTTCTGTAGAAACGTTCAAACGTTTGACCGTCTCTAGGGGAAATGTCTCAATCAGACAGGCTCCAGCTATAAACCAACGCAGAGATATTTCAGCATTCAGCACACAGGTCGCGCTATGAGTCCAAAAGTTCTCCCTGGCCAAAGCTTTCCCCTGGGGGCCACCGTCTACGCCGTGGGAGTGAATTTTTGTCTGTACTCTAAACATGCTACTGGTATCGATCTGCTGCTGTTTGAGGCCGATGATCTGACCCAGCCCAGTCAGGTGATTACTTTAGATCCGATTCGGAACCGCACCTTTTACTACTGGCACCTGTTTGTGTCGGGGCTAAAAAGTGGGCAAGTCTATGCCTACCGCGTCCACGGCCCCTTTGACCCGGCCAACGGCCACCGCTTTGACGCCACTAAGGTGCTGCTCGACCCCTACGCCCGCGCCATTGTCGGGGATGACACCTACGATCGCAGCCACGCCATTGGCCCCGGCGACAACTGCGCCACCGCTATCAAAGGGGTGGTGGTGGATACCCGCAACTACGACTGGGGGGGCGATCGCCCCCTGCACATACCCTACTCCAGCAGCGTCATCTACGAGATGCACGTGGGCGGCTTTACCCGCCACCCCTCCTCCGGTCTGCCCGATGAGCAGCGGGGCACCTACGCGGGGCTGATTGAAAAAATTCCCTACCTGCAAGCGCTGGGCATCACAGCCGTAGAGCTGCTGCCGATTCACCAGTTCGATGCCCAAGATGCCATGCCGGGGAGAGAGAACTACTGGGGCTACAGCACCCTGGGCTTTTTCGCTCCCCACCGCGCCTACAGTTCCTCTAAGGACCCGCTGGGGCCGGTGAACGAGTTTCGCGACATGGTCAAGGCCCTGCACCGGGCCGGCATTGAAGTGATTCTCGATGTGGTGTTTAACCACTCCGCCGAGGGCAACCACGAAGGCCCCACCCTGAGCTTTAAGGGTATCGACAACGAAACCTACTACATGCTCGAAGACAACCCGATCTACTACTCCAACTACAGCGGCTGCGGCAATACGCTGTCGCCCAACCACGCCGTTGTAGGGCGGATGATTCTCGACAGCCTGCGCTACTGGGTGTCGGAAATGCATGTGGATGGCTTTCGCTTTGACCTAGCTTCGGTGATGTCGCGCGATATGGCGGGCAACCCCCTCGAAGATCCGCCGATTCTGTGGAACATTGAGTCAGAGCCAGTTTTAGCGGGCACCAAGATCATCGCCGAGGCCTGGGATGCGGCAGGGCTGTACCAGGTGGGCAGCTTTATCGGCGATCGCTTTGCCGAATGGAATGGCCCCTACCGCGACCACGTGCGCCAGTTCCTCAAGGGCGATGCTAACTGCGTGCCCGACCTAGCCTCGCGCATTCTGGGCAGCCCCGACATCTACCAAAAGCCCAACCGCGAACCCAACCGCAGCATTCACTTTGTCACCTGCCACGACGGGTTTACCCTCAATGACCTGGTGTCGTACACCCAAAAGTACAACGAGGCCAACGGCGAGCATAACCGCGACGGCACCGACGCCAACTACAGCTGGAACTGCGGCGTCGAGGGTCTCTCGGCCCCGCCCGAGGTAGATCTGCTGCGCCAGCGACAGATCAAAAACTTTCTCACCCTGCTGTTTATGGCCCAGGGCACCCCCATGCTGCTGATGGGCGACGAGGTGCGCCGCACCCAGCGGGGCAACAACAACGCCTACTGCCAAGACAACGACGTTAGCTGGTTCAACTGGGATGCGGTGGAGAAAGAACAGCCGCTGCTGCGCTTTACCCAGGGGTTGATTCACTTTATTCAAAACCTGAAGGTGTTTCAGCTAGAGCACCTGCTGCGGGTGACCACCACCTGGCACTACGAACCCCACATTGTCTGGCACGGCACTACCCTCGACCAGCCCGACTGGTCTGAGCAATCGCGCACCCTGGCCTTTACCCTGCGCTACCCCGACGCCAAGGAGCAGATTCACGTCATGTTCAACGCCTACTGGGAGGCGCTGATGTTTGATCTGCCGGGGCTTGGCCCCCACGATCGCTGGCACCGCATCGTCGATACTGCCGTGCCGCCGCCCCGCGACTTTTGCTACCCCGAGGAAGCCCCGGTGTTTGAGAGCTATCTCTACCCGGTGGGGCCGCGATCGACCGTAGTGCTGATGAGCCGAGGGCAGATTTAGCTCCCCTTAGGTCTGCGAGCCTGGCTCCAAGATTGGCTACGCTGTCCTGTATCCTAAACCCAGAACAGCCCTGGCTTTGACCCTTGTACCTCACCCATCTAGCGCTCAGGCACTTTCGCAATTACGGCGAGCAGCAGATCGACTTTGCCGCTCCCAAGACCATTTTGGTGGGGGAAAATGCCCAGGGTAAGTCGAATCTGCTGGAGGCGGTGGAGCTGTTGGCGACGCTGAAGTCGCACCGGACCAGCCGCGATCGCGATCTCGTCCAGCAAGATCAGCCCGTGGCCCAAATCACTGCCTCGGTGCAGCGAGATCTGGGCATGGCCGATCTCGCCCTGGTGCTGCGTCAGGCGGGGCGACGCACGGCCATTCTCAACGGCGAAAAGCTCAGGCGACAGCTCGACTTTCTTGGGGCGCTCAATGCGGTGCAGTTCTCTAGCCTCGATCTTGACCTGGTGCGAGGCGGGCCGGGGGGGCGGCGCGACTGGCTCGATACGCTGCTGATTCAGCTAGAGCCGGTCTATGCCCACATTCTCAGCCAGTACAACCAAGTGCTCAAGCAGCGCAACGCCCTGATCAAAAAATCCTTTGGTGACGACGATGAGTCCTCTGCCGCCGCCATTGATGCCACCGAGTTTGCCCTGTGGGATGCCCAGCTGGCTGCCCTAGGTACGCGGGTGATTCGGCGGCGGGCCAGGGCGATCGATCGCCTCGCCCCGATCGCCCACCAGTGGCACCAAGCCATCAGCGGCCAGCGCGAAGACTTGCGCATTCACTACCAGCCCAATGTGTCCATGGTGGAGGATGACCCGCAGGTGATCCAGGACAGCTTTTTGGAGAAGATTAAGCAGCGGGCGATCGCAGAACAGCATCAGCGTACTAGCCTGGTTGGCCCCCACCGCGACGACATCGAGTTTGCCATCAACGACACCCCCAGCCGCCAGTACGGCTCCCAGGGGCAGCAGCGCACCCTGGTGCTGGCGCTCAAGCTGGCGGAGCTGCACCTGATCGATGAGGTGGTGGGTGAACCTCCCCTGCTACTGCTCGATGACGTGCTGGCCGAGCTAGATTTGAACCGCCAAAATCAGCTTTTAGACGCCATTCAAGACCGCTTTCAAACCATCATTACCACCACGCACCTGGGGGCCTTTGGTAGTCAGTGGATGGCCTCATCGCAGATCTTGACGGTGAAGGCGGGGCGGATTGAGGGCCGCTAAACTGCTTTAGTTAAGTACAGCCGGACGATGAAGCATCCTCTACCAGGAGCAAAGGCGATCGCAAAGCGTGACACCTGGCCCTAGTAATTGGTTTATCTTATGTCGTCTGGGTCTAATTCACCGAGGGGACGCTTCGCTGCGTGACGAATATGGAGAATACGCACGGTGGGGACTTCCACGTCTTCAAGAATGGTGAAAAGCACTCGATATTTACTGCCTCCCTTGCCATAGAGCAGTTGACGAATCTCTTGACTAAACGCGTCATTCTCCCGTGCTAGTGGGCAGCGTTTGGGCATGGTGGCCAAGGATGCGATCGCCTGGAGCAAACCCTGATACCATTGCCGAGCAGCAGGTTGAGAAGTTCGCTGAGCCATCCACAGAAAAGCTTGATCGGCTTCGGCCTCTGCTATGCTGGCAATCTCAATGCGGTAAGTCATGGATTGTGAGGCAGGTCATACTTACGCCTTTGTTCGGCAGCAAAGTCGTCAAAGTTGCGAAAATGACCTGCTTCAAAGTCGTTGAACCCTTGCTGAATGGCCTGAATTGCTGCTTGGGTGTCAGTATCTTCCCAGGTCAGAATATCAATCAGGAGTTCGGCAGCGACAATGGCTACATCCTGCCCCTGGCGCTGTGCTCTAGCCTGAAGTTTGGCTTCAAGTTCAGGCGGCAGAGAGACAATGATAGTCATAGAGCCCTAGATCCTGAGAAGGATAATTGTCAGCTAATTTTAGCCTGTTCTGTTGGTTGCAGAATTTGCCGAAAGCTTAGACGGCCATAATGCAGACTCTCCTGTGGTGTAACAGCTCCTTAAATCTTCTCAAGTGAAGTTTTGTAGGTCAATAGCTCCTCTAGATAGGGTTTTTGCTTTTCTGGGGGCAAAAATGACGCCTTGAAGGAATTCTCGGCCAACTGCACTAGATGCTCTGGCGTTAGCCCCAGGGCAGACTCCACTGCTGCAAAATTTTCGGCCATATAGCCGCCAAAGTAGGCCGGGTCGTCAGAGTTCACCGTCACGCACAGGCCCAGATCAATCAGCTGTTTGAGGTTGTGCTGGGCCATCTCATCAAACACACAGAGCTTGACGTTCGACAGCGGGCACACCGTTAGCGGTATCTGGTGCTCGACCAAGTACTCCACCAGGGCCGGGTCTTCCACACAGCGCACGCCGTGGTCAATGCGCGACACCTTGAGCAGACGAATCGCCTCCCAAATGTATTCTGGTGGCCCCTCTTCGCCCGCGTGAGCCACGGTGAGAAAGCCTTCCGCCCTGGCCCTGTCAAACACCGCCTGAAACTTCGAGGGCGGATGCCCCAGTTCAGACGAATCGAGCCCCACGGCGATGATGATGCCACGGTAGGGCAGGGCTTGCTCTAGGGTGGCCATGGCGGCCTCGGCGCTGAGGTGGCGCAAAAAGCAGAGAATCAGCGCCGAGGAAACCCCTATCTGAACTCTGGCGTCTAGCAGCGCCTGGGTGATGCCGCTGTGCACCACCTCAAAGGGAATACCGCGATCGCAGTGGGTCTGCGGGTCAAAGAAAATTTCGGTGTGGCGCACCTGCTGGGCGGCGCATTTTTGCAGGTAGGCCCAGGTGAGGTCGTAGAAGTCTTGCTCGGTCTGCAACACCTGCGCCCCAGCGTAGTAGAGGTCTAAAAACGACTGGAGGTTTTCGAACTGGTAAGCGGCCTGCACCGCTTCTACCGAATCGTAGGGGAGCGTAATGCCGTTGCGCTGGGCCAGGGCCACCATCATCTCGGGTTCAAGGGAGCCTTCGATGTGGATGTGGAGTTCGGCTTTTGGCAGGGTGAGGAGGG
Source organism: Tildeniella torsiva UHER 1998/13D (assembly GCA_019358835.1). GTDB lineage: Bacteria > Cyanobacteriota > Cyanobacteriia > Phormidesmidales > Phormidesmidaceae > Nodosilinea > Nodosilinea torsiva. The sequence continues at coordinate 98,822 of JAHHIH010000004.1, forward strand.
GCGATCGCATGGTGAATCAGCGCCTTTTTGGGGTCATTATGCCGCAGCTGCCTGGGCTTTGCCTAAGGCGATCGCCGGTTGTCCAAGGAGATAGGCATCGTTTGCCTCAGCCTTTCGGAGAGCGATCGCCCTGTGCCCCCGCGCCGTACCATAATGAGTTCAGCGCCAATGCTAACGGCAATTTCCTCCGGCGTTAGTGCACCAATATCCAATCCAATGGGGCCGTGGATGGTGGCCAGCTTTTCACGGGGAATTCCTGCCTGCGCGATCGCCCCATAGACCTGTCGCACCCGCTTTTCGCTGCCGATCATGCCGATGTACTGGCAGGGGATAGAACGTTGCAGCAGATGCTGAAGAGCTGCGAGGTCGTAGGTGTAGCTGCGTGTGACCAAGGCTGCGTAGAGGTTTTGGTGGTGGGTGAGGGATGCGATCGCCTTGTCCACGGGTGCCGTCAAAATCTGGCTGGCCTGGGGGTAGTGGTCGGCATTGGCCCATTCGCGGCGATCGTCCTGCACCACAATTTGAAAGCCGATTAGGTGAGCGACTTTAGCCAGTTGAATGCCCACATGACCGGCACCAATGATCAGCAGCGTCGGCGGGGGCTGTAGGGTTTGGACGAAGGCGATCGCCGCGTCAATCTCAACAGCATTCTCTGTCAGGTAAGGATCGCTAGCGCCATCCAAGGGCGTTACCAGCGTCACCGCCTGCCCCTGCTGAAGCCGCTGCAAGATTACATCCACTAAGGATTTCGCCGCCTCACCCTGCCAGCGCTCTAGCCACACCCGCATGTGACCGCCGCAAATGCCCTGAGTTTGCCGCTGGGGTGCCCCAGACAGGTCAATTTCGACAAACTGCTTTTCCCCGGTTTGCAGCACTTCCTGGGCATGACGCAGCACCTTGGCTTCCCCAGCACCGCCGCCGATGGTGTTGAAGGTTTGACCGTTGGCATCAACAACTAACCTAGCCCCTACCTCACGCGGAACAGACCCCTGAATGCTGGTGACAGTAGCGAGAACAGCGGGGCCAACATCAAGAGCCTGGGCCAGTTGCTGAAAACAGTTCCCCAAAGCAGTTCCCAAAGCAGTTCACCAGCGACTACAAAGATCTAAAAAAGTTAAGGTCACAACCTATAGCGGCATAACAATGTTGGTTGAGTAGAGATTGTTTGAAATTTACGCTGTGGAATAACCCAAAGTTAGAACGCGAAATTACGGGAAAATTTGCAGTTCACTACAGCTGGTTTACCCAGTACTCTACTGCTTGGTGCTCCACACTCCCGTCAGGCATAGTGGTGCGGCTAAGTTTAGCGCCATTCAGCTCCATGCCCTGTAGTTCAGCCCACTTGAGTTCAGCCTCTTCAAGATTGGCTCCCAAAAACTTAGCTTTCCAAAGTTCTGCCCCCCGCAAATTTGCGCCCTGTAAATCTGCATCTTGTAGATCAGCGCCTGTGAGATCGGCATTGCGCAAATTTGCCCTCTGGAGCTGGGCTCCGCGTAAATTAACGCCCCGCAAATCAGCATTTTGCAAATTAGCTCCCTGGAGCAATGCCTCTGCTAAATTGGCACCCTGTAGGTTGGCCTCTCGCAAATCAGCGTCCTGAAGATTGGCTTCGACCAGGTGTGCTTGGCTCAATTGAATTTTGACTAAATTAGCCCCCTGGGCCTCTAGCAGTCGCAGCGGTACGCCATCGTTGTGCAAATCCTCTAGGGCGCGAATGCGGGCATAGCTAGTAGAGAGTTTGGTGGCCGCAGCGTTATCAATGACGCGCCAGGCTTCGTAGTGTTTTTGAGCTTTGCGATCGGGTGCGCCCTTAAAATATAAAATTACGGCAGCGACAATAGCAAACGACTCTGCATTCTCGAAAAAGACTTTTAGGGTTTCTCGCTGGAGCAAATCTGATGGGGAATTAATGGCTACATCTTCGTGCACCCATATAGCAACCGTTGCCAACACCAGCACAGATACCAGCACCGCTAGCCAAGTTGGGACTTTCTGAGTGCATCTTTCTAGTCGTCGAACTAGCTTTGACGAATTCCCATGCATAGATAAAACTCGGTAGATTATAAAACCCTCAGGCCAAACTCAAAAAACAGGGTACAACTTCAAACTTTCTGACTAAGTTGTCTAGCCATCTTTTAAGCTCAAAAAACTATGGAAAGCGGGGTGTACGCAAAAATAATCAATGTTTTCTAGATTGATAGTCGGCAGCTCGTAGTGACCCAAATAGGCCCCGTGGGACGTGGAAGTGTTTCTCATCTTTTGGGGCACTTTGGCTTTGAGAAAGCCGATCTGCCAGAGCAGCTTCTTGAGTTCTAAATAATCTACATCTAACACCCAGTTTGCGGCCTGATCGACATCGAGTTCGCCACAGACAATGGCCAGCAAAAGGTATTCAAGATCAGCTTTCTCAAAAATATCTTTGCGACCTCGAAATACCTCAAACAGATCGAGTAGGCAGGGATACTTGAAGCGGTATTCAGAAGCTAAGTCTTTGGTTTTTTGTTCGGAGTAGACCTCTTCTGCCGCAAAAATGGAGGATTCCTCAACACGTTTGCCCTCGGAATAATAATCTAGACAAAGTTTGCAAAACTGTAGCAACTCACGGGGCCGATGCTGAGTACGATCAATGATGTAGTCGATGGAGTTTGAGCCTTGAGCACTAATCACTGAGGTGAATACTGAATTCCAGCGACGTTGTCCGTTTTGCTGAAGTAGCTCTGGAAAGCAGTGGGCGATGCGTAAGCCGATTAACTCTAAAAGTTCAGCTTTTCCCCAGCGAATGACTTCAACGTCTTCTCGTATCTTTTGGGCATCCTCATAAATTTGAGGGATGTTGTCAAACAGCTCTTGGCGAATGGAAATATAGACTCTGAGGTTGGGGCTAATGCGATTGAGCTTTTGGGAGGCTTGAAATAAGCCTGCCAAAAAATACTTAGCGTCTTCTGAGTTGTCCCAGCCCTTGTCTAACTCGTCAACAAAGATTTTGATTCGGGTTTTTCTGAGAATTGCTTCTAAGCTAGGCTGTAGATCCTTGATTTCTTCTAAACTATACAGCGCCTGAAGTTCACGGGATTTTTGAAAACTCTCGTGATTGCCTACTTTAATTTGCTCTAGCCGCTTTAAATATTCAAATAAAATGCCAATAGAGTTCAGGTCTTGGCTATTGAGATTATTGACAACATAGGTGTAAATATCTTTTTGGCCACCCAGCAATAGACCACGCTTTTCTTCAGAAATCTTCTTGAAAATCAGGCTGTAGAGAAGGTATTGCCAGGCTACTGAATAGGAGCTTTGCTTGCCCCAAGACCCCTCCTGCTCGCTGCGCAAGTACTGTGATAACAGTTCGTAGGAATATTCTTCTGGTGAAAGCTCAATCACCAAATGGCCTTTGCGGGCTTCTGCCGCTGCCATATATTTGAAAATGGCGCTTTTCCCTGAGCCTCGACTGCCAACCAAAATCGTTTTGTCGCTATTGAAAAACTTTTGGTAGGTTGAGTTTTGGTAAAAATATTCAGACAGACCAACAGTGATATCGCGTTCTGCCGAGTCTGATCCCAGGTTAAGCAGGCGAATATCTAGGGGCATAGGTAGGTTTAACTGTTACGAGACAAGCGGGTAATGTCTTGCTCCTAGTTTAGGGTTGGAGACTGTTTTGTCATAGTACACTGCTGGGTAATACCCCTCAAAGCCTGACATTCCCCATCGGAGGCCTCTGTTAGGAAAAAGTGAGCGGCTCTATACGGACTGACGAGAACCCGGTGGGTGGGTGGTTAAGGGGTTGGCGATGGTCAAAGACCGGCCTTGAGGGCCAACGCCCCCACACCCCCCGTCTCAACTCAGCAAATTACGACACAACTTCCACAGGTTGTCCTTTCCCCACCGCTGCTTTAACCGCCTCGATCGCCCACAAAGTTGCCTCCGGTGTCGCCGGTAGCGCCAGCGGCACATAGTTGGCATTGCCGAAGGCTGCAACAGCGGCGCGAATCGCCTCCCGAACGGCGATCGCCAGCATAAACGGGGGTTCGCCTACGGCTTTGCTGCCGTAGATCACGCCATCCTGGGCGGCGCGCTCCAGCAGGTGCACGGTAAACCGCTCCGGCACTTCACTGATGGTGGGGATTTTGTAGGTGCTGGGGGCGAAGGTGCGCAGGCGGCCTTCCCCATCCCACACCAGTTCTTCCATGGTTAGCCAGCCCATGCCCTGCACAAAGGCACCTTCCACCTGGCCCTTATCCACCAGGGGATTCAGGGATTCGCCCACATCGTGGACGATATCGACCTGGCGCAGCTTAAAGGTGCCGGTGAAGCCATCGACCTCGACTTCGCAGACCGCCGCACCGTAGGCGAAGTAGTAAAAGGGACGACCCTTTCCCAATTTAGGATCCCAAAAGATGTTGGGGGTGCGGTAGAAGCCGGTGGTGGAGAGGCTGATGCGTTCGCTGTAGGCCTGCTTAACGACTTCCTCGAAGGCGATGCGGGCGCTGGGGTAGGTGCGGCAGTAGATCCAGTCGTCTGCGAAGACCATGTCTTCGGGGGCATCGAGGTTCAGCATGCGCACGGCGACGGCGGCGAGGCGATCGCGCAAGATCTCGCAGGCATTTTTCATCGCCTGGCCGTTGAGGTCTGAGCCGCTGGAGGCGGCGGTGGCCGAGGTATTGGGCACCTTGTCGGTGCTGGTGGGCATCAGGCGCAGGCGATCGATCTTAACGCCCAGGGCGTTGGCGGCGACCTGCATCATTTTGGTGTGCAGGCCCTGGCCCATTTCGGTGCCGCCGTGGTTGAGCTGAATGCTGCCGTCGGTGTAGATCAGCACCAGCGCCCCAGCCTGGTTGTACATCACGTTGTTGAAGGAGATGCCGAATTTGACCGGGGTGATGGCCAGACCGCGCTTTTTGTAGGGGCTGGTGTTGTTAAAGGCCGTGATTTCTGTCTGTCGCGCCCCGTAGTTTGCATTGGCCTTGGCCTCTTGCCAGACGCGGGCGATGCGGTTATCGACGATGTCTTGGTCGTAGTGGGTGCGGTTGGTTTCGCCATCGCCGTGGTAAAAGTTGCGCTCGCGCACGAGATCGGGCGGCAGGTTGAGGGTGCGGGCGATCCTATCCACGACTTCCTCAATCACAATCATCCCCTGGGGGCCACCAAAGCCGCGATAGGCGGTGTTCGACACCCGATTGGTCTTGGCGATGCGCCCTTCCACCACCAGGTTGGGCACGTAGTAGGCGTTGTCGATATGCAGCATTGCTCGCCCTAGCACCGGGGAAGACAGATCCAAACTCCACCCCCCGTCAGCGGTCAGCACTGCCTTCATTGCGGTGATGGTGCCGTCGCTGTTGAAGCCCACCTCGTACTGACCCAAAAATCCGTGGCGCTTGCCGGTAATCAGCATGTCGTGGTGGCGGCGCAGGCGGCAGCGGGCGGGCCGCCCCGTCTTGTAGGTGGCTAGGGCCGCCGCTGAGGCAAAGGGGTTGGCCTGAGATTCTTTGCCGCCAAAGCCGCCACCCATGCGAATGCAGGTGCAAACCACCCGGTTTTTGGATAGACCCAGAATGCGGGCGATAATCTCCTGGGTTTCGGTAGGGTGCTGGGTGGAGGTATAGAGCTGGAGGTTGCCTTCCCCATCGGGCAGTGCCCAGCTCGTCTGGGTTTCTAGATAGAAGTGGTCTTGTCCGCCGATCTCGACTTCGCCCGTGAAGCGGTGTTCAGACTGGGCCAGCACCGCGTCGGGGTCGCCCCGGCGAATGAATTGGGGGGTGTTGTGGTAGAAATTGGCGGCGATCGCCTCCTTTACTGTCTTTATCGCAGGCAGTGGCTCATACTCCACTACTATCTTGGCCGCACCTTCCCTAGCCGCCGCCTCAGTCTCTCCCACTGCCCAGGCCACCACCTGGCCGTAGTAGCTCACCTCATCGGTGGGCAGCAGCACCTCATCGTGGACGATCGCCCCAGTATTGTTTTCCCCCGGTACATCGGCGGCGGTGAGCACCGTGACGCAGCCTGCTACCGTCAGCGCTGGGACTACATCCAGCTTGGTAATTGTGGCTCTGGCGTGGGGCGAAAGGACAGGATACAAGGAGAGCATCCCCGCCGGTTCGCGCTGGTCGTCGGTGTAGACCGCCGTGCCGCTGACGTGGGCCACGGCGCTTTCGTGACTTCTCTGCTTACCGACTGGGCTCATGGGGCACCTCAATGGGGATTTTGAATTGGCGATTTTGGATTTTGGTTCGGCTCCCCTCGCCTCCCTGGGAGAGGGGCTGGGGGAGAGGGCTTCGGGATCTACGCTACGGAAATTCCACAAAGAACTTCTCGAACAAATTCACCACCAAACGTTTGCGGTATTCAGCACTGCCCCGCAGATCCGTCAGCGGTGTAAACGCCTCTTGAAGAATTGGCTTCACGGCTTGGATAGTCTCCATTGTCCAGGGTTTGCCCACTAGGAATTCTTCCACTGCGATCGCCCTTGCCGGAGTCGCCGCTACCCCTCCATAACCCAACCTGGCGTGAAGAATCTGATTGCTGCCATCCACATCCACCACAAAGGCCGCCGCCACAATGCTGATGTCGTCGGTGCCGCGCTTGCCAATTTTGTAGGCTTGGCTCAACCGCCGAGCCGTCCCCGGTGCAGGCGTTTTGGGAATTTGCACCGAGACAATCACCTCACCGGGCTGCAACTCGGTCTGGCGATAGCCGGTAAAGAAGTTAGCCAGGGGCAGCATGCGATCGCCCCCCGGCCCCGCCAGCTTCAGTACCGCATCCAGCGACAGGAGCACCGGGGGCAGGTCGCCAATGGGGGAAGCCGTGCCGATGTTGCCGCCCAGGGTGGCCCGGTTGCGCACCTGCCGCGCGGCGAACCAGTGAATCATCTCATCCAGGCTAGGGAAAAGGCCGTGGAGAGTAGTTTCAATGTGGCTAAGGGGCACCGCCGCGCCGATTTCCACCAGTTCATCGGTCTGGTGAATCTGCCTTAGCTCTCCCACCGCCTCTAGGGAAATTAGCATTGGATAGCGCTGTCGATGCCAGCTCATCTCCAGCCCCAAATCCGTTGCCCCGGCAACTAGAGTAGCGTCGGGATGCTGTTGTAAAAGATCCAGCACCTCTGAAAGCTGAGTGGGGCGATGGAATTGCTCACTCTGGCCGTTGTTTTGTGTGGTGTAGGCTAACGGTGAAAGCTGGGTGGAAGCGGAGAGCAGCCGTTCGGAAAACTGATCCTGAACCGTGGCCTCCGCCACCATCTGGGCGGCGCGGCGAATGGGGATGTAGCCGGTGCAGCGACAGAGGTTGCCTTCGACCGAGAGGTCGTCGGGGGTGCCGTCGTAGTAGGCGGCAAACAAACTCATAATGAAGCCGGGGGTGCAGTAGCCGCACTGAGAGCCGCCCGTTTCTACCATCGCTGCCTGCACGGGGTGGAGTTGGTCGGCGGTGACGGGTTCTTTGACAAAGGCATCTTTGGGAATGTGGCACTGGGTAATGCCGTCGGCGGTTAACACCTGCCGCCCCGCCACCGCCCCCAGGGGAATCAGACAGCTGTTCACTGCCTGGTAGTGGGGTTGGCCACCGGCCCCTGCGCCAATCAGAGCTACGGTACAGGCACCGCAGTCGCCGTCGCCGCAGCCTTCCTTAGTGGCCGATCGCCCGCTGAGGCGCAGGTACTCCAGCAAAGTCATGGCTGGCGAGACATCCTTGACGGAGACCGATTCGCCGTTGAGGGTGAAGCTGAGTTGACTGTCGAGTGGTTGAGTCACAGGAGCGGTATGGCGGCTAAAAAAACGTACCCACGGGCCATGAGATTAGTGTTCAACTTAGCGGTAATTTAGTAGGCCCGATGACAAATTGACTAAATTTAATTTGAGTTTAGAAAATTGGCTTTGGCCTAAGCTAAGCAATGTATCGCCAGGATGGTTTGAGAAAAACTTGCCGAAAGGTAATCAACCATGACCCCCCTCTTCAAAAAACTGAATTTAAAGGCCCAGACTGAAATTTTGGTGGTCAATGCTCCGGCTAGCTTTGAATCCGAGCTAGCGGCTTTAGAAGGCGTTGCTGTTCAGCGATCGCCCGCTGCTCCCGAGGTCATTACCTTTGCCCTGGCCTTTGTCACCCAGCAGAGCGAGGTAGATGGCTTGGCGACCGCGATCGCCCCCCAAGCCCCTGGCGATGCCATACTGTGGTTCGCCTATCCCAAGGCCAGCTCTAAAAACTACGCCTGCGAGTTCAACCGCGACACGGGTTGGGCCGGGCTAGGCGATCTGGGTTTTGAGCCGGTGCGCCAGGTGGCGATTCGCGGAGCGATCCGTCCCGGAATCGATGCCGACTGGTCGGCCCTGCGGTTTCGGCGGGTAGAGTTTATCAAGTCGATGACCCGCAAGACGACGATGGCGATCAGCCAAGCGGGAAAGTCTCGTTCAGCCAAAGGGACGGATGCTTGAGCAAGGTTGCAGCCATCCGAACCCATGCAATTACGCGGCTCGATCGGTCATGCTGAACAAAAGCGCTTTCTCTATAGAACCATGACTCTACCTGCTCTAGCTTCACCCATAGCCACGACTGCTTTGCTAGAGGCGCTGCACTTTGCGGCGACCAAACACCGCGACCAGCGCCGCAAAGATAAGGAAGCCTCGCCCTATATCAACCATCCCATTCGGGTGGCGCAGCTGCTGGCTAGCGAGGGTGGGGTAACAGACCTGGTGACGCTCCAAGCGGCCATTCTCCACGACACCGTAGAAGATACCGAGACCACGCCCGAGGAGCTAGAGCGTCTCTTTGGCCCAGCGGTGCAGCAGCTCGTAGCTGAGGTCACCGACGATAAGAGCCTGCCTAAGGCAGAGCGCAAGCGCCTGCAAATTGAGCATTCTCCCCACCTGTCGCCCCAGGCCAAGCAGCTTAAAATCGCCGACAAAACCGCCAATGTGCAAGATATTACTGCTTCGCCCCCTGCCAGCTGGTCCCTAGAGCGACGGCGCGAGTACTTAGACTGGGCCGATCGCGTGGTGTCCGGCTGCCGAGGCCACAACCCTGCGCTGGAGGCGGTCTATGACGAGGCGATCGCCGCTGGTCGAAAAGCGCTGACCTAAAGACCGTACAACCCAGCAATCAGCAGAGGGGTGAGCACCGTCAAAATTAGGTTGAGGGGCAGACCCACGCGGGTAAAGTCAAAAAACTTGTACCCCCCAGGGCCGTAGACCATGGTGTTGGTCTGGTAGCCAATGGGGGTGAGGTAGCTATTTGAGGCCGCAAAGGTAACCGCAAAAATAAAGGCCATGGGGTTAAGGCCCAGGGTTTTAGCGACTCCAGCGGCGATCGGAATCATTAAAATGACCGCCGCATTGTTGGAGAGAATTTCTGTCAGCAGATTGGTCACCAAATAAAAAATCATTAGCAGTAGAATCCCTGAAGTGCCGCTGCCCAGATTCGCTAAATTCTCAGCCATCCAAGCCGTAGTTCCAGAGTTTTCCATCGCCGTCCCCAACGGGATCAGTCCGGCGAGTAAGAAAATCACATCCCAACGCACAGCGCCGTAGATTTCTCCCGGCTTTAAGCAGCCCGTTATGATCATCGCTAAAACCCCGATCAATGCGGTCACCAAAATAGGAGCCCAGTCAAAGGCTGCTACTACAATCACGCCTAGGATAATGGCGATCGCAATCCAGGCTTTATCGAGGCGCAGACTTTCGGCCTCGCGCTGTTCTAAAACCAGCAGTTCTCGGGTGGTTTGCAAGCCGGTAAAACTGTCTCGCGGCCCCTGAACTAGCAGCAGATCGCCAAACTGAAGCGGAATTTTACCCAGTCGGGCGCGCACCAGCTCCTCGCCGCGACGCAGGGCTAGCACCGTAGCATTGTAGCGCTGGCGAAAGCGCATTTCTTTGAGGGTCGAACCCACCAGTCGAGAATTCGATAAAATCAAGACCTCGGCAATTTGTTCTTCTCCGGTTGTGAGCTGGTCGATGAGGGCCTGACCAAATTTTACGTCGGGCAAAATATCCAGCCCTCGCTGATCTCGTAGGGTCAGCAGTTCTTCTCGCCCTCCGCGAATGAGCAGCACGTCGCCAGCCTGCAACCGTTTGTCGGCCAGGGGCTGAGCAAACTGCGTACCATCGCGAATAATTTCCAATACGTCAATATCAAATTTGCGCTGAATCTCGCTGTCTTTCAGGGTTTGGCCAATCAGCGTTGAACGGGGATTGATCACCACCTCACTGACATAGTCTTTGAGGTCATAGCCGGTTAGACCTGCCGCTGGGGCCTTGCGATTGGGCAAGAGTATGGGTGCCACAAAGGTGAGATATACCAGCCCTACCGCAAAGGTAATTAACCCCAGCGTTGTAAACTCAAATAAACCAAACTCGCCATACCCCAAATCTTTTGATACCCCACTGGCCAAAATATTTGTTGACGTGCCGATAACGGTAATCATGCCGCCTAAAACGGTAGCGTAGGAGAGCGGTATTAACAGCTTTGAGGGCGAAATATTTTTCTTTTTGCACCAGTCTTCAACGATGGGTAAAAATACTGCTACAACAGCCGTATTGTTGATAAAGGCTGTGATGGGGCCAACCAAAATCCCCATCACAAAAATTTGTTGAGAAGGCTTGTTCCCACCCCATTTTATGAGCCAGTTGCGGGCAATCTGAATGATGCCAGTTTTGGCAATGCCTGCACTCAAGATAAACATCAGCATGACGGTAATGGTCGCTGCGTTACCGAAGCCAGCAATGCCCTCTTCTGGGGTAACCAACCCTAGGACAATTAATACGGTGGCGATCGCAATAGCCGTGATATCTACCGGCAGCCATTCAGCTACAAAGGCGATCAGCGAGCAAATTAAGACCAGCAGCGTTAGGAAAATAGGGTCTTGGATGAAACTCATGGACGAGTGGGGTTGAATGAGTTTCTGATTTTTGCATAATCTATGGCTAAACTCTGGGGCCTGGGCCTTGAATCCGCTGCTCGGAGACCAATCAGGGCAGTGGCCCTAGGCCTGAAAGCCAGGATCTACGGTGTTGGCCTGCGCTGACCAGAGCGTCTACCCCTGGCCCTCCAGCTACAAGCGCTACCCCATAGGCCCCACTGGCTTGGGGGAGGCCGATGTAGCCAGAGTGGCGATCGCCAAGCCAGCGAAAAGTAAGCCAAAGACTGCATTGGAGCCATCGGTCAAATTTATCTATTTTTCTCCGAGTTCTGCCTAAATCAGCAAAATTTTATTTTTTTCGGAAACCTCGAGTGTCGGCGTGTAGCTATTCAAGCTGTGTAAGGCTAACCCGCCGACCCATTGAGTAGAAGGAGTCCGACCGAATGACCTCAGCCATTGTGAAACCTGCGCCATCTTTCGCTACCGACAGCGAGGGGATGCAGTACCCCCAAAAAACCCGCGAACTGCATAGCCACCACTTCGACTCCACCATTTGGAATGACTTTCAGTTTCGCGACGACGACATTATTATTGCCACCTACGGTAAATCTGGCACCACCTGGATGCAGCAGATTGTTGCCCAGCTGATTTTTGACGGCCAAGAGGGGCTGAGCGTTGGCGATATGTCGCCCTGGATGGATTTGCGGGTGCCGCCCGCGCCGGAGAAAATGGCCGCTGTGGAAGCGCAAACCCACCGCCGCTTTCTCAAGACCCATTTGCCGGTGGATGCGCTGGTCTTTTCTCCCAAGGCAAAATATATCTACATTGGCCGCGATGGCCGCGATGTGCTGTGGAGCCTTTACAACCATCATGCCAACGCCAACGACTTGTTCTACGACCTGGTGAACAACACGCCGGGCCTGGTGGGGCCGCCCCTTGAGCCGCCGACTAGCTCGATTCGGCAGTACTTTCACGACTGGTTGCAGGGCGACGGCTACCCCTTCTGGTCGCTGTGGGACAACATGCGATCGTGGTGGGAGGTGCGCCACCTGCCCAACGTACTGATGGTGCACTACGCCCAGCTCAAGCAAGATCTGCCCGGTCAAATGCGTCGCATTGCCGAATTTCTTGAGATTCCTATCGACGAGACTCAGTGGAACACAGTAGTAGAGCGCTGCACCTTTGACTATATGAAGCGCAACGCTGAGCAGGTCGCGCCTCTGGGTGGCCAGATCTTTGCGGGCGGGGCCAAAACCTTTATTAACAAAGGCACCAATGGTCGCTGGCGCGACACCCTGACTGAGGACGATATTAGCTGGTACGAGGAGGTCGCCCAGGCTCAACTCGGTGAAGACTGTGCCTACTGGCTGGCCAATGGTGAAATGCCCGCCGTGTAAGCCCCTTTCCTAGCAGCTCAGTCATTGAGGTTAAAGCCACCCCAGCCGCCTGCGGCTGGGGTGGCTTTGCTGCGGGGGGATGGGCAGCATATTTGGTGCAATAAAGCCGCAATTGTCAACGTTGCGATCGAACAATTCGAATTACTTTAAGCTGGGCAATTTAGCGCCAAGGAGTCTTAGTTACGGGCATTATGAACGGTATAACGAGTATCTGTTATGGCACTAGCACCCCTCGGCTGGACTCGATGTAAACGCTAACGGCCTTTGGCTGTCAGCATTCCCTCGGCTCGATTGGCATGGCTGAAACGCTTGACCGTAGACCCCCGCGATCGCTCAACAACGACGATTTGCTTGCCCTAGAGGTCTGCAATCCCTATCCGATTCGCTTCATCCAAAACATTCAGCCCCACGGCCTGGTGCTCTCCCTGAGCTACCCAGACCTGACGATCTTGCAGGTGAGCGCTAATGTCGAAACGCTGCTGCACCAGCCCCCCGCTGCGCTGATTGGGCAGCCTTTAACCGTGGTCTTTGCCGCCGCCGATGTTGAGCTGCTGCGCCACTGCCTCGATCAAACCCAGGCGTCGGCCTACCTCACCCTGACCCACCCGACAACCGAGCAGTCCTTTGCGGTCAGCCTGCACTGGCAGCAAGAGACTTTGCTGATGGAGCTAGAGCCGCACACCCCCGATGAACCTACGTCGGAGGAGCTGTGCTGCCAAATCAACACGGCGATCGCCGCCTTTGGCACCGCCTCAGACTTGCAGGCGCTGGTCGATATTTTTGCCCGTGAAATTCAGCGGTTGACGGGGTTTGATCGGGTGATGGTGTATCGCTTTCAGCCCGACCAGAGCGGAGTGGTGGTGGCGGAAGCTAACCGCAGCGACCACGAGAGCTATCTGGGGTTACACTACCCGGCCACCGATATTCCCCGCGAGGCGCGATCGCTGTTCTATGCAAACCCGCTCCGGTTTATTCCCGAGCTCGACTATGTGCCCGTGCCGCTGGTGCCGGAGGAGCAGCCCCTCACCCAAGGCCCCCTCGATCTGGGTGCCGCCGAACTGCGGGGGGTATCGCCACCCCACATCGACTATTTACACCGCATGGGCGTCAGCACCTCCATGACCTTTTCGCTCACCGACGATCAGCGGTTGTGGGGGTTGGTAGCCTGCCATCACTACCGGCCCAAGCTGGTGCCCAAGATTACCCGCATGGCGTTTACGATGCTGGTCAAGGTGGCCAGCCTAGAGCTGATGCGTCATCAAGAGCGAGAGCGCAGCTGTTACCAGGCCCAAAACAAAACCCTGCTGGAGCAACTCGGCGTCGCCATCAACGAAACCGAAGACGCGGTGCTAAAAACCCTCACCACCAACGCCAACCTGCTGCTGGATATGTTTGAGGCCGAGGGGGTCGCTCTGGTTTTAGATCAGGACTATGCTCTGGTGGGGTCTACTCCGGCCCAGACCGATATCAAAGCTTTGATTGACTGGCTGGCCGAGCAGGGCGAAGACCAGGTGTTTGCCACCCAGTCGCTGGCGCAGGCGTACCCCCCCAGCCAGCAGTGGTCGGTGAGACCGGCTGGGGTACTGGCGATCTCGATCTTTTTGCAGCAGCCCCGGCCGGTGTCGTACCACATATTGCTGTTTCGCCCCGAGCAGCTCGAAACGGTGCACTGGGCGGGCGATCTGAGCGCCAGCGTCACCGTCGATGAGGCCGGGGAACCCAGGCTCTGTCCCCGCCATTCTTTTCACCTGTGGAAAGAGTTGGTGCGAGAGCGATCGGCGGTCTGGTCGCCCCGGCAGCTCGAAGCGGCAGCCGACTTGCGCAGCACCCTGATGCTGGCCGTGCTGAACTTTGCGAATGTGGCCCTAGAGCAGGCGGCAGAGCGCGCCGAGGTAGCGAACCGGGCCAAGAGCGAGTTTTTGGCCAACATGAGCCATGAGATTCGCACGCCGATGAATGCCGTGCTGGGGTTTACCGATCTGCTGCAAACCATCATTCAAAACCCGGTGGCGCTCGACTACCTAGAGGCGATTTCCTCCAGCGGCAAGACTCTGATGTCGCTGATTAACGACATTCTTGACCTGTCCAAAATTGAGGCGGGCCAGATGGATGTCAAGCTGGAGCCAACGGATATTGCGCTGTTGATCCAAGATATTCAGCACATTTTTCAGCAAAAGGCAGCGCAGAAGGGCATCCGGCTGCGGATGATTTTGGGCACGGGGCTGCCCAAAACGCTGTGGCTGGACGAGGTGCGGCTGCGGCAAATTTTGTTTAATTTAGTCGGCAATGCGCTGAAATTTACTGAGCAGGGCCACATTGACATTGAGGTGTCCTGTACGGGGCTGCCGACGGTGCAGGGCGAAGCCCTGGTCAATCTCAAGATTTCTGTGGCCGATACGGGCATTGGCATTGCCACAGCCGATCAGCAGCGGATTTTTAATGCCTTTACCCAGAGCTACGGCCAGAGCGATCGCAAGTTTGGCGGCACGGGGCTGGGGCTGGCGATCACCTATCGGCTCACCCAGCTGATGGGTGGCACCATTGGTGTTGAGAGCCAGCTGGGGCAGGGCAGTACGTTTACCTGTGAGTTTAATCGGGTGGCGATCGCCCCTGAGAGCAGCCCGCAGCCGACGGCGATTGAGGCCGAAACCGACTTAAACCAGTGGACACCGCTCAAAATCTTGGTGGTAGACGATGCCCAGTCAAACCAAGAGTTGATCGCGGGCTACTTTCGCAACACCCACCATCGCCTGCTGTTTGCCGGGAACGGGCTGGAGGGGGTGCAGATGGCGCAGACCCACCTACCCGACCTAATTTTGCTCGATCTGCGCATGCCCCTGATGGATGGCCATACGGCGGCTCTGGCCCTAAAGCAGCATGAGCCAACCCGCTCGATTCCGATTATTTTGATCACGGCTTCACTCAGCTACGAGGGCGAAACCATTCTTGCTAGCGACCTGTACGACGGCCTGCTGCACAAGCCGGTCAAGCGCCAGCAGCTCTTAGAGTTGATGCAGCGCGTGGTGGGTGGCTTGCCCCCCGCGTTAGATCGACTCTCGATCGCCGAGGCAGCGGCCGACCCCGGTGCAGTGGCCCTGGCCACCCTGACCCCAGAACGGCTGCTGGCGTTGCACACCCAGCTCCAGGCGATCGCCCGCGACTGCTGGCAACCGCTGCGGCAAACCCTGGAGACGCAATCGCTCGAAACTTTTGTGGAACGGCTGCAAGGGGCGAACGCGGCCTATCCCTACCCACCGCTGTCTGACTACCTGACCACCCTGACCATGCAGCTAGAACTGTTTGATTGGGAACATTTACCTCATACCGTGAATACGTTTGCGCCCCTGCTAGAGACGCTGACTCAGGAGGTCGCGGCTTTAGGTGAGGCTCCCTCTGATGATTAAACCCCCGGCGTTTGATCCCGCTCAGTGCCTGATTATGGCCGTTGACGACGTGCCCGCCAATCTCAAAGTTTTGCAGGAGCTGCTCGGTGCGGCGGGCTATCGCACCACCTTTGCCACTCGCGGTCAGCAGGTGTTAGACCGGCTCAACGATGTCAAACCCGACCTGATTTTGCTCGATTTGATGATGCCAGAGATGAGCGGCATCGACGTGTGCACCCGGCTCCAGCAGAATCTGACGACGGCGCATATTCCCATTATTTTCTTGACGGCCAGCCACGAAATTGAGCATTTGGCCCAGGCCTTTGAGTGCGGCGCGGTTGACTACGTCACCAAGCCCTTCAACGCAGTCGAGCTACTGGCCCGCATTCGCACCCATTTAGAGCTGAGCCAGCTGCGCAAACGGGCTCAGTTTCAGGCTCAGTGGGAGGCGATTTCTCGGCAGATCGTCCAAGACATTCACGCCTCTATCAATCTGCAAGACATTCTCAACAGCAGCGTCAAGGCCATTCAGCAATTGCTGACGGCGCGTCGGGTGATGGTTTACCGCTCCTGCGACCCCCAGGGCTGTCAGTTGCTGGCGCTCTCTGGTGACGGTTTGGCCTCAGAGATCTGCGTTCAAGGGTTGGGCTGCCCCTATCTAGAACAGCATTCTTCGGGGATGCCGACGCTCAACGAGCAGCAGATTTGTCTGATCGAAGCGGCCCCACTTCCCCCAGCTGGCGGGGCATCTGCCTGCCGGGCCAACGTTCCCCAAGAGCTGTGCTTACCCATTTACCAACGGGGCCAGCTGTGGGGTGGCTTGGTGGTGCAAAATGACCCCTGCGCCCGCTCCTGGGCCCAGCAAGAGGTCGAAACCCTGACCCTGATTGTGCAGCAGCTCGAAATTTCGATTCAGCATGCCGAGCTGCATCAGCGCTTGAGTGCGGCTAACCAAGAGCTAGAGCGCATCTCAAATACCGATAGCCTGACGCAAATTGCCAATCGACGCTGCTTTGATCGGCAGCTAGCGCGGGAATGGCGACGCTTGCAGCGGGAACAGCAACCTCTAGCGCTCATTCTGTGCGATATCGATTATTTTAAGCAGTTCAATGACACCTATGGCCACCCCAGCGGCGACACCTGCCTGGTGGCGGTGGCCCAGGCCCTCAAGCAATGCCTGAAACGCCCCGCCGATCTGGTGGCGCGCTATGGGGGCGAAGAGTTTGTGGTGCTCTTACCCAATACTGAACTGGCGGGGGCGATTGAGGTGGTTGAGCAGATGCAAGGGGCGATTGCTGCCCTGGCGATCGCCGATGCCCCCACCCACCGACTCACCCTGAGCTGCGGCATCTATGCGGCGGTTCCCCAGCAGTCTACCAAGGCTACTACCGCCCTCGCCCTGGCCGATCAGGCGATGTATGCCGCCAAACAAGCCGGGCGCAATCAATACGTAATCTCCCCGGATATAGCCGTCGTCAACCTCTAAATGTTCAAGCGTTTTTAGAGATGCCCAATGTCCTCATTACCGAAGGAGAAATGCTGCCACCCCCTACCCCTGGCCGTCAATGGGATTGTGCTACTGGCGCTTACTGCGCCGCCAGCAGATCTCGCAGGGGCTTGGTCATCCAGTTCAGCCCGACGCGCACCTGGTGAGAGAAGGTGGGCATGCGGTAGAGGTAGGCCAGGCGGCGAGCGACGTGGGCCAGCTCGCCGTCGAGTTGCACGCCCAGCCCGGTGAGGGTGGCGCGGCTGGTGCCGAGGGTGAGCATTTCGCCCAGGTGGCGGTAGCGGAAGGGAAGTTGAGGGCGATCGCTAATCCCAGCCCAGATATTCCACCCGACAAAGTCGGCCTGTTGTAGGGCGACCTGGGCGGTGGTGGGTACCTGCTGACCGTCGGCATCGCGGCAGTCGGCCACATCGCCAAGGGCGTAGACGCCGGGGGCATCGATCGCCTCTAGGGTGGGCTGCACCACCACCTGCTGGCGATCGTTGTGCTTGAGGGGCAGGTCGGCGACGATGGAGTTCACTTTGGTACCCACCGTCCACAGCACCAGATCGACGGGCAAAATATCGGTCTGCTCGCGGAAGGTGAGGCTGATGGTGTCGGCGGTGACGTTGTCTACGGAGGTTTCGAGATCGATCCACACCCCCAGGTCAGAAAGCACCTTTTGGGCCACCTCACGGTTGTATTCAGGCGAGGTGCGGAGGATCGTGTCGGTGCTTTCGATCAGGCGCACCCGGCCCCGTTCCCCTAGATGTTCTGCTACTTTGCAGGCTAGCTCGACACCGCTGTAGCCGCCGCCCACCACCGCCACGCGAATTTTCTCGGCGTTGGAGGCTTCTAGCAGGCGCAGACGTTCCTTCAAATGGTAGGCATCTTCTAGGGTGCGGAAGGCATGGGCGTGCTCGGCCACGCCGGGGGCCATATGCATCGGGGTGGTGCCGCCCAGGGCCAGAACCAGGCGATCGTAGGTGAGCATCGTGCCATCGCTGAGGCTGACCCGGTGCTGGTCGAGGTCGATGCCGGTGACCTCTGCCTGGCGAAACTGAACGGCAGTCCCGGCTAGCAGCTCGGCGTAGGGCGGAGCGACTTCCCAGGTTTGCAGCTCGTCGGTGACCAGTTCGTAGAGCAGCGGGAGGAAGAGGAAGCGATCGCGGTGGTCAACCAGCGTGATCGTTGGCGGGGTGCCCTCCCACGGCAGATTGCTGAGGCGCAGGGCGGTGTAGAGGCCGCCAAAGCCACCGCCGAGAATACAAATTTGTTGGGGAGCGTCTGCCATAGTCAAAAGCCGTGATACCTCTTCTACCTTCTAACTCAAAATGGAAGGAGTCATCCTGCTTTGCGGAGATTTCTTTTGGCTAAAGCGTCAGACTTTGAGGTGCGATCGCCCCGTCAGGAGGCGCTGGCCGGGGCGCGAGACATCATTCCCCTAGTGGTGGGAGCGATTCCCTTTGGGATTATTTTTGGCACCCTGGCCCAGGGCAGTGGCCTATCCTTTGGGGCGACGATCGGCATGTCGGCTTTTGTGTTCGCCGGGTCGTCGCAGTTCATCGCGTTGGGATTGCTGGCGGCGGGCAGTACTTTGCCCCTGATTGTGCTCACCACGGTGGTCGTCAACCTGCGCCACATGCTCTACGCCGCCAGCCTGCTGCCCTACGTGCAGGGGGCCTCCCAGCGGTGGAAAGCGGTGATTGGCTTTTTTTTGACGGATGAGGCCTTTGCGATCGCCATTCGCCGCTACCTACAGCCCGACCCTAGCCCCCACAAGCACTGGTACTACCTGGGCGCGGGGGTCGCCATGTACGGCAACTGGATTCTCTGCACCTGGCTGGGGCTGACGGTGGGCCAGCTAATCCCCAACGCGGCCGCCTGGGGGCTAGATTTTGCCATGGTGGCCACGTTCATTGGCATGATCGTTCCCTACGCGACCACCCGACCGATGGTGGGGGCCATCCTAATTGCAGGACTTGTGGCTGTCTTAGCGAATGGACTGCCGCATAAGCTGGGATTGATGGTGGCGGCGATCGCAGGCGTCACCACCGGCTACTGGCTCGAAACCCGACCCTAAAGGACGAAAGGTATACCCAATTGATCCACCCCCCACTCCTTACCCCCTACCCCCCACATCCTCATGAATGACTGGCTTCTCGTTGCCGCCATGGCCCTGGTAACCTTCACCATTCGCTACGTGCTGCTGGCTTTTAGCGGGCGCATTCAGCTGTCGCCGACGCTGGTACGGGCGCTGGGCTACGTGCCTCCGGTGGTGCTGACGGCGATCGTTGTGCCCGCCGTGGTCTTTCCCGATGGCGAGACCCTGTGGCTGGGGTGGCAGAATGCGCGGCTGGTAGGAGCGATTGCCTGCGTCATCCTCGCCCTGGGTTACAAAAACCTGCTGCTCACCATCGCGGGTGGCATGGCCGCATTTTGGGGCTGGCAGTGGCTCGTGAGCTGAGTTGGCCTAGCACGTTGCTATAAACCGCCAGCTACCATCAACCCCCGGCATCTCCAATAGTGAGGGATGCCGGGGGTTGAGAGTTTCCTGAATGGGGAAAGAAATCTGCTAACGACGGCGGCGAGTAAAGCCAAGCCAGGCCAGCGCTCCACCAACCGAAAACACCAGCGGCAAAAACGCGGCGGCGGCGCGGTAGTGCACATCCTCAGTCGAGTCGAGGCTGATGCCGTCGTAGATGATGCCCTTGTCGCCCACGGGCACTGTCCAATAGTCGGCGTGGCTCTGGGTGTCGTCTTCAATCGAGACTTCCCAATCGCCCGGAATCGACTCGTCGGGCAAAAATGCAAATCGGCCCTCGCGATCGGTGGTGGTCGTCATCCAGGGCTCATCGGGGTTGTTGGGGGCGTAGATGTTAACTGTTGCCCCCACAAAGGGTTCGCCCGAGCTAAACAGCGACTGAAACTCTAGCTGGTTGTCGAGGGTGTAGAAGGTTTCAACTTGGTGAGCGCTTGCCTGGGCCGGAAACCCCACCAGCGCCAAACACATCACCAGAGCAACAAGCAACCGTTTCATAGCACAAGCATTCCGTAATTCGTGTGGCCTTTATTGTAGCGAGACTTATGGAGAGCTGAGGGCTAAACGCCCAAGTTAGCTCGCCTAGGAGCCAGGGAGGCAATTCACGCTATGGACTTGCTTACCGAGCTACAGCACTATCTAGACGACCAGCATCGACTGAAAGAATAGCCTTGTCGCTGCTGGTTTACATAACCTACTTTTCTCTATGGCGAAACCTGAGCTAACCGAATGGGACGAATATTTAAACTGGACACCCCAGCAGCGACGCGATCGCATTCTTGCCATCGACCACTTTCTATCTAGCGATCGCCACTCACCAGATGCAATTAGCTACCTGCGCTTTCAGCAAGGCAACGTTTACCTTGCTGATCAACAATTTGAAGGGGCGATCGCCTGCTATGACGCCGCCCTTGCTGTTCAACCTGACGATCCCGACGCGCTCCACAACAAAGGGGTAGCGCTGGATGACTTGGGCCGCTACGAGGCAGCGATCGCCAGCTATGACGGTGCTCTAGCCATTCAGCCTGACAAACACCAATCGCTCTACAACAAAGGGCTGGCGCTAAGTAACTTAGGCCGCTACGAGGCAGCGATCGCCAGCTATGACGGTGCCCTAGCGATTCAACCCGACCTTAGCGAAGCGCTCTACAGCAAAGGGGTCATGCTGAGTAACCTGGGCCACTACGAGGCGGCGATCGCCTGCTATGACGCCGCTCTAGCAATCCAACCCGACTATTCCGACGCGCTCAATAACAAAGGAGTCGCGCTGAGTAACTTAGGCCGCTATGAGGCGGCAATCGTCTGCCATGATGCTGCTCTAACCTTCAGCCCCGACAATCATCAAGCGCTTTACAATAAGGGGCTGGCGCTGGGTAATTTAGGCCGCTACGAGGCAGCGATCACCTGCTATGACGCCGCCCTAGCGTTTAACCCCAACTATTACGAAGCGCCCAACAACACAGGGAATGCACTGCTTAAGTTGGGCCGTAATGAGGAGGCAGTTGCCAGCTATGATGCTTCCTTGGCAATTAGACCCGACTATCTCAACGCGCTTTACAACAAAGGGGTGGCGCTGCTTAACTTGGGCCGCTATGAGGCGGCGATCGCCTGCTGTGACGCCGCTCTGGCAATCCAACCCAACCATCCTGATGCACTCAACAGCACAGGGATTGCGCTGGATAGCTTAGGCCACAAGCTACAAAAAGAAGGCCGCGATGAGGAGGCGTTAGTGCAACTATCCAAAGGAATTGCCTGCTATGACGCCGCTCTAGCAATCAACCCTGACATGCACGAAGCGTTTTACAACAAAGGGAATACGCTGCTTAGGTTAAACCGCTATGAAGAGGCGGTTGCCAGCTATGATGTTGCCTTGGCACTTAAACCCGACAAATATGAAGCGTTTTACAACAAAGGAATTGCGCTAGATGTTTTAGGACACTATGAGGAGGCTATCGCTTGCTATGACGCCGCGCTAGCCATTCAGCCTGATCTTCAGGTAGCAATAAATAACAAGAAAGCGGCTCTACAAAAACGAGACTCTTCAAGACCTTGGTCAACTTAATTGCGTCGCGCTCTGGGTCAAATGTTAAGACAGTTATTCACAACAAAGCTGCCATAACTATGAGTATGCAGAGTACAAATCATCCTAGAGTTTCTCATTCAAGCGGTGACCTCCCTTGACCTCCATGCCAGAAGCTCAGCCGATCGACTACAGGCAAAAGTCTGGGGGCAAACGCTCCAAACATTAGGCTCTAGAGCATTAGCACCTATTTCCTCAAGAAAACCGCCCGTAGAGCGTCTCTACAGGCGGTTTTTAATAGCGGGGGTGAAGCTTGGGCTCAGGCATCTCTCGTCGATGACACTTGGGCTTGGTGTCGCTCACCTTTAGGCCTCGGGCAGCACCGCCTTTTTGATTACGCCGTGGACGCCCCAGTTGCCATCGACAATTTGGGTGACGCCAAAGTCAGTCGCCACCGACATCAGGCTGATCGCTTCGTCTTCGCCCATGCCCTGGGTGGTCATGAGAAAGTGGCGCATTTTGTGAAAGGCGTCGCGCATGGCCTTGTCAATGGATGACTGGCCAAAAATATCCTGTTGAGCTGTATCGCCCAGTTCTTCGAGGTAGTTGGCGTAGCTAAAGCCATGGACCACGTACTCTTCGTCGTTCTCAAGCAGTGGGTAGTAGAGGTCTTCGAGGATGGTGCCCGCCAGGTCGCTCTGCTTGTGCACCGTGACCTGAATTTTGCCGGTGAGGGAGGTTTCGATCGCCGTGCCCGACAGCTCAGAGTCGCCCTGGGCGGCGTGGGGATCGCCCAGCGACAGCAGCGCCCCTTCGACGGCAATGGGGTAATACATGGTGGCCCCTTCGCCGATGCGCCAGTTGTCGATGTTGCCGCCAAAGTAGCTGGGGGGCACCGAGTCGACAAAGTCGGCCTCGCGGGGGGCCAGACCAATCAGGCCAAAGTGGGGGCGAACCGGTACCTTGACGCCCTCTAATACCTCGTAGTTTTTGTCGATGGTGGCGGGGTCAACAGGCACGCCGGGGTAGTCGATGGTCTCGTGGACGACGCCAAAGGGGTCGGTTTGGGGCGTCCAGCGGAAGTTGTAGAGGGCGGTGGCGTAGTCTTCGGTTTCGGTGGCGTCTAGCTCATAGATTGTGATCACTTCGCGGGGTTTAGGGTCTTCGATCAGGTCCTTGTAATGGAAGCCCCACCAGGCGGCGGCGTTGCTGCCAAAGGTGCGCCCCTGGTATTCGGGGTTGCCGCTGGGGCGCGGAGCAACGTCTAGGATTTTGACTTCTAGCACATCGCCGGGTTCGGCTCCGTTGATGTAAATTGGCCCAGTTAGCACGTGTACGCCCGCCCCTTCGCCTGCGCCCGTGGTGTAGACCTCGGGGTCGATGGATCCTGCGCCGCGCCGATCGACGCCTTTGCCTTCAGGAGTCCAGGCGAAGACGCTTTCGGCACCGGGGTCGCCCATGACCATAAGGGAGGCATCGTCGTTGGCGTGGTGGGTAAGGGTTTCGACGGTGACAATGTCGCCGGAGTTGACGGTGAGCTTAGGCTCTAAAGATTGACTGAAATAGCCCCAGTGCACGGTATCGGCATTGGCGGCGAGGTAATGCTCTTGGGGGGTCTGGGCGATCGCCCGATTGATCATCAGCCCACCCAGGCCGAGAACCACTGCCAGGCCCAGCCCTAGCAGGCCAAAACGCCATTGTCTAATCATTCCAAAAACTCCTCAATGCTGACCAGGAACGACTTAATCGATGTCGCTACGATGCTACGGGGGGGGATAGGTGAGGGTTGTAGTCTAGGGAACATTCCAAAGGAAACAATTGGGGCGGCGGGCGGCATTGAGGGGCGATCGCTACTCAGGTTGCCTACGTGCTCTGGCGGCGATCGCTACAACTGTAAAGTTCAATACAGTTGATTGAGGGTGACAATAAGCGGTTGACTAATGAATGTAGTGCCCCTATCCCGCAGGAATCCCATAGATGGTTAGACGAGTGAGGCCATCGGTTAAATACCGCAGACGGTTGCTGCACTGGTTGGTGGAGGCCGATCGGCCCGGCAAGGGAGGCCACGCGGTGCAGCACCCATGGTGGCAGGTGATGTGCCTGACCGGGGTTGATTACTTCTCCACCCTGGGCTATCAGCCCGGTATTGCGGCCCTGGCTGCCGGGGCGCTGTCGCCCATTGCGACGCTGATTCTTGTTTTGCTAACCCTGTTTGGGGCGCTGCCGATCTATCGTCGAGTGGCTTCCATGAGCCCCCACGGCGAGGGGTCGATCGCCATGCTGGAGCATTTGCTGCCCTGGTGGCAGGGCAAGTTTTTTGTGCTGTGCCTGCTGGGGTTTGTGGCGACCGACTTTATCATCACCATTACCCTCTCCGCCGCCGACGCCACGGCCCATATTGTCGAAAATCCCTTTGCCCAGGGTTTTCTGCACGGGCACGAAGTGCTGCTGACCCTGGGCCTGATCACGTTTCTGGCTGCCGTCTTTTTGAAGGGGTTTCGAGAAGCCATTGGGCTAGCGGTTTTTTTGGTGGCGGTGTATCTGCTGCTGAATCTTGTGATTATTTGCGTGGGTGGGTATCAGATTCTCGTCCATCCCACGGCCATTGCCGACTGGTGGGGCCTGCTCTTCGCCAACCACGGCAATCCGCTGCTGCTGGTTGCCTTTGCCGCGCTGGTGTTTCCTAAGCTGGCCCTGGGATTGTCTGGGTTTGAAACGGGGGTAGCGGTGATGCCGCTGGTCAAAGGCGATCGCAGCGACACCGAAGCGACACCGACCGGGCGGATTCGCAACACCTACAGGCTGCTGACCACCGCTGCGGTGATCATGAGCTTTTTCCTAATTACCAGCAGTTTGGTGACAACGCTGCTGATTCCACCGCAGGAATTTGAGGCGGGAGGCGCAGCCTATGGTCGTGCCCTCGCCTATCTGGCCCATTACTACCTAGGGGATGGGTTTGGCACGCTCTACGATCTGAGCACGATCTCAATTCTGTGGTTTGCCGGGGCCTCGGCCATGGCCGGATTGCTCAGCATTGTGCCCCGCTACCTGCCCCGCTATGGCATGGCCCCCAGCTGGACCTTGGCCGCCCGACCGCTGGTGCTGATTTTTACGGTGATTGCCTTTGCGGTCACGATTATTTTTCGCGCCAGCGTTGAGGCCCAGGGCGGGGCCTACGCCACGGGGGTGCTGGTGCTGATGAGTTCGGCGTCGTTTGCGGTGACGTTGGCGGCTCGACAGGCGCGATCGCAGCGGGGCACCCTCGTCTTTGGCACGATAACCCTGGTGTTTTTCTACACCACCATTGTCAATATCTTTGAGCGGCCCGACGGGGTCAAAATTGCCGCCTTCTTTATTGGCGCAATTGTTTTCACCTCGCTGATCTCCCGCGTGTGGCGCTCCACAGAGCTGCGGGTTGAGCAGATTGAAATAGACCCCACCGCGCGGCGGTTCATTTTAGAAGAAAGCGAACATACTATTCGCATTATTGCTAACCGCAAGCAGGCCGGGGATGAGCAGGAATATTCCCTAAAAGAAACCGAGGTGAGGGAAGACAATCACATCCCCCCAACCGATCCGATTCTGTTCTTAGAGATCGAGGTCTCAGACGCCTCAGACTTTACGGAAAAGGTATACATACAGGGTGTGCAGGTGGGCAATTACCGCATTCTGAGAGCACAGGGGTCTGCGGTGCCCAATACGATTGCCGCGATTTTGCTCCATATGCGCAATGAAACCGGCAAATTGCCCCACGCCTACTTCGGCTGGATTGAGGGCAACCCGATTCAGTACCTGCTGCGCTTTATTTTATTTGGAGAAGGCGATATTGCCGTGGTCACGCGGGAGGTGCTGCGCAAAGCCGAAAAATCGCCCAGGCGACGTCCGGTCATTCACGTGGGGGGTTAGGGGTTTAGCTCGCGGGTGGAAGAGCCTATTCGCGTTAGGAGTTAGGGCTAGTGTTAGCTGGCAACTAGGGCACTACCACAGGCGCGTCGTCTAACAGCTCGACTTTGTAAAACAAAGAACTCGATTGAGACGGACAGCAGAGCGCATCCTCCGAGGTGTAGCGGTTAAACGAGGCGCTTAGATAGCCCTCTTGGTAGAGATTGACCGTGACCAAACTGCCATCGGTGCGGGCATCCATGGGGGTGGGCGACAGCGTGCCAGAGAAGGTGCCATCGGTAAACACAAACACCTGGTAGGCGGTGGGGCGACACATGCCGTCGGCATTGGCCATACCGGTCACGATCGTAGTATCGCCAAAGATGTGGGCGGCTCCGGTCAGCGTCCAACCTGCCGCTTCGACCAGGGCGTCTTCATAGAGGGCTCCTTGACGGGCGTTATCCAAACAGTTGGGCAGATTGCCGTCCCCTTCAAACACAGGAGTCTGGGGGATGGCCGCGTTGGGCGAGTTCCAGTTGGTATCGCTGTCGAGCCAGACGCCGTTGGGCTCGGGTTGGGCGATCGCCAGAGGAGCCAGCAGCATTGACCCCACCACCAGAGAACTCGACGCTAAAAAAGCAAAAAATCGCATAGTTAATCACCCTCAACCCACAAAAATGATTGTCTGTGGTCTGGCTTGGGGTGGCAATCGCTGTTGATGTTTCTTAGCTCAAAGCGTTGCAGCGTTTGAACGTTTGAACGTTGCAACGCTTTGAATCAGACGCCTATAGCTATAAACCATCTACTTCTAGGATCGAGGAGCGTACATCATGACCAAAACGCCGAGCAGCACCACCCAGCCGCCTAGCAGATCAAAGCGATCGGGTTTCACCTGGTCAACCAGCCAGCCCCACCCAATGGAAAGCACAATAAACACGCCACCGTAGGCGGCATAGGCGCGGCCAAAATGGGTGGGTTGCTGCGCCATAAATTCCCAGAATGGCCACCCCCAGCACCGCCAGCCATAGGCTTTTGCCCTCCCGCAGCGCCAGCCACACCAGGTAGCCCCCGCCAATTTCGCACAGGCCCGCGAGGATAAAAAACAATAGAGATTTCACCATCATGGTTGGCGCTACCCAGGCTGGACGGCAGCAGTCTGCGTTGGAGCGGGGGCACGTTTTTTGAACACAACCTTCAGCCCCGATCGCGGCCTCAGCGTTGGAATCGGCGTCATCTCTAGATTCTGGTCGGGCACCAGCTCCCAGGTGTAGTGGCGCAGCAGGTGGGCTGCCACCAGCTTGATTTCGAGCTGGGCAAAGGCCAGCCCCAGGCAGATGCGGGAGCCACCGCCAAAGCCCACCAGGCTAAAGTCGGCGCACTTGTGCTCGGCGCGCTCGGGGCTAAAGCGATCGGGATCAAAGCGGTTGGGGTCGGTGTAGAGGGTGCGATCGCGGTGGGCAGCATCAATTCTATACAGCGCCATCCACCCAGCGGGCACATGGTAGCCGTTAAACTCAAAGTCTTTGACCACGCCGCGAAAGCCCCCGGCCACGGGTGGGTACAGCCGCTCAATCTCTTTGACAATCTGATCGAGGTAGGGCATCTGCCGAATTTGCTCTAGGGTGACAGCGTCGCTTGTCGCCATCAGCCGCGCCTGCTCCTGCCGCGCCTGTTCCCACACCTCGGGGTGCTGCGCCAGCGACATCACCAGCGAAGTCAGCATCGAGGTAGTGGTTTCGTGCCCGGCAAACAGCATCAGCAGCGCCTGGGCCTTGAGTTCTTCGAGACTGAGGCGGTTGCCCTCCTCGTCTTCGCTCTGCACCAGCAAGCCCAGGGCATCTTGGGTAGGCCTGGCCTGGCGCTCTTTCACCACCTGCTCGATGTGGTGCAGCAGCTGGTCACGCGCTTTGACGGCTTTGCCAAAGGGCGTCCAACCCCAGCGAATGGGTGGGGCAAACAGGCCATTGGTTAAATCGGCAAACCATGCCGACATCTGCGTGGTCTGGCTGCCCGGCTCACTACCCAGCAGCAGCGTACTGGCGATATCGAAGGTGAGCTGCTTCATCTCATCGAACCAGGTGAACTGGCCGAGAGCTTCCCATTTTTGGGCGTAGCGCTCGGTGAGGCTCTGCATAGTTTCCACATACCCAGCCAGGGCTGGGCCGTGGAAGGCAGGCATCAGCAGCTTGCGGTTGCGGCGGTGCTCTTCACCTTCCTGCAAAAACAGCGACTCGCCCAAAAGCTGTTTGAATGTGCCGGGCCACCCTTCCTTCCAAGAGAAGCTGTCCATATTGGTGGAGAGCACAAATTGGTTGGCCTCTGCCCCCATGAGCACCACCGTGGGTCGGCCCAGCAGGCGCGTCTTGAAGATCGCGCCGTACTTGGCTTGGCGCTTGCGGGCAAACTCGCGGTCAAACAAAAAGTTAAGGGTTTCGCCCACAACTGGCAGGCCAAAACTTCCGGGGGGCAGCGGAGCAGGGGTAGAAGCAACCATAGGCAGCGGTGGAATGCAGTGGCCTAAAACCGATCGCGAAGACTGGCCAAGACCAGTCCCCAGCATAAATGCATTCTAGAGTAGCGCGACGCTGCGATCGCACGCCTCAGGCAATCCCAGCTCTAACCCCAGCAGAGCGCTGCGATGCCCCTAGCTGGCAGGAGTTATCTTGTGCCCAGCGGCAGTAATGAGTTGCTTAAAGGTTTCTTCTGAAGCGGTAGAGTCAATCGTGACGGTTTTAGCCTGGGAATTGATGTCAACATTGGCCTCAGGTTCAGAGGTCAAAATCAGGTCTTTTAGCTCTTGCGCCGACTTTTGATCGCCCAGCGTCGAAACTTGGAACGTCAAGGACATACTGATCTCTCCACTTCTACGTCCACACTCTAGGGGGCGCATAGCAACGCTGCCGTCTGTAGAAGGGCTTATTCTTAGCAAGAAGGGGCGATCGCATTCGTTCCGCCAGCTCATTTCAGAACCATGCTGCTGATTGGCATCAGGCTATTGCACACGGCGGTGGTGGTGGTTATGGTCACCGCCATTCTCTTTTTGCTGTACTGCGGTTTTGCTAACGATCTGTCGCGGTGGACGGCGATCGCCTTCGCTATTGTTGCTGTAGAAGTGGTGATCTACATCGGCAACGGCTGGCGCTGCCCTCTCAGAACCCTCGCCGAAAACCTAACTCCAGCCGGGCAACCGGTACAGGATATTTACCTTCCTGACTGGTTGGCGGCTCGGGTGGTAGGCCTCTCGACCCCGCTGCTGGGAGTGGCCTGCCTGCTCCTGTTAGCCCGCCTGCTCCTGAACTAAACCTGATCCAAATCTAGAAGGAGAGTTCTGTCGGTGAGAAAACTACAGCTCCCGATCTGGACTCGGTCTAGCGCTGGCCTAGCTCAGTACCGGCGGCAATTCTTCACCCTTATAGTCGCGGGTGGGCACCGGGAAACCGCAGGCGGTACCGTCTTGGTGAACCACTTCGTCGTCCCAGGGCAGGCGGTAACGCTCTTTCACCATGTCTTTCATGTAGGTGTAGGGGCAGTCTTGGGCACCGCCTTTGACCGCCACATAGCCGCGATGGCCAAACTGGTAGATGTTGTTCTCCACACCCCAGTGAATGCGGGCCTCGCGCACCAGGTCGGGACGCACCTCAGCGGTGATAATTTCGTCGGGGCGGTGGCTACCCATGACGATGGGAGTGCCGTCGAAGTTGACGATCATGCCCTCGCCCATGGAGTCGAAGCTGCCGTCGCTGCCGCACATGCACACAGAGGCCGTCACCATCAGGTTGCAAAAGGCGTTGGCCTGGTTGGTGATCTGCCACGAGTGGCGAATGGGGGCGGTATAGCCCGCCGTGCGAATCATGATCTCGGCCCCCTTGTAGGCGCATTCGCGGGCCATTTCGGGGAACATACCGTCGTGGCAGATGATCAGCGCCAGTTTGCTGCCATTGGGGCCGTCACAGACCGGAATGCCCACGTTTCCCGGTTCCCACGGCTCTACAGGAATCCAGGGATGAAGCTTGCGGTAGTAGAGCTTGATTGCGCCCTGGTTATCGATAATCAGGCCACTGTTGTAGGGGTAGCCCTCGGGGTTGTACTCCATGATCGAGAAGCAGCCCCAGATGTCGTTGTCGATGCAGGCCTGGCGAAAGGCGGTGACCTCAGGGCCATCCAGACTACACATAATGGCGGGGTTAGTGTCCATCGACAGCCCGTGGAGCGAATACTCGGGGAACACCACCAGATCCATCGAGGGCAGGTTGCGGCGGGCTTTGGCGACCATCTCGCAGATGCGCTGGGTTTGGGCGGCGAGGTCGTCGGGGGTGACAACGTTGGGCAGTTGCAGCTGCACCATGCCCAGCACTACACCGTTGGGAGATTTATTTAAGCCACCAAGTCCACTCATGATTCTCTCTCTGGAACAACCTGACTCGAAAGTCGTGTAGCACTATAGGGCGATCGCGCCACAACGACGGTGTTCGATATTACGGTAACGGGATCAGGGACAAGACAACCTCGTAAATGCCTTCTGCTACAGCGAGAGCCTGTTCAAATTCTGCCTGGCTGGGCTCATCTGCAAAACCTGGATAGCGGTACATGCGGGCATAGGGCGTTAAAACGATGCCTGCCTCAACCCAGTTCTCAAACTCTTGAGCGTAGGGTATTGCTGTTCTAATCAACAGCTCAACGTCGTGGGTGCGATCGATGTCATGATCGCAAAAGGTCAAGTATCCCTTAATGGCCTTTTCTGCGGCTTGTTGACAGTGATAAATGGCCGTATCTAGCAGCGGTGGAGTAGCAGTTGCTAAGACCTGCGCTGAGGCTAAGTCATGCTGCGCCTTGGTCAGCCAACTTTGCACTAGCTGAGTCTTGGCACCGGTCATAGAGCACCTTTCCTTGACGGGCTACTTTGTACTCCAATGACGATCGCACCGCTTGCCACCGGTCAAACTCCTCTCGGGTTCTGACTACCACATCTTTGGCAATGCCCAAGCCACTCAGGCAATGATGCCCTAGTACAGAGCGCTGGTAGTCTGAGAGGCCGCTCTCGCGCACAATCACCATCAAATCGACATCGCTATCTGCTGTTGGCTCTCCCCAGGCATAGGAGCCAAACAAAATCACCTGCTCGGGCTGAAACTGACCCACTAGTCGATGGGTAATCAATTGAAGCAGATCGTCAGGAATGAGTTGCACTATACAAAAGATGTATTGGAAACGGCTTCAGGCAAGGCTTTCCTCTAGATCCAACAGCTCAGATTCGAGCGGGAAAACCTTGTATTTGTTGAGGTTTGACAGAAACTCGACCCGCGACATGTCAGCTAGCTCGGCTGCTCGACCAGAGGATAAGCGCCCTAATTCATACAGCTTAACTGCCGCTAAAACCCGTAGCTCCTGGGCAAAGGTAGCTTCGTCAATGCCATCAGCCAGAAAGACGGCTTCGGGAATGTCGATGACGATCTGCCGAGTGATCATAGCTGACGTTCCTTGCAAGGTGCCGATCGCAGTCTTAAATTTTTTGATCTTAGCTTAGGGATGCAGGGCATTGGCTCACTAGCCTTTGCCAGCCCTGGAATACCGCCCTGCCGTCAGCGAGGGTTAAGCCGAGTAGCTCAAATTTTGGCAGCGGCTTCGCTACTGCACCACTGCCAGGGGTGGCACATCACGCCACGGTGTAGGCAGTAATCATCGCGGCTGGTGAGGCAGATCACCAGACTAATCCCGCAGTTTCACGGTTCCTCTCTGTAGTTTCTCCTGCGTTCCCCCCAAAACGGCCTAGGGATAGTTGACCCAGCACCTCGTTTGGGCGCGACTCTCGGGCCAGACTGCGCAAACCCCCAGGAGAACCTTTCCATGACTGCTCAAGCCCCCGTTTTAGAAAGCTTTATCAAGCGCTATAGCGATCGCAACTATCGCTACCCCGTGCTGGTGCGCCACCAGGGCACCGTGATTGCCCTGGCAATGGATGACCAGCGCCGCATTTATTATTCCGTGCTGAATCTCAATGGTCAGGGCGATTCCCTCGACGTGAATGGCTGGGCCGATCAGCCCCAGGAGCTGGAGTTTCCTAAAGAAATTGCCGAAGTGGGTTTTGGCCTGGCCGACCAGCTGCTGCTGCCGACGGTGAAGAAGGGCAGCCGCACGCCGGTCGATGCCGGTGTGGTGGTAGTCGACAACGAAGAAGATAAGTTTCTTTCCAGAACCGCGCGGCTGACAGCGGATGCCCCGTTTCAGGCGATGTCGGACGGGCGGTTTGTGTATGTGTTTCGCCAGGCGATCGCGGCCAGCCACCCCGACCAAATCACCGTTGAAGGCCCCGAAAAACGCCAGATCCCCATCGTAGACTCGACCCTGCTGGTCGATCGCTTCGTGCTGTCGGGTGCGTCGGGGGCGGCCCAGGCTGGGGAAGCTGCCCCGGTGCCGCAGCTCAAGCTGAATTTAGAGGTGCGCTTTCGCCGCAGCCGCAGCAAGACTCGGCCCCAGAGCACCAAAGACAGCCTGGGCGCGCGCGACATGCAGGATCAGCCCTTTTTTGAACCCACCCAGGAGCTGTCGTTTATTCGCAATTTGCAGGAGGGGCGGTTTTCGATCGTGCTGCTGCCCACCACCATTGCCGAGGTATCGCGCTGGCAGATTTTTGCCTTTAACAGCGCCACGGGGCTGATTGATGCTTACAACGTGGAGCGATCGCTGGAAGGACTGTTCAATACCCGTGGTACTCAGGCGACGACGACCGATGCTGCCGAGACCGCGCTGAACTTTAGCCAGGAGAGCGATCATGTGGTGCTGGCCCCAGGGGTTCGCCTCGGTCAGGGCTTCAGCCAGGAGGCGTGGATTTTTCCCCGCGTTACCGCGCCGGAGCCGGGGGAGGCGCTAGAGCAGGCTCTGTTGGGGAATGACGATAAGACCGCCACGGCTCCACCCTCGATCTGGATTGTGGACAACCGCCGGGTGCGGGTGGGCTTTGGCGATGGCGCGGAGTTCCATTCGTTTATCACTGGGGAAGTGCTGCGATCGAACCAGTGGAACCATCTGGCGGTGGTGTTTAGCAACGACCCTGACGATGCGGGCTATCACCTCTACGTCAACGGCCTGCCCGTGGATGTGCGGCAGGAAGGCACTGGCACCAGCGTCGGCAAGCTGCCGGTGGATACGGCCATCACCCTGATCGGTGCGCCCAGCCACAGCTTTGCTGGCCTGATCGACGAGATCCGCCTGTGGAGTCGGCCCCGCTCGGAGCGGGAGATTCGCAGCGATCGCAGCCTCCGCCTCTCGGGTCACGAGCTGGGGCTGGCGGCCTACTGGCGGCTCGACGAAGGCTCTGGCCACGAAATTTTTGACCAGACCGGCAACCACGCCCCCGGCACAATATCCGCTGGCTTTGCCGTCCACGCCTGGATGACCTCCGACGCACCGATTGGCGAAAATGCCGGGGTCAGCCGCGACAGCTTCCGCTTTGAGGGCCGCACCGTCGAGTCGGGCATTGCCTCGCTGCTCTACTTCCAGCAGGAGGAGGCCCGCACCGGCTACGACCAGCAGGCCAAGCCCCTGCGCCAGGGGGCGCGGGTAATGCTAGCGGTGGCAACCCAGGCCGCTGGGCCGGGCGCTGACCCACGCAAAGAGATTGCCACCCTTGACTTTGGTGTGTCTTCCAACGGTCGGTTGGCCAAAGTTGCCGACAACTTGCAGCTCAAGCCCGTGGCAGTGGAGCGCGACGGCGACCCGGTAGATGTAATCGCGGAACTGGCCCAAATTCAGGCCATTCAGCAGGTGATTGACGCCACCCTGAGCGCAGACGACACCGCCGATGTCAGTGCTGAGCTGGCTCAGATCGAGGTGTTGCAGGCCACTATTAGCCAAAAACAGCAGGCGACTCGCACCGTGGATGTCAACGCCGAACTCGATCGCATTGGCACCTTGCAGGGGGCCATCACCCAAAAGACCCAGCGCGTGACCACCCTGAGCGAGGAAATTGACTACCTCAATCGGGTGTTTAGGATTGTGGATGACGCCATTGCCAACCGCAGCACTGTACTTACCGTTCCGGCAGGAAGTTTGGATAGCCTCAATCTGTCGGCCAAGCTCAGCCGTCTGCGCGAACTGCGCAACCTCCAGGCGAACGGTCAGCAGGAGCTTCAGCAGCTGCTAGACTTTTTGCGCAATGCTCGGGTCACCCTGCACGAGCACGCTAGCTTTGGTGGGCGATCGCTGCCCTTTGGGCTGAATGCCATTGGCAACAGCTTTTCGCCCCGCTTTGTGGGCTATACCCAGCTCAATCAGCACAACTTCAACGATCTGATCAGCAGCATTGGCATTTCGGCCTTTGTTCGCGTGGATCGTGGGTCGCAGTTAATTCTCCCAGCGCTGCAAGTCACCGTCTTTGAGCATGCCAACCGCAACAGCGGTCAGCGGGGGTTTGTGCATACCTTTGCCGAAACCACGGCCTTTGTCGGGCGCGATTTTAACGATCGCATCTCCAGCTTAGAAATTTCTGAAAACCCAGCCTTCCGCAGCCACCGCGATGCGCTCCAGCGATCGCTCGACTCCCTGGCTACCGACCTGGCCACCCTGCTGGGCGAACTGACCACCATTCGCACCGATATCGAAACCCTGCGCACCGATTTAGACGGCCAGCGGCGAGAGATTGAGCAGGCTGTGACCAGCGATCGCACCGCCCTGACCGCCCTGCAAAACCTGCTGAATAAAGGGTTCGCCGCCACCATGCCCCTGGTGCACAGCGATGCCAGCGGCCTGTCGGTGGCGGGCGGGCTGCTCACCTTTGCCTGGTCAGACGACACCCCGCTGCTGTTCGACAGCGCCGTGGGCAACGTGGCGATGTACTTTCGCGGTACCGATGACCAGTTCTTTGTGGCCTACTACAAAACCCTTACCCAGCGGGCGCGCTATGCCCTCAACGATGCTCTGGGGGCAGAGGCCGTGGTGGGCTTTGCCCGCTCCACCGAGGCCGAGATGGATCGCATGAGCCTCAAGGTGGATGGGGTGGACACCGACGCTACCTGCACCGTCACCATTCAAGTCAAAGCTGTCGATGAGACGATTGAGGAAACCTGGCATCAGGTGCCCCGCAGCCCCGAGGGCTTTGCCAAAGTGCTGAACGGCCTGGCGGGCGATCGCACCTTTGTCGGTCGCGGCGAAATTGCCCTCACCGCCGGGCGGGCCGACAGGCTGACGGTGGCCGGTGGCATCCACCGCTCGCTACCTGCCGGGGCCACGCTGTTTATTGGCGACGCCAAGGCCACCCTTGAGACCGCCGTAGACCAGGGCGCAACATCGCTGGCCATTCGCACCGAGGCCGTCAACCCCACCGTCGAACCGCTGCCCGTGTTCTTTTTGGAGTACGACTATGCGGTGCAGGCCAGCACTACCCAGGGCGGTGCCGACCTCTCCTCCGGCTCTAAGCTGTTGGCCTTTATCGCCAATGGGGTGGGTCAGGCGGTGAAAAATGGCACCGTGCGCAGCGGTGTAACGCTCTCTAGCCGCTGGGTCTCTGAGGCTCCCGGTCACACCTACGCCTTCAACGGCCAAGACAGCCACGCTCGGCTGGAGGCTCCCAGTGCCGCCGCCTTTGACCAGCAGCTGCGCCGGTTCTCGCCTAAGAATGACCTGACGCTGGAAGCCTGGGTGCGCCCCAGCCAAATTGCCGAGGCCGATCAGCGAGCCAGGGTGATTCACTACCAGCCCCAGGCGGGCACCACCGACACCCGCTACCTGCTGGGCCTCAAGCGCGAGGAGCTGACCACGGCGATCGCCCTCAACGGCGGCACCGATGCCGTCATCATTCCCCGAGCCGACCACCTCAACTTTGCCGGGGCCATCACCCTAGAGGCTTGGGTCAAACCCGCCCAAAACGAGAACCTGGGCAACATCATCGTCCACGGCAACGCCAGTGGCCCCCAGGTCTTTCTGCGCATCAACGAAGGGCGCTACGAAGCGGGTAGCCACAACGGCACCGACCACAAGGTGGCGATCGTAATGCCCGCCGCCGATCGCACTGGCAATGCCTGGGTGCACCTGGCCGGGGTCTACGACGGCACCCACTGGCGGCTGTACCGCAACGGCATTGCTTTAGGCGAACAAGTGGATGCGATCGGGGCTATCTCCATCAATGCCGACTGGGGCCTGGGAGCCCATCCCAACCCGGGCGATCGTGTGCGGATTTTGACCGGGGCGATCGCCGAGGCCCGCATCTGGCAGCGGGGACGCACCCAGACCGAAATCGCCGCCGACATGACCCGCGAACTCAGCGGCAACGAAACCGACCTGGTGGCCTGCTGGCGCTTCGACGACTTCGGCAACCGCCGCGCCACCGACCACGCTCGCTTTGGCCACCACGGCCAGCTCGTGGGCGATCCGCAACCGACCGAGTCCCCCATCCCCGCCTACTCGGTGTTTGCCGGGGTAGGTGAGCAGCTGGTGCAGTCATCGCAGAAGGTTGCCGCTGGCAACTGGAACCACCTGGCGGCGGTGTTCAACCAGTCCTACGGGGTGCAGCTCGACGGCCAGCCTGGCACCTTTTTAGACGCCGGTACCGAGCTGACGCTGGATATCAACCGCGACCTCACCCTCGAAGTTGCCTTTAAGGTCAACGACCTCAGCCAGGCCCGCGCCCTGCTCACCAAGGGCAAAATCAGCACCGCTGAAGACCCTGAGCAGCAGGTGCCCTACGCCCTCTACCTCAACCCCGCCGGGCGGCTGGTCTTTGCCTTTGAGGATGTCAAGGGCAAGAAGCACCTGTTTATCTCCCAGCCCATCCCCAACCCCACTGAGTTTCACACCGTCACCGTCACCCGCAAGCGCCACACTATCACCAGCCCGGTGCGCAACAACGGCGGCCAGCAAACCGGGGTCGATATCGTCTCCTGGGATGCGATTCAGTTCTTTGTGGATGGCCAGGCCAATACATCCAGTGACCAGCCCTACGGCGTATTTGAGTACAAAAAACCGGGCAGCGACACCACCGGCACCCCCCGCCAGGAAGATGGCCGCAATGGGGACAGCGCCAGCCCCGGCTTCAACGCCGGACAGCCCCAGCAGCAGCTTGATATTGGCAATAGTAACCAGCCGCTAGAGTTTGGCTCGGACTTTAGCCTGGGTGGCTTCGCCCCAGCGGGCAGCGACCTAGACAGCATCAACGGTGTCTACATCTCTGCCGAGGCGCTGTTCATTGCCAACAGCGGCGGCATGGTCAATCCCCAACAGGCTGAAATGCTGGCCCTGGTGGGCAACATCAACGCCACCGCCCAGCAGTTAGTGCGGAATACCAACCTGCTAACCCAGGTGCGGCGCGTGTTTAACGCGGGCCTCGCGATCGCCCCCCTCCAGGGCACCCTGGCCGAAATTCGCCTGTGGAATGTGCCTCTGGAGGCGGGCAGCCTCAAGCCTACAATCCAGGGTGGCGAAAAGGGGCTGCTCGCCTAGTGGCGCTTTGAGGAAGCTGAGGGCACCCTCGCCCTGGACTCCAAGGGCGGCAGCCATGCCTGCTTTAAAGGAGCGGTGCAGTGGGTCAAAGACCCCAACCCCAGCGGGTCGCAGCTAGTGCTCTACCGCAACGGGCAGCTGCTCAGTAGTGAGCTGGTGCCGGCGGCCAGCCGCGCCGTCCTGCTCTCGCCCCAGGCTCAGTTCACCCTGGGCGCTGTGCAACGCGACAGCCAAACCCAGGAGTTCTTCCAGGGCGAACTGGAGGAAGTGCGGATCTGGCAAACGGCTCGCACCGTGGAGCAGCTGCAAGACAACCTGTTTCGGCGGCTGCTGGGCGAAAATGAGCAGTTCCTCGACAATCGCGAAGACCTGCTGGCCTACTACCCCTTCGACACCCAAAAAGCCGGTGTGCTCTCCGACTTCTCGCTGCTGAGCAATGACCTAAAGCCCGTCAACGCCGAGTTTGTGCTCTCCACCGCCCCCATCGGCGAAGACACACCCCAGGTGCGCAGTGCTCTAGCGGGAGTGCGGACTCCCTTTAGCGATCGCCTCCAAAGCTCGCCCGCCGTGCAAGAGTACGGCGATCTGCAAACCGATGTCGATGGCAACCTGTTCGGTATCTACAAGCGCTGCTACGGCCTGATCAAAGACGGTCAGTGGGAGCTAGTCACCGGCTTTAAGGTGGGCGAACTGGTCACCGAATGGGTCGGCCAGGTGCAATTTGACCCGCAGCTGATCGGCTTTATCGAAGGGGCACCGCCAGTCCCCGGCGAAAACCTCACCAGCCGCGGGGCCGTGCTCGGTGAATTTGCCAACTACAACGGGGCCAGCTCCGTCGAACTCAAACAAGCCAGCAAAACCGACCTGACCTTCTCGGCTGATAAAGAAAGCGGCTTTGACTCTAGCTTTGATCTGACCGCGGGCCTGCTGACCCAGGCCAATGTCGAAGCTGGCATTGGCCTGGTGACCGAGTTGGCCGATGCGGATGGAGCCTTTGGCATCAAGGCCAAGTTTGAAAACTCCCTGGGCTGGCTCAGCTCGGGCAGCACCAGCCTGGGGCTGACCACCAACCTATCGAGCAAACAGCAGCTGCAAGGGTTTGTCGAGCCTTCTAATGCCGTGGCCTTTGGCGATGTCGGTCGGCGGTTTATTCCCGAAAACATGGGCTTTGCCCTGGTGCAGTCGCAGACCGCCGATGTGTTTGCCCTGCGCCTCAAGCACAACAGCGCCCTGGTGTCGTACCAGATGCGCCCCAACCCCGACATTCCGCCCGATCGCAACATCATCAACTTCCCCATCAACCCCGCCTATACCAAGCAGGGCACCCTCGACGGTAAGATCGGCTTTACCCCCGACGCGGCCTACCCCAACGCCCTCACCTTTAGCAGCGACAGCAGCTTCTACAAACCGATTGAGGCCTTTGCCCTCAAACAGCGCATTCAGCGCGAAGAGGAGCGGGTGCGGGCCTACTACGACCAGTACGACGCCGGTGCCGTGGGCCGTCGCCAGAACGTGCTGTTTGGCCAAAGCGGCGACCTGGGCAGCGAGGATGTGCTGCAAAACCTGCCCCGGCTCGAGAAGCGCAACCTAGCCAACACCTACGTCTGGACAGCGGACGGAGGCCTGTTTGCCGAAACCCAGGAAACCATGGATGTGGTGCAGGAGAGCTACGGCGGCTCCTATGCCTTTAAAGGGCAGGCCGGCATCTTTGCCGACCTGAACGTGGCTATCAGCGGTGTGGGTTTTAAGTTTGGCTTTGAGGCCATGTTTGGCGGTCGACTCAACGTGCAGGCCACCAAGAGCGTGCAGTCAGAGAACAGCTTCTCAGTCGAGGTGAACGTCGATGAGGTCGAGCGCGACGTGTTTCTGCGCGATGAAGCGGGAGAAGTGCTGTTTGACCTCAGCAACCCCCTGACACCTAAGGCCCTGCGCCATCCTGGCAAAGTCGATGCCTACCGGTTTATGACCTTCTATCTAGAGCCGCAGGCCGACCACTTCGACCAATTCTTTAGCCAGGTGGTTGACCCCATTTGGCTGGAGCAAAGCACCGACGCCAACGCCCTCGCCCTGCGCGGCCTGCGCGATGCCAACAAAGGCCCCGGCACCAAGCCCCCCTGCTGGCGTATTTTCCACCGGGTCACCTTTGTTAGCCGAGTGTTGCCCCCGATCGGCAGCACCAAGCCCCTGCCTGCCCTAGAAACCACCCTGCGGGAGCTGAGCATCGACAGCAACTTTGAGCTGATCAAGCGGCTCGACCCCTTCGTGGCCGACAAGGTAGACGAC
Organism: Tildeniella torsiva UHER 1998/13D; assembly: GCA_019358835.1. Classification (GTDB taxonomy): domain Bacteria; phylum Cyanobacteriota; class Cyanobacteriia; order Phormidesmidales; family Phormidesmidaceae; genus Nodosilinea; species Nodosilinea torsiva. The sequence continues at coordinate 138,085 of JAHHIH010000004.1, forward strand.
TTTGGCGAATTCTCCCGAGCCATTCGTGAGACTATTGCCACCTTCCTGCCCGAGCTCCAGCCCCACGTGGCCGCCATCACCGAGTTTATGCGGCTGTTCTACGGCGTCACCGAGGTTACCAGCCTGGCCGACAGCCCCGAGCTGACGGCACTGTTAGAGGGCGATCGCAGCCCCAATGCGCCCCCGGTGGTGCGCGTGGGCCGCAGCCAAACCCTGCATCTGGAAGATGAGGCGGTGCAAACTACCCTGCCCGGCTCGGTGGCGGACGATCGCCTCTCCCCCGAGGCCGTTTTTGTTACCTGGGCGGTGCAGTCGGCACCCACCGGGGCCACCGTCGCCTTTGAGGATCTTCACAGCCCTGTGACCGTCGCCAGCTTTAGCGACATTGGCCGCTACCGGCTGGCGCTGACCGCCAGCGATGGCACCCTGTCTGCCACAGAAGACCTCGACATTTTGGTTAACCAGTCGCCCCTGGTGCGAGCTGGGGAAGACCAGGAGATCGGCTTCCGCCAGCCCCTCGACCTGCGGGGCGAACTGCTGCGGGATGGTCGAGGCGATGAGACAACTCAAACCCTCACCACCCGCTGGGAGGCAGTCAGCGGCCCCGGTTCCGTCACCTTTGACAACGCCGCCGCCCTGCGCACCCGCGCCCTCTTTAGCGCCAGTGGCGTCTACCTGCTGCGGCTGACCGCAGAAACCACCACGGCTAGCGGTGCGCTCAGCCACAGCGATGACCTGCAAGTGTTTGTGGGGGCGCGCATCAACCGGGGGCTGCTCAGCCTCTACAGCTTTGCCGACAGTGGGGCCGGGGGCACCGTGCGCGATGTCGCCGGGGTTGGGGTGCCGGTCGATCTGGCGATCGCCGGTAAACCCACCCCACTCAAAGCCCGAGGCGCAACCACGCCCTTTGCCCTGGCGCTGAAGAAACCCGCCCGGCTCACCAGCCCCAACGCCAGCCGCCTGATCCAGGCGATCAAAGCCAGCGGTGAGTTTACCCTAGAAGCCTGGATCAACCCCTCCCAGGGGAACCAGCCCGGCCTGGGTCGCATTCTTACCCTGTCGGGTGGGGCCAGTAGCCGCAATCTGATTTTGGGCCAAGCGGGCAACCAGTTCCACCTGGGGGTGCGCACCAGCGAGACGAATGGGAACGCCAGCGATCGCGCCTTTGCAGGCGGCACCGTGGCCCCCGCTGCCCTCACCCACGTCGTCTGCACCCGCGAGGCCAACGGCACCACCCGCCTCTACCTCAATGGCCAGGTGGCGGCCCAGCGCGTCATTCCTGGCACCCTCGCCAACTGGGATGACAGCTTCGCCCTGGCCCTAGGCAACGAGCTGGGGGAACCCCTCAGCGAAGACCGCGCCTGGCTGGGCGACTTTCATCTGGTGGCGCTCTACAGCAGCGCCCTCACCCCCGCCGAAATTGCCACCAACTTTGAGGTAGGGGCCGACGCCAACCTGGCTCCGGTGGTGTCTGCCGGTGCCGACCAGGTGATCAACCTCCCCAGCACCCTCTCCCTCCGAGGGGCGGTTGTGGATGATCAGCTGCTCAACGGTGACCTCTCGGTGCTGTGGAGCCAGCCCGGCGGCCCAGCCCCTGTCACCTTTAGCGACCCGACCAGCCTAGAACCCACGGTGACCTTTGCCGAACCGGGCACCAGCGATGAAGACGGGCAGCCCTTTAAAGTGGCGGGCGTCTACACCCTGCGGCTCACCGTCGGCGACGAGGCCCAGGCCATCAGCGGAGGTTCACGTGACCGTTAACCACGCGCCGATACTCAAAGCGCCGGATGCGATCATGGTGCAGTTGCCCAACCGAGCCCAGCTCACCGCTGAGGTACAAAGCGGTCTGGGCAACCTCCAGCAGGGACGGCTCACCCTGGTGTGGAGTCAGCTCAGCGGGCCGGGCGCGGTTTCCTTTGGCGACCCTACCTTGGCCAACACCACTGCGCAATTCTCGGAAAGTGGCACCTACGGGCTGCGGCTCACCGCCAGCAACGGGCTGCTGACCACCGTGGCCGATGTCACCGTCCACGTCAACAAAGCGCCGACGATTCGGGCTAGCGCCCCACCGCTGGTTAACCTGCCCGCCACCGCTGCCCTCCAGGGTGAAGTGGTTGATACTGGCCTGGCCGATCCGGCAGCGGGTACTGTGAGCGTGCAATGGAGTCTGATGAATGGCCCTGGCCCGGTCACTTTTGCCGATGCCGAGACCCTATCTACCACCGCCAGCTTCAGCACCAGCGGCGAGTACACCCTGCGGCTGACTGTCAGCACTGGGGAACTGGCCACCAGCCGCGAGGTGATGATCACCGCCAACCAGGCTCCTCTGGTCGATGCTGGCCCCGATCAGAGCCTCGATTTCCCAACCCTGGCGGAACTCGACGGCACCGTCAGCGACGATGGCTTCCCGACTACCCCCGGTCGCCTAGCCCTGGCCTGGAGCAAAGTCAGCGGGCCCGGCAGCGTCACATTTGCCGACCCCGCCAGCGACATTACCACGGCCCAGTTTTCTCGGGGCGGTGAGTATGTGCTGCGGCTGACGGCGAACGATGGGGCGATCGCATCCCACGACGAGGTCACCATTCAGGTGAACCAACCGCCCGTGGTGAACGCTGGAGCCGATCAAGGTCTCACCCTGGTCGTGGGGGCCGATGGATCGATACAGCCTGCGATCGCCACCCTGACCGGCACTGTGCAGGATGATGGCCTCCCCGCCAATACCTTGACCACGCTCTGGAAGCAGCTCAGCGGCCCGGCCCCCGCCGTGCTGAAGGATGCTTCAAAACCCTCCACCTCCGCTGAGTTCCCCGCAGCGGGCACCTACGTGCTGGAGCTGAGCGCCAGCGATGGGCGGCTAACCGGGCGCGACACCGTCACGGTCGTCGTCTCTAAGCGAGTCATGGCGGGTGTTCAGGCTCTCTACGATTTCCGCGAGGGCAGCGGCAACACCATCCGCGATCGGTCGGGGATGCAGCCCGCGCTGGACTTGGTGCTGGTGAATGGGGCGATCGTTCGCCTTCCCCAGGGCCAAGGCATCAGCCTTCAGCAGCCCAGCCTGCTGGCCACCCGTGACCCTGCGACCCGGCTCCACCAGGCCATCCAGCGCAGCCAGGCGTTGACCATAGAAGCCTGGGTAAACCCGGCCCAGCTCTCTCCCAGCCAAACTCCAGCGCGGATTGTCACCCTCTCAGTGGATACTGGGCATCGCAACATTACCCTTGGCCAAAACAACAACCAGTACGTGACGCGCCTGCGCACCACTACCACTGGGATCAACGGGGCAAGCAAGGTGGTCGAAGGGGGCTCAGTCAACGTCAACCAGTTGACCCATCTGGTGTACACCCGCGACAGCGAGGGCAATGCCACCCTCTACCTCAACGGTCAGGTGAAAAAGCGTGAGGTAATTAACGGCGACCTCTCCAATTGGGATGCCACCTACCGTCTGGCTCTAGGTAACGAGCTGACGAGCGACCGCCCCTGGCTGGGCGAATACCACCTCGTCGCCATCTACGATCGCGCCCTCAGCGCCGAGGAAGTCAGCCAAAACTTCGCCGCTCGTCTGGCCTAAACGACTAGAAATCGCGGCTAACTAAGCAGCGATCGACCAAAAAACCGGGTTTCTGCGTCAGAGGCAATCCTCTCAGCAGAAACCCGGTTTCTTTTTCAACTAATCCCCAAGAAAGCGGCCCCTGGGTCAGGGGCAGGTGCTAGTGGAGACCCCACGAGATCCATCGCGAGCCCGTAGCAGCGGCATCGCCAGCATCGTATGACCTGACCCAGTTGCCGTCAGTATCATCCAGTTCGGCGGGGGTGAGATCGGTGTTTTCAACCCAGGCATTGGCCAGGTTGGCGTGGGTGAGGTTGGCCCCGCTGAGGACTACTTCACACAAAACCGCCCCCTGTAGGTCGGCCTGCTCTAGGTCAGCGGTGCGCAGGTCGCCGTAGCTGAGGTCGGCCCCCACCAGGCTGGCCCGCCCCAGGTCAGCGCCAATTAAATTGATGTGCTTGAGATTGGCCCCGCTGAGGTCGGCCCCCACCAGGTCGGCGTCGGTTAAGTTGGCTCGCTCCAGGTTGGCCCGCGAGAGGTTGGCCCCACTGAGGTCAGCCTGGGAGAGGTCGGCCCCGCTGAGGTCAATGCCGCTGAGACTGGCACCGCGCAGGTCAACCTCATGAAGACGAAGGCCTGAAAAGTTGCGATCGCCTCGGTTGTATTCGTGCAAAAACTGTTGAATATCCATGGAAGGCAGCCTCCACAATTGGGCTAGGGAAGCCTTGACGGGCAGTGTCTGATGGGTTGAAGCGCCACTGGTCGTTAAGGCTATCCCCATTGTCGGTTAAGGCCCAGACTTTCGGCAGGCTGGTTCATAGAATGCAACGCCTTAGAACAGAAGCCTCGCAGCGCACATCAGGTTAAATCGGAAGCAAGGCGGGATCGGCAAGCGAGGCCAGGCATGGTATAAATGTTAAGGAATTATAAGCATTCTCATGGGCCAATCTTTGCCCCATTAAGCTGTTTGCGGCGGTTATCAGAGTTATTGAAGTTTCGGCTTGTTAATATCTCGATTTTGCAATCAAGCTTAGGCTCTGTTCGGTTCCCTACGGGGTGAACAGATTTTTTTTGGGCAAAATAGTCCAGCTCTGATGTGCGCACCTTAACTTCTGTGGAGACTATTCCTTGACTGCAATTTTTGAGCCTTCCGCTAGACCTGCGGATGTGAACCCCTACAGCGACCTGACCCTAAAGCAGGTTATTCAAACTATTCCTAAAGCTTATTTTCAAAAAGACCCGCGCAAAGCCTGGACTGCCGTAGCGCTCAGTGTGGGGGCTATTGCCCTAGGCTATGTAGCGATCGCCTTTTCCCCCTGGTTTCTTTTGCCGTTTGCCTGGTTTTTGACCGGCACCGCCCTGACCGGCTTTTTTGTGGTGGGCCACGACTGCGGCCACCGCTCCTTTTCTAACCGGCGCTGGGTCAACAACTGGCTGGGGCACATCATGTTTCTGCCGCTGATCTACCCCTTCCACAGCTGGCGGCTGCTGCACGACATTCACCACCGCCACACCAACGATATGGAGATCGACAACGCCTGGGCACCGTGGAGCAAGGAAGAATACTCCGGGGCAGGTGGTTTTTTGCAGGCGGTGTACCAGGCCATGCGGGGCTGGCTGTGGTGGCTGGCATCGGTGGCCCACTGGGGCGCGCTGCACTTTGACCTGCGCAATTTTGAACCCCGCGACCACGGCAAGGTCAAGCGCTCGATCGCAGCGGTGGTGATCTTTGCGCTGGTGTTTTTCCCAACGCTGTTTTATTTTGCTGGCCCCTGGGGCATCGTGAAATTTTGGCTGATGCCCTGGCTGGGCTACCACTTCTGGATGAGCACCTTTACCCTGGTGCACCACACCATCCCCGAGATTCAGTTCCGCTACGGCGACACCTGGAATGAAGTCGAGTCGCAGCTCTCAGGCACCCTGCACTGCGACTATCCCAAGTGGATTGAGGTGCTGTGCCATGACATCAACGTCCATGTTCCCCACCATATTTCAGTTGGCATTCCGTCCTACAACCTGCGGCCTGCCTACGCATCGCTGCGGGAGAACTGGGCTCCGCTGATGAAGGAAACCAAGTTCTCTTGGAGTTTGATGCGGACGATTACCAAGCGCTGCCACATCTACCATCCAGAGCAGGCTTACCAAACCTTCCGCGAATTGGATTAGCCAGCCGCCGAAGGTTGCCCAATGGTGGGCAGAGTAACGTCTATGAACCGGCCCAGCACCCCTGGGCCGGTTTTGTTTTGGCCAGGGCCAATTGGTAAACTGCGACACGTTCATTGCTCAAGGGGTGCTTGCGATCGCGACAATCGTGGGTAGCATTAGGAGTCTTGCCGACGCTTGACTTCACTTCCCACTCCCACACCGCTACACCAACTGCTATGGCCCTGCTGTCTCGCCCGCTAAACACCTTTTTGACCACTGCCGCTGTGGTGCTGGCGGGGCTGGCTGCGGCCCCCGTGGCCCGCGCCCAGCAGTTTGATCAGCAGCCCATTGACCCCAGCCAGGTGGTAGCCATTGCCAGCCCGGTGCGCAACGGAGCGTTCTACACCCTGATGATTTTGACCCAGGTGCCCAACCAGCGGCAGTGTTGGCAAGAGCAGGGGCAGGCGGGCGGGCCAGTGGCCGTCGATCCGCTGCTGCTGAACTTTGATTTTACCGGAGCCTGCGATCGCAGCACCGACGGCAACGGCTACTCGGTGCGCATCAACGGCCAAGACCTGGGGGTGCACTACCGCCTGGAGGTTTCCCCCCGGCAGAATGACCTGGTGCTGTTTGCGAGACCGACGCGCGATCGCAGCGCCCCGCCCATCGAAATTGGCCGCACCAATGGCCGCACCAACGGCTTTCTCAAAATCCAGCTCAACCCCGGCTGGCAGATGGCCCGCCGCACCTACAATGGCCAGCCCGTCGGCCACATCTACCTCACCCACGACGCGCCGCTGGATGTGCGCCTCGCCGCCGGGGCCGCCCCACCGCTGAGCCAGACCCCAGGCACACCGCCCGCCGCTCGGCCCACCACGCCGCCCGTGGCCTCTCCCCCGCCGCCCCCCAGTGGTACGGTGGCGACTGGCAACTACTTTCGCGTCGTGGTGCCGATCACCGGGCCGAACACCCTGCAACAGGTGCGCGCCGTTGAACCCGAGGCCTTTCGCACCACCGCCGAGGGTCAAGATGTAGTGCAGGTGGGGTTGTTTCGCGATCGCCAGCGGGCCGACGAAGTCTACAACGCCCTGGTTGCCGCCAGCCTGCCCGCCAAAATTCTCGGGGCCTCGGCTCCGGCGGTGGCCTCCACGCCCACCCTGCCGCCAATTCCCCAGGGGTCGGTGGTGGTCGTCATTGACCCCGGCCACGGCGGACGCGACCCCGGTGCCGTGGGCATCAGCGGCCTGCAAGAAAAGCAGATCAACACCGCCATCTCCAACCGGGTGCAGCAGCAGCTTGCCGCCGCCGGTATCACGGTGCTGATGACCCGCAGTAGCGATGTTTTTGTCGATCTCGATGCCCGCGCCCAGTACGCTAACCGGGCCGGGGCCAGCGTGTTCGTCAGCATCCACGCCAACGCCATCAGCATGGATCGCCCCGATATCAATGGGCTAGAGACTTACTACTTCTCCAGCGGTGAACGCCTGGCTCGCAGCATCCACGCCAGCGTTTTAGGTAATACGGATATGCGCGATCGCGGCGTGCGCACTGCCCGCTTCTACGTGCTGCGCTACACCACCATGCCCTCGGTGCTGGTCGAAACCGGGTTTGTCACCGGAGCCCAAGACGCCGCCCGCTTCCGCGATCCTGCCGCAGTGAATCGAATCGCCGACGGCATTGCGCGCGGGATTTTGAACTATTTGGGTCGTTAATGAGTGGTAAACGCGGTGTTGCTGGACATGGGTATGACTCAAAACTGCAACGTCTCTCGTAAGGGCAAACGGCCGTAAAGCCTTTGGCTTGGCTGCGCCTATGCCCTACCCACATCTATGCTTCAGTTCAGCAACACCCTAATTGGCTGTAGCAACAAACTGGCGGACTGCTTTGACCACGGTTAGATCAGTCCCAGTTTCTCGTAGCGCAACCCAGGCTTGCAGCTGCTCAGCCGATACTACAGAGAAGGCCAAACTGCTCTTCAATTCGCGGATTTGCTCACCGCGTAAGTCCAAAATCTTGACCTTGCCATTGCTGTAAAGCCAGAGTTCGGGCACCCCAAGCGCCTGATAAATGACCAGTTTCTGATTCGATGCACTGGCAATGTCTACTTCTACCGCCAGGTCTGGCGACAAATTTGGAGGAATCTCAGGATTCAACCCTTGCACTAACCCGGCATTCTGAATAAAAAAGCAGCTGTCGGGTTCAATCCCTTTGTCTAAGTCTTCGCGGTTCCAGGTCGTGGAACATAGATCCACAATTTCTAGCCCTAGTTCTTCTGCCAAGGCAAAAATAATTTTGCTCAGCAGCCGGTTGACAATCTCATGGAGTTTACTGGGCATCCGAATCTCCAAGCTGCCACCGCTATAGGCCAACCGAGTGGCTCGATTCTCACCTAGCTCTGCTAGAAAAAGCTGGTAGTGCTGCCAAGTCAGCCCTGACACAGTCATAGCGCTGCCAGGAGACAGCACAATTTGACTCAGAGGGGTGGCCAGAGCAACAGACATGGGCGAACAACTGCATGGCAATGTCAGGATGATAACAAGGCCGCCACAAGATTGACTGCCTTTTGCCCTTTAGGAAAGGAAACCAGCAAGGTATGGCTATCGCGGTGCTCTACGCCAGCCCGCTGCGATCGCCTCCGCCTCGGTACAAAACCACTGCTCGCCCTTATCAGAATGAATTTCTGTACCTACGTAATCTTCCATGCCCGGCAGGTGATAGAGCCTGTTGCCGCTTGAAATCGAAATATTGCCTTTGATCGTGCAACTGGGCGTGATAGTTGCTTCAATCTGCGTTGGTAGGTCAGTGGCTTCTGACTCTTCGACAGATTGAGCAGCAAGGTTAGCATTGAATCGAGTCTGAGAGCTTTTGTACGCAAATGGAATAATCCATACGACTGCAATTACCAGCCCGACAATACCTGCAAGCGATGCCAGCCAGCTCTGTTGTTTGGGCTGATATCGCTGTTTAGGCTGATGTCGTTGGGGCGCTGGCTGAGATACAACCCCCTGGATAGAAGCATTGGCGGCACGCACCTTCCCAGTGGGTTCGGTAACTTTGTCGTATAGAATCGTATCGCCTACCTTTGGACGGCGGCCAGTGCTTTTCAAAGCGCTGATGTGCAAGAAAATTTCTTTGCCACCGCCGTCGGGTGTGATGAAGCCAAAGCCCCGCTCATCCTTCCAAGTTGTCAGCTGCCCTTTGTATAGAGCGGATGCCATTTATCGCCTCAGGGTGATTCCATTCTGTAGTTTTCCCTGGGTGTACGGCCCTACTTACACTTTCCAGACAGGGCAAACCATAATCAATTGAGGCTGTTGAAGGCTTTATCTATGTTAAAGATGTCAGCTTTATCTGCTCACTAAAACCAGCAATGTTTTCTCAACCGACTCGCAAGCGCTTTGGCCAGCACTGGCTCACCGACGAGAAGGTGCTCCACCGCATGCTGGAGGCCGCCGCCGTCACTCGCCAAGACACCGTGCTCGAAATTGGCCCCGGCACTGGAGCGCTGACCCGCTGGCTGCTGCCCCTGGCCAACGCAGTGATCGCCGTCGAGATCGATCGCGACCTGGTTCGCAAGCTCAACAACCAGTTTGCCAAGCACGACAACTTTCGCCTGGTGCCGAGCGATATTTTAGAGCTAGACATTGCTGCCGTCTCACGGGACAAACACTTTGACTTTGGTTTGCCTAACAAAGTGGTGGCCAACATTCCCTACTACATCACCGGGCCAATTTTAGAAAAGCTGCTGGGCACGCTGGCCGCGCCGAACCCGACACCCTACGACGCGATCGTGCTGCTGGTGCAGAAAGAGGTGGCAGAACGGCTCTATGCTCGCCCTGGCCGCAAAGCCTTTGGAGCCTTGTCGGTGCGGGTGCAGTATTTGGCCGATTGTGAACTGGTGTGCCCGGTGCCTGCCCGTGCCTTTCAGCCGCCACCCCAGGTAGACTCGGCGGTGGTGAAGATTACACCGCGATCGCCCGCCCTGCCGTCGGATGACCTGGCTGGGTTCGATCGCCTGGTGAAGCTGGGGTTTGGCAGCAAGCGCAAAATGCTGCGCAACAACCTCAAAGGTGTGATCGATCGCAACGACCTAGAAGCGATGATGACGGCCCTAGCCATCGAGCCCACCGCCCGCGCCGAAGACCTCAGCGTTGAACAGTGGGTGGCGCTGAGTAATACAATCCTGAAGCACCCCCGCTGACTTTCTATGCGCTCTTACACTCTGCTGGCCGCCGCCAAAATCAACCTCTATCTCGAAATTGTTGGCAGCCGCCCCGACGGCTTTCACGAGCTGATTATGGTGATGCAGAGCGTCAGTCTGTGCGATCGCATCACCGTGCGCAGCATTGGCGTCGATGAGATCCGCGTGCGCTGCGATCACCCCCTCGTGCCCGCCGATGAAACCAACTTGGCCTACAAGGCAGCGGCCCTGGTCATGGCCCAATTTCCCAATGCCATGGCCAAGCTGGGCGGCGTCGAAATCACCATCGAGAAGCAGATCCCGGTGGGGGCCGGGCTGGCGGGTGGCTCATCCAACGCGGCGGCGGTGCTGGTGGGGCTAGATCTGCTGTGGAACCTGGGCCTCACCCAGAGCGAGCTGCAAGAGCTGGGGGCTGATCTGGGATCCGATATTCCCTTCTGCGTGTCGGGGGGCACGGCGATCGCCACTGGGCGCGGCGAACAGCTCGATGCGCTCCCCGGCATCGACAACCTGCACCTGGTGATCGCCAAGTATGAGTCGGAATTTGTATCGACCCCCTGGGCCTACAAAACCTACCGGGCCGAGTATGGCGATACCTATGTAACCGATGCCAAGGGCTGGCAAGAGCGGCAGGCTCAGGTGCGATCGGGCGAGATGGTGCGGGCGGTGGCCCGTCGGGATGCGATCGCCGTAGGTCAGCATCTCTGCAACGACTTTGAGAAAATCGTGCTGGAGGCCCACCCCAAAACCGCTGCACTCAAGGCCACTATGGCCGACCTCGGCGGGCTCGGCACCCTGATGTCGGGGTCTGGCCCCTCGGTGTTTACCCTGGCCGGATCTGAGGCCGAGGCCAAGGATCTGGCGGCCCAGCTGCGGACGACATTGCCCGACCCCGATCTGGGCATTTGGACGGCTCAGTTTGTGCCCAGTGGAGTGCAGCTTGTCAGCTAATCAAAAGGCTGAGAATAGGGCGGTGGCGGTGGCACCTACCGTGAGCGGGGAGAAGCAACGCTAGAATAGGGAAACTGTTCTTAACCTATCGGGTTTGTCTATGTCGGTTTTAGCTGCGATCGCGGTCATAGCCTTACTGGTGGCCGTTCATGAGGCGGGGCACTTCACAGCCGCTCGGCTACAGGGCATTCACGTCAACCGCTTTGCCATTGGCTTTGGCCCCATCCTGTGGAAATACCAGGGAGCCGAAACCGAATACTCCCTGCGGGCCATTCCCCTGGGCGGCTTTGTCGGCTTCCCCGACGACGACCCCGACAGCGAGATTCCCACCACCGACCCCGACCTGCTAAAAAACCGCCCGATTCTCGATCGCGCGATCGTGATCAGTGCTGGGGTAATTGCCAACCTGGTGTTTGCCTACCTGGTGTTTGTGGCCCAGTTTTCCGCCGTGGGCATTCCCGAAACCTTTAACCCCCAGCCCGGCATTCTGGTGCCCCAAGTGATTACCGAAAGCTCTCCTGCCGGTCAGGCAGGCATTCGCCCCGGTGACATTCTGGTGGCGGCCAACGGCGAACCCCTGGCCTCTGGCGAAGAAAGCATTCCCTTCTTCATTCAGCTAATTAAAGACAGCCCCAACCAGCCGGTAGAACTTACGGTGCAGCGGGGCGATCGCGAGCTAGATGTCTCAGTCACCCCCGAAATTGGCCCCGACGGCACGGCGGTGATTGGCGTGCAGCTTCAGCCCAATGGCGACTTCGGCTACCGCCGACCCAAAAACCCCTTTGAAGTGTTTAGCCTAGCGGCGCAGCAGTTTCAAGACACCCTGGTACGCACTGTCAAAGGTTTTGTGCAGCTGGTGACCAACTTTGGTGAAATGGCTAGCCAGGTGGCCGGGCCGGTCAAAATTGTCGAACAGGGGGCAGGGTTGGCTAAGAACAGCGCCGCCATGCTGTTCCCCTTTACCGCCATCATCAGCATCAACCTGGCGATCATTAACATTCTTCCCCTGCCTGCATTAGACGGTGGTCAGCTAGCGTTTTTGCTGATTGAAGCCCTGCGCGGCGGCAAGCCCCTGCCCGATCGCATCCAAGAAAATGTCATGCAAACCGGCCTTGTCCTATTGCTCGGCCTGGGCGTATTCCTCATTGTCCGCGACACCACCCAGCTCGAAATCTTCCAAAACCTACGTTAAAAAGTTTTGAGTTTTGAGTTCTCAGTTTTGAGTTAAAGGCCAGGGATCAAAAGATGATAGTTGTCTCCGCTGTGCCAGACATCTAAATTCCTAAGAACTCAAAACTCAACATTCAAAACTCAAAACTCCCCACCCTCCATCTCCTCACCCTCTACCCCATCCATGCCCAACCAGCGGCGAGCTTCTAAAAAACAGCGATCGCTGGAGATTCTTCTCCGCCTTAAACGGCTGTATCCCGAAGCACCTTGCTCCCTAGATTTCGCCAACCCCTTGCAGCTGATGATCGCCACGATGCTGGCGGCCCAGTGCACCGACGAGCGGGTCAATCTGGTCACCCCAGCCCTGTTTGCGGCTTATCCCGATGTCTATGCCTTCGCTGAAGCTGATATCGCCGACTTGGAGCAGCTGGTGAAGTCTACCGGCTTCTACCGCAACAAAGCCAAAAACATCCGCGCCGCCTGCCAGCGGATCATCACCGAGTACAACGGCGAAGTCCCTCCCCGCATGGAAGACCTGGTGACGCTACCCGGCGTGGCCCGCAAAACCGCCAACGTGGTGCTGGCCCACGGTTTTGGTATTAACGCTGGGGTGACCGTAGACACCCACGTCAAGCGCATTACAAATCTCCTGGGGCTGACCAAGCACGCTGACCCCGTCAAAATCGAGCGCGACCTGATGAAGCTGCTGCCCCAACCCGACTGGGAGAACTGGTCGATTCGGCTGGTGTACCACGGGCGGGCGGTGTGCAATGCCCGCAACCCCAAATGCGGTCTGTGTGAACTGGCCGATCTCTGCCCCTCGGCAACGGTTGTTCCGGTTGTTGAGCCTATACCAGTTGGCCCTATGGAAGTTGTAAGTATCCAAAAGATGATCCAGTCCTAGGGATATTTGAGGCTAGATGCGGCAAGATTGTTCTAAGCGGGCCTTGGAGGTTTCATTGTGGCTGACCTCTACACCACAGATTTTTACGCTTGGACTCAGGAACAGGCCAACTTTTTGCGGCTGGGCAAGACTGACTACCTCGATCTGGTGAATTTAGTTGAGGAAATCGAGTCTTTGGGTAGACAGCAAAAGCAAGAACTCAAGAATCGGTTAGGTGTTCTCCTTGGTCATCTGTTGAAGTGGCAGTATCAGCCCAGCCAGCGCAGCAAGAGTTGGAGGTACACGATCAAAGAGCAGCGGCTGCAAATTTTAGATTTGCTCGACCAAAACCCTAGCCTGAAAAGCTTTCAGGACGAAGCTGTTGCCAAGGGCTACCAGCTAGGGTTGCTATTGGTTGGACGAGAAACACCCCTCGATCCTAAAAATCTGCCGGGGCAATGCCCTTTTACCGTAGAAGAGCTTTTCAGCGACAAGTTTCCCGAAGATTTAGATGCCCTGTAAGGGATAAGAAATATGGTGCTGAGGCGATCGCTTGCCCTAGGAGGGCTTGGTCAGGCTGAGCAAACCCACGCTGACGGTAACCAGCAGCACCCCTAACCACTGCACCAGGGAAAGCTGCTCTTGCAGGATGCCCCAGGCGAGGACGGCGGTAAGGGCTGGGTTAGCGGCCCCCAGCATTGAGGCGGCGGTGGCCCCGACGACGCGAATGCCGAGGTTGTTGAGCACGTGGCCGGTGAGGGTGGCGATCGCCGACAGCAGCCCGCCCACCCACAGCGCGGGCCACAGCAGACCCGCCAAATCCCCCGGCCACAGCAGCAGGCTGACCGCCGACAGCACCAGCGTCACCGCAAAGCTAATGCCCGTAAACGGCACCGGGTGAAAGGTCTCAAAGGCTTTTTGGGCCGCCACGGTGTAAAACGCATAGACGACGCCCGAGGCTAGGCCAAAGACGACCCCGACCCAGCTTGCGATCGCCGCCCCCGTCATCGGAATTGTCAGCGCGCTGCCCAGCAAAATCAGCGCCAAGATCGCCCAGCGGCTCGTGCTGGGCCGATGCCCAAACCAGTACCAGTCGAGCAGCGCCGTATAGACTGGGAACGTAAAAAACAGCGTTAGCGCAATGCCCGCTGCAACCCGACCTACAGAAACGTAGAGCAGCGCCAGGTACGAAAACATCAGCACCCCGCCTACCAGGGCCAGGTAGAGTTCGCGGCGGTAGTTAGGTGACCCCAATCGGCGCAGGTCGCTCCACAGGGGCGGGTAAACTGGCGGCAGCAGCACCGCCATCAGGGGCACCCCCACCGCCATGCGCATAAACATCAGCAAAAATGAGTTGGGCAGTGTGGGCTCCACAAAGCCGCCGGTCTCCACCAGCCCCAGCAGGTTAGACGGAATAAACAAGACCCGCGTGATCAGGTTTTGCGCCCCAAAGCAAATTGTTGCCAGCAAAATTAAGACATAGCCAAGCATGCATCCCCCTTGTCACACATCAGGGATGACCCAATGCCAGCGCCCTACCCACCGCACTCTACGGTAGTCGATAGCTGGCCACCCGCACCACCAAATCCCCCCCCTGGGGATTGTGGGTGAAGACAAAGCTGCCCGCTTTGGTTTCGTGACCCGAGAGAAAGTCGATCTGCTGCTCGCCGGTTTCGTCGTCAACGCCTGTGATGTTTAGCTCGGCGGTGACCTGCACCATGCGGGCAATGCGGCCGCCGGTATTGGTAATGGCAAAGGGTACGTAGTAGCGGCCATCGGTGACCCGCACGGCTTCAGACACCGCCACCGAAAAGGCGGGCGGGCGATTTTGGTTGGTCTGCCAGTCGAAGAAAATTAGCCCTACCAGACCAAGCAAAATGAGGAAAGCCGCTATGAACGTGACCCACTCGGCGGCAGATCGTTCGGTGAAGCGCCCCGGTGTTTCGGCAGGCTTTGAGTTGGGGTGGTCTGAGTTGGGGTAGTCAGGCAAATCCATTAGATAAGGATACGCCCTGCGGCCCCGCCAATGGAGGCGGGCAGGCCTAAAACCAGGGTATTGCTCAACCATTCTGACCAAGGATCGCTGGGATTGAGCTGCTGGAACAGCACCAGCATGACTACCGAGGCCAGCAGCGCCATTAGATAGGCCACCAGGGTTTCGGTCACGGGGCTAAACAGCAGCCCCCGCTGCCGCCGCTCGGCGCGATCGGTAAAGCCCGAGGCAAACACAATGGCATAGGAGAGACCCAGCGACGCGCCCATAATCAGCAGCAGCCACAGGGGCGGCAGGGAGGCGGCCAGCAGGGGCACTTCTTCGGTGGGGGCAATGCTGAAGGCAATTAGCACAGCACCAATTAGGGCCGCATCGAAATCGACTAGGGCATCGCGCAGGTTAGCCAGGGTAGGGGAGGCCAGCCGCTGGGAGAGGGGGGCCGTCGTGCGGCGCAGGCGATCGCTCCCAGAAGCTCGCCGTTGTTTGCCTTGCAGAGTGGAGCGGGCTAGGGCCACCCCCAGGGCAAAGGGCACGGTCTCAAACACCACCTTACCCAGCATCTCCGACAGGGGAATATCGAGGGTGATGCGGCGCAGCAGCACCAGGGCTAGGGCGGCACAGACGACCCCAATAGCGACCGCCTCAATGCTTTCCAATAAAGCTTCTAGGGGGTGCAGGCTGAGGGTTTGGCGAAACCCTTCGACCTGGGTGAGCAGCCCGACGCCGATCAGAGTGGTGGCGAGCACCGTCAGCAGCCAGCGGGGGCCAGTGGCGGCCCCAATCACCCACACCTCCACCGTGTAAAGCAGGGGAATGCCGAACAAAAAGCCCCCGACTGCCCCTTGCAAAATGGCCTGAAACTCGGCTAGCCAAATGTTGGGGGCGGGTTGAGGGGTGGGGTCGTCTACGAACTCGACCATGGCAGACTGTCCTGGGATAAAGGTTTGGGTGGCAGGTGAGCTGACCTCGTCTTCAGCATATCAATGGGTTCGGCGATTTCTACAGGTTAGGTTTAGCACGAGATACCCAGGGCAGCTGCCCGAAACCTTAGGAAAATCTCTAGTATTGCCGGGGTTTCACAAAATGCCCGCTAGCGTGAACAAAACGGTCTATGACCTATAGCAAAGCGTTCACTCATTGCAAGGATGGTTCTATGACTCAGGCTAAACCCGGCGACAGCGTCTCAATTCACTACACCGGTCGGCTCGAAGACGGCACGGTGTTTGATTCATCGCGCGATCGCGACCCCCTAGAGTTTGCCATCGGCAACGGCGAGGTGATTCCCGGCTTTGAGGCAGCAGTGGTGGGCATGACCCCCGGCGACGCCAAAACCGAAGTGATTCCGGCTGAGAGCGCCTACGGCCCCCACCAGCCCGAGATGGTGATGGTGGTCGAGCGGCACCACATTCCCGCCGAGATTCCCCTCGATGTGGGGCAGCAGCTTCAGCTGCAAGGGCCTGAGGGCCAGATGGTGCCGGTCATGGTGACTGATCTGTCAGAGGCCGATGTCACCCTCGACGCCAACCATCCCCTAGCGGGAGAAACCCTGATCTTTGACATCGAGCTAGTGGCAATCCAGGGCTGAGCCTAGGCCAAATTCTCTGCCTGAGCCTGAGTCATAGCGACGCTCAAGGGCTATCCCCCTCCACCCCAGGGGGATAGTTTTTCCTAGGGAACACGCTCTATCATGCCACTGGCCTTTAACTCAGGAGCCCCCATGGCCTACGAATTGCCCCCGCTTCCTTATGCCTACGATGCCCTAGAGCCCTACGTCTCTAAGAGCACCCTCGAATTTCACCACGATAAGCACCACGCCGCCTACATCAGCAAGTACAACGATGCCGTCAAAGGCACCGACCACGACAGCAAGCCGATTGAGGACGTGATTAAGGCGATCGCAGGCGGCAGCTCCCAACAGGGCTTGTTTAACAACGGTGCCCAAGCCTGGAACCACACCTTCTACTGGAACTCCATGAAGCCCGGCGGCGGCGGCACCCCCGCTGGTGACCTAGCCAGCAAGATCGATGCCGACTTTGGCAGCTTCGACAAGTTTGTCGAGGAATTCAAAAATGCTGGGGCCACCCAGTTTGGCAGTGGTTGGGCCTGGCTGGTGCTTGACAACGGCACCCTCAAAGTGACCAAAACCCTCAATGCCGATAACCCCCTCACTGCTGGGCATGTGCCCCTGCTCACCATGGATGTGTGGGAACACGCCTACTACCTCGACTACCAAAACAAGCGCCCCGACTACATCGACAGCTTCCTCAAGAATGTTGTGAACTGGGATTTTGCCGCCCACAACTTGGCTGCTGCTTAGACCGGTGGCAACACCGTAATCGTGCTCCGCGACTCATAGAGGGTGGGTGACAACCCGCCCTTTTCTTTTATACCTACCACCTACCGCCCCATGCTGTTTGCCGAACCCGACTACCCCCATGTGGTGCTGTCCTTTGAGTACCGGGGCTTTCTCCTTGAGCTTGACCAGAGCACCGAAGATGGTGTGCCTATGTATGCGGTGTGGGCCACCTACACCACCGGCTGTGCGGTGGCGGTGCCGGGGGTAGTCAGCCGCTCGGAAGCCATCTACAAGGCGAGGCAGTGGGTCGATCAGCGGCTTAGCTCACCGGGTAGGGGCGGTAGTGGGCGCTAGATTGGGCTAGCCAGGTCTCGATGTCGGCAGCGGCCTGGGGTTTGCCAAACCAGTAGCCCTGGCCGTAGTCACAGCCCAGCCGCTTGAGGGTGTTGACCTGCTGGGGGGTTTCGATACCCTCGGCGATCGCCCGAAAACCCAGCTGCCGTCCCAGGTTAATAATGGTGTGCACAATAGTTTCATGGCCAGGGCTGGTCTGCATTTGGCTGACGAAGGAGCGATCGATCTTCAGGTTGTTGATCGGAAACCGGTACAGGTAGCTGAGGGATGAATAGCCGGTGCCAAAGTCGTCAATGCTGAGGGCAATGCCCCGCCGCCGCAGGCCGTTGAGCACGTGAATGGTGTCGTCGATATTGTCAATCAGCATGCTTTCGGTAATCTCTAGCACCAGGCTGGCCGATAAAATTCCGGTTGTTTGCAAAATCTCATCGACCCGACTGAGCAGGCCGGTGTTGTGGAGCTGCAGCGCTGACAGGTTAACGCTAACGGTGAGCTCCTTGGCTTGGTAATAGATGCGTTGCCAGGTAGCCATTTGGCGGCAGGCTAGCTCTAGCAGCCAGTAGCTCAGAGGTGCAATCAGCCCGGTCTCCTCGGCCACCGAAATAAATTCTCCGGGCATGATCAGGCCCCGCTGGGGGTGCTGCCACCGCACCAAAGCCTCAAACCCGGTGACCGCTGCGGTTTGCAGATCGACGATGGGCTGGTAGTAGAGCACAAATTCTTCGGGGTGGTTGAGCAGGGCACGGCGCAGCTCGGTTTCGAGGGTGAGGCGGGCGATCGCGCGATCGTGCATGCCGCTGTCAAACATCTGGTAGCCGTCGCGGCCCCCGGCCTTAGCCCGGTACATGGCGGTGTCGGCATCGCGAATTAGCTCTAAGGAGGTTTGGTAGCGGGCATCGCCCATGACGAGCCCCAGGCTAACGGTGGCAAACATCTGGTGGCTGCTGAGCTGAAACGGCTGGCGCAGCGTCTCTAACAGCTGCTCGGCCATGGCCTGGGCCATCTCAAAATGGCCCACGTCTTCCAGCAGCACAATAAACTCGTCGCCCCCCAGGCGCACCGCCAGATCGTTCGGGCGCAGCACCGCCTTGAGACGGCTGGCCACCTCCATCAGCAGCTCATCGCCGATCAGGTGGCCCAGACTATCGTTGACCACCTTAAAGTGGTCGATGTCTAAAAACAGCAGGGCAAAGCGGTACTGACTCTGTTGGTGGGCCCGCTTCAAGGCCATTTCTAAACGCTCTTGCAGCTGCTTGCGGTTGGGCAACCCGGTGAGGCTGTCATGGCAGGCGTCGTGCTGGAGCTGGCGGCGCAGTCTCACCTGGTCGGTGACATCGCGGGAAGCCGTCTGAATCTGCACCACCGCCCCGATCGCATCGACGATGGGCCGGGTAAAGGTCTCTAGCCAGATATAGTGACCCCGGCGATGGCGCATACGGTACAACATCGGTGCTCGCTCTGGAGCCTGCACCGTGGTGACAGCCTGGAGGTGCGTCTGGCACTGGTCTAAATCGTCGGGGTGCACCAGGCTACAGGGCTGGAGCCCGATCAGGTCCTCTGGGGTGTAGCCCAGCAGCCACTCCACCGACGGGCTGACGTAGAGATATCTGCCATCCACCCCGTGGAGACAGACCAGATCGCTCATATTCTCGGCCATCAGGCGAAATAGCGCTGCCTGCTGCTGAATTGCGGCATTGGCCTGCTCGACCTGAGCCTTTGACCGTTGCAGGTCGCTAAAGGATGACTCTAGCCGCGTTGCCATCCGATTAAAGGCCAGGGCTAGCCCCTCTAGCTCTTGCAGCCCGGTATGGCCAATGGTCTGGTTCAGATTGCCCTCCGCGATCGCCTGGGAAGCCGAACTAAAGGCCGTTAAGGGGCGGGTAATCCAGCGGCTGGTGTAGAGACCAGAGGCGATCGCCCCAGCTAGGGCCAGGGCGCAGAGGGCAATGGTGTTGCGGCGGTTGGTCTCGATCTCTCCCATAAAGTCGCTTTCAGGCATAACCACCACGATCAGCCAGTCTAGGCCGTAGCCATCGCTGAGGGGAACCACCTGCATAAACTGCCGCTCGCGATCGAGCCAAAACTCGGTCTGCTGGGGCGCAATGCTCCCCCACTCGCCCCCCGACTGGTTGAGCAACAGCCGAGCACTGGCGCGAATGCGCGGGTCTGGGCTCGTGACCGAGTAGGCCCGCCGGGGCCGACCGTCCACTACAGTAAAAGACTTGGCGTCGTTAGAGGTGGCCACCAGCAGGCCAGAGCGCTCCACAATAAAGGCCTGCCCGTGCTCACTAATGGGTATTCCCCGTAGAAAGTTGCTGATGTGGGTGAGAAAAAAGTTGTTGCCCAGCACTCCAATCAACTTGCCGTCGTCGCCGTATACGGGCCGCGAGGCCGAGAGGGCCAGTACCGGATAGGCATGGTAGGGGAAAATCTCCCCCCAGACTGGGCCCTTGGCCTGCACCGCCGCCCGATACCAGGGCCGAGTTGAGGTATTCCAGTTGGGGGTAGACGAAACAATGCGGGTAGTCTGGCCGGTTGCCGGATCGACCTCCACAAACTGAATGTGGTTGCCGAGGGAAGGGCCCGCCTGCATCCGCTGATGGGCCTGCTGGCCTAGGTTGGTATGGCCCACAAATTCGCCGTTGGCATTGCCAAACATAATCGAGTCGATGTGGGGAAAGGTGCGAGACTGCCGCATGAAGTGGCGAAACAGCGCCTCGGAGTCGGTGGGGTCAACCTGGCCCAGGGCAATGGCGTCGTAGTTCATCTGATTGACCAAGTGGGAGGTGGCCAGCAGATTCTGCATCTCCTGTTCAATGTGATGGGAAACAGTAGAGCGCAGCTGACTGGCGACCTCGTTCACCGCTCGCTGCCCATGGCGCATTGATAGCCACCCCGTTAGCCCCACCGCCACGGAGACTTGCAGCACAAAGGGGATGACAATCAGCAGTCGCAGCGGTAGGCAGCTAAAGGTGCCTCGATTTGGCAATGCAGAAAAACGACGCCCCATGTAGCAGGTGTTACCAATAGTCCTATTAGTATTCCTGCCGGGGACTCAAACTAAGCGATCGACATCACAATTAACGAACCGGTGAGCCTCAAGACCGAAGTGATTAGCCCAATCGCCCCGCCACAAAGGCGTCTAGACGATCCATACCCTCTAGGATGGTCTCCATATCGGTGGCATAGGAAACGCGAATGGTGCCCTCAGCCCCAAAGGCGATGCCTGGAATGGCGGCTACGTACTTTTCGTTGAGCAATTGGGTACAAAAATCGAGGGAGGGCATACCCAGGGCACCGATGTCGATATAGAGGTAAAAGGCCCCCTCCGGCTCGCCGCAGCTCAAACGCTCAATGGCCCGACACCGGTCGATAATGGCCTGTCGCCGCTTGGCAAAGGCGTGACCCATGGTAGCAATGCAGTCTTGGGGGCCTTCGAGGGCGGCGATCGCTCCGTACTGGGCAAAGGTGCATACATTCGACGTGCTGTGACCCTGCACGGTGGCCACCGCCTTGATCAGCTCCGCTGGCCCCGCCAGGTAGCCCACCCGCCAGCCGGTCATGGAGTAGGCCTTGGCAAAGCCGTTGCTAATAATCGTGTGCTCAAAGGCCTCGGGCGACACGGCCCCAATGCTGAGGTGGGTCGCTCCGTCGTAGAGAATCTTTTCGTAGATTTCGTCTGAGACCACCCAGATGTCAGCTTCTACCACTACCGCCGCCAGCGCCGCAATTTCGGCGGGGGAGTAGACCATGCCTGTGGGGTTAGAGGGGGAGTTGAGAATAAACAGTTTGGTCTGGGGAGTAATCGCCTGGCGCAGCTGTTCAGGGGTAATGCGGTAGTTTTGCTCGGCGGTGGTGGGCACAATCACGGGCGTGCCCCCCGCCAGCTTCACCATTTCGGGGTAGCTCAGCCAGTAGGGGGCCGGAATGATCACCTCGTCGCCGGGTTCGATCAGGGCCATCATCAGGCCGTAGAGGGAATGCTTGCCGCCGTTGGTGACAATGACATTTTCGGGGCCGTAGCAGAGGCTATTGTCGTGCTGAAGTTTATTGGCGATCGCCTCGCGCAGGGCCGGTTCGCCCGCCGCCGGGCCGTAGCGAGTTTTGCCCGCATCGAGGGCGTCCTTAGCTGCCGCCTTGATGTGGTCGGGGGTGTCAAAGTCGGGTTCGCCAGCGCTAAAGCTGCACACCGGCAAGCCTTCGGCCTTCATTGCCTTGGCTCGGGCCGAGATTGCCAGGGTCATCGACGGCGTTACGCAGGTTACACGGTTTGCTAGGGCTAATCGGGGCACGGCCAGACCTCAACGAACATGGCTATCGGCTTCCCCAGAACGGTGGTTCGTTGGGCCTCTAACCGGGACATCATTAACATTCCCCATAGAGTAGATCGTTTGGTCGGTTCTGGCCATTGCTGGCAAGGTTTTTCCCGCCGTGGCGATCGCGTTTATCTGGAGGTGCTGACAGCGGCGGCGGTGGCTTCCTTCTCTAAAATAAGATTCGGTAAATATTCTGTCATTCGGTACCGCAATAGTTGAGACTCAGCTCGATCCCTTAATCCCCTGTGCTAGGCGGGATGTAGCCTAGGCAACGAATAGCCTGGGCCCACCTAAAGTCGTGCCATGGGCTACTAAATCTGAGAAATCCGCAGATTTACGGATCAAGATTTTCCTGACTGGGGAGGGACAGGTTTGTAACTAGGACTAGAAGCGCTAACAAGGCCACGTCCTATGCACCCTTCCTCCCCCTGTTCTTTGATGACTCGCCTGGCCTGCGCCGCTAGCCTGGGCCTGATGATGACGACTGCCCCTCTGGGCCTATCTGCAATCCACGCTAGCTTTGGGGCTACGCTGCAAGCAGCCGCTCGGGCTGAGGACGATCGCGGCAGCGGTCGGCTCAGCCGGGTACCTGCGATCGCAGGCTGGCTCAGCTTTCGCGGCAGTGGCCGGGTTGACCCCACCCCTCCTCAGCCCTCCTACGGCTGGGATAGCTCCGTTGCCTATCGCGGCAGCGGCAGAATCACCGAACCCCGCACCACCTAATGCCCCCCGATGTCACCCATCCACGGGGGCGGCTAGGTGGTGTGATGGCTGCGCCCTCAACCTAGATGAAATTAACCTGCAATAAGGGGTCAATTTTGCAGGTTTTGAGTCACACTTAAACGTAATCAGGTTGTAACTTGCTTGGCCAGCGGTTTAGCCGTAGGGGCCACGTCAAAGCTTTAAATAAATCCAGCGTACGTATATTTCATTTTTATATTGCGTTTTCCGTGGTGCATCTTCTTGCAGAGCATTTAGATTAAGCTGTATCTGCTATTTCTGGCGATTTTCAGCGGTTTTGCACCCTTAGCAGCGTGGGTCGCGGTGCCGCCTGTTGTTCTGAGTTTTCTCAAGTCCGATGGCTGAACCTCCTGTCTCAATGTCTCTATCTCCCCTAGCGGTGGAAGATGAGGCGCTCATTCGCCGCCTCAGCCCCAGCGCTATCGACCAGATACTGCTGTATATCGCCTTTAGCGCCATGCGCACGGGTGGTCATCGCCACGGGGCCTTTTTAGATGCAGCGGCTACCGCCGCCAAGTGCGCTATCTATATGACATATCTAGAGCAGGGCGAAAACCTGCGGATGACGGGGCATCTGCACCACATTGAGCCCAAGCGGGTTAAGGCCATTGTCGAAGAGATGCGCCAGGCGCTGACCGAGGGTAAGTTGCTTAAGATGCTGGGTTCCCAAGAGCCCCGCTACCTAATCCAGTTTCCCTACATGTGGCTGCGGCGTTACCACTGGCAGCCGGGGCAGTCGCGGGTCGCGGGCACCTCGCTGACCACCGATGAAAAAGCGCTGCTAGAGAGCAAGCTGCCCTCACCCTGCCCCGAGGCCCGAGTCATCAACTCGTTTCAATTTTTAGAGCTGATTGAAATTCTCCATGAGAAGTCCCAGGATGACCTGCCCGTAGAGCATCGCGTGCCTCTCAGCGAAGCGCTGGCGGAGCATATTCGGCGGCGGCTGATCTATTCGGGGACTGTGGTGCGCATTGATGCCTCCTGGGGGGCCTCATACTATGGGCTGGCTCGGTCTTCCTACGCACCGGTCGATGACCAAGAGCGCATGTACGCCATGGTCGAAGATACCGCCCAGTATTTTCGGATGATGCGGGAGTGGGCCAACTGTATTCCTGGCACCATGCGGGTGCTGGAAGAACTGGATATTCCCGCCGCCGATCGCGACACTGCGCTGCAAGAACTGGATGAAGTGATTCGCTCCTGGGCCGATAAGTACCACCATCCGGGGGGGGAGCCCACTCTTTTGCAAATGGTGATTGGCCACCACCTCAAGTAGACTGGGCGGCGATCGCACTTCCCCAACCCAAAAGCGGCCTAGTCCTCCAGGACTAGGCCGCTTTTGGGTGCTTCCACTTTCAGAACTCTATACCGTCCGTCGCTGCACCGCGCGGCCAAAGCTGGGTAGCTCAACGGCGGCGATGGAGGTGATCTTCTTCTGCGATCGCAGGGGGTAAACCAGGGGCGACGGGGATGCCTTGGCGGCGGTGCCGGGATAGGCCGGCAGAGTAGGCGCTGCCGGCCTAGAGGCTGGTGCGGCGATCGGGGCCTGCGGTGACCGCACTGGCTCTGCGGGGGCAGCCATGGCGGTGGGGATGGACTGGGGTGCCGCCGTGGGCTGAGGTGCCGCCGCTACGGGCTCGCCCCAGGGCGATGGCTCGGTAAATAGCGAGGCGGCCTCGGCGGCGGTCGCTGTGGCGGCGGTCGGGCTGGCCTCTTCTAGCCAGGGGTCAAGGGCCACAGGAGCGGGGGATGCCGGGGGCAAGGGAGCCGTTGGCATTGTTGGCAAGGGTTCGGGGGCGATCGCCGGGCTAGGCTCGGGCGCTGTAAAGAGGTCGGGCTGAATGGCGGCTGGAGCGGGTACCGGGCTTGGCCCGGCACCGCGCAGCCCGCGCAGCAGGTGGGTCAGGCTGGGGTTGTCGGTGACGCTGCCGGTACCGGCTGACCAGGGCTGAATCTGCTGCGATCGCGGCATGGCAACCGGTTGGCCCGCCTCTTCAAGGGCGGTAGGGCTCAGGAGCTGCCCCTGCATGGCCGTCGTCGAGCTTTGAACCGCTTGGCCGGTCGTCGGTGCCATATTTAAGCACTTCTCCAACGCCGCTTTGAACTGGAGGGTGTAGCGCTGCTGGCGATGCAGGCGCGCCTTGAGATCGCGGCAGGTTTCTTCGGCCTGGTGCAGGGCGGTATTTTTTTCGCCAAAGCGCTGCTGCAATAGGGTGCATTCGCGCTCAAGCTGGGCGACTCGCTGCTGGTTAGCTTCTAGGTCGGCCTGGAGAGTTTCGTTGTGAATGGTGGTGCGGCGCAGCCCATCGTTGGCGATGTCGAGCTCGCTGAGGAGCTGGGCAATTTGCTGCTGTACCGGGCCGGGGGTGGCCCCTACCGGCAGACCGCCCGGTGGGGTTTGTGTACGCTCAATCTCGGCCTGGAGAGCCACCTGCGATCGCTCCAGGGCTTCCTCGAGTTCGGTGACGCGCAGCAGCAGGGCATCATTACACTGGTTGAGATCTTGAATCAGCTGCACCAGGTCTTCTGGAGCCGGTTCAGCGGAGGACGTAACCTCTGCCGAGCCATCCGCTGTGGTTGCTGAAGACCAACCATTGGTCTCGGCCAGCTCTACGGTATGGGCTAGGGGCAGTTGACCAGGAAAAGTGACCGCTTCCCAACCGTCGCCAGCCGGGGGGAGGGGCTGGTCTAGAGCCTCCTCGGCGTTGTACAGCAAAGGGTTACCCTGGGGCTCTGGGGAAGCGCTTGAAGCCGTAGTGTCAGTCATAAGGTTGCCTGATCCTGGTCGCGTAGTCTCACACTCAATACTCAACCACTAAGGGGGCTGTTGACCCCTAAGAGTAGCTAATTTTGCCAATTTATTCACTTTTTTATTGACTATTTAATTACAACATGTGTTTTTTATGGCCTTAGCCTAGCCTTTACCTCCGCTTTTTCTTTTCCCCCTAGGGTCAGAGCTGGGCAAAAATGTTCTCCTACGCTATCTAAGCAGCGCCCTAATTCAAAGGATTTTCCTATTTATAAGAATCTAGGAGCACTGCCGAGGCTGTAGCCCACCCGCTAGCGCTGACCTTTTTGAGTATCTAGTCCTATGACGGTTTCTCTGTCCCCATCGCTTGCTCTAGTAACCCTCAGCTATGGGCCTGACTTCTACCGCTGTCGGCTGCTGGTAAACAGTGTTGGCCAGCTGAGCCAGACTCCGGTGCGCCACTACATCATTGTCGATCAGCGAGATTATTCGGTGTTTCGACCGCTGGCCAACGCCAACACCGAAATTTTAGCGGTTGAGGCGCTACTGCCCGTCTGGATTCGGCGCTTGCCTCTGGTGAGCCGCGCCTGGTTGAGCCTCAAAACCCCGCCGATTCGCAACTGGATTTTGCAGCAGTTGGTCAAGATCTCCTTTGCCCGATGCGCCGCCGAGGCGGTGATCGTTTTTGTTGACTCTGATGTGGCGTTTATTCGCCCCTTTGATCTGACAAACGTTGTCTGCCAAGACCAGACCCGGCTGTTTCGAGTGCCCGAGTACTACAGCCCTGACTTTGAACCTCTGTATGAGGCGGCCTACCGACTGCTGGGGCTAGAGGGCTATCGCTGTGGTGTCGCCCGCCCCAACTATATTGGCAATCTGATTAGCTGGCGGCAGAGTAACGTAGTGGCTCTGTGCGATCGCCTAGAGCAAGTCGGGGGTCGCCCCTGGTTAGAGACCTTGGCCCGAGCTAAAACCCTCTCCGAGTACATTCTCTATGGAGTGTTTGTCGATCAAGTACTGGGCAATGCGGCTGGCCATGGCTACGACTGGTCTCCTCTATGCCACGAATACTGGCAGCCCCAGCCGCTCAACGACTCCCAACTAGCCGAATTCTTTGCCGCTGTTCCGCCCGAGGCGATCGCCGTCATGGTTTCGGCGAAGGCGGGCATCTCCCCCGATCGCTACAGTCCTTACCTTCAGCGCCATAGCGCCGCACCAGGTGTCGCTCCGGCTGACGGGGCACCGCTGCTCTCTAAACCGGCAATAGATTTTCCCGGCTGAAGGTCTGACTAAAGTTTCCGGGAACCCTGCCCCCGCCTTTGATAGACATAGAGATAGCGGGGGAGAATTGCCTTCTACTGCCGCGATGCCCCCAGCCGCAGAGCCAGACAAATTGTCTACTATGAAGAGCGGGGTATGAAGGGCGGAGGGAGTGGCAACACCGTTGTTTTGGGGTCAATAGCATTAAATATAATGAGCAGATCAGGGTTTCGCACCGTACTTTTAGTGGCCGCCGCTGGCATCACCCTAGCCGCCACCGTTACCTGTAGCCAATCGACCAACCTGACCAACGCCCCACCCGCTGCGATCGAGGCGGATGCTGCTGCGCCAGCTCGCGACCCAGACACCCTGCGCCTGCTCTACAGCCGCTCAGCCCTCACCCTCAACCCCCACTTGGCCACCGGCTACCAAGATTTTGAGGCGGCCCGCATTGTCTATGAGCCCCTAGCCAGCTACAACGAGGCGGGGGAGCTAGTGCCCTTTCTGGCTGACGAAATTCCGTCCTTAGAAAATGGTGGCGTGGCCGCCGATGGCACCTCCGTCACCTGGACCCTGCGGCCCGACGTTACCTGGTCTGACGGCGAACCCTTCACCGCCGCCGATGTGGTGTTTACCTTTGAGTTTATTCGCAATCCGGTGGTAGCCGCTGCCACGGCCCAGTACTACGAAGGGGTTAAGAGCGTTGAGGCGATCGACGACTACACCGTCAAAATTACCTTTGCTAACCCTACCCCCGCCTGGTCGGTGCCCTTTACGGGGCAAACAGGGCTGATTTTGCCCCGCCACATCTTTGAGGAATTTAACGGCCCCACCGCCCGAGACGCGTTGGCCAACCTTCAGCCCGTGGGTACCGGCCCCTACCAGGTGGTGGGGTTTGAATCGGGAAACATTATCTATGAACCCAACCCCAGCTACTGGGGCGGGCGGCCTGCCTTCAAGCGAGTAGAACTGTCGGGCGGTATGGCTCCCTACGCGGCGGCGCGGGAGGTGTTGCAGGTTGGCACGGCCGACTTTGCCCACAACCTTCAAGTGGAAGCCGAGGCTCTCAGCGAGCTAGAAACCGACGCCAGCGGTCACATTACCCACCTGTTTGGCTCCCAGGTAGAGCGCATCATGCTGAACTTCTCCAATCCCTTCGCCCGCACTGAAGACGGGGAGCGCTCTAGCGCAGAGGTGCCGCATCCCTACTTTAGCGATGTGCGGGTGCGCCAGGCGCTCAATTTGGCCGTCGATCGCGACACCATTGCCAAAGAACTCTACGGGGCCTCCGGCAAACCGATCGCCCAATTGCTAGTGGCCCCCGCCGACTACCAATCGCCAGACATCACCTACACCTACGACCTAGAGCAGGCCAAGGCGCTGCTGAATGAGGCGGGCTGGGTTGACACCAACGGCGACGGGCTGCGCGAGAAAGACGGCGTAGCTCTAGAGGTGCTGTTTCAGGCGGCAGTTAACCCGGTGCGCCAAAAAACCCAGGCCATTGTCAGCGATAGCCTGAAGGAGCTAGGGGTCAAGGTAGAAATTTCGCGGGTGCGCGTGGATGAGTTTTTCTCGGGCGATCCCCAAGACACCGGCAGCCTCAACCACTTCTATGCTGATATGCAGGAGTATTCTATCGGTAACGAAAGCCCTGACCCCAGCACCTACATGGGGTGGTGGACCTGCGCCAAAATTGCCTCCCAGGCCAACCAGTGGCAAGAGCCCAACAACGCCCGCTACTGCAACCCTGAGTACGATCGCCTCTGGGAAGAGGCTCGCCAAGAGCTCGACCCCGCTCGCCGGGCTGAGCTGTTTCAGCAGATGAACCAGCTGCTCGCTGAGGATGTCGCCGTCATTCCGGTGGTGCACCGGGCCATGACCAATGCGGTCAGCGATCGCCTCACCAATGTCGAATTCACCCCCTGGGATGCCAGCACCTGGGCCATTAAAGACTGGAGCCCCCAGCCCGCTGAGCAATAGCCGAGAAAGTGCATTCCCCTGGCAGCGGTTCTGAAGTGGCCATCCCCTTCGGAACCGCCGATGATTGGGTGAGGCCGTCGCGAACGGCTATCGTAGCGGCCTCACCTTGGGGTTTGAGGTTAAAACGTCCTAGGCTGTACTGGCTATCAAAGCCCAAGGTTTTATGGCAAATATGTGGTTTTCTGACCCGGCCAAGGCAGAATGGTTATCTGTAGCAAGCGACCATTCCTATGACCTCTGAACCCGCTGTCACCAGCCCGATGGTGTCTCCCCTAGCCGCGATCGCCCTGAAGGTAGCCGGTGCCATCGCCATTCTGTCAGCCCTGCTCGACTTTCTCATTCTGCTGATTCCGCCCAACCTCACCAATGTGCAGTGGCAGCTAGCCACTACCACCCAGCTTGTCGATCGCGGCATTGTGCCCCTCGTGGGTATGGCCCTGCTGCTGACCGGGTTTTGGCTAGACAGTTCGGTTGGCAAAGCCGCCCAGCGCAAAAGCCTAACCACTGACCTGCGCTTTTGGGTGTGTGCTCTAGCCAGCGTCTTGGGGTTAATTTACTTGCTACTCACCCTGCTGCACCTCAACGCCGTGCGTCTGTCTAGCCAGGCGGCCTTGGCCCAGGTCAGTACCGAAGCCGGCGAAGCCGCCACCCAGCTGCAGCAACGACTGTCTACCGAGCTGAGCCAGCAGCAGACCCAGCTAGGAGCGCTCTTCGAAAACGACGATCTCCTGGCCCAGGCGATTCAAAGCGGTCAGCTTCCCGCCGATATTGAGCAGTACCGCAATGACCCAGAGGGTCTTACCCAATTCTTGCAGCAGCGTGCCGACCAGGCTCAGCAGCAAATTGAAACCGAAATTGGCACCCGTCGCACTCAGGCTGAACGGCAGGTCAGAGTCGAAGCCTGGCGATCGGGCATTCGTATTTCAGTGATTAGCCTACTCCTGGCAGCGGGCTATTCCACTATCGGTTGGACAGGCCTACGGCGCTTGCTATCGCTGACTCGGACGACCTAGCCGAGAGCCTGCACCATAGCCTGCTGAGCCACCGCCTGATAGACCTCCTTGAGATGACCCATCACCAAAGGCGCATCCTCAGGGGGAAGTGGTATTTTGCCCAGCACGTCCAGCACTGTGGTTTCGGCGGGGGTAATCACGACCAGCTCTGAATCTAGGGGCTGGGTATAGGCCCAAAACTGTTGAAGATCGAGATGGCTGGCGGCTTTCTGGGGCTCTGGCTGAATGCCTGCATCTGCGCTGGTGGTGACAATAGTGTCAGGGGTGGCGGTACTCTGCCGCCGCTGGCGTAGGGCGTCTAAAATGCTATCGCGACTGCGGCCCCTGAGCTGAAACAGCACAAACGGGTCTTCTCGAAAGAAATCCCCCAGCTGGTAATACACCGCCGCAATGTGCTTGCAGGGATTCTTCGGATCGGGGCAGCTGCATTTAGAATGCACCTCCGATAGGTTGAAGGGGTAGAGGCTGAGGCCGTTAGCAGTAAAAACAGCTTCAATCTCAGCCGGCATTTCCCCCGCCAGCAGCTGGGCCGAATAAATAGCCTGCTCTGACAGAGAGTCAATTACGTAGTTCCAGTCTTCGTCACTAAACGCGTCGAGCCAGATAGAAAGCTTGTAGGGTTCTTCCGCCGTGCCCTGCACCAGGGCTGTCACCTTAGATCCCTTATACTCCAAGCTGAGAATGTGGCCTTCCCTGGCGTAGATCCGCCCCCGCTCTAAACGCTTTTTGAAGCGGTAGGTATTGAGTAACTCTACCCAGCGCTGCACCCACCAGGCTTCATCTTCCATAGCGTAGGCAGAATTTGAGGTAGATGCGTAGGCGGTCATATCCAGGGAAACGTAGTGGGTTATCTGTTCATCTTAAGGCCAGTCAAGCGAGCCTCGCGGACTTAATTCAGTCACCCAGGGCAACAGGGCAGAACTGGACAGGTTGTTACCAGCAAACCGATGGGCTACTGGACTGGTTCCCCACAGAGTTTCTTGTGCTTTGTAGGGCGACTACCGCCAAAGAAATGCCTACCGTCCCCAGATAACTCCAGGATGGTAGGCATTTCAACGGCAAGTTAGCGGCCCACACCCACGTATTGGAACCCTGCCCGCACCATGGCTTCCCGATCGAGGAAGTTGCGGCCATCAATAACGATGGGGCTATTCATCCGCTGGGCCATGGCGGCGTAGTCGAGATCTTTGAACTGTTGCCAGTCGGTGACCAAGACTAGGGCGTCACAGTTGTCGGCCAGGTGGGAGGCATCGGTCTCCACAATGACGCCCGTCAGCCCATGGCGCAGCCCGCTTTGGGAAACAATTGGGTCGTAGGCCTTAACCTTGGCACCCAGGCGGTTGAGCTGCTCAATCAAAATCAACGCGGGCGCATCGCGCATGTCGTCGGTGTCAGGCTTAAAGGTGAGCCCCAGCAGACCGACGGTTTTGCCCTTGAGAATTTTGAGCACCTGCTGAAGTTTCTCAAGGGTAATTTGACGCTGGCGATTGTTGACATCCACGGCGGCTTTGAGCAGCTGGGCCTCGTAGCCGTAGTCGTCGGCGGTGTGAATCAGGGCTGCCACGTCCTTAGGAAAACATGACCCACCCCAGCCAATCCCCGCCTGCAAGAACTTTTTGCCAATGCGAGAATCGAGGCCAATGCCCTGGGCCACCTGGGTGACATCCGCGCCGACGCGATCGCAGATATTGGCGACCTCGTTGATAAAGCTAATTTTGGTCGCTAAGAAGGCGTTAGAGGCATACTTAACCATTTCAGCCGAACTGATATCAGTAACCAGTACCGGCACCGGAGCGGCATTGGAGTCTTCGGCAAAGCGCCGTTCTATGATGGGGGTGTAAAGTTCCTTCATCATGGCGATCGCCCGGGGGCTGTTGCTGCCCAGTACAATGCGATCGGGGTTAAAGGTGTCGTAGACCGCCGAGCCCTCCCGCAAAAACTCTGGATTGCTGACCACATCAAAATCAGCTACCACCTCAGGGTGGATGGTCTCAGGAATACCCCCGGCAGGCACCGGCACCGACTGGCGCTCAGCTACCCCATCCAGCACAATCATGCGCACCCAGTCGCCCGAACCAATGGGAACCGTAGACTTATTCACAATCACCTTATAACCGCCGTTGAGGTGAGTACCAATACCCTTAGCTACCGCCTCGACGTAGCGGGTATCACTTTCCCCCGTAGGCAAAGCCGGGGTGCCTACCGCAATAAAGAGAATGTCGCCATGCTCGACTCCAGCCCTTAAATCGGTGGAAAAGTGGAGATGGCCTGCCGCCATTGATGACTTCATAATCTCAGATAGACCTGGCTCAAAAATGGGCGACTGCCCTGACTGCATGAGCTTCACTTTTTCTTCGTTGACATCGATACACACTACGTCGTGGCCAACATTGGCTAAGCACACACCGGTAACCAGACCCACGTAGCCAGTCCCAATCACACATACACGCATAGAAAATATTCCTTACTTTATGGACTATCGATAACCATTTAAGGGCGAGCTGAATTCCCTTGGCCTGCGCTGATCCAGGGCCACGCCAGACCATGACCCGGCTGTGACCCATCTGCAAACCTAGCTAACCACCGAGTGTAGTGTCGGTGGTACAGCCTCCGGGGTTCCTGAGGGACTCAAACGCCTGCGAAAATCGTCAATGGTGAGCTTGAGACCTTCCTGAAGTGGCACCGTCGGACTCCAGTCAAGGAACGTTTTCGCCCGAGTGATATCGGGTTTGCGGCGCTGGGGATCATCCTCGGGCAAGGGCTTATAAACCAGATCTGCGTCAGGATTCACCATGGTCTGAACAGTTTGAGCCAGCTGTAAGATGGTGTACTCATCGGGGTTACCCAGGTTTACCGGGCCAATATAGTCGCCATTCATGAGCCGCATCAGGCCGTCTACCAAATCAGACACGTAGCAAAAACTCCGCGTCTGGGAACCGCTGCCATACACCGTCAGCGGAATGCCCTGCAGGGCTTGGACAACCAGGTTGCTAACCACTCGGCCATCGTTTTCGAGCATGCGGGGGCCATAGGTGTTAAAAATGCGGGCCACCCGAATATCGACGTTGTTTTGGCGGTGGTAGTCAAAGGCTAGGGTCTCGGCTACGCGCTTGCCCTCGTCATAGCAGCTGCGAATGCCAATGGGGTTGACGTTGCCCCGGTAGTCTTCGGTCTGGGGATGCACCTCGGGATCGCCATACACCTCGGAGGTAGAGGCCAGCAGAAAGCGAGCTTTAACTCGCTTAGCTAAACCCAGCATGTTGAGGGTGCCCATGACGTTGGTTTTAATGGTCTTAACCGGGTTGTACTGATAATGCACCGGAGAAGCAGGGCAGGCCAGGTGATAGATTTGGTCAACCTCAAGCCGAATTGGCTCAGTGACATCGTGGCGAATGACCTCGAAATAGGGATGGTCGAGCCAGTGCAGTAGGTTGTGTCGATGGCCTGTATAAAAGTTGTCTAGACAAATCACCTCATGACCATCGGCCATTAGGCGATCAATTAAGTGGGAGCCAATAAACCCGGCTCCGCCGGTGACAAGAATTCTCATGGGCAATTAACCAGAGAGAGATTTATAAACTATGGGGTTGTAGCCTTCATCTAACCTTACTTTTCCCAGGGCTAACTATCCGGATATCGAGATCCCACCGCTTTAATTTTGATTAGTTTGCTAATACTTTATAAAGTTTTTTACTCTGAAAGGGTGATTTTAACCCCAGCCTGAAAAACTATGTATCCATTCAATCAACCCGATGTCTAGTAATTCCCTCTGCGGTTTATTTGTCTATGGCACCCTCAAGCCTGGGGAAAAAGCGTTTGCCAACTTCTGTGAACCTTTTGCGATCGCAGCCCAACCGGCCCAGACGCTAGGACGACTCTACCACCTACCCCTAGGCTACCCAGCCATGACCCTAGAACCTGGTTGGGTACAGGGATTTTTGCTGACGCTATCCAATGCAGATGCTATAGCTGCCATAGACAATTTTGAAGAGTATTACCCCGATCGCCCCGAGAACAGTGAGTACCAGCGGAGCCTACAAACGGTTTATGACCTGAACCAGCGCTCCTTGGTAATGGCCTGGGTCTACACTATGAGCCCAGAACAGGTAGATAGTCTCGGAGGCCTATGGTTACCCCAGGGCTACTGGACAGATACCCTAACATTCTAAACCTCACAAAATAAAAGGCCCTGCCAATATGGCAGAGCCTTAAAGCTAGATATAACTAGCTAGTTGCGACTAAGTTATGAAAACTTAGAAACGGAAGGTGGCACGAATAGCACCCCAGAGACCAATCTCATCGTCAGCAGCGGCGGTGTTGAGATCGCCGTAGATGACAGCAGGAGTAATAGTCAGAAACTGGTTGAAGGGAATCTCGTAATAACCCTCAACGATGAAGGGGTTGTTAGAGGTAGTAGCTAGTTGGGGCAGTTGACCGCCGTAGACACCTAGTTGAGCACCCTCAGCCAGGAAGTTGTTGAAGCCAACACCAGCAGTCCAGCTAAAGTCATTGCCGCCGTTAAAAGAGGTGTAAGCACCGTGACCAGCGACGAAGAAACCGCCGAAGTCAAGGTTCAACAGACCAGCAAAGGTGTCGGTACCACCGGCTGCACCGCCTTGGAAGTCAATGGACCGGTCGTTGTGCAGGTAAGCAATACCAGCATCTAGGAAGCCATCGCTCAGGAAGCTGAGCTGGGCGATGTAGCTCTGGGTGGTAGCAGCAAAGATACCAACAGAGGGATCAAATGCCCCTTGCCCACCGGCGGTGTAGCCTGCATCAAAGATGAGGCTATCGGTCAGAGCAAAGCTCAGACCAACACCAGCACCGTTGGTACCACCACCACCAGCGTCATAAAACTGAGGACCACCAGCGTCAGCCACAGAAGGACCGTCGAAAGGCACGATGGTGCTGGTAACCCAATCATCACCAGCCAAACCACGGGCAGAAGCGGTTACGGTCAAACGGCTACCAACAGGAAACTGGTAGTAGAAATCATCAATACCAACGTTGTAGTTGGGACCACTGTTTCCAGCATTAGCCAGACCACCGAGACCGTTGATTGCATTACCGTTGCCAGACTGTAGACGAATGCGCAAACGGTCGTTGCCGGTGAAGCTGGAGTCAAAGTTCAAACGAGCCCGAGCGGCAACGCTGGTGGCTGCTTCACCGGTGACAATGTCAATCGGGGTGACGACGTTGAAGTCAGCCTGACCAACCAACTTGGTGGTGGTGGAGAACTGCTGAGCGCGCAGGGTAGCGGTTTCAGCTTCCAGAGCATCGACGCGACCGCGCAGGGTAGCCAGTTCAGCCTGGAACTCTTCTTGCAGACGGCGGATGGTGGCCAGGTCTTCGGGGTTGATGCCAGATTGGGCGATCAAGGTAGCGATCACATCCAAGCAGGAGTTGAGACCAGCGGCGAACTCGAAGCGGGTCATGCTGCGCTGACCGCGGAAGGTGCGGTCGGGATAACCCTGAATACAACCGTAGTTCTCAACCAGGCTTTGGAGCGCCTGGAAGGCCCAGTCGGAGGGCAGCACGTCAGTGAGTTCTGAAACGCTGGTGATTTGAGCCAGTTGAACAGCGTCTTGATCGAAGTCGCTAACCTGGGTGGTAGCGGCGTCAGCGGCGATCGCGGAACCAGAAACTGCAACAGCCGCACCTAGGGCAGCGGGCACAGCCAGCAAAGATTGCCAAAATAGCTTAGTCATTCGGTATTTTCTCCTCACACCTTATTTAAGGCTTATTGTGTACCTACCAGTAGGTCTGGCCTTAACCATCCCCATCGACAAGGCGCATACTCAGCCAATATACAGGCCAAAGTAGCTGAACCTTACGTACATCCAAAACCAACAATAGCAGATAAGCTCTGTGTCGGCTAGATAAGTTTTGGTCAAAAGACCGAGATTAACTTACCGCCACTGAGACGCTAGCTGCTGACCTAAGGTTCCCAAAATTGGAGCTGAGTCTACTCCAATGAAAGTCCATCGGTGGTAGAGGCATTGATTCAGCGATTTTTGACGAGTAATGGCTGTCTAAGCAACTGGCAGTTTGGGGCTCTGGGGTGCGCACCCCAGAGCCCCAAACTGCTAGAACGTGAATGTAGCGCGTAGAGCACCCCAGAAACCTGTGTCATCGGTTTGAGTGCTTAACTTAGCGTCTCCGTAGATTAGAGCAGGGGTGATCGTCAAGAATTTGTTAATGGGGACTCGATAATAGCCTTCAACGATAAAGGGGTTGTCGGTGTTGTTGACTAACTGGGGCAGTTGGCCAGCGTACACACCCAATTGGGTGCCTTCAGCCAGGAAATCGTTGAAGCCAACCCCTGCATTCCAGCTGAAGTCGTTACCGCCATTGAACGTCTGGTAAGCCCCGTGGCCAGCAATAAAGAACCCACCAAAGTCGAGGTTTAGCAGCCCGGCAAAGGTATCAACCGCGCCTGCCGGGGCAGCCACCCCCGTGCCGTTCAGCGCAAAAGCAGAAGACCGGTCGTTGTGTAAATAGGCCACCGCAGCGTTGAAAAAGCCATCGGTGAGAAAGTTGAGCTGGGCTATGTAGCTCTGGCTAGTAGCTGCGAAGACCCCAACGGCAGGGTCAAAAGCACCACTGCTGCCTGTCGTGCCGCCACCCGCGGTGTAGCCCAAGTCGAGGGCAATATTGTCGGTGAAGTTAATGTTGAGACCTAGGCCTGCACCGTTAGAGCTGCTGCCCCCACTCTGGTAGAACTGAGGGCCACCAGCGTCGGCTACGGCGGGGCCATCGAAGGGCACGATAGTGCTGGTTACCCAGTCATCGCCCTGGAGGCCACGGGCCGAGGCTGTTACGGTAATGCGGTTGCCCAGGGGAAAGCGGTAGTAGAAGTCATCAATACCGACATTGTAATTGTCCCCGCTGGTACCCGCGTTAGCCAGACCTCGTAGCGGTTGAAAGGCATTGCCATTGCCAGACTGGAGGCGAATGCGCAGGCGATCGCGCCCTGTAAAGCTGGAGTCAAAGTTCAAGCGAGCCCTAGCGGCAACACTGGTGCTCGTTTGCCCAGGGATGGTGTCGAAGGGCGTTACCAGGTGAAAGTCGGCCTGACCCCGCAGTTTGGTGGTGGTGGAGAACTGCTGAGCGCGCAGGGTAGCGGTTTCAGCTTCTAGAGCATCAACGCGACCGCGCAGGGTAGCCAGTTCAGCCTGAAACTCTTCTTGCAGACGGCGGATGGTGGCCAGGTCTTCGGGGTTGATGCCGGACTGGGCGATCAGGGTAGCGATCACGTCCAAACAGGAGTTGAGACCGGCGGCAAACTCGAAGCGGGTCATGCTGCGCTGCCCGCGGAAGGTGCGATCAGGGTAACCCTGAATACAACCGTAGTTTTCAACCAGGCTTTGCAGTGCCTGGAAGGCCCAGTCGGAGGGCAGCACGTCAGTGAGTTCTGAAACGCTGGTGATTTGAGCCAGTTGAACAGCGTCTTGATCGAAGTCGCTAACTTGAGTAGTAGCGGCGTCAGCGGCGATCGCAGCGCCAGAGACGGCCACAGCCACGCCCAGAGCAGCGGGCACAGCCAGCAAAGATTGCCAAAATAGCTTAGTCATTCAGTAATTGCTCCTCACACCGTTAAGCAGGTTCAACATCAGATCTGTGACAAATGCAACACGATCCACGGACTATTAAACGTTATGGTCTGGACAAAGTAAAACATCCGCGACTACAAATCTGAAGAAATTTGATTCCGTTGTTCGTGCATCATGCTTAAACTATCCGAGTCTGTTTAGGGGCGCGTCAACGGAGAGTTAACCTGAGAGCCCAGGTTGATTAAGTGTGAATTATTAGGGCCGGGGAGGGCGATCGCGGCTTTCATCCCTGGGGGACTGGCTTAGCCTGAGAACAATGAGCCCGAAAGACAGGGGGCTGGGTTAATCTCACAGCGCCCTGTCTGTTTGGTAGGCTCAATCCCTAAAACCGAAAGGTGGCGCGCAAGACACCCCAGAAACCAGTGTTGTCGGTGGCACCCGCTAGGCTAGCGTCACCGTAGATCAGCGCTGGAGTAATCGTCAGGAACTCGTTAAAGGGAACATCGTAGTAGCCTTCAATGATGAAGGGGTTGTCAGTGTAGCCAGCGAGTTGCGGCAGTTGCCCACCGTAGACCCCGAGTTGAGTGCCTTCAGCCAAGAAGTTGTTGAAGCCAGCCCCTGCCGTCCAGCTAAAGTCGTTGCCGCCATTAAACGTCTGGTAAGCGCCGTGACCGGCAATAAAGAAGTTGCCAAAATCCAGACTTAGCAGACCTGCGAAGGTGTCGGTTCCGCCAGCGGCTGCGGCAGTCCCCAGCCCGTCTACGGCAAAATCAGAAGACAGGTCGTTGTGCATGTAAGTGACCGCAGCGTTAAAGAAGCCATCGGTGAGGAAGTTGAGCTGCACAATGTAGCTCTGACTGGTGGCGGCAAAGATACCCACAGAGGGATCAAAGGCTCCGGGGCCACCAGCGGTGTAGCCCGTGTCTAGGACGATGTTGTCGGTGAAGGCAATGTTGACGCCTACCCCAGCACCATTAGAGCTGCTGCCACCGGTAGCGTAAAATCGCGGGTTGCCAGCATCGGCAACGGCGGGGCCATCAAACGGAAGAATGGTGCTGGTTACCCAGTCGTCCCCTGAAACGCCTCGGGCCGCCGCCGTTACCGTAATGCGATTGCCAACCGGGAACTGGTAGTAGAAGTCGTCAACGCCAACGTTGTAGTTGGCACCGCTGTTGCCAGCATTGGCTAGGCCATAGATCGACTCAAAGGCATTGCCGTTGCCGCTTTGTAGACGAATGCGCAGGCGATCGTCGCCAGTGAAGCTGGAGTCGAAGTTCAACCGTGCCCGAGCCGCAACGCTGGTGCTGGTCTCTCCAGGAATGGTATCGAAGGGTGTTACTAAGTGAAAGTCAGCCTGACCCGATAGCTTGGTGGTGGTGGAGAACTGCTGAGCGCGCAGGGTAGCGGTTTCGGCTTCTAGGGCATCAACGCGGCCGCTCAGGGTGGCTAGTTCGGCCTGAAACTCTTCTTGCAGGCGACGGATAGTGGCCAGGTCTTCGGGGTTGATGCCGGACTGGGCGATCAGGGTAGCGATCACGTCCAAGCAGGAGTTGAGACCGGCGGCGAACTCAAAGCGGGTCATGCTGCGCTGACCCCGGAAGGTGCGGTCAGGGTAGCCCTGAATGCAGCCGTAGTTTTCAACCAGGCTCTGGAGCGCTTGGAAGGCCCAGTCAGAGGGCAACACGTCGGTGAGTTCTGAAACGCTGGTGATTTGAGCCAGTTGAACGGCGTCTTGATCGAAGTCGCTAACTTGAGTAGTAGCGGCGTCAGCGGTGATCGCGGAGCCAGAGATGGCCACAGCTGCACCTAAGGCAGCGGGTACAGCCAGCAAAGATTGCCAAAATAGCTTAGTCATTTGATATTCTTTCCTCACACCATTAAATAAAATCTGAAGCCTATTGATATTTGTTGTCAATAGATTCCTTGGGGAAGGATAGCACGGTGATGCCTAAGCCTGATCTAGTTATTGACAATAGATGTTATTTGTCTGAGGTTGCTCAGGCAGCCGATTCGCTGGAGCAGTTTCCACAAAAAAGGATCCCTATGCCTCGACTTGGCACAGGGATCCTTTCTTTGGAGATGCGATCGCTTGAGATCGCTACATTTAAGCGCTGCTCTGACCTAGCCCAGGGCAGAAATGACTTTGGCCAGGGCAAAGTCATCTTCTGTCAAGCCGCCAGCATCGTGGGTAGAGAGGCTGACGACAACACGGTTGTAGGAGATTTCTAAATCGGGGTGGTGCCCGGCGGCTTCAGCCGGTTCTACCAGCTGATTGACAAAGTCGATGGCGGTAACAAAGTCCTTGAAGGTGCGAGTGGACGTAATGGTTTTGCCGCTGAGACTCCAATCGGGGAGTTCACTGAGCTTAGTTTGGATGTCGCGATCGCTGAGAAGAGTGGCCATGGTGGTGGGGAGATGAGCTACCCCATCATCCTAGGGCGGTCATGGTGCGATCGCATCTAGCCAAGGGATGCTGAGTCTGCGCCCCTTTAAAAGCTATCCGCCCCTGCCAGGGGAAGAAAATCTTCCTAAGCAGGGGCGGTCTAGTTGGATCTTAGGTTGAACCTGACTGCCGGGAGGAACCCTATTCAGCCAGCTTCGAGAGCTTAGCTAATTGCCAAAGCAACCAGCACTGAAGCTAGAGCACAGCCCCGGCGCGCAGCCGGCTGATTTCAACCTGAAGACCCACACGTTTACTACTCTCTTGCATGGGCATCACCTCCTGGAATCCTAACGGTAAAATCTGTAGAGTTAGCTGCCGTAACAGCGGCATTACTCGTAAGTTAGCACAATAATTTCTGGCTGTGGCAGAAATTGCGAGCTTCTCAAAGGTCTATGCCGCAAGGGCTAGTCCTCCCTGCCATTCCAGAGTAAATATCATGCCTGTACCTTCCCTCCTCTCTACTCCTGACATCGCCCTAGACGCGCACCTGCAAGCCTGGCTACAAGAAGATGTTGGCCGGGGCGATTGGTCTACCATCGGGTTAGGGGCTTTGGCCCAGCGGCCAGGGCAGGCCATTTGGGTCACCCGTGCCCCTGGCGTCATTGCTGGGCTGCCCTTGGCCCGCCGCCTCTTTCAGCAGCTAGATGCCGAGGTTAGTTTTGAATCTTTGGTCAACGAGGGTGACCCCTGCGCTCAAGACACCACCATTGCCAAAATTAGCGGCTCCCTGGCGGATCTGCTCACTGGAGAACGGGTGGCCCTAAACCTGGTGATGCGTCTGAGCGGCATCGCTAGCGCCACTCGCCAGTATGTAGACTGTCTAGCCGACACCACTGCTCAGTTTGTGGATACTCGCAAGACGACCCCCGGTTTGCGCCAGCTCGAAAAGTACGCCAGCCGAGTGGGTGGAGCTATTAACCACCGCATGGGCCTCGACGATGCGGTGATGATCAAAGACAACCATATTGCGGCGGCTGGAGGCATTCGGGCAGCGGTAGCCCAGATTCGCCCGGCGATTCCTTACCCGATGACGATCGAGGTAGAGACGAGCAACCTCGATCAGGTCGATGAGGCGATCGCCTGCCCCGTAGACATCATCATGCTCGACAATATGTCCCCAGAGCTGATGACGATAGCCGTTGAGCGCATTCGTGAGCAAAAGCCGACGGTCAAGATCGAGGCGTCTGGCAACGTGACGTTAGAGACTTTGAGGGCGATCGCGGCGACAGGGGTAGATTTTATCTCTAGCAGTGCCCCCGTCACCCGAGCCCCGTGGCTAGATATTAGTATGCAAATGATCAGTTCTAAAGCGGTTTAACCCGAGGCAACCCATGATCTTAACCACCGGCCCCAATGTTGACGGTCGCCCCGTAGTTGAATACTGCGGCCTTGTAAATGGCGAGGCGATTTTGGGGGCAAATATTTTCAAGGACTTTTTTGCGGGCATTCGCGATGTGGTAGGCGGGCGATCGGGTGCCTACGAGCATTCGCTCCGCCAGGCTCGCAACACCGCCATCAAAGAAATGATGCAGGCAGCCC
The DNA here is from genome assembly GCA_019358835.1 of Tildeniella torsiva UHER 1998/13D. Lineage (GTDB taxonomy): Bacteria > Cyanobacteriota > Cyanobacteriia > Phormidesmidales > Phormidesmidaceae > Nodosilinea > Nodosilinea torsiva. Next base: position 179,219 of record JAHHIH010000004.1, read on the forward strand.
AGGAACTAGGCGCTGACGCCATCATTGCCGTAGATATTGACTACGAATCGCTCGAAATCAACAACGGTGGCAACATGCTGATGGTGGCTGCCAGCGGTACGGCGGTGCGGTTAGGATGAGAGGCTATTGGCTTAAGCTAGGCAGCACCCGGTTCCTAAAGCAAATTCTTGGGTTTAGTCTAGATCCGGGATAGGAACCGGGTGCCTGGATTAGGCGATGTTGAGGGCGTGATCTTTGAGGTCAGCCAGAGAGACGTGCTCGATGGCGGCGGCGTGGGTGGCGTCGAGCACCACCGGGGGCGCGACCCTGGCCTCTAGGGCTTCTTGCCAGCGAGCAGCGCACAGACACCAGCGATCGCCCGGATTGAGCCCCGGAAATTGAAAATCGGGCATCGGTGTCGAGAGGTCGTTGCCCTGGGCCTTGGTGAAAGCCAAAAACTCGGGGGTCATTTGGGCGCACACCACATGAACTCCCATGTCGCCTGCGCCGGTATTGCAGCAACCATCGCGATAAAAGCCCGTCATTGGCGAGGTGCAGCAGGGGGCAAGGGGAGTGCCCAAGACATTGGTAGCAGTGGTCATGGGATTCCTTTCTTTGAAGAGCTTGTAGATAGGTTGTGATTCGCTTTTAACCTACCGTAAAAACTCAAAGCCCGCTCAATCGAAGCTGGTCAGAAAAAAGAGCTGGTCAGAAAAAAGGAGATGCCGGTAGAGACATCTCCTTAGAGAGATAGGTTTGAGGGTGAAGAATGTGCAAGGGCCGACCTAATCTAAGGCTAGGCCTCAATGGTGGTGATGGGCTCAACGGTAACGGCGTCATTAGCTGCGCTATTGCCGGGCTGCTTGCGCTTGTTGAGGTGCTCCAGCGCCATTTGAGACAATTCGGTGACCAGCAAAGTAGCCAGCAGGCCGTCATCAACCCAGCCGATAATGGGCAAGAAGTCAGGAGAAATATCGATGGGAGAAACCAGATAAATTAGGGTTCCTAAAACCAAGACCCAGCGGTACTTATTGTTGCGTAGGGTTGCTTTGTACCAGTTGTAAAAGGAGCCGATCGCGTTATTCATTGAGCCATTTACCTGAACGTGACAATTAAAATGATGTCAAAAAAACAGGCGATACCCCAGTGTAGAAAACTGATCTAAAGCGGTGGAGAACCGCCCGAGAGTCGATTAAATCTAGCTGGAATAGACTCTGGATAGCCAGAACCAGAGTGCTAGACTACGGGAGCAGCAACGACAGAAATGCGCGGTTCTATGACCGTACTGATGAGACGCTCAATGAACCCAGCAGGCGGGGCGACAGCCATTGAGGTGCCCCTCAGCATTGCACCGATGATGGATCGCACCGATCGCCACTATCGCTACTTTATGCGGCAGATCACGCGGCACACCCTGCTCTACACCGAAATGGTGACGGCCCAGGCGATTTTGCACGGCGATCGCGACCATCTGCTGGGCTTTACCCCCAGCGAGTCGCCGCTGGTGCTGCAAGTGGGTGGCGACGACCCGCAGATGCTGGCTACCGCTACCCGCGCTGCCGCTGACTTTGGCTACGATGCCATCAATTTGAATGTGGGCTGCCCGAGCGATCGCGTCCGCAGCGGCAACTTTGGGGCCTGTCTGATGGCCCAGCCCGAGCGGGTCGCCGAGGGTGTGGCGGCGATCATGGCCGCCAGCCCTCTGCCGGTCAGCGTCAAGCATCGCATTGGGATAGACGATCGCGATCGCTACGAAGATATGGCAGCTTTTGTCGACACCGTTGCCCAGACCGGCTGTCGCCACTTCACCGTCCACGCCCGCAAAGCCTGGCTCCAGGGGCTCAGCCCCAAAGACAACCGCACGGTGCCGCCCCTGCGCTACGGCGACGTGCACCGCCTAAAACAAGACTTTTCCCACCTGTGGATTGAGATCAACGGCGGCTTGACCAGGCTTGACCAGGTGAGAGACCAGCTCGGCCCGGTGGATGGGGTGATGATTGGGCGCGCCGCCTACGACAATCCCTACCTCTTTAGCGGCGTCGATCAGGGCTTGTTTGCGTCGAACGAGGCGACCCTCAGCCGCCAGCAAGTGGCCGAAGCGATGCTGCCCTACATTGACCACTGGGTGCGTCAGGGGCTGAAGCTCAACAAAATTACTCGCCACATGCTGATGCTGTTTGCGGGACAGCCCGGCAGCCGCCTGTGGAAGCAAATCCTCACTGAGGAGTCGTGTAGGCCCGGTGCCGGGGTTGACGTTGTGCGGCAGGCTTTGAAGGCGGTGCAGCACCAGGGCGAGATGCAGGCCCAGCTAGGGAGTCTCGTTTAGGCCCTGGGTATTGGTTTCGCTCGGGGTGGGCACCCAGGCGAAGGGGTAAACATATTCGTCAGTGGCCGACAGAGGAGCTAGCGCTGTGCCATCGGGGCGCACTCGGTACAACATCTGGGTACCCAGGGGATCGTCGGGAGGGGTGGCCGTAAACGCAACCCAGTCGCCTTCAGGGGCCCACTGGCTGTCGAGAATGTTTTGCAGGGGCTGATTGGTTAGGGCCGTGAACGCCTGACTGGCTAGATCTAGGCGAAAAAGGGTCTGCTGACCGGCTTGAGCCCCCACGGCAAGAGCGATCTGCTGACTGTTGGGGGCCCAGCTGAGGGCGTCGTAAAAGCCAGGCCGGGTGAGCGCCTGGGTCTCCCCGGTGTTGACGTTGACTAGAGCCACGACTTCCTGATTGCTAAACGGTGGGTTGTGGGGACGATAGTAGGCAATGTATCGACTGTCGGGCGACCACAGCACGCGGCTGCGGTAAATCTGAAAGTTGGCTTCGGGCGTGAGTACGCGGCGATCGCCCCCGTCAGCCCTCACCACGTTGAGCCGCTGAAAGGGATAGTTACCCTCGTAAAAAGCTAGCTGGGTGCCATCGGGCGACCAGGCTAGAGGACTCCCGGCAGCACCGTAGATGCCGGAGGTTTGGGTGAGGCGGCGAGGGCGGCTGCCGTCTAGCCCGGCGACGAAGATATGTTGGCCGGTCACGTAGGCGATCTGGCTGCCATCGGGCGCTAAAAAAATGTCTGACTCTGGGCTGTCGGGCAAGGTGTCAATGGAGGCCAACTCTCCGGTGGATCGACTGAGAAACAGAGCTAGCTCGGCGGTGCCCCCCGCTGTGGAGGAAGGGCAGCTCTGTTTAATGACAAGAGTTTCGCCGTCGGGCTGCCAGGCCAAATCAATGGTGGGTGGTCGCTGGCAGTCGCTAGAAAATACTAGCTCCGGAGATGCAGCCCCTAGTTCAATCCGGTACACTTCGCCATAGTTTTGCACGATCGCCAGCTGTTGGCCGCTGCGAGACCAGGCTAGGGCGTTGAAGGGGCGATCGCCCTCGGGCAGCAGGGCTTCGCGATCGCCGCTGTCTGGCTTCAAACGAAACAGACCGTTAGGAGTCGCAAAGGACAGATCCGCCGCCTGCGCCGCAGTAATGGCAAACGCCACAAGGCCAGTGGTGAGCAGGGCCACGGAGGATTGAATCACGGTTTCACGTCCTTGAGCGTTCCATTCGTCATCATAGCGATGGGCTGCGGGCTTGCGACTAGCTTTTAGAATTAGTGGGGGTGCAAGGCCCCCATCCTGCCTAGTTTCTGAGATGCTAGAAACGTTAATTTTTGGGTCATCTGCCTGGCTGCTAAAGCGCAAGACGAACAGACGCTGACTTCAGTGCCATCTTTATTCTTCAGCTTACGAACGTGATCAGCCCGTTTTTGGATTAGTTATCCACCCAGATAGCTGACGATGGCTTTGGCGATCTGGTGGTTACCGTCTTTGGCTAGGGTCTTGGTGGTACGGGGCGGCTCCAAAGGCTGAGTCAAAAATGCCCAGTCGCCGTCGAAAAAATCGGCGGGGGTGAGGACTCGGTGCCAGCTGTGGTCTTGCAGGCCGTTGACGAGCACCGGGCCTTCCGCAAAGTCTTCTCGAGTAATAGTAATAATCGGCAGATCTAGGCGACAGGCTTCGGAGAAGGTGCTGAAGCCTGGCTTTGAGACTATGCGGCTGCACAGAGGCATGACATCCACTGGGCGGTAGCCCTGCCGAGGCACTTTGAATAGGTTAGGCAGAGCAGGGGCGTTTTGCTCAAAGGTAAGAAACTGCCAGTCGGGGAACTGGGTGAGGCGATCGTAGGGGATGGCCTGGAGACTTAACCCACCAAAGGTCAGTAGCACTGTGCGTTCTTGGGGCTGAGACAGATTCCACTGCGCCCTTAACTCGTCAGCTCCATAGCGCGGGGTGCCTCCGGTTAGCCCAGTGTCTTCCACTACGGGGAAGGCGGTCATCGGTTCGTGGAAGGGCAGGCGGAAGAGGCGATCGCACTCCCCAAAGCACTCCCCAATCCAGCTGGCGATCGGCTCAAACTCTGGGCCAAAGCCTCGGTAGATAAAATCCCAGCCAAAGTTGCTGACCATCCAGCAGGGGATGTCGGCGGCATGGGCGATCGCTGTGGCTAGCGGTGGAATATCGGCCAGCACCAGGTTCACCCCGCGCTGCTTGAGGTAGGCGGCCTCGGCGGCCACGGTTGACCGCTGGTGAGCCTGGATATTTTGAAGCTTGGCCAGGGTAGCCGGTAGATCCATCCTGAGGCTATCGGGCTGAATCACGCCAATATCAAACGCCACCGGACGATACTCATAGCTCAGTGGCAGGTATTCGTCGAGCAGCCATTGGGGCGCAGCGGTGGCCAGTACCAAATCCACCTCGGGCTGGAGCGCCTTGACCGTAGCCGCAACCGACGCGGCGCGGGTGGCATGGCCAAAGCCGTGGTTAGTAATCGCCACGTAGAGCACAGGGCGGGGCATAGACAATTTCTCTCCAACTAAAAAGGCTCGCCCCTAAGGACGAGCCTCAATCATCTCAACAGCTCAACCCTAAAGCTGGGGCACAAACTGCTGTTTATCGGGCACCACCGTGTACTCAGAGACAATCTGGCGCAGCTCGTCGCCGTCGATGGTTTCGCGCTCAACCAGCAGATCGACCAGGCGATCGATCACGGCGCGGTGGTCTTGCATAATGCCCTTGGCCTGGTTGTAGCAGTGCTCCACAATGGTGCGCACTTGGCCGTCAATGCGAGACGACACTTCCTCAGAATACTCTGAGCGGGAGAGCCAGTCGCGACCGAGGAACACCTCACCCTGGGAGCTTTCGAGGGACAGCGGCCCCAGGTCGGACATGCCAAAGCGGGTGACCATCTGACGGGCCATGTTGCTCACCTGCTGGAGGTCGTTGCCGGCTCCGGTGGTGACTTCGGCATCGCCAAAGATGACATCTTCAGCGGCGCGCCCGCCCAGGGCACCGGTAATGCGGGCCATAATTTGCGCCCGAGAGATCAGCATTTGCTCTTCGCTGGGGGTAAACCAGGTGAGACCCTGGGCCTGACCGCGAGGAATCAGGGTAACTTTTTGCACCGGGTCGTGGTCTTTGACCAGGGTGCCAACGATCGCATGGCCAATCTCGTGGTAGGCAATCAGCCGCTTGCTCTTGCTGTCCACCAGGGGAGTGCCCTCCATACCGGCGATGACGCGGTCAACGGCGTCGTCTACCTCGGCCATGGTCATGGCGTCTTTGCGGCGGCGAGCGGTGAGAATGGCGGCCTCGTTGAGCAAGTTGGCCAGGTCGGCACCGGTAAAGCCGGGGGTGCGACGGGCGATCGTTTCCAAGGAAATGTCTTCGGCCAGCTTTTTGTTGCGGGCGTGGACTCCGAGGATTTCGACTCGGCCTTTGATATCGGGCGGATCGACCATCACCTGACGGTCGAAGCGGCCGGGGCGCAGCAGGGCCGAGTCGAGCACGTCGGCCCGGTTGGTGGCGGCGATGATGATGATGCCGCTGTTGCCCTCGAAACCATCCATTTCGGTGAGCAGCTGGTTGAGGGTTTGCTCGCGCTCGTCATTGCCGCCGCCGATACCGGCACCCCGCTGACGACCGACGGCGTCAATCTCATCGATAAAGATGATGCAGGGGGCGTTTTCTTTAGCCTTTTTGAACAAGTCGCGCACGCGGGAAGCCCCCACGCCGACGAACATTTCAACAAACTCAGAACCGGAGATGCTGAAGAAGGGCACGCCCGCTTCACCTGCGATCGCCTTGGCTAGCAGAGTTTTACCGGTACCGGGAGGGCCGACCAGCAGCACACCCTTGGGAATGCGAGCCCCAATGGCGGTAAAGCGCTCGGGCTTCTTCAAAAAGGTGACGACTTCTTCCAGCTCTTCTTTGGCTTCGTCAATACCGGCCACGTCATCGAACATGACACCGGTCTTGGCTTCCATCATGAAGCGGGCCTTAGACTTGCCAAAGCTCATCGCCTGGCCAGGGCCACCCATGGCCCCGTTGGAGCGGCGGAATAAAAAGAACAGACCGCCAATCAGCAGCAGCGGAAACAGCAGGTTGCCCAGGGCACCCACCAGAGCGCCATCGTTGCGCGGAGGGTGAGAGTCGAGGCTGATGTTGGCGGTGCGCAGACGGCTCACTAGGTCAGGGGAGTTGCCCGGCAGGTCTACTCGCCAGCGCATGACGCGGTTGTCTAGGTCGGGGTCAACGGCTTCAACAATGGCTGTTCTGCCGCCGTCGTAGAGATCTACTGCTGTTACCCGCCCGGCATCGAGATAGTCGAGAAAGCGACCATAGGTGAGGCGGGTGTTGGCCGCGTTGCGACCCATATCAGCCGGAGCCGACGAAAATGCTCCTTGCCACAAGAAAAACCCTATTACCAACAGGGGTAGGGTCCACAGTAAGGCGACTCGCCACGAAAATTTCATACCTATGGCCTCTATTGACTAACGTGCACAGTGTTAACGGATGTTCTGTTAACGGATGGTGACCGAGCTTGGCCCTACGTCTATCGTGCCTGGGAACAGGGTGTTGCCGGGGGCGGAATCTCGAGTCGGGAAAAGAAATATGAGATAAATCTTTACTTAATGTAACGTAAGCTGCGGGACTCGGGCAAATCCCCAATCAAATTGCCCGGTCAAGTTGATAATTCCCGAAGCTACTAACCTTGAGGTGCGTAGCGATCGCCAGGCTTCTCCTCTACTGTTACTTTAGCTGGTTATCGGATTTAGAAATGTGTAGCGGTAGAGGTGCCCTGCGATGAAACCCCGTCATGCCGATACGTTGGGGGTAAAAGCTACCCTGCTGCTGGTCAGCACCCTGACGGTGATGGCGGGAGCCACGATCGCCCCCTCGCTGCCGGCCATGCGATCGCACTTTGCCGAGGTGCCCAACGCCGACTACTGGGTGAGGCTGGTGTTGACGGTGCCAGCGCTGTTTATTGCTCTCGGTGCCCCCATTACGGGCGTCATTATCGATCGCTTTGGGCGCAAGCGCTGGCTGGCGCTGTCGGTGTTGACCTATGGGCTGGCGGGCAGTTCGGGCTTTTTTCTCAATGAAATTGGCTGGATTTTGGTCGGGCGGCTGGTGCTGGGCCTGAGCGTGGCGGGCATTATGACCACCGCGACGACGCTGGTGGCCGACTATTACATCGGCGCGGCACGGGCGCGGTTTTTGGGCTTGCAGGCGGCGTTTATGGGGCTGGGTGGGGTGCTGTTTCTCACCCTGGGGGGCTACCTGGCGGATGTGAACTGGCGATTGCCGTTTTTGATCTATCTCTCGGCCTGGCTGATGCTGCCGCTGGTACTGCTGTTGCTGCCAGAGCCTAGACGGGCCAGTCGGGCCGAGGTGCTGGCGCTAGCAGCGGCTAACCCAGAGCCAGTTCCCTGGGGGTTGTTGGCAGTGACCTTTGCGATCGCCCTGCTCACCCAGATTGTGTTCTACATGATTCCGGTGCAGATTCCGTTTTATCTCCAGCAGTTGAGTAACGCCAATGCGTCTCAGAGTGGGCTGGCGATCGCCCTGGCGACCCTGGCGGCGGCGACGAGTTCCCTCAGCTATCAGACCGTCAAGGCACGGTTTTCGTTTACGGCGCTCTATGCGATGGCCTTTGGGCTAATGGGGGTGGGCTATCTGGTGATTGGCCGAGCACCGGGCTATGGGGCGGCGCTGGTGGGACTAGCGATCGCCGGTTTGGGCCTTGGCCTCTTCACCCCCAACATGACCGTCTGTCTTACCTCATCGACCCCCGCTGCCCTGCGAGGGCGAATTTTGGGCGGCTTGACCACCAGTTTCTTTCTGGGGCAGTTTGTGTCGCCGCTGGTGAGCCAGCCCCTGAGTCAGCGGATTGGCTTGGCGGCGACCTATGGTTTGGCCGGGCTGCTGATGCTGACGTTGGGGGCCATGACCCTGGGCGTAATGGCCCGCTGGCGGTGGCTAGGTCAGCGCGATCGCCCCCTGTAGACGGGGCACATCAAACCCGCGCTGGTGCAGAATTAGCCAGGATTCCATCAGGTCTGGCCCCTGGAGGGCACCCATGAGCGCGGCCCGCATCGATTTCATCACCAGCCCTTTCTTCACGCCCTGGGCTTTGGTGACCTCATCCACCAAGGCTTTAAGCTCGTCGATGGTGGCTGGAGATTTCTCGGTGAGTCCTGTCAAAATGCCCTCCAGCACAGTGGATACGCCGTCGAGCTGCACCTGAGCTTTAGCGGCGTCGGCGAACTCCACAGTTTTGGTGAAGAAGAAGCGGCTTTGCTCCACAACGTCTGTCAGGCGGGTGAGGCTAGGGCCGAGGAGCGTCACCAGGGGCAATAGCCAGTCGTGATCGGCCTCCGCATCAACGGCATAAGCGTCCTGTAGGTAGGGCAGCGCTAGCTCCAGCAGGGGAGCGGGCTCCATCGCGTGGAGGTACTGGCTGTTGAGCCAGTCGAGCTTATCCCAGTCGAACTTGGCTCCGGCTTTGTTGACGCGATCGAAGCTGAACTGTTTGGCGGCTTCGGCCAGGGTGAACTGTTCAGTGGCGTCGGGGGCTGACCAACCCAGCAGGGTCATGTAGTTGACCAGGGCCGGAGCCACAAAGCCCATCTTCTGGAAATCAGAAATGGAGGTGACGCCATCGCGCTTGGAGAGCTTCTGCCCCGTCTGGTTGAGAATGAGCGGCGCGTGGGCAAAGGCGGGCACGGCGGCTTCGAGGGCTTCGTAGAGCAGAATTTGCTTGGCGGTGTTGGCGATGTGGTCTTCGCCGCGAATGACGTGGGTGATGGCCATATCAATGTCATCGACGACCACGGCCAGGTTGTATAGGGGCTGGCCAATGGTGGTGGCGGAAGAGGCGCGGGCGACGACCATGTCGCCGCCTAGGTCGCTGGCCTGCCAGGTGACGGGGCCGCGCACCATGTCGTTCCAGGTGATGGTGCGGCTGTCGTCGATTTTGAAGCGAATCACGGCTGAGCGGCCCTCGGTCTCAAAGGCGGCCTGTTGGTCGGGGGTGAGGTCGCGGTGGCGGTTATCGTAGCGGGGGGCATGGCCCCTGGCTTTTTGGGTTTCGCGCATGGCGTCTAGCTCGTCGGGGGTGTCGTAGGCGCGGTAGGCGAGACCCTTGTCGAGCAGGGTTTGAATGGCTTGGCGGTAGAGGTCGAGCCGCTGGGACTGGAAGAAGGGCCCTTCATCCCACTCCATGCCGAGCCATTTGAGGCCGGCGAGAATGTTGTCGGTGAATTCTGGTTTGGATCGCTCTTCGTCGGTGTCTTCGATGCGGAGAATGAACTGGCCGCCTTCGTGGCGGGCAAATAGCCAGTTGAACACAGCGGTGCGGGCGGTACCAATGTGCAGAGTTCCCGTGGGGCTGGGGGCAAGGCGAACGCGAACGGTCATGGGGTTTCCTGCACTTTCGACAAAGGTTTTGGGACAGTCTCCTATTTTAGGGGGTGGGGCGATCGCCTTGGGCATCGGCGCACCAGAATTCATCCCCCTGCTTAAACCAACCTTCTCAAGATGGCAGCTCTTGAAGTCAGGACGGTAAGTTGGGCAACGCCCAAGCCTCGGGAGAATGTTTTACAGAAGTCTCAAACAGTCACCACAGGCAGCGGGGGCTGCACTAGGCTGACCAAAATGCCCATGAGGGTTTCTAGCTGGTCAATGTAGTAGTCTCGCTGGTCAACGTAGGCAGTCTGGTCGCTGAGGCGGAGGAACTTCCACTGGTTGCCAGTGGTCACCGCTCCGTATATCTGGGTTAGGGTTTGGCCTTCTCGCTCGTTGAAGATGCGCGCGGCCACCATGGCCGCTAAGCACTGACCCAGGCCACCTTTAATGTTTTCGTTTTTGGCTTCAAAGATAATCAGGGCTGGGGCACTAATGTAGAGCTGCTGCTGTGACAGGCTAATGATGAAGTCGCAAAAACCGACTAGGTCTTGGGCTGGGTCTACCGAAAACTCCACTCCCGAAAAGAGACTGATTTGATCATTTAGTAGACGCTTGAGCTGCACCAGCATGGGCGCAATGACCATTTCAGAGCGGGCCTTTTCAGTGTTGATCGACAGGGCGAGGGGCACGCTGTAGTTGAGGTAGTTGGTGAATTCTTGAGTTAGCGGCAGCGGCTGACTGATGCCAGTGAAGAGGTCTTGATTGCTTTCGATCGCCAGCCCAAACTGCTTTCTAACTTTTTCGAGGGTGAAGTCTTTGTAAGACATGGGCTGTTGCCTCGTGAGGGGCTTCTGCACAAATTATAGGAGGTATGGATGGGGCTGCTGGGCCAGCAGTTTCAAGAGTCCTGCCCACGTGGGGCTGAGATAGGCGGCGCACAATTGGGGTCGAAAACCAGATCTACCGCTGGGGCCATTTCGCTGGCCCCAGACCCCCATCGAGAAGGACGTTCCGTCGTCCTTCTCCTCACGGAAAGGAGCGGTTGATCATCGGTTTAAACCTCTGTTTTGCGAATGAACTTGTAGGCGACATTCAATCCTAAGGTTTTAGTTCCCTTATCTGCTTTTTACCACCATTCTCCCCCGCCTCCTCATCTCCCCTATCTTCCTCATCTCCCTTCACTCACTCCCCTGCCCCCGTCTGCTGCACCCAAAGCTCCACTCCTTCAGCCAGGGTTTCTGCCAGTTTCGCCTGCTCCTGCGGATCCGTCGCCCACTCGAATTCGTTGGGGTTGATCATGAAGCCCAGTTCTAGCAGCACGGAGGGGGCGACGTGGGGGCGGGTGAGGGCGAGGTTGTTCCAGAAGACGCCGTAGGAGGGGCGATCGAGTTCGGTGACGAGGTAGTCGTGGAGGAACTGGGCCAGGCTGTGGGCCTGGGTGTGGAACCAAAAGGCTCCGATGCCAGCGGTGTTTTGGGCGTCGCCGCTGTCGGGTAGGGCGTTGTAGTGAATGCTGAGCGCGAGGGTAGGTTCGACTTGGGCGATCTGGGCGGGGCGATCGTTGACGGCAACGGTGCTGTCGGCGGTGCGGGTCATGATGACGGTTGCGCCACGGGCTTCGAGGGCGGCTTGTAGGAGTAGCGACACTGCCAGGTTGACGTCTTTTTCGGGGGTGCCGTTGGGGCCGCGTGAGCCGGGTTCGTCGCCGCCGTGGCCGGGGTCTACCAGAATGGTGGTGCCCGCTAGGGGACGAGAAGCTTGAATGCTGGGGGGCTGCTTGAGGGAGAGCACGAGGGTGGTGCCTTCGTAGCGCAGCTTGTAGCCCCACTGCTGATCAGTTTTGAAATGGATGAGGTATTCTACCTGGTCGGGCAGGATGGGGTTCCAGTCTAAGCGCTCTACTAGTCCGTCGTCGGTGACGTAGATGGTGTCGGTTTGGGGCACGGTGTTGTGCAGGGTAAGAGTGAAGGTGTCTGTCCCTTGCTCGACGCTGACGGGGACGGGGACTTGCAGGGGAAAATAGATTTCTGTCCAGCCGGGCACCTGGCGGGAGGTGACGCCGCGAATCAGCGATCGCACCACCGCACCCCCAGCCACTGGCTGAGTCTCAGCGGCGCGAATCCAGCCGCCGTAGTCGAGGCGCAGCCAGTCGCCTTCGCGGGCGGTGACCCTGGCGCGGGTGCCCTGGGGCAGGGGCGTGAGGCGAGAGTAGTCTGTGCTGGGGCCGGTGCGGGCTACGCCAGCAGCAGCGGTAACTTCGACAACCTCGATCGCACTGGGATTCAAAATGCTGATCGCACCGGGAGCCGCCGTGGTGACCGTAGAGCCGCCCTGGGTGAGGCTGTAGGTTGGTTGGCCGAGGTTACCTGGGGCTTCGGCCATGAAGCAGCTCTCGTAGCGGCTGGGGCCAGCGGCGGCGATGGGCTGGGCTTGGTCGGTTAGCACGGCTGAGTTTGGGGGTAGATCGGCGCGATCGCTCTGGGGCAGCAGCGTATAAGTTTGACCCGCTAGGGATGCCGTGACAGTGGCGTTGGTGGGGGCGATCGCCCCCAAGCAGACCCAATCCCCTGGCTGTCGAGCAACATCTACGGCGGGGACTAGGGATCCTTCAGCAAAGCCTAGAGTTGCAGGGAGGGCTGGCCCAGCAGGCACTCGCGTCACGGTGATGGATAGGGTTTGGTCACCCTGGATCAGGGTAAAGGTGTTGGCCCCAAGGCTGAGGGGGCGGGAGGGGGCAAAGTGCCCCGAGGCGCTGCGTCCCTCGATGGGTTCGCCGTTCAGCAGCACGGGCTGGTCGGCTGCCCCAGTGCCAATGAAAAAGATCTGTTCTGCCTCGGTCTGGTAGCCATCGGGGGGATAGACCACCTGGAGGGTGGTCTGGGCCTTAGTCAGGGTGGTGATGCTTGCTGTGCTAAGACCGGCTAGCGCAGCTGCGCCCCAAACCCACTGCGCCATAGGTGTTCATCCGATGCGATCGCTACCCCGCCAGTCTACGCCGCCAGTGGCGTTTTCCCAACCTGGGAGTGCCTAGAGAGATTCACCCAAACCCTGGTTCCAGTCTTGGCCGAGCTGAATGGTGATATCGGAGTTGAGGGCACCGGTGCTTTCGACCCGCACTTCGCCAATGCCCAAAAAGCGGTGCACCATTTCGGCGGTTGCGCCATCGCCCCGCTGGGCCACAATGCGGCTAATGGGCAGCGGCTCGTTTAGAGTTTTGTCTATAAAGATGTTGGAGTAGCCGCTGTCGCTCAGGGCCTTGGTCAGGGCTTGTACGGCCACTGGGTCATTGGTGCTGTCTTGAATGGCGACCCGTACCCGGCTGGGGTCATTGGTGGTGGCCACCCGCTGGGTGCCAAAGCCAAAGTACTGGTCAACCATGCCGTCAATGTCGTTGTAGCTGGGCAGCCAGTAGCTCGCCGCAAAGTCTTGGGGGCGGCTAAAGCTGCCTGGCAGCATCAGCATCTGCACGTTAGAGCGGTTAATCTGCGCTCCGTAGCCCACCAGAGCTAGCAGCTCCTCTACTGACAGGTTGGTATCAACGTTCTCCTGAATCACCGACAAAATTTTGGGCAGCCGGGCAATGGTTGCCGGGTTAAGCGTCTGCTCAGCTAGGGCCCGCATAAACATCTGCTGGCGCTGAATGCGGCCAATATCGCCCTGGGAATCGTAGCGAAAGCGCAGGAATTGAAGCGCCTGATTGCCGTTGAGCTTTTGTTCGCCCGCCTTGAGATTGATGTAGAGGTGCTGGCTATCGTCCTGGTACTTCATGTCGGCGGGCACGTTGACCGTGACTCCGCCCAGGGCGTCGATCAGTTTTTCGACTCCCTGCACGTTGATGCGCACGTAGCGATCGACGGCCACGCCCCCCAGCAGGTCGCTCACTGATTCTGCGGCCAGGGCCGGGCCGCCATCACGGTTGGCCTCGTTGAGCTTGGTCAGCCGACCGCGCACGTAGGTGCGAGTGTCGCGGGGCAGCGACAGCACCACCATCTGCTCGGTTTGGGGGTTGAACCGTAGCAGCAGCATCGAGTCTGAGAGGCCATCAAAGGAGTTGACTAGGGCGTGGTAGCCCACGTCTTGCAGTTCTGGTGGCACTTCGTTGACGTCTGTGGTCAGCACCTTGACGCCCAGCACCATAATGTTGACCGGGCGAGTCAGGCGCGGCAGCCGCAGGTTGCCGCTCGACGCAATGGCCGCATCTTGGCTAAACACTCCTGATTCTTCAGCGCTCAGCTCTTGCTGCATGAGTGGTGATGCCGACAGCGAAACCGCCAGCAGTGCTCCAGCCACCCCAGAGATACCCGCTACTGAGGCCAAGGCAATGCCCACGCTGAGTAAGCGTGGCATGCGCCGTCGCTGTTGAGCTGGCATTTTTTGTGGATGCCCCTGGGGTGAACGAGCTTTGAGATGTTGGGGATGACGTTGAGACACCAGGGACCTCGGGGCAATAAAAATGAACGATGTAGCGATCGCAGCCCCGCAAAGGGGTGATTCTGCAAAATTTTTAGCTGCATGTTAACAGCAATTTAGTCAGCCGACCCACGTAATATGGCATGTACCCAACAAATTAGGTTAATTTTCCGTCGGTACATGGGATGGCCCGAGGGCAAGGTCTAGCACTTTCTCCTTCTCTTGTTCTCCTGACCACAACTTGTGCCAGTGGGGAGGCTGCGTCGATATCCGTGGCCCTAGGGCAGCCGCTTACTCCATTGGCTAAACCCCGGCAGGCTGACTGATTTACCCTGCAATAGACGCACCATGAGAATGAGATTGGTCAGGGTATAGCCGGTAGTTACTAGGGTGTTGCTAATCAGCAGCCGCAGCGACAGCCCCGGCGCCAGATGGCTCCCGGCGCTCAATATCCCATAGGTCATAACCCAGGTAAAGGCCAGGGTAACCACCAGCCGACTGACCGCTAGCTCTTGGCGGCTGCCCTGCTTTTGCCACAGGCTATAGAGGGCGGGCACGACTCCAAAAATAGGCACCAGATAGAGGCTCAATTTCAGGCGCTCAAGGGTTTCCCCTGAGGCGGGGCTGGCTTTTTTCATAGGTACTGAGCCTTGGGCAGAAGGGAGGAATTGTTGCAGGGTCTGTCCAAATTATGCCCCACGCGACCAGCACACGTGTACCTGCCCGCCAGGAAAGCTAGTTCGTTAACTTGGTCGCAATAATGTGGATATCGACGCTGGGCAGCGATCGCATCAGCCGCTGCACAATGGATCCCTTCATCAAGAGCTGCCAGCGCGATCGCTGGGTTTCGCCAAGCACAATTTGGCTGACATACTTTTCGGTGGCAACGCTGGCAATAGCATTTACCACATCCTCCGACTCAGCCCGAATAAACTCGCCCTCAAACTCTTGGCAGAGTTGTTTGCAGGTTTCGATGTGCAGCGCCTCGGGTTTTGAGAGAAACTTGTGGGGATGGGCCACAAACAACACGTAGAGCCGACCGTTCATAAAGTTAGCAATGCGTGCCCCCCGTCGCAGCAGTTGGATAGAGCTGGGAAAGGTTGAAATACAGACCAAAATACATTCTTGAATATTGCAGTAGTTTTGAGGATTGCTGATGCGCCCATTTTCTTCAACGCTGTCGGCGACTTCTCGCAGCGCTAGCTCTCGCAGGGCAATCAGGTTAGGGCGTTTGAAGAAGTTTTGTAGCGCCTGGTCAATCTTTTCTGCGGCATAGATTTTGCCCTCCTGCAAGCGCTCTTGCAGGGTTTCGGGGGTAACGTCGATCACCACAACTTCATCGGCTTCATCGAGCAGGCGATCGGGCACCCGTTCGCGCACCACCACGCCAGAAATTTTATGAACTAAATCATTCAGACTTTCTAAATGCTGAATATTGAGGGTGGAATATACGTCAATACCAGCATTTAGGACAACTTCCACATCTTGGTAACGCTTCTCTCGCTCAGAGCCGGGCACGTTAGTATGGGCCAATTCATCAATCAAAATTAGCTGAGGATGGCGAGCGATAATGCCATCGACATCCATCTCAGGCAGGGCGCGCCCTTGGCAATCCACCACCCGTAAAGGTACCTGCTCTAGCCCAATAGATTTAGCAATGGTATCTTCTCGTCTGTGGGTTTCAAGCAGCCCGATCGCCACATCAAACCCTTCTTGCTTTAATTTTTGGCCTTCTTCTAACATGCGAAAGGTTTTGCCCACCCCCGGTGCCATGCCAATAAAGATTTTATGCTTGCCCCGGCGGCTTGAAGAGCCAAGGCTAGTGGATTCGATCATGAGGAAAATTTGAATCTTTAAAGTTTTGCGGGAGATAGAATCGGGCTAAAGTACTGGGTTTCAGCAGTTTTCACTTTCCGAATTTCGGCCTTGTATGAAGTCGAGTTGTAGCGCGATGCAAATTTATTTGTGCAGGCTGATAGGTTGGGTCTAAATCAATGGCGGCACGATATTTCTTCAGAGCTTCTAATCGCTTGCCTAAAAACTCTTCTACTTCACCAAGCAGATTAAGTGCTTCAGGACGGGCCGGGTCACAACGGAAAGCTTCCTTTATAAAGCCAATAGCCTGATTATAGTCTTGGCGGGAGATATAGTCTCTAGCGACTTGTAAGAGGGTTTCATAGGCGGCTTCGAGTTTGGCCCAGGGATGGGGGCTTTCCAAGGCTTTACGGACTACAGATTGAATGGTACGAGCGCTAAAGGGCTTTTGCACGTAGCCGTGGGGTTCTTGAATAAAGTCTATTGCCCCAGCTTTAATAATTGACACCGCTTCGTCAATACTACTGTGAGAGGCCGTCACAATGATTCGCAGGTATGGGTAGGTCTGGATGAGTTTTCTGATGATGTCTACCTCATCAACCTGGCTAGACACTAGCTCAAGAATAACGACATCAACATGTTGTTCAGCAAATATCACCTGAGCAATCTCTAAAGTATTGGCTTGTAAAACAGCGTAGCTAGCTGACTCTAGAAACTGTGACACAGTAGCTCTATAAATCTCGTCATGGTGGATGACTAAGACCGTGGTTGGCAACATAGGATAGGTATGAATGGGTGAGAGCGTTGGTATGTTTGAGCGCTCTGGCGTTAGAACGCTCAAACGCAGGCTCACAGACTATCTAAGGCTAAATTAAGCGGTAACACGTTTACTCCAGGCTCTCCAAAAACGCCGAGGAATCGACCATCGGTGTTTTGGACAATGAGCGATCGCACCTCATCAGCAGACAGCCCGCGAGATTCGGCAATTCGCTCAACTTGGGCCTCGGCGACGGCAGGCGAAATGTGGGGGTCAAGCCCAGAACCGGAGGTATAGAGCAAGTCGGCGGTTGGTTCAATACCCGCATCGCGCAGACGCTGGGCTTCGGCCTCGACTCGATCTAGTAGGTCAGGGTTGCCGGGGGCCAGGTTGCTGCCGCCAGAAATGCCGGTGGGAGCGGCGTCTTCTCCTTCGCTGTAGGCGATCGTGCTAGGGCGGCTCCAAAAATATTCGTCGGTAGTAAAAGTCTGGCCAATCAGGGCTGAGCCAACAGTATCTCCCTGGGCATTGGTCAATATGCTGCCGTTGGCCTGGTAGGGAAAAATGCCCTGGCCAATCAGAAAAATCAGCAGGGGATAGAGAAAAGCAGTCAAAATCCAAAGGGTGGCGATGCTGCGGATACTGATGATGAAGTCTTGCATGGGATGGTAAGAGTTAGAACGTGTGAACGCGTGAACGTTAAAATCTTTCGGGTTGAGCAATCACTAGGGCTAAATAAATGGCGAGGCCTACGACAACGATGCCTAACAGGCCAAGGGCATAGGCGGTGCCACGGGTGATGTCGTTGCCGGTAGTGGCGTAGAGGGCGGGGGCGATCGCAGCATTAGCTAGCAAACCCAGCAGCAAAATTTTGGGAAGAGTCGGTTTCATGGGAAGGATTTCTTACGAGGTGGATGACTGAGCTAGCTGAGCGCTGGCACGTCTAAACGTTCGAACGTGCCAACGTTTAGACGCCTTAAAAATTCGTCACCGCCGACACCCCCACATCGATCACCTTGATGGCAATGAACGGGGCAATGATGCCGCCAAGGCCATAGATGAGGATGTTGCGCTGGAGCAGTTGGTTAGCAGTCAGTGGGCGAAACTCGATGCCTTTGAGCGCCAAGGGAATCAGGGCGGGGATGATTAGGGCGTTGTAAATTAGGGCCGAGAGCACGGCGGTGCGGGGGCTGCTGAGGCCCATCACATTCAGGGCTTCAATGCCTGCCGCTGCAAACATCGCCGGAATGATGGCAAAGTATTTGGCGATGTCGTTGGCCAGCGAGAAGGTGGTGAGGGCTCCTCGGGTAATCAAGAGCTGTTTGCCGATGGTGACCAGGTCAATCAATTTGGTGGGGTCAGAGTCGAGATCGACCATGTTGGCGGCTTCTTTGGCGGCCTGGGTGCCCGAGTTCATAGCCACGCCGACGTTGGCCTGGGCCAGGGCGGGGGCATCGTTGGTGCCGTCGCCGGTCATGGCCACTAGCTTGCCCTGGGCCTGCTCGGTTTGAATCACTTGAATTTTGTCTTCGGGGGTGGCCTCGGCGATAAAGTCATCTACCCCGGCTTCTGCGGCAATCACTGAGGCGGTAATGCGGTTGTCGCCCGTAAGCATGACAGTGCGAACTCCCATGCGGCGCAGCTGGTCGAACCGTTCTTTAATGCCGGGTTTAATGATGTCTTTGAGATAAATCACCCCGTAGATGTCGCTATTTTGGCAGACGGCTAGGGGGGTGCCGCCCAGGCGCGAGACTCGCTCAAAGGCCTGGTCGAGTTCGGCGGGGGCATGGCCACCGCGCGATCGCACAAAGCCCCGAATAGCATCTACGGCCCCCTTGCGAATTTCTCCGCCATCGGGCAAGTCAGTGCCGCTCATGCGGGTGCGGGCCGAAAACTCTACCCCCTCAGCCTTGCTTTTATCGAAGGAAACCGTCGCCCCCAGCTTTTCGGCCAGGCGCACGATGGACTTACCTTCGGGGGTGGTGTCAAACACGCTGGCGGCCAGGGCCGCCGTGGCGACATCGGTCTCGCTGTAGCCGTTGACGGGGATGAATTCTTCTGCCAGGCGATTGCCCAGGGTAATGGTGCCGGTTTTGTCGAGCACCAGGGTGTTGATGTCGCCGCAGGCCTCCACTGCCCGGCCCGAGGTAGCCACCACGTTAAACTGGGCCACTCGATCCATCCCGGCAATACCGATCGCGCTCAGCAGCCCGCCAATGGTGGTCGGTATCAGCGCTACCAGCAGGGCAATCAAAAGCGTTATGCCCACCGGGCTGTTGACGTAGCTAGCGGAGGGCGGCAGGGTAGCCACCACAATCAAAAACACTAGGGTCAGCACAGCCAGCAGCACTGTCAGGGCAATTTCGTTGGGGGTTTTGGTGCGCTCGGCCCCTTCAACTAGGGCAATCATGCGGTCGATAAAGCCTTTGCCAGGGTCAGAGGTCACCTGCAAAATTAGCTCGTCGGAGATAATGCGGGTGCCGCCTGTCACCGAGCTGGCCACGTCCGACCCAGGCTCTTTTAGCACCGGGGCAGACTCGCCGGTAATTGCCGACTCATCCACTGAGGCCACCCCGTCGATCACCTCGCCATCGGCAGGAATCATGTCGCCTGCGATCACTTTGATGCGATCGCCCCGCCGCAGACTGGTCGAACTCACTTCTTCAGTCGAACCATCGGACTGCAAACGCCGCGCCACCGTATCTGACTTAGTCGATCGCAGAGCATCGGCCTGAGCCTTACCCCGCCCCTCGGCCACCGCCTCGGCAAAGTTGGCAAACAACAGTGTAAACAACAAAATTAGGGTGATCAACCCATTAAACAGGGCCGAATTTTCTCCCTCAACCACTCCAAACAGGTTTGGGTTCAGGGTCAATAAAGCGGTAATCAACGTGCCAACCCAAACCACAAACATCACCGGGTTTTTAATCATGACCCGAGGGTCAAGCTTGCGAAATGATTCCTGAAAAGCCCGCTGATACAGATTAGAAAGATTGGCCTTGGGGGTGTGCTTTCGCTGCTGACGTGGGCCACCGGGCTGGTTGAGGGGAAGAGTAGAAGATGTCATGGGTTTAGAAGATAAATCGCTGGAAGATTTGAATGTTCAAAGGCTAAAAGTCGGCGCATGAATGCGCCGACTTTTAGCCCAAATTAAACGCCTCTGCCACTGGCCCCAGCACCAACACCGGCAAAAAGGTGAGCGCCCCCAAAATCAGAATGGCTCCGGCCGTAACCCCGGTAAACAGCGTGGTATCGGTGCGGAGGGTACCGGCGGTTTCGGGAACGGGCTGTTTGCGGGCCATGCCGTCGGCCAGAAATATCAGGGCGACAATCGGCACGTAGCGACCGGCCAGCAGCGAGAAACTGGCGCTGAGGTTCCACCAGAGGGTTGCATCGCCCAAGCCTTCAAAGCCAGAGCCGTTATTGGCGGCAGCGGATGCATATTCGTAAACCACCTGGGAAATGCCGTGGAAGCCTGGGTTGCTAATGCCTGAGAGGGTTTCAGGAAAGGCGAGGGTGATGGCGGCGGGGATGAGAATGGCGATCGGGTGAACCAGCAGAATGGCGCTGGCCAGAACGATTTCGCGCTTTTCGATTTTGCGGCCCAAAAATTCAGGGGTGCGCCCCACCATTAGCCCGGTGAGAAATACCGTGAGAATCAAAAACACAAATAGGTAGGCGGTGCCAGTGCCCTGGCCACCCCAGACAATCTGCAAAAACAGATTGGCGAGGGTGAGAAAGCCGCCGGAGGGCATGAGCGAGTCGTGCAGACCGTTGATAGCCCCGCACATGGTGCCCGTGGTCGCGATCGCCCAAACCGCCGTGAGGACGGGGCCAAAACGCACTTCTTTGCCTTCGAGATTGGGCTGCGGGCTACCGAGCACCTGGTTCACCAGGGGGTTGCCTTGAACTTCGCCCACCGCCGCGATCGCAATGAAAATGGCAAAGATAATGAACACCATCCAAAAGATCAGCCAGCCCTGTTTGGGGTTGCCGGCTAGGATGCCGTAGGTGAGAATCAGCCCGGCTGGGATCACCAGCATGATCACCGTTTCGAGCAGGTTGGTGAAATTGTTGGGGTTTTCAAAGGGGTGGGCCGAGTTGATACCAAAGAAGCCGCCGCCGTTTTCCCCCAGTTGTTTGATGATTTCAAAGTGGGCCACGGGGCCACGGGCGATGAACTGGGTAGCTCCTTCGAGGGTGGTGGCCTGGGCCGGGCCAGCAAAGGTTTCGGGCACCCCGGCGACGAGGAGGGCGATCGCCCCTACCACCGAGATCGGCAGCAAAATGCGGGTAATCGACAAAATTAAATCGGTGTAGAAATTGCCCAGGGGTCGCCCCGTCAGGCCGCGAATAAAGGCGATCGCCACCGCAATACCCGTCGCCGCCGAGGTAAACATGAGAAACCCCAGCGCTCCCACCTGGCTGAAGTAGGTAAAGGTAGTTTCGCCAGAATAGTGCTGCTGGTTGGTGTTGGTGGTAAACGAAATCGCGGTGTGCAGAGCTAAATCCCAACTGGGGGCCGTCAGGCCCGTGGGGTTAAAGGGCAGTGCTCCCTGGAGCATAAAAATGGCGAAGACCAGCACCAGCATCACCAGGTTGCTGACCAGCAAGGCCCGAACATACTGACCGCCCGTCATCGGTCGCCCGTTGAGGACGCCAGAACCGGCAAACACCACCCGCTCAACCGGAGAAATTACCCGATCGAGCCAGGTTTCTTCACCGAGAAAAACCCGCGCCATATAACGCCCTAGCAACGGCGCAACGGCAGCCAAAATCGCTAATATCAGGGTCACCTGAAAAAAACCTTGTAACATGGAACTCAGTAATTTAGGACAGGAAGAATCGGCCAGGTTCATGGCAGAGCAGGATGGTGCTAAGCCACTTTTTTCTAAAGCTGAAGGACATTTTCTAAGGAGGATGATCGGGCAGAGTTTAGGGCAATAGCAATCAAACAATCGCCATCTTGAATCACCGGATTTTGTTGAAGACGAACTAACTTATCCGCACGGACTAAACCCAGAAACTGACAGCCATCCGGCAGCTGAATGGACTCCAGCGGCTTCCCAAGATGTACGCTGTGAAAGTGAACCGTGCAGGTGAGTAACTTGGCCTCCATGGCACGAGCATTTCTAAAAAAAATACCAGACATCTCTATTTTGCTGCTACTGAGCCTAAAAACAAGGCATGGAACGACGTTTATTGTTGATTTATATCGCCCTATCTAAGCCCCAGATATAGTGAGTGTTTAGTCAACCATTCGCGCTCTATATCATTTGATATAAGCACTGACAATTCACCCAAAACAATGCCTAGAATAGATTGACAAATTGCCCAGCTAAAGGCGTAAAACGCTAGTGCGTTAAAACGTTCAAAGGCTTTGACCCACCATGCACTGTCCCTCTTTCCTATTTCCAATCCATGCGTCGCCTCAAACCCAATTGGCAACGAACCCATTGGCTGATTGCAGCCCTCTTTGTTGTAGTGATTGTGTTGGAATACAGCACGCCACCACCCTATGTGTTTGGCTATCTGTACATTGGGGCGGTGCTATTGGCCAGCGGGCAGTGGGGGCGAGGGGCGACGCGATGGGTGACGGCGATCGCCATTTTGCTCACTCTGCTAAACCTGTTTATTCCTGGCATTGAGCCGATTACCGCCGTCACCCTGGCCAATCGCACGATTACCGTTTTGGCCCTGGTGATTACCGGGTGGCTGAGCGATCGCATTCAGCGCTACGAAAAGGCGATTACCCATCAGCACGCTCAAATCTTGGCCCAGGCTCAGCTAGCTCGGGTGCGAGAAGACTTTGTTTCCACCCTGACCCACGATCTCAAAACGCCCCTGTTGGGGGCATTAGAAACCCTCCACGCCCTAGAAAATCATCAGTTTGGCCCGGTCACGGCGGCCCAGCGCAGAGCGATCGCCATCATGACCCGCAGCCACCAAACTACCCTGCAACTGGTAGAAACGCTAATGGATGTGTACCGCAACGATACGGAGGGTCTGTGCCTCCAGCGGGTGCCGGTGGATGTGGTTACCCTGGCGGAGGAAACGATTATGCAGCTCACATCCCTGGCGGCCTCTCGGCAGGTGCATATTCGCATGCACCAGGGCGAGTCTGACTTTCGCCAGCCCTGCTGGGTTGAGGCCGATACCCTTCAGCTCCAGCGGGTGCTGAGCAACCTGATCAGCAACGCCATCAACCATGCCCCGCGAGGCAGCCTGGTTGAGGTGGTGATTCGGGCTGGGGGCGCTGCCTGCCAGGTGCAGGTGATCGACCAGGGACAGGGCATCGCCACTGATGAGGTGGCCCAGTTGTTCAATCGGTTCTACCAGGGCCACAGCGATCGCCAGGCCAAGGGCACAGGGCTGGGGCTCTACCTCAGCCGCCAAATTGTTGAAGCCCATGGCGGCACAATCTGGGCCGAGTCGCGGCAGCCCCAGGGGGCGATCTTTGCCTTTCGCCTACCCACCCAGCCCCAGGGTGATAGCCTGATGGTGCGTGCCTTCAAAGATTCATGACCGCTGAGCCCATTGACATTCTTCTGGTCGAAGACGACGAACTCTTTCGCCTGGGTCTCTCCACCCGTCTACAGCAAGAGCCCGCCCTGCGCGTCGCCGCCGAAGCCGAGGATGGTGAAACCGCCATTGCTTTAGTCAAGCAGCAGACCTTTGATGTCGTGGTGTTAGATATTGGCCTGCCGGGCATCGGCGGCATTGAGGCCTGCCGCCAGATTAAGCAGCAGCAGCCCACGCTGCCCGTGCTGATTCTTACCTCCCACAACCAGCCCGCTCTGATTGCCCGACTGATCGAAGCTCAGGCCCAGGGCTACTGCGTTAAGGGCATTGCCGCCGAAACCCTAGTGCTGGCGATTCGCTCCGTGGCAGCCGGGGCTACCTGGTGGGATGCGATCGCATCCCAAGCCATCCAGTCTGCTTTCCAGGGCCACTCTCCCCAGGCGGAGGAGATGTCCACCGCGCCCCCCCTTCTGACTAAGCGAGAACAGGAAATCTTAACGCTGATGGCCGCTGGCCACAGCAACCAGGAAATTGCCGACGCTCTCTACATTGCCCCCGGTACGGTGCGCGTCCACGTCCACGCTATTTTGCAAAAGCTCGACGTGCGCGATCGCACCCAGGCCGTCATTCTCGCTATGCAGAACGGGTGGATTGGGGCGGAGAGATAGGGGCTGAAACGTTGGCAGGTTGGAAAGTTAGCCGGACTGTTTCAACCTTCAAACCCCTTCGCCTAGACCGCCCTACCAACAAACGTCCGATGCCGTGGGCTGTTAAACGTCACGCTAGGCCGCTCAAACCCCGCCGCCTCAAACGCCGCTTCCACCTCCAGGGTGAAGTAGTCATCCAGATAGGGCTCAGTGCTTTTGAGCAGGGTGAAGACAAAGGGCGGCAGTTTTTGAATTGCCTCAGAGAGGGGGTTCATATCCATAATTGCCAGGTGCCCGCCGGGGCGCAGCAGCCGACGCGCCTCCCGCAGAATGGCCTTGGCCGCCGATTGCGGTAGCTCGTGGAAGACCAGGCAGATCGAAACCAGGTCATAGGCGGCAGAGGGTAGCCCAGTCGCTTCGCCAGCCCCGTGGTGCCAGGTGATCGGCGTTGCAGTCGAGGAAACCTTCCCGGTTGACTGCCGCTCCTGCTGCCGATATCGAGCCACGGCGAGAAAGTAGGGCGATAAATCTACCCCGGTCAGCTGGGCCTGGGGAAAGGTGGCCTGAAACGCTTCGGTGCTCATGCCTACGCCGCAGCCGATATCCACAATGGCCTCTGGGGTCTGGGGCAGTTGAGCCATGAGCACGTCGTGGTAGCTCTGGCGGAGGCGATCGTCGCCAGCCGCTCCGGCCTCGGGCCAGATTTTGGCGTGTACCGCCTGGGCTGCTACCTCGACCTCCATGGCGGGTTGCCAGCCCAGGTTGCCTTCATCGTAGGCGTGAAAACTGGTGGTGTAGTAGTCGGGGTAGACGAGGCGAGGGTTTTGCACCGCCTCCAAATCGGCCTGCCAGAGGGGAGACAGCTCTCCGATTCCAGTCATGGAAGGCCCAGCCTCGGTGGATCCAATCTCTGTACGGCGACTCCGCAACGCCTGAACCCGTTCTCGCCAGGGCACGCCAATGGTTTCGGCCCGCGTCACCATCATGTGACGGGCACGGCCCTTGGCAAAGTTCCACAGGGGCTTAATCGCGAGCACCTGATTGACCACGCTAGAAAGCAGGTTGGGAGCAGAGGTAGCAGTCATCGCAGCCGCAGTGTCAGAACAGCCCCCATTTTAGAAGGTGAGGGGTAGCTGAATCCACAGGATCTAGCCCGGTTAGAATCCAGCTTTCAATAGAGCATCCCAGATTTGGTGGGCCATCTCCAACTTGTTGCAGGGAGGGATGGTGAGCTTGTCGCCCGCTTTGGTCAGTAGGATAGCCTGGTTGCGATCGCCCCCAAACCCGCTCCCCACCACATCGATCGGGTTCGCCACAATCGCATCTAATCCCTTGCGTTGTAGCTTATCTAGCGCTGGGGGAATGATGTCGCCGGTCTGGGCGGCAAAGCCAATCAGCCGCTGGTGGGGCGATCGCTTTTGGGACAGATCAGCCACAATATCGGGCACCTGGGCCAGGGGTAATGATGTGGGCAGATCGGCTTTGGCCAATTTAGTGGAGGCCTGGGTCGCAGGTTTCACATCCGCCACCGCCGCCGCCATCACCACCCAGTTGGCCTGGGGTAGGTTGGTTAGCATCGCCCGATGCATCTCTTCAGCCGTGGTAACCCCCACAGCTTGGATACCCCCTAGGCGGGCTTTGAGGGATTCATCCATTGGCCCATGCACGAGGGTGACGCTGGCTCCCCGGTGGATTGCGGCCTGGGCCAGCGCGATCCCCATTTTGCCGCTGGCAGGGTTGCCGATAAAGCGCACAGGATCCAAATGTTCCCGAGTGCTACCGGTGCTGATCAGCAGGTGTTTGCCGCTCAGATCGCGCTGGCCCCCGCTGTGCAGCAGCGAGTGAATGTGGGTAAGCATGTCTTCGGGCTCGGCCATGCGCCCGGTGCCGATGCGATCGCAGGCCAGCACCCCGCTCCCCGGGTCAATGCTGTGGAAGCGCGAATCCTGAAGGAGCTGGTGCCAGTTGCGCTGCACCGACTGCTGCTGCCACATGTCGGTATTCATCGCTGGGGCCAGCAGCACGGGGCAGGTCGAGGCCAGCACGGTATTCGTCAGCAGATTATCGGCCAGCCCGTGGGCCAGTTTGCCCAGGGTGTTCGCGCTCAAGGGGGCAATCACCAGCAGCTCAGCCCACTCGCCTAGCTCTATATGCAGGGGACGGCCCTGGGCGGCATTCCAAAAACTGGCGTCGGTGTAGGCCGGGTGCCGAGCCAGCGTAGCCACCGTCAGCGGCGGAATAAACGCCTGCCCCTGCTGGGTCAGCACAACGCGCACTGCTGTGCCTGCCTTGGCCAGCGACGAAATGACTGAGCACACCTTGTAAGCCGCAATGCCGCCGCTAATACCTAGCAGCACCCGACGGGGAGCTTCCACAGTTGTAGAACTACTGACCATACCAACCCCGAAGGCAGTCATCTCGATTCAAAAACGGCGTTTCTGCAGGGGCGAACAGTCGTTCGCCCCTGCAGATTGGGGGTTAGGTCAGCAGGATTGGGCCACTCACGATCTACGACTCGTCGTAGGCTTCGAGGTCGAGCAAATAGACGTAGGACTCAACCAGCTCGGGCCGCTGAAAGGCGATCGCTCGGAGCAGGTGCCAGTCTTGCAATCCCTCAAAGGCATTCTCGTAGGCATCGGTCTCTAGACGAGTAGCCAGCTCAGCCACCGTGTCCGGTGTCATATCTGAGACGGTTTGCGGTGAAACATGTAGGCTCAGCATAGTCTTTCCCCCTTGGTGATGGTTGCCTTAGTGCTGCCCAAGCGCAGCCCAGGGTCAATTCACTCTGTCTTTATCCTAAGGGTTGAGCCAGGGTATTCTCCCCGGCCTGCCTCAAATCTTCGCAAAACCCGGCAATTAGGCCCATCGCCTGGGGTGGAATTTCATGCCCCATCGCCAGTTCTTGCCAGGTTACAGGCTGGCCAAGGGCGGTGAGGGCGGTCTTGGCCTGGTGGGCTTTGGCGATCGGCACCACCGGGTCAAAGGTGCCGTGTACCATCATGACAGGGCGAGGGTTCACCGGGGTCTGGGCCTCGCTGTGGAGATAGCCGCTGAGAATAACTTGCCCCGCAAGGGGTAGCTGCGACCCCACATCTAGGGCCATGGCTCCCCCCTGGGAAAACCCGGCTAAAATGGTTCGTTCTAAAGGAATTTTGGTCGTTTTAGGTAGATTGCACAGCCAGATTTTGAGCTGCTCTCGACTGGTTTGTAGGTCGGCTTGGTCGGCAAAGTCGTAGGGTTGGCGAAAATCGTAGTTGTTTGGGAAGCTGTACCACATGCGCCCTCCCGGTGCCTGGGGATGGGGCCAGGGCGCATCGGGAAAGACCATCGAAAAGTTCGCTATTTCTAGATAGGGGGCGAGCCCCACGAGATCGGCGGCGTTTGCGCCCCAGCCGTGGAGAGCTACCAGGCACCAGTCTGCCGTGCCATCGGTGGGGCCGTAGGTCAGCGACTGCAAAGAGGAATCGTTGGAGAGCATAGGTTCTAGCGTTAGCGGTGGCGTTGACGGGCCTCTAGGCGCGATCGCTTTTCGGGGGTGAGAGCAGCATAGCAGTGGGGGCAGCTAATGCCGTCTTCGTACTCTGGCGAAGATTTTTCGGCGGGGCTGACGGGGTGGCCGCAGCCCAGGCAAAGGCCGTGGTCTGTGGCGTTGAGGCAGTGGTCAACGGCCACGCGCTCGTCAAACACAAAGCAGTCGCCCTGCCACAGGCTGGCATCCACAGGCACCGTTTTAAGGTAGTTGAGAATGCCGCCTCTGAGGTGGTAGACCTGCTCAAAGCCCTGGTCTAGCAGGTAGGCGGTAGCCTTTTCGCAGCGAATGCCGCCCGTACAAAACATCGCCACTTTTTTGTGCTGAGCCGGGTCGAGATGGGTAGCCACGTAGTCGGGCAGTTCTCGAAACGAATGGGTGTGAGGGTTCACCGCGCCTTGGAAGGTGCCCAGCTCTACTTCAAAATTGTTGCGGGCATCAATTACCATCACCTCGGGATCGGCGATGACCTGGTTCCAATCGTGGGGTTCGACGTAGGTGCCGACTGGCTGCTGAGCCGGGTTGACCTCGGGATGCCCTAAGGTGACAATTTCCTGTTTTAGCTTGACCTTCATGCGCTCGAAGGGCGCGCTTGCCGTGGTGGATTCTTGGTGGGGGAAGGGGCCAATTTTGGGGTGGGAGTGGAGCCAGGCTAACAGGTCGTCAATGCTGGGGCGATCGCCCGCCACGGTCGCATTCAGTCCCTCGCTGGCCAGCAGAAGCGTACCCCGCAGCCCCCTGCTCGCACACAGCTCTAAAAGCTCCAGGCGCAGCGACTCTGGCTCACTCAAGGCCACAAATTTGTAGAAGGTGGCAATCACCCAATCCATAGTCTGACCAAGCTGCAAAGTTTCAATTATAGGCGGTAGGCCTGGTAAACCTCGACAGCGGCCCGGTGCAGCAGTGAGTGGCGAAAGATCAGATCGTCCATAGATTTACCATAGCCGCCGCCGATGACGCAGGCGACGGGGTAGCCTGCCTTGACGCAGGTGTCGAGCACGTAGCGATCGCGCTCAAAAATCCCCGCATTCGTCAGCGCCAGCTTGCCTAGCAGGTCGTCCTTATGGGGGTCAGCCCCGGCATCGTAGAGCACCAGGTCAGGCTTCACCTGGGTGAGTAAATCAGGAATGTACCGTGCCAGGTAGTCGAGATAATCCTGGTCTTCCATGCCCAACGCCAAGGGCACATCCAGATCGCTGGCCTGCTTGCGGGCCGGAAAGTTCTCCTGGCAGTGCATCGAGAAGGTAAAGACGCTGGGGTCATCGCGAAAGATCCAGGCGGTGCCGTCGCCCTGGTGCACGTCCAGGTCGAGGATGAGTACCCGATTCACCCGGCCTTGTTTTTGTAGGACGCGGGTGGCGATCGCCAAATCGTTAAAAATGCAGAATCCCGACCCGTAATCGGGAAAGGCGTGGTGGGTGCCCCCCGCTGTATTGCAGGCCAGCCCGTGCGCCAGAGCCAGCTTGGCGGTGAGAATGGTGCCCCCCACCGCCGTGCAGGTGCGCTTCACCAGGGCAGCGCTCCAGGGCAGGCCAATGCGCCGCTGGGCCTTGGCATCCAGCGTGCCCTGGCGGTAGGCATTGACGTAGGCCGGGTGGTGCACAAACTCCAGCCAGGTCTGGGGCGGTTCGCCGGGCGGGTAGATCTGGTCGGGGGTGATGACGCCGTCGTGCAGCAGGCGATCGCGCAGCAGCCGAAACTTCGGCATCGGAAACCGATGCCCATTGGGCAGGGGAACCACGTAGTCGGGGTGGTAGATAACCGGCAGCTGACTCAAAGCCCCTGAGATGCCCCTAGGTGAAAATGCCTACATCAACGACGACAGCGATCGCCGCTGGCGCATATCGAGAGCGTGGGCTACGCTGCCCTCAGCCCAGTCGAGGAGGAGGTCAGCCTCGGGGGGAACCACCGCTGAGGTCGCCGTTGGCACCGACGCAACGCTGGGCACTGAAGGCTGGGGCGATTCCCCTCCGGGGAGGCTGCGCCATCGCTCTGGGGGTAACTTCGACACCACTTTGAACTTAGCTACCGCTGGAGTCCCCGGCCGCCCTAACGGTACTGGGCTAACCGGCAGCTTAACCATAGGGGCTTCTACAATTCTGGCACCGGAGGCGACGACCCCATCGCGCTGGGGTGAGTAGGGGGCCAACCGCTTCGGATGGGGGGGCTTGGCAGGAGCAGGCGCTTTGACGACCGGGCGCGGGCGAGCTTTTTTGCGTTTGGCCGGGCGGGCAGAGGCTTTGATCTGCTGGGTCAACACAAATGAGCCAAAGGCGCACAGCCCCACCAGGCTCAGCAGTCCCCACAGGGCCAGGCCAGAGCGGGGCGCAGTCTCCTCTCCAGGCGCTATCTCTGGGGCAGAGGGCAGATCGTCGGACGGAGCTGCCATCACCGAGAGCGGCGCTTCGGGCGCGACGTCTTCCACAGGCTCATTGAACATCAGGCCGTGGTAGGCGATCGCCGATACGCACACCAGGGTCAACCAGAGCCCCCCCAGCAAAAATAGGGGGCGGTAGGTCAGCAACCGCGCCCAAAACAGCCCCGATGTGACGGCGGGGTCGCGGGCTCCCGAAAAGGGTTGGGGAGACTGGGGCGAAGGCTGTCCGGAAAAATGTTGTGCCATAGGGTTACCTGGGGCCATCGGTGAACAAACCTCAGCGCTGCCGATGCATCTGTTAGGGCCAATTGTAGGTGCTCTTGCCGATAGGCGCTAGCGTTACCGGCGGGCTCGGGCCAATGCTGTGGTTTCGGGGCTGTGGTTTCAGACTGCCCAATGGGGACAGATTTCTAGCGTAGAACCATAGTGGGCACGTAGTCTTGGGGGTCTTGGGCGACCCAGCCCGCCGTGGAGTTGAGGCGCACCTCGAAGAATAAAAACGAGTCATCGTCGCCCTCTGGGGTGGCGATCGCCCCGAGGCGATCGCCCTGGCGTATCGTCTGCCCGGCCCGCACGTTCAGCGCCGCCAGGTTGGCGTAGCGGGTCTGTAGCCCCTGGGCGTGGTTGACCACCACCAGGTTGCCGTAGGTGGCGTCGGTACCGGCAAAGGCTACGGTGCCAGCGCCCACGGCCAGGGCCGGAGTGCTGGCCGTGCTGGCTAGGGCTACGCCCGTGTTAAAGACCAGCTTGCCCTGGTCGGGGTCGGGCTGCCAGCCGTAGTTGACAATCACTTGCGATCGCTGGGGCAGCGGATAGCCCTGGAGCGGAGTAGCGGGGGGAGCTGGAGTCACCGCTGTGGTCGAAACCCCTGGAAACCAGTTGATCCCCGGCACAAAAATGGTGGTAGGAACGGTGCTTACGCAGCCGTTGACCTCAAACAGCACATCGGGGCGGCTGTTGTAGGTCTGGGCGACCTGCTGCCAGGTTTTGCCTGGGGCAACGCTTACCCGAATGCCGTTGAAGGGCGGAATTAGCAGCTCTTGCCCAGGGCTGACAGTACCGCCCTGAACGGCGGGGTTGAGCCCCATGATCGTCGCTGGTAAAAGGCTGTAGCGCTGGGCAATGGCCGTCAGGGTTTCGCCCTGGGCCACCCGGTGGCGGGTTAAGCGCGACAGCGCTGGCTGGGAGCAGGCAGAGGGGCCGGTCTGGGCGATCGCCCCCGGTGCGGTTAGCCCTCCGAACGGCAGTGCGATCGCCAGCCCCACCAGTACAGCGAATCCTCTGAATTGCGCCGGTTGGTGGGTAGTGCCCAACCGGCGGGTGGCCCAATGCTTCAGCAAATCGTAAAACACCATGAAAACTAAAGTGTGGCGAGTTAGCCGACGTTGATTTTGGCTCTACGGGTGAACCCAACAATCCTTGAGGGGTACAGCCTCTATAATAGGCAGGACAACCCCAATTGCTCAGGGGTATAGCTGGGTTTTCTAGCTACAGACATCCCCGTCCGGATAATATTTGCTCCGGAGAATATTCGATAGAGTGGAGCCAGAGTCGTCAGCGGGTCGGCGGCAGGGAGTGATCTCGGGTTGGCTCGTCGTCGCGATTGCAAGGCCCAGCAGGCCGCACCAGGCAGGGTACACCAGGCACAGTAGCTAGAGGGCATTAAGCATGGACTCGTTGCCAAAGCAGTTTTCGCAGCAGCTGGCGTTGGTAGCAGTAGCCCTAGCCGTGGGAGGTGGTGCCGGCTGGGCCGGACACTACTACGTCACCCAGGTGAGCTTGGCCGAGGCAGAAAACGCTGCTGCCGCCACCCCGCCAGCAGTTGAGACCTCGCTGACTACTGTGGCCCAGGCCGCTCCCAACCCCCTGTCGGCTGGCCCGATGGGCGAAAATAGCCAAAACTTTATTGCTCTGGCCGTTGACCGAGTCGGGCCAGCGGTGGTGCGCATCGACGCCGAGCGTACCGTGCCCGAAATTTCCCCTGACGCTTTTAACAATCCCTTCTTCCGCCGCTTCTTTGACGAAGAAGCCGTACCCCCCTCTGACCTGCCCGATCGCCTAGAGCAGGGCACCGGGTCGGGGTTTATTCTCAGTGCCAATGGCCAGATCTTGACCAATGCCCACGTGGTTGAGGGGGCCAAAACTGTCCAGGTCACCCTGCGCGACGGGCGCGATTTCGAGGGAAAGGTAGTCGGTGTTGACTCAGTAACCGATGTAGCCGTGGTCAAAATTGAAGCCGCTGACCTGCCCGCTGTGCAGATTGGCAGCACTCAGAACCTGGCACCGGGTCAGTGGGCGATCGCCATTGGCAACCCCCTCGGCCTCGACAACACCGTCACCGCTGGCATCATCAGCGCTCTAGGGCGCAGCAGCAACCAGGTGGGTATTCCTGACAAGCGGGTGCAGTTTATTCAGACCGATGCCGCCATCAACCCCGGCAACTCTGGTGGCCCCCTGCTCAACGACCGGGGCGAAGTCATCGGCATGAACACCGCCATTCGCGCCAACGCCCAGGGTTTAGGATTTGCCATTCCCATCGAAACGGCCAAGCGTATCGCCGATCAGCTCTTTGCCAACGGCGAGGTGCAGCACCCATTCCTTGGTATTCAAATGGTCGAACTTTCCAAAGAGATGGTCGATCGCATCAACGAAGAAGAGCAGCTCAACCTCAAAATTGCCGATGACGACGAGCCCGGTGTGCTGATTGTGGGCGTGCTGCCCGACAGCCCTGCCCAGGCCGCTGGCCTCAAAATTGGAGATGTCATCCGCGCTATTGAGGGCGACCCCGTCGATAGCCCGCCCGACGTGCAGGCTCGGGTAGAAGCGACCGAAATTGGCGGCACTCTCAACCTCGATATTCACCGCGACGGGAGCGATCAAAGCATTGCTGTGAAGCCCGCCGCCATGCCTTCTGACCTGCGGTAGTAGATGAGAGAGTTTTGAGTGCTCAGTTTTGAGTTTTGAGTTGATGGCTGAAGGCGTAAATTCAAAACTCAAAATCCAAAACTCAAAACTTCCATTCACTCCCCCACTCCCTTACCCCCCAACCGCACTCCAGTGCGCAAAATCTGCCCCGCCAGCACCGCGCTGCCAAAGCCGTTGTCGATGTTGACCACGCCAATGCCCGCCGCACAGGAGTTGAGCATGGTGAGCAGGGCCGAAAGGCCGTTAAAGCTGGCCCCGTAGCCAATGCTGGTGGGTACCGCAATCACGGGGCAGTCGGCGAGACCCGCCACGACGCTGGGCAGTGCGCCTTCCATGCCCGCCACCACAATCAGCACATCCATATTGCGAATTAGGTGGCGGTGGTGCAGCAGGCGATGCAGCCCCGCCACCCCCACATCCCACAGGCGCTTGACGGCAAACCCGCTCAGCTCGGCGGTAATGGCCGCTTCTTCGGCGACGGGCAGGTCGGCGGTGCCTGCGGTCAGCACGCCAATAGTGCCAGGGTGCTGGGCGGCCCAGTCGGCGGGCACCAGTGCGCAAATGCGAGCCATGTCGTAGTACCGCACCGCCGGAATCTGCTGCTGCACCTGGGCAAAAACCTCGGGTTCGATACGGGTGGCCATGACCACCGGGTTGTGCTGATGCAGGCTGTGCATAATTTGCACAATCTGGTGGGGGGTTTTGCCTGGCCCCCAGATCACCTCTGGAAAGCCGGTTCGCAGGGTGCGGTGGTGGTCAACTTTGGCGAAGTCGTCAACGGGCTCAAAATCGAGGTACTTGAGCTGGTCAAAGGCAGCATCGGGGCTAAGCTGCCCTTGGGAAACGGCGTTGAGTAGGGTGCGTAGGGTGTCGGGCTGGGTCACGGAGGCGGCAAAGATAGGGTGAAAAGGGTTGGAACGATCAGCCTAGACTATGGCTGCCAAAAACGGGGTGCGAAAAATGTCACAGGGTTGTCATACGGTGGCTACCTCGGTGACATACCCGACCCCTACATTAATTATTAATCGTTCACTCCTCAACACCCCAAGCGCCGGAGCTACTAGCTCCGGCGCTTTTTTGCGCTCTGGCATCCGGAAATCTGGAGGGCAACCTGTATTAACAGATCAGGCCGTGAATCAATGCTCCGTCGCTAGCGCAGGCGGCGGAGCACCCCCCAGCGGGACGGCAGTTGTCCTTAACCCTAAGTTTTAATCCTATGAAACGGCATCTATACGCGATCGCCCTCACCGGCCTAGGCCTGGCCGCTCTGATTCAGCCCGCCAATGCTCGTCCTGAAATTGCCAGCGGTGATCAGCTGCTCGACACCGATGTGGCGGGCTGTCTGACGCGGGCCGACCGACTGATCGACAGCCTGGGGGTCGAGTCTGACCAGGGCGGCATTGACCGCACCGGCTATTTTGAAGACGGCTCCTTTCGGGTGCTCTGCTACGGGGCTGGAGACACCAACAGCCTGGCGATCGTGTTTGCCACCCACGATCAGTCGGCGGAGGTGGCCTCTAATTTTATTCAAATGATGCTGACCGAACTGGCGCGGGGCGAAGCGCTGTCGCAACAGTAGGTCTCACAGCAACCAAAAAATAGCCGACAGCTGAGCAAGTGCGAAGCTATCGGCTATTTTGTAAGGTGATCGCCCATGCTGCGGCGATTGAGAATCTTGGGGAAGGCGACTTGCCCTTTACCTCTACTCAGGCACTTTGGCAGCCTTGAGCATGTGATAAGTAATCAGCAGCTGGGTGAGGGCCAGGGGATAGCTTTGCAGGGTTTCGCCTGTGGTGCCCACCACTTTGCCAATGTCGGTGTTGCCTTCGATGCTGCAAAACTTGCCCAGGTAGGGAACTTCGCTGCACAGGGTGCGTTCTAGCTCTTGCACGGGCTTTTCGGTGGCGTGACCGTCGATTTCGAGCACGTCTACGGGCTTGCCCATGTCGCGATCGAGGCCCAAGCGCACTGCGTCGCTCAGGGAGCCGCCGTTTTTATCTTCTAGCAGGTGGGTAAAGTCGGGGTGGGGAATGGTGGGCCGCATTACCAAGCGCACGTTGAGCAGTAGTTCGTCACCGCTGCTGTTGCCATCGGGGGGGTAAAAGCTAACTACCACGTCGGCCCACTGCCGCTGGGGACGAATGAACGCTTCCGAGTCCTCTTCCCGGGCTTTGATCTGCTCAATCACCTCTTCGGGGGTATAGCCGCGCTTGCGGGTGTCGCGCTTGATCTTCCAGTTGGCGCGTAGCTCTTCGGGCGGGGCCAGGTAGACTTTGACATCGTAAGCATCGCGGCAGGCGCGGGTCGAATAGCCCAACAGCCCTTCGGCGATGACAAAGCGCTTGGGTTCAATGTATTCGGGGGCGTCAAATTCGCCAGTGCTGTGGTTGTAGATGGGCTTGAGAATGGGTTGCCCGGTGCGCAGCAGGGTCAGGTGCTGCTGAATGATATCGATGTAGTTGCAGTCGGGATGCAGGGCCGAAATGCCCATTTCTTTGCGCTGTTTGCGATCGTAGCGGTGGTAGTCGTCGGTGCAGATGATGGTGACGTCGTCTTCGCCTAAAATCTGCGCAATGCCCCGCGACAGAGTGGTCTTGCCCGCCGCGCTGTCACCCACAATGCCGAGGATTATCGGACGACTCATAGATTTCTCCAGGGTTTTGCAACCAATAGTTAGTTACCCCATTGTAGGAACCAGCGGGATCATCACCAAATATTTATTGCTCTGTTGTAATGGCCTCAGCACAATTGCGCGATCGCGCCTCCGACAATCCCTAGCCAAGCCAAGCTTTCAATCGCCTGGAATTTGTTAAGAATAGAAGGATGCCGCTGGCCGCCTTTGGGAGGTCACTATTTAGCTCTGCGAGCCTAAGCCCATGCCTGCCCTCGACCCCACCGCTAGTTCTAACGCCCCAGTAGCATTACCCACTCTGCCAGAGCTATTAGCCCCAGCCGGCAACTGGGACTGCGCTAAAGCAGCGGTCGAAAATGGGGCCGATGCCATCTACTTCGGCCTTGATCGCTTCAACGCCCGCATGCGGGCCGAAAACTTTACTGAGGCCGATTTACCTGAGCTGATGGCCTTTCTCTATCGGCGCGGGGTGAAGGGCTACGTCACGCTCAATACGCTGGTATTCCCCTCAGAGCTGGCGGAGGCAGCGCAGTACCTCAAAACTATGATTGCGGCTGGGGTTGATGCTGTAATCGTGCAGGATATCGGGATTTGTCGGCTTATTCGCTATCTTTCGCCCGATTTCCCCATCCACGGCTCGACCCAGATGACGGTGACCAGCACCGCCGGGGTCGAGTTTGCCCGCGACCTGGGTTGTCAGCTGGTGGTGCTGGCACGGGAGTGCTCGATCAAAGACCTGACCAAAATTCAGGCTCAGATGGGCGATCGCAACATCGCCCTACCCCTAGAGGTCTTTGTCCACGGGGCGCTATGTGTGGCCTACTCAGGCCAGTGCCTCACCAGCGAAGCCCTAGGCGGCAGGTCAGCCAACCGAGGTGAATGTGCCCAGGCCTGCCGTATGCCCTACGAGTTGATTGCCGATGGCGAACGGGTGGACTTGGGCGATCGCGCCTACCTGCTCAGCCCTCAGGATCTCTCGGGTTTGGCTGTTCTGCCTGAACTGGTGAAAACTGGGATAAGTTGCCTGAAAATTGAAGGCCGCCTCAAAGCGCCCGAGTACGTTGCCAACGTCACCCGCGTCTACCGCCAAGCGTTGGATCGGTTGGTGGCAGCAGCTAACCCACCCCGATCTCATCCAGTTGGGGATTCGCACCTCACCTCATCTCCCGACTCCCTACCCCCCACCCCCTACCCCCCCAACGAACGCTACCAGCTCGAAATGGCCTTCTCCCGCGGCCTCTACACCGGCTGGTTCGAGGGCATCGACAATCAAGCCCTCGTCCACGCTCGCTTCGGCAAAAAGCGCGGGGTTTATCTAGGCGAGATCACCCGCGTTACCGACAGTGCTGTGTTTCTGAGCGCCCAGGCTCCGATCAAAGCGGGGGATGGCGTGGTGTTTGACGACGGCCACCCCGCTGAAAAAGAGCAGGGGGGCCGCATCTATCAGGTAGATAAGGTCGGCCCAGAAACCCGGCTAACCTTTGGCCGCGACGCGCTCAATCTCCGCCGCGTCCACCCCGGCGACAGGCTTTGGAAAACCAGCGATCCGGCCCTGGATAAAGAACTTCAGCAGACCTACAGCGGCGATCGCCCCAAATTTACCCGGCCCATCACCATTGAGGTGCACGGTGCAGCAGGGCAAGAAATGGTGGCGATCGCCCGCGATTCCCAAGGTTACATCGCCCAAGCGACCTCCACGATGCCTTTGGTGGAAGCTCACTCAAAGCCTTTGACGGGCGATCGCCTAGAGCAGCAGTTGGGCCGCCTCGGCAACACCCCGTTCCATCTCGAATCCTTGAGTAATCATCTCCAGGGGAACGTGATGATCCCCGTTAGCGAGCTCAATCGGCTGCGCCGGGAGCTAGTAGAAGGGCTGGAGGAACTGCGTTTACGCCCCAACCCCTGGCATCTCAATGCTGACGCCGCCTTGCAAGACATTCTGCCAACCTCCAAGACGCCCCCCAGCGAGAACCCAGCTTCCCCATCTCCTCTATATTCCTCATCTCCCCATCCCTCCATCTCCCCATCCCTGTCCGTCCTTGTTCGCACTCGCCCCCAGCTCGCCGCCGCTACCGAGGCAGGCATCGAAACGATTTACTGCGAATTCGAGAACCCTGCTACCTATCGCGATGCCGTGTTGTGGTTTCGAGGCGCTCGGGTCAGCGAGGCTCAGACAATCTGGGTCGCCCTGCCTCGGATCACCAAGCCGCTAGAAACCTACATTCTCGACCAGGTGAAGCGCTCTGAGGCCGATGGCTACCTGGTGCGCAACTACGACCACCTGGCCTACTTTGCCGATCAGCGATGCGTGGGGGATTTTTCGCTGAACGTGGCCAACGTCCTGACAGCAGACTATTTCCTGAACCGCTATGGGCTAGAGCGAGTCACGGCATCCTACGACCTCAACGCCGAGCAACTGGTGGATTTGCTGCACTCAGCTCCAGCCGCCTGGTTTGAGATTACCCTGCACCAGCACATGCCCATGTTTCATATGGAGCACTGCGTGTTCTGCGCGTTTCTTTCTGATGGCAAAGACTTTCGCGACTGCGGTCGCCCCTGCGAGAGTCAGCAGGTCAAGCTGCGCGACCGAGTGGGCACTGAGCACATTCTGCTGGCCGATGCGGGCTGTCGCAACACGGTGTTTAACGGCGTTGCTCAAACTGGGGCTGAGTACGCCCAACGGTTAATGCAGACGGGGGCAAGGCACTTTCGGCTGGAGTTTTTAGATGAAAGCCCAGAACAGGTGGAGAGGGCGATCGCCCAGTACCGCCAGCTTTTAGCCGGAGACATCAGCGGCAGTCAGCTCTGGCGTGCCCTCAACCTGCAAAGCAAGCTCGGGGTTACCCGTGGCCCCCTAGACTCTAAACACAGCCCGGCTCAAGGCCACTAAAGGGCTAATGGTGAATGTTGCGATCGCGGTCGTTTTTTTAGGTTCTTTGCGGCTGTTTAGGATCGACCAAGGAATAGCGTTCGGGGTAGCCTGCCATTCCGCTCGCCCGGTTTGGATAAAATGCAGGGCATACTGACCCTAACCCGTAGTTCTCTGTAGGCCGTATGGCGATTAAACCTATTCAGTACGAAACGCTGCTCTCGGTCTGTACCGACCACGAGGGGGCCTTGGAGTTGCTCAAGCACCATCGTCCCTACCTCGAGGCCGTGCCCAGCATGCGACGCCCTGATGAGAGTGTAATTACCCTGCCGCTGCCGAATGTGCGCGTCCGTGACGGGGTGCACCTCAATCCCCACAGCCAGAGCATTGCTCCCGGTTCGGTGGTGACCCTGCCCTGCGATGTTGCCCTGCTGATGTGCGACCCCGAGTGGAAGATCAAGACCGGGGTTGAGATTTTTGTCTACATTCACCGCCCCCAAGAAGACTTTTCAGACCTGCTGATGCGCTGGCGTCACACGCAGATTTTGGTCGATCGCGGCTACGAGTGGCTGCTGCCCCAGCGCTACGAGCACCTGCTTAGCGACGGCACCGACAAGACCCTTCCCCTATTTGTGGTGTTTCCTGAAACGCCGGGGCACATTCTCCAAGGCCTGCGGGGAGCCGGTTTGCCTACCGTAATACTGTCTTCCGATGCTGAGGCCGAACTCGTAGCTGAAACCCTCAGCACCCTCGACGTTGGCGACATTCCCGAGCTAGACGACATCGACACCAGCGCCCTAGAATCTCCCGATGAGTAAGCGCTGGAGTTTCTTTCAATCTCCAATGTGGGCTTGGGGACGCTGGTTTTTGCTGGGGTTTCTGGCCCTGCGCATCGTATTTTGGCTGACGGCATTCCCTAACCCTGACGAAGCCTACTACTGGCTGTGGGGGCAGCAACCCGGCTTTTCCTACTACGACCATCCACCCTTTCACGCCTGGATACAGGGCGTGTTTGGGATGGTGCTGGGCCGATCTGCTCTAGTACTGCGGCTGCCTAACGTCATCAGCAGTGGGGTTTTAGGATTCACGATTTATCACATCTGCCGCTACCTCTACGGCGACCAGGCCAGGGATCGCTTCTGGCTGGTTATCCTGCTCGGCCTGTCATCGCCATTATTTTTCTGGTACCTGGGTCTGGCCTGGCACGACCACTGGCTGGTGACCTTTGCGGTGCTCAGCAGCTTCCTGTTCGTCCGCTACGTGGATAGCGCCGTGGAAAGTCCTGGCCAGGGCAGCGGGCGGGATCTCTATGGTGCCGCCATTTTCCTCGGATTGGCAGGGCTGTGTAAGTACAACGCGGTGTTTGTCGGGCTAGGGTTTTTGGCGCTGATTTTGGCGGATAGGCGACGCTGGTCGGTGCTGCGCGATCGCCGCCTCTACCTGGCCCTGGGCCTACTCTTGCTGGTGCTCTCGCCAATTTTGATTTGGAATCTTCAGCACGACTTCTTTTCGTTTCGGTTTTACCGCGATCGCACCGCTGGAGGTGGCCTCACTCTTAACTTGCTTCAGCCCGTGGTGTTTCTGGCCCTGTGTGGGCTCATCCTCGGCCCCATTCAGTCGTGGAGTATGGTTCGCCTGCTTCGGCGGCGAGGACAGACGGCGACCGTTCGGGAATCCTGCTATCCGGCCCTGGCGCTGTGGATCTTTGGCCTTTCCACAGCGGCCTTTACGGCCCTCTCCACCGTCTCTGTCGCGCTGTTTTACTGGAATATTTTGGCCTACCCGCTGCTGTTTCCGCTGCTGAGCGATCAGTTTTATCGACCCCAGGCGACAAAGCCGGTGCGGGCTGGGCAGTTGGCGATCGCCCAAGCCCTGGGCCTATTTGCTGCCACGGCCCTAGTCGCCTACTACACCGTGGTTCCCTTCGGTGCATTCTTTGGCGCAGTGGATCCCGATGGTGCCGCGCTCTTTGGCTGGCCCCAAGTGGCCCAGGCCGTGACGACCAAGGCAGACGACCTCGACGATCCCCTGCTGCTCACCACCGACTATCGCTCGGCCTCGGCCCTGGCCTATGCCCTCAACAATCCCAATGTACTGGCTATCTCAGGTCGCCTTGACCAGTTCGACTTTTGGTATGATTCCGCTGCACTAGAGGGGCGCGATGCCGTGCTGCTGGGCGAAACCTGGCACCCCATCTGCCCCACTCATCTAGCCATGTTCGATCGCGTAGACCCACCAACAACCCTAGAAGTGCGGCGGTTTGGCCGGGTGCTGCAAACCTATGAAGTGTTGCGGGGCTACGGCTTTAGGGCCGGGCCAGCGGGCTATCCCTTGAACCCAAACTACCCCCTAGCGTTTACCAGTAATGGGGAGCAGTGCCAGCCAGAGTAGATAGAGATCTGTGCTCTAACTTAGACCTCAGCCTCTATGGGAAAACATCCCAACAAATACCCTGAAACCCTTTCCCCAAGCCGCAATTGGCCTGCGTTTGTCCCACTGTTGCCACAATCCGCTAGAATGAGGGTGCTCAAGCCCTCCGGGTTTGGGCTCCTTTAGCAGCAATGTTTTGGGAGGTGGGTCGAGGCCCACTTTTTTATTGGCATTCTTTCGCGTGTTAGATGGTACATCCCCTTATTCCCCAGGTGCTTGAACTGGTGGCCCCCGTTGCCCAAGAGCTAGGGCTAGAAGTGGTGGAAGCGGTTTTTCACACCAACCAGTCGCCTCCCGTGTTGCGCATCGACGTGCGCAGCCTAGAAAACGAAGACACCGGCCTGGATGACTGCGAAAAAATGAGCCAGGCCCTCGAAGCCGTGTTCGATACCACCGATATCATTCCCGATGCCTACGTGTTGGAAGTATCGAGTCCAGGGGTCTCTGCCGCCCTTGAAACCGATCGCGATTTTGTGGTTTTCAAGGGGTTTATGGTCGAAGTCGCCCTAACTGAAGCGCACAAGGGCAAAAAACAGTGGGTCGGCCAACTGGTGCGCCGCGATGACGAGACCTTGGTGCTCAGCCAAAAAGGAAAATCTATTTCCCTACCCCGCAACCTGGTACAGACGGTGGAGTTGAGCGACCAAAGTCCTGACTAGGGTAAGCCCCGCTGGGTTTCGTTCCGCCCCCAGGCTGGGTTTAAGACCGATACAGATTTATTTCCTTAGAAGATTTGTTGTCCAGAGGTGAGTGGTTATGTCGTTAGTAAGTCTGCCCAATTTGCAGGAAATGATTGATACCATTAGCCGCGAGCGCAACCTGCCCAAGCACGCGGTCGAAAATGCCCTGCGAGAGGCGCTGCTGAAGGGTTACGAGCGCTATCGCCGCACCCGCGAAATCGACACCCACTTCGATGAAGAATACTTCGACAACTTTGACATTGAGCTCGATGTAGACGACTACGACGATCAGGGGTTTCGGGTGCTGGCCACCAAAACCATCGTTGACGAAGTCACTAGCCAAGACCACGAGATTTCTCTATCTGAGGTGCGCGAAGTTGCCCCCGAGGCCCAAGCTGGTGACACCGTGGTGCTTGATGTCACCCCCGACCAGCGCGACTTTGGTCGCATGGCCGCCATTCAAACTAAGCAGGTACTGGCTCAAAAGCTGCGCGACCAGCAGCGCAAGCTCGTTCAAGAAGAATTCCAAGACCTCGAAGGCAGCATTCTCTCGGCGCGGGTGCTGCGGTTTGAGCGGCAGTCGGTGATTATGGCGGTTGTCAGCGGCGTGGGACAGCCTGAGGTCGAAGCTGAGCTGCTCAAGCGCGACCAGCTCCCCAACGACAACTACCGGGCCAACGCCACCTTCCGCGTGGCGCTCAAAAAAGTCTCTGAAGGTTCTCACCGAGGGCCACAACTGCTGGTGTCGCGGGCCGATGCCGCCTTGGTGGTCGAGCTATTCACCAACGAAGTGCCCGAAATTGAGGACGAAATCGTCCGTATTGTGGCCGTCGCGCGGGAGGCTAACCCCCCATCGCGCTCCGTCGGGCCCCGCACCAAGATCGCTGTGGACACTTTGGAACGTGATGTGGATCCAGTGGGTGCCTGCATCGGTGCTCGGGGATCGCGCATTCAGGTGGTGGTCAACGAGCTGCGGGGCGAAAAAATTGACGTCATCCGCTGGTCGCCCGACCCGGCTACCTATATCTCTAACGCCCTTAGCCCCGCCCGAGTGGACGAGGTGCGCCTGGTCAATCCCGACGATCGCCAGGCTCACGTGCTGGTGCCCGAAGACCAGCTCAGCCTGGCGATCGGCAAAGAAGGCCAAAACGTGCGCTTAGCCGCCCGTCTCACTGGCTGGAAGATCGACATCAAAGATTCCGGCAAGTATGACTACGGTGAAGAAGATCGCAAAATGGCTGAGCTAGTGGCAGCTCGCGAAGCGGCAGCCCGCGAAGCGGCAGAACTGGCGGAGGAGGAGGCTGAGGCAGCGGAATGGAGGGCGAAGGCGGCAGCAGAACGCGCCGCCGCTGAGGCCAGAGAAGCGGGTTTAGAGGTCGATGAGGCACCCGCCGTTGAGGACGAGTTAGCGGTAGCCCCTCTCCCCGATGTTGAGTATCCTGAGGAGGAGACTGACTATCCAGAATCCGCCGCTGAAGAGCTCATGGCTGAAGCTGCTGAACTAGCCGCCGACTTTGACGAGGAGGCCCTAGTGGAGGAATCCCCAGCAGACGAAAGCCCAGCGGCTTCAGAGGAGGAGTAAGTTCTGGAGTCAGCCCCCTATGCAACCCAACTATCGGCGCTGTATTAGCTGTCGGCGGGTCGGGCCCAAGGCCGAGTTTTGGCGGGTGGTGCGGGTTTATCCCGATCGCACGGTTCGTCTCGGAGAGGGCATGGGGCGTTCGGCCTACCTCTGCCCTCAAGCCGACTGTCTGCGCCAGGCCCAAAAGAAAAGCCGCCTCGGGCGGGCCTTAAAGGTCAACGTGCCAGAGGAAATTTACCAGCGCCTCTGGCACCAGCTAGAGGCTGCAGGGGTAAAATCGTCGGCGATCGCACCGCCGCCGCCTGGCCCCAAGGTTTAAGCTAGAGAGTGTTAGGGAAAAAATTGCGCCATCGGGAGACTTAACCAAAAATTTTTGCAACTGAATTGTCTCTAGACGCGATCTCTCTGAGATTCTGTTCATTGGGGAAGCAACTGATTAAACTCATAGTATGGGTATCTAACTGGCCCCCCTGGGCGTCAGTTAACTTGCTTGAGGTCCCATGTCCACCTAGCCTTGGTTTACAATGCCATGCTAGGGCTAACGTATTCGTCAGAATGGTTTGATGTCGTTTTGTTGGACGAAGCAGGTTGGTTTATGTAAGTAACAAGCTTGACTAGCGTAGGGAGATGTGGATGAACGGCAAAGTGAGAATTTACGAGTTATCAAAGGAATTGGATTTGGATAACAAAGACATCTTGGCGATCGCAAGTCGCCTCGACATTGCCGTGAAGAGTCACAGCAGCACTATCGCAGAGTCAGAAGCTGACCAAATTCGTTCAGCGGCCCGTCAGTCTCGCGCCAGCGGCGGGGCCACTCGGCCCAATGCTGCGCCAGATCGCTCCGCCAGTCGGCCTCGACCAGCGGCCCCGGTCAAAAATGGCGCTCGGCCAGAACGCAAACAGCAAATTTTAGAAATCCGCCGTCATCGGGTTACTCCCAAAGCTGATGGCGAGGCTGGTTCTCCCACCCCCAATGCTCCTACTCCGAGTGCGCCTGCTCCGAGCGCTCCTACCCCGAATGCGAACCGGCCAGCCCGTCCTGCTGGTGATACGCTGTCCCAGCCTCCAAGTCGTCCTGGAGAGGCTGCTAGGGCCGAGCAAGCCGACATCAGACCTAAGCCGCCAGTATCGCCCAATCGCCCTGGCGCTAATGCTCCCGTTGAGACCGCTGTCGAGGCTGTGGAACCCGTCTCGGTTGAACCGACTGTTGAGACATTTGCTCCTCCGGTTAAGCCGAGGCCAGAGCTGGTGGGGCCGGTATCTCGCGCTCGTGCCGAGCATGACGATAATCAGATACAGGTAATCGTTCCCGAAGGAGCCCGTCCCCCTCGCCCCGTCATTCGTCGCCCCGAAAGCCGCAGTCCCGAGAGCCGTGCGGCTGATGGCCCTGGCGCACCACGTCCCACCATTCCCATTCGCGAAATTGATGCGGGCGAAGATGTCACTCGGCTCAAGCCCAAGCCCAAGCTGCGGCGGCCCAATTCTGACGCCGAAACGGCTAGAGCCGAAACGGCTGCCCGCAACGAAACCCCTCCCGGCAATGACTCAATTTCCGTGCTTGGGGTCGGTGGCCTTGACGATCAACCGCGTCGCCCT
This sequence comes from Tildeniella torsiva UHER 1998/13D, assembly GCA_019358835.1. Lineage (GTDB taxonomy): Bacteria > Cyanobacteriota > Cyanobacteriia > Phormidesmidales > Phormidesmidaceae > Nodosilinea > Nodosilinea torsiva. The sequence goes on from JAHHIH010000004.1 coordinate 223,696, forward strand.
TCACCGCCTCGCCACAAGCGCGAAGAGCGCGAAGACGAGGATGACGATCAAAAGATGCGCGAAAAAGCCAGCAAGGTCGGCAAGACCAAGCGGCGAGGCCAAGGCGTGCTGGGCGAAGACGACGAAGATCTCGACGTGCTGGTCGATGAGCTAGATGAAGACGAGGAACAGGCCACCGATGCCCAAAACCTGAGTATCTCCCTAGCGCGTCCGCCCAAGCCCAAGAGTGCTGGTGGTGGCAGACCATCGTCACCGACGATGAAGAGCCACAAGCCTCAGCATCGTGACAGCAGTAGTGGCGGTGGTCGCTCTCGTCGCGGACGCCGGGGTGAGTCTCAGCCCACCCAAGAGCGTCCCGAGTTCATCGTGCTCTCCGAAGGGCTAACCGTCCATGAGCTGGCCGAGCAAATCATGGTGCCTGAAACAGAGCTGATCAAGTCTCTGTTCTTCAAAGGCATTGCTGCCAACATCAACCAGACCCTCGACATCGAAACCGCCAAGATGGTGGCCGAAGAGTTTGAGGTCATGGTCGAAACCAGCGAAGTCGAATCAGAGGCCAAAAAAGTCACTGAAATGATCGACGAAGCCGACCTTGAAAGCCTCAAGCGACGGCCTCCGGTGGTTACCATCATGGGTCACGTTGACCACGGTAAGACCACGCTGCTCGACTCCATCCGTAAGACCAAGGTCGCTCAAGGCGAGGCGGGCGGCATCACCCAGCATATCGGTGCTTATCACGTCGATGTCGATCACGCAGGCACGTCTCATCAGATTGTGTTCCTCGATACCCCTGGCCACGAGGCGTTTACCGCTATGCGGGCGCGGGGTACCCGAGTGACCGACATCGCCATTCTGGTGGTGGCGGCTGATGATGGCGTGCGGCCCCAGACTATTGAGGCCATCAGCCACGCCAAGGCTGCCGAGGTGCCGCTGATTGTGGCCATCAACAAGGTTGATAAAGAGACCGCCAACCCCGATCGCGTCAAGCAAGAGCTGATGGAGCACGGGCTGGTGCCTGAGGAATGGGGCGGCGACACCATTATGGTGCCGGTGAGTGCCCTGTCGGGTGAAAACCTCGACAGCCTGCTAGAGATGATTGTGCTGGTCGCTGAGGTAGAAGACCTCCAGGCCAACCCTGACCGTCTGGCTCGCGGTACCGTCATTGAGGCCAACCTCGACAAGGCGCGCGGCCCGGTTGCTACCCTGCTGATTCAGAACGGTACGCTGCGGGTGGGTGACTCCCTGGTGGCTGGCCCGATCTTGGGCAAGGTCAAGGCCATGCTCGACGATCGCCTGAAGCGGGTTCAAGTCGCTGGCCCCTCCTTCGCGGTTGAGGTGCTGGGTTTGAACGATGTCCCAGCCGCTGGCGACGAGTTTGAGGTCTATTCTGACGAGAAAACTGCCCGAGCCGTGGCCGACAAACGCATGCTTGAGCAGCGCCAGTCGCGCCTACAGCAGTCTATGGCCTCTCGTCGTGTCACCCTCAACACTATCTCGGCCCAGGTTCAGGAGGGCGATCTCAAGGATCTCAACCTGCTGCTCAAGGCCGATGTGCAGGGTTCCATCGAAGCTATTTTGGCGGCGCTCCAGCAGCTGCCCCAGAACGAGGTGCAGATTCGAGTGTTGCTGGCGGCTCCTGGCGAAATCAGCGAAACTGACGTTGACTTGGCGGCTGCCAGTGGCGCAGTAATTGTTGGATTCAACACCACCCTGGCCCCTGGGGCACGGCAGTCTGCCGACCGCCTAGGCGTGGATGTGCGTGACTATGAGGTGATTTACAACCTTCTCGACGACATCCAAGGCGCCATGGAAGGTCTCCTCGACCCCGAAATGGTCGAAGAGCCCCTGGGTCAGGTGGAAGTGCGGGCGGTGTTCCCTGTTCGCAAAGGAGCGGTTGCTGGGTGTTACGTGCTTTCGGGCAAGGTGACTCGCAACTGCAACCTGCGGGTGGTGCGCGGCGGCGAGGTGGTCTACACGGGCAAGCTCGACTCCCTCAAGCGCATGAAAGAAGATGCCAAAGACGTGGCCTCCGGGTTCGAGTGCGGCATTGGCATCGACAACTTCAGCGACTGGAAAGAGGGCGACATTATCGACGCCTTCAAGATGGTCACGAAGCGTCGCACCCTGGCGATGGCCTAGGCAAAGGGCAGGGTTCCTGGTAAAGGAACCCTGCGAGACAGCAGTGTAGAACAACGGAGTAGACCATGGCACCCTGGCGCCGCGATCCATATCTTTGGGTACACCTGGCCGGATTGGCTACCGTACCTTTGTGGATCGACCTGTGCCTGCTCGGTCTAGCGGTGGGTAACCCAACCCTGCCTGAGCTAGAGCTGGGTGTCATTGTGGCGTTAGGTGTGCTGCCGGTGCTGGTCATGCAGCTGCGGCAGCCCTTTTACATTTTTAGTTTGCCAGGACTGGCACTAAAGCCTGCTGCGCTGCAAGACGATCAGCGTCGCCTGCTGAGCCAGTTTCGGCGGTGGCGGGTGCGTTTGGGAGCGCTGCTGGCGCCGGTACCGCTGGTATGGGTTTTGCTAAAGCTCTACCCGCTGGCCTTTTTGGCCCGCGATCTGACGCCTTTTGGCGATTGGGGGCGGTTGGGCGGTGTGGCGATCGCCACCCTGAGCTTCCTCATGGCTAATCTTTTCTTGCAGATACCCATAGCCGTCCTTCAGGTGTTGGCCACGCCAGATCGGGTGATGCCCAAGGTTCCCCCCTATTCTCCTGAAAATATAGCTGCTGACTTTACCTGGATGGGGCTGGCGGTTGGCAAAATTTTGCCCGATCTCATGAACCGGCAAACACCTGAGGTGGCCGCCCCATCCGTGGTGGATGCCCCGAACCCCCATCATGTTGCCCCTGTCGAAGTATCAGCTGTTGAAGAATTAAGTGCAGAGGCAGCGGATAATGTTGCTGAAGCGATAGTTGATACCGAAGTTCCCTTGGAGCACACGGTTGAAGCAGGTACAACTGAAGACTTGGCGACTCATGTCAATACATCAGATCTGTCAGCCTCCTCAGAGGCGATCGCAGACGCTGTTGACCCCGAAGATTCCGAATGCCCTAGCCCTGAAGACTTTGTTACAGATGCAATCGTCGATAGTGGCGTTACAGATGATTACAGGCCCTTGCGCCACCCAGAAGTTGAGGAGTTTAGCGACGACGTGAGCTACCGAGACGATGCCGACTATCCACAGTCCTTGCCTGCGATCGCCGATATCTATCCCAATATCCGCTAAAAGTATGCCTCACTGGCCACAGATATCTATCCACGCTTGATACTGTGGTCCTCGGCACAATAGCAGCGAGATGATTGCGCTATCTTGTAATTAGTCTTCTAGTGATCAGAGTTTTTGCTGGCTCGCAGGCGGATTGAGCAGCCCTGGACAGTGGAAGAACCTAAGGTTTTGATAGTTTCCGCAACTTTTTAGAGGCAGCTATGGCCGTAACTCGCTCCGTAAACTCCATGCAGCTTTCTGAACACGCCCGCATTTGGTTCAGCCTCAAGTCTGCGATCGCCAGCAGCTCTGGCTTTAAAAGCTGGAAGGGTGAGCTGCCCACCGCCGAGGCCGAGACTGCGCCCCTCGATCAGCTGGTGCGTCGTTACCTGCGCGAAACCCTAGAAACTCTCGCCTACTAGACCTTGTAGTACTGCTTATACCAAGCCACAAACCGCTGGATGCCTTCTTCAATGGGGGTGCTGGGGGCAAATCCCACATCGGTCATGAGATCGCTGACATCGGCATAGGTAGCGGGCACATCTCCGGGCTGCATGCCGCACAGAACAGTTTGGGCTTTTTTCCCCAGGGCTGCTTCGATCACCTGAATAAAGCGCAGTAGCTCCACCGGCTGGTGGTTGCCGATGTTGTAGATCTTGTAGGGAGCTTGGCTGTCGCTGCTGGTGTCTAAACTAGCGGTCGGGATGTGGGTCATGACCCGCACAACCCCTTCCACCACATCGTCAATGTAGGTGAAATCGCGTTTCATCTGACCCTGGTTAAACACTTGGATGGGGCGATCGCCCAAAATTGCCTCCACAAACTTAAAATAGGCCATATCGGGCCTGCCCCAGGGGCCGTACACCGTAAAAAATCGCAGCCCCGTGGTAGGAATTTGGTACAGGCTGCTGTAGGCGTGGGCCATCAGCTCGTTGGCCTTTTTGGTGGCGGCGTAGAGCGACACCGGATGGTCAACGCGATCGTCCACCGCAAACGGCACCTTGCGGTTGGCCCCATACACCGAGCTAGACGAGGCAAATACCAGGTGCTCAACCCCCATCATGCGGCAGCCCTCCAGCAGGTTGAGAAACCCCGACAGGTTGCTGTCAGAGTAGGCGAAGGGGTTCTCCAGCGAGTAGCGCACCCCTGCCTGGGCCGCCAGGTGAATGACGTACTGAAATTGGTGACTGCGAAACAGGGCCAGCATGCCCGCGCGATCGAACAGATCGAGCTGTTCGAAAGTAAAGCCATCGTTGGAGGTGAGCTGGGCGAGGCGATCGCGCTTCAGGCCTACGTCGTAGTAGTCGTTGAGGTTGTCTATGCCGTAGACCTGCTGACCGCTGTCTAACAGCCGCCGGGCGACAAACGAGCCCACAAACCCCGCTACCCCAGTAACCAATACAGCGATGACCGTAGCCTCCTAAGGCCAGAAAGTTGCATTCAAACTAACGCCAGTAGAGTACCCAGAGCGCTCCAAAATCTTAAGTCTTTTGCCTAATTTCGCCTCTGGCAGCCCCCGCAACAAGCCATTGCCGTCATCGGTGCTAGGATCAGGCCAAAGAAACCAAGAAGAATGGTAAGAGAGAAAGGACGTAGTCGTAAATGCAAGAATTTGAAAAAACAATCTCCTTCGGTGGTCGCGATATTCACCTGAGGGGTGGTCTTTTGGCTCCCCAGGCCGGGGGCGCAGTGTTGGTACAGTCGGGTGAGACGGCGGTTTTGGTGACCGCAACCCGCTCAGCAGGTCGTCAGGGCATCGACTTTTTGCCCCTGCTGGTTGATTACGAAGAGCGCCTTTACGCCGCCGGACGCATCCCCGGCGGGTTTTTGCGGCGGGAGGGGCGTCCCCCTGAGCGGGCAACTCTAATTTGTCGCCTGATCGATCGCCCCATGCGGCCTCTGTTTCCCCAGTGGCTGCGCGACGACATTCAAATTGTCGCCACTACCCTGGCCATGGATGAGCAGGTGCCCCCCGATGTGCTGGCTGCCACCGGCGCGTCGATCGCAGTGCTGCTGGCCAAAATCCCCTTCTACGGTCCGATGGCCGCTGTGCGGGTAGGTTTGGTGGGCGACGATTTCATCATCAACCCCACCTATAAAGAAGTTGAAACCGGCGATCTAGACCTGATTGTGGCGGGCTCCCCCGACGGGGTGATCATGGTGGAAGCTGGTGCCAACCAGCTGCCCGAGGCCGATGTGATTGAGGCCATCGACTTTGGCTATGAAGTCGTACAGGATCTGATCAAGGCCCAGCTAGAGCTGATCAAAGAGCTGGGTATCGAGATCGTCACTGAGCAAGAGCCCGAGACCGACCCCACCCTGGCGACCTTCATCGAAGAGAAAACTGCCGCTGAAATCAAAGAGGTGCTGAAGCAGTTTAGCCTCACCAAGCCCGAGCGCGATGAAAAGCTCGATGCCATTAAGGCGGAGCTGGCTAATGCCATTAATGCCTTAGAGGACGATAGCTCGATCAAGGTGGCGGTGGCCGAAAACGGTAAAGCTCTGGGTAACACCTACAAGTCGGTGACCAAGAAGCTGATGCGTCAGCAGATTGTCGATGAGAAGGTGCGGGTCGATGGTCGCCAGCTCGACGAGGTGCGGCCAATCTCTTGTCGCGTGGGGCTGCTGCCCAAGCGGGTACACGGCACCGGGCTGTTTCAGCGGGGTCTCACCCAGGTGATGTCGGTTGCCACCCTGGGTACTCCTGGTGATGCCCAAATGATGGATGACCTCCACCCCGACGAAGAGAAGCGCTACCTGCACCACTACAACTTCCCCCCCTACTCGGTGGGTGAGACTCGGCCCATGCGATCGCCCGGTCGCCGCGAGATTGGCCACGGTGCTCTCGCCGAGCGGGCTCTAGTGCCCGTCCTGCCCTCCAAGGAAGACTTTCCCTACGTGATTCGGGTGGTATCGGAGGTACTGTCCTCCAACGGCTCCACCTCCATGGGGTCGGTGTGTGGCTCTACCCTGTCGCTGATGGACGCTGGTGTGCCCATCACCAAGCCCGTCAGTGGAGCGGCCATGGGCTTGATCAAAGAAGGCGACGAGGTGCGCATTCTCACTGATATCCAAGGTATCGAAGACTTCTTGGGCGATATGGACTTCAAAGTCGCCGGTACCGACACGGGTATCACCGCCCTGCAAATGGATATGAAAATCACCGGCTTACCCCTATCGGTGATTGCTGATGCCATCAACCAGGCCAAGCCTGCCCGCCTGCATATTCTTGAGAAAATGCTGGCCACCATCGACACCCCCAGGGCAGAGCTGTCGCCCTACGCCCCACGCCTGATTAGCTTCAAGATCGATCCTGAGATGATCGGCATGGTGATTGGCCCCGGCGGCAAGAAGATCAAGGCAATCACCGAGCAAACCGGCGCTAAGGTCGATATCAACGACGATGGCACCGTGACCGTTTCGGCGATCGAAGGCGAGAAAGCCCTACAGGCCAAGGCTCTAATCGAATCGATTGTCTTTAAGCCTGCTGCAGGCGATGTGTTTGTGGGCAAAGTGACCCGTGTCATTCCCATTGGGGCGTTTGTGGAATTCATGCCCGGCCAGGAAGGGATGGTTCACATTTCGCAGCTGGCTGACTATCGAGTTGCCAAGGTCGAAGATGAGGTTAACGTCGGTGACGAAGTGATTATCAAAGTGCGCGAAATCGACGGTCGCGGTCGGGTTAACTTGACGCGCCTCAACATTCACCCCGACGAAGCGGCGGCGGCCCGTGAAGCGGCTGCGCTGCGCTAAAGAGAGAGATGGGGGGATGGGGAAGGTGAGGAAGATAGGGGAGATTCTCCTGTTTCCTCCATCTCCCTTATCCCTCGTCTTCCCCATCCTCTCTACCCCCGAATCGAACGTTGTGCGCTGCAACAATTGATTCGGGGGTTCTTTTCTTAGTACGATGCAGGGATGCAAGTCTGTATACCTAGCCTCTAACCTCAAAACACCGTGCGCAAAATCGTTATCGCTGGCAACTGGAAAATGTACAAGACCCAGGGTGAAACCCTGGACTTTCTGCGCCATTTTCTCGGACAACTCGCCGACACCCCCGATGGGCGTGAAATAGTTCTGTGTGCGCCTTTCACCGCCCTGGGTGCTCTGTCTAAAAGCCTGCACGGCGCCAGAATTAGAGTGGGTGCTCAGAATATTCACTGGATGCCAGAGGGTGCCTTTACCGGTGAAATTTCAGGGGATATGCTGCGAGAGCTAGGGGTGCGCTATGTAATTGTGGGCCATAGCGAGCGTCGTCAGTACTTTGGTGAGACCGACGAAACGGTGAACCTGCGCCTACGGGCGGCCCAGGAGTGCGGTCTTACCCCAATTCTGTGCGTAGGGGAAACCAAGAGTCAGCGCGATGCTGGCGAGACCGAGACGTTGATTGCTACCCAGATTGAGAAAGGCCTAGTGGATATCGACCAAAACAATTTGGTCATTGCCTACGAACCGATCTGGGCGATCGGCACGGGCGACACCTGTGAAGCCGCCGATGCCAATCAGGTGATTGGTGGCATTCGCAAACTGCTGAAAAACCCTGATGTCACTATTCAGTACGGCGGTTCGGTCAAACCCAGCAACGTCGATGAGCTGATGGCCCAGCCCGAGATTGACGGTGCCCTGGTGGGCGGTGCCAGCTTAGAGCCCGAGAGCTTTGCCCGCATTGTTAACTTTCAGTGACCTTAGCCCATACTTTCTAAAGTCATCCTGGTAAAACTAAAGCACCAGCAGCGTCACTCCTAAGATAGAGACACAAGCTCCACGGACTGTTTTGGGGCGTGGGTTTACGGCATTCATGCGGGGTGACCATGAACGTATTGGTGGTAGATGTCGGTGGCAGCAACGTCAAGATTTTAGCTACGGGTGAAACTGAGGTTCGCAAGTTTCCCTCTGGTTTAACGATGACGCCAGAGGCGATGGTGGCGGGCGTTAAAGACCTGGCAGGCGACTGGGCCTACGACGTGGTGGCGGTGGGTTATCCTGGCCTGGTGCGCAATGGGGCTGTGGCTAAAGATCCCCAAAATCTGGCCCCTGGTTGGGTAGGGTTTAACTTTGAGCTAGCCTTCGACCGCCCGGTGCGCTTGATTAACGATGCGGCGATGCAGGCACTGGGAAGCTATGAGAGCGGCACCATGCTGTTTTTGGGCCTGGGTACAGGGCTGGGGTCGGCCATGGTCGTTGAGGGGATAGTTGTGCCCATGGAGTTGGCCCATCTCCCCTATAGAGAAGGAACCTATGAGTACTACCTGGGCAAGCGGGCTCTGGAGCGCCTGGGCAAAAAGAAATGGCGCGGGTATGTAAACACCTGCGTAGGTCAGCTCACGACTGCTCTACAGCTCGACGACGTGGTCATTGGTGGTGGTCAGGTCAAGGTGCTGAAGGAACTACCGGTGGGTTGCCGCCCTGGACACAATAGCCATGCGTTTATTGGCGGGTTTCGGCTCTGGGAACCAGGCCGAGAGCGGTTTTCTGTGGCTGCTTAGGTATCACATAATTTGGGAAGGGGTACTGGGTGCAGGTGTTCCAATACTCAAGGGCATAAGCACCGATAGGAGCGATCGCATCGAGTTGTGATGAAGGCTGAACTATTTTTTGTAAAGGATTTCAGCCTGTTATCGCTAAATGTTGTTTTATCCGTGTAAATACGGATATGACCGCGAGGTTTCATCAAAGTATCACAGAGTACCCTCGGTGAACTCGTAGTTTCTTGCCAGTCTGTTGCGTATTCTGAAGGAGATCTCCCAGAAGGTGATTCGCTCACCTCAGTGTGTTCTCCTGTTATGGATAATTCTCTGTTTCGTCGTATTGTTTTGCCAGTGCTGCTAGTCTCTGGCGCTGGGTTTGCGGCCTTCACCTGGTCGATGGCCTCCGGCCGCGCCGGGCAAATATCAGAGCGGCTGCCCCAGCCCCTGAGTCGCTGGGTTGACTCGGCTCTGATTGCTGCTCAGCCCAAGGAATTTTCGATTCGCTATGGCGGTTTTGCTATTTTATCGAGCGTAGCCATTGGGGTGAGCACCGCTGAGGCGATGCGAACCCGCGAGGGACGAGTGCAGCGACCCCAGGGCTTACTTGATCAGGTGCTGCTGGGCGCTCAGGGGCAAACGGGTTTGGGGGGCGATCGCCTGCCCGTCGATCCCTCAGACATCGTAGATTCTACTGGCCTCGCGGTTGTCAGCGATACAACGGTAGCTGCTGCCGCCCTCGACTGGGTCAGTCTGCTGCATACGAGCCCTGAAGACCATGCTGAATCGCACCTGCTGTCTACGGCCATAGACGAGCATGCGTTGTGCCACATTCAAGGGGCCGATCAGTGTCGCTGTTTAGCCCTGGCCGTTGGGGGCAAGTATTACCGCCACTACCGAAACCGACCTGACATAGACAGGGCTTGGGCTCTGGTTCAGCAACTCCAGCGGCAGGGCAAACCTGCGATCGCCACCTGGGATGGCAATGGCTACGTGGTGTGGGTGCATCAGCCCGAACGACCGCAGCAGATCTTTCCCTGGCCGGAGGCCACCGGTTAGGGGTGAAAGCCCAATAGGCAAAAATCGAGTGATCCCTAAGGATGTTTGTAGGCAATGTTGAGCAATACACAGGCATGAATCTCAAAACGCTAGAAAATCTTTGGACGGCCTTTGTGGAGGGAGAGCGAGACTTTACCGGCATAAATTTAGCTGGGGCCGACCTCAACCACTGGAGCTTATCTCGGGTCGACTTTTGGGGCGCTGACTTCAGCGGAGCAAACCTCACCCAAGCCAACTTTCGCCGGGCCAACCTCAAGCAAACCCAGCTCTACAATGCCAACCTGGTGGGGGCCGACCTGCGCTGGGCTGACCTGCGAGAGGCCGTACTCACCGGAGCCGACTTGGAGGATGCCCGCCTAGAGGGAGCACTCTACAATGCCCAGACCCAGTTCCCTGAAGGGTTTGACCCAGGGCAGGCCCGCATGTGGAGTTTAGATCCTGGGGCTGCCCTGGCGACTAAAGATTTGCGGGAGCGCGACTTGGGGGGGACTGACTTAACGGCTGCCGATCTCAGTGGGGCGCTATTGGTCAACAGTCAGCTGTTTGGGGCGGTGCTGAGACGAGCCAATCTGCTCAGTGCCCTGGTTGGCGACAGTGACCTACGCTACGCCGATCTGAGCCACGCTACGCTAATGCTGGCCGATCTGCGGGGGGCCGATCTGCGCCACGCAAACCTGAGCCAGGCCAACCTAATTGGCTCTAACCTGCGGGGGTGTCAGCTGGCCGGAATCACCCTAGAGGGAGCCCTCTACTCTGATAGCACCCAGTTTCCTCGCGGTTTTCAGGTGCCTAATGGTCTGCACCGCCTGGCTCCGGGCGCGTCGCTGGGGGGCGCTGATCTCAGCGGTGCGAGGCTCACCGGAATAGATCTGCGCGGGGCCAATTTAGCCGGGGCTAACCTGATGCACACTGACCTGTGGGGGGCCTGTTTGGCCAACGCTGACCTCAGTGGCGCAAACCTGCTGGGGGCCAACCTCTTAGGAACCGACCTAACCGGTGCCAACCTCAACCAAACCAACCTGATGCAGGCCATTATCGACATGCCAGGAGACCTAGCGGGGATGGTGGCGTTAAACAGCCAGTCGGCCTAGGGGTTGGCTGGGGAGCAAAGGGAGGGGTTGAGGATGTTGAAGGAATGCCTAAATCCTGACCCCTTATATCCTGGGCTGCTGCTTACAAAAGCGTTATCTGGCTGCCGTCCCCCGGTAGCGCTTCGTCATAGCCCAGGTGGCGGCGAGCGGCGGGGGTGACGACGCGACCTCGGGGGGTGCGCTGAAGATAGCCAATTTGCAGCAGGTAGGGTTCGTAGACTTCTTCAATGGTCTGAGGGTCTTCGCCCGTGGAGGCGGCCATAGTGTCGAGGCCGACGGGGCCACCGCCAAAATTTTCAATCATGACTGACAGTAGGCGGCGATCGGTCCAGTCGAGGCCGCAGGGATCCACATTAAACAGCTCTAGCGCTTCGGCGGCGAGGGCTGCGGTAATGGGGCCAGCTAGCTTGACCTCGGCATAGTCGCGCACTCGCCGCAGGAGGCGGTTGGCAATGCGGGGGGTACCCCGGGCGCGACGGGCGATTTCTTCGGCTCCGGCGGGTTCGATGGGGGTTTTTAGAACGTCGGCGGTGCGCAGCACAATGGGCTTGAGCTCATCGATTTCGTAGAAGCGCAGCCGCTGGATAAGACCGAAGCGATCGCGCAGCGGAGAGCTCAGTGCCCCCACCCTGGTCGTTGCCCCCACCAGCGTAAACGGGCACAGCGGAATGCTGCGGGTGCGGGCCGACTGTCCCTTGCCAATGGTGATATCCAACCGCGAGTCTTCCATGGCCGGGTAGAGAATTTCTTCGGTGACCCGCGGTAGCCGGTGAATTTCATCGATAAACAGCACGTCGCCGGGTTTGAGATTGACCAGCAGGCCGGCAATGTCGCGGGGGCGCTCTAGGGCAGGGGCAGTAGTAATTTTGCAGGCCACCCCCATCTCCTGTGCCAGAATCAGCGCCATGGTGGTTTTGCCCAGCCCTGGTGGCCCGTACAGCAGCAGATGGTCGAGGGGCTCTTGCCGCGACTGAGCGGCCTTAATCGCAATGTCGAGCACCTCTTTCAGGGAAGCCTGTCCGATGTAATCTTGCAGTCGCTGGGGCCTTAAAGTGTCTTCGGGGGCAGTTGAAGCTGGCGCTTGCGTCGCGGCCTCATCCCCTAGATCTTCGGGCTGTACCTCCCCACCTTTGACGAGGGAAAGCAGCGGTTGTAAGGCCTCGTCTGCGGTGGGCTGGGCTGCCGGTTGGGGCTTAGCCCGCTTGGGCTTGGCCGAATCGTCGGCGGTGTGAGAAGAGATAATGGCCATAGGGGAGCCCAAGGGTCAGCCCCCCTATGATACTGTGGTGCATTTGCACTATCAAGCTATGGGGCCAGTTCTACAGCAGAATTAGCAGCCCCAAGCCAAAGCCCAGCATGCCGAAAATCGCTGACCCTAGGCCAGAGTTTTGGGATTCTAAAGGAATGCTCAGGTCTTTTTCAAAGTCGCATTTGAGGCAGTGATACACCGTGGGCTTGTATTCCACAATGCTGTGAACGCCGCACCCAGGACACTGCACGCTGGGCGGGGTGAGGGTAGATACAGTCATGGCTACACACCTAATGGGTACACGGGCAACCAGGGCAACCTCGACCAGCTAGGGGATCACATCGCCCACTGGGCCAAAGGTTCACTTTGATCAACAGCAGGGAACACATTCAACAGCATGGAACAGATGTCCTGGTTGCGCGAGGGGAAAAACTTCTGAGAAATTCTGTTCTGAATTCAGGAGTTATAGCCTTGAGCACTGCGCTTAGGATATGCGTCACTACCACTGGCTAGAATTGGTCAGCACACTGGTGTATGCAGCAAAAAAACGGAAATAGAAGAGCGAAAAATCAAGAAGATGCTCGGTGGGCTTGAATTTTGGACATTTTAAGCTGTCCTTACCCAGGCTTCACCTGCTTTGGGCTTACCATCACGGTTCACCTGTCTAGGCCTACGGTCTTACCGACCAGACCCGACTAAATCCGATGGCCGTTACCTCTGCTCTGAGGGCAAGCTGGGCCTAGTGATTTAGCGAATATTGGCTATGCCCACTCCAAAATTTTTAAGACAGGCCGCGATCGCTCTGATTGGCTTTGAGGTAGGGCTGGCTTTGACCTATTTAGCCCTGGTTAGTCGGCGGGGCGAGGCGGGGCTGTTTGACTTCGATGGGTTGCGATCGCTGCCCTCTTGGCTACAGGCGATCCTGCTGGGCGCGATCGGGCTGCTGTGTGTGGGTGTCCTGCGGTCTCGACGGTACATGGCTAGACCGATTTCCTGGGTGTTGCCCAGTGCCGTGGCGCTGCTCTGCTTCTTGGGTGCTGCGGATGAATTGCTCAAGTTTCACCTCACCCTGGGGCAGGTGGACTGGAAAGTGATTTACCTCAGCCTCTTGGTGGCGATCGCGGTGCTGGGATTTCAAGATCTAGCGTTGCTATGGCGTACCCACCGGCTGACAGTGCTGTGGGTGCTGGCAGGGCTGGGGATTTTTTTGCTGGGTGGGTTTGGGGCCGAGATGGCCAAGGATGCGATCGCGACAGCGCTACCCACCCATTCCCCATCGGCAACCGTATTTTTCGTCGAACATCTCCGCATCACCCTGGAGGAACTGGCAGAACTTTTGGGTGAAACCGTTATTCTTTATGCCGTGGCCTGTTTTGCCCAACAGGTTTTACAGCGTCGGACGCAAACGCTCAAATATCCCTGAGGCTGTCTTTGCGTTTGCCCTCCAGCAACCTGGGGCAGGGTACTCTATCGTCGCCGTAACCACATCAGCACGGCTAGCCCAAGACCGATCACCGGCAGCACCAGCAGGGCAAATACCCCAAGCCCAATCTGCTGCTGCACCGTGAGGGTAATGCGGCGGTTGGTGACTTCGCGGGGGCGAATGGAGAGGGTGGCATCGGTCTGCTGGCCCAGCCAGCTAATGGCATTGAGAAAGACATCGCCGTTGAGCTGCTGCTCAAATAGGCCATCGGTGGCAAAGGTGGCGTTGCCAATCACGACTAGGCGAGACTCTGGGGCGGGTTCATCTTCAGAGGGGGCAGCAGCCCCCTCGACGGGGCGACTGAGGGCGACCCCAAGGGTGTAGGGACCAGAGGGCGGCGCGTTTTCGTCGTATTGCAGCTCGCCTTCGGTGGAGAGGGCCTCGGCCCGACTCTGGGGGTTGCTTTGGAGAATGGGTGTTGCTGTTACCGCTGGCACCTCTTCGACATTGACGGGACGCACCAGCGGAAAGAACGATCGCCCGCCGGTAAAGTCGCGGGTGATGGGGTGGTCACCGAAGTCGGTGACTAGGGGAGCAGCGGGGCCAAGGCCAACCAGCTGGCCACTGCCGGAGGTGTCGAGCACAATGCGATCGTCGAGGGTGATGCCCCAGGGGTCGAGCAGGGTATCGAGGCCGGGGCTGGTGCGCGGGTCGATCAGCAGCATGAGGCTGCCGCCGCCGTTGAGGTAGGTTTGCAGCGCGTTGACTTCAGGCTCAAAGAATTCGGCGGCGGGGCCAGCCACCACCACCACGCTGGCATCGTCGGGTACGGTGCTGGTTTGGGAAAGGTCGAGGGGTTGCACCACAGCGCTTTTATCTTCTAAAGCGGTGGCGGCCTGCAAAAAGCCGGTGTCGCTGCCGTCGATGGTGAATTCCTGGTGGCCCTGGGTGAAGTAGATGGTGAGGGCGCGATCGCTCACCACCTGATCTAGCGCATTGGTCAGCGTGCGCTCCGACAGCCGTTCCGTAGGGCTGACATTCTGCAAAAAGCGGCGGGTCTCACCACTTTCTACAAACACCATGCCCGTCTGGGTAGCACCAAAATCCTGGGCCTGGCGGGGGTCGTTATAGGGGTTGACGTAGTCAAATGTAAACTGCGGCCCGGCCTGGCGGTAGCTTTCGAGCAGCTGGCGATCTTGGGGGTTGGGCAGCGGGTCGAATACGACGACGCGGGTGGGATTTTCTAAGGTTTGCACCACCTGCTGCGACTGGGGGGCCAGGGTAAAGATTTGGTTCTCGGTGAGGTCTACCCGGCTGGCGTAGCGCACGGCCAAGAAATTTACCAGGCCTAGAATGGCCAGCACCGCCAGGGTAGAGACCAGAGCATTGGCCCCCGCTTCGGTGGAGCGCTGAGCCCAAAACCGTCCCTGCCCCTGGTTGCCCAGCACCAGCCCAAGCAAGAGCAGACCAATGCCCCCCACCAGCAGGCCCGCAGGCAGCAGCGTCCATCCGGCGACGATGCCCGCAATCAGCCCCGCCGTTACTAGGGCCAACCCCGGTAACGCCAGGTATTTCAAATACTTTTGGTAGGCCGCAAACGATTTCATCGCCATTACCCGCTACTACATAACCTGCTGACGTCAAATGAATTGATTGAACCCTAGGATCGCTGGAACCGGAGGGTTTCGATGGACTGGGCGGTGAGGTAAAGCCCCAGCACAATGAATGAGAGGAACAGCACCAAACTGCCGGTGTCAAAGATGCCTTCGGTGAAGTCGGTAAAGTGCTTAAGCAAAGATAGATGGGCGATCGCGCTGCCCACCACCCCCGGCAGCCCTTGGGCCACCGCATCCACCAGCCACAGCAGCAAAATCAGCGCAAAGGTCATAATCGCCGCCAGCACCGTACTCTCCGTCAGCGACGAGATGAACATGCCCAGGGCCAACACGCTGGCCGCCAGCAGCACTAACCCCAGGTGCGACAGCAAGAATACTCCCGACCCGGTCGGGGGCTCAGCGGCCCCTAGGGCGATCGACTGGCACACCATCAGCGGCAGCACCATGGCAATGTAGAAGCTCACCACCGCCAGCAGCTTGCCCAGGGCCACTGCCCAGTTGGTGACAGGGGATGTCGCCAATAATTCCAGCGTGCCCTGCTTGCGCTCGTCGGCGTAGAGCCCCATGGAGAGCATCGGCAGCACAAACATCGACAGCGACCCCAGCAGCCCCACGTAGGCCTTGTTGAACTCGTAGGCCACATCGAAGGGGGGCGAGGGGGGCATGCCCATCTGCACCGCCTGGTCAGCCATCGCCGCCTGGGCCAAAATGCCCTGCGGCCCCAGCAGAATCGCTACTAAGAAGAAGCCCCCCAGCAGCCAAAACACGGCGGCAATGATGTACGGCAGGGGCGAGGCGAAGTAGCTTTGCAATTCTCGCTGGTAGATGGCGAGGATGTTTTTGAAGAGGAGGGCCATGGGTCGGAGGTGGATGGGTAGGGGTGGATGGGTAGGGGCAGACCAATGTGTCTGCCCTAAGGGATTTTGGTAAGGGAATTCAATCCCCAATCTAAGATCCAAAGTTCTCAGGTTTCTACTTCTTCAGAAACGTCTACATTGGTCGAGGAGTCGGCTATGGCTGGTTCTTCTACAACAACATCTTCAGCAGTGGTTGCTTCGGGCGATGCTGTTGTCCCCGTCGCGGGTTCGGTGGTGGTGAGGTTGAGGAAGACGTCTTCGAGGGTGGCTTGCTGGCGGCGCAGTTCGTGGAGTTCGAGGCCAGCGTTGACGAGGGCGGCGGACATAACAGCTCCCAAGGCGCGATCGGCGTCTGCGCTCACCCGCAGCCGGTGGTGATACTCCGGCAGGTGCTCTGGCCCCAGGAGGGTCACCTGGCGTACAGGGGACAGCTCGCTCAATAGGCGCTGGGCTCTATCCACGTCCCCTTTGACCTCTAACTCGTAGGCCGATTCGCCGGAGAGGCGAGTGGTGAGGTTGTCGGGAGTATCGGTGGCGACGACTTGGCCGCGGTTGATGATGGTGACGCGATCGCAGGTCATGCTCACCTCCGGCAAAATGTGGGTGGAGAGAATGATCGTGTGGCTACCCGCCAGCCCTTTAATCAGCTGCCGCACCTCGTTAATCTGGCGCGGATCCAGCCCGACTGTAGGTTCATCGAGAATAATTACCGGCGGGTCGTGAATGATCGCCTGGGCAATGCCTACCCGCTGGCGGTAGCCCTTCGACAGCTTGCGAATCAGCACCTTGCGCTTGTCGAGCAAACCGCAGTGGTCCATCGCAATGTCGGCCCGCTTTTGTCGCAAATCGGCGGGCACGCCCTTAATTTTGGCCACAAAGTTGAGAAAGCCCTGCACCGTCATGTCTGGGTACAGCGGCGGCGACTCGGGCAGGTAGCCAATCCGCTGGCGCACTGCCATGGAGTCAGTGTGCACGTCGTAGCCCGCCACTCGGGCCGTGCCTTCAGATGCTGGCAGATACCCCGCCAAAATTCGCATAGTGGTGGTTTTACCCGCCCCATTCGGCCCTAGAAAACCGAGAATCTCCCCAGGCTGCGCCCCAAAGGTGATGTCTTGAATGGCTGTGGTAGACCCGTAGGTCTTACTCAAGTGCTCAACTTCAATCATGGGTGTAGAACCGCCAGCAAACCAGTGGATATTGTACTGCTGATTACAGTAGCGATTTTTCCTCCCATTGCGTTTAACTCGCCCAATCTAATCCAACCCCTCATCTCCCCTACCTTCCCCACCTTCCCCATCTCCCTCACCCTCGCTCGCTACCCTCTACTACAATGACCAAGTCCATTGGGCCAATGGCCATCGCTTAGAATGGAACTATTCAAGCGCCAGGTGTGGATCAACTTCCTAGGCTTGCTGCCCGGTAGCCTAGTTACTGTTTTAGCGATCGCTGTCGCCTTTCTGAGGTTTTATGACGAACAAGACTTCCGATTCCTCAGCATCGTCGCCCAGCCCCAAACCTGGAGCAACCGACTCACTGTGGCAGCCCTCCTGGCTGCACTGGCTAATTTCGGCGTTGAGTGGAACCGTCGAAATCGAGAAGGAAACCGCGAGGCTGAAGCAGGAGAACGCGAGACTCGCCGAGAGAGAGAAGAAGCTCGAAGAGATCAACAGGCGGCTCTTAGAGATCGACAAGAAGTACGCTACCGCCAAGCCCAAATCCGATACCAACTAGACCCCAGTGAGTCGAACCGACAAGAGCTGGAATCGGTGTTGGCAGCACTTGAAGAGTATGAGCAGACTTTAGACGAGGCTCTCAGTTCCTGACCTTGGGGCAAGGTTGGGGATCACGGGTGGCTAGAGAGCAATGATCAATCAAACAGGGCTGTTGATAGGCATCCTCGCTCTCCAACGGCGGCGGCGGCTGGCCGAAGATCATTTCACAGCTAAAGTCCTCAAAGTTCGGCACCATGGTGAGGGGAATGCCGAAGTCTTCGGTGAAAAAGCGCTGGGTGGGCAGCTTGCACATGTTGATGCACATGCCAACGCAGCGGCTTTCATCGAGGTAGCGACATTTTTTGATGTGGACGCCGCTGCGCTGCTGGCGGATGCGCCCCTGGGCATCGGTAAATTCTACGGTCTTGACCTCGCAGGGGCCGACCAGCCACTCAAACAGCAGGGTGGCAAACCAGGCGTTGAGTTCGCAGACTAGCTGGGTCGGCGAAAACAGGTTGCGAATCAGCCACAGCACTTGGGCGGGCACCAGAGACTTGAGCACCACAGCAACGAGCGCCTGCTGCTGCTGGGCATTGCGCCCCTGCATGATCTGAGTGGATAAATCGACAAAGCCGTCGTAGCCGCTGCGGGCGGTGTCTTTGCCCACGGCCTTGGCCATTTTGCGGCTAAACAGCCAGATGAACAGGCGATCGCCCAAACCATCTTGATAAACCGCTTTTTCTGAGGCGGGGCCAAGGCCCGTGGCCGGGGGCGATGCCATGGTCAACCAGGAATAATTACTTACTCCAGATTAATACCTGCGTGGGCGGAGTGACAGCGGCAGGCGAAATCTCTACCCCTGGCTGCTGCCCGCAAACTGCTGGGCATAAAACTGGGCGTAGCGGCTCTGGTTGGCCAGCAGTTCGCTGTGGGTGCCCGCTTCAATCACCTGGCCTTTTTCCATTACCAAAATGCGATCGGCGTCGCGGACGGTGGCTAGGCGGTGGGCAATGATGAAGACGGTGCGATCGCTCATCAACCGCTCCAGCGCCTCCTGCACCAGCGCTTCAGACTCGGCATCCAGCGCTGACGTGGCCTCATCCAAAATCAGAATGCGGGGGTTGAGGAGCACGGCACGGGCGATCGCCACCCGCTGCCGCTGCCCCCCAGACAGGTTCACGCCGCGTTCCCCCATCCAGGTGTAGTAACCCTGGGAAAACTGGCTGATAAAGTCGTGGGCGTTGGCAATACGGGCCGCCGCTTCCACCGCTTCGATGTCAAAGTCTTTTTGACCAAAGGCAATATTTTGGGCGATTGTGCCCGAAAACAGAGTGGTCTCCTGGGGCACAATGCCGATCTGCCGCCGCAGGCTGCGCAGGGTGACGGTGGCCACATCCACATCGTCAATGAAAATCTGGCCCGACTGGGGGTCGTAGAACCGGGGCAGCAGGTTGACCAGAGTGGATTTGCCCGCGCCTGAGGAGCCTACCAGGGCAATTTTTTCGCCGGGGAGAGCCAGCAGGTCAAGATTTCGTAGTACAGGTTCGTCGGCCTCGTAGCCAAAGGTGACGTTGCGGTATTCGACTCGACCGGTGACCTTGGGCAGGTCGGTGGCGGTGGACAGCTCGCGCACTGCCGGTTCGATGTCGAGCAGCTCAATGATGCGATCGACGGAGGCTTCCCCCTGCTTAAACTCGCCGTAGTTAATGATGACGTGGTTAACCGGGTCAATCAGCATTAGCGCCGCAACCACGTAGCTACCAAAGGAGGCCCCGGTGAGGTTTCCCTGGGAAATTTGCCAGGTGCCCACCAGCAAAATCAGCATCACCACCACGGCGTAGGTAAAGCCCACCACCGGGTACTGCACCGCCTGGAGCCAGGCCGCCTTGTATTTGGCCTGGCGGTTTTTTTCGGCTTCCTGGGTAAAGCGCTCGACTTCATACTCTTCGGCGGCAAAGGCCCGCACCAGGCGAATGCCGCTAAAAACTTCGGTGACTAGCGACGAGAGGTCGGAGACCAGGTTTTGGCTGCGCCGCGAAAATTTCAGCATTTGTTCCCCAAACCAGCCGGCCAGGATGGCCAGAATGGGTACCAGCACCACCGCCGTCAGGGTCAGCTGCCAATTGAGGTAGACCATGTAGCTCAGCACCACCACGAGTTGCAGCACCGAGGGCAAAAAGTCGTGGAACAGCTTTTGGACGACTTCGCCAATGCGGTCAATGTCTTCCGTCAGCCGGTAGGATAAATCTCCGGTTTGGCTGCGCTCAAAGTAGGTGAGGCTCAGGCGGTGGATGTGGGTGTACACATCTCTGCGCAGATTAAAAGCCACCTCTAGGGCGGCCTTCGCCATCAGTGAGTCTTGAATGTATTGCCCGATTTTTTGCAGCGCAAACCCGGCCATGGTGATGGCGATAAACCGTGACACCACCGGCACGTTGCCTGCCGCCAACTGCTCCAGAATATTCCCCGATAGCCAGGCCAGGATGGGCCAGAAGGAAACAAAAATAATGGTGCCACACAGCGCTTGTGCGATGGTGCGCCACTCGCGCCGTACGTAGGGAGCCAGCGTCCAATAGTTGGAGCTTTGGGAGGGGCGCTCGGGGTTCAAGGGCAAAACCTTTGCAATAGCATACTGTTCACCACGCTACCAGGTTTAGGCCAGATCTGCATTTGGGGTCTAGGCCATTTTGCCCGGCGGGGCAAGGCACTACAATCGACCCATGGCCTATGTTTGGGGGATATGTTGCGGATGCCCACGGTTATTGTTGCCACCGGAAACCCCGGCAAGCTGAAAGAGATGCAGGTGTATCTAGGTGAGCTGGGCTGGGAGCTTCAGCTCAAGCCTGATGCCATTGATATAGAAGAGACGGGCACCACGTTTTTAGAGAATGCTCGGCTCAAGGCGGCAGGGGTTGCTAAGGCCCTCGGCCAGTGGGCGATCGCCGACGACTCGGGCCTAGAGGTGCACGCCCTCGGCGGTGCCCCCGGCATCTACTCGGCCCGCTACGCTGCCAGCGACGCCGCCAGAATCGATCGCCTGCTCCAGGAGCTAGAGAGTGAGCGCGGTGGTCAAGGATCCTCTGGGGAGGGCGATCGCAGCGCCCAGTTTGTCTGCGCCCTAGCCCTGGCTAACCCCCAGGGCGATATTGTGCTAGAAACCGAGGGCGTTTGCCCCGGCGAAATTTTGTTGGAGCCGCGCGGTGCGGGGGGCTTTGGCTACGACCCGATTTTTTATCTGCCCACGTTGGGCAAAAGCTTTGCTGAGATGTCGCCCGAGCAAAAAGACGCGAATAGTCATCGGGGTATTGCCTTTGGTCAACTGATGCCCCAGCTTAAGAAACTAGCTCTATAACGACTATCCGGAGGATGCCCAGACCTTATGGGGCATCCTCCGGATAGTTTTGAGACGCTGGTGGCCATCGCCGCTGCCCGTCGGAGTTGGGCTTTGACCATCGCGCTTTGGGTTTACGGTCGCCTAGACCTAGGCTTCTCGATTGAGGAAGTCTTGTAGCTGCCCCAGAGCGGCTCGACCAATGTTAAATACAGCCCAGCTTCCGGCCACGATAATTGGCAGTAGAACGACAACAACACGCCAGTCCATAGGGCATAGCCTCCTAAATGGGTTTTGCTTAAATACTTGTCACAATTTTCTCATAATGTACACCACCTGGGGCGATCGCGGGCAGAGAGATTTTTAGCTTGAAACTGGGTCAGGCTCTCAAAACCCCTTGCCCCGACGGTATGACCTGTCTAGATTTACCCAAATCGCTCTAGGCCTAAGGGTGCGTAAAGTTGCTTGGCTGCAATCGCTCGGCTGCGGTTGGGGCAGCCTGTTTCCTTGGGTAACCGATGGCGTTGAGTTCGAGGCGAGCTGGCTTGGCACCTTCAGGGGCGTTGTAGGGGATCTGCCAAGAGCTTCCTATCGCTGCATTCTGGCCGATGGCTGGACTGTGGCATAGGCGTGGCTTATGGACAGAGGGGGAAATGCTGATTGAATTCGGTTGAAATCCGTCTTTTTTAGTGAATCCACCCCGTCAATAGCTATCGGGATACAACCCCTTTTCTGTCTTCCTGTAGAGAGTATTTAATTTTATTAAGCGTAGTATCAAGAGTAGCCAGTCAATAACAGCATCTGTTATCGCCGATAGGAGGTAGTTAAGCTGTCGTTTTGCTGGCGCTGTGTGTTGGTTGTGTGTTTGTAGAGGGCTGACCAGTAGGGTCGGCGACAAAAGGCTTTAAAGAACTGATTCCCGGTCATAGTTCGGCCTTCGGCTGAAGATTTTTTTGCGACTTTCTATAAGGAGTAAACCATGCCTAGATTAGTAGGAAAACGCTCTAATTCTGGTTTTCTGTGGAGCTTGACAGTGCTGGTAGTGGCGATCGCAGGCCTCGGCACCTTGGAGTATAAAGGCTACACCGATCTTGTGCCAGAGATTGGCCCCCAGGCCCAGCCCGTGTTCGGCGGCTCTGATGAATCCAATCTGCTTTAGGGTCTTAATCCCTAGCTCTTAGTCATTTTTTCGTTTAGTGGCTTAGATGTCTACTGATGATTTTTCTGGCTGAATCTAAGCCTCAACAAGATCCAAACCCACAAGAACTTAAGTCAAAGGAGCAACTATGCGACAAGGTAGCGATATTTTAGGAAAATCAATTTTTGCCTACGATACTGGCAGAACGCTGGAGTCGGTGCGCGATCTAATTTTTGATCACGAAACCAGTCAGGTGCTGGGATTTTTGGTAGCCGAAGCAGGTTGGTTTAAGAGCGCCCGCATTTTGCCGCTGTCGTCGGTTAAGGCCATTGGCCCCAGCGGTATTATTACTGCCGATAAGAGCACCTTGGTGCCTGCCAGAACGCTCGCCCGCGTCAAGGCCCTGCTGAAGGAAAACAACGTGCTGCGGGGCACCAAAATCATGACCACCGACGGGCGCAACCTGGGCACGATGGTTGACGTATTTTTTGATGAGACGACAGGGCTAGTGGAGGGCTATGAAGTGTCGGGCGGCCTATTTGCTGACGCCTATTCGGGGCGATCGTTCGTGCCTGCCCTGCAAACCTTGACCATTGGTGAAGACGTGGCCTTTGTGGTGCCCGAAACCGCTGACCTCATGGAAGAGCAGGTAGGTGGTGTGCTCGGCGCGCTACAGTCGGCGGGCGATCGCCTGCAAGAGGCCGGTCAGTACACGGGCACCAAATTGCAGGAGGCGACCACCTACACTGGCACAAAGCTGCAAGAGGCCGGTCAGTACACCAGCGAGAAGCTGCAAGTGGCGGCCGCCGCCGCCCAAAAAGACTGGGAAACCATGACCCTGGCTGCCAGCCAACAGTACGATTCGGCCCGCCGCAACGCCGAAGTCTCAATTACCAACGCGGTCATTAGCCCTGAAGACCAGGGAGCCTACGCCCTGGGCAAAGCCACCCAATCCGCCGTGGTCAGCGATCAAGGTGTGGTAGTCATTCCCCCCGGTGTGGTGGTGACGGCCTTGGAGGTGCAGCAGGCTGTCAATAACGCCGTGCTCGATCGCCTGTACCGGGCGACGGGCGGCGACATTGGCCAGGAGGCCAGCGATCGCATTCAGACCGCCACCCAAGCGGCCAAAGAGCAGTTTCAGCTGGCGTCTCAGCAGGCCCAGCTACAGCTACAGGCGGCCACTGAGCAAGCCAGCCGCGACCTCAAAGGTCTCCAGCAAGACACCTTGGCTACCGTGACCAACGCCGCCGTCGATCCTGAAAAACAGCGTACCCACGCCGTGGGCAAAACCGTTGCCCGCGATATCTATACCCTCCAGGGCAATCTGCTGATTGCCAAGGGGGCGGTAGTCACCCCTGGGGTGCTCACCCTAGCCGATGCCGCCGGGGTGCTTGACGAACTCTACCGAGCTACGGGCGGCAATATTGGCGCTGAGTTCACTCAGCAGGCCAGTGGTTGGTTAGCCAAGCCTGCGGTTGAGCAAACCCTAGGTCGCCGGGCCACCTCTACGGTGCGCACCCCCTCGGGCTTGGTGATCGTAGCAGGCGGGCAAATCGTCACCGAACTGGTGCTAGACCGCGCCCAGGCCCACCACCAAGAACAGGCGCTGATGGTGGCCACTGGGCTCAGCCTCGATGAAGCCTATCGCCAGGGGGCGAGCCAGGGCCTGTTGAAGACTAACGAGCGGTTGAGAACCACCTCTGCGATCGCCGGTCGGCAGCTACAGACTGGCGCTAGCCAGCTACAGAGCGAAGCCGCTACCCTGTGGGTTGTCTGCCAGCGTCAGGCGCTCAAGGCTCGGCTTCAGGTGCAGCAGTTCATCGAAAATCGCCGCATTCAGGGGGCGCTCGGTCGGCCGGTCACGCGGGTGATTCTCGACGGGCATGACCAGGTGATTTTGAACGTAGGCGATCTGATCACCCATAGGGCGATCGACCTCGCCCGCGAGGCTGGCTGCCTGGAGATTTTGCTGGGGTCGGTGTACAACCACACCCCAGAGCTTACCCGCTCTGACCTGCGCGCCCCTGGCCCAGGGGAAGCTGCCCTGGTGCGCCAGGGCTAGAGAGCCGGTTAATTAGCCACAGCCGTACTTGTTAAGGAGTGTTAAGGAGGCGCACCGCTGGCTAGCTGGGCATTGCCCAGCTAGCACCTCACGTTGTCCAGGGATAGACAGACTCAACCTGTTTATCCCTGGACAATTTTTATTGTCGAAGCTGAAAGGCCAGGGGCTCATCGATACAATTCCCCGCCCTGGGCACGCGCTTGCTCAGCGCAAACGTCTTCGTCAAAGACCGCTGTCATGACTCCAGCCTACCTGGTAAGGCCTGTCCCCCAGGATGTAAGCGAGCCCTTCG
Organism: Tildeniella torsiva UHER 1998/13D; assembly: GCA_019358835.1. GTDB lineage: Bacteria > Cyanobacteriota > Cyanobacteriia > Phormidesmidales > Phormidesmidaceae > Nodosilinea > Nodosilinea torsiva. The sequence continues at coordinate 248,203 of JAHHIH010000004.1, forward strand.
CACTCGGCACTGGGGGCCTCTAACCTGCCTTGATCTAGGACACCTTAATTTATTGGTGGTGGAAGAAATTGGGGAGTGTGCGATCGCGCTCAAAATTCTCCGATTGCGAAAAATAGGCAGACCCAAAAGCACCGTTCTCTGCCCTAAGAAAGAGGACTGAATTTATTTTTCTCAGAGTTATTAACTTGTGAAAACTTCGCTTACCAAGAGCAGCGGTGATTCTGTAGTTTGTTACTTAACCTGTCGTAGCCTTAGGAGATCTAAAGCCTTGCGGGATATTTCTCGGACTGGCTCACGCCTCTCTACGGCTAGGCTGTTAAGCGCTGTAAACCCGATTTCTGAACGTAATCCTCTGGCCGACTGGGGGAGCACGCCGATGTCTTGGGTTGGCTTGTAATGCCTGAAAGGGCTTATTTAAGCTTTCTATAGACTCAGGTTATAGCCGTCTATCGAGTAGGAAGCGCCTTTATCCGCTCTGTATTTTCGAGTAGAAGAGAGGAGAGTCCCATGACCATAAGTCCCCCTGAACCGGGACAAAAAGTCAGGGTCGTGGTTGATAGAGATCCGGTGCCCGTCTCATTTGAGCGATGGGGTAAGCCCGGTCACTTCGACCGCACGTTGGCCAAGGGGCCCAAAACCACCACCTGGATTTGGAACCTGCACGCCGACGCCCACGACTTTGACAGTCACACCAGTGACCTAGAAGATATTTCGCGGAAGATCTTCAGTGCTCACTTTGGCCACTTAGCCGTCGTCTTTATCTGGCTGAGCGGTATGTACTTCCACGGTGCCAAGTTCTCGAACTACGAGGCCTGGCTCACCAACCCCACCGGCATTAAGCCCAGTGCCCAGGTAGTTTGGCCCGTCTTTGGCCAAGAAATTCTCAATGCCGATGTGGGCGGCGGCTTCCACGGTATCCAAATTACCTCTGGGCTGTTCCAGATGTGGCGGGCCAACGGCATTACCAACGGTTTCCAGCTCTACTGCACCGCCATTGGGGCGTTAGTGATGGCTGGTCTGATGCTGTTTGCCGGGTGGTTCCACTACCACAAGGCCGCTCCCAAGCTGGAGTGGTTCCAGAACGTGGAATCGATGATGAACCACCACCTGGCTGGGCTGCTGGGCCTGGGTTGTCTGGGCTATGCCGGTCAGCAGATCCACGTATCGCTGCCGGTGAATGCCTGCCTTGATGCGATCGATGCCGGGCGGCCCCTGACCATCGGCGGTCGAGTCATTGACTCGGTAGCGGCTATTCCACTGCCCCACGAATGGATTCTCAACAAGGGTCTGATGGCAGACCTGTATCCGGGTTTTGCCGAGGGTCTCAAGCCATTCTTCACCCTAAATTGGGGAGTCTATGCCGACTTCCTCACCTTTAAGGGTGGGCTCAACCCCCAAACTGGCGGCCTGTGGCTATCGGATACGGCTCACCACCACCTGGCACTGGCCGTTCTATTTATCGTGGCAGGCCATTTCTACCGCACCAATTGGGGTATTGGTCACAGCTTTAAAGAGGTACTGGAGGCCCACAAGGGGCCGTTTACCGGCGAAGGCCACAAGGGCATGTACGAGATCTTCACGACCTCCTGGCATGCTCAGCTGGGGTGGAACTTGGCCCTTCTCGGGTCCCTTACCATCATCGTGGCCCAGCACATGTACTCGATGCCTCCCTATCCGTACCTCGCGACGGATTACCCCACTCAGCTGTCGCTGTTTACCCACCACATGTGGATTGGCGGTTTCTTGATTGTGGGGGGAGCAGCCCACGCGGCCATCTTTATGGTGCGTGACTATGAGCCCTCGGTGCATGTCAACAACAACCTCGATCGCGTTTTGCGCCATCGGGATGCGATTATTTCGCACCTCAACTGGGTCTGTATTTTCCTGGGCTTCCACAGCTTTGGGCTGTATGTCCACAACGACACCATGCGGGCGTTGGGACGACCCCAGGACATGTTCTCTGACACGGCAATCAAACTCCAGCCAGTGTTCGCTCAGTGGATTCAAGGTATTCACGGAGCGGCGGCGGGCAATACTGCGCCCAATGCCCTAGCTGGCGTTAGTCCGGTGTTTGATGGCGGCTTGGTGGCCGTTGGCGGCAAGGTAGCCATGGCGGCAATTCCTCTGGGGACAGCCGACTTCATGGTGCACCACATCCACGCCTTCACCATCCACGTAACCGTGCTGATTCTGCTGAAAGGCGTGCTGTTTGCCCGCAGCTCCAGACTGATTCCCGACAAGGGTGATCTGGGCTTCCGGTTCCCCTGCGATGGGCCAGGTCGAGGCGGCACCTGCCAAGTCTCTGCTTGGGATCACGTGTTTCTGGGTCTGTTCTGGATGTACAACTGCATCTCGATTGTGATTTTCCACTTCAGCTGGAAGATGCAGTCGGATGTGTGGGGTACGGTCTCGCCCGATGGCGGGGTGTCGCACATTACCGGCGGCAACTTTGCGGCCAGTGCTATCACCATCAACGGCTGGCTGCGCGACTTCCTGTGGGCTCAGGCTTCTCAGGTGATTGGCTCCTACGGGTCGGCCCTGTCGGCCTACGGGCTCATGTTCTTGGGAGCGCACTTTGTGTGGGCCTTTAGCCTGATGTTCTTGTTCAGCGGTCGCGGCTACTGGCAAGAGCTGATCGAATCAATTGTTTGGGCGCACAGCAAGCTGAAGCTGGCTCCGGCCATTCAGCCCCGTGCCCTGAGCATCACCCAAGGTCGGGCCGTGGGTGTGGCCCACTATCTGCTGGGGGGGATTGCCACGACGTGGGCCTTCTTCCTAGCCAGGATAATTTCGGTGGGATGACCCGTTTGGTCATGGGATTCCCGTAGGGGCGCACCAATGTGTTCGCCCCTAACCCCGGCAATAACGAACCCAATGGGTTCGGCTTAGACCCTGGGTAGGACAGACACGTTGGTCTGCCCCTACACCAACCCACACCACCGAATTTCACGAATTGCGTTTTCTGACCCATTCGTACATCAAACCTGTTTTGATTCATGGCAACTAAATTCCCAAAATTTAGCCAGGACTTGGCCCAAGATCCGACCACGCGTCGGCTCTGGTACGGGATTGCCACGGCCCACGACTTTGAAAGCCACGATGGCATGACGGAGGAGAATCTTTACCAAAAGATTTTTGCTTCGCACTTTGGCCACCTGGCAATCATCTTTTTGTGGACCTCGGGCAACCTGTTCCACGTCGCCTGGCAAGGCAACTTTGAGCAGTGGGTAAAAGACCCGCTGGGTGTGAAACCGATCGCCCACGCGATTTGGGATCCGCAATTTGGCCAGCCCGCTGTGGATGCCTTCACCCAGGGCGGGGCTAACTATCCGGTTAATATCTCATTTTCTGGGGTGTATCACTGGTGGTACACCATCGGCATGCGCACCAACGCCGACCTCTACGGCGGGGCCATGTTCCTGCTGATTCTGTCGGCAGTGTTTCTATTCGCTGGCTGGCTGCACCTTCAGCCCAAATTTCGGCCTAGCCTGGCCTGGTTCAAAAATGCGGAATCCCGCCTGAACCACCACCTGGCTGGTCTGTTTGGGGTGAGCTCCCTGGCCTGGGCCGGTCACCTGATTCACGTGGCCATCCCCGAAGCGCGGGGTCAGCATGTGGGCTGGGATAACTTCCTGTCGGTACGGCCTCACCCCGCCGGGTTGAAGCCGTTCTTTACCGGCCAGTGGGGGGTCTATGCCCAGAACCCAGACACCGCAAACCACGTGTTTAACAGCAGCGACGGGGCCGGGACGGCGATTCTCACCTTCCTGGGTGGGTTCCATCCTCAGACCGACGCGCTGTGGCTGACGGATATTGCCCACCACCACCTGGCGATCGCGGTGCTCTTCATCGTGGCTGGCCACATGTACCGGACGAACTTCGGTATTGGCCACGACATGAAGACCATCATGAATGCCCACCGTCCCCCCGAAGGCACCCCCTTTGGCGGCCTGCTGGGCGAAGGTCACAAGGGCATCTACGACACCTACAACAACTCGCTGCACTTCCAGCTGGCCTGGCACTTGGCCTGCCTCGGTGTGGTGACGTCGCTGGTGGCGCAGCACATGTACTCCATGCCGGCCTACGCCTTTATTGCGAAGGACTACACCACCCAGGCGGCTCTGTATACCCACCACCAGTACATCGCTGGATTCATTATGGTGGGGGCTTTTGCCCACGGAGCCATCTTCCTGGTGCGCGACTACGATCCCAAAGCTAACCAGAACAACGTGCTGTACCGCGTGCTGGAGCACAAGGAAGCGATCATCTCGCACCTGAGCTGGGTATCGCTGTTCCTGGGCTTCCACACCCTGGGTCTGTACGTGCACAACGATGTGGTGGTTGCCTTCGGCACCCCCGAGAAGCAGATTCTGGTTGAGCCGGTCTTTGCCCAGTGGATTCAAGCGGCCCACGGCAAGCTGCTCTACGGCATGGATACTCTCCTATCCAACCCGGACAGCATTGCGACGACGGCTTGGCCAAACCACGGCAACGTGTGGCTCGGCGGCTGGCTGGATGGCATCAACAGCAGTACTAACTCGCTGTTCTTGAACATTGGCCCTGGGGACTTCTTGGTTCACCATGCGATCGCCCTGGGTCTGCACACCACCACCCTGATCTTGGTCAAGGGTGCGCTGGATGCCCGCGGTTCAAAGCTGATGCCCGACAAAAAAGACTTCGGCTACAGCTTCCCCTGCGACGGCCCTGGCCGGGGCGGCACCTGCGACATTTCCGCGTGGGATTCGTTCTACCTGGCGATGTTCTGGATGCTGAATACCATCGGCTGGGTGACCTTCTACTGGCACTGGAAGCATCTGACGCTGTGGTCGGGCAATGTGGCCCAGTTCAACGAAGGCTCGACCTATTTAATGGGCTGGTTCCGAGACTACCTGTGGCTTAACTCGTCACAGCTAATCAACGGCTACAACCCCTACGGCATGAATAACCTGGCGGTTTGGGCCTGGATGTTCCTCTTTGGGCACCTGGTCTGGGCGACGGGCTTCATGTTCTTGATCTCCTGGCGGGGCTACTGGCAGGAACTGATCGAGACCCTGGTGTGGGCCCACGAGCGCACTCCCCTGGCGAACTTGGTTCGCTGGAAGGACAAGCCCGTTGCCATGTCGATTATCCAGGGACGGGTTGTGGGTCTGGCTCACTTTACGGTGGGCTACATTCTGACCTACGCTGCCTTCCTCATAGCCTCAACCTCTAGCCGCTTTGGCTAGCGAGGCCCCTCGTAGGGTGGGCACCGCCCACCTTACACCCCCGGTTGCTTGTGGGATGACTTACCTCAGAAAGCCTCTTTAAAAGAGGGGCAGGTTCTCGCCCACAAGCAACGGACTACTGCTCCCCTTTCCAAGGGGGTTGGGGGATTAAACCCAAGCCACTCAGTAATTTACTCACACCAAGAGTCTTGATTTAAGCATTTTGAAAAATCCGAGGTGCCAAGTACGTCCCTTCATTGCCCTCTGCACCTCACAGGCTTGAGACGGATGGAGACTCTCCGCTTCTCAAGAGTCCTGGTTCTTCGGGGTAGTTGAGCCAGGACTTTTACTCTTTTCGCGTCAGTATAGACAACACCAAATCCACCTGGAGGCAAATCAACCCATGACCAATCAAGTTGTCGGCCCCTACCAGGGCGACCCCCAGCTCGGACACCTGTCTACCCCCATTAGCGACTCTGCCTTTGTGCGGGCGTTTATTGGATCTTTGCCAGCCTACCGTAAGGGCATGGCCCCGATTACCCGAGGCCTAGAGATTGGCTTAGCCCACGGCTATTTCCTCGTTGGGCCAGAGGTGGTTGTGGGTGCTCTGCGTGACTTTGAGGTTGCCCCCTACCTGGGTGGGTTGGTGACTGCGATCGTCATCGTGCTGCTCGGTACCGCCGGTATGGGAGTCCACGGGCGGGTTTCTCTCAAACCCGCCAACGAATTAGACCCTGGCACCGATGCGCTAAAAACCTCTGAAGGCTGGAGTGAAATGACGGCTGGCTTCTTTATTGGTGGCATGAGTGGGGCTTATATGGCCTATTTCTTGCTCAGCCACTTCGAAGAAATCAACGCCATCTTTAGGGGCTTTGTGAACAACTAGAGAGCACCGAAGAGAAAAGCACTGACTCTTAACTAGTGCTCCACCAAGATCTAAAATCGCCAACCCACAATTAATTTGCAAAGGAGATTTCAACCATGGATGGAACCTACGCTGCCTCTTGGCTACCCTGGATTTTAATTCCTACGATTACCTGGCTCATGCCTGTGGTTTTGATGAGTTTGCTGTTTGTCTATATAGAGAGCGACGCGTAGGCGAGGCTGCTCTTAACAGTGTTTGGGATGGAGGGGTAACTTTCCAGCTCAACATCACAGCTCAGAAGCGTGGTTTCCGCGCTTCTTTTTTTATGTAGGCGGGCCGCCCGTCGGGTGATGTCGGTTTTCTGACGTGTAGCTACAGATCTTGCTCTGGAGGTGCCACCGCGCATCTCTACAATGGTTTGTGTCGCCAAAAGGGTAGATGGGTTACCCCCGCTGACCGCCCAGATCGTTTACAGTTGCGGTGGCAAAACCGATGCTGGGCTCAGGCTCCCCAGCAGGGCGAGGGTCAAAGACTGGTTCGGAGAGCCTGAGCGCCAGGGCCAATCTGCTCTCTTTCCCTACAGCTATGACTTCCCCCAACCGGATTTTGGTGCTTTTTGCCCACCCTGCCCTCAATAAATCTCGCATTAACTGTCAGCTGCTACGGGCGATCGCCGATTTAGAGGGGGTCACCCTCCACGACCTCTATGAGGAGTATCCCGACTTTCACATCCATGTGAAGCGCGAGCAGCAGCTGCTAGTTGACCACGATATTGTGGTGTGGCAGCACCCCTTTTACTGGTACAGCAGCCCCGCCATTCTCAAGGAGTGGCAAGACCTGGTGCTCGAATATGGCTTTGCCTACGGCCACGAGGGCACGGCCCTGCACGGCAAAAAGTGTCTCTCCGTCATTTCTACTGGCGGTACCCAGGAGGCCTATCGACGAGAGGGCAACAACTATTACACCATCAGCGAGCTGCTGGCCCCCTTTGCCCAAACCGCGCGGCTGTGCGGCATGGACTATCTGCCCCCGTTTGTTGTCCACGGTGCCCACCAGCTGAGCGACGACGCTCAAATTAACGATCGCGCCCAAGACTACCGCACCCTGCTCCAGGCCCTGCGAGATGACCACATTAACTGGCCAGCGCTCTCTGGCCTGACCCAGCTAAACCACAATTTGAGCCAGGTATTGCTTACCCCCGAGGTAGCCCCCCATGCATAGCGAAGACTTATTTTTTCAGGCGTTTATTTACCTGATGGCGGCGGTGCTGTCGGTGCCCATTGCCAAACGGCTGGGGCTGGGCTCGGTGCTGGGCTACCTAATTGCCGGGGTAATTATCGGCCCCTTTGTGCTGGGCCTGGTGGGGGAACAGCAGGATGACGTGATGCACTTCGCCGAATTTGGCGTGGTGATGATGCTGTTTTTGATTGGTCTAGAACTGCGACCCTCGCTACTGTGGCAGCTGCGGGGGCCGATTTTGGGGCTGGGAGGGTTGCAGGTAGCGGTGACCACCGGGGCGATCGCTCTAATTGCCCTGCTGGTGGGCCTCCCTTTGACTATGGCCCTGGCCATTGGCATGATTTTGTCGCTCTCATCTACGGCGATCGTGCTGCAAACCCTGAACGAAAAGGGCCTGATGAAAACCGAGGCGGGGCAGGCCTCCTTCTCGGTGCTGCTGTTTCAGGATATTGCGGTGATTCCGATGCTGGCGCTGCTGCCCCTGCTGGAAATGGGACAGACCGCGATCGGCCCCCATGGGGCGGTGCTGGTGGCCACCGCCGAGGCGAGTGGAGGCTTGCCCGCCTGGCAGCGCACCCTGCTGGTGATGGGGGCTGTGGGGGGCATTATTGTGGTCGGGCGATTTTTGATGCGGCCAGTATTTCGCTTTATTGCCGATACGCGCCTGCGGGAGATGTTTACGGCGACGGCCCTGCTGCTGGTGATTGGTATTACCCTGATCATGCAGCTGGTGGGGCTATCGCCTGCCCTGGGAACTTTCGTGGCTGGGGTGGTGCTGGCCGACAACGAGTATCGCCACGAGCTAGAAACCGACATTGAGCCGTTTAAGGGCCTGCTGCTGGGCCTGTTCTTTATCTCGGTGGGGGCCAGCATTGATTTTAATGTGCTAGCCCGTCAGCCCCTGCTGATCTTGGGTCTGGTGGTCGGGCTGATGCTGCTCAAGGGGGTGGTGCTGCTGGCCCTGGGGCGTTTCTTTCGGCAGTCGCTGAGCCAAAACCTGCTGTTTGCTATGGCCCTGGCCCAGGGGGGAGAGTTTTGCTTTGTGCTGTTTTCCTTTGCTCAGCAGAGCCGGGTCTTGCCGACGACCGTTACCGCACCGCTGGTGGTGGTGGTGGCCCTGTCGATGGCCCTCACCCCCCTGGTGATGATTGCCAATGAACGGCTGGTGCAGCCGCGCTTTACGGGCCAAGGCGAACAGCGGGAACCCGACACCATTGACGATGGCGAAACTCCGGTGATCATTGCGGGCTTTGGCCGCTTTGGCCAGATCGTCGGTCGTCTGCTGATTGCCAACGGGTTTCAGACTACCGTGCTGGATCATGACCCGTCCACCATTGACCTGCTGCGTCAGTTTGGCCACAAGGTGTTTTACGGCGACTCATCGCGCATTGAGCTACTCCATGCGGCGGGGGCTGCCGACGCCAAGCTGTTTGTGATGGCGATCGACGACGTAGAAAGGTCGCTGCAAACCATCGACCTGGTGCAAAAGCACTTTCCCCACCTGAAGATTTTGGCGCGAGCCATCGATCGTCGCCACGCCTACGAGCTGCTGCGCCGCGATGTTGCCGTCGTGGAGCGAGAAACTTTTGAATCGGCCCTGAGCTTGGGTGCTGAGGCCCTAAAGCTGCTTGGGTTTCGGGCCTACCACGCCCACCGGGCTGCCCGCATCTTTCGCCATCACGACATCAAGGCCATGCGCGATATGGCCGAGATCGAGGGGGATATGCCGAAGCTAGTGGCGCGATCGCAGCAGCTCTCCGCCGATCTCAAGGACGTGCTTCAGTCCGATGTCTACGACCTGCCCCGCGAAGTCGATCAGGCCTGGGATACGACGGCGCTGAGAAAACACGGGACGTAGTTGGAATAACAACTACTCCACTAATGAGGCTGTTTTGACGCGGTTTTTTAGGCAGTTACGAGTCAGCTAGCAGGCCAAAGCCAGGCTTTATGAGGAGAGGTTGCCCGAAAGGCGATTCGCGCAGCGTTCGGGAGCCGACTCGGAACGAGTATCCCTGTGGGAATCGCACCCTCTAACGCGCTTGGGTTAACGCTTAACCCCACAAAAAGCCACCCAGCTCGCATTGGTGTTGCCCTGCTGGGCCGCATAGTAGCCCGGCACATAGTGAAGGTGAAACGCATTGGGTGCAAACCCCGCCGCTAGGGCATAGGTCGGAAAGTCGGCAAAGCTTGAAGAAGCCAGATAGGGTTCTGAATTAGCCCAGACCTCGGTGTCGCGGAAGTATCGGGCGACCATGGTAGGCGGGGCCAGAAATAATTTGCTCTCCAAATGCACCATCATGCCGCCGGGCTTGAGCAGGCGATAGCTTTCGGCAAAGACTCGCTGCCTCGCCACTCCCGGAATTTCGTGCAGCAGAATGTGGCTCACCACCAAATCAAACGACTGATCGGCAAATTCGGTACTCTCGGCATTTTGCTGAGAGAAATAAACTGTCTGGTTCAAAACCCGAGCCCGCGCGATCGCATATCTCAACAGCGACGGACTCAAATCAATTCCCCAAACCTGGGCCTGGGGATAGGCCGATGTATAGGGCAAGGTGCTGTGACCGACTGAACACCCTAAATCTAAAATCTGCCGGGGTTTAAACTCGGGGTAGTGCTTGTTCAAGACATGGTGAATCAAGGTCTGGCCGAGTTCGTCGTTGAGGGGGCCAAACCACCCTCTGCCGTAGAGAAAAACGCCGTGGTCGTACAGCGCTCCAGACTCAAAACTGTCGGCTTCAAGGTCTCGCAGATAGCCCCCCGGCATGCGATGAATATGGGCCTTGAGCTGATGGGAAGGGATGGCTAGATCTGGATTTAGCTCTAGGCTTCCCTGGCCTTGCTGGTGGGATTGATAGACCGCTTCAAGGCGCTGTCGATCCGACTCAATATCGGCCAGCACCTGGCTCCACAACCGATCTTGCAGCACCCCCCGACCCCAGTGAACCGCCTGCACCGCTGGGCACGCATCTAGAACGGGGCGCACCTTTAGGTACAGTTTGTCCTGGTTTTCTTCGTGGGGATAGGCTGTGATGGCGTCATCGATCTGCTGCTGAAACAGTTGAAACATCGCCTCCCCAAATGCCTTTGCGTTGCACGCGAATTCTAGGTCAGCTGCTGGGGTATGGGCCTGGGGAATTAAGGCATGTTGGAGTTGGGGATATCGAAAAACTGTATTGTTCATCCCATCACGCTCCTACTCAACAACCGGTGTGCTCTGAGTGATCACTTAAACCCAACGGTGGCCAATGGTTCTGTCTGCGCCGCTGCAACCTGGACTATTGGCAGAAAATTTTATCGCCCGATAACTATGATTTTCCCCTGCCTGTCTAAGGTCAGGGCTACCCCTCAAACATTCTTCAAACCCAGCCGCGATTAATCCCCTTTAGGCTGACTGCTCAGGCCAGCTCAAGCCCGACATCGAAGCGGCCAGTGTAGCCCTCTCCATCCTGAGTAACAGCAAGTGTTAACTGCTCGCCACCCCCTTGAAAGATGCCGTCATTTGAGTTGCGGGTGGTGCGCTGCCCGCTAGTGCTGTAAGGAGCCTGGGTGTAGATGCGATCGCTCAAGGCATCGTCAAAGTAAAGCTGTGAGGTGAATTCATAGCCCTGGCTATTGCTTTGGCCATTGTTTTGGACAGAGGCTCCACTGGTGCGAATTTTGAAGTGAATGTGAACGGTTCTACCGGGATACCAGCCGGGGTAAATGGTCAGAAACTCGACTGTGCCATCCCCACCAGTGACCTGGGAGCCGCGCAAAAATTTTTGCCCCAGGGTGCTGAAGCTGCGATCGCTGACATCCGAATAAACGCCCGTAGCATCGCAGTGCCAGACATCGACAATCGCCCCGGCCAGCGGCGCGCAGCTGTCGCCCCCCATCTGCGAGACCTGAAACTGTAGCCTTAGGGGAACCCCCGGTTTCACGGCACCACTAGCGGGGTCAGCGCGAATATCCGAACGATTCAGCCCTTCATCGACAAAATATGGGCCTTCGGTCTGCTGGGGCCGCACCGTGCAGGCTGGCTGCCCCGCCGCTGGAGATTGGGCAGAAGCGGCGCTGAACGGAGCTGAGGCGGAGGGCCTACGAAAACAGCCGACCAGCAAAACGGCCAGGGTGCCGCCGAGAAAGCCCAGCAGGTTTCGCCGCTTTAGGCTGACTCTAGGGGCCGGTGCAGATACATATTGTTTTGGCATGGGGTGAGGGGCATTGTTATATCGACAGCTTTCATTCAGCCAAATCAAGATGACCGTTCACGCTTAGATCAAATTACAGGTTTGTTATAGAGCAGAAGGACTAATCCCTGCTTGGCTGACAAAACTTGTTGCTTGATTTCTGGAAGCCCTCACCCGAGGGGCTACTGTGTACACATAAGTCCTAAAACCCTTGCTGTCAGGGCTTTTCCCTCATCCCCCAACCCCTTCTCTCAGGGCGGGAGAAGGGGGGCCGGAAACAGCCGGAAACAGCCCGAAATGCTTGTCTTGCCTCCCCCTCTCCCATTTTTGGGAGAGGGGGACTGAGGGGGTGAGGGCCGAGATGTGTGTACACAGCAGCCCGAGGGGAGAGGGAACCGGAGGGGCGGATCGGCTCTTCTCCCAGAGGGCTAGGGGTTGGGGTGAGGGCCATAAACTTTTGTCGGTCAACCACCCAAAACCTCAATCGGTCATAAGCTCGGCGTCGTTGACGTGGCCCGCCCCATCGAGCTTAATCACCAGCCATTCGTAGTCAATACTGATGAAGCTACGCTCTGGCCCCAGCATGTAGACCATGTCGTAGCCTACAAAGCCGTTTTGCGGGTCTGGTGGGCCGAGCAGCTCAATCACACCAGCTTGGGGTCTGCCCAGTAGAAGGTATTTCGCCAGCAGATCATCCACCATGCAGAGACGAACATAGGTTGGATCGGTGCTGAGCTTTGGATCGTTCCACTGGGTGGGGTTGAACTGGGTGTAGCCACGGCAGTGCTGCCACTGCTTCCAGTTGGTTTGGGCCAGTAGACCGCCCACTACCACAAACGGGAAGCTCGTTACCAAGACGCCTCCAACCGCTAAGGCGATCAGCAGGCGGCGCTTTGATTTTGAGTTTTTGGCGGCGGGCGGCATCGTGAATTGGGGCGAAGATCGCAGGTCTATGGAAACATGCTACCCACGGTCAGCCAAAAATCCCAGGTTGGGCCTCAGCCTTGGGGGCGATGGTCAAAGACCGGCCTCCTAGGGCGATCGCACCTCAATCTACACGTAGCGCCGCACCATCTGCTCTAGCTTATGAACCATCTGCTGAAGCCGCTGGTTTTCTTGGCGCAGGGCATTATTTTCGGCCTGGAGGCGTTGATTTTCTTGTCTTAGGGCCTGGTTGTCTGGGTGTAGCTGCTCTGGAAGTGAGGCGTACATGGTGGGTGACAGAGAATTGTCCATGAGGTCTGAGGGCGGCCAGTTGCAGGGATGACCTACCTAAAGGGGGTTGCGCTATATCTCTATTCTGGCCTGGCCCCAGGTCAGAGCCGGAAACCGTAATCAAGCGCAATAGCTCCTGCCCAGCGTCCCGATGGCGGGCTCAATTATGCAGTTAAATGGGGGATGGTTCTGGATGCCAACGGTGGCTCCGCTGCTATTCACCCCCTGTGAGGCCCTGTGTCAGACGCCAAACCTTCCCGTTCGTTGGCCAATATTGCGGGCATTGTGGCGATCGCCACCATCCTCAGCAAGTTTGTGGGGCTGTTTCGTCAGCAGGCGATCGGGGCGGCCTTTGCGGTGGGGTCGGTGGCCGATGCCTACAGTTTTGCCTACATCATCCCCGGCTTCTTGCTGATTTTGCTGGGGGGCATCAACGGGCCGTTTCACAGTGCGATCGTCAGCGTGGTGGCGCGGCAGCAAGACCGCAAAGATACCGCTGCCCTCATCGAAGCCGTCAATACGCTGGTGGGGCTGATGTTGATTGGCCTCTCGCTGCTGCTGATTGTGCTGGCCGGGCCGATCATCAATACCATTGCCCCTGGTCTGGCCCTAAACGACCCCGTGGCAAGGGATATGGCGGTATTGCAGCTCCGCATTATGGCACCTATGGCCGTGCTGGCAGGGCTGATTGGCACAGGCTTTGGGGCTCTGAATGCCGATAACCAGTTTTGGCTGCCGTCGATTAGCCCGATTTTTTCGAGCGGGGCGGTGCTGGTGGGGCTGGGGCTGCTCTATGGGGCGATCGGCAGCGAGGTGACCAGCCCTGAGTTTTTTATGGTGGGTAGTGCGGTACTGGCTGGCAGCACGCTGGGCGGGGCGGTCTTGCAGTGGCTGGTGCAGCTGCCAGCCCTGTGGAAGTCTGGCCTGGGGCGACCGCGGCTGCGCTTTGACTGGTCGATGCCCGAGGTGCAAGAGGTAATGCAGGTGCTGCTGCCCGCTACGCTGTCGTCGGGGATGCTGCAAATCAACCTGTTTACCAACCTCTTTTTTGCCTCGTTTATTCCCGGTACGGCGGCGGCGCTGAGCTATGCAAACCTGCTCGTGCAAACGCCGCTAGGCATTATCTCCAACGTGATTTTGGTGCCGTTTTTGCCCATGTTTGCCCGCCTGGCCGACCCCGCAGACTGGCCCGAACTCAAGCTTCGCATTCGCCAAAGCCTGCTGTTTACGGCGTTGACTATGCTGCCCCTGGGGGCGATGTTTGTGGTGCTGGCCTTGCCCATGGTGCGGGTGATCTACGAACGGGGTGCCTTTGACCAGGAGGCGTCAAACCTGGTGACCTCGCTCTTGATGGTCTACGGCATTGGCATGTTTGTGTACCTGGCTCGCGATGTGCTGGTGCGGGTGTTTTACGCCCTGGGCGATGGACAGACGCCCTTTCGCATTAGCCTGATCAACATTGGGCTGAATGTGGTGATGGCGTTTTGGTTCATTCGCTGGCTGGGGGCACCGGGGCTAGTGCTGGCTACCGTGGGGGTGAATGTGTTTTCGACCCTGGCGCTGACGGTAATTTTGCATCGGCGGCTGCGGGGGCTGCCGTTGGGAGAATGGGGGGGCGCGATCGCCCTGCTCACCCTGCTCAGCTTCATTGCTGGCACCGCCGCCTGGGGCACCCTTCGAGGGCTCGAAATCTGGCTTGGCACCCAAGGCATTGGCGTGCTGCTGCTGCAACTGCTTATTCCCGGCGGGGTAGGGCTGCTGATCTTCATAGTTGGCGCATTCCTACTGCCCATACCCGAGACGAAGCAGCTCGCCGCGCGGATTCGCGAGCGGGTGAGGCGGTAAGGGGGGTGAAGAAGTTCTAAATTTTGAGTTTTGAATTACGTCTTGAAGCAGCAACTCAAAATTCAAAACTAAACATCCAAAACTTTCTCCCCCACCTTCCCCATCTCCCTACCCGCTATCCTAAAAAGGCAATCCCCAGAGAAGCCCTATGACAACGGCAGCACCCGTCGATCGCGAGGCCGCGCTACAGGAGATTCTCGCTGGGCTGCGCCGGGGGCAGCAGGCGCTAGCTGACTGGGAAGGCGGTCGGTTAGCGGTGTCAGCAGTGCCGGGCTCGGGCAAGTCTACGGGTATGGCGGCGGCGGCGGCGATCGCGATCGCTCGCCACCAGCTCCATTTGAACCGCCAGCTGGTGCTGGTTACCTTTACGCGATCGGCGGCGGCGAACCTCAAGGCTAAGGTGCGCGGCCACCTGAAGCAATTGGGACTTCCCCAGACCAGTTTCACGGTCTCTACTCTCCACGGGTTGGCCCTCACCATCGCCACCCGTAATCCTGAACTCTCCAACCTCAACCTAGATACGCTGACGCTGGTTTCACCCTCCCAAAACAACCGCATTCTGCGGGCCTGCGTGGAGCAGTGGATTGTGGCCAACCCCGACCTCTACTCCCACTTGATCGAAGGGCGGCAGTTTGATGGCGAAGAAACCGAGCAGCTCAGGCGGCAGTCGGTACTGCGCACCGAGGTACTGCCCAGCCTGGCCCACACCGTGATTCGCGAAGCTAAAAGCTCAGGGCTGATGCCCGCCGCCCTGCTAGATCTGGCTCAAAACGTCAACCACTTCTTGCCGGGAGATGTAGAAGACTACGATGTGCTCACCATTGCGGCGGGTCTGTACGATCGCTACCAAACCCTGCTCTCGCAACGGGGCTGGATTGACTACGACGACATGATCTTGGGTGCCCTGCGCACCCTGGATGACCCCGACAGCCGCCGCTTTTGGCAGGGGCGTACCTTCGCTGTATTTGAAGACGAAGCGCAGGATTCGTCACCGTTGCAGACCCGGTTGTTGACCCTGCTGGCAGGCGATCCAGATAATCCCAATGGGGAGCCTAACCTGGTGCGGGTGGGTGATCCGAATCAGGCGATCAACTCGACGTTTACTCCGGCAGACCCGGTTTTCTTCAACCAGTTCTGTGACGACTGCCGCCTCCAGGGCCGCCTGGTGACGATGGATCAGGCGGGGCGCAGCAGTGGCATCATCATGGCTGCCGCCAACCGCATGCTGGCCTGGGTCAACCAGGCTCAGGTGGCTGGGCCAGAGACCCCCTTTCGCGACCAGGCGATCGCCCCCGTAGACCCCGATGATCCCCAGCTAGGAGCAAATCCAGCCCCCTTAGGAGCCGGTGTAGAAATCCTCTCGCCGCCGACCACGCTGAATACCATCAAGCTGATTGCTCAGCGAGTGAAGGATCTCTACACCGAGAACCCCGATACCAGCTTTGCCATTCTCGTTCGGGAGGGTCGGCAGGGCCAGTTTATCGGCAACCTGCTGCGCGATCCTGACCTGGTGGGGGGTGTCGATCTGCCCGCTATGGGGCTGAAGTTCTACGACGTAGGCGAGCAAGACCGACAGACCAAAGTGCCTGAAGAAATGCTCACCCTGCTGCAATTCATTGAGCGTCCTCACTCCGCCGATCGCCTCAAGGGGGCGCTGCGGGTGCTGGTCGATCGCCAGCGCATTCCTACCCAAGACCTCAACGCCCTGGCCCAGGCCCCCGAGCAGTTTCTCTACCCCGGCCCGCTGGATGCGCCGCCCGACACAGAGGCGGCGCGGACGGCGCGGCGGTACTGTGCAGGGCTGCTGCGATCGCGCCTCGAACTGCCCCCTTACAGCCTGTTTTCCTTCATTGGGCTCACCCTGGGCTACAACCAGAGCGAGCTGGCCACCGTCGATAAGCTCGCCGCCCGCGTCAGCCAGCAAATCCGCAATGACGACACCCTGGCGGCGGCGATCGCAGTCCTCCAAGACATTGTTGGCTCCGAGCGCTTTACCGCCGTCGATACCGAAGACACCGACGATCTCTACACCCGCCCTGGCCAACTCACCCTCATCACCATGCACAAGGCCAAAGGGCTCGATTGGGATGTCGTGTTTCTGCCCTTTCTCCACGACAAAACCATCCCCGGCACCCTGTGGGTACCGCCCCAGGGAGAGTTCCTAGGCGACTTTACCCTAGCAGAGGTGGCCCGAGCGCAGATCCGTACCCACGCTCACGCCGGTTTTGCTCCAGGGCAAGGCGAAATTCCCGACATTATCGCTGCCTGGGAGCAGGCCAAGCACCTCAAAGCCGCCGAAGAGTATCGGCTGCTCTACGTCGCCATGACCCGTGCCAAGCGCCTGCTGTGGATGTCTGCGGCCCAGCAGGCCCCCTTTACCTGGAGCAAGCCAGAGAATGTGCAGGCGACAAACCCCTGCCCGGTGCTGCCAGTGCTAAGGGAGTGGATGGGTAAAGGGTAAGGGGGTGGGATGGGTAGGGGCAGACCTGTGTGTCTGCCCTCGGCATCGGGCGATCGCAAAACCTCACTAGGGGTGAATTACAAACCCCCGCCAAAATTCAAAATCGCAAATCTAAAACCGCTAGTCTATCCGCTCAATCTGCCAAAGAATTTGGTTGCCCTCACGTCGCACCCGCGACACTGACCAGTTGCGCCAGGCCCAAAATTCGCCTCGGCTAGTCACGGCGCTGGCGTTCACATCCATCAAATCGGCCAGTTCTGAACTGGTGATCAGATAGCCCTGTTTGGCGATTTCGTCGGCAATTTGCAGGGTTTCTAGAACGTTGCGGAGGTTGTCAACCCTAACCTCACGGGGTAAAGAATCAAAGTTTTCACTAATCGGAGAAGTTCCAGAGTCTGCCATGATGCATGATGCCGTCCAAAGCTAAAAATCAAGCTAAATTCTACCCTCTGGCTCTGGGCTTAAGAGTAACCCAGCCCATAAATCATCTATGCTTTGCATTAAGAAAACTTATGATTGATGTAGACGCCCCTTCTTCTATGCCGAAGAAGACGGATTTTTAGTTCCTCAACAAAGACCAATTTTCTGCGCTTTAAAGTGATTCAAAGCGCACCTCAGGGGATCAGTTACTACTGCCAGCGATAGGTCGAAGGATGATATTCATCCCCAATCAGCCGACCCTATGCCTCAATTCAAGGCTTCAAGCCACTGCAACGCTTCTAGATATGGGTCAGATGATCGCGATCGCTAGCCCGACGATGGCAAAGCTGTCCGCCAGTGAGTCTAGCAGCAGGTTGCGCCACCCCAGCGTCAGCCAGACAACAGCAACCAAAATAGTGGGCGGGTCAAACAGGGTATTCATTCAGGCAATGCAAGCGAAGCATGGCTGCGCTGCCCATTCCCACCGCTGCTGTACAGCCCCTGATGGCATGAGTTTGCGGTAATCCCAGTTTCATGCACTAAATTATCTATAGGGAGAATATTTTGGGATGTCACTTCCCAGGCTGAACTGCCGGGGTCTATGCCCTGGTCGCTCAGACTTTCTCTGTTCTTCTCACTAAGGTATCTCCATGGCCAGTAAAGACCAAATCAAGCAGCACATTGCCCTCACTAGCAAGATCAACTTCGCTGGCGTCACCCCCGCCAAGAGCGAAGACCCCCGTAAGGTGCGCATCATGCAACACCTGAAGAAGAGCCTGGGCTAAAAACCGTGGGGAGTAGGGGGTGAGGGGTGGATGGGTTCGGGCAGTTAAGCTTAGTCATAAACTCCTTACCCCCTACTCCCTACCCTCCTACTCCCTCACTTCCTACAAATACCCTGCCGGATTCACCGGATTCCCATTCTGCCGCACCTCAAAGTGCAGGTGAGGGCCGGTGGAGAGGCCAGTGGAGCCGACAGCAGCAATGGGTTGTCCCTGCTGTACGGCCTGCCCTTCGCTCACCAGCAAGCGGCTGGCGTGGGCGTAGAGGGTGCTAAGCCCGCCGCCGTGGTCAACAATAACGGCCTGCCCATAACCGCCATACCAGCCCGAGAAAATCACCCGGCCCGAGTCAGCGGCGCGAATGGCGCTGCCGTAGCTAGCGGCAAAGTCTACTCCGGCGTGGAATCGACCGTAGCCAAGAATGGGGTGCACCCGATTGCCAAACCCGCTTGAAATATTGGCGTTGGCCGGGAACACAAACCGCCCAGTGCCGCGAATTACCCCCGTGCTGGCGGCAATTTTCTGCCGTATCAGCCCGCCAATTTGCTCAGACTCGCGGGCTAGCTGAGATTCTGCCGCCTCCAAAGCCCCCCGTCGATCTTGCAAACGCGAGATCAGCTGCTTCTCTTCGCTGGCTTCGGCCTCATACTGTTGCTTTTGCGAGAGCAACTGCTGACGCAGCAGGGCGACCTGGTTGCGCTTTTCTTCGACGGCGGCCTTTTGCTTTTGAATGGCTTCGGCCTGGGCCTTGAGATCGGCTAGCACCTGGCGATCGGAGGCATACACCCGCTTGAGCTGGTACTGGCGGTCTAAGAATTCATTGAAATTTTGGCTTTGCAGCAGCACGGCCCAGCCTTCGCTGCCCTGCTGCCGCTGGAGATACTGAAGCCGGGCCACGGTGCCGGTGCGCACATTTTCGTAGTCGGCTTCGGCCTTGGCCAGCTTGGCTTCAAAGTCTTTGAGCTCTTTCTCGGCCTGATTGAGGCGAAACTCGGTTTCGCTAATTTGGTTGGCGGTGTAGACAATGCTGTTCTCCAGACCCTCAAGGTTAGATTCTGAGGTGGCCTGGCGATTTTGCAGCTCGGTTTGCTGCTGTTGCAGTTCGTCGCGCTGCTGTTCGAGGGTCTTTTGCTTATTTTGCAGGTCTTGAATGGACTGGGCCATCAGCTCAGGGGGGGCTGCCTGGGCGCTGGGAACCGCCGTAAGCGCCAGCCAGCTAACCACTACCAGGGCTAACACCAGGCTCAGCCAGCGCCTCCAGGCCACGGCGCTAGGCCGCTGGGTCGGTACCGAAGAAAACGGATGAGTTCGCAGCATGGTCACAGGCAGTACCTGGAGTGGGAATCTGGAGTTTAGCCTTTAAGTGTGAGCGCGATTCCGGGACGGATGGCTAAGCCAATCGCAACTACCCCAAAGCCAAAAATAGCTGCACCAGCCAGCCGATTTAACCACTTAAGGCGCGATGGTGTCAGCTTTTGGCTAAAAAGCGTTACACCCCAGCTCAGGCATAGCCACCACAGGGCAGACCCCAAAAACACCCCCACAATGAGGGCTAGCGAGGCTCCCCACGACTGACTGGTGCCCACCAGGCCCAGCCCAGCAAAAATCGCAATGAATGAAAGAATAGTGGCCGGGTTCGTCAGCGTCAAGAACAGCGTTGAGACATAGGCCCCCCAAAGCCCTCGACTGGAGATTTTTGCTGCCTCGGTGGCGGGGTCGGTTCGCAGGGTGGTGATGCCTAAATAACAGAGAAACATGCCCCCAATTAACTGCATGGTCTGCGTATGGCTGACCAGCAGATCGGCCACGGCGGTGAGGCCAAACCCGGCGATGCTGCCATAGATGCCGTCAGCGGTGGCGGCCCCCAGCCCTGTGGCCAGCCCCATGAGCTGGCCCTGGGTGAGCGACCTGCGAATGCAGAGCAACCCAATGGGGCCAACGGGGACTGCGATCGCTAGCCCTAGCCCCATGCCCTTTAGCAATGTCCAGCCTTCCATTGTTTAGGACTCCTTGAGATGACCTAGCGGCGGGGTCTGGGTCTCTTTCACCGTGGACAGCACAATTAGCGTGCGGGTTTTGACGACGCCTGCGATCGCCTTAATCCGGTGAGTAATTAACGCCTCCAGGGCGCGGGTGTGGCAGCAGCGCACCTTTAGCAGGTAGTCATCGTCGCCGGTCACGTGGTGGCATTCCAAAATTTCGGCGGTGGCCTGCACCTCGGCTAAAAAGCCCTCGCGGTGGTGAGGTTGGTCGAGGGTAACGGCAATAAACGCAGTCAGAGTTAGCCCCAGAGCTTCGGCATCGAGCTGGGCGCTGTAGCCCGTGATCAGGCCGCGCTCTTCGAGGCGTTTGACGCGATCGGCCGCTGCCGGAGCCGACAGCCCCAACTGGCTCGCCAGCTCGGCCCAGGTCATGCGCCCCCGCTGGCAGAGGAGGGTCAGAGTTTTTATATCAAGGTTGTCAAGCTCCATGGCCTTATTTTAATAGGTGAATGTGAATATTAAGGCTATAAATAAGATTTCAGGGCTCAGGCTTGCCAGAGTTCCCTGACATAACTTTTGGTGTCGGGATGCCGATACCCTATGCCCTTCGGTAGAGAAAATATGGCACCTTAGGGATGGCGCTACTTTAGTTGGGAGATAGTGATGGTTTCTAGCATTCGCGGGTTCTTGCAGCCCATTGCCGACTTTTTTGCCGGGTTTGGCACCCCCGAGCCGATTGTGCACTGGGGCCACCCCGCCATGATGGGCATCGTAGTTTTTGTGATGGGTAGCTTTACGGCCTATATGGGCTGGAAGGGCCGCATCGGCGATGATGATGCCGAGAAGAAAGCCGAAAACCGCCACACCCACAAGCGCCTGGCCCTGTGGATGTTTACCTTTATTAGCCTGGGCTATACCGGCGGGGTGCTGTCGCTGGTGATGCAAGAGAAAGAAATCTTCCAAAGCCCCCACTTTTGGACGGGTGGCCTGGTGATCGCACTGCTAGCCATCAACGGGGCGATTTCGTTCACTAAGTTTGGCGGCGGCAAAGATTCTCTGCGCACCGCCCACGCCTACCTGGGCAGTTTTGCCCTAGCCGTGATGTTTGTCCATGCCTTTTTGGGTCTGCGCCTGGGCCTGTCGATTTAGGCCGAGTCTCCCCTGGCTTAAGATTGTAAAAAGCCCTGGAGGATCCTTTCTTCAGGGCTTTTTGCTCTTCCCATGAGGCTTTAAAGGAATGATTTCAGCGGTTTGAAGGTCTCTATGGGGATAGAGCAGGTAAGCTGCTTTACCAGGCGCTTGCCCGACGTGACAAAGCCGGGCGAAACGCTGTGGATCTACTCGGCGGGCGCCAGCACAAACTCAGGGAACAGCTCGGTGGTGCAGCTCGAATCTGGGGTGCGATCGGGATCATTCACAAAGGCCACGCCGATGTCTTTGGCGCACTGGGAGGCGACGATCGCCCCGTGGCCCGTACTCGAAAACTCCACAAAGGTGCCGTTGCGCAGCCCTTCCATCACGCCGATGCCCATTTCGGTGTTGGTTTGCACGTCGTAGCGGCCTTGCAGCACCAGGGTGGGAATGGTGCTGTTGATGGGGGCGTGTTCGCTGGCGGGGGCCGCCTCTACGGGCCAGAAGGAACAGAGGTTATAGGCTTGCTGGGCGGCATTTACCCGACCCGACCCGAGCTGGGGCAACAGCATGGTCTCGTAGTTGGCCTCGGTTTGGGCCGGGTCGCTAAAGGGCACTAGTTCGCGGCAGTCTAAACTGCGAAACATGCCCGTGGTGATGCCGGCATCGACCCCGGAGAAGGAGTCGGTGAGGGCCGAGACCACGTCCACATGGCGAACTTCCACCCCAGACATGGCCTGGACGGCCTTGGACAGGGTGGCGGCGGTGTCGCTCTCGAATTCTTCCGCCACAAAGGCGATCAGGGTTTCCCGGTTGCGGGGCGTCTCGGTGTAGCCCACCCCCAGGAAGTTGACCAACAGCAGCACCCCCTCCGATTCGGGCAGGGTGTTGGCAACAGCCTGGATCTGCTGTACCCAACGACTGGCGGGGCGGCTGGTTCCGGCGGCGGTCGCCCTGGCCCGCAGAATATCTTCGGCCTTGGCCTCAAAATCGCGCGCTTGTAGGCGGTAGGTCTCTGGCGAAGCTTCAAAGGTCTGTGAGTTGGCTTCGCTGCTAGACAGCGCCCCGGTAATCACCCCGGCAAAGGTGGTGGTGATACCCTGCTCCAGCTCTTGGACAATCAGCGGCACGTAGGGGGCTATCTGGCCAGGGTAGTTGTTCATCAGTGTGATCAGCGTGGCAAACTCGGCGGCGGAGACGCGCTCAATGGGGGTGGCTAGTGGCCTCAGGGGGGTGATTGGTTCGGCCAGGGGTAGGGGAGCTTGATCGAGCTGGTTGAGTAGGGCGACGGTGCGCTCCGTCAGGTTGGGGTAGGCAGCCCCGCAGGTGGCATCGGCCTCGCAATCTTCCACCAGGTTGAGGAAGCTGACCTCTATGTCGCGGACAATCGCTTCATACTTGTTGGCCTGCACAGGCACGGTGGAGTCGAGCACTGCGCTGCGTACCCGGTCGGGGTGGTTGGCCATAATCCGCTGGGCCAGGTAGGTGCCGTAGGAAATGCCGTAGAGGTTGAACGGGCCGTAGCCCAGGGCGGCGGTCAGATTCACCACATCCTGGGCGCTGTTGGGGGTGTTGTAGTTGCTGAGGTCGTTGCCGTGGTTTTCTAAAATGCGGGCACAGAGAGGCTTTGTTGCATGAATGAGGGTGTTACGGACGGGATCATGGCATAAGGTTAAGTACCACCGAAAACCTGATGCCGATGCAGTATCGAGTCCGTAACTGGTCTGAGTATAACGCTGGACTCAAGCAGCGCGGAAGTCTCACGATTTGGTTGAGCGAGGAGGCTCTCAAGCAGTGGTTGGTGACTACGCCTACGGGACGGCGAGGGGCCTCTCAGACCTACAGTGATGAGGCGATTGCAACGATGGCGACCCTTAAAAGTCTCTTCCATCTGGCCAGCCGTCAAGCCCAGGGCTTTGTCGAGTCGCTGTTTGCGCTGATGGACATCCAGTTGCCGGTGCCTGACCACAGTACGGTATCGCGACGGTTAGGGGCGTTGTCGGTGGCCATGCCGGTTCAGCCTGCCACGGGGGCTCGTCATATCGTGGTCGATTCCACCGGCATCAAAGTCTAAGGGGAAGGGGAATGGAAAGCCCGGCAGCATGGCGTGAGCAAGCGGCGAACTTGGCGCAAGCTTCATCTTGGCGTCGATGAGGCGACCGGTGAGATTGGGGTCGCTGAGGTCACCACCAATGACTATCACGACAGCGAGATTCTCCCCAGTTTGCTGGATGGCATCGGTGGTGAGATTGCCCAAGTCTCCGGCGATGGGGCCTACGACACGTTTGCTTGCAATGAGGCCATTGCCCAGCGGAGCGCTGTGGCGACGATTCCCCCGCGACACGATGCCCAGCCCTGTCGGCCCCAGGAGGCGACCCCGACCCACCCGAGAGACCAAATCTTGCAACGCATTGACCACGTTGGCCGTTCAGCTTGGAAGCAAGAGAGTGGCTATCACCGTCGCTCGCTCGCTGAAACCACGATGTTTCGGCTCAAGGTCACCTTTGGGGGGCAGGTGCGTTCTCGAACCTTTGACAATCAGGCCGTCGAACTCTTCTTGCAATGTGCAGCGCTTAATCGCATGATTCAACTGACCAAGCCCGAGAGCTATCCGGTTGAGGCTTAGTTCACTGGCCTTATCGAGGAACTGCTGACGCTTCACCTAATTCATGCAACAAAGCCGTTTCTTGAAAGGAATAAACACGTAAAGACATTGACCCAGGATCACTTTATCTGGTGCTTGCACCTCCGTAGGCAGGGCTGTGACAGAACCCCATAAAATATTGCGATCGGCAAACAAAAATTGCCCTGCTATCCATTCGTGGATAGCAGGGCAATGAGTAGTTGATGGCTTCAGCAGCTAGCTAACTAATGCGCTTACTGGCCACTTTGGGCTAGGGCCTCTGCCGGGGGCCGCACCACGCGATGGGCCAAACCCAGTTTTTCTAACACTAGGATGGCGTACCAGGTGGCGTCGATTTCCCACCAGCGCCAGCCTGCGGGGGCCACGTTGGGGAAGGCGTGGTGGTTATTGTGCCAGCCCTCGCCGTAGGTGAGCAGCGCCGTCCACCACAAATTGCCCGAGTTATCGTCGATATGAAAGCGGCGCTTGCCCCACATGTGAGTTGCCGAGTTGATCAGCCAGGTCGAGTGCCACAGCAGCACAATTCTGAGGAACCCACCGCAGATCACAAACGACCAGCCGCCAAGGGCAAAGAGGGCGATCGCAACCGGCACTTGCAGCAGCAGAAAGTTGCGATCGAGCCAGCGATAGTAGGGGTCGCGGGCAATATCCGGGGCGTAGCGACGGTAGATTTGGCCGTTAAAGACGGCCGGGTTGCGGTACACCATCCACAGCATGTGGCTCCACCAAAACCCGCGACTGGCGGCGTAGGGGTCTTTTTCGGCATCTTCGGTGTAGAGGTGGTGCTGGCGGTGCCCCGCCACCCAAAAGATTGGCCCCCCCTGGAGCGCCATGGCGCCAATGGTGGCGATTATGTACTCTAACCAGCGGGGCACCTGCAAACTGCGGTGGGTCAGCAGTCGGTGATACCCCAGGCAAATGCCAATGCTGCCAAACAGCCAGTGCAGCGCCACCATCACCCCCAGGGCCGACCACGAAAAGAACCAGGGGGCCAGTAGGGCCACGCCGTGAATGGCGGCCAAAAAGCCTACCAATGTCCAATCCAGGTCTTTAATTCCCCGTTTTTCCGGGGCTTGTTTCAGTATTGTTGTCATAGCGCGTCCTTTTTTCTTATAGGGTTAAAACCCTGGATCGCCCTAACAGGCGATCCAGGGGAAGTCCTTGCCCGACTCCTTTGCACCCCTAAGGGACTGGCTGGAGTCTTTTGCAAGTGTCGCTTGCAAATTAACCTTAGCAAACTTCTCTGATAAAATGCAAGTGTTGCTTTCTTTTTGCCATGGCAGCTCAGCGACAATCAGCTCGGCAGCGTCTTGTAGATGCGGCATTTCATCTGTTTTCTAGCCAGGGAGTGGGCACCACTACTACACGACAGGTGGCCGACCTGGCCGGAGTGAATGAGGTCACGCTGTTTCGCCAGTTCGGTAGCAAGCATGGCTTGCTTGCAGCGGTGATGACGGAAGCTGAGGTGTTGACTGGCCCAGGGCAAGGCTTTGATTTAGAGGCCTTAGCTCAAGCCCCAGCCGATCAGGCTCTGAGGGAGTTTCTGAGCCAGTGCCTAGCCACCCTCGATCGGCTCTCAGAACTGGTGCGATCAGTGATTGGCGAGGGGGGGCAGTTCTCCGCAGACAATAGCCAAGCCATAGGGCGCGGTCTGCAAACCATTCGCGACTTCATGGCTGAGTACCTGGAGGCGCATCTGCCCCCTGGGGAGGCCGCTGGCCTGCCCCCTGAGGAGGTGGCGGGGTTGGTGATGGCGCTGCTGCTTGGCTATGCTGCCATCGACGGCACGACCGATGGAGCCAGTGAGGGCAACGTAGGATTTCACGGTCTGTGGCCCAGCCGGAGCGCGTTTATCGACAGTGTGGTGAGCTGGCTTCTCAGCCTGCGATCTCAAAACGTTGGAGGCGATCTTGCCCCAGATCAGCCCGGCCTTCCTCCCCTCAATACAGGCACCTGGATCGATCTACCCGCTCCAGTGGTGCACGAGATTATGCAGGCGGCCCGCAAGGCTGGCAATCAGACTCATGCTCTGGTCTATGTGCTGCTGGGAGCGGGCGTGGCCGCCGCCGAGGTGCCGCTCTTAACGCGTGCCAGTGCGCTTTACGATAACAGCCAGCACATTTTGCTGGTGGGCTCTCAGCAGCGCCAGGTGCCCCTGAACCAGTGGATTATGGGCAAGCGCTACGGTACCTACACCAAAAACCCGCTCACCCGCTGGCTCAAAAGCCGCAGCGATGCCTCACCCGCCATGTTTTTGGGGCCAGACGACCAGCAGATCACTCCCCTGAGGGTGCGGCAGCTGTGGAATGAGGTCACAACCGGCATCATGCCACCCATCAGCGAACCGTTTGGGGTTGAGCAGGCCCGCGCCACGTGGTGCGTAGAGATGCTGCTGAGGGGGTTAACCCGTCAAGAACTGAGCCTGCTGAGCGGACTCTCGGTGGAGCAGCTCGACCCACTAGTGCAAAAGGCCCAGGCGCGATCGGCTTTGATTCAGGCCCTGCGGCTCGATCAGCAGCCTGGTTCAGCGCCAGCCAACCTCGATAAGCCTGTTGATAGCAGCGCTGGGCTTAAAGACTAGCGCTGTGGCAAAAGAGCGAAAACAGAAGAGCAAAACATAAAAGTAAGCGTCCCCAATTCTACGCTGGCTGAGCGAAGTCGTTCGTGGATCGTCTCCTGGAGGGCGAAAGCCAAAAACGAGATGTCTCCTTCGACTCCGCTCAAGGGACGGTTGCCAATGAAAAAATGCCGGATAGGTTTAACTCCTGGTAGCTTGGGCTGTTCTGACTCAAACTTCACCTGCTCAATGCCGTGTGATCTAGATGACGCCAGGCGTTACTTAGTCGAATACCGTGGGGAACGCAGGATGGTAGAGATTTCCGTCATGATTTTGCCCCTGCCATAAGGGAAAGCCGCACATCTTTGAGTATGAAATAGCACGAAGTAGGTCTGTAGTTACGGAGGTGATAATTTGTCGCTACAGGCAGTTAAGCAACTATGGCATTTCCGCAAAGTTTGTCAGCGTTTTCCTCAATGAATCAGCTGTTAGAGGCCATTGAAAGTCTTTTTGCGGCTGAGTTAGAGCGCACGGGTTCACCGTGGGTAAGTAGCCACCAGCTAGGGGAATTATTTTTGGCGGCCTATGGATTGGATCTGGAGAGGCTAATTGAGCAGCGAGGCTATGGCAAAGACCTGAGGTATTTTTTGACGACCACCAGAAGATTCTCGATCTATAGCCATCAGCCGCCCCAAAAATATTATTTCGCTCCGCTCAAGCTGGTTATGCCGGGCGTTTTGAAAAGTGGTCGGCCTGCGCCAAAGCTGCGCCGTTGAGGAAAATTTGTTTTGCCAGAGAGCTTTCCTGATTATTGACAATCGGCGTGGAACTGCATGAACGCTGCCGCTGAGAGCGGTGGTGAAAAGTACCAGCCCTGGCCCTTGGTAATGCCGATTTCGCGCAGTATATTGACCTGGGCCTCGTGTTCAATGCCCTCGACGATGACGTCAATGGTGCTTGCACGGACTAGGGCCGCTAGCCCGTCGAGATGGAGAGAGTTGCGATCGCCAGATATCAAGCTATCGGCAAATGACTTGTCGAGCTTAAGCACATCTAGATTAATTTGCGAATAGAGGATTAATTTGGCAGCCGTGATGCCTGCATCGTCTAGGGCTACTCTGACCCGTTCAGACCGACAGTTGAGTTCGTCGATGCCCAGCTTGTCAGGCAGGCCGCGCTCGGTTAGCTCAAAGACGATTTTTTCTACGATGTCTACTAGATTGGCCTTGGTAACGGCGTACTCAATGCCACCCCGGCCCAGCAGTTCAGGGGGAATGTTGATATGCACCGAAACGTTGTCGGTGGTGCGCAGCCAGTCACCCAACTCGGCGGCTACCTGGTCGATGACCCAGTAGGTCAGCATGCCCGAGGCGGGGGTGTTTTCGATGTCTTCGATAAAGTCGTTGGGCATGCGCAGCTGACCCTCGTGGTGCCAGCGCACCAGCGCTTCTGCCCCCAGGCAGCGATTGTCGAGAAACGACACAGTGGGCAAGTATTCTAAAAAAAACTCACCGCTGGCCAGCCCACGGCGAATAATGGCCGGGTCAATCATGCAAAAGACACCCCGCTACCGTATCAAATGTTGCGGCCAATGCGGCTTAACCTACGCAAAACCAATCTAAGGCTAAACGCAAGTTGGCGTTTTGGCTAGCGATTTGCCGCGCTCATTAGCTCCACTGGTTATAGCAGGCTCATGGTGCAGAAGGAGGTGGAATCGTTCGTCGGGTTAGGGTTTGATAGGCAAAAGCAGGCTAACGATAGGAATGACGCTAGCAGCACGGATCATTCTTCCGTCATGAACTGCCCACCGTTCCTTCACCAGGGGCCGGGCGGTTCATCGGGCAAGTCTTTGCAAGCGACCTTGGTGTCGTAGCGGGTGAACCCGCGCGACTCGTAGTTTTTGTAGGCAAAGGGGCCATCCAGGCGACAGGTGTGTACCCATACGCGGCTGGTTCCCCTGACCCAGGCGCGCTGCACGCCCACCGTCAGCAGGTGACCGCCAATGCCCTGGCCAATAAACTGAGGCAGCAGGCCAAAATAGGCGATTTCTACATTGCCCTCGGGCTGCGCCTCTAGCTCAATGTAGCCCGCTGGGGTGTCTGCGACGTAGGCTACCCAAGTCTCGATCTGGGGCCGGTCGAGGTAGGTGAGCCAGCGATCGCGGCTCCAAGCGAGGCGATCGCACCAGTACCACGGCCCCCCCACGCTGCTGTAGAGAAAGCGGCTGAACTCCGGGCAGGGCACCCTGGCGTGGCGAATTTCTAGATCGGGGCGATCGCTGAGCCTGGGCCGCAGCTGGGCCGGGGCGAGCATTTCTAAATACCAGGTGGTGACTTCGACCGGCATCAGTAGAGCAAATCTCCCTTAAAGATGGTGATGGCCTGGCCGCTAAGCAGAATGCGATCGCCCTCTTCTTGCACCTTGACTACGCCGCCCCGCGCCGACGACTGGTGGGCGAGGAAGGTCGTTTTGCCCAGCTTTTCGCGCCAGTAGGGGCCGAGGCAGCAGTGGGCCGCCCCGGTGACGGGGTCTTCGTCAATGCCGAGGGCGGGGGCAAAAAACCGAGAGACAAAATCGTAGGGCGCGTCGCCCAGGCTGGTGACAGTCACGCCGTGGACGGGGAACTGCCCGAGGGCCGCAAAGTTGGGCCGCAGGTCGCGCACCGCCGCCGCCGATTCTAGCTCGACTAGATAGCCTAGGGAATTTTCAACGATGGCCTTGGGGGTTGTGCCGAGGGCGTTGGCTAAACCGTCGGGCTCAGCAATGGGGTGGGACGGGTTCGCCGGAAAGTTGAGCTCAATCCAATCGCCGAGGCGGCGGGCGGTGAGCACTCCGCTGCGGGTATGGAAGGTGGCGGGCTGCTCGTTGCTCAGATGGCCTTCGCTCCACAGCACGTGGCAGGTGGCCAGGGTGGCGTGGCCGCAGAGGTCAACCTCAACGGTGGGGGTAAACCAGCGCAGTCGGTAGCCGTCGGCCTCGGGGTAAAAAAAGGCGGTTTCTGAGAGGTTCATCTCCTGGGCCACCTGCTGCATCCAGCGATCGGGGGGGGCCTCGGGCAGGGCGCACACCGCTGCCGGGTTGCCGCCAAAGGCGGCGTCGGTAAAGGCATCAACCTGGGTCAGCGAAATGGTCATGGGACTCTACCCTCATCGTTAAAATAGTCAACTCATCGCAAAAGCCTGCCGAATTTGCTCGGCGGTCATAAAGCAGCGGTCGGCAGGAAAGACTTCAGCCATTTCTTTGGCCACCTCGGGTAGGGTAGCGGCTGACTTCCCTTGAAAACGCCCTAGGCCAGCATAGCTAACCAGCCCCAGATATTCACGGATAGCTAGCAGCGATCGCTCACGTTTGCCCACCTCGGCTGGCAGCGGCTCACTGTGGGGCACCACGGCAAACCCCAGCCCCTTAAAGGTGAGCCAGGCCCGCAGCATGTGGGGCGTATCGGTAATTAAAATAATCCGCTTTAACCCCCTGGTCCCTAGAGCGGCTGCGGCTGACTCGGCCTCTTGCTTAGTGGTTTCTACACAGACGGCGCTGAGCATTAGATTGGGCGAGAGATCGCGCTGATCGAGGGCTTTGAGCACGTCGCCCCCCTGGGAGCGCCCCATAATTAACAGATTTGGCGATCGCCCCTCGGCCACCATATCTAGAGCCGTATTGTAGCGATCGCCCTGAACACGACGGGTGCGGGCCAGCACCACAATGGCATCGGCCGACCCCCCGGTGTCTGGGGGCACAAAACTCGACAGCAGCGCCGTCGCCGGGATCGAAAACAGCGGCGACAGTACAAACAAATAGGTCATCAGTAACGTCAGACTCGCCAAAACCATGCGCCGCCGATACCTGGGTTTGGCGGCGATTAGCGCTACTGCGGCTACCACCAGCAAAGCCAGCGTGACTTTTGTAGGGCTAAAAAACCAGTAATACAGTTTCCAGGTGAGTTGTGGCCAGTATTGGCCAAACACACTCCGAAGTAGCTCTAGCATGGCGGCGTCCTGGGCAATGGGTAAAGCGGGTTCCCGAGAAAATTCTCAAATCCAGCCTACTCATCGGTGCGCTCAAGTCGGCACATATACTGCGTCGTCAAGCAAAGTTTATAGATCTATGTAGTCACCGCAAACCCTGGGCCAGCCTCCCTTCACCGGTTTAGTTCCCAATTTTGTGAGGAAGATAGCTAGGGCCATCTTCCCCACCAGAATCGATGAGGGAGTTCTGCCACTATTGGTAATAGCGTTGGTCAACCCACACCCGCAGCTCTTGCTCTGAGCTGAAGGTATGGCGCTGCTGAGTCACCGGGTCGTAGGCAACAAACAGGGTATTACCCCGGTGATTGCGCTTCACAGTCACACTGAGGTCTGTGGAGCCGCAGAGGTAGGTCAGCAGGGCGGTGCCCACAATGCTGAGGCGCTGCTTGGCCTCAGCCCAAACCCGCGCAATGGAGTAATCGGTTTGAACTGAGCGCTCAAGCGGCTCTGGAATGAGCTCTAGCTGAGCGTACAAACTATTGGGTTTCATGGAGCTGTCCTCTAATACAGGCGAAGGGCAACGGGAACAGCGCGAATCGATTCGGCCTAGGTAAAGTTTCTGCGATCTACCCCTATCGCAACAGAGGCAGTTAGCGTAAATTGTGTTGGTAACAGTTTGAGTTTTTGCAACTGTTCTGATCGATTCGCCCCAAAACTGTTCCCAGCCACCCCAAAATTTAACTCACTACAGCATCCTCGCTCGCCCTTCGCCATCTCCCCAAGCTCCTCATCGCCCCTACCCCTTAACCCCCTACCCTCTACCCTGCCACCCCCATGCCCCTCTCGCCCGTCACCCTCGCTCCCCACCAAGTTCTCTACGAACAGGTTGCCGATCGCCTGCACCGGCTGATTACCGACGGTACCCTGCAACCGGGCGATCGCCTGCCTTCGGTGCGCAAGCTGCGGGCACAGCTGTCGGTCAGCACCTCCACGGTGATGGAGGCATATCGCCTGCTCGAAGACCGGGGTCTGATCGTGGTGCGTCCCCAGTCGGGCTATTACGTCAAACAGACAACCCTGCAACTGCCCCAGGAACCGGCCCCTACTGCCCCACCCCGCCAGGCCACCGACATCGACATTTCCCTGGCCTTTGAGGTGATTAGCCTGATGCGCGAGCCAGGGTTGATTCAGCTGGGGGCCGCGCTGCCCGCCCTAGAACACCTGCCCCTGGCCCAGCTCAACCGCCTGATGGGTAAAATCTTGCGCGACAACACCCATGCGGCCCACTCCTACGGCACGCCCCTGGGCTGCCCCGAACTGCGGGCCGAGCTGGCCAAACGCATGCTGGATGCGGGCTGCTCGGTGCACCCCGACCAGATGGTGATCACCAATGGGGCCAACGAGGCGATCTATTTTTGCCTACAAGCGCTCACCCAGCCCGGCGACACCGTGGCGATCGAGTCGCCCACCTACTTTGCCATGCTAGAGGCGCTGAAATGTCTAGGGCTGAAGGCGCTTACCCTGCCCACCCACCCTCGGGACGGCCTCAGCCTGCCCCACCTCGAAGAAGCGCTGCAAACCGGCGAAGTCAAGGTGGTGCTGCTGGTGTCAAACTTCAGCAATCCCCTGGGCAGCTGTATGGATGACCGCAAGAAAAAGCGCCTGGTGGATCTGCTCAACCAGTACGACACGCCGCTGATTGAAGACGATGTTTACGGCGACCTCTGCTTTGAGGGGGCTCGCCCCAAGGCGATCAAAGCCTTTGACAGCGAAAACCGCGTGCTCTACTGTGCCTCGGTGAGTAAGACTTTGTCGCCGGGGCTGCGGGTGGGCTGGTGCACCGGGGGCCGCTACCACAGCGAAATTGCCCGCATGAAGTCCATTCTCAACCAAAATACGGCGATCGCCCCGCAGCTGACGGTAGCGGCCTTTTTGGCCAACGGCGGCTACGATCGCCACCTGCGCCACCTGCGCCGCGCCTACTCCGACCAAATGGCGCACATCCAGCAGGCGATTCGCGACTACTTTCCCGTCGAAACCTGCGTGACGCGCCCCACCGGAGGCCATGTGCTCTGGTTAGAGATGCCCGAGGGCTTTGACTCGATGCGTCTGTACCAGGAGGCGCTAGGCCAGGGCATTGCGATCGCCCCTGGCGTCATGTTCTCAGCCTCGGGCCAGTGCTACACCAACTGCTTTCGGCTGAATACGGCGGTGTCGTGGTCTGACCAGGTCGAGCAGGCCATGCAAACCCTGGGTCTGTTTGCCAAAAAGCAGCTGGCCGAAAATTTTCTGCGCGACGATAGGTAATGTCAGGGCGCTATCTAGCCGTTAACCCTGGGGTTTAGAACAGCCAAAGACAGTACTGCTAGCGTAGCGATGGCTAGTGCCGATCTATTGGGGCGATCGCTTCGGCGATTTGGGCTTGGGGGCAGGCAGCTCTAGCGAGGTTTGCCGAATCAGCTGGGCCATAAAGCTGCGATCGTCTAGCTCATCGCCAATCAAGAAGTAGGGCTTTGCGCTTTTATAGGGAGGTGCTTCTGTAACGCTGCCTAGGCAAGAACGGCCACTGGCGGTGGGTTTGACAAAGAACTGGTTATTGCAAATCAGGCCCACTATTTTGCCGTCGCAGTAGATGCCATATTCCCCAAACATTTTCTTGGCCGTGACCTCTCCTGCATCCCGAATCTGCTCACAGACAAACTCGACAAAGCTAGTGTCTGAAGCCATAGTTGATACCACAGATACTCTTGGAACGACGCCTGAGAAATAGAAGCACCGAACTTCACAATGTCTTTGGATTACTTGCTAAAAAGCTTCGCTTCCGGGTGAGACACATTGCTGTCGAGGTCAATTCTCAACAGGTAGAGAATGCGCCGCAGGGGAATGGTGACATGGGTGGATTTGTTGGTGAGATGGCGGCCTAAATCGTGAATGGCGCGCTCGATTAGGTAGTTGTTGAGCAGCACCTCTAACTCCTGCTGGGTTTGGGGCAAAAAGCTGTCTCGCACCGCCGTGGATAGATAGGCTTTAACAAAGGTGGTGCTCACCCAGCGATACCAAAACTCGGCCCACTGCGCCATGCGATCGCGCTGGTCGGGCTGGCCCATGCCGCTCTCAATTTCGTTGTCGAGGGCAACGTTGACGGCATAGTAAAACGATTGCAGCATGCCGGCTACGTCGCGCAGGGGCGATCGCTTCATGCGGCGCTCGCTCAAACTGCGGGCCGGGTCGCCTTCAAAATCAATGATGTAGAAGTCTTTGCCCGTATACAACACCTGTTCGAGGTGGTAGTCACCGTGGCAGCGCAGCCGCAGCGCCGTAATTTTGTGGTTTAAGACAAGCTGAAACCGCTTCAAACAGGCATCGTGCTGGCTTAAGACGACCGTTGCCAGCGATCGCGTCTCTGGCGGCAGCTGATTCAGTCGATTTTTGAGCAGCAGAAAGACCTGCCCGGTGAGGTTGCGGCTGTACTGGTAGATCGATCGCTGGTAGAGCGAAGTAAAGGGCTCAGGCATAAAGGCCGGGTTGTCGGCATCCACTGCGAGCGCCACGTGGAGTTCGGCGGTGCGCTGACCCAGCAGCTGCATATTGGCCAGATAGCTGTTGATCGCCTTGCAGGCCGGAATCTCAGACTCGACGGAGGGCAGCGGGCAGTAGGGCAGCGGGAAAAAGACCTCTTCCTCGACGACACTGGGGCTGATTGCCTCTAGATCCAGGGGCGACCCCACAGGCATGGGCGCTTCGGCAATATCCGACTGATCCATCACCACGAGGTCGAAGTAGTCGCGCAGGTGGTCGAGGGTGTAGTCCCAAGCGCTGCGGGTGTTGGAGATAAACTCTTGCAGCAGGCCGATGGTGATTGGCTCTGCCGAGGGCCGGTGGTAGGTCAGCGTTCCGGCGATCGAGGGAATGTTGGTGAAGTGCTGGTGCTGATCTAAGAAGCGGCGCATTTCTAGATCGGGGTGCTGCCCTTCTTCAACTTTCTGGAACAGTTTGAGCACCAGGCGGTTTTGAGCCGCGACGCTGCCCGTCTGGGCATAGGCGATGGAGGTGTTGTTGTGGGAGCCTTTCATCACCGTCGCTTCAAAGGGCAGCCCGTCGCCCCTGGGATCATCGCCCATCGAAGGGCTAGTTTCCCCTTTGCTCAGCTCGTCGAACAGTGCCGTGGTGGTGGCCACCAGTTTACCGGCGGCATTTTCGTACACCTGGTGCTGGGCCATACCCGCCAGCAGGGCGGCCAAGAATGATTTGTCGGCGATCGCATCAAACAGCACCGCCTCACCGCTGCCCTTGGGCAACCGCAGCCGGGCCACCACCGCCTGGGGCGACTCAGCCAGCAGCTGGAGCGCCTGTTCGCCCTCGGCCACTGCCAAAAACAGCACGTAGGTCTGGGGGCTGCCCTGAATGTAGTCCACGTGCAGCTCCAGCATTTGGGCGTGGCCGGTGCTGTAGGGCATAGCGATCGCCTCGACAATGCGGGCCGTCTGCACGGTGCGGGTGCGGCCGCCAAACCAGGGGTGGCTGGCCAGGTACTGGGGCAGCAGAGTCTCTAGGCTAAAGGTAAAGCTGCGGGTCTGGGCCGACTGAAGCTGCGAAAAGGCCCTGGGCCAGGCCCCCTCCAGCGCCAGCGTGGGCAGCTCGGCCTGGGGGATGGCCTCGGGCAGGGGAGTGACCTGGGGCTTGAGGGTAAACCAGTAGACCGCGTAGGCCCCGATGCTGAGGAAATAGGGAGCCTCGTCAATGGGTGGAAACTCGGTGCGGCCAAAAATCTCGACCGGCATCCAGCCCTTCAGTGCCCCCAGCTCTAGCTCGACGGTCTGCACAAAGCGCGACAGGTTGGCCACCACCAAAATTTGCTCATCCTTATAGGTGCGGGTAAAGGCCAGCACCTTGCGGTTGTCGGGTTGCAGCAGCTGAAAGTCGCCGCTGCCCAGCGCTTTGAAGTGGTTGCGCATGGCAATCAGCCGCTTGGTGGCGTTTAGCAGCGAGCTGGGGTTGGCCCGCTGGGCCTCAACGTTGACCGTGGCGTAGTGGTACTCGGCATCGACAATTAGGGGCAAAAACAGCCGCTGGGGGCTGGCGTTGCTAAAGCCCGCGTTGCGGTCAAAGCTCCACTGCATGGGGGTGCGCACGCCATTGCGATCGCCCACATAAACGTTGTCACCCATGCCAATTTCGTCGCCGTAGTAGAGCACCGGGGTGCCGGGCAGCGACAGCAGCAGGCTGTTGAGCAGCTCGATCTGGCGGCGATCGTTGCCCAGCAGCGGGGCCAGTCGCCGCCGAATGCCTAAATTTAGCCGCATCTCGGGGTCTTGAGCATAGACCCGATACATGAAGTCGCGGTCTTCATCGGTGACCATTTCCAGGGTCAGCTCGTCGTGGTTGCGCAAAAACAGCCCCCACTGGCAGTTGTCAGGGATGGCGGGGGTCTGCTGCAAAATATCGGCGATCGGGAAGCTGTCCTCCATCCGCAGGGCCATAAATAGGCGCGGCATCAGGGGAAAGTGGAAATTCATGTGGCATTCGTCGCCGTCGCCGTAGTAGGCGGCGGCGTCTTCGGGCCACTGGTTGGCCTCGGCTAGCAGCATGCGGTTGGGGAATTTTTCGTCTACGTGCTGGCGCAGCCGTTTTAAGAAGGCGTGGGTTTCGGGCAAATTCTCGCAGTTGGTACCCTCGCGCTCGTAGAGGTAGGGCACGGCATCCATCCGCAGCCCATCGACCCCCATCTCCAGCCAAAAGTCCATGACATCAAACACGGCCTGCTGGACGGCGGGGTTGTCGTAGTTGAGGTCGGGCTGGTGAGAATAAAAGCGGTGCCAGAAATAAGCGTTGGCTACCGAGTCCCAGGTCCAGTTCGAGGTTTCGAAGTCTTGGAAGATGATCCGCGCTTCCTGATATTTTTCGTAGGTGTCGCTCCAGACGTAGAAGTCGCGCTCTGAGCTACCCTGGGGCGATCGCCTGGCCCGCTGAAACCACGGGTGCTGGTCGGAGGTGTGGTTGACAATCAGCTCAATAATGACGCGAATGCCCCGCTGGTGAGCGGCATCGAGCAGCTCTTTAAAGTCCTCTAGGGTTCCGTAGACCGGGTTGACGTTCACGTAGTCGGCAATGTCGTAGCCGTCATCCCGCAGCGGCGATGGAAAGAAGGGCAGCAGCCAAATGGCCGTCACTCCCAGGTCTTGAAGATAGTCGAGCTTGCCAGTCAGACCCCGAAAGTCGCCAATGCCATCGCCGTTGCTATCGGCAAAGGCCCGCACGGGCACTTCGTAAATGATGGCATTCTTAAACCACAGGGGATCGTTCTTCAAGGTCGGTCTGTCCATTTGCACGCAATGTCCGCCACCACGCTAGCGAAAACGGCCTAGATCGTCATCGTCCGAAGGTAAGAGCGATCGCGCGATCGCGCCCAGTCCAGGGCGTTGAATTTGACCTATTGTCGATCGCTGAAAGCTTTGATCCCCAGTAGCATGAGCACGGCCTACCATCCTCAACTACGGCGCATCACACTGAGCTATGGCACGCTCCATACAATTCATGAGAACGCCAAGAACGTAAACAGAAGGTAAGCATTCAGCATCCATCCAGCTATTCGGGAACTCGCCACACCCAACCCTTAGGAGGATGTATTCAATAGACCTTTGCCTGTACCAATAGCATTGCCGATGGTGTGGCAACATACCGTTCAGCTTGGCTGCCCGACGCAACCTAAACTATTCTTTTGCTGCTCTCTTACAAGCGCGATCGCCGAATCCCTATGAGTTTTCCCCGTGCCAGTGGCGTTTTACTGCATCCCACCTCGTTCCCCAGCCGCTACGGCATTGGCGATTTGGGGCAAGCCGCCTACACCTTTGTCGATTTTTTGGCGAAGAGTGGACAGAAGCTGTGGCAGATTTTGCCCCTGGGGCCGACGGGCTACGAGCATTCGCCCTACATCATGAACTTCAGCACCTTTGCGGGCAACCCGCTGCTGATCGACTTAGAGCAGCTTGCCGCTGAAGGGTTGCTCAAGGAGGATGAACTGACGCCCTTGACGGACGTTGACCCCGAGAAGGTCGATTTTGATAGGGTAATTGCCCACAAAACTCAGTTTCTCAAGCAGGCCCACGATCGCTTTTTGACAGCGCGATCGCCCGAGCAGCAGGCTAGTTTTGACCAGTTCTGTGAAGAACAAAATTCCTGGCTGGATGACTTTGTGCTGTTTATGGCGCTCCTAGAAGCCAACGACGGCAAAAGCTGGAATTTTTGGGAAGCTGCGATCGCCCGCCGCGAACCGGAGGCGCTGCAAGCCCAGCGGGAGGCTTTAAAAGCCCAGATTCAGTACCACCAGTTTGTGCAGTTCAAATTTTTTGAGCAGTGGCAAAATTTGCGCCGCTACGCCAACGACAAAAACATCCAGATCGTGGGCGATATCTCCATCTACGTGTGCCACAACAGCTCTGACGTTTGGGCTGATCCCGAGCTATTTAAGCTCGACCCCAACACCTTTGAACCCGCCTTTATCGCTGGGGTGCCGCCCGATTACTTCAGCGAGACGGGGCAGCTCTGGGGCAACCCGGTTTACAACTGGGAGAAAGCCGAAAACACCAATTTTGCCTGGTGGATTAAGCGCTTTCAGGTGACATTGCAGTACGTCGATATTGTGCGGGTTGACCACTTTCGCGGCTTTGAAGCATACTGGCAGGTGCCAGCGGGGGAAGAGACGGCCATCAACGGCGAGTGGATTGAAGCCCCCGGCGAAAAGTTTTTCACTGCCCTCGGCGAGGCGTTAGGGACGCTGCCGATCATGGCGGAAGACTTGGGCATTATTACGCCCGAAGTGGAGGCTTTGCGCGATCGCTTTGATTTCCCCGGCATGCGCATTTTGATGTTTGCCTTTGGCGACGACCCCGACAACGCCTACCTGCCCCACAACTACACCCGCAACACGGTGGTTTACCCCGGCACCCACGACAACGACACGGCGATCGGCTGGTGGCAGCAGGCCAGCGACACCGAAAAACAGTTTCTGGCCCGCTATGCTGGCTACAGCTCGCCCGAGGCGATCGAAGACATCAACTGGCTGCTGATTCGCACGGCGCTTGCCTCGGTGGCCGATCTGGCGATTATTCCGCTGCAAGACCTGCTGGATTTAGACGGGCGATCGCGCATGAATGACCCCAGCCACAACGATGGCAACTGGCGCTGGCGCTACCGCAGTTCGGCGCTGCTGACCAATGCGTTGAGCGATCGACTGCGATCGCTGACCCAGCTTTACAGTCGTTAACCTCTGGGCCATCTTGCCGTTCACAGGTATACAGGTATATAACCCTTGGTGGGTAAAGTCTATTCGGCTCAGCCGACAGATAGCAAACCTAGGTAAACCCGATGGCCGGAGAAACCAATCTCAACCAGCTACTCACCTCTATGCAGCCGGTGCTGATGGAAGGGGACTATGTTTTTTGCAGCATTCCCCAGGGGATGGGCTATGGCGCTGCTCTAAACCCTGTCGGATGCTTTAAAGAAGAGGAGGGGCTAACGCTGATTTTGCCACGGCAGCAGGCTGAGGCGGCGAGTCTGCCCTACTCAGCCGTTTTTGCCCTGATTACGCTCTCGGTGCACTCTAGCCTGGAGGCGGTGGGGTTTTTGGCGGCGATCGCTACCAAACTCGCTAGCCACGGCATTAGCGTCAACCCCGTTTCAGCCTTTTACCACGACCACCTGTTTGTGCCCGTTGCCCAGGCTGAGACTGCGATCGCCCTACTCCACAAACTGGCGGCAGAAAGCAGTACCAGCAGCCCTTGAACATCGGATTGTCGGCTTCGGGACAAAAGTGCTAGTCTTATGTCAGATAGTTCTAGTTAAAACTATCTAGATTAAAACTATGGCTTCCCTACCCAGTCTGTTTGTTTCGCACGGGGCACCCGATCTGCCCCTGCGGGTTGGCCCAACCCAGGATTTTCTGCGATCGCTCTTGCAGACCCTGCCAAAGCCCAAGGCAATTCTCGCCATTTCGGCCCACTGGCTCACGGCCCAGCCCACCGTCAGCGCCGCCGAGCAGCCCAAAACAATCTACGACTTTGGCGGTTTTTCCCAGGCGCTCTACGAGTTGACTTACCCCGCCCCAGGGAATCCAAAGCTGGCGGAGCAGGTGGCGTCCAGGCTCACCGAAGCCGGGTTCTCGGCCCACACAAATCGCAGCCGAGGCTTTGACCACGGCGTTTGGACGCCGCTGATTTTGGCAGCCCCAGAGGCCACCATCCCCGTAGTGCAGCTGTCGCTTCAGCCCCACGAAACACCGCTGCACCACTACCAACTCGGCAAAGCCCTCGCCCCCCTGCGAGACGAAGGCGTGCTGATTTTCGCCAGCGGTGCCGCCACCCACAACCTGGGAGCCTTCGATGGCAACTACAGCGCTGTTCCCCCAGATTGGGCAACAGCCTTTGATGACTGGTTGGCTGAGGCCATTGGCATCAACGATATCCAAGCCCTACTCAACTATCGCCAGCATGCCCCCCACGCCTCCCAAAACCACCCGAGCGAAGAGCACCTGCTGCCCCTATTCGTCGCCCTCGGTGCCGGTGGCCCCGGCCAGCAAATTCACCACGGCTTTACCTACGGAGCGTTCAGCATGGTCGCATATCAATTCAACTAGTTTTGAGTTCTAAGTTTTGAGTTTTGAATTCCCTCCAAACTCAAAACTCAACATTCAAAACTTTCCCTACCCCCTTACCCCCTACTCCCTACCCCCTTACCCCCTACTCCCTACCCCCTTACCCCCTACTCCCTACTCCCTACCCACAGGAATCCCCATGGCCCTCGGCAGACTGATCAACGGCAAATGGTCTACAGAATGGACAGAACGCAGCGAATCGGGCGAATTTCAGCGCATGCCGACTCTGTTTCACGACTGGGTGACGGCGGATGGCTCCAGTGGCTTTAGGGCCGAGCCGGGGCGCTACCACCTGTATGTGTCGCTGGGCTGCCCCTGGGCGCACCGCACGGTGCTGCTGCGATCGCTCAAAGGGCTACAAGATGCGATCGGCCTCTCCATCGTTGATCCGGTGATCAGCGACCAGGGCTGGAAGTTCTCAGAACGCTTTGGCAGCATTCCCGATAGCCTCTACGGGGCGGAGTATCTGTGGCAGCTCTACACCCGCGCCAAGGCCGACTACACCGGGCGCGTCACCGTCCCCGTGCTGTGGGATACGCAGACCCAAACCATCGTCAACAACGAGTCGCGGCAGATCATTCAAATGCTGAACTCTGAGTTCAACGAGTTTGCGGGATTTCCCCAGCGCGACTTTTACCCTGAGGCGCAGCGCCCCCAGATTGACGCGGCGATGGATGCCATCTACCAGCCGATTAACAACGGCGTCTACCGCAGCGGCTTTGCGGCTTCCCAGGAAGCCTACAACGGTGCCGTGACGGAGCTGTTTGAGGCGCTGGATCATTGGGAGGGTGTACTGAGTCAGCAGCGCTACCTGGTGGGCGACCAGATCACCCTAGCCGACTGGTGTATGTTCACCACCCTGTTTCGCTTTGATTTGGCCTACTACGGGCTATTTAAGACCAACCTCAAGCGCCTGGTTGACTATCCCAACCTGTGGGGCTACTGCCGCGAGCTATATCAGCAGCCGGGGGTGGCCGAGTGGTGCAGCGCGGAGCACGTCAAACAGCTCTACTACGCCGGTCTTCCCGAACTCAACCCCAGCGGCATTGTGCCCGCTGGGCCAGCGCTCGACTACGGGGCACCCCACGGGCGAGAGCACCAGACCGCGCCTGTGCAGGGGATGGCAGCCTAAGTTTCGCCGCTAGTCGCCCAACTCTCGTAGGGTGCATTCGCGAAGCAATGCACCGCAGAGCTAGTCGCCCAGCGCTAGGCGAGCATTGGTTGCTAGAACCTTCAGGGCAGCTAGATCAGGCGTTGCCGATCGCACGTCATTCGCCTCGGTCTGGCTCAGCCACAGCAGATATTCGATGTTGCCCGCCGGGCCGAGCAGGGGCGACCAGGTGAGCCCCTGGTAAACCCATCCGAGAGATTTAGCCGAGGCCAGCACGCTGGCGATCGCATCCCCCTGATCCCCAGGGTCGCGCACCACGCCCTTTTTGCCGACGCGATCGCGCCCCACCTCAAACTGGGGTTTCACCAGCAGCACCACCTCGCGCGGCGGCACCAGCAGCGCCCAAAAGGCGGGCAGCACCTTGGTCAACGAAATAAACGACACATCCATCACCCCCAGGTCAGGGCGAGGATCATTCTCGCCGTAGAGCTGCTCGGGGGTAAGGTGACGCAGGTTGGTGCGCTCGCGGAGGATGACGCGGGGATCCTGCCGTAGCGCCCAGGCCACCTGACCGTAGCCCACATCAATGCCGTAGACCTGCGCGGCCCCAGCTTGCAGCAGGCAGTCGGTAAAGCCCCCGGTCGAAATTCCTCCATCCAGCGCAATCCGTCCCTTGGGCTCGATTGGGAATTCGGCCAGGGCTTTGGCCAGCTTTTCGCCGCCGCGCGAGACGTAGGGCGATCGCGCCTTCACCAGCAGTTCCACATCCTCGGCAAAGGCCGTGCCCGGTTTATCCACCACGGCGTGGTTCACCTGCACTTCCCCAGCGCGAATCAGCCGCTGGGCCTGCTGCCGCGATTCGCACAAGCCCCGATCTACCAGCAGGGCGTCTAAACGCTGTTTAGCCATGATTGCTCCCTAGGCAGCGGTGCTGGGTTTGAGGCCCCGGCGGCTGGCGATTTGTTCGAGCTGCTGCTTGACGAGATCGAGCCGGGGCTTGGTGCTTTGGCGATCGTACAGCTCGCTGGCTTTGAGCAACGCCTGCACCGCCTGCCCGTCGGTGCCCATGTTGGCGTAGGCCAGGCCACCGTTGTGAAAGGCTTCGGCGCAGCTGGGCTCAG
Organism: Tildeniella torsiva UHER 1998/13D; assembly: GCA_019358835.1. Lineage (GTDB taxonomy): Bacteria > Cyanobacteriota > Cyanobacteriia > Phormidesmidales > Phormidesmidaceae > Nodosilinea > Nodosilinea torsiva. Next base: position 290,566 of record JAHHIH010000004.1, read on the forward strand.
CCACCATCACAGCGGTGAACTGATCAATAGCAGCCGGGTAGCGGCCCTTCGCAAAGGCCGCACAGCCTGCCTCAAACTGGGCTCTAGCGCCTTCACTGATGGGCATAGAAAGCTCCATCACCGGAGTCGGAAACAGGGCGCTGTTGCCCAGGGGACGGCGATAGGCCCACACCATCACCCCCATGCCAAAGCCCAGAACCGCTAGCACCACCGATAGCCAAATCACCAGTTCCACAGGGTTCAATCTCCGCGTAAGTAAACCAAAAACCGTTTTGACGCGCCTGCCAAGGGCCGAGGTCAACCCGACGATAGCACCGACTTGCTGCCCTACCTTGCCGGAAAATCAGCCTCTTAAACTGAATAACCTAAAGGTATGACCTCGCACTCTGACCTTAGCCCCACCCTAACTATGCAACATGTTTTAAGGGGAATCGCGCTGGCTCTTGAGGGCCGATCAAAAACCATCTCCCTCAGGGGGCAATCTCTCACCATCGCTCTGTTGGTTGCAGGGGGCATGGCCCTGGCGGGCTGCGATTCGCAGAGCGATCCGTTCCGGAATCGCGCCTCTACCTCCAATCCCCCCGTTGAACCAGCCCAGGAAGCCCCATCGGCAACTGCCCCGGCAGATCAGACGGCGATCGCCACCATCCAAGCCATTGTCGCCAACCCCGTATCGGTCACCCTCGGCCAGGGAGAGCCTGAGCCAGCCCAAGTCAAGCAGACCCTGGCCTACGGCGATCAGATTCGCACCGATGACCAGGCCCTGGCTGAGGTTGGCTTAGTCACCGGGGCGATGTTTCGCATCGGCGGCAATGCGGCCCTCACCCTGCAACCCAACCAGCTCAAGCTTGATGCCGGGCAGATGATCACATGGGTTGTGGGCAAATTGCCAGAACCCGTGGAAATTGTCACCCCCGTAGGCATTGCTGGGATTCGAGGCACCACGGTGTTTGTCAACATCGACGACGACCCCAATGCCCCGGTCGAAATCTTTTCCTGGGAAGGGGAAGTGGCCTTTCGGTTAGCTGACGGCGGAGATGAGGTCGTTTTGAACAGTGGGCAACAGCTATTTGTCTCCCCAGGTGAGCAGGATATCGAGGCGTTGCGGCAGCAAGTACAGCCCCTCGATCGCGCCGCCGCCCAGAAGCGCTTAGAGGAAAGCCGCCTTGTCAATGGCTTTGATCGCCCGCTGCCGACGCGACCTGAGCTTGAAGCCACCGTTGAGGCTCTGGAATAACCAGCAGATCTCCCAACGGTTTGATCAACTGCTGAGGCTGGTGGTCTAGCGCTGCTCAGCAGCGATCGGCTGTGGCTATGGTCTCTGACCAACCAAACCGCTCAACGTGAAGGATAGTGGAGCCCGTTCAACCGAACCGGTAGGTACTGCTAAAATCGTCGCTATTAAAGCAACAGCGAGGCTGAATGGGCAAAATCTGGTCTTGAGGCAAGCTGTTCAACTTCTATAGCGGTATTTTTATGAAAATTCAAGTTTATTTTGCAGACAATTGCTCTGCGATCTAGGGCAAATCAGGCAAACAATCTCCAGGCCAATCCAGCAGTATTAGCTATTTCAGCCCAGACAACCCACATCCAAATCGGCTTCTTCTGCCCCTTTGGAATCACTCAAGTGCCCCCGGAGACAATCATGAGTGCATCGCTACTTTTCATTCAAAAACTCAAGCATTCAGACAAATTCCCAGGCTATTTTGTCGCCAGCACCGCCCCCCACAACGTCGAAGACGACCCCCTCGACTACAACACCTCATCTGATGTCACTATCCCGGCAAGCCCTGAGTCCTATGTTCAAGAGATGGCTAGCTATCTCAAAGAACATAAGGGCAATGCAGAAATCCTTGTTGTTATACACGGCTACAACACTAACAAAGATTCCGTCAGAGAATGGTTTGACAGCATTCAAGAACATATTGCTCTCCACTACCAAAGCCGACCCAAAGGCTTTGTGCTGATTGGCTACCGCTGGCCCTCAGAGCAAATTGTCCCCAACGAGTTAACAAAATCGGGAGAAAACAAGCTAAAGATCTTAAGTACTCAGCTAAAGAACTACAGAAACGCACTACCTTTCGTGCCGGGTCTGCTTCTGCTTGTGGGCTTTGTAGGCTTTCTAATCAGCCTTGTATCTTGGTTGTTTGGTCTCGTTGCAACTGCCGCTCAAATTCAGGGCACTGTACTTTCTTTAATTATTGCTGGCCTGGCAACGGCTGTTGCCCTGTTGTTTTTTGCACCCATATTTACCATTATCCTGCTGCGTTTCGTTGTCTACTTTCGAGACAACTATCGGGCCAACAACTTTGGCACCCCAGACCTAGTAGAGCTGATGCGTCAGATTGACTACACTCTAACCAAAGATGTCCCTGAGTCAGACAAAGGCTGGGGCAAAGACCGCATCAAGCTATCATTCATCGGGCACAGTATGGGGGGCTTCGTCGTCACCAATGCCGTTCGCATTCTGTCGGATGTGTTCGATTCAAAATCTGTCGGCACCATGAATACAGCCGACCCTCAGAAAAAACCCTCGCCTGAGGTCGGTAACGTATTTTGCCTCAGTCGTTTAGTGTTGGTTTCGCCAGATATTCCTGCCGAAACCATTATTTCCGGCAGAGCTAACTTTCTCCAGTCTTCCCTGCGCCGATTTGAAGAGGCCTATCTGTTCAGCAATGAAGGCGACATGGCCCTACGTTTGGCCTCTACAGCGGCCAACTATTTTAGCTATCCTTCGAGAACTCAAGATGGCGGCTATCGCCTCGGCAATGTGACGGTTAGAAGCTCTGGCATAGAGCGAAAAGAAGAGGGCAAAGAACAGCCCGAGGACTACGGTATTTTGGCAAGACTCCCCAATGGACTGTTAGTCAAACTGCAAGACCAGCTAACCAGTCAAGGTCACGTGCAAAGCGCTATCTATGGCGGGCAACTGGCAAAAGTTGAGGGAGGTGCGATCGCCAACCTTCAAGGCGAGATACTTAATTATTCTGAGTACGGCGAAACGACTCCTCTCTACGAAGTACTTCACAACTTTATTGAGCCCCCAAATCTTCAATTCAGTAAAATTGACTGTTTGCAGCAGGGACAGATCGTCAAGCTTCCCAGCGGAGAAATCGTTTCACTTCAAAACAAAGCTAATCGCTACTGGTATTTTGAAGCAGTTCAAGAAAACTATCTTTGCCGGATTCAAGGAAATAAATTATTTGATTTTGACGATGACCAATTTGTCATGTTTGAGCGTGGACATATCGCCAGAATCAAAGGCGAAAAATTAGAGATTCTCGATAAGGCCGAGAATCAATCCTGGGCCTCGTCCTACGGAGATCTACTCAAGATCAGCGGGGATCAGCTAGCCATATTTAAAGAGGGCAAATTTGTCAAATATCAGCACCAGGAGGAGATTGCTGGAGAACCGCTAGCGATCGCAGGCAGAGTCTCCATTACCTGGCGCTTTCCTCTCGACTACCTCTATATTCGCGAAAAAACTCCGCTGTCGGCGCGACAAAGAAGCGTTTCCTTAGCACCCGGAGAAACCCCCATCGGCGAATTGTTTAGCTTCTTTGACTGCACAGACTATGTCGAACACAACGCAGACCAAAAGCCCGTAGGCGTACTCAGCCACGCAAAGCGAAAAAAATCGTTGAGCATTGGAGATTACTTTTCGTTGACTAAAGACTACTTTGGCGGACGCATTGACACCCACGGCGGATACTTTAACAACTTTGACCAACAGCGCCCTTACAAACCCGAGGCGATCTCTTCTAAATTCGTCATCTATGGTTTGGCCTGCGTAGGCTTTGAGAAGCTTTTAGATGAGCTCAGCGAGCAGAATGCCTTTAAGCAAGATCCAAATCTCACTGCTCTTTATACCCAGACCTTGACAGATTTGGCAGAGCATTGCCCCAGCTCCTCGGCAGAACAGCGCCGGAGAATTGCGCTCACTCAAGTACTGTCTAGCATTTGTCAACGGAAGCAAATTCAGGTGATGCTATCGAGAAAATGCTACGAAGAAAACGTTTTGGGGCTTGAATGAAGCCCAGCGACCCTAGGACGGCTGTATTATGAGTACAGTCACACTTCGTTACATCTCTGACCATGGTTGCTGAACTGGTTTCCCTCTCACTGGCGTCGATCGAAAAGCACACCTGGACTTGGCGGGGCCATGCGATCGCCTACACCGTAGCCGGAGAGGGCACTCCCATCGTCCTCATCCACGGCTTTGGCGCTTCCCTTGGCCACTGGCGCAAGAACATTCCCGCTCTGGCGACGGCGGGGCACCGGGTCTATGCGATCGATCTGCTGGGCTTTGGCGATTCCGATCAGCCCGAAATTCCCTACACCCTCGACCTCTGGCAAGACCTGCTGGCCGACTTCTCGGCCGAGTTCATCCACACCCCAGCGGTCTACGTCGGCAACTCCATCGGCGGCCTGCTGACCCTGATGATGCTGGCCAACCACCCCGACAAAGCCAGGGCCGGAGCCATGTTCAACTGCGCCGGGGGCCTCAACCACCGCCCCGAAGAACTCTACCCACCGCTGACCTGGCTCATGGGAGCCTTCACCTGGCTGGTGAGTTCGCCCCGAGTCGGGCCACTGGTGTTTAATCAGGTGCGCCGCAAGGGACGCATTCGCAGTTCGCTCCGGCAGGTCTACCGCAACCCCGCCGCCATCACCGATGAGCTGATCGAGATGATCTACACCCCCGCCTGCAAGCCCACAGCGCAGAAGGTATTTGCGGCGATCGTCACTGCACCGCCGGGGCCAAAACCCGAGGAACTGCTGCCCAAGATTACCCAACCGCTGCTAGTGCTCTGGGGCGAAAACGACCCCTGGACGCCGATCAAAGGTGCCGATGTCTACCGCAAGCTGGCCGAAGATGTAGCTCGCCCCAGCCTGGTCACCTTCCACAGCATCGCCAATACCGGCCACTGCCCCCACGACGAGCGCCCCGAGGTGGTCAATCCCCTGCTGATCGAGTGGTTAGATACGCTGCCCAAGGGTTAGCTGTAAGCTAGGACTGTAACCGAACAGTTCTCTATGCGTATTTTGTCTCGTAGTACTCTGCGAAACTTTTGGGAATCTCATCCTGACGTTGAAGAAGCACTAAAAGCTTGGTATTACGAGGCCTCTCACGCTAGATGGCAAAGCCCTGCCGACATCAAAAGCGCCTATAGAAATGCCAGTATTCTTAGGGGCGATCGCGTTGTTTTCAACATTAAGGGCAACAAGTATCGCCTGATTGTGTCAATTAGATATGACATCGGCGTCATTTTCATTCGTTTTATTGGCACCCATGCGGAATACGACCAAGTCAACGCTGAAACAATCTAGATAAAGGTTGTCTTATGGATCTACGTCCTATCAAAACAGAGGCAGACTACCAAAACGCTCTCCAAGAAATTGAGTTGCTGTTTGATGCCGCTCCTGGTACTGCAGAGTCTGATCGGCTAGAGGTGCTGAGCACCTTGGTAGATGCCTATGAGAAGGTTCATTTTCCCATTGAGCTGCCGGATCCCATTGAAGCCATTCACTACTATATGGAAGCTCGTGGCTGGTCACCGCAGGATCTAGAACCCTGTTTAGGAAGCCGGGTAGGGGTTGCTGAGGTGCTCTCGCGCCAGCGCTTCCTTACCCTGGAGATGATCCGCAAGCTCAACCAGGAGTTGGGTGTTCCAGCCGAAATTTTGATTCAACCCTACAGCGCATTTCAGACCTCCGCCTAGTAATGCCCCATGCTCGATCATCAGAATTCCGTAATCTCCATGACTATTCCCTGGCCGATCGCCCCTAGAGTGGGTTAAAACCCGATTAACTTGCACTGTCTGTTGTCGTTCCTATCGCCACTGTCTATGTCCTCAGCTTCCCTTCAGGAGCGGCTCGATCGCTACTACCAGCAGGTCAAAATCGTGATTTTGTCGCGGCAGCACCCGGTTAGCGGCCTCTTGCCCGCCAGCACGGCAGTGAATGTCCACGGCGACTATACCGACGCCTGGGTGCGCGACAACGTCTACAGCATTCTGGCGGTGTGGGGGGTAGGGCTGGCCTACCGCCACCTCGATGACGACCGAGGCCGCACGGTGGAGCTAGAGCAGAGCGTCGTCAAGCTGATGCGCGGCTTGCTTCAGGCCATGCTGCGCCAGGCCAAGAAAGTTGAGCACTTTAAAGAGCGGCAAGATCCACTTCAGGCGTTGCACGCCAAGTACGACACGGGCACGGGGCTACCCGTGGTCGGCGACGGCGAGTGGGGCCACCTGCAAATCGACGCCACCTCGGTGTTTTTGCTCATGCTGGCTCAGATGATAGCCTCGGGGCTGCAAATCATCTACACCCAGGATGAAGTCAACTTTGTGCAAAACCTGGTCTACTACATTGGCCGCGCCTACCGCACCCCCGACTACGGCATTTGGGAGCGGGGCAACAAAATCAACCACGGCAAGCCCGAGCTCAACGCCAGCTCCGTGGGCATGGCCAAGGCCGCGTTAGAGGCGCTACGGGGGTTTAACCTGTTTGGCATGCGCGGGGGGCAGTCCTCCACGATTCACGTGCTCACCGATGAGATTGCCCGCGCCCGCATTACCCTAGAGTCGCTGCTGCCCCGTGAGTCAGGATCCAAAGAAATTGACGCGGCGCTGCTCAGCGTAGTGGGCTACCCGGCCTTTGCCATCGACGACGAGCAGCTGGCCCAAAGGACCCGGCAAAAAATTATCGACAAGCTGCAAGGCTCCTACGGCTGCAAGCGGTTTTTGCGCGACGGCCACCAGACGGTGATTGAAGACACTCACCGACTGCACTACGAGCCGGAGGAACTGCGGCAGTTCGAGCACATCGAGTGCGAGTGGCCGCTGTTTTTTACCTACCTGTGGCTAGATAGTTTGTTCGCGGGCGATCGCGACCAAATCCAGTTCTACCAGGAGCGCCTAGCGGCTCTCACCGTCGATCGCAACGGCCATGGCCTGCTGCCCGAGCTCTACTACGTGCCCGAAAACAGCCTGGAGGCCGAGCGGGCCAAGCCCGGCAGCCAGCCCCGCCTACCCAACGACAACCTGCCCCTAGTGTGGGCCCAGAGCCTCTACCTGCTGGGGCAACTGCTGCAAGACGGGCTGCTCAAACCTAGCGACATCGACCCTCTGGGGCGGCACCGCGCCCTGGGCGACCACCGCTACCCGGTGGTGCAGGTGGCGCTACTAGCTGAAGACAAGGCCCTGCAAACGGAGCTGGCCACCTACGGCCTGCCCACCCAAACCCTCGAAGAGATTGACCCGGTGCAGGTGTTCCCCGCCACCGAGCTGTCGTCGATCTATGCCGAAATTGGCAAGAACGACAAGCTAGACCTCAGCGGTCGTCCGGTGCGGCGGCTGCGCAGCCTGACCACCTCCCGCATTTTTCGCATCAAGGGTACGTCGGTGGTGTTTTTGCCGTCGTTCTTAGACCAGCAGCGGTTTTATCTCACCCTCGACTACCACTTTCTAGTCGCCCAGGTTCGCAGCGAGCTGGCCTACATCTACGATCACTGGCGCGAGCCGGGGCGGCCCACCGTGACGCTGCTGCTGACCCACGCCATGTTTGAGCTGGGTCACAAACCCATTTACGATTCGCCATTGATGGCACTGATGCACGAGTTGCAGGACGATCGCTGCGATCACGTCCCCGTCAAGCTCGGCCCCCTGCACCAGCTGATGATGACCACCAGCCTGGAGCGCATCGACAACGTCAACGGCTACCAGCTAGGCAGTACCTCCGTGGGCTACACGCCTCTGTGGACGGCCTACCTGGGCTTTGAGCCCGATCGCGACGGCCCCCTATCGCTGCTCGAAGAGTACACCCTGGAGAACGAAACCGACCTCGACAACCTGCTCAGCCAGCTGCGCGAGTCAAACAACATCTACGAGCAAATTGAGCTGCTCAGCACCCTCAAGCATTTGCACGGCAGCGGCTTTAACACCGGCTTTGGCGGCCCCAACCACGCCATCACCGTCGCAGACCTGCTAGATGAGGTCTACGCCAAGGCCAGCCAGCTAGAGCAGTGGGGCATCTTGCGCCGCGCCGCTGGTCTGCTAGAGAAGGCCGATATCACCCTGTCAGATGCGGTAACTGAGCTGCTAGTGCGCCAGAAGCAAATTTCCGTGGGCAAATCCTACAGTGAGGAATCGCTGATTAGTGAGCCCATGGGTCACAGCGAAATTGTCGATAAAATTCGTACCTTCTGCGGCGACGATGTGCGCGACCACGTGCTCACCCAGGAGGTGCTGATCGACCTCAGCATTCTGATCAAAGCCGAGCCTTCCCTCTTTAAAGGACTGATGACCCTGCGGGTGGGCTACCTGCTGCTGCTGATCACCAGCGAACTGGCCCGCGAGCGCGGTATCACCCAAGACGAAGCCTACGGTCAGCTGATCGACCTCAGCCCCTTTGAGCTTAAGACTCGCCTGCGCCAGGTGCTAGCCGGGTTCGACGGGCTCAACCAGTCGATCTTTCGGCGGGAGTCGCTGCACGTTAAGCCCCACAATCCGATCAACTGGCAGGTGGTGCCCGACGATATTGAACCAGCCGCCGAAGAAGCCGAAACGCCTACTTCCCACGACTGGTGGCGCAAGCGGGTGATTGACGGCGAAATCGCCCGCATCTCGGAGGAGTTTTACACCCAAGTGTGGGAGGTGCTGAAGCACTCGAAGGGCATCGTGATCGGCAATAAGTTTGATCGTAAGAACCGGTTGGATAGCGATCGCATCCTCTCCGAAATGACTCCCGGCGAGCAAAACTTTGAGCGCCGCATCACCCACCTGCTAAACAAGATTCAGGCTCCCGAATACCGCCATGTCAACCTCGAAGCCCTGCGCGAAATGGGCGAAATCTTTAAGGTCAACCCCGATCTATACTTTGAAGACCACATCTATCTCGATGTGCTGATTGGCCACGCCGTGCGCCTTGGCTGGCTCGACCAACAGCCCGATCGCGCCGCCTTCTACGAATCCGAGAAAGCCGCCGCCTGGCAGTCGTTCTATCGGCTACCGCCGACCCAGTGCGCCACCTACATCGCCATGGGGCTTCAGTTTCTCACGGTGCTGGGCGAAGCTGAGACAGAGCTTTTAAACGGGGTTGCATAAAATTGGCTCATCTTATAAAAAACCGAATTGATTCATACGGGTAGGTGAGAGCTTGCCCGCGCGAGCAGGACGCTTGCCCTACAGATTTTCACGATTCATGAAGGATTGCTAGAGAGGAAATCACAATAACTGAGAGATCAGCTTTTGATATTGCTGATCTGCGTCAAAAGCATCCGCTCCTATCTGAGTAGTGCATGTGATGTCTGGAGGGATACCAATACAAATTGGTGAGATCACGATTTGCTGCTGTTCCAAGTTCCAATCATTTGATCCCACGTTTCGACATTTTATGAGCTTGCCGAAGCCATTCCAAATTCCATGCTCTGAGAAATGTATAAACGATGAATCCGAATACATATAATTTGAATCTAGCACCATACAAGTCTCAATAATGCACTCGCTCGACTCGTTTTTTACTTGCCTTCGCATAGTTGGGGATGGGCCTAGAATCTGGCCACCATGCTCAACCAGATCCTTTTGATAAGGAATATCCTGCCCAATAAACTGACAAGAGTAACTAACCAACTGCCCAACCTTCTCTTTAGGTGATATTGCACCAACCTCGAAAAGATTTATGTCATACATTTTTAATCCATCTACCACTGCAAACAAGCATTCTTCAAAGAAAGATCTATTCTCTGCAAGCTTGATCCAATCCAGACTATTTTTGTGGTTAGGCCAAAGTGTATTGTAAGCACCAGCTTGGCTAGGATACTCATGTGGAGTACCACTCAAAAATGAAAATGAAAAGCAATTTTTGTATAAGGCTTCGAGACGATGAACGTTTAGATAGTAAATACTTCTATACTTGTTTGCATTTTCTCTTAGAGAAATGTCAAGGTTGCTGCATTTGCCAATCCACTCTTGTTTATAAGCGCGAATTTGATTTTGAGTAATGTTACGCCGCATGGTTGACGAAGAATGTACATCAAGATGACATTCTCCACACAGCCCTACTGCATTTTCTTCAATACTTCTAGAATGATCTCCATCAATATGGTGGATATTGGCAACTCTCCTATGCTCTGGACAAATACAGCATCTGTGATGGCACTCAGTTAAAATTTTGTCTGCTACTTGCTTAGGCCAAGGCTTACGCTTCATCATTTTGGACAAGTCACAGTAGTCTGGATAGACTCATCCTAATTTAGCGGTGCCACGCCCCGATAGCGTTATGGCAAACCAGGCGGTTAGCAGCGTTAGCGCTCCAGCGATCCAAAACGGAAAGCTGTAGCTGACGCTGACCAGCAGCCCCGCTGTCGCCGGGCCGATCGCATTGGAAATACTCAGGTACGACGCGTTCAGCCCCATCACTTCCCCCTGTTCTCGGGGGCCGCTGTTGAGCGATAGCAGCGCATCGATCAGCGGCATGGGGAACGAGTTGACGGCGCTAAAGACGACGGCGATCGCCACAAACGCCACAATATTCGGAAACGCGGGCATCAGCAAAAACAAAATGCCTCGCGCCGCCAGCGCCCCCGCCAAAATCTGCACCAGGGCAAACCGCCGCCGCAGTGGCTCCAGGGCAAACACCTGCGTCACAAAGCCGATGATCCCCACCGCTGCGAACATGATCGCCAGATTGCGGGCGTCTTGCCCCAGCACCTTGAGAAAGAAGGGCTGAAAGGCAAAGGTAAAGATCGTGAAGGTGAAGCCGCTAAAGAAGGTCAGCCAGAAGATGCGGCCAAAGCGGCGATCGGTAGCCGATCGGGCCAACCGACCAAAGCCAAAATCGCGCCAGGAAATGCGAAAGATTGGAGAGTGGTTTTCTAGCGTCTCCGGCAGCAGCACCAGGCAGAGCAGAGTGGCAAACAGGGCGATCGCCGCCGAAAACAAAAACCCCATACCCAAACTGGTAAACCCCGGCAGCGGCGGCACCAGCTGCGCCACATAGCTCAGGGGCGGCCCCACCACAAACCCCAGCCGAAACACTGCTCCAAAAATGCCGTAGGCCCGCGCCCGCTGTTCCACCGTCGTAATGTCGCTAACGATGGCCTGGGCGATCGATGTGTTGCCACCAGTAACGCCGTCCAGTAGACGCGCGGCAAACAGTACCCAGGCCACCGAGGCCAGCCCCGCCATCAAATTCGCCGCTACGGTGCCCAGCAGGCTAATAATTAGCAGCGGCTTGCGACCCATACGATCGGAGAGCCGTCCTAGGATTGGCGTGGCAATGAACTGCGCTGCGGCATAGGCCGTAGTCAGCAAACTGGCCTGAAAATCGCTGAGGCCAAATTCCACTGCATAGGGGTAAATTAGCGGAATAATCAGCGTGAACCCCACCGCATTGATAAACGCTACCAGAGCAGCAATCCAAAACCGCAGAGGCAGGCGTGAGGAGTCAGCTGAGGTCATAAAATCAATCTATGAAAAATGTTTTCGTCACTGTATCGCTGGCGCTGGGGCTGCCGGTGGCCGCGCTGGTAGGCACCTTTGTCTATATCAGCTCTCCCAACGGTCAAGCCGCTGACTACGACAACCTGGTTACCTACGAAGCCTATGCCCCTGGCACCGCCAACCCTGAGCAGCTTAGCGTAGTCAGCTACAACATTGGCTACCTGTCGGGGTTGACCAACCAGCAGGCGGTGGAACGCGATCAGGCGCTGTTCGAGAGCAATCAGGCCACCGCCATCAAAGCCCTGGGCGAGCTAGAGCCCGACATTGTGGCGCTGCAAGAAATCGACTTCGACGCCTACCGATCGTTTAACCTCAACCAGCAGTATGCAGTGGCAGCGGCGTTGGAGATGGCGTTTGGGGCGATCGCTGTCAACTGGGACAAACGCTACGTGCCCTTCCCCTACTGGCCACCCCAGGCTCACTACAAGCAGGTGATCTCGGGGCAGGCCGTGCTCAGCCGCTACCCCATTCGCCGCAACGAACGGCTGGTGCTAGAGAAGGTGCCGACGAATCCGTTTTACTACAATGCGCTGTACCTCGATCGCGTCGCTCAAGTTACCGAAATCGACGTATCCGGCCAACTGCTCATTGTCATCAACATTCACCTCGAAGCGTTTGATGCCCCTACTCGGATCCGCCAAACTCAGGTGGTGCGCGAGCTAGCTGAGGGCTACGCTGAGGACTACCCTGTTTTGCTGTTGGGCGACTTCAACAGCAGCCTCAACCGCGACGAAGGCGACGATCCGCGTTCGATTGGTATCCTGCTCGACTCTCCGGTGCTGGCCTCGGCACTGCCCACAGCCCCGTCGTCGTTTACCTTTCCGTCTGACCAACCCCAGTACGTGCTCGACTACATCTTCTACACCCCCGCCACCCTAGAGATCATTGACGCGGCAGTGGTGAATGAGGCGGCCCAGGCATCAGATCATCTGCCGATTCAGGCCCAGGTGAGACTGCGCTAAGGGGGCAGCCCCAGTGGTCGTTTTGGCTTAGTCGAGTGTTACTTCGTAATTTCACTTAAGGCTTTGTACCGTCGCTGTCTCAGCAGTGGATTAGGGAGTGGCCTGGGCGACGCCCACCTGAGCGCACATTTCCACCAGGGGGCAGCGCCCACATTTAGGCCGATCGCCCGTGCAGATGTGTTTGCCAAAGGGCACCAGCAGCCGATTGATCTCTACCCAGTAGGGCTGCGGTAGTTTGGCTTCCAAGGCCGTCATGGTCTTTTCGGGAGACTTGGTTTGCACGTAGCCCCAGCGATTGGTGACCCGGTGCACGTGCACATCGACGCTGATGCAGGGGTAGCCTAGCGCCACCCCCAGCGCCAGATGGGCACACTTCGGCCCCACCCCTTTGAACTGCATCAGCACCTCGGGGTCGGCAGGCAGGTTGCCACCGAATTCAGCCAGAATCTGCTGGGATATCTGATGGATCTGTGGAGCCTTGTTCTCGGCAAAGGTGGATCCGTCAATGAGGGTTAGAATCTCGTCTACTTCTAGCCCCACCATTTGCTCAGGTGTACGCGCCCTTGCAAACAGCCGCTGCGACACCGGCACACTCACCTCGTCGTAGGTGCGAATGGAAATGATGCAGGCGACGAGCTGCTCGTAGAGCGTGTCGAAGCCCTCTTCCGCCAGCTGAAACATAGCGGCTTTGGGAAATGGGGCCACCGCCTCGCGCAGCAGGGCGATCGCCCGGTCGATATCAAACTCCTTGGCAGTCACTACGCTACAGAGATGCAGGACTCAGTGAAACTAGGTCATTACCAGGGGAGCCATCAGCTCAGGGTCTTGGAACAGCGGCGTGCTCAGGTAGCGCTCGCCAAAGCTGGGCTGGATGATCACAATCAGCTTGCCGTCGTTTTCGGGGCGCAGGCCCACCTCAACGGCGGCTTTGACGGCGGCTCCGGTGGAAATGCCCGAGAGCAGGCCTTCTTCGCGGGCGAGGCGGCGACCGTAGGCGATCGCATCCTCATCGCTAACCTGCACCACCTCGTCGATCAGAGCTACGTTCAGCACTTCGGGCACAAACCCTGCCCCAATGCCCTGAATTTTGTGGGAGCCGGGCCGCCCGCCCGACAGTACTGGGCTGTTGATAGGTTCAACGGCGATCGCCTTAAACCCCGGCTTGCGCTGCTTCAGCACATCGGCCACGCCGGTTATGGTGCCGCCCGTGCCTACGCCCGCCACCAGGATATCGACCTGGCCATCGGTGTCGGCCCAGATCTCTTCGGCAGTGGTGCGGCGGTGAATGTCGGGGTTGGCTGGGTTGCGAAACTGTTGCAGCATGTAGGCGTCGGGCAGGCTATCGAGAATATCCTGCGCCCGCTGAATGCAGCCCGACATGCCCGCCACGCCAGGGGTCAGCTCTAGCTCGGCCCCGTAGGCCCGCAGCATGGCCCGCCGCTCAGAACTCATGGTTTCGGGCATGGTGAGAATCAGGCGATAGCCCTTCGCTGCCGCCGCCATAGCCAGGGCAATGCCGGTGTTGCCCGAGGTGGGCTCGACCAGGGTGGTTTTGCCGGGGGTGATCAGCCCTTCGGCTTCGGCGGCCTCAATCATGTTGATGCCAATGCGGTCTTTGACCGAGGCCGAGGGGTTCATGCCCTCCAGCTTGATCACCAGCCGGGCTAGGCAGCCGGCCTCTTGGGGAATGCGGTTGAGCTGCACCAGGGGGGTGCGGCCAATGAGTTGAGTCACGTTTTCGGCAATTCGCATGGGCCTGGCCTAGATGTAATACATAATGTCGACTTGCTGTTGGGCGTTGCGCTTTTCGACCATGTCTTGCAGGGTGTACTTTTGCAGCACCCCCTCGGCGGCTTGGCGCACCTCTCCCCACACGCCCTGAATCACCTGCGCTTCGGGCGTGTTCGATGTCCGCGCTGGGTCAGCCTGGGGCTCAAACCCTTCTATGCAGCTCACCACATCATAGAGGGTAATCTTCCACGGATCGCGGGCCAGCAGATAGCCACCCCGCGCCCCCCGCTGGCTCTTGACGAGGCCCGCCCGGCGCAGGGTGGCCAGCAGCTGCTCCAGATAGCGATCGGGAATATTCTGCTGGCTAGCAATCTGCCGAATTTGCAGCGGTTCGCCGCTGGCATAGTGGGGGCTCAGCTCTAGCAGCGCTAGCAGAGCATATTCACTTTTAGAAGACAAATCCACAGGGCGGGCAAGGTAAAGAGCGATACGGTTTATTATACTCCGGTTCTCCACTGGGGTTTGCAGGATTATGCGATCGCCAAAAAACTGCTGGATTTGTATTGGGCTTCACTAAACGCCACAGGGCTTCGGAGTAGTGTTCTGGAAGGTGTTCGGGGATACATAGATATAGCGGCGATCGCACTTACTCCCCAGGCCGTCGCCCCAGCGTCACCCCTCCCAGTCACGGCTTCAGCACCGCAGGCAAACCTCTGGCAGGCCCTTTTCTATGAGCCCACTGAACCTGGTTGTTGATCAACTCGTTGGCCCCGCTGCGGCTGCCCAGGCTGGTTTAGCCACTGCCCCAGCGCCCTTAGAGGGCTTAGCCGACTTTCTTGAAATTCTGCAATTCCTGATTCGCGAACCCTCGGTAGTGGGTAGCGAAGACTCGTTTTTTCGGGTGCTGCGGCGCGAGCTAGACGAAGTGGGGGCCGAGGTCAGCTACTACCACGGTGTCTTAGTGGCCCAGGGTCGTCGCCCCCACGACCTGATGCTGTCGGCCCACATCGATCGCCACGGCCTGCTCTGCACCGGCCCTAACGAATTTCAGTACGCCGCCTTTATTGCGGGCAACCAGGGCGAGTTGACGGGCGACTCGGTGTCGGAGCAAATGCTGCACACCATTGAGAACCGCTTTCAGGGGCAGCGGGTGCAGGCCCACCTGCCCTACACCGGCACCTACATCGGCCAGGGGATCATCACCAACTCCTACATTTGCCCCGAGCGCAAGAACCTGATCTTTGAGGTCGATGGGCTCGACTACCTTCAGCCCGGCACCCCAATCTCGTTTTTAGACCGCCTGCAATTTAAGGATGGCTACATTTCGGCCCAGCTCGACAATGTGATTAGTGCCGCCATCATTATCTTTCTATTTCGCTGCGGGTTTGAGGGTACTGCCCTATTCACCGCCCAGGAAGAGTCGGGCCGCAGCTGGCGCTACGCCCTGTCGTGGTTTCAGCGGCAGCGGATTGCGACCCAGCGGCTGGTGGCCCTCGACACCAGCCCTTACCACAGCCGCGAGGCCGCCGACGAGCAGCTCGTCACCCTGCGCCGCAAAGACGCCAGCGCCGACTTTGCCACTGAAATCACCCAGGAATTGGCCGATCGCTGCGATCGGCTCGGCATCGCCTACAGCTACAAAGACGACTACATCGCCGCCCAAAACCTGAGCCGCCCCAAGCCCTATTCCCTGGGCCGCACCGAGATGGGTCGCCTCACCGCCGCAACAGAGGGGTCGGTAACAGGCACCACGCTGCAAATTCCCACCACCGAATACCACACCGCCACGGAGACGGCATCGCTGGCCTCGGTAGCAGCGGTAATTCGCCTATTGCAGACCTATCTTGACTAACCCAGGGGCGTTAAGGTTGATACAAAACCTCGGTCTTTAGGGTAAAACGCGGGTCATGCTATTAGAACAGCGTCCAAGAAACCAGGTTTGTCCCCACAGGCCGCCAGGTCATAATGGGGCAAGCCGTAACCGTTCCCTACCTAGGGTCGATGAGAACAGTTGCCTCAACATTAGCAGAGCTTGGTAAAGCCACAATCATGAAAACGAATATCGAAATTGATGAGAATCTGGTTGCCGATGCTTTGCGGGCGACCGGGCTAGAAACAACGGATAAGGTGGTCGAACTCGCCCTCCAGCTGTTGCTTCAAATCAAACGGCAGGAAGCTATCAAAGCCTTTCGGGGACAGCTGCCTTGGGATGGTGACCTAGATGCCGCAAGAACCGACGCATGATTTTAGTCGATTCCAGCGTGTGGATTGACTACTTCAACGGTCACAACACCCCCCAAGTCGAGCTACTTGATCAGCTGCTCAGCACACAACCTTTAGCGATTGGCGACATTATTCTCACTGAGGTTCTGCAAGGATTCCGCCAAGATGCCGACTATGTTACGGCTAGGCAACTCCTGACCTCACTGACTATATTTCAGCTAATTGATACTGACTTGGCCATCATCAGTGCCAATAACTTTCGTACCCTCCGCAAACGAGGTATCACAGTGCGAAAAACCGTCGATGTGATTATTGCCACCTTTTGCATTGAAGCGAAGCACGCCCTCTTATTCTCCGATCGCGACTTTATTCCCTTCGTGCAGCATCTTGGCCTCAGTGCAGTACGAATGCCCGAATGACGAAAAGCCAGCGTCGGGGTTGGCTATCCAGCCACTAGCCAGGGGATCCATCGCTGTCAATGCCGAGGGAAAGCTGGTAGATCGCTTTCTTAGGTTGTCCGGTGGCTTTGGCGAGCTGACGGCTGGCATCGGCGCGAGACATGCCTTGGCGCAGCAGCTGTTCCAGTTCTGCCCTGATGGCTTCATTTGAAAGGACGGGCGCTTCGCGCGGTGCGCCCTGAATCACGACGGTGAACTCGCCCTTGGGGGCTTCAGTCTGGTAGTGCGCTAGGGCGCTACCCAGGGTGCCGCGCCAAAATTCCTCGAAGCGTTTGGTGAGTTCGCGACCCAGAGTAACGGGGCGATCGCTCCCCAGAGTCGCCACCAAATCCTCTATGGTTTTGAGCAGCTTGTGGGGCGCTTCGTAGAGCACAATGGTGCGATCTTCTTGGGCGATCGCCTCTAACCGCGCGGTTCTTTCTTTACCCTTGAGCGGTAGAAATCCCTCGAAAACAAAGCGATCGCTGGGCAACCCCGCCACACACAGCGCCGTAATTGCCGCCGTTGGCCCCGGAATGGGGATCACCGGAATCTCTGCCTCCACGCAGGCTGCGATCAGCTCATAGCCAGGGTCAGAGATGCCTGGCATCCCCGCATCCGATACCAGCGCTACGGCGTGCTGGCGGGCTTGTAGGTGGTGCAGCACCTCGCCAATGCGGCTGTGGCGATTGTGCTCGTGGTAGCTAATCTGCGGCGTCGTGATTTGAAAATGCGCCAGCAGCTTGCCCGTGTGGCGGGTGTCTTCGGCGGCGATTAGATCGACCGACTGCAACATTCGCACCGCTCGAAAGGTCATATCTTCGAGGTTGCCCAACGGCGTGCCCACCACGTAGAGATGGCCAGGTTTGGGGTCAGAGTCGGGGGCCGGGGGCATGGGTGGTGGCAGTGTGGGCTAAGAGGTTTAGTGTAGCGTTGGCAAGTTAGAAGGTTGGCAGGTTAGAGGGTTCTTGCATTAAAGCGTGATCCTGCAACGGCAGGAGATCTGCTGGAAGGATGATGTTCCAAGACCTGCCCGCAGGGCAATCGCCCCCGGCCTTTGGTGAGCCATACTAAACAGCAGTGGTTGAGTCAGTGCAAAGGAGAGTCGTGATGAAACACCTGAAAACCTGGGGATTGGTCTTTGGCGCAGCGGTCTTGACGGTGGGGTTATCCCCAGCTCTGGCACAGGTACCTGACGCTTTGGTAGCGGCTGAGAGCGCTCCGGCGGCTGAGGCGGCCCCGGTGTTAGAAACGACCACCTATGCCGATTTATTCTCCATCGCATTTCCGGCGGGGTGGCAGGTGAGCGAACAGACCGAGGCTCCCCAGCTTGTCGCCGATAGCGCCGGGGCCAGCGGCAGCCTACCCGCCATGCGCACCGAGGTCACCTGGCAGGAGGCTCCCCCGCGCGAGGTGGTGGGTGCATCGCTAGAGGCTCTGCGCGCCAAAGGCTACACCGTTACCCGCTACGATGCCGTCGCCATCGACGGGGTGACGGCTGTGCGCCTGTGGATTAGCGAAATTCCTGAGGAATTGCCCAACGCGTTTATCACCTATGTGGGCTATCCCACCGCCACCGCCACCATTACCAGCTACTACGGCGACACCACGGGCAATATTGACCCGGTGCTCAATGCGATTCATCAGTCGTTTGCGCGATCGCAATCGACCAGCACGGCTCCCTAGGACAATGGATGGCTGCGGGGAGTATGAGGCTTAGGGTGCGAGGTCTAAGACAAAAACCGGCAACGCTAGATCTGAAACTCTAAGCCCTAGATCACAATGCTTAACCCTGGGAGGGCACACTAACCCATACCCTATTTTTGGGGCGTGTTGCCCTGCGATCGCCACTAGCCAGGCAGTGTTATGCAAATTGATTTTCACCACGGGGTCACCTATGTGTGCGCCCGGTTGGCCGGCTTTGAGCACCGAGAGGCCGACATTGTGGCCCACAGCGCTCAGTACGTCGATGACTCCACCCAGGCGGGGCTGATTCGCTTTGACAACGGGGCGATGTTTGACCGCATCAGCTCGGCCCACAAGCTGCTCGACTACCGCAACTTCAAAGAGCTAGCCAACTACAAGGTGTGGATACCGTTTCACTTTTTGCCGGGCAACGGCGGGCTACCACCGGGGCAAGACCCACCCGGCAGCTTTATCGAAAAACTGATCTGTCGGCCCAATAGCCCCGTGGCCCAGGCGATGGTGCGCGAATGCATCGATCAGCGCTATCGCAGCTACGGTCTGCACCGCCTGGGCATTACCATGCATGTTTTTGTCGATACCTGGGCCCACCAGGGGTTTGCGGGCGTGAGCCACGAAATCAACAGCGCTCGCGATCTAGTCGATGGCAATAATCAGCCCGACCAAAACCTGCGCAATCGGCTGACCAACTTTTTTATTGGCGGGGCGCTGCCCCTGGGCCACGGCACGGTGCTCAGCAACCCTGACAAGCCCTACCTGCGATGGGGTTATACCAATGGGCGAGGCGAAAAAATTCAGCGCGATAACCCTAGAGATTTTCTCGCAGCCACCAACGAAATGTGCCGGGCCCTGCAGCGGTACAGGGCGGGCGACCCCAACGCCTCGGTTCCCGGCCTCCCCGAAGACGACCGGGCCAAAATTGCGGCGCTGTTTACCAGTCTGCAGGGCGAAGGCCCCGATCGCCATCAGCAGTGGCTCAGCCTCATTGCCCAGGGGCACTTTAGCTTTGGCCCGGCCCAGGTCAAGTACATTGCCAAGGGGCCGGGGTCTTGGAAGCAGATTGCCCTGGGCCTCGATTGGGAGAGCGATCGCAAAGAGACCCGCCTGGCCTACTCGCCCGCATTTCTCACCAGTAACTGGAAGCTGTTTCACGACGCACTGCGGGCACATCACTTTTATGTCGTCCATGATCTGCTGCCGCAGTATGGGATTTGTGTGGCGTAGGGGAGTGGGGAGTCGATGGGTGAGGAAGGTGGGGTAGGTGAGGGAGTGGGGCGTGGGGCGTGGGGCGTGAGGGGCTGGAGCTTTTAGTTTTCCTGCGAAAACGGGCCTAAGATAAGGGGGGCAGGCTATGCTAAGCCTTGACCGATCGCGCCTATTAGCAACAATTTCCTGTGGTTTCTCCCGTTATTTCTCGCCCTGCTCTGGATGTCTCACCGTCGCCATCGCCGCGCCCCAAGTCGGCGCTGCTAAGGCAGGGGTGGTGGTCATCGCTGCCGCGCCCCAAGCATCCCAAAATTTGGGGATTGGGTGTGGGCAGTTTAACCCTGGGCCTGATCAACGGTGCTTTGGTAATCTCGGCGGGAATTGGCCTGGTGGCCTATCAGCAGATTTTGCAGCTCTCGCCGCGCCAGCGCAAAGGGCTGATGCAGCGGCTTCAGCAGGGGCTGCCGCTGCCTGCGACTCCGCAGCAGCAGGCGTTGATGTTGGGTTTGGTCACGGGGGTTAGCACCTATACCTTTAGCGCCCTGTGGCACAGCACCCACTCGCTGCTGATGGCGCTGCTGCTCACCGGGCAGGGGGCGCTGGCGCTGTTTGCGGTGGGGGCGCTGCTGCGATCGTCCCGCTCGGCAGAGCGTAGCGATGACCTGTGGGATGCTGCCCCCGTCGCTCAGGTGGAGCACAATTTGGGGTTGCTGAGCCATCCCGACCCGCTGAAGCGGCTGGTGGCGGTGCGGCGGCTGGTGCGACTGGCCCAGGGGAATGAGGAGTATTTAGCGGGAATGTCGGTGCGATCGCACCTCCTCGACTGCTTTGCGATCCGGCTGGGGCAAGAGAGCGATGCGATCGTGCGATCGGCCTTAGAAGAGGGGCAGAGCTTACTGCGATCGGCCAAACCGCTACCGCCCAGTTCCGCTGCGGCCTTCGTTGTAGACTCCGCACCCAACGCCACTGAGCTGAAGCATCCAGCATTAGAAAATCAATGGGTTGCAGAACCAAGTCTTTCAGATTCCCTCAACCCTTCAGAATTGGGATATTTAGAAGCATTACCAGAGAAAATCAGCCTGGAGCAGGCTTCAGCGATCCCTTCTGAAGAACCACTAGCGGCATCTACAACCGCAGCACCGACTCGTGCGTCTGAACCCACTCCCAAAGGACGGCGCACGGTCGAATACGTGGAATACTTAGACGTTTAAACCCTAGAAATCTGCGCTATGGATCGCTTCACCGTTGAGGTCATTTCCCAGACCCCAAACCCTCAACAGACCATGTACGCCGCCATGCACCAAGACTACGCCGAGGGCTTTGTGGCGCACGATCGCGACGCATGGCCCAGCGAAGAGCGCTGCGGCGAAATCTTAGTCACTAGTCTGCTCAAGGGCGGACGTGGCCACTACGGCCCGCTAGAGCACCCGCAGATCGTGTTTAATGTGGGCTGGTTTCCCCACAGCACCATGCAGCAGATTCGTACTCATCGGGTGGGTGTCAGCTTCGATGTGCAGAGTTTTCGCTACACCGGGCAGCGCATTCTCGATGTGGTAGATGGCAAGCGCGAGGTTGAAGAGGTGTTTTATCTGCGGCCCCTGGGCTTCTACAGCGATCGCCAGGGCAAGAAGTACGAGTACACCGCCGAAGCGCGCCAGCAGGATGTTGACTGGTGCCTGGAAGCCAGCCGCCGCTACAAAACCCGCATTGACCAGGGCTTTGCCGAAGAGCACGCTCGCGGACTGATTCCCTTCGACATTCGTCAGCACTGGGTGATGTCGGCCAATGTGCGATCGGTGATGCACCTGCTTGACCTGCGCTGGAAGGCCGACGCCCAGCTCGAAGCGCAGAAGATGTGCGAAGAAATCTGGCCTCACTTTGCCGCTTGGGTACCGGCTATCGCCGCCTGGTACGAAGAGAACCGCCTCAAAAAAGCTCGCTTAGCTCCCTAAAACAATGGCGCAAAAAAGGGGGAGACAAGACTGTCTCCCCCTTTTTTGTATGAGCTTCTAGGTAGCTGGATGGGAAACCCGGTTACTCGACTCTAACGGTACCTAAAGTTGCGGTAGACCAAGCGAGAGTTGAGTCCGCGACCTCGCAGGAAGCTCACTACAGCACTGGCATCGTTGCGATCGGTGCACTCCGCCGCATTGATAAATCGACCTTGAGGCGCATTCTCAATGCGAGGGTTGATGACGCAGGTCAAACCACCTACACCCTGGCTGCTACCACTGGGTAGCACCTGGCGCACCCGCTGGAGTTCATTGTCACCACCAAAGACAGCGGCCACATAAGGCGCTAGGCCAGCCCCATCGGGCACGGTGCCACCGCCGCCAAAACAAGCGGGGCGATCGGCCTGGGGAATGTTAGTCACCAGAGGCGCAGAGTTGATTCTAGGTTCTGACAGTAGCACCCCGCCGTTGGGGGCAATCACATCCAGCTGTGCCTGCCCATCACTGCTGACTCGAACGAAGTAGCGAGCCGCAGCACCGCCAAAACTTTGACCGCCAAAGTAGTTGACCCAGCATCGGTAGGGGGCAATCTCAGTGGCTTCTGCGGTGGCAGTCAGACCATTGACCAGCGTCTGACTAGTGACTCTGTTGTAAACATTCATCTTGGTTACGCCGCTGTCGTTAAACACCCGAACCGAGTGGTTTTGGGTATCGAAGCCTACAAACGTGCGGTTGAGCAGGTCGCTCTGTCCGGGGTTGGGGCCGGGGTTGGCTCCGGGAAGGAAAAAGTCTCGAACACTGGTGCTGTTTTGGCTAATCAATACGGAACTGGAGGAGGCATCAACGATTTCGAGGCGGGCCTGGTTGTTACGTAGGTTGCCACTAGCCCGGTAGACGACGCGGCGGCCTGCACGCGAGCCAAAGCTGTCATAGCTTATCCAGTCGCTACTGATAATTCCGTCGCGGCGGGTAACGGGAGCATTGAGTTGTTCAGACTGCCGAGTTTCTCTGTTGTAGACATTCATACTGAGGAACTGACCGTTCCTAGGATGGACGCTAACAGTAAAGGTAGCGGTTTCAAAGTAGAGGGTGGCGTTGCCCGAGGTGTTGGGTTCCTGGGCTATCAACATATCCAATCCGGCCTCGGCAGCGGTGTTGGGCGTCAGCGCTGGGGGCTGAGCCGCACCGTAGCCGGGCACCGATAGGCCAGTGACCAGAAAGACCGAGGTAATAAACAGCGCAAGCGACTTAAACAGCCGCTTCGACCAGCGGCTAAGGGGGACATTGGGCCAGACTGGTTTCATTGAAATTAGCTCCCTATACTCCTCACTCGAGAAACCCGTTAGGCGACCAATTCGGGAACGTGCGGGTATAGAACCCCGGTTTCTCTACAAATACGGCTGTAATTTTAGCTAACTTTCCCTAAAGCGCTCTTTTTTTTTGCTGAATCCCAAACCGCTACGTTGCGCCCGTCAGCTCCAAGTCCAAAGGCAGTCATCTTACTTTCAAAGTGGTTCTAACCCTCCTCTGACTCACGGGCTGGCTGTTTGGGGGACTGATCTAAACTCTGCTGGGTCTCCGGTGTCAGAGGCATGGGTAGATACCCTGAGCGAATATGCAGATCGCGCTGGGGAAAGGGCACGTCAATGTCGTGGTGGCGCAGGCTGGCCTCAATCACAAAGTACAGGTCGCTTTTAATGACTAGCTGGCGGCTGGGCTGGGCGATCCATACCAGCAGCTCAAAGTTGAGGGCGCTATCGCCAAACCCCAGGAAAAATACCTGGGGAGCCGGGGCCGTCAAGATTTCCTGATTTTTTTTGCAGGCTTCGAGCAGGGCGACTCTGACCTGATGGGGGTCGGCGCTGTAGGAGACCCCCACCGGCAGCCGAATGCGCGACACCGGATTGCCGTGGCTCCAGTTGATCACCTCTGATTCTAAAAAGCGGGAGTTAGGCACGATAATTGAGACATGGTCGAGGGTGCGAATTTCGGTGCTGCGCGAGCCAATGCGAGCTACGGTGCCTTTAACCTGGCCAAAGTCAACGAAATCGCCCACCTGCACCGGTCGCTCAAACACCAGCACCAGACCGCTGACAAAGTCTTTAACTAACCCCTGAAGGCCCAGACCCACCCCAATCCCCAGACCGCTGGCGATCAGCGCGATGGAGCTGAGGTCAATGCCCCAGAGCTGAAGCACGACCACGGTGCCCAGCAAAATCAGGGTGTATTTTGACAGCACCGAGATCGCTTCTTGGGCGGCCAGGCTGATGCCGGTGACCTGCAACACCCGCGATCGCATCAGGTTGGTCAAGGTGCTGGCCATCACCACTAGAGCCAGCAGGGTGGCCAACACCAGCAGCAAATCAAACAACGAGTAAGAGCGGCTGCCCAGCAGCAGACTGCGGTCAAACAGACCCTCCTGCAAACTGCTCGACACCCGGTAGCTTACCCGCCGGGTGAGGGGAAACAGGTTGGCCATGTAGGCCAATGCCGTAAACCACACCACCCCGCGCACCAGGGTCAGGCTCAGCCGAAACAGCAGCTTTAGCCCCGTGCTGTGATGCTCTGAGTCGGTGGGCCAGAAGGACAGGCGCTCAAGCAACGGCTTAAGCCAGCGGTGCCACAGCCACCCCGTCAGCAGGTGTAGGATCAGGGCGGTGGCCAAGGCCGCCAGAGCCTTGATCAGTGCTTGGGTCAAAAAGCCCGATTGGCGCTCGGCGCGAGCCTGACCGAGGGCCGTAACCAGGGCTTCAACCCAGCGATCGGCCTGGGCCTGGGGTGTGCTGGCTCCGCCCACGGCCACATCGGCATCGGTCACCGTCATAATGTAGCGATCGCCCGCCAAAATCACCGGGTTGCTTCCCCCTGTTTCCCCAGTACTGCGCATTTCGGTACGCACCATCACGGGTTCGGCGGCTTCTATCAACGGCTCTAGGTTGGTCTCAATGGCCAATGCCCGCTCTACGGCCGTGAGGTCTCCGGCGGCAGGTACGTCAAACAAAAATAGGCCGTTTAGAAATACCGGCTCGGTGTCAGTGGCCTGGGCCAGCCCCGGCCCCATGATGCCCCCGTGGAGCGCTAGCGCCAGCACGACGCCCCAGACCAAACGGCCTAGCCAACCCATTGGGCTTATTCCCATGCGTCTAGACCCAAAACACCGACACCAGCATAGCGGACGGGGGGCTGGGAGGTGGGGGAGGCGGGAGTGAGAGGGTGGGGGAGGTGAGGAAGGTGCGGGAGGTGAGGTGGGTGGGGGAGGGTGACATCATAGGCGGCATGCAGCGCATGATGGGCCAGCTAGAGGTTTTCTGGAGAAGGCGAGTCTTCGGGGATGGCCTCGCTGAGGGCACGACGGGCAATGCGGGTGATGTAGAGGGTGACCGCTACCGTGGCGACCAGGCCTACAATGCGAAGAATCCACTGCACGGTGGCGGCTTCGGGGGGCTGGCTGCTGTCGGCCCCCAGGGTGGCCAGGGTACCCACTAGTGAGCCGAGATAGACGTACATAATGGTGCCGGGCAAAATGCCTACCGTGCCCACCACATAGTCTTTGAGGGAAATTTGGCTCAGCCCTAGGGAATAGTTGAGCAGGTTAAAAGGGAATACCGGCGACAGCCGCAGCAAGAAGATAATTTTGCGGCCATCTTGAGCGATCGCATCGTCTATGGCCTGAAATTTTGGGTTTTTGGCAATTTTACTGGCCACCCAGCTCCGCGCCCCGTAGCGCCCCACCAAAAACGCCGCCGTAGCCCCCAGTATGGCTCCCACAAACACCAGCAGCGATCCCTTCACGACGCCGAACACCACCCCGGCCCCTAGGGTCACAATCGAAGCAGGCACAAAGGCGACGGTAATCACGATGTAGAGCAGGATGAAGGCGAGGGGGGCGATCGCCCCCAACCCGTCAATCCAGGCAAGAGCCTGCAATAGCTGCTGCTGAAGCGAGGCAAACCATGACGGGTCTGCCCCAGCCCCTTGGGCCAGGGCCGGAGCCGCCGGAGCACCCACTAACGCAATCCCTAACCAGAACAAAAAGCTAAGCATTCTAGCTGTCACCGGGCGCAGTTTAAGCCTGGAATACATAATCTTAGGAGAGATGAGGGTGTTGTGCTACCTGGAGGCTGAACCTTCGTTCTAGGCGAGCTTTCCTAGTCAAGCTCGACCCCCTGAGCTGGCCCTGAGAATGCTGTAAGACTTGCTGAATTCGCGTATCAGCCTGTTCTCAGAATCGGCTGTTAGAGTCAAGATCAGGTCTTGAATCAGCGGTGGTTTTTGGCCTTCCCTGTAGTCACCTTTTCCATGGCGTATTTTTGGTTATCACCGATAACTCCCTTTCGTCATTTGCTGCATAGCCAAAAGATCGATCCGGGGTCGCTGCAAACTCGGCTTACCGCCGGAGTAGTGCTGACCTCACTGGTGGGGGTTGGTTCTCTAGCAGGTTGGATGGGCTGGCGCATGCAGCAAATTATGCTCGACAGCTACCGTCAGGGGACGGCTCTGATTGCCGATCGCCTACAAGAAGACGTGCGCTACTACAGCGAAACAATGCCTCCCCAAGCGGCGCTCGATCGCGTCATTGACCACCGCGCTACCGGCGACCTGGCCATCTGGGTTGAGACCCCAGCGGGCGATCGCCTTGCCCAGTCAGACGTGCTCACCATGGGGTCGTGGCAGACCTCGGGAGTAAGCGATGCGCTGATGGGGATGGCCATTCCTACCGGCACCAAAATTGTTGCGGTACAGGGTTGGCGGTTGGCCGTGTGTGCCACCCCCTTGGAGATAGCTGGCCTGCCCCCGGCAACCCTGTATCTGGCCGACGACATCACCGCCGACTACCAGGGTATGCAACGGCTGCTGCACATGCTGCTGCTCACCAGTCTGGTGTTGATTAGCCTGCTGTCTGCCGCCTTTGCCGTCTACATTCGCCGCACCCTCAGCCCCATTCGTCAGCTCAACCGCCTGGCCAGCCAGGTAACCGCCGACACCCTCGACCAGCCCCTCAACTTAGAGGCCGCCCCCACCGAACTGCAAGAACTAGTGCGCACCTACAACATGATGCTGGCCCGCCTCTCAAAAGCCTGGGGACAGCAAAAACGCCTGGTCAACGATGTTTCCCATGAGTTGCGCACGCCGCTGTCTTTGGTGCAGGGCTACCTTGAAAGCACCCTGCGCCGGGGCCAAAACCTCACCGCTGCCCAGCGAGAAGGGCTGGAGATTGCCGCCGCCGAAGCCAGCCGCACCACCCGTCTGCTCAGCGAAATTCTCGATCTGGCGCGCTTGGGCAACGGGCAGGGGGTGCTAAATTTAGAGCCAGCCGATCTCAGCGACATTCTCCACGAGGCCGTTGCCCTAGCTACCCAAGGTCAGCCCGATGGTTCCCTGGTGCCTATCAAAGTAGTAGCCTCTGCCCCGGTGACGGCCCAGGTCGATCGCCAAAAGCTCCGTACCGCTCTAGTCGAACTGCTAGACAACGCCCTCCGCTACGGCAGCCCCCACCAGCCAGTCGAGATTTCTCTGACGCACCAGGGCCAATGGGCCGCGGTACAGGTGCAAGACTACGGCGCGGGCATTCCCACCGACTGCCAGGGCGATATCTTCGACCCGTTTTACCGCGTAGACGAAGCCCGATCGCGCTCCAATGGCGGCACTGGCCTAGGACTTACCCTGGTGCGATCGCTGATTGAAGCCATGGGCGGCCAAGTCACCGTCCAGTCGCAACCCAACCAAGGCACCCGCTTCACCCTCCACCTCCCCCTGTAATCCCCCCACATCACCATCTTCCTCACCTCCCCTACCCTCCCTAACTTCCCCACCCCCTACTCCCCACCCCTCCCCCAGAGACACCCCCATGAGCGCCCGCATCTTAATCGTCGAAGACGAAGAAAAACTCGCCAAGTTTGTCCAGCTAGAGTTGTCCTACGAAGGTTACGAAGTCAGCGTGGCTCACGACGGTCTCTCCGGACTGATGGCCGCCCGCGACCAGACCCCCGACCTAATTATTCTCGACTGGATGATGCCGGGGCTGAGCGGCGTGGAGGTCTGTCGCCGCCTGCGCCAGACGGGCACTGCCACCCCGGTGATTTTGCTGACGGCTAAGGATGAGGTGAGCGATCGCGTCGAAGGGCTCGACGCCGGGGCCGATGACTACGTGGTCAAACCCTTTAGCATTGAAGAACTGCTGGCTCGCGTGCGCGCCCACCTGCGCCGCACCGAACCCCAGGATGCTGAGGTGCTGGTGTTTGGCAACCTCACCCTCGATCGCCGCAGCCGCGAGGTGCGCCGGGGTCAGCGCCCCATCGAGCTCACCGCTAAGGAGTTTGACCTGCTCGACTACCTAATGACCAACCCGCGCCAGGTGCTGACCCGCGATCGCATTCTTGAACAGGTGTGGGGCTACGACTTTATGGGCGACTCCAACATCATTGAGGTCTACGTGCGCTACCTGCGTCTCAAGCTCGAAGCCGAGGGTGAGAGCCGGGTGATTCAAACCATGCGCGGCGTTGGCTACGTGCTGCGCGACTAGGGAAGGGACCAAGAAAGAGCGGAAGGCGAAAAACGAAGATTCAAGGCGCAAAAAAAGACCCAGCGATCGCCGGGCCTAGATGTGAGTCAGGTGCGAACCGCATTGCAAAAATGCATGGTTGGTTCACTCTCATCTTGATTGTGGGGGCGATCGCCGGGGTTAATGAGCGATTAAGTCAGTCTGAGTCTCTACTGATCGACATCAGGCCAAGGGGCTAACCTACTGAGCAGCACAAACTGAGGATTTCAGCCTAAGCCTGAGGAGTCTCGTTGGGCAGAACTTCGTGGGTAGACCGACCTAGCATGTTGGCGCGGCGATGCTGCTGCTGCTGACGGTTGCGGGCCAATAGCTGCCGAGCCTGCTCTTGAGTGTTTAACATAGCGAACCTCCAAAAAAATTCTGTATCTAACGCTACCGAATGCAATTTTAAGCATATCTTTTCTTTTGAGAAAAGAGTTAAGGCAAGGCGCAGAAAACATCAAACTTTGGAAAATATCTGCCCACCGGCAGACCACCGCGCCGGGCCTCCCCCAGTCAGCGGTAGCATCCTGGTAGGATCAAGGCCAATGAGGAGCCCCCCAGTGAAAATATGGTAAAACAAGCGCTGAAAATTTCCCGCGTCATGCTGTCGGTGTACTACGCCTATATGGTGGAATACCGCGCTGAGCTGGTGTTTTGGGTGCTGTCAGGCACATTCCCTTTGATTCTCATGGGCCTGTGGGTTGAGGCGGCCCAGGGCGATCGGTTTGACCTCAGCCCGACCGAACTGGTGCAGTACTTCTTAGCGGTATTTTTGGTGCGCCAGTTCACCGTGGTCTGGGTGATTTGGGAATTTGAGCGCGAGGTGGTGGAAGGTCGGCTGTCGCCCTACCTGTTGCAGCCCATTGACCCGGCCTGGCGGCATTTCTTTAGCCATGTGGCCGAACGCTTTGCCCGGCTGCCCTTTGCCTTTTTGCTGGTGGGGCTATTTTTGCTGCTCTACCCCTACGCCGCCTGGCTACCCCGGTGGGATAATCTGCTGCTAGGGCTGCTGGCGATCGCCCTAGCTTTTTGCCTGCGGTTCTTAATGCAGTACACCTTTGCTCTGGCCGCCTTTTGGACAGAGCGGGCCAGCGCCCTAGAGCAGTTTTGGTTTTTGCTCTACACCTTTCTGTCGGGCATGATTGCTCCCCTCTCCCTCTTCCCCGATGCGGTGCGAGAGGTGGTGCTGTGGACGCCCTTTCCGTACCTGATTTACTTTCCGGCCAGTATCTTGATTAACCGCCCGGATCACGTAGCTCAGGGGTTTACGGCGATGGTGCTCTGGTCTGCGCTGTTTTGGGGGCTAAACCGCTGGCTGTGGCGGCAGGGGCTAAAGCAATACTCGGGCATGGGGGCGTAATGGAGCGCTATCTGAAAGTGCTGGGGCTGTTTTGGGGCACGGCGATCGCCGCCGAGCTAGAGTATCGCCTTAACTTTTTGGTCACCGCCCTGATTAGCCTGGGCGGGCTGGTGGGCAGCCTGTTTGGCCTGTTTTTGTTCTACCGCACCGGCTATGAGTTCGAGGGCTGGAGCTGGGAGGCGGCCCTGCTGGTACTGGGGCTATTTACCGTGCTGCAAGGTTTTGCGGCCACGGTGCTGATTCCCAACCTCAACAAAATCGTCAGCCAGGTGCAGCAGGGCACCCTCGACTTTGTGCTGCTGAAGCCGATCAGCTCGCAGTTTTGGCTCTCGACCCGAGTGATCTCGCCCTGGGGCCTGCCCGACGTGGCGTTTGGCCTGGTGATGATTGGCTACGGCGGCACGCGACTTGGCCTGGGCTGGGCCGACTATGCCTTGGCGCTCTTGCCCCTGCTGTTTGGGGCACTCACCCTCTACAGCCTGTGGTTTATGCTGGGGGCCACCAGCATTTGGTTTGTGAAAATCTACAACGTCACCGAGGTGCTGCGGGGCCTGCTAGAGGCAGGGCGGTTTCCGATCGCGGCCTACCCAGTCGCCTACCGAGTGTTTTTTACCTTTGTGGTGCCGGTGGCATTTTTAACGACGGTACCCGCCCAGATCATGCTCAACCAGGGCGGGCGCGGGTGGCTGCTGGCCTCGGCGCTGCTGGCGGCGGTGCTGCTGCTGGTGGCAAATCGGTTCTGGCGGTTTGCCCTGCGGTTTTATACCAGCGCGTCGAGCTAAGACAGTCTAGAGCCAGCGTTTCAGCCAGCCGATGCCCTGGGCCACCGCACTGCCCTGGCTGGCCCAGTGGCGGGCGCTCTCGGCCACATACAGGTTTTGCAGCTGAATGGGCCGGTGGTGCAATCGCCCATTGGCCCCCACTAGCCAGTGCTGGTATTGGGCCAGCTCCTCGCCCTGAAGCAGGAGCGCGGGGTCACGCAGCTGCCGCTCCCACTGCAGGGCTTTCATCAAGAGCTGGGTGTGGTCATGGTAGTAATCGGCAGCGAGATGGAGGGTATGCAAGAGCTGGCGACCCCCGGTGCTCCGCGCTAGGGGAAATGACCGGGCGCGAAGGTCGATGACCTCAAGGGTTTGCAGGGGCTCGGGCAGCCGATGCACAGACACGGTTTCGATCAGCACCGGCACGATGCGTTTGTTGAGACTGAGGGCAAACAGCAGCCCCTGGAGGCAAAACACATCGGCCAGAGCGTGGGGCGACAGTGCCAGCACGTAGTTGTCGCAGGCTTCGGTCGCCCGAGAAATGGTGACTTCAGGGTCAACGCCAGCGGGCCAGGGGCAGGGGCACTGCCGGTAGGTAATTTGAGCCTGGGTGAAGAGCTGGCGCAGTGCCTCTACTGCATCGGCCCCGCTCGGCCCGGCGATCGCCTCGCCGGGGGTGCGGCAACCATCGTCAGCGGCGTAAGCCAAAAAGACCTGGGCCATCAGGTTGGGGGTGAGCTGGTCATGGCCAGCCGTATTCGCGTTGTTCAAAAGCCGTACCTATGCTTGCAATGCACCCGAACCCTATACCCAGGCTGACTGAGGAAGCCATGCGCTGCCTGGGGGTGTTGCTCCAACTGCCCGCGCCTTGAGAATACCCAAATTTTTTACTCCCGTTGCTATCGCTGGATACACCTGCTGGCTTGGTCAAGAACCGTCTTGTAGCCGTAGAACCCCAGATTTTGCCGGAACTCCCTCACGGACTGAGAATCTTGTGGCAGCTCTGACCTAGGGCATTAACCCAGTCAGCTCCTCTAAAATCTCCTCAAAGGCTGGGCGAGCCAGCACCTCAGGCTGCATACAGGCGTGCTGGAGCTGGCGCAGCTGTAAGGCCGGGCTAGAAGAGGCTGGGCAGCGATCGAGCGAATCCTCTAGCAGGCAGCCAAAGGCGCGCACCTCTAGGCGCTCTAGCGCTGGAGCCGACGGCCCCGCCCGGTCGTAGAAGCTGGCCGCGCCAAAGTCGCTCAGGCAGGTGTCCCCCGCCTCGGTGACCAGGGTGTTGTGGGGGTACAGGTCGCCGTGGAGCATGCCGCGCCGATGCAGGTGGGCGGCAGCGGCAGCTACCCCAAGCGCAATGCCCACAGACGCTTCTAGGGAAAAGGTGGCCTCGGGGGGATAGGTGTCGCGGGTGCAGCTCTCTAGGCTGGGGGGGCCGCCCATCACCTGATAGCTGGGGGCAACCAGCGGCAGCACCAGCCCATTTTTCTGCTCGGGATGATCGACAATTTGCCCTAGGGGGCCGATCAGATGGGGATGCGCCCCCGCCGCAATACAGGCCCGCATTTCATCCTCAGGTAACCCGTCGCTGGTGATTGTGCCTTTAAACAGCTTGAGGGCAATGGGAATTTTCTCCTGGCCCTGTCGCCAGGTGCCGCGCGAAATGATGCCAGAGGCTCCCTCACCCAAAATTTCGCCCACCGTCAAATCATCCCAGGCAATTTGGGGGAGCGGCAGGGGTTCGCCTGTGGTTAAAGTCTGACAAAACGGGTTGCCCGCGTAGGCCAGCCAGCTCAAGCGGGGCAGGGCCAGGAGCTGAAGGGGGAGAGCATCGAGTTGATTGGCGGCCAAGCGCACTAGCTCTAGGTTTTGGCAGTTGGCCAGACTTGCCGGCAGGGCTCGCAGCTGGTTGCCTGCCAACATGAGCTTTTGCAGCTTGGTGAACTGACCCATGGCCTCGGGCAGTGCCTCAATGCGGTTGTCGGTCAAAATCAGCCAGCGGGTAGCAGGGGGCAGCGCCTCGGCGGGCACCGTGGTGATTTGGTTACTCTTAAACCCCACCATCGATAGTTTGGGGCAGTGGGCCAGCACCTCGGGCACCACTTCAAAGGCATTGTTGTTGAAGAACGCCACCCGCAGGTTTTGGAGTTGGGCAAAGCTGTCGGGCAGGGTGGTCAGGGCGTTGTTCGACAGGTCGAGAACTTCGAGGCTGTCGGCCAGCTCCAGAATGTCTTCTGGAAAGGTGGTCAACCCCTCCGATAGTCTGAGCCGCTGGGTACCGAGGAGCTGATGGGGTGGTCGCGTATCGACCCTTGAGGGCGATTCGCGAAGCGATCCGTCCCGGAATCGCAGCATGGCCAGATTGTGCATAGGAGTCTTGGAGGCAGCAAGGGTCTAGCCCAATGTGCCATTTCTCTAGAGTCACCCCCGTGAAAATTTAGTGTAGTTATTCAAAGACTTAGCGAGGAAAGACTTAGCGAGGAAAGACTTAGCGAGGAGGAACTACTTTTTGAACACTGTCCTTACCTTGTGATAGCGCTGCGCCAGCTCAGGTAGACGGCCAACCCTGCGCCCAGGGTGAGCAGACTGCCCAAAATCGAGAACAGTAAGCCCATCCAGCAAGCGATCGCCTGGTCTTGCTCTAGGGATGCCAGGTAGGCCTCTTTGGTCTCAAACCCGATTTTGGCTTCGTTTATTACGGGATAGTCGCCCGCGACGCTCAAGGTGCCCAACACCAAAACTCGATCGCTGACCTTAAAGCCTTCGTAGCTGCGATGGTCAGCGACCGACCCCAAAGGGCCATCGCGCCCCTCTTCAACCTGAGAAGCCGTCGATTGCAGGCTGTAGCCAGCCGCGATCTCCACCTCTTTCCCCGGAATCTGCACCCAGAGCGTGGGGTTGTAGCTGCGCTCGTGCTCCCATTTCCACTCATCGTCGCGGCGCACCCGGTGGTACTCGTTGTAGGCCACCAGGGGCGGGCGATCGCTGACGGGGTTGCGATCGCTCACCCGGCCCTCCAGCAGCACCGGGGCACCGCGCTCGTTGAGGGTAGCCGCCGTGGCCACGGGCAGCCGCGCCACCTCCTTGGCGTGGTTAGCAACCGATCGGGGCACCACCGCCCAAAGTACTCCCCCAGTAATTAGGAAGGGAACGCCCACGAGGGCTAACACTCCTGGCACCAACCAGCGGTCCCATTTGCCCATCGCTACCCTATGGTTAACGCGATCACCATGATTTCTCCCGACCAAGGCTGAATTAGCTTTGCAGAGCTTGGGGTTCAGGCACGTCGTCTAGAGCCTCCAAAGCCGCTTTTTCTTTATCTAGCCGCCGCTTGCGGGCGTAAAGCTGAATCGTAGCCGCCATGAACACCACCAGCCCCACCATCAGCCAAGTGGTCGCCCCCGTGGGGAAATTGTTTTTAAAGATCACCAGCATGACGATCGCCACCAGCAGCAGGGTGGGGGCTTCGTTGAGCGCCCGCAGCTGTTGCCCCGACCACTTGCATTCCCCCCGGTGCAGCTGACGCATCAGCCTAGCGCAGTAGTGGTGATAGGCCAGCAGCACCGCCACCAGCCCTAGCTTGGCGTGCATCCAGCCATCCTTAAGGTATTCAGGCATCAGCACCAGTAACCCCACAGCCATAGCGACCGCCACCACCATGCCGGGGGTGGTAATGATGCCGTAGAGGCGCTTTTCCATAATGGTGTACTGGTTCTTGAGAATGCTGCGGGCCGGCTCTGGCTCTGCCTCGGCTTCGACATGGTAAATAAACAGGCGCACCAGGTAAAACAACCCGGCAAACCATACCACCACGCCGACAATGTGAAACGCTTTGAACCAGTAGTAGGCCATAGTTCTTCCTGTCATCCAGCCAAAGGCTCTGCTTCAGCAGGATGTTGCAAACCGTTAAGTACGCCTTTCATTGTCCTGCAAGGGTTTGCCCTTGAGAAGGCGAGTGCGATGGAACTTAACGATTTTAGATTTTGGATTTGTGATTTTGGACTGTGATTACTCCTTCCCAACCCCCCATCTCCCCCACCCACCCCATCTCCCCCACTCCCTCACTCCCCACTCCTACAGCCGCCGCAATACCTGCGCCAACAGCTCCCCTGGCAGCTTCGACAGCACTGCCTGCTGACCGGGGATGCCGAAGATTTCAAAGCTGAGGTGGGCGTTGTAGACCAGGGCCGTGATCAGCACCTCCACCTGCTGAGGGTCGTTGTGCCAGCCCTGATAGGCCAGCAGGTATTGGTTCAGAGCTGTTTCTAAATGGCGTTGACGGGCTTCAGTCTGGGTTTCTGGCAGTGCTTGAGCCAGCTGATCATGAACGACCCCGGCGCTGTGACAGGTGGCCCATAGGTCAAATCCTAAAGCAGGGGGTGGCGTGTCTTTCAGGGCGATCTGGGCGGCGGCCAGGGCGGTTTCGTAGGCGGCAACGGCCTGTTGCAGGGTGGCAATGCGGCGTTCGCCTGCCACAGCCGCCTGCTGCGCCAAATCCCAATAGGCGGTGCCCAGGTTGTTGGCGGTGGCGGCACAACCCGCCGGGGCAGCGGTTATCGTGCGGTATTTGAGGGCGGCTTCATAGGCGGCGATCGCCCGCTCCAACAAAAATACCGGCTGCTGGTGCTGGGCCAGGCTCCAGTAGGCAATGCCCAGATTGTTTTGCACCATGGCGTATTCCAGCGGCGCATCCTGGGCGGGGCGGTGGGCTAGGGCTTCACCGTAGGCCACAACGGCCTGAGCCAAATGGTGCTGGGGCTGGTCGTATTGGGATAGCCGCCAGTGAATCGCCCCCAGGCTGTTTTGTAGGTTGGCATAGTCGATGGGCGATCGCGCCGCCGGGCTGTATTCCAGAGCATGCTGATACGCCTCCACCGCCTTCTCCAAGCAGAGGGAGGGATTGTCCAAATTCGCCAGCAGCCCGTATACCGTGCCCAGGTTGCCGTAGATGCGTCCCAAGGTGTCGGCGGGGATCGCTTTAGCGCCGCCTTTGAGGGCTTTTTCGTAGGTGCTGACGCTGCGGCGCAGCCAGGGAGCGGGGTCAGGGGTGCCCTCTTGCTGACCCTGGAGCCAGTAGAGGCTGGCCAGGTCGTTGAGGGCGTCGCACCAATCGGTGCTGCCTTCGGGTAGGCCCGCGATCGCCAGGTCATACACCGCCGTCGCAAAACCCAGCACGCTGGCGGCGGGGGCATCGACCGAGAGGCGATCGCGCCCCATTTGGCCCAGGGCCAGGTATGCCCGCGACAGGGTTAGCGGCCCCGCCTGCTGTTCAACCAACCCCTGAATGTAGCGCCATAGGTTCGCCAGCTCCGTATCCTGGGCCAGGTCTAGGGGCAGTTGTAGAGCCCCCGTCGGGGGTAGGGATGTTGGGCTGAGCGCGATGGGGGCAGGAACCGGCTCAACGGTCGGCAGCACAGGTTCAGCCCGCTGTAAATTTGCTAGGGTCTCCGCTGCCGTTGCCCCCACTGGCGGCATGACAATACTCGAAAACGCCCCTTGCTCTATAACGGTGTAGCCTTGAGGATTTTGCGGCGGAGCACTATGGCGAGCCGCCTTGGAATCTGGGGCGAGCAGATTGGGCAGGTCTACGGGCGGTGGCACCGCTGGCTTTTCTGTCGCATCTTTAGGAGTCAGATCTTTGGGTGCTGGTGCAGGTTGCTCGAAGGTCGAGAGATCATCCCGCAGCACCCGCCAGAGATCGGGGGGATTGGCAGCGGGGCGATCTGGTACAGGCGGCTCCGCTGGCGAATCCAGCGCCGTAGGTGGTGCACTGGGTTCGCCCATAAACTCAAACAGGCCGCTGCGCGATCGCCAAAACCCCGGCACCGACTGGCGAATTTTGCCCAGCCAGGGGCGCGGCACCCACACCACCAGCCGACAGTCGAGCTGGGTCAGCAGTGCATCGACCCGAATCAGCGAGGCCAAAAATCGGTTTTGCACCGTGGGCGACTGGCGGGTGAGCTGATCGATGCCCACAATTTGAAAGACGGGCGTGGTCGGCAGGCTGCTCTGGAGTCGGCGCTGCTGTTTAAGCCACAGCAAGACCTCGCGCACCAGATCAGGGCGATCGCTACTCAGCCGCAGCGTCACCAGCGTGAGCTGCCGCGCCCGCACCTCCGGGGCCAGGGGCACCGTCTCAGGCAGGGGGCTAAAGTTGGCCTCTAGCCGCTGGGCCAGCTGGTCTTGCAGGGCCGCATCGTCGCACACCGCAATTAGCAGCTGCCGCCGCAGGTTGAGCTGTAGGGCCAGCCGCAATTCTTGGTAGGTTTCCTGGTTGTGCCCCAGGTAGGTTTGAGAATTCAAAGACACAGCAGCGGTCACGGTGGTTAAGATGCAAGCGGTATGATAAAACTAGTTTCTATGAACTAGTGTGTAATGGCCAGAGCCCAGCCCTAAGCGCGATTCTGGGACGGATACTCGTTTCGAGTTTCCGTTTCTGGATGCCATGGGCTTCGCGAATCGCCCCGCTCCCTTCCATTACACTTCACCCCAAGCCAATCGTTTCAGGACGCCCTAACTATTTTCAGCCCTGATGAGCGCGACCCAAACCACCGCTTTAGCTCTCACTCCCCTTGAGTTGGCTATTCTAGGCCAGCTCTGGGCCATGGGCGGCACCTGCGATGCCCTCACCGCGCTGCCCGTCGAGCGCAAAAGTTCGATGCGCCAGCGAGAGAGAACCTGCCAGACCTTGCGCGATCGCGGCTGGCTCGACTACGACCACGACATCGCCCAATTTGGCCTCACCCTGACGGGCAAAACTTTGCTTAAACTCGATCTGTCAGTGTGGCCCGTCACCCCCGACGAGCTGATGATTCTGCGATCGTGTCTGGGCGGCAGAATTCATCCCGGACAGATCCATCGGCGAGTGTCGGTGGGCGATCGCCAGCGCCTAGTGGAGAGATTGGCCAGGCAGGGATTGATTGTGGTGTACAGGCGTGCGATCGTCAACCTGCGCCTTACCGCTCCAGGGGAAGGAATAGTGGTTGCCCAACTCTAACGCGCTAAAATTGGTCTAAGCGGCAGGGCAGTGCTATGGCTCAAGATCTGCAATACATCACCAATGAGGCAGGCGATCGCGTCGGTGTGGTTCTAGATATAGGCACCTATCAAAAGCTGACGACAGGCGATCGTGACCCCGAATTGCTGACCAACTTGAGCCTTGAAGAACTGGTAGCGCTTGCCGAGAGTACCCTCTCCCCAGCCAGTCAGACCGAGTTAGACAATCTATTGGTTCGCAATGCCGAAAGCCAGCTTTTGGAGGCAGAACTGACTCAGCTCGACCAGCTCTTGCAGCGCGTCGATCAGCTCAATATTCTGAAAGCCAGGTCGCGCTACACTCTCCATCATTTAGGCCTTACGGAACCATTGGCTTTGTGAGTGCTTATATTTCAAGCAGTCTTCAGGAACAGATTCGACAGCGCTTTGCCCACTGCTGCGCCTACTGTCGCACAGCAGAAAGACTGACGGTGACCACCTTTGAATTTGAGCACATCGTGCCGGTTTCAGCCGGTGGAGCAACAAGTTTCAACAACCTTTGTCTATCATGTCCCTCCTGCAATCGGTATAAAGCTACTCGCCAAACAGCCCTCGATCCACAAACCAACACCCAGGTTGCCCTCTTCCATCCTCAGCAGCAAAACTGGGTTGAGCATTTCGGCTGGAGCGAAGACGCAACCGAAGTCATAGGGCACACGCCTATTGGTCGCGCAACCGTTGCTGCCCTAAGAATGAATCGTCCCCAACTTATCCGAGTCAGACAACTGTGGGTCAAACTAGACGAACATCCTCCGCAGATCAATTAATTCAAATCATCCCTTCCCCATCCCCCTTACCTCCCTTATTCACCCACCCATACCCCGCACCCCGCCTTCCACGGTTCGGTATCCCCTCCTTCAGAGAAATGGCTTGAGCAAGCACTATAGATATAGCTGTCAAGCCGGAGCAAAGAAAATATGGGAAAAGTAGTTGGAATCGACCTAGGCACCACTAACTCTGTGGTTGCCGTCATGGAAGGGGGCAAGCCCACCGTTATCGCTAACGCCGAAGGCTTTCGCACCACCCCCTCGGTCGTCGCCTACGCCAAGAATGGCGATCGCCTCGTTGGCCAAATCGCCAAGCGCCAGGCGGTGATGAACACCGAGAACACCTTTTATTCTGTCAAGCGCTTTATCGGTCGTCGCTTTGACGAAGTCACCACCGAATCGACCGAAGTGGCCTACAAGGTTATGAACGTGGGCAACAACGTCAAAATTGACTGTCCCCAAGCGGGCCAGCAATTTTCGCCCGAAGAAATTTCGGCCCAAATCCTGCGCAAGCTGGCCGACGACGCTGGCAAGTACCTGGGCGAAAAAGTTACCCAGGCGGTGATCACGGTACCGGCCTACTTTAACGACTCCCAGCGCCAGGCCACCAAAGACGCCGGTAAAATCGCGGGTCTCGAAGTACTGCGCATCATCAACGAGCCCACCGCAGCTTCCCTGGCCTACGGCCTCGATCGCAAGAGCAACGAAACCATCCTCGTGTTTGACCTTGGCGGTGGTACCTTCGACGTCTCCATTCTTGAAGTGGGCGACGGTGTGTTTGAAGTGCTGGCCACTTCTGGCGACACCCACCTAGGAGGTGACGACTTTGACAAAAAGATCGTTGACTACCTGGCCGCTGAGTTTCAAAAGATGGAAGGCATTGACCTGCGCAAAGACAAGCAGGCCCTACAGCGTCTGACTGAGGCGGCTGAGAAAGCCAAAATTGAGCTGTCCAGCGTCACCCAGGCCGAAATCAACCTGCCCTTTATTACCGCCACCCAAGACGGCCCCAAGCACCTGGAAATGACCCTCACCCGAGGTAAATTTGAGGAGCTGTGTGCCGATCTGATCGATCGCTGCCGCATTCCCGTCGAGCAGGCGCTCAAAGATGCCAAGATCGCCAAAACCGCCATTGACGAAGTGGTGCTGGTGGGCGGTTCCACTCGCATCCCCGCCATTAAGGACGTGGTCAAGCGCACCCTCGACAAAGAGCCCAACGAAACCGTGAACCCTGACGAGGTGGTTGCCGTGGGTGCTGCTATTCAGGGCGGCGTCCTAGCTGGCGAGGTCAAAGACATTCTGCTGCTGGATGTCACCCCGCTGTCGCTGGGGGTTGAAACCCTTGGCGGCGTAATGACCAAGCTGATCACCCGCAACACCACCATTCCCACCAAGAAGTCGGAGGTGTTCTCTACCGCCCAAGACGGGCAGACCAACGTGGAGATTAAGGTGCTTCAGGGCGAGCGCGAAATGGCCAGCGACAACAAGAGCCTGGGTAACTTCCAGCTCTCTGGTATTCCCCCCGCTCCCCGTGGCGTGCCCCAAGTCGAGGTGATCTTTGACATTGACGCCAACGGCATTCTCAATGTCACCGCCAAAGACAAGGGCACTGGCAAAGAGCAGACCATCACAATCTCGGGGGCTTCTACCCTCGATGAGAATGAGGTCGAACGCATGGTGAAAGATGCCGAGGCTAACTCCGCTGCGGACAAAGAGCGGCGCGAGCGCATCGATCTCAAGAACCAGGCCGACTCGCTCACCTACCAAGCCGAGAAGCAGCTCACCGACATGGGCGACAAAGTGCCCGCCGCCGATAAAGAGAAGGCCGAGGAGCAGATCAAGGCGCTGAGAACCGCCATTGAAGCCGAGGACTTTGACACCATCAAAACCCTCACGGGCGAATTGCAACAGACCCTCTACGGCATTAGCACCAACCTGTATCAGCAGGCCGGTGGCGACGCCGCTGGTGCAGCCCCTGGCCCCGACGCTACCCCTGGCGATAGTGCCGGTGGCGACGATGTAATCGACGCTGAGTTCTCTGAACCTGGCTCGAACTAACGGGGCACCGAGCCCTAGCCTAACGTTTTGCTTCGGCTAGCTAAAAGGTGGAGAGCGATCGCTCTCCACCTTTTTTTGGTTCTTGGTTTTGAACTGGCCCAGCCTGGGAGCCTTGCAGTCGGCTATTGATACCGTCCTGCAACAACATTCACTACAGCAGCAGTTCTAAAGAAAGCCCAACGCGGCTGTCTTGGCCGAAGCGAGAATTTTGCCGCTGAAAATCGGTGCCCAGCCGCAGTTGACGGGTCACGGCATAGCCGATCGCCAGGCTGGTAATCCCCACCTCATTTTCACTGCCCGGTGCCACCCAGCGCTGGCTCAGGGCCAGGTCGGCTCCACCCCCCCGCGAGGGCACCAGCATCAGGCGCAGGCCCACATCGAGCCCATCGGTTTGGTAGGCCGGGGTGCTGAGGGAGCGATAGCCCACCGTGGGCGCAAGGTTGAAATAGCCGCCCAGAGGCAGCAAGTAATATCGCGCTTCACCACCGTAGGATTCGCGCTGGCCATTCCAGCTGCGGCTGTAGTCAACGCTGGCCGCAAGGCCCGTGCCCGGCACAAACACATCCTCGACCGCCGCCCCAAAGCCGCCAATCTGCCCTGTAGAGGGAAACTGAGCATAGCCCACCCGCAGCCGGGTGCGAAAGCTAGGCCGGTGGCGAATCTCGTCGGCCACATCGGGCACCTCTTCTAGCCAGCGCTGGAGCGTTGGGCTGCCTTCGATCACAGCCGGGTCGAGGTCGAGGGTGGGGGCCACTGCCTCAGGGTCGAGGGCTAGCGTCTCTGGGGTAACGGCGCTGACTGCTGGCAGGGCTGTCTCAAAGGAAACCGTACAAGATTCCACGAATTCAAAAGCCTGGGGACAGTCGGCTAAACCAGATTCTGCTGGATTGTGGGGAGTTTCGAGAACCGGCGTAGCTGGCGCAATCTCTGCAACGACCGGCTGCTCCTCAAACGCTATGGCGCTCTGCCCAACCCCAAACACTGCTAAGCATCCCCCCAGTCGCAACAGTTGAATTGTTGTTGACACCACTCGGCGGCTCCTAGCTCATGCAATGAATTCTATGCATCTTACCGCCTTCGCCCAGCGGCACTGCCTCAAGGGGGACAGGCAAAAAAAGCGGCCCACTCAAAGAGTAAAGCCGCTGGGGGAAACGAGGATAGCGTTCCGGTAAATGGCTAATGCCCTCTAGCGCACCTGGCCGCGTGTCGCCATGGCGTCTATGGGTTTGAGGAAGTAGAGCTGCACCAGCTGCCAACCAATAGTGGCAATGTGAGGCAGTTGTTGCAGCTTCTTCAGCGGCTTAGGCTGATTCGACTCAGCAATCTTGCTTAGCTTAGAGTTAGCAGCGGCAGCCACATCCAACCGCTTGAAGAAGCTGGGGTGCTCAACATTCAGCGTCACCGGAAACACGCGTCCGGCAGTGCTGTTGGTTTTCTCAATCACCTCAATGTCGTACTCACGGACATTCAACCCGAGGGATTCGTAAAAGCCTCTGGCCCGGAGGTCGTTGAGGTACATGGTGGCAAACACCGACAGCAAAAAGAATCGGCACCACAGCCTAGCCTTCCAGTCGTTGAGAATTTGGGGCTGAGACTTCATCAGGGCCGAGAAGAAGTCGCCGTGGCGGTTTTCGTCTTGGCACCAGTTCTCAAAGAAGCGGAAGATGGGGTAGATCTCGTTCTCAGGGTGAGATTCGAGGTGGCGGAAGATGGTGATGTAGCGCCAGTAGCCAATCTTCTCGGAGAGGTAGGTGGCGTAGAGGATGAACTTAGGCTTAAAGAAGGTGTAGTCTTTGGTCTTGGTCAAAAAGCCCAGGTCTAGCTGCATGTTGAAGTCAGCCATGGCCTTGTTGAGAAAGCCCGCGTGACGCGCTTCGTCGCGCGATATGAGCTCAAAGCACTCGGACAGCAGGGGGTTCTTGCCCTTGAGGCGGCGGCTCAGTTCTTTGTAGAGTAAAAAGCCAGAGAACTCAGAGGTGCAGGAGCGCTCCAGAAATTCTACAAACACCTGCCGAGTTTCGCCGGTGACGCAGTCCCAAGACTGGTCAAAGACCTCGCTGCGGACGAAGTGATGGCGGTTGTAGTCAGCCCGCAACTCGTCGAGGATGGCAAGCATCTCGTCTTCGTTGACCGAGAGGTCCATGGCGGCCATCTCGTCAAAGTCGGTGGTGTAAAACCGAGGGGTGAGAATGGTGTCTTTGGCGGGAGCCTTTACCCCTGGGCGAAGCTCTTGCAATTCGGGCTTTTTAAGGGAATCTACCATGAGTCCTTCGATGGCGCGGTGAACGTGGGCCGGGCTATCCCCCGGCGGGCGATGGGTAGGGGAGGTATTCTTTTAGCTCTGGAGGCTCTGGACTAGTTCACATCCTGAGAACAGAGATGAGAGAACAACTATCCAACGAATCGCTAAATGTCAGTGTATCAGGGCTTTTAGGTCAGTCGGCAACGCTTTAAGTTTTGCAACAAAACCTTTCGGTAGATAACGCTTGGGGGGAAACCCTTTCGTGCAACTTCGTTAAGGGACGGGGCTTTTGGCGCTGCGTCTGGGCAAGCTGAGAGCCAGAGCTGATAGTCATGGTTGGGAGAACAGTATGGCGTTTGTAGGGCTGATCTTGATTGTTGCTGGGGGCGTACTTTGGTGGGTGCAGAACCGCCAGCAGAACCGCTGTAGACAGCTTAAACTGGCTCGGGCTTGTCAAGTCTCAGACCTAGAGACTACCGCCATCGCTGTCTCAAAAGAAATTGGCGGCGGCGACTGGCGCGACTACGTGTGGCTGTGGGGCACCATCAAAACGGCCACGCCGCTCACCTCAGAATTTAAGGAGGTGCCCTGCGTCTGCTATACCAGCACCGTAGTGCGCGAGTACGAAGAAACCGTGCGCCAGAAAGATAGCGATGGCAAAGTCACGACTAGCACCCAGCGGGGCTCAGAAACCATCAGCGAGAATAATCGGCGCATCCCCTTCGATCTGGTAGATACGTCGGGACAGGTACGGGTGGATCCTGAAGAGGCCAAGATTGAACACATAGAGGTGCTCGACGAATTTCGACCGGGCAACCCGGTGGGGGGCATGCTCTCTTTTGGGCCGTTTTCGCTAGCGCTGGGGGAAGAGGGATCCGGGGGCTCACGTCGCACGCTGGGCTACCGCTATCGAGAGACGGTGCTGCCGCTCGATCGCGCGCTACTGGTGGTAGGGATGGCGAGCGATCGCACCGGCACCATCGCCATTGAAAAACCCGCCCAGGATGACCAACCCTACATCATTACGCTGAAATCCCATGAGGCCATTACCAAAAGCGTTGACCAGAGCGCCAAAATTGCCTTTTGGTCAATGGTGGGGTGCTTTGGGGGTGGGGTAGTGCTGCTGCTGGCCGCGATCGTAGGATGATGCCCGTTCAATAAAAAGAAGCTTTTTCTGTCAAAGCTAGATATTCATAGCCCTAGGTCTCCCGGCGATGCCCTGTACACCCATGGCTAGGGCTGCGATCGCTCCCCATGCTCTAGCAATTGCTCGATCGCCGTTAGCCGATGCTGCCACGATCGCAGCCTGTAGCCGCTGTTTGTCGTATCCACCAGCACCCCTTGGCTCAGCGGGGCGCGTACCCTAGCCAGTCCGGCTTTCACATTTTCCAGATGGCGATGGGATGGCTCTTGGGCAAGGGCGTCAAACTGGCTGCCCAGGTCATTGACCTCGCCAATCCAGGGTTCGAGGGCATTGCGATCCATCCAGAGGCGCTGGTGGGTCAGCAGCCAGCTCCACTCGCGCTGGAGGGCGGCGTAACGGCTCGCGGCCATGGCATAGGGAGTGGTGGGGCCAGGCGGGCTACCGCTCTGGGTTTGGGCCAGCACGGTGTTTAGCTCGCTATTGAGATCGGCGGCGGCAAACAGGGCGTAGCCGGGGGTGGGCAGGTCGCGGCTGGCCTGCATTTGGTCTATTGTGGCCGCATTCGACAGGTCAAGCAGGCGGATGCCGGGTATCACCAGGGTTGAGCCAAAGGATTCATTCACCAGCCAGGGGGAGACAATGCGCTCGAAGCGGCTGGTGTCGCCCGCGTAGCTCATCAGCACAATCCAGTCGAGGTAGTCGGCCCTGGCCCAGACTCCCCAATCTTGCTGAATGCGCTGCAAGCGCTCGTGCTCGGGGTTGGCAAACACCGCCGCCGACATCACCAGGCCAGGGTGCTGCCGCCGCAGGGTGCTGGAGATAGTTTCGACAAACGAGGTCACCTGCTGTACCCGAAACTCAGTCCAGCGCTCCCACAGCACCTGCTGCTGAATCTGCTGGTTGCGATCGAGGCCGCTGGCGCGGGGGTTTAGGGTAACCGGGTCAACCCCAGCCACGCTCTGGAACCGCCAGCGGGCGACTTCGCCGTAGCCGTAGGTGCGGTTGGCCCCAGGATCTTGAAAGGGGTAGCGAATGTAGTCGAGGTGCAGGCCATCGACCCCGTAGTTGGTGACGATTTCGGTCATCAGCCGGGTGAGGTAGCTGCGCACCTCGGGGTTGGCGGGGTCTAAGAAGGGCTTGTCTTGGCCACGGGGAATCAGGTTGCCGCTGTTGTCGTAGGCGGCCCAGCTGGGGTG
Source organism: Tildeniella torsiva UHER 1998/13D (assembly GCA_019358835.1). Classification (GTDB taxonomy): domain Bacteria; phylum Cyanobacteriota; class Cyanobacteriia; order Phormidesmidales; family Phormidesmidaceae; genus Nodosilinea; species Nodosilinea torsiva. Next base: position 335,386 of record JAHHIH010000004.1, read on the forward strand.
CCGGGAGATGATGGGGCCGGGGTAGTCGGCGGGCTGGTTGAGCAGGCGGTTGTGGCGCTGGTTGCCCGCTGCAAACACCCACACCCAGGCGTGCAGAGTCATGCCCCGCTGGTGGGCCAAATCTACGGCGGCAGCGAGGGGATCCCAACCTTGGGTAAGGGGGTTTTGCTCGGGGGCCACCTGGCTAGGGTAGATGGTGTAGCCCGCATTCACGGTTTCAAAGAAGACGGTGTTGATGCCAGCGGCGGCGAGTTTGTCAAAAATGGCGCTGAGCCCCTGGGGCGAGCGTGCCCGCACAATGGTGCCGCGATCGAGCCACACGGCGCGAATTTCGCCCTGGTTGATGGGGCGATCGGTGGGGAAGTTGTTCCACAGGGCGGCGCGGGTAGCCAGCCAGCGATCGCGCACTTCCCCATGCTTGCCCGCCGCCAGCAGCCCATCCCACTCGTTCAACAACTGCTGGGCCTCGCCCAGGGTGGGGTGCAGGTAGGCACCGCGCCCGCTGGCCACATTTACCGAGTCGGCGGCGGCGGTGAGCACGGGGGGGCGATCGGGCAGGGTCAGCGCCGTGGGTGCATCCAATGAGTTCGCCATAATCAGGGCGCTCTCGAAGCGGCCAATCAGGTTCTTGAGTTCCTGCTGCATGGCCAGAAACACCACCGGGCTGGGGGGGCGACCGGTGGGCGACAGCTCGATGACTGCCGGAGCAATCTGCTCGGCGGGGTCGCCTGAGGTGGGGCTGGGGGAGTCTACCGCTGCATTGCCTGAGTTGGCGGGCTGAACCACCCTAGGGCGCTGGGAAGGGGGCAGCGGCGGGGACGGCGGCACATAGGCGGGCCGCCGTCCGGAGCGGGCTGGGGACGATGGCTCGGCAGTGGGTACTAGGGGAAAGCTCTCTGCCTCGGAGTCGTCGGTGAGGTCGAGGTATAGCTCTAGGTCATCGGTGAGGGCGGCGGCGCTGGTAGGCTGTTCTAGCCCCGAGGGTTGAGGCTCGACCTGGGCGGCCATAGGGCGCATGGATAAGCCCACACCCCCAACTAACCCGGCGAGTGCGACCAGTAAAAGACCTTTGCCTGGCTGCTGCGTCACAATGTCATCCCTCCATCACACGGCGCTAATTGTGGCACAGGCCAGCCTATTCGGTGCTGCCTTGGGGGCGTATTCGCTGGTAGCCAGCCGTCGCCATCCCAGAGCTGGGAACTGACTGAGAACGAGTGCTCTTGCCGACATTGCCCATGAGTGGATTCCATAAATGGATCCGTGGGCGATCGCCCTGCCGCCTGTTCTTTACCACTTCTTCAGTAAGCCCACTACGCGGGCAGGCTAACCGTAAAGGTGGTGCCCGCCCCCACTCGGCTGGTGACCTTGATGGTGCCCTGCTGGAGCTGCACAAACTGCTTCACAATGCTCAGGCCGAGCCCCGTACCGGGAATGTTGCTAACGTTCTGGCCCCGGTGAAAGGGCTCGAACAGCTGCCTGCGATCGCCGGTTGGAATGCCAATGCCCTCGTCTTGCATCTTGATAATGACCTGCCCCCGCTGCTTGGCCAGCTTGAGCCAGATGGGGCGATCGGAAGGCGTGTAGCGAATCGCGTTGGACAACAGGTTGCTGAGGATCGATCGCAGCAGGCGCTCATCCAGACAGGCCAGTAGGCGACGGCTGCGGCAGACCAACTCAATGGGGGCCTGGGGCCGTTGGTAGTCGCCCTCGACCAGCAGCTCCTGGCAAAAGACCACCAAATCCAGCGGTTTGGGATTTACCTCCAGCACCTTGGCCTCGATCTTGCCGATCACCAAAATGTCGTCGATCATCTGGGTCATGCGCTCGACGTTGGCGTTAATGGTGAGCAGGTAGTCGGTTTTTTCGTCGGGGCGCAGCTGGGTATCGTAGCGGTTGAGCGATGACACCGTCAGGGCAATGTTGTTGAGCGGGTTGCGAAACTCGTGGCAGACCATGGAGACAAAGCGCGATCGCATTTCGCTGAGCTGTCGCAGCTGCTGGTTGGCATTCTGCAATTCAGCGGTGCGCTCCTGCACCTTTTGCTCCAGCTCTTCGTTGGCCCGCTGCAAAATCTCTTCGGCCCAGCGCCGCTGGGTAATGTCGCGAAAGGTGACCACTGTACCAATCAGCTGCCCCTCCTCGTCGCGCATCGGCGTGCTGATGTATTCCACCGGAAAGCTGGTGCCGTCCTTGCGCCAAAACACCTCGTTGGTCACCCGCCGCATGCTGCCATCCTGAAATGCCGCATAGATCGGGCAGGCCTCCCGCTGATAGGGGCTGCCGTCCGCCAGGGAATGGTGCATGACGGCGTGCATCGACCGACCGATCAGTTCGTCGGTAGACCAGCCAATCATGGCAGCGGCAGCGGGGTTCACAAAGGTGACGTTGCCCGCCAGATCTAGCCCATAGATGCCCTCGCCCACGGCATTGAGAATCAGCTGGTGCTGACGGCGCAGGTGCTCTAGCTCGTGCCCCTGGGGGGCAGCGGCCTCGCGCGGTGGTAGCCAGTAGGTTTGGGTCATCTCGGTAGCGATCGCACTAAAAAAAACTGGGCTCTAAGGCACATCAACCCCAGGCCATCCTGCTGCCCAAGGAGAAAGTATCACCCTATACAACAGAACGTCCCTCCAAGGTTTACTACAGAATTGTGGAGCCATTAACTACCCTCAATAGTAGTGGCAAGTGGCTGTAGCACAGAGTCAGAAAATTTCGAAAAATAGCTTATTTCTAGCTACTATGTCGATTGATATTTGAATTGCGTGATGCGATCGAGCTTGACCGTCAACCTGAGCTAGAAACTTAGAGTCTGGCTTGTTCTAACAAGCCCCGCTGACCCAAAGGCGAGAATTATTGTGAAGACTATTCTCATCATCGAAGACGAGACTCAAACTCGCAACCTTTTTCTCAAATGCTTAGAGTTTGAAGGTTTCTGCGCTGTGGGGGCGAGCGATGGCACGACCGGCGTTAACCTGGCCCAGCAGCACAGTCCCGACCTGGTGGTCTGCGACATCATGATGCCCGATATGGACGGCTATTCGGTGCTCTCGGCCCTGCGCAAGACACCAAAGACGGCGCTCATTCCCCTAATCTTTTTGACTGCCAAAGTTACCATGAACGACCTGCGTCGAGGTATGGAGCTGGGGGCTGACGACTACCTCACTAAACCCTGCACCGTAGAACAGTTTTTAGCCGCTATTAACAGTCGCTTGCAGCGCCAAGACCAGCTTTCCGAGCTTTATGCGCAGTCCCCGGCCCCCCAGCCAGCCTCCTCCGCGTCTCCTTTGGCCAGCGATATTTTTCCCGCCGACCCCAAACTGGCCAGCGTCTTTCGCTTTATCGAAGCCCACTACCGGCAGCCCATCAGCCTCAGCGATGTGGCCCAGGAGGTGGGCTACTCCCCCGCCTACCTGACCAGCCTGGTGCAGTCGCACACCGGGCGCACCGTCAAACAGTGGGTGATTGAGCGCCGCATGGCCGAGGCCAAAACCCTGCTGGCTACGACGGCCCAATCGGTGCGACACATTGCCGAAGCCTCAGGCTATAGCGATGCAGGCTACTTTACGCGGCAGTTTCGGCAATTCCACGGCGTTTCTCCCCAGGCGTGGCGGCGGCGATCTGTAGCAAAATTAACAAATTAGTAATTGATTTTAAGATTAAAGCCAACTCCAAAAGAAAGTCCTATTATGTCCAAAATCTGATCCAGTGCAATTTCGATTTGGACTTGGTAGCGTATCAAATAACTTGATCTAACCCGTGTTCACGATTGCGGCGAAGGTGAAATGTTCAAATTATTTTCATTCCTTCGCCGGGCTGGGTTCTGAGGCTGATTAGGGAAAGGTTTTTGTCGCGTTCAACTATCCATTTATGGTCATTTCAGCAGTAGCAAAGTCGCTCAACGACTGGGGCAGTTTGAGTTGCACATCACCCTCCCTGATGTTGCCCGGTCGCCCCTGCCGAGACTGTGGCACCGTGCACTTCACGGGCGATCACTCGCGGTTTATGGAAACCATGCCCCAAGATCCGGTCGATATGGTCGATGACCTGGTGAAAATGGGGGTCTATAAGCAAAACCAGCTGCGCGCCGCCGACACCGTCAACACCTACGAGCTGCGCAAGGCGCTGTTTCTGAAGCGAGTGGGCCGCAACGACCCCCAGCGCGAGAAATTGATTTTGGCACTGTGCGAGCAGGCGGGCGGGCTTGAGAATGCTTTCGCGGCGGCCTTTGGCCCCCAGGCGGGTTTGTTCTTTGCCGACTCGGTGCGTAACAGCGGGGCGACCCGGCGGGAGTTTCTAAAGAACATGGCGGTGGGGGCGGCCCTGGTCACCCTGGCGAGTTGTGCAGGCGGCAGTGAGGAGCCAGCGGCGGAAGAAACCGCTGCCCCCATCGACACCAGCAACCTGGAGAAAACCGACATTCAGGTGGGCTTTATCCCCATCACCTGCGCCACGCCGATCATTATGTCGGAGCCGCTGGGCTTCTACGAGAAGTATGGCTTCAACGCCTCGGTGGTGAAGATGCCGAGCTGGGGGGCCGTGCGGGATTCGGCGATCGCAGGCGAACTCGACGCCTACCACATGCTCGCCCCCATGCCCATCGCTATGACCCTGGGCTTGGGTTCTGCGGCCTTTGGCGTCAAGCTAGCCAGCATCGAAAACATCAACGGCCAGGCAATTACCGTCGCTCAGCGCCACCTGGGCAACGTCGAAGGCCCCGCCGACTTTAAGGGCTTTGTGATCGGCGTGCCCTTCCCCTACTCGATGCACAATCTGCTGCTGCGCTACTACTTGGCCTCTGGCGGCTTGGATCCTGACGTGGATGTGCAGATTCGCCCGGTGCCGCCCCCAGACAGTATTGCCCAGCTGATTGCAGGCGATATCGACGCTATGCTGATGCCCGACCCGTTCAACCAGCGGGCGGTGTATGAAGAGGCCGGGTTCATTCACATGCTCACCAAAGACCTGTGGGATGGCCACCCCTGCTGTGCCTTTGCCGCCAGCGACGACTGGATTACCGCCAACCCCAACGCCTTTCGATCGCTCAACAAGGCCATCATCGAAGCGGCGGCCTACGCCCAAGACCCGGTCAACCGTCCTGAAATTGCGGCAGCGATCGCCGATCGCGCCTTTTTGAACCAGCCCCCCGAGGTGGTCGAAGCGGTGCTCACCGGCAACTTTGACGACGGCCAGGGCAACACCCTCTCAGTGCCCGATCGCATTGGCTTTGACCCCTACCCCTGGCAGAGCTTCGCCAAGTGGATTTCATCCCAGCTGGTGCGCTGGGATCTCCTTGGTGAGGGCAATACTCCCGACACTGTCAGCAATGCCGACATCGATGCCGTGGGGGCCGAGATCTTTTTGACCGACCTGGCCCGCGAGCTGGCCCTGGAGCTGGGTCAAGAGCCTCCCTTTGAGACCGATCGCACCGAAACCCTGGCCTTCGACAACTTTGACCCCGCCGCATCGGCAGACTACGTCAAAGGTCAAGTCGATCAATTTGGCAAATAAATCCCCTGGCCTAGATCGGCTCTGCTGCTGGGGACGGGTGGTCTAGGGTGGTTCGCTATCGGCGCAGTTTTTAGGAGGTATGAGATCATGGCGGCGAGTCATAGCACGCCTGGATTGATCGTAGCGGAGCGGCAGGCACCGCTCTGGCAAAACGAAAATGTGAGAGCATTTGCGCTGTTTATGCTCTCCCTCGGCATTTTTCTGCTGTTTTGGGAAATTGGGGCGAAATCGGGCTGGTTTGTGAAGGGCGTGCCCACCGCTACCGAGACCATCAAGGAGTTTTGGTGGTGGGTGACCAACCCCTTCTATCGCAACGGCCCCAACGACCTGGGCATCGGCTGGAATTTGCTGATCAGCCTGCGGCGGGTGGCGATCGGCTACATTGCGGCGTCACTGGTGGCGGTGCCCCTGGGGATTTTGATCGGCATTTCGCCCGTGGCATTTAAGGCGTTTAACCCCTACGTGCAGCTACTCAAGCCGATTTCACCCCTGGCCTGGCTGCCGTTGGGCCTGTACCTGCTGCGCGACTCCGAAAAGACCGGCATTTTCATCATCTTTATTTCCAGCATTTGGCCGACGCTGATCAACACCACCTTTGGGGTGGCCAACGTCAACCAGGATTATCTGGATGTGTCAAAGACCCTGGGGGCATCACGGCTGTGGACGATTTGGAAGGTGATTATTCCGGCGGCGCTGCCCAATATTGTGTCGGGTTTGCGCATCAGCATGGGCATTGCCTGGCTGGTGATTGTGGCAGCAGAAATGCTGCTGGGCACGGGCCTGGGCTACTTCATCTGGAACGAGTGGAACAACCTGTCGATTCCCAATATTTTGGTGGCCATTTTCATCATTGGGTTGACGGGGCTGGTGCTCGATAGTCTGTTTGCTGCCCTCGAAAAATTTGTTGCCTTTGGTCGAAACTCATGAGTACTGCCCCTGTGAACGTAATAGATCCCGTCGATACCCGGTCCTCTACAGCTCAGCTGTCGGTTCGCAATGTGGCCAAGGTCTTTCCCGGCAAAAAAGACCTGTTTAGCAAGCTCACCGGCAAAACTCGCCGCGATTTCGTTGCTATTCAAGACATCAGCTTAGATATTGAGCCGAACACCTTTGTGTCGATTATTGGCCCCTCGGGCTGCGGCAAATCGACCCTGCTGAACATGATTGCGGGCCTCAGCCCGGTCTCTGGCGGCGAGATTTTGCTCAACGGTGCCCCCATCACCGGGCCGGGGCCAGACCGGGGCATGGTCTTTCAAAACTACGCCCTGATGCCCTGGATGACGGTGGAAGAAAACCTGCGGTTTGCTGTGGAAACCGTAGACCCCAAGATCTCGGCAAAAAAGCGCGATCGCATCATCAAAGAGCACATTCAGCTGGTCGGCCTCACCGGGGCCGAGCGCAAGCACCCCCACGAGCTATCGGGCGGCATGCGCCAGCGGGTCGGCATTGCTCGGGCGCTGGCCATCAACCCCCAAATGCTGCTGATGGATGAGCCCTTTGGTGCCCTCGACGCCCTCACCCGAGGCTTCTTGCAGGACGAGATCGAGCGCATTTGGGAACAGCAGCGCAAGACCGTGATCATGATTACCCACAGCATTGAAGAGGCGCTGCTGCTGAGCGATCGCATCGTCATGATGACCCGTGGCCCTGCCGCCCGCATCGACGAAATTTTGGAGGTGCCCTTCCCTCGACCCCGAAACCGCGACACCATTCAGCAGCACCCCGCCTACAAAGGCCTCAAGGCCGAGATGGAGAGCCATCTGTTCCGCGAAACCCGCGCGGTAGAGGCGGAGCGAGTGGGGGGATGAGGGTGGATGGGTAGGGAGTAGGGGGAAGGGGTAAAACCCCCGGATAACCGTAAGGGGGGGGTAGGCGGTCACCCAACCCCGGCTCCCTCGCACTATCTCCGCTCTGCCGTAACCCACCGCCCACTGTGGCTACATACCAGAGGATCCTGCCATATCCCCAGCCCCTCACCCCCAGCCCCTCTCCCCTAGGGAGAGGGGAGCCGGAATTGCCCACTAGACGTACTTAAGAGGACTTTAACCATGACCGTTTCCCCCATTACCGAAAAGCTGTTGGCCGCCAAAAAAGCTTCTGGCCTCAGCTTTGCTGACCTTGAAGCCAAAACCGGCTGCGACGAAGTGTGGCTCGCCTCTGTCTTTTACCGTCAGGCCAGTGCCTCCGTTGAAGAAGCCACCAAAATCATCGAAGCGATCGGTGCCGACGCCTCCCTGATCGAGGCTTTGACCGACTATCCGGTGAAAGGCGGGCTAGATCCGGTCATCCCCACCGACCCGCTGATCTACCGCTTTTACGAAATCATGCAGGTCTACGGCATGCCCATGAAAGCCGTCATCCACGAGAAGTTTGGCGACGGCATCATGAGCGCCATCGACTTTACTCTTGATGTTGAAAAGGTCGAGGATCCCAAGGGCGATCGCGTCAAAGTGATCATGAACGGCAAATTCCTGCCCTACAAAAAGTGGTAGACCCCGGTTACGCGTCCTGACTCACAATCTCTGGGCTGTTGGCGATCGCCGACAGCCTTTCCTATACCCTCCCCATCTCCCCTAACCCATCCACCCCCTACCCATCCACCCCCTACCCATCCACCCCCTACCCATCCACCCCCTACCCATCCACCCCTATGCCCACCCCCATCGTGCCGCCGTTTACCCTAGAGACTGCGATCGCCAAAGCCCGTATGGCCGAAGACGCCTGGAATAGCCGCGACCCCGATCGCGTCGCCCTCGCCTACACCGAAGACAGCCACTGGCGCAACCGAGCCGAGATCTTCCATGGCCGCGACGCCATCCGCGAATTCCTCCGCCGCAAGTGGGATAAGGAACTCGACTATCGCCTGATCAAAGAAGTGTGGGCCTACGGCGACAACCGCATTTCGGTGCGCTTTCAGTACGAGTGGCATGACGATGGCGGTCAGTGGTACCGCGCCTACGGCAACGAAAACTGGGAGTTTGACGAAAATGGCCTGATGCGCCGTCGTGAAGCCAGCATCAACGATCGTCCCATTGCCACCGAAGAACGCCGCTTTTTCTGGTCTGCCCCTGGGCCTCGTCCCCAAGACCACCCTGGGCTAATTGACTCGCCCGTTTAGCAGGTGGCTGAATACCCTGTCCCGAGCAGCCGACCTTCTGCACCAGTGCTCTAGCGATTTGCCAATAGCTCCGCTACTTACCCGAAAAGTCTCCTGAATTGCGTCGCCCTTCGCGGTAGCGCTCTAGACGCTGCATGGCCATTTGCAGACTCATTTGCATGCGGTTAAAGGCTTCAGCTAACTTGCCCACCTCGTCATTAGAATCTTGGCTAAACTCTGCAACCGGGTCGCCCATGCTGGCGGCCTCGGCGGCCAGGGCCATGCGGTTGAGGGGGCGCACCACGTAGCGCTTGAGCCAGAGATTTACCAGCACGATCGCCAGCGAAAACGCAATCACAAAAATGCCGAGAATCAGCACCAGCGACTGACGCGCACTCTTCAGCACCTTTTCAGCGGGCACCGAGATCATCTGCGCCCCAATAATTTCATCCAACTGCCAGCCGAAGCCGTTGTTGGCCCCATAGCGATCGATCATGCTGGCGGGGGCGGCAGCGGGGGTGCTGTGGCACTCTAAGCAGCTGGGCTTACTGATTTTGATCGGGCGAGCAATATAGTAGAGATCCCCAGCTGGGGTTTGTCGAAATCCACTGGTCTGTTGGGCGGTAGTTTGCTGCTTAAACTGACCCACCAGCTCGGCCTCAAAGCCATCGGCTTTATCCCTTAAATTGGTGGGGTTGAGGGTGGCTTCTTTATAGAAAAAGTCGGCATAAATGGGGTTGCCGCGAAAGGTTTCAAACACTTCTCGCGCTGAATAGGCGGGCACAGTTTCGGGTAAAAATTCAGTATCGAGGCGCTCGACCAGTTCTGGGTTGACCTGGTTTGTGGTGTAGTCTCGCACTGAGTTCATGGTTTCCATGAGCATCAGTGCGTTGGTGGTGAGCTGGGCCTGGGCGCTCTTATTTAAAACCGAAGATAGGGCAATGCTGCTGGCGATAATGCCCCCCAAAAATACGAGCAGTAGCAGCAGGGTAAATTTTTGGCCGAGTTGCAAGTTATTGAGCTTCAGCATGGAGTGGCATGGGTGGAGGGTTCCGTCATCAAATACACTTGCACCCGGCCTGCTTCCGGAGATGCCGAAGTTTTTGCAAAGAAGGGCAATACTCTATGCCTAAACCCGCTGTCTTCGGAGCAGATGCTGCTGATTGTAAGGTGAAGGCTGCTACACCCATGGCGATTGGTAACAGTTCCTCACCTGGGGAAGTGAGTTGAGGGGTGCCCGTGGCCCTAACCCTCAATCCTCCCTGCTAACCCGGTACGAACCAGGCAGGCTTAGGAGCGAGTAGCCGCGCCCCTACTTGAGTTGGGCTAGCTTTTGGTTCGCAGACCGGAGCATTTCGCTGGCCCGAGCGTGGCTGGTGGTGTTGGGCTGAACTTTTTCGAGATCGTTAATAATGTCTTGCAGCAGGCTGGCAATCTGGTTGCGCTCCATGCCCTCCAGGTTTTGGGCCAGCATGTAGGTGCTTTTTTCGTTGGCGCTGTTAAAGGCTCGGGCTGAAGCCTCTTCTTTGGCGATGTTTTCTTGAACGATGCCGAGATTGGTTTGGTACTGGGCCAGCAGGGTTTGGGCCTCGCTGTAGCCAGGGTCTTCGATGGAGATGTTGTCTAGGCGAGCGATCGCCGTTTGCCACAGCCCGGCCACGGTCTCCCATCGGGCGGCACTGTGGGGCGGGTTTTGACCAGCGACAGCGGCTTCGTACCCAAAGGCCTTAGCCGCATCGACCAATGTGCCCGAGCGGTTGCCGCCTGCGACATTGCCCGCCATCTGCTGGTAATCGCGCTGGTAGGCATCCAGCTTGGTGACCGACTGCCGCCCCGCCAGGGTTTCCGGCGGAATTTCGTTCAGCCGATCCATCCCCTGCTGCCAGGTGGTGAGGGCTGTTGCTCGGTCGGCGCTAGATGCCGCTGTTTGAAACGCTTGCTGTGCGCCATCGACGGCTATGGTGCCTGTTGCCAACTGGGTTTGGGCGTTGCGTTCCTGAAATACGACGGCCTCCATGCGGCCAATTTCGGCGCGGGCGGTCTCAAACTCGTCTAGGGTAAACTGCCAGCTACAGCCCACAAAGCCACAGTAGCCTCGAGGGTAATAGCCCAGAAACCACACCGGCAGGCCGTCTAAATGCCCCTGGGCCTGGGTGACTTTTTCTGCGCCCAGCTCAATATCTTGGGCCGAGGTGGCCTGGTTCACCAATTGGTCGGCCTGCTCTACCAGCGATATGGCCTGGCGATAGTCGTGATCCATTTTGATGTAGCTGGGCAGCAGAATCAGGGGGGCTGTTTTGGCCACGGGCCAGCGAATCATGGGGTAGGGCAGGTTAAGCACCCATGTGACTCCTGCCAGCCCCGCCACGGTGACGACTGCGGAGCCAAGGCAACCCAATGTTCTAGCAACCATAACCGTTATGTTGTGATCAAGCAAAACTGTACTGGTTTAGGATGCCCAGGATTATGCGGATTAGGTGCAGGTGTGGCCTGTCCTGTCGCGTCATAGAGTCCGTTACCACGACCAGGTTGCCAACTGTTGTGGTGGCCTGTAATCGTCGCATCGGTGATTGATTCAGGCTGAGCCGGGCATTCTAGCCAATCAGATCGTCTGGGTTAATGCCGCGATGGTCAAAGACCGACTCTTAAGGGTCATCGCGCAGTCTTGCCTTCAGCTCTGCCAACTCTCGTTCTGCTGCCGCTGCCCTTTGTTCTGCCGCCGCTGCCCGCTGCTCGGCCTGCTGTCGCAGCAGGGCTTCTTGTCTCAGGGCCACCGCCAGTTCGTCAGGAATCAGTAACTTCTCGCCCGTATCCTGCCGGTAGAAGGCGATTAGCCCTCCGTCAACCTCCAAACGCAGATCTAGGGGTTCGCTACAGCCATCCCGAATCGGCTCATAGATCTCGTCTCGCAGGCGGTAGCCCTTGAGCTGCTCAGCAATCCACTCGCCCTTGGGGTCAAAGAGCCAGTATTCCTGCACACCCAGCCCTTCGTAGAGGGTCTTTTTTTCGGCCTCATCCTGCTGGCGTGTTCCTGCCGAAGTCATCTCAAAGATGACCGACGGTACCTGGCCCTCTTCCCAAATTTTGTAGTTGTCGCGCCCGCCGGGTTCGACCCCAAAAATTACCATAACATCGGGGGCCACCCGCAGTTTTGGAAAGCCTTGGGCATAGTACATAAACTGGTTGCCCAGCACCGTGGCTTGCCGCCCAGCGACGTACTGACGCAGCACCTCTAGCGTAATTAGCAGAGCGTAGAGGTGAACGTAGGTTTCGGCCACGGGTTCACCGTCGGAGCTGGGATAGGTGAGGATGGCCTGGGGCCAGAGGGCGGTCATAGTTACCTCCGTGGACAAGCGCTTACTGTGTAGGATAGCCCGGTGCGCCAACCTTCCCCCGCAGCGGCCGACCAAAACGGCGGCGGCCTACTCCATCGCCCAGGCCCTGCGAATTGATCTGGGACTTACTTACCGCCGTAGAAGTAGGCGATCTCTTTGTCTTTAAGGGGCGCAAAGTCAGCGGCTTGCAGCATGGCGTTGAGGTCATCGACGGCAAAGTGCTTGGCCCCAATGCGCACAATGCGCGATCGCATCGAGTTTGACACGCCGCTGCGCTGCCGACCGGCTTCTTTGGCCATCACGGTGTGGTAGAGGTCGAGCTTGGCGGCGGGGATGGGGGTGCCGTCGAGGTCAATGCCCTGGGCGATCGCGGCGTCTACGGCATCGGCCCCGGTGGTGGGAGTCTGAGACATGGTGGTGTTTCCTGCTGACGTGAGTAGTCCCAAAATCCTACCAGAGAGCGATCGCCGCCGCTGGCTGAGGGGGCGAGCCCACCGCTACGGCTTGGCGATAACGACGGGTTGGCTGCCCTCAATTTCTTTGACCACGCGGATTTTGCTGGCGCGCAGGTGTTGGGTAATGGCCGCCACCGCCACCTCGGGGTCGCGGGTGAGAATGGCCTCGTAAATTTGACGGTGCTCTAGGCGAATGTCGAGCACGTTGGGGTTTTTTTGGAGGGTTTGAATGCGCAGCAGCGCCATGGCGTCGAACAGGCTATCTAACAGCGACACCAGCCGCCGATTGCCTGAGCTTTCGGCAATTAGGTGGTGAAACTGGTAATCGACATCGAGCAGGCTCTCGGCGGAGAGGCTGCCGTGGCTGTTGGCCGTGGCCCCCTCGGCCTGGGCCACACAGGCGGCGATCGCCCCGAGCTGCTCGTCGGTGGCATAGGTGCAGGCCCCGGCCACCGCCAGCGCTTCTAGGGCCAGGCGGCAGTCGTAGAGTTCTTCGGCATCGGCGGCGGTAATGGTGGTAACCCGCAGGCCGCCGCTGACATCGGCGGTGACCAGGCTGTCTTGCTGGAGCTGGCGCAGCGCCTCCCGCAGGGGGGTGCGGCTGACCTGAAGCCACTCGGCCAGCTGGGTCTCCACCAGGCGATCGCCGGGGGAGAGGGCACCGGTCAAAATGGCCGATCGCACCGCGTAGTAAACCTGCTCATACAGAGACTTGCTGCGGTTGATGGTAGGGGGAGACGATAAAATCACAGGGGCTTAACCTCTGGAGCACGAAGAATACTGGCCCAACGGGCTGCCGCAACGCGGAGTGCGGCTACGACGGCAATACTTCCTAATCATACAAATTTGGCCAGTAATGGGGGCTGAAAAAGTTCTCAAGGTGCAGAAACGCCCCATTGAACCGGCAATAAATAAAGAATGACTCAACTTAACCGGTGCGGAGCGATCGCCGACTCGTATTTTTATCGTTGGAGATAGTTTTCTCGTTGTACGGCTTCCTCATCCGCAGCGCCAGAGACCGCCAAGGCAAACCGCTTTGGCCAAGGGCGTTAAGGAGAATCTCAGCCCGCTGCCGTAAGCTGGATAATGAGATACAACCATAGCGAACATAACTATGCAAATTGTGCGCAGGCTGCTGTTGGGCCTACTCCTACTAGCCACCCTAGGCCTCATTTGGGATGCCCTACCCTTCTACGCCACTGCCGACTCGATGCCCGAGGCTACGGCAGTAGACGACCCCAACTTAGCCACCGCCACCTTTGCTGGGGGGTGCTTTTGGTGCATGGAAGGCCCCTTTGACAAGCTAGACGGCGTGCTCTCGACCACCTCTGGCTATACCGGCGGCACCAAGGTTGACCCCACCTACTACGAGGTGTCTGCTGGGGGCACAGGCCATGTGGAGGCTGTCCAAGTCGTCTACGACCCCGCTAAAGTTAGCTACGACACCCTGTTGCAAGTCTTTTGGCAGAATGTCGATCCGGTAGATAACCGGGGCCAGTTCTGCGACAAAGGCAGCCAGTACCAGGCCAAAATCTTTGCCCACGACAGTGAACAGCAGGCGTTGGCCGAGCAGTCAAAGCAAGCGCTGAGCCGTCAGGCGAAGTTTCAGAAAACTCCCATCGTCACCGCCATTGAGCCCGCCCAAACCTTCTACCCCGCCGAAGACTACCATCAGGACTACTACCTCAATCATCCGCTGCGGTACAAGTATTATCGGACGGCGTGCGGGCGCGATCGGCGGTTGGCTGAGGTGTGGGGTGCAGGGGAGTAGGGGGTGGGGAGTAGGGAGAACCTTTAATCCCGTCAAAATCTAAAATCCAAAATCTAAAACAAACCGACTACCGTGCAGGGATTTTTGAACTTCTACAAGCCCCAGGGAATGAGTTCCCACGACTGCGTGGGGGCGGTGCGGCGGCTTTTGGGCCTTCGCAAGGTGGGCCACGGTGGCACGTTAGATCCTTTGGCTGAAGGGGTGTTGCCGATTGCAGTGGGGCGAGCCACGCGCTTGCTCCCCTACCTACCCGAGGGTAAAGCCTACCGAGCGGTGATTCGCTTTGGCCTCACCACCACCACCGACGACTTAGAAGGCGAAATTCTGACGCAGCAGGCCGCCGATCGCTTGACGGAGGAGGATATTGTGGTTTGCCTACCGGAATTTGAAGGCGCGATCGCCCAGGTGCCCCCGGCCTTTAGCGCCATTCAGGTGCAGGGGCAGCGCCTCTACGATTTGGCCCGCAAGGGTCGAGTCGTCACACCACCATCGCGCACGGTGACCATCCACCAACTTACCGTGCAGCACTGGCAGCCGGGAGAGCAGCCGGAGCTAACCCTCGACATAGACTGCGGCCCTGGCACCTATATTCGCTCGATCGCGCGGGATTTGGGCGATCGCCTCGGCACCGGAGCCACCCTGGCCCACCTCACCCGCACCCGCAGCGGCGGCTTTGACGCAGAGCAGAGCCTGACGCTAGACAATGTGACGGATTTGGCGGCAAAGCAGACGCTGGAGCTAGTGGATCCAGCAGCGGCGTTGGGGCATTTACCGGCGATCGCCCTCCCCGCCGAGCTAGCCCTGCGCTGGCAGCAGGGGCAAAAATTTCCCCCCACCATGGTGATACCGCCCAACACTCCCTATCGCGTGCTCAACGAGCCAGACGGAACCTTTTTAGGCATCGCCCAGCTCGAAGAACGGGAAGAAGGGCCAATTCTCAAAGCCAAAATGGTGCTTTGAACAGCAGAATCACCCCTCACCCCCTACTCCCTACTCTTTCGGTACCCACACCGACACCGAACCCGCCTCGCAGCTAAACTCAGCCCAGCCCTCGTCATTGGTAGTGACCGGCTCGCTGATGTGCTCGGTGATGTCGTAGTAGGTGCGGTTGGGTTGGCCCACCTCCATCCACTTGCGGCCATCGTCGCCGTTGGTCAGCACCACGGCCATGCCGCCGGGGTTTTCGTCGTTGCCGAGCCGAGTCCAGCCGATGGTGCTGGGGTGGTCAAAGTAGTCGTACTGGTCGCCAAAGGCATAGGTGCGGCGCACGTGCAGAAACTTGTCGATTAGCCAGCGGTGGCTGTCGAGCCAGATTTCGTATTCGCCGCCGTCGTTGCCGTTGTCTTTGTAGTGCGCCCCGTAGTAGTCGGCGTAAAAAATGCAGGGGTAGCCATCCTGGCGCAGCAGAATCAGCGCGTAGGCCAAGGGCTTGAACCAGGGTTCAACCACCGATTCGAGCGATTGCAGGGGTTGGGAATCGTGGTTGTCAACCAGGGTGACGGCGAGGGCGGGCTGCTCTTTCACCAGAGTATTGTCAAAAATGGTGGTGAGGTCGTAGTCGCCCCCGGCCTTGCTGGCCTCGCTAAAGTTGTAATGCAGCGGCGCATCAAACAGGTGCACATCGCCATCGGTGACCTCAATAAAGTGGTGCAGCGCCTCAATTTCGTAGGACCAATATTCGCCCACCGCAAACAGTCTGCGCCCCGCCTCCTTTCGACAGTGCTGCAACCAATTGGGGAAAAATCCTGCCCGCACGTGCTTCACCGCATCAAAGCGGAAGCCATCGACCTGGGTGGTGTCGGTGTACCACGAGCCCCATGCCTTGAGCGCCTCGCGTACCTCGTCTGACTCCATGTCGAGGTCGCAGCCCATTAGGTAGTCAAACGCGCCTTTTTCGAGGTCAACGTTTTCGTCAAACGACTTGCCTTCAAACAGATAAACCGCGTCGTAATCGGGGTCGTTTTCATCGTAGTCAACGGCATCAAAATGCCACCAGTGCCATTCCATATCAGAATATTTGCCCTGGCGACCGGGGAATTTAAAGTTAGTCCACACTTTGACCGTGCGATTTTCGCCAATTTGCTCATGGCGGTTGTCGTGGCTCATGGGGGTGGCCATGACCTCTTCTGCCTCATCGCCACCCATCATGTGGTTAAACACCACGTCGCCATAAACGCGAATGCCCGCTTCTTTAGCAGTTTGGATGGCCTGAAGATACTCGTCTTTGGTGCCGTATTTGGTGCGAACGCTGCCTTTTTGGTCAAATTCGCCTAAATCGTACAGATCGTAGACGCTGTAGCCGACGTCGTAGCCGCCAGCGTTGCCCTTGTAGGCGGGGGGAAGCCAAACCGAGGTGATGCCAGCTTCTGCCAGGTCTTTGGCGTTTTCGGCCAGTTCGTTCCACAGATTGCCGTCGGGCTCGATGTACCAATGAAAATACTGCATCATCACGCCGTTAGGCTCTGACATAATCCGTACAATCCTTTTAGGAAAATAATGGTAGCTTCGGGATTATGGCAGGTTCTTTCAGTTTTTTCGGTCTACCTTGCGGCATATTTTAAAGGCAATGGAGGTATGCCATGTGTGCTGGTGGTGCCGAACGATGGCTGTGCGACGGCTAGTACAAAGCGCAAGAGCGCCAAGGAAGAATTTTGAAGCTAGAGTCACAAGCAAAGGCCGTTCAACTGGATTTAATAAAGCAGGTTTTAGTGTTGAATAAGCGAAGCTTTTTGGGATCTATGGAAACCAGGAGAAAACTAATTATTTTAGCCGCCGCATTAGTTTCCTTATGGATTGCCACAATAACTCCTGAGTTACTTGGGACATTTAGACTTACTCTTTCTATTTGGCATGATAGAGGAAATGAAGTTTTATACTATCAAAGAGGTCAACTCAGACAAATGCATGGCAACCATAAGGGTGCTCTGAAGGATTTTGACAGAGTCTTGAGGATAGCAATACATGATCAGAGTTCTTCTATAAGCCTTGCCTCTTCTTATTTTGGCAGAGGCCAAGCGTATTATTTGTTGGCTGGCTCTCCACTTCTAAATCGCAAGAAAGTGGAAGAGTATTATATTCTTGCTATCTCCGACTACCGTACAGCTGCTGAGTTATCTAGGGAATCTGATAACCTTTCATCTGAAAATTTAGCTAAACAGAAAATTGAGATTATTCAATCAGCTTTATTAGAACTAGAAAATTAAGCCTAATTTAATAGAGTGACAGTATCAACACAATCAAACTCTCACTTTCCCACGTCTAACTGCTTTTCAATAAATTATGTCCCCCTCCTAAAAACGAAGAATTTTATTAGAGCAAGCAAAATAGTGCTACAAAGATTTTAGGCACGACGACAGTCAGCTTATAGCTAGGGCTAGAAAGACAGGGTTAGTTCCGGTTGGTTACTGAGGGGAATGGTGGGCAGCGCCCACCCTAAAACTACAATTGAAATGATTTCAGGCAAACAAAAGACGGCCTTTGGGTTCTGGAATTGGGCGACCCAAGGATTGTGCAGTCTCAATCCATTCGTGAATTACGATCTCGACATTGGCGACAGCTTCCTGATAGGTCTCGCCATCGGCAGCACACCCCGGCAGCTCAGGAACCTCAACCACAAAAGCCTGATCATCTTCACTCCAGTAGATAATCAGTTCGTACTTAATCGGCATATTGCTCTCCTAGCTTGTATCTCAAAATTATCGTTCTAACTTGCTTAACCTGATAGGCTTTGGCTTTACCTTGCTTTGGTTGTAAGTTCAAGATCTCTTCAATGCCTTCCTTCGAGAATATATGGTGACTGCCTCGTATGCGTTCCTCAAATCCTAAAGCAGCAAGTAACTGACATAGCTGCACAAATGAAATATTGGCATCCGATGTTCCCCGCAAAATTTTGACTAACAGCTTGTCTTGCTGACTCATCCTTTTGCCCTTGCTCCCTTCCCACACATTCACCATACCCTCCGGAAAGCCGTTGATGGGTTAACCAGATCAGTGAAAGCTTGGCCAACTACCTGACAGAACGGTTGTCCCGATTGAATCTGTTTACGCGTGCAATTCTTCAGCAACGCTATTCTTCTGAGGGTTCACCGTCAAGGCGACGGGGGATGCGATCGCACCCCTCCAATGTCTCAATCGCCTCTCCCCCAGCGGCCCCTAGCTCTTTGAATTTGCGGGTCGTCACCAACACCCGACTTTCTAAACAGCCCGCCGTCTGGTTAAAGGCTTTCACCGAGGCATCCAGCCCTCGGCGCAGCTTCACCATGTGGTTGGTGAGAATGGCCATGCGATCGTAAAGTTCGCGACCCAGAGCGCTGACCATTTGGGCATTTTCGGCCATTTTTTCGTGCCGCCAGCCGTAGGCGATCGCCTTCAGCAGCGCAATTAGCGTGGTTGGTGTGGCGAGAATCACGCTCTGGCTGACACCGTACTCAATCAATTGTGGATCGTGTTCTAACGCGGCGCTAAAGAAGGTTTCGCCGGGCAAAAACAGCACCGCAAACTCGGGGGAATTGTCGAACTGATCCCAGTAGGCTTTGGCCCCAAGCTGGGTGAGGTGGGTGCGCACCTGGCGGGCGTGGGCTTGCAGTCGATCGCGTCGGGTCACCTCATCTGGTGCCTCTAGCGACTCCAAATAGCCTTGTAAGGGCGCTTTGGAATCCACAATGATCTGCCGCCCGTTGGGCAGTTTGATGATCATATCGGGGCGCAGCCGACCCGTTTCAGATTCTACGGAGGGCTGCTCAACAAAGTCGCAGTATTCGAGCATGCCCGCCATTTCGACCACCCGGCGCAGCTGCATTTCGCCCCAGCGGCCCCGCACCTGGGGTGCCCGCAGCGCCTTGACTAGGTTGGCGGTTTCGCCCTGGAGCTGGTTTTGGCTAATGGCCAGAGATTTGACCTGCTCGGTGAGGCTGGCGTAGGCCGAGACGCGATCGCGCTCCAGCGATTGCAGCTTGCTATCCACCTTATCTAGCGCGTCTTTTAGCGGGCTGACCAACGAATCGATCGCCTGCTGGCGCAGGTTGAGGCTGCCCTCGGCCTGGGTCTGAAAGCTCGACAGGGTGGCCTGGGCCAATTCTAAAAACGACTGGTTGTTGCGTTGCAGCGCATCCGCCGAGAGCGCCTGGAAGGTGTGGGCCAGTCGCTGCTGGGCCTGGTCGAGCAGGGCGACTTTTTCTTGAGTGGCGGTGTGGGCGTGGGCGAGCTGGGTTTGCAGCTCCGCCAGCTTGGCCCGCAGCAGGGAATTTTCTTGCTGGGTATGGGCCAGGTGGGTGGTGCGATCGCGCAGCACCTCCTCCAGTTCCCCTACCCGCACCAGCTGGGCCTCGGCAGTGGCGCGGCGGGCGGCTTCGTCGCGCAGCTCGTGGCGGCTGTAGTCGAGCTGGGCCTGCATATCTCGCTGCCCCGCCCGCTGCTCTTCGATCTGCTGGTCTTTGTGGTGCAGCCGCTCGATCAGGCTGGCGCGATCGCCCGCCATCTCCGCCCTAGTGCGCTCTCGCACCGTTTGCAGACGGCTGGCAAACAGCAGCGCTGTTACCCCCGCCCCCAGCACCACCCCCAACAAAATGCCCAGCCCAACCGCCATCGCCAGATCCCAACATAGGTGCAAAGATACTACTGGATTTTCGCCCCGTTAGACGGTCTGTGGTTCCTGCATAACCCGTAAATTAAGGTTTCCTTCCTCTCCTGGCAGAAAGGCTGAGGGTATCGTGAGACTGGGATTTCAAAGCTTTTAGACCAAATACACCTATCTAAAGGGTAGAAAATGGCACATCGCTGGGTTTTGTTCCGGGTACTATCCTGGGGCGGCGGCCTACTGTCGCTGGTGCTGGCTAGCGCGTCGGCACAGGCCGCTCCGCCCCCCGTTTTGACCGTTTCCAAGGCCAACATTGCCCTTGGGCTGCCCTCAGATGCTGTGGCACCAACAGACTTGCCCCCGATAGATCTATCCGCCGCCTTTTTGGCCACTCTAGGTGCTGACGCAAGCCCGGCAGGGGTGGCCAGTCTAGACGCCTTCGCCGCCGCTGATTCAACCCTAGAATTTGCTGAAGTGCCCGGTGCAGACTCAGCCTTGTCCCCAACCGAGTTGCCCACAGCCGAGTTACCCACAGCCGAGTTATCCCCAACCGAGTTGCCCGCAACCAAGTTGTCCACAACTGAGATGCCCGCAGCCGGGGCATCTTCAGCCGGGTTGATGCCCCTGGTTTCTGCCGCAGTGGGTGCGCCGCCCCCCGCTCCCGAAGCTGATGTTGCGCCCCTAGCCCAAGTGCGCACTGCCCCTGACGGCGACGGCTGGGAATACGTGATCGAGCCTTACCTATTCATACCGCTCAGCGTTCAGGCTACGGTGAACGTGTCTGGGGTGAGCAGTCGGCCTCGGCAGGGTTGGGGGATATTTTCAACCTCGATCGCGTTTTGGCTGGGGCGCTGCGCTTTGAAGCCCGCAACCCGCAGTATGGTTTCTTTACCGATCTCTCCTACGTCTATGCCCGCGAGGGCCGCAGCCTGACCAACTTTCCCCTACCCCAGCTGATCACCGACCCGCTGAGTCTGGTGTCCCCCGTGCCCATTCCCCCCGGCACGCCAGCCAGCGTCACCACCACCGCCAGCACCCGCACGACCACCCTCGACCTGGGCGGGTTCTACCGGGTGGTAGATCAAACCCTGGGCAGCGGTGGCCCCTACCCCCGCCTGCTGGTGGATCCCCTGGCCGGCCTGCGGGTCATTTTCCTCAGCGGCTCGGTGGACTTTAGCAACATTGCGGTGGGGCCAGTGCCCTTGGGGGGGCGATCGCTGAGTCGGTCGGCCACCCTAGTGCAGCCCATCCTTGGTGTTCAGGCCAGTCTGGAGTTGTCGGATCGCTGGGCTGTGGGGCTGCGGGGCGACGTGGGGGGCTTTGGCATTGGGGCCGACGAAAACCTCAGCTGGAATATTTTGCTGGGCACCCGCTACCGCTTCAACTCTACCCTGGCGCTACAGCTGGCCTATCGGTTTACTGAATTGCGCTACCGCCAAGGCCAGGGCATCAACAGCTTTGGCTTGGCCCAGTCCCAAAATGGGTTTTGGGTAGGCCTCGACATCGACCTGTAGAGCTGGCCCTGGCGGCGGCGCTTCCTGTAGGTTACAGGAGGCGCTTTTGCTATACCTATTGGATATGACCTCTTCTCCGCCTTGCCCCACCCTCGACATTCGCCCCGCCACCCCCGCCGATGTGCCCACCCTGGTGGCTCTAATCAACGCCCTGGCCGACTATGAAAAGCTGGCCCATGAGGTTACGGGTCGCCCAGAGGATCTGAAGATGGCGCTGTTTGGCGATCGCCCCTACGCCGAAGCCCTACTCGCCTGGGTAGACAACCAGCCCGCAGGCATGGCCCTGTTCTTCCACAACTTTTCGACCTTTTTAATGAAGCCCGGCATTTACCTAGAAGACATCTTTGTGTACCCCGACTACCGCCGCCAGGGCATTGGCAAAGCACTGCTGGTGCACCTCGGCAAGCTGGCCCTAGAGCGCGGCTGCGGCCGCTTTGAGTGGAGCGTACTCGACTGGAACACCCCCGCGATCGAGTTCTACCAGAGCATGGGAGCCGAGATTAAGCCCGAGTGGCAGACTTGCCGGGTGACGGGGGCGGCGCTGGCGGCGTTTGGGGAGATGTAGAAAATCAAGTTCTCAATTTTAAGTTTTGAGTTTTGAATTTCTGATGCTGGGCGTGAATTCAAAACTCAAAACTAAACACTCAAAACTTTCTCCGACTCCCCTTCCCCATTTCATAGGTATGATTCTGGCCAGAGAGTCTAAGAATTCGGTTCTATATGGCACAGATTTTTATCTCGGCGGGCCACGGCGGCTATGAGGAGGGGGTGTTAGACCCCGGTGCCGTGCTGCCCAACACTACCGAAGCGGCGGAGATGATTCAGATTCGCGATCTGGTGGTGGCTGAGCTCAGGTCACGCAATCTGGCGGTGCTGTCTGTGCCCGATGATCTCAGCGCCGCCCAAACCCTGGCCTGGATCAACGCCCGCTGTCGCGCCGAAGATGTGGCCCTGGAAATTCATGCTGGGGTCTTTAGCGACCCGGCGGTGCGGGGTTCGGCGGTGTTTTACATTGCTAAGAACGACACGCGCCGTACCCATGCCGAGATTGTGCTGCTGGCTCTGCTGCGCCGCATCCCCCAGGTGCCTAGCCGGGGCGTCAAGCCCGACACCGAATCGCCGACCGGGATGCTGCCCTTTTGCCGCAACCTGGGATGCCCCTCGCTGCTGATGGAGGTGGGCTATCTGAGCAATCCCCAAGATTTGGCCGTGATTCAGCGGCAGCGTCGCGATGTGGCCCTGGGCATTGCCGACGGGCTGGCCTCCTGGAGCCGGGCGGTGGGCAGCGGCACCCCCATCGCGCCGGGGGACAACCTACCCGAAATTCGCATCAACCTCAACGGCGGCATCTATCCCGAGACCGGCATCATCGTCAACGGCAACGCCTACGTGCCCATCGATATTGCCGACCTGCTGGGGGTAGATGCGACCACCTCCCCCAATATCACCCGCGTGCGCTACGCCAACGTGGTCTACATCAAAGCGGTGGATCTGCAAAACTACAACGTGACGGTGACCTGGGATGCGCCGGGCCGCACGATTCGGCTGCGATCGCGCACGGGTGCCCAGTTCTGCCCCGGCTCTATGGATCGCATCATGGGCATCGGCAGCACGTCAGATACGCAGCTGGCCCTGTTTTTGCAGAGTGTCAACCCAGGTGCCGTCAACACCTACCGCGACCTGCCTAAGCTCTATCGCGAAGAAGCGGCGATCGAGGGGGTCAACCACGACATTGCCTTTTGCCAGATGCTGGTCGAAACCAACTCCCTCAACTTTGGCGGCACCATCAACCCGGCCCAAAACAACTTTGGCGGCATTGGCTCGCCCACGGGCGGGCCAGAGGGGTCATCGTTCCCCAGCGCGCGGGTGGGGGTGCGGGCGCAAATTCAGCACCTCAAGGCCTACGGTAGCCTCGACCCCCTGGTACAGCGCCAGGTTGATCCCCGTTTTCTGTTTGTGGTGCGGGGAATTGCGCCCCTGGTGGATCAGCTCAGCGGTCGCTGGAGCGCTGACCCCGAGTATGGCCGCAAAATTATGGCCTTTCTGCGAAGGCTCTACGAGCCGATCGTGCCGCCCTAGGCAACCACTTTGACCGCTGTCCCTCAGGGGGCAACCTTCGGCATGCAGGGAAGTCATAGGGATGTATTGGATCCTAATGTGCCGGGCCGAGCCATCGGTGATACCGTGAAAAGCACTGTCCGGTACTCGCATAAGTTCTTTTACCTTCTGCCTCAACCGATGACTCAACTTCGCCAATCCCTCATTTTTGGGCTGCTGCTCAGCCGTGCCCTTGGCCTTCTCAAGCACGGTCTTAGCCTGTCAGTGGTGTGGTGGTTGGCCACGCTGCCGGCCCAGGCGCTGGTCGAAATGCGGGTAGCGGTAGGCGATCGCCTCAATCAGGCGGTGGTGGGCAGCTCCACCCCAGCGGTGGTCAAAAACGGCGCGGGCCAGGGGGTGGGCCAAATTCCCCAGGGGCGATCGGTCACCGTGACTCCCCAAGGGGGCGGGCTAAAATTAGCTGACTGGCAGGGGCAGGCCTTTTGGGTAGAGCCGACCGGCGGCGGCTACGTGTTCATCAATGACAAATGGTATCGGGGCCGGGTGCTGGTAGTGCCTATCGAGGGCAAGGTGACCGCCGTCAACTGGGTGGATCTCGAAGCCTATCTCTACGGTGTCGTCGGCGGCGAAATGCCCGCTAGCTGGCCACAGGAGGCGCTCAAGGCCCAGGCGGTAGCGGCCCGCTCCTACGCGCTTTATCGGCGCGATCGCACCCAGGGCGACCTGTTTGATGTGGGGGGCACCACGGCTCACCAGGTCTATGGGGGGCTAGCTGCCGAGGCTCCCTCGGTGCAGGCTGCGGTCAACGCCACCCAGGGCCAGGTGCTGACCTACGGGGGCCGGGTGATTGAGGCGGTGTTCCACTCCTCCTCCGGCGGCTACACCGAAAATTCTGAAGATATTTGGCAGCGCGCGACTCCCTACCTGCGCGGCGTGGCCGACTATGACCAAGAGGCCCCCGTGTTTCAGTGGTCTGAGACCTTTTCGACCCAGCAGGTGGCGCAGCGCATTACCGGCATTGGCCGCCTGACGGGGGTTGTCACCGAGCGTGCCACGCCCCACGGGCGCATTGCGTTGATTCGGCTCCAGGGCACCCAGGGCAGCCGCACCATGACGGGCACCGAGCTGCGCCAGGCGCTGGGGCTGCGCAGCTCGCTGTGTTCTCTGACCCTGGCGGGCGATATCCTACGGGTTGACGGGCGCGGCTACGGCCACGGCCTGGGTATGAGCCAGTGGGGGGCGCGCGGGCTGGCCACCCGTGGCCAAAACTATCAGCAAATTTTGCTCCACTATTACCAGGGTACGGCCCTCTCGAACCTGCGAGTGGCTACCACCGCCAAGCAGGATGTGCCGCTGCTGCTAAATTCCAAAGCGCTTCAACCCGGTTTGGCCCGCTAGAACTGCGGCAGTAGAGGTTGCGATCGCGCCCAGGGATATGCTAAATTCGACCTCTGCAAGGACGTATAGCTCAGTTGGTTAGAGCACCACGTTGACATCGTGGGGGTCACTGGTTCGAGTCCAGTTACGTCCATTCCCTGAAAGGCTTATTTGGCAAGTGTTTTAGAGCTTGTCGATATGGCATGTACTACATAGCAAAAAAGTCCACCGCCATTCTCAAGAAGCGGTTTAGGTTTTGCTGGAGCCTAGACAACTCGTAACTCGGCTAGGAGCCGCGATCGCACGGCTGATGACTGTAGTTTGCTTCGTACGATCGAACATGAACGGCTTAAGGGCGTTTGGCAACGGCTCTCTACAGAGGCTGAGGGCTGCACTGATATCGACAAGCTGGTTAAGCTCACTACGGCAATGCACCGCAATAGTGAACTGAGACAGCGTTTGCATGGCCTGGAGCAGTCGAAACAGGATTTGGCTGACCAGAAGTTAGCTGACTCCATCGATCAGTTTGTAGGGTATCTGGTGGGGAGACTGTCTCCCAGTGCCTTCCAAGAACTGATGGAAATTATTGGCGATGAGGCAGGGGATGAGAACCTACCTGCGATCGCTGTGTCTGCTGAGGTGGTTTAGTTCAAAACTTTGGTTAACCAGTGAAGCTGTAGTGAAAGTTTGCCCTAACGGCTAGAAACTTCCCGGTGATGGTGGTCATTCTTAGAAGAGTTGGGGAATGGTCTTTTTATAGCTGTTTATGAAAATTAAGTGATGACCCTCAAGAGTCTAGGGGTATTGGGTATAGTTGCCTGCTTAGCATTCCTAGTCTTTCAGGGGAACTGGGTGGGATTACTATGCGGCTTCCTTATCATTGCGTTGATGAGGTTAACAAAGCTTTCACCACCGCTACCGCCGCCACCACCGCTACCGCCACCGCGACCAATAAAGCCATCCAAAAAAGCTATGGCAATTCTAGATGTTGTTACCGGCATGACAGCAGCTCCAAGAAGTGACTTTTCTAAGTCGATTCCTATAATGACTCTTAAGGATGGAGCTGTAGTTAGAACTTGGAAAAATCTAGTTGGCTATGACCATGTGTTCTTGTCAGATTCAGAGGGAAATATCATCTATGGGGGGTTTGTCGGCTGGATTCACTGCAAGGATCTACAAAATGCGATCGCGCAAATTCGACGTGAATTAACTTAAAAATTTAACTTAGTATTTATAGAAATCACAAAAATGATTGAATTTAGCTGTCGTCAGTGTGGAAAAGAATTAAAGGTAGATCACTCAAAAGCAGGATTACGGGGAAAGTGCCCTCGCTGTTCTTCTATAATTATTGTCCCGGAGGCTTCGAATTCCGCAAATGAGCCTATTTTTGTAGATGATGACAATTTCTTCTCAGACAATGATCTGAACAAACTATACAAACAATTTACCAAAAAATTTGAGAAATATATTTATGGGTTTCGCATAACAACTGAAAAGCGGGGCGACCGTGCTAGGTTTGAGCTTGCCACTGGCGACAAAAGATCTCAGCTTGTTTGGCTGTTTGACTTCAAGGATAACGCTGGTGAAGGCTTTTTGGGAATTTATAGCATTGTTGGAAAAATTAGACTAATGGAATCGGCAGTCCGCGCTTTACAAAGTGTGGATGCGTTTGGCCCTTATGGCATAAGTTTGGACGAAGACAATCAGTTAATACTTACAACAATTGCTAAAATCAAAAATCTCGATCAGGAAAGTTTTGATAGTAGTGTGGTAATGATCGCAACAAAAGCTGACGAACTAGAAGAGGCTATATTTGGTGTTGATAAACTCTAATCAATTGGCTTCAGAAATGAATGATGATTATGAGTCAAAGATTTTAGCGAATGTAATTTGTCGATATTTGAATGAAAGAGAACCCGTAAAAGAGGCAGATATAAGTCGTATTGAATTAAGCTTAGACGATACCGTGTGGGGATTCGCTGTAAATTTTTATAATGAGAGTGGGCATAAAGCAGATTTTACAAAAATTAGAAACATAGTTGACTATTGGATTAAATTAAAAAAGGAAGAGTTGATACGGGCAGAAACAGTGAGTGCTTCCTTGCAAAAGCCTGAGACTTCCCCTGACTGCACTAGTGAGAAACTTGATTTACCTCGCAAGTTGAGTCATTCAGATAATCAGCAGAAGAAATTCCCTCAAAATAGCTCAAAAGAAATTCCAAAGAATTTCGATGAGAATAAGGAAAGAGCAAGTATCCTTAACAAATTTGCAAAATTAGTAAGTGAACAGCTTAAGGTAGATCAGGATCTGGTATCTCTAGACACAAATTTATCTGATTATCCAAGAGTAGTTGATCTGGATTTCTGTGAACTCGTGATGGCTGTGGAGGAAGAATTTGAGATTGAGATAGATGATGCCGAATTTGAAAATAGATTAGGCATTCTTGATTTAGGTATGGGCTACCTATATCCTGACTTTGTTGGCTTTAGAATATCCTTTTGGGGTAAAAAACCCAAAAAGCGTACTGAAAAACCTTCACCATCTGAATTGAAATCAAAATGCGTGATGGTCAAAAATTTTGTTGATTTGATTTATGAGAAGCTTTACGTTTAGCAAATCAGCGAAGAGGTTATTTAGCAATTTACTGCATCTCTTGATGCTTAGAGTCTTCCTTGAGGATAATAGTCACACAGAAAAAATATACAAGAAGAAGTAAAATTCCCAAGGCAATTAGAATCAATCCTGCTATTCTTCCCCAAGTAACCATAAGTATAAGCTCGACAATTAGCAGGACTAAACCTGCAAATCCTCGGCCAGTATAACCGTCGTCAAACCCCTCTAACGCTTGAGGAAATTTATATTCAACTGAACCGCACCCTACTAAAGCGAGTGACATTAGAAGAACGCATACAAAGCTGGGAAGATGTTTTTTGAGGTTCATGATCTGCTTAACAAATCAGGCTTTTCATCACTTAGATACTTCTTGAAATCATCTTTTGCGTGGGAATGTTTGCCGCCATGATTTAGATCGGGAATAGGCCAAGGCTGTTTTTTGACTTCATAAGATATTGCCCTATTGGTTGCTACGAGACGGGCTAAATGCTCACAGTTCCAGCCTAGTAAGCCATACTCCCATTCTCGAAATCTTTTCAGAGCATAAATCAAACGTCGAATGGTTTTCTCAGGTGGGAAGGCAATATCTTCAATTTTTCTGACAAATTTAGCTTTTACATAATGGCTATCAAAAGGCTTCATGCCTCTGCCTGTATCAAAAATTTTATGGTCTGATAAGCCTATGCCATAATGCCAAAAACCATCATTTCCTTGCCAGTTAAGAAGTTTTCCATAGAACTGACTTAAAGGATCAATAGAATGGTGAATCTGATCAATTGCTTTTGCGAGTTCGTGTTCGCTAATACTCATAATGATTTCCGAAAGGGAACTTAAGCTATTCCGCTTAATCTCCAAGATCGAGGATTAGGAGAGGGAATCGGAAAAGATAGCAGAATCTTCCGCAAATCTTCATTAAACCTATTGGTTATATCGGTTTAATCCACCACATCTCGAAACTGAGCAGCGCTAAGGGCTGTGTAGCGTACCGTGTGCTGGATCTGCTTGTGCCCAAGCCATTCCTGAATAACCCTCAGAGGGTACCCCTTCTCAACCATCAGATAACCTCTGGTATGCCTCAGAACATGGGGGTGGCTTAGCTCCTCTGGCAGGGCGATCGCAGCAGCAGCCTTGAAAATCTTAGATACAGCCTTACCGCTGATACCCTTACCCCCATAGCCAGCAAAGATGAAGGGGGCGGCTGGGTATTCTCGCTTCACTTTCCTCAGTCCTCTAAGCTCTTGACCATCCAGCGGGTGGGGTGCATCCCAGTTATGTAATGAGCATTAATGCTTATGTTGGGATGGCGGTACGAGCGCTAAGCTTTGGGCACTGTTCGCGCTAGTAGTCAGCCTCATGGATGCATCCAAACAAGCCCGCCTGAA